>JAFGBS010000027.1 GCA_016933055.1 Promethearchaeota archaeon | reverse complement strand
TGCATGGGAAAATCGTATTATGGATGGATTCTAGGGGAGAAGGGAGAAGACCGCACAGTACTACGGGAAAAAAGGGGAAATTTTTACTGATTAGCTTCGATAAAAAAAGATTAATTACTTTTTTTCTTTTTATGTATATAACTTGCAATGATTCAATTAGAAGAAAAAAATAGCAAGTATTACTTTTGTACTCTTTTCCCAACTAATATGAGACTAACTCCAGTACCGATTACTATTGACATTCCAAGTGCAATTAATCTATAACCAGGAATGGTTTTAGGAGAGTCCACGGGGTTTCGCAAGGCATACATGCAATATTCAATCATAGAAATATAATCCAATACTTCAAAATCAAATTCTAATTTACCACCTTGATTTTTGAAGATACCCGGAATGGGGGACATAATTGAGATTTTTGAGTCAGTTGCTTGGGCAATTTCAATTGCGTTCTCACTGGAGTGTTGGGGATTAGTTACGATTGTAACATTTCCACTTTCATTATTTATCATTTGAACCAGTTCATCGATATGTTGTGGATCAGGTTCCGAACCATGCTCATGGGTTTCAATGACGCCTAAACGCTGTATTCCTAGTAATTCGAATAGATAGAGAAAGGAAGGATGATTCACAACAACTTTCATTCCGTTAAAATAGGCAGTTTTATTTCCCTCTATATGCATGAGAAGTGCATCTAATTTCGCTTGATACGTAGCATTTGCGGATTCAAATGTATCGCTATTAGCAGGATCCAACGAAACTAAAGTTGCAGTCGTAATGGTTGCCATCTTTTTCACGATATTCGGATCCATCCAAATATGCTCATTAATTTCATTTTCGAGTAGAGGATCAGCAATTCCATCAACAAAGATATTTGTGAGATTTACAATTTTACTCGTTAAGCTTGGATTATCGTCGATTATTGGTTGCAACCAGGGTTCGGCATCTCGGATTCCCAGAGTGAATATCACATCTGCTACATTAACCATTTTATCCAATTGATTTGGTGTAGGACCATCAAAACTATGAATATCAGTTGTAGAATCGACTATACTTTCAATAGTTGCTCCTGATCCCGAGATACTTTTGACAATATCATAGGGAATGGCAATAGTAGTCATAATGTTGAGAGAAGACTGGGAACTAGAAGGAAAATCTGCATTAACGGAAAATCCTAATGATAAGAAAAAAATCAAAAATAAAAAGAGTCCAACATACATTTTTCGTGATTTCATAGTTTTACCTATTTTATATCTAAATATAAAGCTTGTTCTTTACGATTAATCGTTAGTTCGTAAGAAACCTTTTATTAGATTTTATAAAGCTTTACGATAATACATAACCGCAAAACTTTAATTAGAATCATATGATTATGACTTAACCTATGTTTGATCCAAACCTTCAAGAAACTCACACGGTAGAGTTTAAAATTTTGATGGAATTTTTAAAGGAAATTGTTAGTCATAATCCTTCAACTGATGAGGAATTTAGACAAATTATTAGTAACGTAAGGATTCGTCCAAGTGATTTTGCTGAACGATTAGCAATTCCTCCCCAAACTATAAATAGTGCATTAGCTCGAATGGTAGAAAAGAATCAAATTATGTGGAAAAAGTATAAAACGGTGCAGTTGAAAATGGAACAAAACAATTCAATCATACACCTCCAAAATCATATTCATTTAGTCCAAGATTTTCTTCTAAATACATTGGATTTGACAAAAAAAGAATCATATGACGAAGCTCTCCGACTTGCCCCAAATATGTCCTGTAAACTTGCAAAGTTAATTTGCGAAAAATATCATCGTAATCACTGTTCGGGTTTGGTTATCATGTATCCAGAATGTCATGAGCATCGTGAAGACGAAGAAGGAGGAATCAAATAATGAGCCTATGGGATAAATTACTTAACTTCTTTACTGCTCTATTTCGCCGTCCATTTAGTAATAATATTTTAGTTCGTCCGATATTTGCAGCAATTATTATTGGTGTAGTTTGCAGTATTGTCGGAGTATTTATGGTATTACGTGGTTTAATTTTTTTTGGAAACGGAATTGCACATTCTGCATTTGCTGGAGGAGCACTCGGTCTCTTATTAGGCATCAATATCTTATATCCCGTTTCTATATTTGCCCTCATAACCGCTTTAGGTATAGGATACATCCGAGAAAAAACGAAACTATCCAATGAAACTTCTATCGGTATATTATTTGCTTTAACGATGGCTTTGGGTATCATATTCATCAGTTTATATAATAATTATAATGTTAGCGTTAGTTCTCTGTTGTTTGGAAGTCTATCATCAGTAAATCTTGAGGAATTGCTATTAACTCTTGGATTTGCAATCGTAATTGTGATAACAATGGTGATCATGGGTAAATGGTTATACTTTAGCACTTTTGATGAAGAATTAGCTCAAGCAAACGGGATCCCTACTCGTTTAATCTCCTACATTTTCCTAGTTATTGTAGCATTAACAGTGATTATGGGAATTCGAGTGGTTGGAATCATTCTTATCATGGCATTTGTCGTAACTCCTGCAGCAGCTGCATATCAATATACTTATGACATCAAGAAAATGGTGGTTTATTCTGTTATTATTTCGTTTTTCTGTGCAATTGCAGCTTTTCCAATTTCCTATGTGTTAGAAATTTCCGCTTCAGCTACCATCGTTGTGTTGCTTACAATTGTGTTTATCTTTTCGATGGCTTTTTCCCCCAAAAGAAGAAAACATTCAATTCCCGAAATTGATTCACATTTATGCAATGTGTGTGAGGAAGCTATTGGGGATTCATATTGTATGTATTGTGAAATGGAAGATACAGAAGAATCGCCAGAAACAGCCACCCAAGATCATGAGCATGTTGATGAACATCATCATGTTCACGATCACTCCCAACATGGAGGTCACCATCATGAATAAAGAATTCTTCCCCAACCCAGTAATTGAAATGGAAAAAGTAACCGTAATGCTAGGACATAATGTTGTTCTGAAAGATATTGATTTAATTGTAAATAATGGGGACTATTTAGGACTGATTGGAAAAAATGGATCCGGAAAAACAACTTTACTAAAAACCATCCTTGGAATTTATAAAGCAAAATCAGGGACTATTTTGGTAAACGGGAAACCAGTGACTTCTAAAACTTATAAAGAGATCGGTTATGTCCCCCAGATGCACCCCGTTCAACGTGAATTCCCTGCTACAGTGTATGACGTTGTTGAGATGGGTTTGTATCGATACGGTGCGAATAATGTTAATGTAGGAAATGGAAGCTTAATAGTTGGTGATCCAGTCATCCTTGCATTACACAAAGTCAAAATGGAACGATTTAAAAATAGACCCATTGGACATCTTTCGGGGGGAGAACAACAAAAAGTACTTATCGCCCAGGCGTTAGTTCGGAATCCTGATATATTGCTCTTAGATGAACCTACCTCTGCTTTGGATTTTACTATGGTAAGAGACCTTCTCTCGCTTCTTAAAACGCTGAATGAGAAATATGAAATCACTCTTATTGTCATTCAGCACAATTTGGAAATGCTGATACCTGTTTGCAATCGTTTGGTCATGATTCGTGGAATTAAAATGTATGACGGCCCTCCACAGATAGAAAAAGCAAACGAAATGATTCAAAAAGTATTTACATAATTGATTTTCTATCTTGAAAATGGTTCAATTGTAATAACTTGTGTTTTTCTAAGACTTCGTGCAAAAGCTGCACGTGATTTCAATTATAAAATCCACAGTGTCACTTATAGCCCATTGTGTACGGAATTCACGTAGTTTGAAGGAAGTTATATAAAAAAATCATTCGTCAGAGAGACTTTTCCCTAATTTTTTTAACTTTGATTTATAGATTTTAATTGGATTCTATTGAAGCTTTTCCATTGTAAAATTCATGACAAACAGGTGCACGATTGTGGCGGATGAAGATTTTATTGTTACTCCTTGGGATGTAGAAGGAGTTGTAGACTATGACAAGCTCATAGAGAGATTTGGGACTGAACCTATTACACCCGAGTTGTTAAAACGTATTCAAAAGCATACAGGAAGGCTGCATTTCATGTTACGCAGAGATCTTTTCTTTACTCATCGTGACTTAAACTGGTTATTAGATGAATATGAAAAAGGAAATCCGTTTTATCTGTATACTGGCAGAGGACCTTCTGAAAAGACGCACATCGGACATCTTGTACCATGGATTTTTACTAAATGGTTACAAGACAAATTCGGAGCGGAATTTATTTTTCAAATGACGGATGATGAAAAATTTTTGTTTAAAGAAGATTTATCCATGGAGGAAACTAAAGAACTCGCGTATGATAATGCTTTAGATGTAATTGCTTTAGGTTTTGATCCGAAAAAAACTCAGATAATTATCGATACCGAAAACGCTAAAACCCTTTATAATATTGCATTACCGATTGCGAAAAAGATCACATTTTCAACCGTTAAGGCATCCTTTGGATTTGAAAATTCCGCTAATATTGGTCAAATCTTTTATACTTCTATTCAAGCAGCCCCCGCTATTTTGAAATCAGTCCAACAAGGAAAGAACATCCCTTGTTTAATTCCTCATGGGGTGGATCAAGATCCTCACTTCCGAGTATGCAGAGATGTATTGCCAAAATTGGGGTATTATAAACCAGCTTCTATACAGAATAAGTTTATACCTAGTCTTTTAGGACCTGCCGGTAAGATGAGCGCTTCTAATCCCAATTCTACGATTTATGTAACAGACACTCCTAAACAAGTAAAAAATAAAATTAACAAACATGCATTCAGTGGGGGTCAGCCCGATATCGAAACGCATCGAAAATTGGGAGGGAATCCCGATATAGATGTCTCCTTTCAGTGGTTGAAAATTTTATTTGAACCGATAGATAAAAAATTAGATGAAATTGAACTTGCTTATCGAAATGGAGATTTATTGACTGGGGAATTAAAAGCGATATTGATTGAAAAAGTTACGAAATTTCTGATCCACCACCAAAAAGAAAGGGAAAAAGCGAAAGATAAACTGGAAGATTTTATTGTGCGGGATTAATAAAACATCCCTTTTCTAAATTTTATTTCAGTAATAATAGTATCTCGTATATTTTCAGGTACCTCTTCGAAAGAATAAAAATGAGTTTGCCAAAATGCTCTCCCTGATGTTCTAGATCGTAATTCTGTACTAAAATCAATATATTCTCTAACAGACATATAACACTGTAACTGCGCTGAATATTCATTTTGGCTTATTTCTGTAATTCGGCTTTGATGTTGTGCTAGTAGAGGGGTGATCGCCCCCACTTGATCTGGGGGGGCTTGTATAATCAATTCATAAACTGGTTCCAATAGAACCGATCCAGTTTGTTTCAAAGCTTTAAAAACCGCTTCACGGAGCAAAATCGTAATGTCTGCAATGAAATGCTCATCTGCTAGTTTTTTCAATTCAAGATTAGTTAAAGTGATTTTCAATTCTGCTAAACGTTCTCTGCATAATGGTCCCGATAAGAACATGTTTCGAAAGGATGTGTTCATTTCCCCTATCAAAGTATCTTTTACATGGATCATGTGCTGATTTATATGTTTAGAATTCTGTGCCAATTGTTGTTTTTGTTTTTTTCTCCCGGAATAAACTTCAAATCGTATATTGTTAGTCCCATTTAGTACTAAATTACCATAAACGTCCGAAAATATATAACCATTAGTTTCCTTTTTTTTAAGGCTCGTATTCTTTTTTAAAGCCGTAATTATTTGGGTATAACTAGGATATGCTGTGAGTTTGATTTTTTTAAGAAAATTGATGGTTTTTAGATCATTTCGCTCTACTTTAAGGCTTAGAATCATTGTATTATCCGAAGAACTCACAGTTACTTCACTAGATTCGTTCATGATTGATTCTCTAAAAACACTCATTGGTTTCGATACGGTTATATTCATCCCTTTTTCTTCTAACTCTTTCACCGCTACTTCCAAATGTAATGGACCCAATCCAGATAGAAGGACTTCTCCTGTATCGCTACTTATTTCGTAAAACAAATTGGGATCTTCAATCAATAGGTGATCCAAATTTTCTTGAAGTGAATTCAAATTTTTCAGCATTTCAGGTTCAATTGCAACAGTCACAACCGGTTGACTAACATATTTTACATTTTCGAAAGAGGTCATTACATCTTTACTCTCGCTACTAACAATAGTTTCCCCACTTCTGACTTTTTTTAGTCCACCAACCGCAGCAATATTACCAGCGGGGATTTCGGTCGCGTTATCCATGCGTGCCCCCATATATATTGCAACTTTCATGATTCGTTCTTCAGAATCATGATCTAACAAGTAAACCTTGTCTCCTTTTCGTAAAGTACCTGAAAACACTCGCCCTGTAGAGATTAATCCATGAACGTCGTACTTAATATTGCTCATGCACATAACTAACGGACCATTAGGATCGCAATTCAGCATACTTTTTCCCAAATCGCTTTCAGATTTTCCATCCCATATTGCTTTTATGCGATATTTCTGCGATTCTTTTGGATTTGGGAGGTGTGTAATAATTGCGGATAAAATTGATTCCCACACAGGAAAAATGGAAGCAAGATCTTCGTAATCATCATTCTGGTATTTTTCAGAGATATTTTTGAAAGTCCAGTTATAAGCTAATATTTTAGATATCGTAAAACCCCATTTATGCAATGCAGAACCAAAAATGACAGAGCCGTTCTCTGGATTTACTTTCCATCCAATTTTATATTTTTCGTCTGAAAATCTATCAATAAGACTATTGAAAGTAGTAATTATATGATTAAGTTTATTTTTTATTTCTTCATTGGTTAATTTTAATTCTCGATAAAGCCGATCGATCTTATTAATAAACAATATTGGTTTGACTGCTTCTTCCAACGCTTGCTTTACAACGATTTCGGATTGGGAATTAATCTCTTCTACTGCGTCAACTATGACAACAACTCCGTCTATCAAACGCAATGCTCGAGTAACTTTTCCACTAAAATCTAGATGACCTGGTGTATCCACCAGATTAATTAAAAATGGTTTTTCTCGAATACCTTTTTCGTAATACAGAGACACATTTGCGGATTTCATGGTGATACCGCGTCTTTGTTCTTCTTCAAGATAATCCAATGCACGAGCTTCTCCTACGAGAGATTCGTTTAGTAAACCTGCTTCCGCGAGAAGAGAATCTGAAAGAGTGGTTTTTCCATGGTCAATGTGACCTACTAAACCCACGCATCTCAATGATTCGGGATCTTTCATTAGTTCCAGTATATCTTCCATACTATGTCGTCGAGTTCCCATGCTTATCACCAAAATTCATATAAAAAGAATAAAGTCCGAGTAAAATAAGTGATGACTCTTAAAAAATAAAATGGATGGAATAAGACAATTTCACTTTACTTCATCAAAGAGTTTCATTAGTAGTGTTAGGAATTCTTTCACATCATTCATGGAAATCTCACCCATTGCTGCAATGCGAAAAGTCTTCCCCTTGAGATCTCCATAACCATCTACAAATCGGTAACCATGCTCAATTGCTTTTTTTACCCATTTGGCTGTATTTAAGTTCAAGTTATTTTTTATGGTAACGACGGTATTGGAATGATAACCCTCTTCACTAAAAATTTCAAATCCTTGCTGAACGGCCCACTCTCTTATATATTTTGCCATGCTTGCATGTCGTTTATAACGATTTTCCGGACCCTCTTCATCCAAGATGTAGTCCAGCATGGTATTTAAAGCACGTAATAACGGAATTGCAGGTGTCGAAGGGGTTTCATTAGATTGAGATTTTTTCAGCATGTCTAAGAAATCAAAATAATTACCTCTATTAGGGACTGTTTTTGCTTTCTCAAGTGCAGCTGCAGAAACTGAAGATATGGCTAAACCAGGGGGTAACGCAAAACATTTTTGTGTCGAAGCTAATGCTACATCAATTCCCCATGCATCCACATTAATATCCACACCAGCCATACATGATACACTATCAACACATAATAAAGCTCCATACTCTTTAACTATCGGTCCAATTTTCCAAATAGGATTCATTACTCCGGTGGAAGTTTCGTTCATTGTCATAAAAACGACATCATACTTATCTTGACTTAGTTCTTTCTTCACTAACTCTGCAGAAACCCCCTTACCCCATTCTACATTCACTATTACTGAATTATCTCCTTTGCCGCATTGTTCCGCAGTTTTTGCCCATCGTTCTCCAAAAGCTCCGCAAGGAAAGAATATTGCTTTATCATCAGGACCGATCAGGTTCCAAATGCATGCTTCCATCACTCCTGTTCCGGAATTAGTCCAAAAGAAAACATCATTATGGGTATGCAATAATTTTTGCATCTTAGCTCGTACCAGCGCGTGTAATTCACGATAGGGATTACTCCGATGAGTATCATTAGGTTTGGCTAACTCGGTTAATATCCAATCAGGAACCTGCACAGGACCCGGAGTGAATAACTTAATTTTTTGCCCATCGGGATCAAAATTGTCATATGTCATAGGTACAGATATAAGAGGGTGAGAAAAAAAGGTTTATCCACTATGATGAGATATCTACAATCTCAGATCCTCGTACGTTAAACTGTTTATCTAAATAAATAAGTAAGGAATGTCCTTGATGAGTGAATACCAAGGGAACCGGAATCCGCTGTTCGGGGAAACGATTAATGAGGGAATTTTTAGCAATAATTCCGATTGATTTACCACAGACTGCGCATGGTGCAATCACAACCGTCACAATGTGTTTTAAGTCTCCAATAATATAAAGAAATCGGTTATCAAAGTCTTTATAATCAGAGATAAATCCGCCTTCATAATGCTCCAATTTATTTTTGTAAAAAGCAAAGAATTCCTGCGAGGTTTCCTCAATTATCGCTTCCAACAATTGAAATTGCACATCGTTTTCAGAACCCACTAAATATAACATTTTTTCAAACAAAAAGAAACATAGTTTTCGGTCTTGATGCTCGATGTGATAAAAGATACCATCCTTACGGGCAAGTTCCTTTGCTTTCAATACATCTATTGTGAATCTAGATTTAGAAGCACTGGCCCGAGTCCACAGATAAAGATCCTCATAACCCGCAGAAAATTTTTTGTACACCTCAAAAATCAAAATTTGACTTTTAAATTGATTGATTAATAGCACCTGTCTCACCAAGATTTCATAAAATCGTTGGAAAAAAATAGGAGAATTAGTGGTTAATATTTTTGTTTGTTACTATGTGATGCGAACTTGTTTTAGATTCACTGCATCGGGAAATTTTTTCTCGAGAAGAGCTTGAGCAATATGATCTGCAGCAATTGTGCCGACTTTTATCTGGGCTTCTTCTGTAGAGGCCCCTAAATGAGGTGTCGTAATACAATTTGGTAATCGTATGAACGGAAATTCCTCAGGTATTGCAGGTTCCTTGGAGAATACATCAATACAAGCACCACCGATTTTTCTTTCTTTCAAGGCAGTGACAAGGGATTGTTCATTAACAATCCCTCCACGTGAGATATTTATAATACAACTTGTGGGTTTCATGATCTCGAATTGTGGTGTATCGATCATATTTTCAGTTTCGGAAGTGAGGGGTACATGAATGCTGATATAATCTGCTGTGCTTAGAAATGTATCAAAATCTTCAAGCAAAGTAGCACCAAATTGTTCCGCTCTCACCTTCGTGATATATTTATCAAAAGCAATTACATTCATATCAAAAGCTATAGCACGTTTTGCAACTAAGGCTCCAATTCTTCCCAAACCCAAAATTCCCAAAGTTTTTCCTGCTAATTCGGTTCCTTTAAATTTACTCTTGTCCCATCGACCTTCAATCATCGATTGTCGAGCAAGAGAGATACTCCGAGCAAAATCTAGCATAAATCCGAAAGTGAGTTCTGCCACTGCTAGTGAGTTTCCCATAGGAGTAATCATGACAATTATACCTAATTTGGAACATGTATCCACGTCGATATTATCAAATCCTGTTCCCGCTCGAGCTACCACTTTTAAGTTTTCAGCAGCTTGTAAAACCTCTGAAGTTAATTTCGTGGCGCTTCTAACAATAACAGCATGAAAAGGGGGAATTAGTTTGATCAATTCTTCAGTTGTATGTTTAGTGTTTACAGTAACTTCGAATTCCGGATGCATCTGTAATTCTTCGATACCCTCTTTTGCTAAACTATCGGCAACTAGTATTTTATATTTTCCCATAATTCATCACGTCTATCGGATGTGTATAAAAGTTACTCTAGATAAATTTGAATCTTCCGATGTCAATATATCTTTATAGAACATCTATGAATAATAACAAGAGATCAAAATGAGAATCCGAAATGAGTGGAAATTACTCCTGTTTGGCGCATTAATTGTTTTTTCATCATGCCTTACGATATGTAGTGTCTATTCAACTTCAGGATTAAAAAGAAATTTTGTTCACTCATCAATTCATAGTTCTACATATTTACAGGAAAACATATCGCTTCATTACTTTTTTCATCCTTTATGTGGCATTTGTATCGATGCTCACCAAGAGGTATTGGATTTTTTAAACACTCACCCTGAAATTCAATATATCGAATACGATATTTCAAATTCTACTCAAAAGGAAGCTGCAGAATCCTATCTGAATACTGAGTATCTATCTTGGCCAAGTGTCGTAATTGAGATAACCCCGTGTAAATATTATATTAATGGACAATTCATCACGTCTAAGAATCTCGAAAATATATATTCATATTTGATTGATAATCCACTATCTTGTGAGGAATGGATGTATTATAGGGAATATAATATTTGGATTCCATTAATAACAGGTTTATTATCTGGGTTATCTCCATGCGTTATCTTAATAACAGGTGTATTTGGCACCTCCCTTCTTGCGAACCAATCAAAAAAGTATTTTCTTTTTAGTTTAGTTGGTTTCTCCTTGGGTGTACTAATTATGTATTTTATTATCGGTTTTCTGTTTACCTATTTTATGGACGTTGCATCTATGTTACTCTCAGGATTGACTCTTAAACTAGTATTGGGTATCCCTTTGATTTTATTAGGTTTATGGCAATGTATAGATGCATGGAATGAAAATTCTCGATTATTTCGCACACCAGAGAAATTAAAGAAATTTTTCAAAAATTTAAGTGAGGAAAATTCTATGTTCTCTTCATTTTTATTAGGATCTGCTTTTACAATCCTAAAAAGCCCTTGTATAGGGGGGATTTTACTCAGTTTGTTATTTTCCATTAATCAAGTGGGATTGTATGTACCTGGTAGGGTAATGACTGCATTATTATTATTTTCCATCGGTGTTCTAGTTCCCATTATCACAATTTTCGGAATATTAAGAATTGGGATATCGAATGAAAAAATAAGTACGTTTCGAGTGAAAGCGCGACCATATTTACGATTAATCTCGGGATTGGTGATTATAATAACTGCTTTACTAGCGATAATTTAAATAACTGTTAAGTCTGAAAACTTTCAGTTTAGATTTCTCATAAGTTTTTTATTAGACATGAGATGATTTTTCCATATGGCATTGAGAAGAGAAGATGTAGAAAAACATGTAAAATGGACTGGAGATGGACGCATTGTGTTTGTAAAATCCAAAGAAGATTATATGAAAGTAAGAAATGGGAGTCCTACTCCTCAATTTTGGGATTTGTGGCGGGAGAAAAAAGATGAGATTAAAGCACTTGGTATATATGTGAAAAAGGAAGAAGATGAAGAAAAAGAGACCTATAATTGGGTGGTTACAGCTTGGTCTGAACCTCAGGATGATGAAAAGGAAAATGCCAAAAAACAATGGCAAAAAAATATGAGTGATAAGCGACAAGACCAAGATGAAGATGAATCCAATTTCGAATAATGCTTATTGGCGAGGATAGAAATTCATTATGCTACCCGGCCTTTTTTCTTTAATTTTATTTATCATCGAGTTTACTTTCTTGATTGCGATCTTTATAAAAAACAAAAAGCATCCCCAATTTTGGTGGATTGTTCTTTTAATGCTGTTCCTCCAAATGTATCAGCTTATGGAGTTTTTAATGTGTATTGGAATTGATCCTAACATTATCGGAAGATTTGGTCTTATTGTAATTACATTTCTTCCTCCCCTTGGTATTCTATTAATATCCTCTGTTTGTAAATTGCGGCATTGGATTAACTGGTCAGGAATTGTGGCAGGAATTGCACTATCTATTTATTATAGTATAGTACCGGATGCTTTCTCACTCCAGACATGCAATCCCTTTTATGCAATTTATAATTATCCCCTTGGAAATCTATATGGGTTTTTTTATTTCGGGTATATTTTTTGGGCATTTATTTTAATCATCATCGCTTGGGTGCGGGACACAAAAGAGAATCCAAAGCAATTAAACCGAAAAGCAATTTATGTCTTGATCGGCTATTTCTCCTTTCTGTTACCAATGGCCATTACGATAATCATAAATTTCTCTGCCGTTGAGGCATTGGAAAGTATTATGTGTAAATACGCATTATTTTTGGCGATTACATTGTTCATATTTTCTTTTCAATATGAGAGAAATAGTACTAATCACGAAAAATAATTACTGTGGAAAAAAATTAATATCTAGAAAGTGCGAATCTGGAAAAAATCTGTGATTTGTTTCTTTAATTCTATAAAGGGTCTGAGATCACCCCGAAATGGTTTATGCGTATATGGTTCAATTATTTCTATGATAGTTGGTAAAACTGATTTATATTTCTCTAAATTACCCTCTGCAAGCATATAAATGAAATATTCGTTTTCTAGTTTTTCAAATAGAAGATATCGATACTTTTGATACCCCAATTTAACGGTAAGATATTGAGGGGTTGCTTTTGTATTTGCAATTGTATTTGCTGCAATAGCTTCAATTTTCGCAGTTATTTCTGATTCTTTTAGATCTATCGATGCTTGTGCGTCCTCCCCAATTTCTATTTTTATGAATTCATCACCCAATAATTTTGAAATTGTTCCTATCGATTGGTAGCTCATACCAAAGTAATCAAACCGTATTGTGTCCACAACACTAGGGATCTGACGATCTGTCATCACTTCCGAAGCAGTTTTCGCATATCGCTCCAATATAAACGCAATTTTTGCAGGAAATCTTAATTTAATATTATGCCAATCAACTGGAGTTAGCTGATTAAGGTTGCGCCCCATTAAGCTACTAAATAATTCTGTTCTCATTTCATTCAAAATCCAAGTACCTTGCTTATCGGGAAATTGCCCATAAAGAAAGTAAATCAAACCGTTTTTCTTTATGTATAGTACTTTTTCTAATGCTTGGCTTAAATCCGAACGAAGTAGTAACCTATCAATCTCCCCACCAATGATACTGCTAGCTATATAATCCAAATTTATGGATAGTTCTTGCAGATAGGAGAACTCGGGATTTCTGTTATAAATGGGTTCGCGATCCTCTTTTACGATTCCTATATTTTTAAAATATTGACCCAAAGTCGGAATAATAATAACATCCTCATTTAGATTGGCTAGTGTGTTCTTTTTTTTTTTGGATACGCCTGTTATCTTATCTGCGCTCGCTGTGCTAACTTTTATTTGCTGAATGTCCATAGGTTTTTCTGTTTCTATCCCTATATCTGTAGGTTCGAACATCCGTTTTATTTTGGTTTGAATATTTTGTGCTTGAATATTTTCACTGAAAGTATCCTTGGATATACTGTCAATTTTCCGTAAGCAAACGGGGTTAGGGCAAATATCTGGAAATGGTTTGCTCATGATATATCCACAATAGGGACATTTTCGATACTCATCTTCTTGCTTGAATGACATTTTCTCCCATCCATCGAGAACCGGTTTATTTATACAAACAAAATAAGAAAAATAAGGTAAATAACTTTGCTCAGACTTAATAAGGCTTAAGCGACTTAATATGAACCATCAAGAGGTATTGATTGTGATACATATCTGAATGGGTAGATTCTTTAATTTCATCAGCGTGCTCATAGGTAAACTCCTGACTATTTACCTTGAGGAATTGCCCCGTGCATTCCTTATCTCTATCGATATAAGCTTGGACAGCTACAAATTCTTGATTTAAAGCGTTGGACAACAAAATGGATATTGCAAAAATCACATTAGGTTCTTTTTTTCCGCCATGAAGAACAAAAACATACTTTGATTTACCTATATCAAACAGAAAAGAGAGAAAGTCATCATATATCCGAGTAACCTCAAATTTGGGAAAGATATCATTTTTCTCATCTACCTCCACCATTTTACTCGATAATCGGACAATTCCAATTTTGTTTTCTTGTTTAGTAAAAAGTCTATCTTGTTCAAATTTACTTAGATATTGACTGAAAAAATCCTTATTTTTATCTCGATCCAATACTGTGATATCATCTGCTACCGCTGAAGACTTTACATAAAAAACTAGGCGTCCTTTCGTCAGTGCATATTCATAGATATATGCTCCCTTCTGATCATAGAGCAAGGTGCGCATTGAGCTTCCTCCCTCCATTAATTTCTGAATCATGGTTTCAGATTCATCAATTAAATTGAATAAAAGGAAGGTACGAAAATCTTGTAATTCTACATAATTTTTTAATTGGTCAAACTTCTTAGTTAAAAATTCGTAATCTTGGGTTGTAATAGTCATTTCTACAATTCACCATAATCTATCTTGGTATTTCTCAACAAGATTGGATTTAGTAGGAAATATAAATAAAAAATAAAAACTTGCGTGTTATATTTATATGCTAGATCTTATACCTCATTTGGAACCTTATAACTTGATAAATCCTCGTCAGGGTGTTTTATCAGTCATAAAAATCATATGCTCATTCTTAATGTAAGATTAAATTCCGTCCGATAAGTTTAAACTTCTTACTACTACAATTCGGACATGTTGCTCCTTTTAATTCTTCAATTGTTTGATACTCTTTATCTGGTCCGACTTCAATAATTGCATTACATGACATACACTGGAATTGACGGATATAGGGATGAGTTTCCCCAGTATAGATTTTCAAATCTGCCTTAGCAGAAGCCAGAACCAATTCTTGACTAAAACTGGTAGTCTTTAGGTGAAACATTTGTGTTTCATTTCCCAAAGTCTCTGATCCTTCGTATTTATTAAATCGTGGTATGATTTCTACTATCGATAATCCCATTTGTGTCATAATTGATTGTATTTTCATGGTTTGATCAGGAGATCGATGTGCAAAAGATAAAAAAATATCCTTATTTACACCCGAATCCATACATGACAAAGCTCGTGAGAGAAATAATCCTAATCCATCTGGAGAGTAGGGAGGATCTGTGATGATCGTATCAAATGAGTGAAGTAACTCGGAAGGTATTGGTTCTCGGAGATCGTACTGTATACATTGAATAGTCAGTTTATTATTTCTAAAGATAGTTTGAATACTTTCTACAATTCGTGCATCGATATCTATCACGGTAATGGATTTAGGGATGAGTATGAAAGGATCATTTGGGAAAAAGATCTTGGACATCATTCCCACACAAACTGACGTAAAATCATCATCTCCGATGAAGAGAACGCGTTTACCCTCCAATGCACCTTTTTCATAGAGATAACATGCACGCTGGATGGCAGTTTCGACAGTATTTTTGGATTGATCTAAAGTTGTGTCTACCGAAGGACGTTTTGCAAATATTGAATTTAAGATTTCAAACATCTCATCAAACATGGGGGATACATACACTGGCCGACTTTTACAGGTAGGACATTTTTGAGTACCATATCCAAAAAACCCAAATTCTTTTTCGACGAATTTCATTCCGTGTTCCCAGTATTGGATGCCGTTTTTCGAACGAGATAAGAGTTTTTGTTCACTCAAGACATTTACGATTTTGGATACAAGAGGTACGGGAATAAGAGTCAATCGTGATAATTTTTTCACAGAAATAGAACCATTTCGGTAGATTTGTAATAAAATTTGGCGAATCCCCTCAACTCCCTCTTCCAAGTTCACTTTCTCAAGTAATTGGTTAAAAAATTCAGACATCAATACTCAATCCTGTTGTTATACTACGAATTTATTCACATATTAGTATTTGTTTTCAATAGCTACTTATTTCTACAGTCGAATAATATCTTAAAGATCTCTCTGATTGTATTCAATACTATAAAAAATATCTATAACTGTTGCATTTTTAGTAATCAATATATATCCCACTCCTTAAGGCTACAAATGGTAGGTTGTTAACGTTAAATCAACGTAATTCACAACCGAGCGTCAAAAACGCCATGCTTATAGGATTTAGGTGCACCTACGATAAAAAACCATTTTTCCACCTAATAAGTGCTTGACGTAGTGGAAAAAAGGCTTTTAGCGTAGTTGTTCTTTAGAATAAGGTAAGAAGGTTTTTGATTGTAGAAAAAAGTTGTTATTCTTCTTCAGCATCTTTCGAGGATTTAGCTGCCGTCCCTCTATAAACTTTTAGTCGACTGGTGGAAGTCACGAGTTCAATTGAACCATCTTTTTCCATCTTTTCTAAAAGTTTTTTCGCTGCCGAAACTCGAATATCATTTTTAATAGCAACATCATTAGGGGTAAATCCACGATTTTTTATATACGTTTCTCGGATTTTCGTTTCAATACTGGGAGGAATAAACGGATCGCGGACTTTAGTTTCAAGATTAGTAACTTTTCCGTATTTTCGATCTAATTTCTTGATTTTTGTTGTCACAGTAATTTTATCAACGTCTGTTTCAGAACTATACTCATCACTCATTTTTTATTTCGCTCCGTTTTACTCCATCAGCTCAATTTCAACTATAACTGATTCGGGAATCTTTATTTTCATAATTAAAAGCATCGATCTATCTTGTGCTAAGACATCGATGATCCTTTTATGTATACGCATTTCATAATGCTCCCAAGTGTTCGTTCCTTCACCACAAGGAGATTTTCGGGTCGTTAAGCGCAGTCTTTTAGTGGGTAGGCGAATAGGACCGTACATTTTGTCTTGAGTTTTTTCTACAACTTGGGCAATCTCATCTGAGACTTTTTGAAGATCAGACAAGTTTGCGCTCATTAATCTTACACGTGCTTTTTGAATTATTTTAAATCGCTTCCTTAACATTCACACCATGGAGCTCAAGTATTTGCCATGGAGTACTAATAGTATGATATGCCCCTAATTACGCATAAATTAAAAAATTTTTGATTGGAGGAGTTTTTGTCGAGAACTTCCAATAAAAATAAGTTCGAAATTCAAAATATTTCATTATTTTTTTTTATTTTTAATATAAGAAATTTCTGTTCTTTCCGCTGATTTGGATTATCTATTACCAAGCCACCCTCAAAAAATTGTTTAAATGCCTCCATATAAAGTGGGATTTCTTCTTTTTTTGGATAAAACTCGATAACTACCCTTCCGTGATCTTTCGACAAATTTGAGATTTGAATGGCAACCAGTTTTAAGAGATCTTTTTTATTATGTAATGAAACATGTTCCAAGATGAAATTAAATGCTGATATACTTATCATTGCATCAAATAAGTTGTTTCGAAAGGGGAGTTTTTCAATTATTCCACATACTACATTTCTGCTTATAGGAAGAGATGTCTTCCGATTTTGTTCTAACATATCAAAAGAGTTATCTATTCCTATTGTTTGAAAACCATTCATTTCTATCATTTGTGTACTAAAACCAGAACCACATCCTATGTCTAATATTAACATATTATGAGGTTCCATGGCAATAATTCCACCGATTTTTTCATTTTCCAGTAGTTCCAGTGCCCTCCGGGTAGATTTAATTTGGTTCCGCGCCATCCATTTAGATTTTGCGTAAAATTCCGCTCTTTCTCCGAAGTAATAATCTCGATCCAGTGATTCCTTTTTCGGCATGGTATAATACCTTATTTATATAGATTTTACTTTGCGAAGATAAAGATAGGTTTTTCTTTTCTTTTTGGATTGTGGATTATCAAGGATATATTTCCCTGAAAATCCATGTCGAATAAATACAGAATAAATCATATCTAAGATTGATTCTGAAGATTCATAGAGTTGGAAAACTAATACACCCTTTATTTTTAAAATCATATTAAGTGATTTGGCAAATTCATCAAACCGTATCAGTTCAAAACTACCTTTATGACGATAGGTCCATTGAAATGCGGATACCGAGAATATGTAATCAAATAAATTCTCTCGAAAAACTAAATGCATCATATTTCCCGCTATTGGATTGAGTTCAGAAATAGGATATTCTATTAGCATTTTCCAAAGTAATTCCATTCCAATTATTGTGAATCCACGCATGTACAAGGGGACACTAGAAAATCCCGCCCCCATTCCTAAATCTAATATTAAGGCAGGTGGTTCCGCACCAGAAAGCTGAAGTATGCGTAAGGTCATTTTTTCTTGAATGTGCATCATAGATTTCGAATGAGTATAGGATTTCAGTGTATCCCCTTGGAAATATTCCCGTACCGACGAATGAGATGTTTCAGGACTTTTATTTTTCGGATTCACAACAATATTAAGTTTAGAATTAACAATAATTTTATCTTTTGAATACCAAACAACAGCAGTGATGGGGCTTTATAAATGAAAAATCAAGTTATAATTATAAAACATTTATTATTCTCGAAAGAACTATAGACTTCTATAGAGATATTACTCCAATATTAACTGGTTAAGACACATTCACAAGTAATTTTAAATACTCTGCGACAAAAATTATGGTGTAGTGAATTATCCTTAAGAAGTCTTCAATACAGAAATAGGGTTTAAATTAGCCCGTGAGGGGCGGGTAATAAATCGTATTCATGCAGAAGTTCTCTTAAGAATTCAATTTTATACAAACAAAGGTGAACCGCAAATATGAAAAAACAAATTGTGACCATCAATATACCAGACGCATACATTACTGCGTTTGAAAGTTTAATTAAATTAGGATTATTTAATAGTCGATCAGAGATTGTTAGAGAAGCATTAAAGGAATTTCTTGAGAACGAAAAGCAGTTGAACGAAGATTTAGAAGTGGATAATTTCTATAAAATAAAAAGTGTTCAAAGTAATCAAAACACCAGTTTTCACTAATAAATAATGATGAGAAAGAAAAAAAAACGAGTGGGCAAAAATTGCCCAACTCAAGATGTGCCTAGAAATAGAAAGAGTAATTTGGTGTGGTAAGATAAATCAATCTGAATGAATTTTTTATTTACACGTGTGTAATAGATTCTTCGAACTATAAACTAAAATCATCATATAGCACACTTTCTCGTAAACTTGAATAAAAATATGACTTGGATTTCTATAAGGGTGTGCCACAATTTTTACAGAATTTTAGATCTTCTTCTACCGGGTTCCCGCAAGATAGACAGAATTTCGGACGATATCCTGTGACCTCTTGGCGAAATAGTTCGATTTCAGATGATGATGAAGAAGCTGTAGTATTTTCTTTTCCGTTTTGAATTGAGTATGTTTGTCCTCCAAATATCACCATTAAAGCATTTCCAGCTCGTTTCATGCCTACTGGAACGATAAACAAT
This sequence comes from Promethearchaeota archaeon, assembly GCA_016933055.1. Taxonomy (GTDB): domain Archaea; phylum Asgardarchaeota; class Lokiarchaeia; order Sigyniarchaeales; family Promethearchaeaceae; genus AMARA-1. The sequence goes on along the minus strand of JAFGBS010000027.1, from coordinate 123,567 downwards.
CCTATCACTATTGGGGAAAAAATTAAGCCCATTTTCGTTGTTCTCATCCCGCTAACGAACTGTACCATATTATTACTGGGATGTTCGTTAGCATACCGTTTCCCCCATTTCTCTAAGGCATCATAAGAAATGATGAGAAAGACCCACCCTACAAAAAATGCAACAACCGTCACGATTAACCCAATAATCTGGAAAAGAAATGCCCGTTCGAGGTCATAATCTTTTATTTTCCGATTTAATTTATCCATTTCAATCAGAAACTGAATTTTTCGCTTGATAAGAAATACCAATGGGAAAATCAACCAGAAAAAGAAGATGGATAGCCATGTCCAAGTCGCGAGATCCCGTAAATATCGACCCAAATTGTACAGATGATGTTCAACATCGTTTTGCGGTGCTTGTTGTTGTTGACTCATGTTTGTTCATTTTTCAATATATTTAGAATAATAAAGTTCTCCATTAGATCGAAGTTCAGAACGTTATTAAAATATTGAAAAATCCAGATATTATCAGATATCTTCCTTCTTTTGCGAGATTAAGGGATAAGTAAAATTTTAGAAGAAAATTTCTTTAGTCTTTGTTTTAAATATCTCAACATCTCGTGGTTTTCCGTTTTTCTTTATATTCCCACTATTAGAATCAATGTTATAGGGTTCGATAACTATCTTAATTTCATCAGGAATTGAAGTCCAGCAAGCTAATGTCAAAGTATTCTTAACTCGCAAAAGTGAATCCATAAGATAGAAGTCATTCTGAGGACCAGCACCACCCCAATAACGTCCAATACAATGACCGTTTAGATAAATGGAACAATTGTGCTTCCCCTCAATATGTACACGAAGTGGAATTCGCTCATTTTTTATTAAATCTAAACCAAAAGTAGTCGAATACCACACAATCTGATCTTCGGGCAAAATCTTCCATGTACCTACGGATTTCCAATCATTTCCATTCGAGTTTATATGGTAGTTTCGTTTCTCACCAGGTAATCCTGCAGTATCGAAGGGATCGGACAAATTAGTAACATTAATCCCTGAGATATACCATCGTTTGTTTAAAACTTGCTTCGAAAATTTTGCATTAAGAATTCCACGTGGATTTTTTGAATCATTAGTGGGAAAGAAATGTTTTGATTGACCCAAGGATTCCGTGATAATGAATAGGACATTCTTATCATGAGTAAGGTAGGGCGTTAAGTCGAATGTCTTTGCTCCTAAAAATTTTAAATCTGGACCATTCATAGGACCTGGTTTGAATACGGATTGGGTTTTCGCTGTGTAATTCGCAAGACCTCCAACAAAGGAGCCATTCAACCAAATTGCAGCTTTATGTCTAGCATTTAATTTCAGTTGCAGATTATTATAAGATTTTGGGGTAAATTCACATTTATATAGGATGTGTCCCGATGTAAATCCGTAATTGAGAGGGTCATGGGCTTCTATAATAATGGGTCTCCAAATTTCAGAATCATCAATGTACTCCCATTGTGTTTTCTTTTTTTTCCATCCTTTTAAGGAGGTTATACTCACTTGTGGATTATCATCAAATCGTGAAGTATGAACTCCTGGAATATTATATAATGATGTAGACTGGAATAAAGGTACCTCATCTTTCTCGCATAAAAGTACAGTTTCTTCATTCTTGAAGATTTCAATTTCTACACTTCCATTATTTTGGAAGAACGATGAGTACGCCCCCCACATTCCTCGAAAATTACTATCTGATAAGTTACTATTAAAACTCAAGGCGTGATCTTCATCCAGACACACAATATACAGCTTATGACCAGTATCCGAGGTGATTGTATCATACCCACGGTTCACAAACCAAAATCGAGTGAAATTTTCGGCTTCGATTTGATTGATATATTTAGAACGGAACCCCGTACCTTCCAATATCAATTCCCCGCCGTTCTGGTACACAACCAATAAAGTTCCATCTCGAAACTTACTTTTGAGAATGATCGGAAGTGAGCAAAATTTAATCGTGAAGTTCTCATTTAGTTTGTGATTTCCAACTGCAATAAATCCGTCTTTATACTCTAGATGTTGTTTCTGCAATTTGGGTACCACGGTGCCATCATCTAATTCGATAGTAAATTCTTGTTTATGTTCATTAAAATTGCGGAAGAAATAGAAATCAGTGCCATTCAAAGATCTTCTTTGCTTGTAAAGAATATCCTTTTGTGAACAATAAATATCGATTTTATCGATAGGATTAGTTTCAGTAAGGGAGTCATTGAAACTACGAGTGAATAGGGAAAATAGGCGAAAATGCCGCATTCGATCTGATTGATATCCATATTCCCGAATACATGCAGAATAGTCATAACTAGTATAGACTTCCGGATTTCCGATACTTCCATAATTTGTTCCACCGTAGAACATGTAAAGACTCATTGCAGTAACTCCTTGCGCTAAGAAACTTTGACATAAGACTTTCTGATAAGTGGGTCCAAAATAAGTATATAGTTCATCATACCCGTAAAGAATCGTCCAGTGATTATACCAACCTCCTTGTAGTTCTGGTATGAAAAGAGGACCGTTAGAAGCAGGGGGTCCCAGCTCACGTATTTTTTTCTCAGAGGAATCAACCGCTTTCATAAAACTCTTAGGTGACCATGATTTTAATGGAAGGGATTTTGGATGCTTATCGGCAAAAATAACATATTTATCGTAACCATATAAGTCAACCAATCCATTCCAAGATCCTAATTCGATAAAATCATTGTGATAAATTGGGACTACTATACCAAATTCTTCAGCATATTGTTTCAACTCTTCCATGTATCTAGGTAAGCTTTTAATACCATAGGCTTTTTCTGGATATTCGTTTTCTATTTGAAATCCAATAATACAACCGTCTGGATTATTTTCTGTTAATTGATGGGCTTTAATTTCTGGGATAAATTTTTCATACCATTTTTTACAATATTCCATATATTTCGGATCGTATTCTTGATGGAGCGTGCTTTTCATATGTCGAACTCGGACATTTTGCTTTTGAATCATCCAAGTGGGAAATCCCCCCGCATTGGTTTCCGCACAAATATAAGGACCCGCTGCAACAAACACATATAATCCAATTTCCTCGCATAACTTCAATAAATAGTTTATATCACGATTTCCATGGAAGATGAACACATCCTCTGCCGGATTATGAAAACCCCAATGAAAATAGATCCTCACACAATTTAGTCCTGCACCTTTATATGATTTTAGTATATAATCCCACCGTTCTTTATCTGGGAGTCTCCAATAATGAAATTCTCCACCAATTAAAAATACTCGTTCACCATTTATTTTTAAAGAATATTTATCCCAGTCTATTGCCATCTTCTGATATCCCCTATGTTAAACACTGAAGACTACCTAATGAATGTTCCCCACATAGATTTACAAGGAGAATTTAGTAGTAGTATAAACAAAAATCACTCGATTTTTGGATAGTTTGATATCTTAGCTATTTTTATCCATTCGTTGACGATTTCAAGGAATCGAGATTTTTCCTTTTTGTTGAATGCGATATTAGGCTCATGCTTAGAGTAAATATTAGCCCATTTTCCCATTTCGAACATAAATTCCGTATGAAGTGTTATTTTCCGGATATTGTCCCTTGCAATTTCAAGGCATTTTCCAATATCGATAATACTATAATCCTCCTCTATCATTGTTCGGAAGACTTCTAAAATTTCGATAATATTACTTGTTGGTATCGATGGTAATGGTTTGGATGGAACTCTTTTATGTGATAGTTCTCTTAACTTAAATTCTTCCTCAGAGTTCATTCCCCCAAGTTGATAATCGTTAGTATCCACTTCTTTAAATTGAGGACCATCATATGGTTTTTCTGATATCCTCGAAGCGATATTTTCAACGCTTTTTATATCTATTCCCAGTTTATAATTTTCCAATGACGGAATGTTTTTCGGCCATTCCGTAATTCTTTCATTTTCTGATGCAGTAAACAAGATTGATGCTTTTAATCTCTGAGCTGGTCTTTCCGGGGGTATACGGGGGTTGGGAAAATTCGATTCCAAGGCAAATGATGCATTTTCTAATAACGTATTTAATTGGATTGGATTGAATGCAAGAGTCGAATAGGTTTTTTTGAGATTTTGCACGATCTTCAGAATCATTCCAATATCTTCGTTAGTGAACGCTTGGTGAAGTAGTTGTTCAGCCCCATAATCAATATGTAAAATCCCTGGAATTGGTTTAAGATAGTCTTTCATGGATACAGGATTTAAGCGAACTCCCAGTAAGATTTGGTCAAACTTATCATAAGTCGCACATAAAACAGAATGGACAGGGAATTTTTCATCGGATTGCACCTTTTTCATCATCTCCATAATTACTTCTTTATAGGGGATGAATATTTGACGCATTAAAGTACCATCAATAAAGGTTCGTTGTGTATTTGTTTTGTCTGCCAAATTGATGGGAACTTTGAAGATGTACTCATTAGCTATAAGATCATGTGAATTTTGAAATGCCGTTGATTTAGCCGTCACTAATTTATCATAAACAAAATCAGATAAAATTAATCCTGATATTAATCTATTGTCTAATATGTATCGACCTCCATCTTCTAATTCGAATTTCACATAATAATAACCAACTCCAAAGATAAAGTGTAGAAATTGATCTTCCACCTTCTTAGTGGCTTCTAGACCTCCAAAAAAAATAATTGGGTCGGATAAAATGTTCGAGACAATTTGATTATGGTCAATATAACATCCTAGAGTCGGATAATCAAGGAGTTTCTGCCATGAGGGAATGACTATAAATATATTATTTTGAATGAGATCACCCATACAACATATACAATTATTGGAACATAAAAATCGATCTATCTTTTACGACCCTATTGAATTGCATGCGCATAATTTTCTAACAATGTATATCCAGATAATATATCCAGATGATATAATTTCTGTTATAAATAAACTTTGGAATTCTCCCAATCATCCAATTCATCAACCAAACATGTTTAGGTTGAGATCAACATTCTTTATTTTAATTATCCACTGCTTTAGAGAACACTGAGATCAGATCCCTTATGACTAAAAGCTATCAGGATTACTATACCCGTGTAAACTTCAATTTTAACTCGATTCCTAAGTATCATTCAGCGAGTGAAATCGAGGATCTAGAGCAACTTTTTATTAGTGATTTGATTATTGAGTTTGTTTTTTTTGAGGACGTATCCAAAACGATAAGAAAATCAACACTGGAAAGCTACATTGTGCGAAAAGTTGATGTGATCGACTTTATTGATCGGATAATTGATGTTGTCCAAGATCTATACAATTTAGAGATTGGAAAATCGATGAGAAGATTAGATTTATTTAATCAAATTGGTTTTAAAAAGGAATCGATATGGATATTTTCTAAACTGAATGATGATGTCTTAGATATCCAGATTAAATTCGAAGATTTCGAACCTTTATCTGTTAGAACCCGATTTTCCCGCTTTTGCGGTAGTGTGGTGGATTTTGCGAATGTGTGTTTAGAATTGATTAAACAGTTAGATATTCCTAGCGAATTTCTTGAGTTTCTTAGTTTCAAAATTTATTCTCTTATTGCGTACATGCCATTTGATCAGTAATAATTTAGGTTTTCACGATCTTTTTTTCCCTATAATGACAAGTAGAACGTTCGCACTTATGTTTTTAGTGGAAGATGGTGGCGTTAGTAGTCCCGTCGAATGGAGTAAAGGAAATCTGAAATCAGAAAATATTGTAATGGTTTTAGATGAGGAGAATATGGCAGTTTGGCTCTGGTTCGGAGCAAAGCGGGGATTAGTGAGCAAAAGAACTGCACTTCGTCAAGCTCAGAGTTTAAAGGGGCATGGATATACTATTGGCAAATCGATTGTGGGCAGGGGATTAGATACTATTTATGAGATAGATGAGCGAAAAATTGGGAGAGACTCTGAAACCGATGAATTGAATAATAAATTTATGGAATTACTGTCCCGATCAGTGACTGATGCAGGAGGATTTGTCATCACATTCGGAGGTCCCAGTGAACCTCTTCCGATAGAGGAACATTTTGAACAAGCACAACCTATTGAAGTGCCTATTGTTGAACCGAAATCTACTGCGACACAAATTTCTGCTTCCTCACAAGGAGCATCAGCACACGAAGTTACATCAGAACCTGAATCCTTCCCTGAACCCCCTGTCAGTGTTCCTTTCATAGATCCTACACCAATCCCTAAGACTGATCCTCTTGAAACTAAAGAAGAACAAGAATTAACGGTAGAAGAACCCCCAATAATTGCTTCAGAGTATGCAGATGATGATGCAGTTCCTGAACCTGCACCACTTTTCATAATTAAGGACCCGATGGAATCGGTGCAAAAAGGATGCGTGGTTATGGCTATACTTTCTCACTTTAAAGATATTTGGGTATCGCGTCTTGATGAAAAAACCGTCAGTATTGAATATATGGATGGTCCGATAGCTAAATTCCATATTGAGGAGGGAAAAGTAAAATTTCACGAGGGATCTTTCAATGATATCGATCCAACAATAAAAAGTAATATCCAAACTACATTCTATACCCTTATAGATGCATTAAAAAAATAAGAAATTCATACCAGTTAATTAATTATCTTTTTTATACTTCCCCATCTGTGAATATTTTATGGAATTTCAAACCCTTGTGCAATATTACGAGAGAATTTCATCCACATCCAAACGATTGGAAATCTTGGATATTCTTTCAGAACTGTTTATCTCCATACGTGATAATCCCGAAACTTTAGATAAAGGTGATCTCGAAAAAATAATTTATCTCACACAAGGAACATTATATTCAGAAATATCTGAACAACCTAAACTTGGGTTAGCAGAAAAAACATTATTAGAGGCAATTTCTTCCCATTATGCCGCAGATGCATCTCTAGTGAAATCATTAATGGTAAAAACCGGTGATTTGGGAGAAACTGCAGCTAGCCTTGCGGGAGGGAAAACGAAGCAAGGGCAAATTACTGCATTCATGGGAATTCAACACGAAACTCTTTCTATTAAAGACATCTACGAAAAATTAACAGAAATAGCAGCAGTTAGCGGGACAAAGTCGTTAGGTCGTAAATATGACAAAATTCGCTGGTTACTCGCCAGATGTTCCCCTAGTATGGCAAAATACCTTATACGTATTCTCAATTCATCTATGCGCGTTGGAGTTTCTGATGCTACTATTATGGATGCTCTCGCTGTTGCATTTCTCCAAGATAAGAAATACCGAGAAATAATTGAAAAAACTTATAATATTTACCCCGATCTCGGATATATTGGACAGATCATCCGGGAAAATGGTTTATCAGGTCTAGAATCTATTCATATTCAAGTAGGATTACCAATTCGAATGATGCTAGCTTCCCGATTAGAATATACTCAAATTCTGGATAAGCTAGGAGGAAAATGTGTAAGTGAATATAAATTAGATGGAGAACGCTTACAAATCCATAAAAAAGGGCGTTCAGTTGCTTTATTTTCTAGGAGATTAAAAAACATTTCCGAACAGTATCCTGATATCCAGCAAGCAATTCTAGAAAATATTCAGGCGGAAAATGCCATTTTAGAAGGTGAGACAGTGGCTATGGACCCTTTATACGAAAATTTATTACCCTTCCAAGTTTTAAGCACTCGAAGACGTAAATATGACGTTAAACAGTTCATCGAAAAAGTTCCCGTTTGTCTATTTCTATTTGATCTCCTATATCTCGAAGATGATAGAAAACGAATTGTTGTAATGGATAAATCTATGCTAGAACGTCGTTCATTATTAGAAAAAATTACAAGAGAAACTAAAAATATTCGTTTAGTATCTCAAACCACCATAAATACCACCGAACAATTAGTAGATTTCTTCAAAGAAGCTAGAGCAAAGAATTGTGAAGGCACTATGAATAAATCTATCGATCCATCTGAATCTGTATACAAAGCAGGTAATCGGGGATTTTTGTGGATAAAATTAAAATCCCTTGAAGCGGGAAAAATGAAAGATACTATTGATGTAGTTCCGATTGGTGCACTTATGGGGAAGGGAAGGCGTGCTAATCGATTTGGAACGCTTTTGGTTGCAGTATTTAATGAAGAAAATGAGAAATTTGAATTTCTCACCCGAGTTGCGACAGGATTTAGTGATGAGGATATTGAATACTTTTGGAATGCATTCCAATTTATTAAAACAGTGACCCGCCCTGAAAATGTGGTTTGCAATACAGAAAATCCCGATATTTGGTTTAAACCTAGTATTGTGATCGAGATTGCTGGAGATGAATTAACCATTAGCCAAAAAGCGGACGTAGGAAAATTTTATAATGGACAGGTGCATGACTCCGGTTATTCTGTTAGATTTCCCGTTTTCCAACGGGTGCGAGATGAAAAGGACATTTATGATTGCTCAAAGGTTGATGAAATAGTGGATCTATATGAATTACAAATGAGTACAGAAAATTCAATATAAACCGTGGAAATCATGGGAAAAAGATTAGTATTCATCGATTTTTCTCGCGGTCTAGCAATCCTATATATGATAATTCTTCATGCATTTTTATATCGGGTGGTAAATCAATACAAACCCTTATTTGAAGAAATTATGACCACAAGTCCGATAATAGTACGAATTATAGCCACACCTTTTGTGTTTTTCTCACTGTGGGGGAGTTTTTTTTGCGTTCTTTCGGGAATTGTGTTTGTGTTTCGAACCCAACAGGACTATTTATCTAGGAAAGATTTTCGAGCTGGTCGATATTTTTTACAACGTGGAATATCGGGTTTTCTCTTAATAATCATTCATTATATCTGGTTAAGTTTTTTATCACCAAAGAGTACTGAACATCCTGGAGAAGCAACGTATTCTTTATTGACTGGTACGTTAGAACAGTGGAAATTTTCATCTCTAAACATAATGCATTATTCGACAACAGGAATGTTAGAATCAATAGGGGTAATTATTATTTTTCTTTCGTTGCTTGGATATTTTGTATATCAGAGGAAAGAGAAACAAAAAAGTAGATTTTATGGGTGTTTTGGAATTGCTTTGCTAGTTACCATAGCAGTTTCCGTTTTTTTGGATATTTGGATTGAAAATCCCAACCAATTTTTTAATAATTTATATGATAATAATCAACTTTTTCTGCTAATTTTTCTGTTGAAATTAACTCATAATAGATTTAGCTTATTTCCACTTATTGTCTTCGGTTTTTGTGGAGCTTTCATCGGGTATAATCTTAATAAAGACGGTTTTGAAAGATCTGCATTTTTAATTTTATTTTTAGTTGGGATTTCGTGTATAGTTGCATATATAATTATTTTGTTCCTCGGTTTTGATATGATGGCCGGATACACGAGTACCTATGTGCCATTACCACTCCATCTACTTAATTTAGGTTCACAAATTCTATTTATTGCAATATTTTATTTGATCTTTAAAAACTACCAGAATAAGGGGCAAGACAGAAATCCAGGAATTGTACGGTTTTTTCAGATGTTTAGCTCGACATCACTCACAATCTATATTTTCGAGTCTTTTGCCTCAATAATTTTATTTCGAATTCTACAAAACCTATATTTTAAACCTATTTCCGAGGAGTTCTTTATATGGACGGGCTTCCTACTCTTAACTAGTTTCATTTGGTACGTCATTCTCTATTTTTGGAGAAAAATTGATTATAGATATAGTGTTGAATGGTTTTTAAGAAAAATGAGAGAAAGAATACAATTTTGATTAAATTTTCTCGATAGTCATACCGCTAAACCGTTGCGGAGGATGCTGATTGTAGTATTTTACTGCTTGCTTGAGGCGTTCTTCACTATCCGAGTAGATTTTAAATATCACATCACCTTTTTTCACACGAGAACCTCTTTTAAAAATCACATCCACCCCAGATTTCTTAGCTGCGGGACATCCCGCAATTTTTGCGATTTGATTAATATGATAGTTATCAATTTCTGTAATAAAACCAGATTTGGATGCTTTCATTTCCGCAACATGAGGTCCTATTTTTATTTCTTCCCATGAAACATCAGGATTCCCGCCTTGAGCACTTATAATTCCCCGCATTTTCTTTAATGCTTTACCAGAATTAAGAATTTCAATAGCGAGTTCTTGACCCTTTCCTTCGGGGGCTTTTCCTCCCATTTCTAATAAGTATCCGGCAAGTTCCGTGGATTTGTTTCTTAAGCTTGTTGAGCCTTTTTCGGGATTTTGCAGTAAATACATGGCTTCTCGTGCTTCTATTGCAGGACCTACCGCATGACCTATCGGTTGGGAGGCAGATGTAAGTAAACAGATTGCTTCAATCCCAATTTTTTGTGCGATATCTTTGAAACGTATCGCAAATTTGCGGCCATCATCAATCGTAGTAAATTTTGTTCCTTTACCACACGGGATGTCTAAAACCATTTTTTTAACACCCATACACATTTTTTTGGAAATAATGGACGCGATCATCAGAGGAAATGGATCGGAATTGAGCGGTTTTTCTATTTTTATTAATGCGTCATCCGCAGGAGCCAGTGTTCCTACTGAACTACCCCAAAATATCCCCGCATTGTTTTCTTTCAAGATTTTAAGAACTTCATCTTTACCAAAAGCGACGTTTGCTAGAACTTCCATAGAATCTGCAGTACCTGAAGGAGAGGTAATTGCTCGAGTGGAAGTTTTAGGTATGAGTAAACCAGCTGCGGCAATTATCGGTACAATAATGAGTGAAACTTTATTTCCAGGTACACCACCTGTTGAATGTTTATCGAATACATCTTCGCCCAGATCTAAAATTTCTCCAGATCTGGCCATGGCATTTGCAAAGTCCACAACTTCACGATCACTTGCACCTTGGATTTCCAGTCCTATCACAAATGCTGCCAGTTCAATAGGTAAGAGGGCTCCATCTGTTGCATCGCTTATAATATCATGAATCTCCTCCGTAGTCAATTCCTTTCCCTTAACTTTTCGTTTGATTGCTTCGAACGACCTGGGTTTTGAGAGTAATTGGATGTCGACTTTTCTATCCTTTGGAGATAAATGTAAGGTTTCCCAGATTTCATCATATAATCCAACTTCCCCTGGTTTAATGACACCTGTACCTGTCGCTGTATTTATTATTGCGACGGTTTCTTTACCCTCCTCCCCATTTGGTTTGATATGGAGTAATTTTACCCTATCACCTGGTTTCGCATTAATGATAAATGCATCATCATCATCAATAATGATAACACGAGCATCACTGCTGAGTCCAAGTCTTTTACATGAAAAGATCATAACTATTCTAGGTAAAATGAGAAAGAAGAATCTAAATATATATCTAGAATAGAAAACTATAGGTTAATTTCCAATGGAAGTAACTTTTCGTTTGGTCCAATCTCATTTCCATCTGCGTCTTGAAATGATACAATCGCTTTGATATTATGTATTCCGGGTTCTAGCGGTTTAAGAGCAATTTGATATTTAAAATCTTCATTTCGGATGAGTTGATAGATTTTTTTTGAGCTAGTTCCACGCATAAGTCGTAAATTTATTGGAAATTCGAATTCTACGGTTATATTTACTATATCCGCTTCGCTAGGATTAGATACTCTCACTTCCAATGGAAAGGTCTGATTAATAATTGGATTCACTAAAGGTGTTAAATTGATACCTAATTGTGCCGGTGGAGATTTCACTAACATTTTTTGCATGTCTGTTTTTAAATTTAACTCAAATTTGTCATCCAAATCCAACTTAAAATTTAATGGTCCTACCGATCCCTCCCCTGGAAAATTCGATCGTGCGGAAAAATGAAGATTGTAATTTTCCTTTGAAATTTCAATCGGAAAATTGGGTTTTTTCGTTAACGCGAGATTATCACTTAAATGAACAGTCATCTCCTCAATTGTCACTTTCTGAAAATCATAATTTAATACAGAATCCGTTCTCATATTGTGAAGAGGTTTTAAATTAATATCCAAAGTGAAATTCAGCATTTCCTCATTAATGATTTCTGTTCTTTCCAAGTTAATAGTTGCTTCAAGTAATAGATAAGTGGTTGCGACGATAAAAGCATCTTTTATCAATTTAGTCTCTGCCGGATCGTACTTACTACGCTGAAATTCTTTTTTGAGTAAATTTAGTGCCTTTGAGTCTTTATTTACAATGGCAAGAGTTATACCCTTAACCAAACGAATAAGTTTGTGTTCCGTGAATTCTTTAATATCCACATACATTTTAATTCGTTTGATGAACCCCAACCCTTTTTCATGCTGACCCGTAATAAATTGACAAAGAAAACCGAAACATGCCGCTAGAATCGATTTTGATTCCACATCTTTTCGGGAGGAGCGTAACACATTTTTTGCAGCGACGTCATAATATTCCACTGCTTTTTGATAATCCTCAAGCTGAATGCATGCTTGGGCAGCAGAACGTAGTGATTCAAACGCATCGTAGTATCTGGTTTCATGAACTAAGGCTTTTGAGGAATATAGAAAGCATTGTTCTGCTACTCGATATTCCTCTAGGTCAAGATATAGGTTCCCAGCGCGGGTGAATTCTTTGTAGCTACGGGTAAATTCTTGCCGGTCAAATAAAATTTCTGCTCGGTCAAGAACTTTTTGCGCTTTTTCACGTTGTTTCGTTTCTTTATCTTTTGGCATTATCCAAGCATAATAAATGATTAAAAATAAAATTTTGGTGGATGATGGATCAATGAAATTTGTCATGAGAAAAATCTGCAAATGTTTTAGTAAGTCTTGTAAGTGCCGTACTAAACATGCACCTCTCGTTTTTTGGATTTTCTTTGAACTTTCATATCTATTATAAAAAAGATCCCATGTTAATACCCCAATTTAGAGTAGTTCCTTTACTACATACAATTATATATTGAAATTTTTATGATGTTTCTGACTCGTCCTAAAATTATAAGAGTATTAGAGGTAAAAAAAAAATGGCAAAAGGAGGAGGCGCCATTGCAGGCGCATTCATAGCAAGTATTATTCTAAGTGTAGCAATAGCTGGAGGAGTAGGGTATTTATTGATTCCAAAATTCATATCTCCAGCTTGTGAATATGAAGAATTTGACTCTACAGCACAACTTCTAGATTCCGATCTAACTTGGTCCCAAGTTCCAGATACAGAATTGAATATAACTATAAAGAAAAATTCAAGAATATCTGCTACATTTTCATCAAGCTATTCGATTGGAGTATCTAGCTCGCTGGGTATATCAGGTGTAAAATATGAAATTGCTCTTTGTGTGGAAAATGTAGGAAATAGCACCGTTTATGTGAAATATTTGGATATGGCAGGAGTTAGTTCTGCAAGGGAAATTTGTTCTTCATTTTCCATGCATTATATCACAGGATCACTGTCAAAAGGAACCTACAGAGTCTATGTAGCTTGGCGTTCGATACAAGATCCTTCAGGGACTAACTATTTCTTGTTCACAACTCCACTAATGGATTACAATCGTTCACTTACCGCTATAGAAATTTACTCATAAAATAACCAATCTTGTTATTCATAATTTCAATTTCTTTTTTATTTTTGACTCTCTTATTGTCATGAATGAGTGAAGGAGACGAATTATCATCATGATAATGCTTAATTGGAAATTGGGTAAGTACATTTGATTCTCTCTTTGGAAATCCTCCTGGAGCTGTGATTTCACTCGAAATTTCGCCGTAACCAAATGAAAATATCTATTGATGCAATCTCATGAATGAACCGATGAGAAGCTATCATCTAATGGACTTGCTGTTATGTTTTATGATTATAAAATAAAAAATGCAAGATCAATACGTTTTTTGAATAGGGATTTGTGAATAATTACACTGAATATGAAAGTTCAGATATAAAAATTAATTTTGAAACGATTACTGAATCTTCATTGAAAGGATTTAATTCAACACGATTTAGGCAATATTTAAAAAAAGAAAGTGTCGTAAGATTTGCAATACCATTGGATACAGCTGCTGAGAACGTAGATTTCAAAAAATTCTATGAAACCGAATATAAAAAGTTAAACAAAAAAAAATTATATTTCTGATTTTGATATTTCCTTTACTTTGGGCATTTTTCTACTTCGCATTAAAATAGAAAAATAATCCATATTTTTTCCCCGATTTTCAGCTAAGAACTTTACTGCATTTTCTGCGGTTTCTTGATCATGGACAATTTTTGACACCCCCATTAGAACTGCTAATGGATCATCATACCCAGGATAGAGTAAATTGCGACCAACCATACATCCGCGCACATTTGGACCAGCCCCTATACCTTTCTCGAAATTTTCTATTATATCTGTAGGTTTGCCAGTTGATGCTCCACCTAATAACAGAATCGGATTACTTGTTGAACGTGCAACCATCTCAAAATTATCCACATATGGGATTTTTAACCATGTTCGTTCGCTTGTACCACCAAGAGCCGTAGCAACCCCAATTGTCTTAATCAGTTCACCATAATCCATTTTTATGACGTATCCATCTCGTGTTTGACGAACGGGTAAAGGTTCAATGTATGCTTCAATTTTATAATCCTGACATTTCCTGACCATATCAGCAACTCGTTCAATAGTCTGTTGCGAATACCTTGCTTGAGCTGTATCCAAGTCTATCCTAAACATCATCTTTGCACCATCCAATCGGCGCTCAACAATTTCATCCACCTTGTACGCAGTAATTCTATCATCCATTTCATACATTGATCCTCTAAGGCCTCCACGATTAGTACATCCAATCAAGATTTTATTGTCTATGAAGCTATTTCCCCCTGCTTCCTTAAACAGACGATTTAAAACCATAAGGTCATCCATTAAATCGGGTGTAGTCATTATACCATCAACGCAATTATCCACTAAACATCGAACTATTCTACCAATGTATTGCTGGCGATCTCCCATCAAGTACGGATCATCACCTACATTGGTGACATATCTAGCGGGGTGATCTGCTGCAATCAATAAAAGATTAGCATCATATGGTCTGTTCCTTTGTTTTCTATTCTCATATTCTTCCATTATAATGGAAGGACGTTTAATTTTAGCTTCAGATATTTTGAAGAAAACCTTTTCGGGTAAAAATCGTCGAGTTTTAAATCGAAATCCACCCAGAGCATAATTTACGTCTATTTGTTGAGCGGCTTCTTGATAAGCAGCAATAGCAATATTCACAACAGATTCACTCAATTGTCGACCATGTGGCATGATCTCAAAACCTACTCCACCTTGGAAATTAACTTCATTAAGAGTTTTAATAAAATCTGCAAGTATTTCGGGAGTAACGGCGCCATTGGGATAATCCATACTGACATGTGTATCACCATAAAGGGGATCATTTTTGTCTGTAACCGAATTTGCTATATGAATCCAGTTTAAATAGGGTGCAAGCATGCGAAGTGAGTCTACTTCTTCGTGTTCATAACCATTTCGCAGTAGAAACATATGACTTAAGTCATAAAGCAAACCAAAATTCTCCCATTCATCTTCATCTTTTATGATTTCAGCAAGTTCACGAGCCTCATTAGATGGTCCAATTAATTGCCCTTTCATATTTTCATGATGGGATTCCCGATCGAAGGTTTCTAAAGTTATAAGCATTCGCCGCTTACGGTTATATTGTTTATCCATCTCCAATGCATATTCGCATAATTCTCGTATAGATTTCAACAATGCATTGAATGCTGACCGTCTTTGTGTTAATCCATTTTCTGTCCCAGGATCGGATCCACTCAAGAAGCAGAATTGTTTCGCTCCGATCTCGTATGCTTCATCTAAGCATTCCATTAATCGAGCAACTGCATTTCGTCTCTCTAGTTCATCTATTGAACTAATGTCAGTTTCAGCAATTAAATTGTCCTCATTTATTAATTGCACTGGTTGGGCACAATATGTCACAAAAAACTTGTATTTCTTGTACAATTGAGCCATATTTTCCCGGATTTCTGGATCTTTGATTTTCGTCACTTCAATTGCGTTAAAAAATCCAGTTTTCTTGATAAATTCTATAGAATCCTTTAAGTATTTCTCAGGAGCCTCTCCTAATTGCGCAGATCTCCCCAATCTAGGCCCTGGAAATGCCATAAAGGTCACTAATGACTTTTTATTTTTTTCAAGTGCCATTTTGATTTTCCCTTTTGTATGCATTCCTTTAAAATTTATATGATTGATGATTGGTTAAAAATAGCGCCCGACACACGCGGCTAATGAATTAAAAAGGATTTCCCCGGACACACCGGCTTAAAATGATAAGTTGTATTACGTCTGTTTTAACGATATTTTACACACTTACAATACGTACATAAACAAGGTATTTAATAAATGTGTGGATCGTAACATTATCCTCCAATCAGTAAGATTTACTTATTTTTCGATCAATATCTTTGGATGATCATAAACCTACCCAGAATTCCATGAATGATACGAAAAATGTTTTATATTGTCCAGTTTAGATAAGGAGATATGAAACTAAAAAAGAATATAATTCTCTATGGAACAATTATATTCCTCATGGTACTTCCAGTAGTTACTTCCTTTGGGTCAGCAGCTACCGCAGAAATAACGAGGTTAGGAGATATATTAGATGGTTCCGCACAGGATGTTTACGTTTCGGGTTCCACTGCTTTTATAAGTACGGGCACAGGGGGTCTTCGAATTTATGATATTTCTACGTTATCTTCTCCAGTAAAAATTGGTGAGATCGATGATATCGGATTTGTAGAATCAGTTTATATAGATGGAGATTATGCATATGTAGCGGCGGGTATCATGGGATTGTATATATTAGATATTTCAGATTTGACCGAACCAATGGTCCTCAGTTCTTATCGGGATAGTACACGTGGACATGCCTCTGAAGTTATTGTAATGGGAAATTATGCATATCTTGCCGATGGGATTGAGGGTTTAGAGATAATAGACATTACTGATAAGACCAGGCAACGACTTCGTAATGATTACGATAACTATCCGATTGATCTATCTGCATTAAAGATTGTGGGAAATTATGTTTATGCTTCAGGATATTACGGTATGAAAATTATCAATGTATCTGATGGGCCCGATCTCGATCCTCATCCCAATGTTGCTTTATTAGGGAGTTATTCGGGTTCAGGTTTAAATTATGACATCGATATTGCAGGAGATTATGTATATCTCACTGATAGTGAAGAGGGTTTGGAAATACTCAATATATCAGATCCCTCAAATATTACGTTGTTAGGAAGATACAATTTACCCTTTAAGTCCTTAGATTCGGTAGCGGTTTCTGGTTCTTATGCTTATGTATCCAGTAAAGATGGATTTGAAATAATTGATGTATCAGTTCCATTCAATCCAACCCGAGTTGGAGGCATAGATAATGGAAGAGGATTAGGGATTCATATAGAGGGGAATTATGCTTTTGCTGCAGAATTTGAGAAGGGAGTAGGGATTTACAATATCTCTGATCCCGCTAATCCGACCGAATATTCTCGAATAGATAATGAAGCTCTCATTGAAGATATTGTGATTTCAGGCAATACTGTATATACTGCTATAGGAGTAGAGGGAGTATTAGAGGTTGATTTTTCTAACCCAACTGCGCCAGTGTTAGGCACTGGGTTTGATTCTACTCCTGTACATAATCTAGTATTCCAAGGCACAAATCTCTACGCAAGGAGTGATTTAAGCACTATTATATTGAACACCGAACTTGTAGAAGTGGGAAATTATACAGAAGTCACAACTGGTGTCGCAATTCGTGATTCAAATTTGTATTTATTCCAAAACCATGGTATTCAAATTGTGGATGTTGCAACTCCCAGTTCCCCTTCCTTCTTGGGTCGATATAATCACACTCAATATGGAGGTATAAAAGGAGGTTGTGCTGACAATTCCTTAGTATATGCTATTGATCCTGAATATGGTGTATATATTCTAAATGTTAGTAATCCAACGAGTATCAAAATAATAAGTATCATCGATTTCTATTTAGCGGATAAGATAGAAGTGCATGGGAACCTTGCGTACATCATATCCGATGTGAATGGTTTAGCAATATATGATATCAGCAACCCTGAAGAACCGACTAAGTTGGGTGAATACCGGTCAGTGCTGGCTCTTCCCCATATAGGTTTCGCAATAAAAGAAGACGTCGTTTTCTTAGGTGTGGGAACGGGAATATTAATCCTAGATGTATCAGCTCCGGAAGAAATAACTTTGATAGCAAAATACAATGAAGATCCGGTAAAATTGATCCGAGTCATAGGAGAAAATATTATCTATTCCACCGGTGATGATGGGTTAGAACTGATTCACGTGAATATAACGCCAGATCGGATAATCCCGGGTTATTCTACACCTATCTTTTTGTTTACAATAATGGGAATTTCTGTACTAATTGCATTCCGTAAATTCAAAAAATGATAGTTATCTTTTCTTTTCTTTTTGTTTTATTTTTTATATAATATATTACTTTGAAATGAAGAGAAAGATAAAATTGATTAAGATTCAATAAATTTCTTGATACGAGCGATTCCTTTTTCAATATCATCCCGACTGACGCAATAAGAAAATCGAATATACTCTTGGGTTTCATCTGGATCTCGAGTGCCAAAATAATCGCGAGATAAAACTGCAACATCTTGTTCATCTAATAATCTTTGTTGAAATTGGGTGGCATCCCGAAAATTCTTCTTCTTACATGCTTCGGTCACATTAGCAAACACATAAAATGCACCTTTTGGAATTATACAACTTATTCCTTCAATGTCATTAATTAATTCGCACATTAAGTTTCTTCTACGTTCGAATTGTTGAACCATTGCATTGCTAGGGGCTTTATCTGATGTAATTGCAACCACTCCGGCGTCTTGGATAAACGTTGCAGAGCATGAAATCGTGTTTGTAGCCCAATTTGCAAAATTTTTCACTACATCTTGATTTGCGATTGCAAATCCCAACCTCCATCCTGTCATGGCATAGTATTTCGAAAATCCATCTAATATAATTGTTCTATTTGCCATATCTGGAAGTTCAGCAATTGATCGAAATCTCATTCCATCATATACGAGATTAGAATAGATTTCATCTGAAATAATCCACAAATCATGCTCTAAGGCAATTTCTCGTAATGCTTCCAATTGATGAGATGATAAAACACTTCCACAAGGATTATTTGGGTTATTGATGATTATCATTCGGGTTTTACCTGTAATCAGGCTGCGCAATCTATCTATATCAAAGCCAAATTCTTCTTCCTCAATTAAGGGTGCCGGGATTGGTTTACACCCAAATACACGAGCTTGACTTTCATATACGGGATAACCCGGATTTGGATAAATTACTTCATCTCCTGGATTTGTACAAGTTAAAATTGAGAAGTTTACAACAAGTTTTGCACTAGATAATACACACACATTTTCCATTGCCACAGGGAAATTGCGTTCTTTAGTATAATAATCTGCAATAGCTTGTCTCAATTCTGGTATTCCTGCCGAGGGAGTATAATGTGTTCGATTGGATTTCAAAGATTCTATTGCTGCATTTTTTATGTGTTCTGGAGTATCAAAATCCGGTTCTCCAATAGCAAAGGAAATAATGTTTTCCTGGCGTTCCTGCGGGAAACTCTGAATCTGTTGTAATACACTGAAAGCCATCTCGGTTCCTAAATTATGTAATCTGTCGGAGTACTGCATTAAATCAACTTTTTTTTCACTATATAGGACAAAAAGAATTACGCTCTTAAATTTTAAAGTATTACCTAATTGTTTATTCAGATAATTATGCAAAAAAAAGACTTGTTCATATCTATCCCGTGATATAAACTTTTTCCTAATTTATCGGTTTTTCGTATGTATTTGCCTTTTCAATCCGAAAATCGCATAACTTCCGAACCACATACCCGAACGGACCCTTTTGAACATTGTGTTACCTATTCGGATTATACTGTTACCCCTTTAACATCTACATACTTGGGAAAATTGATGAAAAATGATTATATAAAACTCGGTAGATGTTGACTAATTATTTATGTTACTTTTTCATAAGAAATTTCTTTTTAAGATTAATAATCTCCGTACCTATCTCAATATCACTCTGAGTAACAAGGTTTCTTTTCTTATCAAGGAAATGCTTGCTTGGATCTATCGATGAGTGAATAACGGATTCTGGAGGTTTTATTGGTCGAATGGATAAATCTGGAGATATCAGTTTCGATAAGCTATCTTTTATTTGAACTTTCGGACGTAATAAATCGTAGTGTTTCATATCATCCACTAAACTTAAAGGCAACTTATGGGAAGCTTCCAGTCTACAGATATCGCATAGATCTCGGATAAAACCATGATGGCAATAATCTACCATATGTAGTTGAACAATTTTGACCTTATCAATGTTTCTCCTATGGAATTACGGAATGTGATGCGTTTTGAAATTTCATTAATTATTTTGTTATTTAATCATTCAATTATTTGAACTTATTAAGAATTCGGATAGAAAAATTCGACGAAATTCGTCCTATACTAAGAACAATTAATACGATACTAGGATAGAGAGCCAAATATTTTTATTTTCATAGTCCTTAATCTGTTTAACCAGAATTCTTCTTTAAAAACATAAAACGGGATTTCGTAAATTTGATGGACATTATTGACAAAAACTTAGTATATAAGCTGAAAACTATTCCCATCAATATTTATATTCAATATAGGGATCTAAATCAATTGTTTGTCAAAGAGACCGACGAAAAATATGATCTCTTAGTATCTCGTCCAGCTGAAACTCTTAACTTAAATTTACCTTACGTCACAAATTTAGCATATCATGAAGATTATCCATTCTTAATACTTATAGATGGGAAAACCAAACAAAAAATAGCATTAAAATCAGCACATATTCAAACTTTGTACGTTACTAATACGGATTCTCGAGCTAAAGTGAATCTCAATATTGAATATGAAATATTGGCTCCCCATTCTGAGGTTCTGCAGTTTTTTGGAATAATTGTAAGTGATTGGCTTAAGATTCATTTGAGATTTCGAAATTACAAGGAAAAACTGATTCAGCAAATATATAGCTTGATTGATCCAGGTCTTAAGGAACATGTAACCTCTAAACGTTGCAAAGATTGTAAATCATTAATGAATAACGTAAAAACTTCTGACGCTCAAATTTATGAAATTGATCAAGTGTGTCCAAGTTGTCTGCGATCCCTTTCGAAGAGTATTTCTCAAATTAAATTACAAGTTGATGCATTTTCCTCAGATTACTGCAAATTAAGCTCTAAACATGAGTCACTTATCAAAACCATAGATAATACATTAATATTTAGTGTTAAACATCAAGAAGATACGTCTAAACTTTATTTGGGTTATCTAAAGAGCAAATTAATGATTAATACTCAAAAATTCCATATGCAGGGTTTACAAGCTATGTTACAGATTTTTGATTTAATTTCTGATTATGAGTACGTGAAAAAATTAAACTTACCCCCCGAATTTGATGAGGACGTAGAAAATTGCCTAATTCAAGGTTATGTGGAAAATAAGAGACATGTTGAAGCATTACGAATCGCTGAGATAGGATATGAGTTAAATCGAAAAGCACAAAATACATTCAAAATGGCAAAATCTTTGAATCGATTAAGTGAAATTTACCTATCATTGAATCAGTATGACGATGCTCAAGAATGTGCTGAACAAAGTTACGATCTGCATGTAAAAAACCGGTTTACAGGACAATCGTTGGAAAAATCCGCTGAAATATTGACCCGGATATATAAAATTAAGAATTTGGATGACAAAATCCGAAACGTAAAATTACATCGGTTTTTTAAAGAATAATTTAGAACAATCCATTGTCATTTAAGCATCAGGAAACGAGTAACATAGACCAAAACAAGGATTAAGCATTCCTATGCTATCAAACCTACTATAATGTTTAACACGGCAGTGGAATAGGCTAATATTGTAATTTGAAAGATAAAAAGCGTAATTGAATTATGTACTGTGCGTTCGATACCACAAATATATCTACCATATACACGTAATATAGGTTTTTAGCATGAGTGAACAAAACCATAAAAGAAAAATGGAATATCGAATCCATTTAAAGAATTTTGTCGAAACGGAACCAGCAGATATGCAGAAAGGAATTCCAGCACCACCAATTGAAAAATCCTATCCAGAAGGTGCTAAATTAATTGATTTAGTAAACCCCAAGGATTTTAAAATTGGAGAAAATGTAAAATTAGTGGAGGCAATAAATAATCGTCAAAGTCGACGTTTTTTCACTGGGGAAGCTATTTCATTAGAAGAATTATCATTTTTACTGTGGTGCACACAAGGAATTAAGAAGATTTTACCTAATGGTGTAAATTCATTTCGAACCGTGCCTTCAGGAGGTGCTCTCCACCCATTTGAAACCTACATTGCAATATTTCAAGTCATCGGAATAGAACCAGGTGTATATCGTTACTTGCCAATCGAACATAAATTATTACCAATCATCCAAAATAAACCAGATTTAATACCAATAATTAAGAATCTTTTGCATGGTCAAAATTTAGTGAATAAAGCTGCTGTGGTGTATATCTGGGCTGCACGTCCAGCTCGAACGGAGTGGAAATATGGCAGAGATTCTCTGAAAGATATCCTATTATCTGCCGGGCATATCTGCCAGAATCTCTATCTCGCATGTGAGGCTATTCCTGCAGGAACATGTGCTATTGTAGCGTATGATCAAGATGGTATGGACGAATTTCTCGGAATTAATGGATATGATGAAATCAGTTTGTACACGGCTCCTGTGGGAAAAGTTCGTTCCGATGCTGATAAACTAGAAAAAAAGTTTCGAAAGGTTCATGATTTATTCCAGAATAAGAAATACAATGATTGTTTAATTCCTTTGAACGAAATCGTTCGTTATATGCCGGATAATGGGGAAGCTTGGATATTTCTTGGATATTGCCACTTATACCTAGGGCAGAAAGAGAAGGCGCGTGAAGTGTTTGAAAAAGCCCTAATCATAGATCCCACTGATATAAATTGCATGTATAATCTCAGTTGTGTTTTAGCTGCTCTTGGTAACGCTGAAGAGAGCATCAGATGGTTGAAAAAAGCAATCGAAGGAAACGCTAGATACAAGGATTATGCCAAAGATGACGAGGATTTTAAAAATATACGCGATTCTGAAGAATTTAAGCAATTATTTAATTAAAAATAAGTTTAATCCAATTTCTTGCCTTTTTTTATTAAGGCATCAACATCTATAGGGTCTATTCATCAAAAATTGAAGTCCTTTAACATGATACTGTTATAAAAAACCCTCAAACCTATAAACCAGAATCAATTTACGAATTCACACCAATTCAATACTCGTTCAGATGTAGAATAGGTCGGTCCTCGTTGCGGGAACGTGGGAGGAAGTCAAACACCTATCCAAGATAGTTCAAAAGCCGAGTGCGAAACATGAGGCATTTTCATGTATCTAGCCTCCCTCCAAATTGACCCCACTTCTTACTATATACTCTCTGTCACCTACGTAAAATTTTTGGATATCACAGCATAGAATTTAACTAGTCAACATATGGAAATGAATAACATAAACTGTATAGGATAAAAGGTACTCCTTTGTGATCGAACCTACTACAATGCTCAACTAGTTGGGGAGTAGATCTGATAACGTAGTGCGAAAGAGAAAAAAAAGGGAATAAAAGTAGGAACTATACGTATCTAAGCGTTGATATAGTAAAGTTTCAGTTAATATTTCTCGGATTTCATCTAACAGGTCACGATCCCATGCATAAAATCCTCATTCGATAGCATTTTTATATCTCAGATAATTGCATTTTTGGCACTAGGTCCCAATAGGTACTCGCTTGCTTTTTCCATTGCGGGAATCTGTCTGGAGAATCCGGATAGTCTTCATAATGCTTACGTATAGTTCCCGATATTTTCATCGAAGAAAGCAGAGATTGTAAACCATGCATGGAATATTTACCACTTAAAACACCCCAAAACAAAATAAAAGCTATTTGGAGAATTTTTCCTATTGGTAATTTGATCTCATATTCTCGATTCATTGAAGTAAAATCTTCTGCGGAAAAGATGACATCTTTTTTAAACAAATATTCCATTTCCTTCATACTAGTGTTCGCAGCGACTGGAATCTGAGCTAACATTCCTGCAAATTTCGCGCCTTGATTGCGAAAATACGAAGTATTTATATTCCATAGAGCAGAGGTGCTTAGATCGTCAATCTTTAAGGCTTTTTCAACCACATCTATAGCTAATTTGGCTACGGTATAACCACTCGTAATTCCTTCTCCTGAAAATGGTTTGGTCAAACATGCAGCATCTCCTAAACACAAAAAATTATCCGCTACAAGAGAAAATGGGGGGCGTCTATAGGGAGTCCTTCCTCTCTCTTCCTTGATTACTGTATATTCTGGAATAGTTATATGCTCAAAGAATTTTTTTAACACTTGATCGCAGTTGTCATAATTTAGAGGTTGTCCTATTCCTAGGATGGCATCTCCCTCTGGACTGGGTGCAATCCACGTTTTATAAAAGGTCCACCCTTGATCGGCAATAGATTCTTCACCAGCCCATTTTATATATTTTAAAAGTACATAGAATAACTCGTCGGGTCGTACGACAAAGGTTTCTACCCCGTAATAATCTGGAAGTGAGGTTCGTACGGAGGCAGTTATACCAGTAGCGTCTACAATTAATTTCCCAAAAAGTTCTAGTTGTTTTCCCTCAGTAGTTTCCGCATAGATTCCAATAAGTTTACCTTTTTTGAGTTTGGGACCAACATATGTTGTATTAAACTGAAATTGAACTCCCGCTTTTTTCCCGTATTCTGCAATACGTTGAAGATAATACGGTAGCCTTAATACGTGAAATGGATAAATGATATATTTGGGATAATTTCCGAAAGGAGAAAGGTTTATACTAAGCTCTTTTATGGTAACAAACTCTTCACTATTTTTTTCTGGTTCAGGAATATCAAATTCTGCGAATTTCTCGCTATCAAAGTGAAAGCTATCGATATAATGCCAGATTTTATCCCGTTTTTCCACCACCAGTATGGAAAACCCCTTTTCTGCCATTTTCCATGCAAAATAGAGACCTGATGGACCGCCACCAATAATGATTATATCAAATTTCTTATCCATGCAAATAAGTTGTTGGAAGATATTTTAGTCTTTTTGGTTGATTATATTATCAACTAGTTACTTCGCATTCGGATCTTCTTGCATTAAACCGAACAAATTATTATCTAAATCTTTGAAATATGCCAAATAACCCACTCCCGGGACGGCATGTTTCGGATTGATAATTGTGCCACCATGCTTCTTAATTTTTATAATTACATTGTCAATATCTGAGACACCGATTGTATTAATTACAATATCGTCTTCGGATTCTTTCTTTGTGATAGCACCTTCGATTCCTGGCGCATTTTTTGGTCCAGCTTTCGTAAACCAATAATCCATCGGTCCCTCCCAAGCTTGAAATGACCAACCTAAGATATTTGAATAAAAATTCATTGCTCTATTCGGATCTTTTGAAGGTATTTCAAAATGGATGATTTTATGATTGTGCATTTTTGTTCTAGGCATTATGTGATAAATCACCCTAGGATTTTAAAAAACACGTTTATGCTAAAAAAGGGGAAAAAAATGTGAACTGAAATATGTGTTTTAATAAGTCATGATTAGGAGATTATTTAAAAGAGTAAGAAAAACTATAGTGATTAGAGGTTACTGGGAACTCATAAAAACAAACACACCGAATATGATAATTTTATAGGAGTAGAGGTTACAAATTTCATGCATAGTCCAAGTTCTTCAGTAAGATATAGTTTTGCAGATTTTCGACGTAATTTCGATCAATTAAATGCTGATTCCGAGGTTTATTACAATAGTATGGCCTTGTGGAAAACAGTCGAATTCAAAGGTATCGAAATTCTAGTTGAATATAATTTTGAGCGGGGAATCTATTTGTGTCATTTTCGTCGTAATGATGGTCGAGAATATGCTCCAAAAGAGGTTGAATTCGATGCCTTTACTTGGGAAACATTATTCCAGCATATTAATACGGAGTTACGAACCACACCATTTCAAGAATTTGTAGGAGTCTTGAATAAGAAAAAGATCTCTAATTTGCTACGTAACGAATTTGAACCCATCTTTCATGTGAAAGAAGATCCAAGAGAAGAAATTTAAGTATTTTTACAGATTATTCTGAATCAATTTCTTCACTTCTTTCCTGACTTGCCCAGCCAATTCATACATTTTCTGCTTTGAAACCTCCTTCTCGTAATACTCGGCGAATTCAATCTGTTTTCCATAGACAATTTTTAGTCTAATCGGTAAAACTGGAGGTATCATAACTTCTTTTGTCCATGGGGGCATCTTCTGGGGTATGTATAACGAAGATGTGATTGGAGCGGCATATACAAATCCTATCATGGCTGTCGGAATAATCGGAATTTTGTACCTTAAATGTAATCGAATTACTCCAGGATAGAATTTCCATAGCTTATAACCTTCCCAAATGCAAGCACTATGCCCCTCTGGCATAATTGCTATCAATTCTCCCTTCTTGACAATGAAATCTGTTAATCTCCAGGGAATTCCCTTACCATCCAAATTTATCGGAATTGGACTAAATAATTGAACCAAATCACCCCAACCTGAAAAATATACCCACTTATCATGATAGCACAACCAAATTCGCTTTCGAGTGAGGTCTTGAGTTGTAAATTGCTCTAATGCGGACATAGTCACAAAATTATCATAATCAAAACTTCCACTGTGATTTGGGGTAATAATTGCACTCCCTTTTGTTGGCAGGTTTTCAATTCCCTTAATTTTTAACCGATGATAATATCGAGCCCACCATGGTATGATCTTCCGTAAAAAAGTGCGAATGTGCATCTTTGATCCCTATTTAACTTTCTAAGCATCTGCAATTCGAGGCATTATGTCCGGTTTTCCCAGCATATATTCCCAAACCACGGGATATAATTGATCAATAGTAAAATCTTTCCAAATTTTCTTATAATCTTCTAATTGCTCGGATTTTACCCGTTTGTAGACATAATCCAGCATTAATCGTTTTTTTAATTTTTTATATCGGTGATCATCCCACAGATTATGATATTCTTCTGGATCCTTTTTTAAATCAAACAGTTCTCCAAAATTCCTCTTATAATAAAATACAATCTTGAAGTGATCCATAATAAAAGTAGCCATGAAAATTTTAATGGGAGTTTCCCTAAATTCGCATATAATATGATCTCGAACTGATTTTTGATTTCCTGTAAATACTTCACTTTGGTCTATACCGGTCATTTGTTCGGGAATTTCAAGTCCAACTAATTTTAATATACTAGGCGCAATATCCGCAAGAGAAATGTATGCATGAGAATGTTCAGATGGTTTTCTAGTTCCAGGGATCCTTACAATAAAAGGAACTTTCATACCCGCTTGATACGGAAAAGGTCCTTTGTAATATAATCCATGCTCTCCAATTTGATCGCCATGATCGGTAGTGAAGATTATAATAGTGTCATTACTTTGTTCATTCTCTACTAACGTAGCCATTATGTTACCAATGCAATTGTCAATTAAGGATATTTTACCGTACATCATAGCTAAGGATTTAGCTTTTTGATTCCTAAATTGCACATGTGGATGTAATCCATGTATAAAGAATGGTTTTTGCTCATTATCCACAAAATCTGAGTAATAATCAATAAAGGAAGAGATTTTGCGAAACCCTTTGAGTTTTCGAAAGATTCCTTCGAAATTTGAAAAATCCACTGCCTCCCCCTTTTTACTAGTTTTCTTGTTAATTTTCAATTTTATTTTCCATATGAACGATTGAAGTCGTGTGGTAATTTTTAGAATAAATTTTGCAAAAGATTTCTGGGTAACCTTTAAGATGGGATTGGAATTTCGATGTTCCCCTAGTTTCTTCTTGGGAACGGAAATAGTATTCGGATCATGCAAATTAGACCAGGGCTCAGGGCACACATGGGGATAATGAGGATCCGCGAAACTGATCCACATGAAGAAAGGGTTGTTTTCATCATTTTCTTTGAATTGGTTAAGCATAGCAATTGAACGTTCTTCTATCCAACGGGAATGGTGATATTTTTCAGGTAAATTCCATTTTTGTGGAAGAATTTCACCAACGAACAATGGGGGATGAGGCAAATTACCAGTAGGTCTTAAAAAATAATCTCGCCAATGGGATAAACGTTCCTCCAACCATACAGCATAATGCTCTCCAACTTCGGAAGTATTTCCGTGACCTCTAGTCATCTCTACGTACTCAAAACCGTAATAAGGACCGTGAAAATCACGCCAAAAATCAAGATTACTAAGATTTTGGGTGGTTTCAATTGAAGGATATTTATCGGTTTTACGAAGTGGCTCAAAATGGGATTTTCCAATAAGGACTGTTCTGTATCCCGCTTGTTTTAAGCAGTCCGTTAAAAGAATATTATCCTCGGTGTTTAATCGCGTCCCTAACGACCATGCACCATGCTCGGAAGGATATTTACCTGTTAAAATGGAAGCTCTTGATGGTGTACATGTTTGGTCACAGCAATAAGCATTTGTAAAGATGATTCCCTCATCCGCCAGAGCGTCTAGATGCGGGGTTTTTATCGCAGAATTAAATTTTCCAAGAGTGCTATAGTGCTGTTGATCAGTGGTAATTAATAATATATTCGGTTTTTCTGACCTCATCGTAAATCATCCGTATTTTGTAAGGAAATTCCTATTTCGTTAGTTAAAGAACTAATATAAGTGTTCATCAAATCTATCCGTTCATTAGCAAGTTTTTGACCGGTTTGTGTATACATTTTTGACGGAAGATCTAAAAGTTTATCATAAAAATGTTGGTGCATTGCAAACAAACCAGTTCCGTTCTCATGTTGAAAACATGCAGCCCGATATATGCCAACAGCTCCGAGAGCATCAATTTTATCAGCATCGGAGAGAATTTTTGCCTCTAATGATTTAGCCTTCACTCCAGTTGAGAAACTGTGTGCACGCATACATTCCACTATATGGTTTATATCACGTTGAGAGAGTACATTAATGCATTCTGAAAAGAACGTTTGTGCCAATTCCACGGATAATTCTGCATGATTTTGATTCTGTTTTGCATAATCTCTCCCAATATCATGCAATAATGTCGATAAGAGGAGAATAAATATATTACTTCCTTCTTCTTTTTGAATTTTTAAACATAAGTGCATTACTCGTAAAACATGTCGAAATCCGTGAACATCGGATGGATTCATTTTCTCAATCGAAAATTCTCCAGCTTTCTTCAAGAGAACTATTTGATAACTTTGAAGATTATTCTGAGAATCCAAAATGTTGTCAAGTAATTCTTTCAATGAATTTCGGTCTTTCATTTGGATTTCAACCTATGGGCATTGATTGTAATTAATTCAATTGAAAAATCTGAATCTAAACTCAAAATAGCTGCATTTCCATTTTTACTAGCTCCTGGATTGACGCATTTTGTTGTTCCTATTTCTTCTATACTCTGACTTTCATGTACATGACCACAAACACAGTAATCTGGTTTATATTTCTCAATGATATTCCGTATTGAGTAGCTACCGATATGTTCTCCTCTAAATGTAACGTCCAGCGAATTACTAAAAGGAGGATTATGAACTACTAAAACCACAATATCTTGATCAAGTTGTGTTGTTTTGAGTTCTTGAAAGAGAATATCTAATGCCTGCTCAAATTCTTCTTCAGTTTTAACAAAATTGTTAAAAAATCCGGGAAGAGCGCCTCCATAACCAATTAAATGCACTTTGGATCCTTTTGATAAATTATGAGTTACATAGCGATTATGAATTGGAATGAAATTTTCCGGAATTCCCTCGAATTCACTTGCAACATTTTCGTATTCTCGATTCCCGGGGATATAATATACGGGAATGTGAACTGGAATTTGGACTCGAATCCTCTGGTAAAATTTTGCATTCCGACTTAGGTTTTTTGCCCCAATCGCAATATCCCCAGCGATAACGACAAACACTAAATCTTGAAAGTATTTTTCATGAATCTCGGGTGTATATCCCTCTATGTCTGTCAGAAGTAAAAAGTTCATGTTTGTACACATTTCTCTAATTATAAATAAGAAGATTTTTTTGTGGGTATTAAATCTTTCATATAAGATGTGTCTTGCAATTCCTGGTAAAGTAATGGAAATCAATGGTCCCACTGCAATAGTCGATTTCAATGGAGTTCAAAGAGATGTTGTAATTGGCTTGTGTCCCAATATAGAAATAGGATCTTATGTGGTTGTACATGCAGGATATGCAATTGAGATGGTAAATGAAGAAGAAGCATTAAAATCAATTTCTCTTTGGCAAGAAATGATAGAAAGTGAAGAGAATTTTGATCAAACTAATTTTTTCTAGGCGAACTCTTCTTCTGAAATTTCGCCATTTTCAATGAGTTTTTTGATTACTAACTCTAAGTAAGAAGCAAGAATTGAGTCTGTTTTATAATATCCAAGTTTTTCGAGGATGTCAAATATGATTACCTTACTTTCTTCCATTTCTTTATCCGAAGAAGCCATTATTTCACATTCGGCGTAATATCCATCTAAATGTTCGATCTTATCAATAAGCATTTCGATATGATGCCCTTCCACATCTAATGTATACAATCGGCGATATTTAGCAAGAGTAAGGACAGTTCGAAAACCTAAGGATTTAATAATACTATCTAATTCGTCGGGATTCCCGACTGTTGTTATCAGTTCTTTTCGGGTTTTTGTTTCCGTATCAATTTTAGGACCCTTATATGTAAGATCTGATGAAATTTTATGGGCTACGGTTTCCGTTTCCCGCACATCATATTCTTCAATTCGGCGTAAACGCAATGCTTCATCGGTTTTTGCGAAATTTCGCATTCCCTTGGGAAGATTATAATAGGTATCCTTGTGTATGATGTCCACGACATAATTTGCACCTAACTGTTTCAAATTCTCCTCGAATACTTCTTTATTCTGTAATTTGAATTTAACTTCAACTTCTAACATGTTATCATTTCCTTTTCCGCAATAAGCAGTAAAAGAATCCTATTGTATTATGGATATGGGGAAATAAGCGACGTGCTTTTAATAATTCTTCGGAGAGATCCAAATTAAATACATTGATATAACCCGGTAATCCCCATTCATCGTTGAGCGAGAGTATTTCCATATCAGTAAAAGAATTAAGTGCTTTCTGAATAACGAACTCATTTTCTTCTGGTGCAATGGAACAAGTAGAATACATTATCACACCACCTGGTTTAATCGACTTGATTGCAGACTGGAGTAATGAAAATTGTTTTCTCATCATTCCAGTGATATCTGTAATCGATTTACTCGTTTTTCTTGTCGGATCATCCCGAATAAGACCTTCTCCTGTACAAGGTGCATCTAATAAGATTTTATCAGGACTAAATGATTTTTTATGAGTGGAGGTTGCATCAATATTAAGCACAGTTGTATTCAAAACTCCGCATCTCCTGATATTATATATTAATGGTTTTATACGCTTCTTATCTTTCTCCAGAGCGAATATATTCCCTTGATTACTCATTAATTGGGCAAGATATGTGGTTTTTCCTCCAGGTGCTGCACACATATCAATAACAAAATCGGTTTTCTGGGGATTGAGATAAAAAGCAGGAAACATAGAAGCAAGATCTTGTATATAGTATTCCCCCATCAGATATTCATGTGTAGAACCAAGCGTAGCAGTGTGTTTTCCCCGTAAATGATTAAAACTTTTTTTTCTTTGCTTCTTTTCTAAATTTCCTTCATAATCATCATCTAAATAAGAGGGGCGCCCCCAATCCAACTGCTTAAGTGTTTTGGTATCGCGCTCATATCCTTGAGGGGAAGATACGTGTTCATTTGAATTATGAGACTCATCCGGGATTAAAGACATCATTTCTTCATTTAAATCAATAGAATAAGCATTTGGAATTATATTATTTTGAGAAAAGGTATATCCCTTTGACTTTAATGATGCGATTAATGAATTGGGCTCAGTTTTGAGGGTATTTACTCTGATAGTAAAAGGGGATAATTCCTCATTTGCTAAAAGATACTCGCGCGTTTCGTCTATTCCAAACATGGAAATATAACGTTCAACCATATATGGGCGATATCCAAAGTGAGTGGCTATTTTATCAGCGGTATTTGAAATACTAGGATCAAACACCTTAAATTGAAATTCCACTCAAAATCCCCTCCTTATATAATATCCATAGTCTACTAAATTTCTCAGTTCTGTTTGATCTTGTCGTTTATAAATATATCCGATACCGATAAATCGATTATGAGGATTAAAAACGAAAAATACATCTTTTCGATTTAAAGAGTTGGGACTATGAATAAATTGCTCAGGTTTCAGTGAATTTCCATAAAGAAATGATTTTGAAGCATCTTCGGACACAGTAATGACAGCTATTGGGATATTTTTCTTTTTCTTGCATGTATTTAGAATAAATTCCGCACCTTCAAGACTTAAGAGAAATTCAATCCCCTTTAAAAATCCAAAATATAATCCCGTATGCTTGATACACTTTAAATCTCGGATTAGGCGTAATTTACGTTCCATTTGAGTGGGAACTAAATATATTTCCGCAAATTTATTGTATCGGACATAAATATTGATTGATTCATCACCTAAACATGACCAAATTTGGGGGGAAATTTTATTGAGTCCATCTTTAATATGTTGTAATTGATTTTTAGTCGCTAGATGAAATTCGGGATTGGAGCTCATACTGATAAATAACTATAGAAAGGGGCATTTTATGGACTTTTTGGTTATGTGTATATTATCTAAATATCTATTAGAATATTGGAGTAAAACTTGATAGACTGTTATGGAGTATATCATAATCATATGAAAGGCTTTATTTCACTCGATTTCATACGGGGAATGTAAGGTTTAAGTATGAATACATCGCTTGTGGTTTAATTGAATGTAAATATCAGAACTCCAACCGATATGTCCTTATTTACTCCTATCCAACTAATATTTGGTGCAATTTTTATCAATTTTGCTTATTTGCGAGAGTTTTTTTTCTGGTTTCTGGATGATTGGATATTTTTCTCTGTTGGAGATAGTAGGAAGGGAAAAGGTCGAGATTTTGATTTATGACGGGTTTTTTTGAATAATTTCATAGTCATCTTGTTTGGTTTAAAGAACCTGTTTACCTTTTTTCTTGACGAATGTTCCATTTCTAAATTCTTTGAAAGCCGCTTCTAGTTCTTCTTGTGTATTCATTACTATAGGACCATACCAGGCTATTGTTTCTTTAATAGGTTTCCCACTGATGAACAACATTCGAGCTTTAGTATCACCAGTTTTAATCTGTACAAAATCTCCCGTAATCAACTCAACTAGATTCCCTGATTCTACCTTCTTATATTCTTCTCCAAATTGTGCCTTGCCCTCAAATATATACACGATTGCGGTATTTTCTAGTGGAATTTCGAATTTAAATTCGGAATTTGGTTCCATACTAACATCGAAATAAATCGGTTTTATTACAACATCTTGCACAGGACCTCGAATTCCATTAACCTCTCCCGCAATAACTTTCACTGTTACTCCTTTTGATATTTTTTCACATGTAATTTGGTCTGTTGTAACGTCACGGTATCGAGGGTCCATCATCTTATATGATTTGGGTAAGTTCGCCCAAAGTTGGAATCCTTGTAAGGGTTTACCCGCATTTAAAGGCATTTCTTGATGTAGAATCCCACTTCCCGCAGTCATCCATTGAATTTCGTTGTCACGTATATTGCCTTTACTACCTAAAGAATCTTGATGCTCTACATTCCCCGAAATAATATATGTAATAGTTTCAATACCCCTATGTGGATGCCAAGGAAAGCCTTTTATGTAGTCTTCAGGATTTTCCCCTGAAAAATCATCAAGTAGCAAAAAGGGGTCAAAAATATTTTTTTGACTGAATCCAAAAATTCGATTGAGTCGAACACCAGCACCTTCCAGAGTCGGGCGTTTTCGTAATATTGCACCCACTTTTCTTATACTCATATGAAAGTGTATTATTACCAAAATTAAAAAAACTGGTTGATAATATATTGGGAATTTAGATTTTTTTCTTATACCAGTAGTGCAAAAACGAACTGAAAAAAATTCGAGACACCTTTAGGGATAAAGCCCGAACTATGAAAGATAGTTGTTAGATCTATATGAAATTTCACCCCAAATTCGAAAAAGAGAGAGATATTTTTATATATTTCCTCATCGAACCTTATTCTAGAAATAATATATTTATGAACAAAGGTTTTTAAATTGGAAATTGAAAACAGAAAAAATACAGGGTTTTGGGGATTACTATCCCTTATAATGGGAATTGGAGGTGTTTTGGGTCATTTTTTGTTGAATTTTCTTTACATGGGACCCATACTTGAGCATGAGATCGATGTTGGGCAAGAATGTGCAGTTTCAGTTCCGATCTACTTCCCCATGTTTGCGAATTTTGGATTTATCGGAGGTTTATTATTTATAATAGCAGCTATTGGCTTCTTTCAAAAGACAAAATGGGCTTATACTTTCGCAATTTTGGGGAACGTTATTTCTTTGAAAGCTAGTTTCTGGCCAAATATTCCTATCATGGAAGCAGGAATTTTGGCTCCAGGACCATGGTTTGGAATTTTCTTACCTAATCTGATCTTTTATTTTATTCTACTACGAGTTATGGGGAAGGAATCATGGAAGAAAATACTTTTAGGTCTATTTGGAGGAATGGCATTCATACTCAATTTTATAAACGCAATTGCTTCAACAACCCGATTAATGAATCATTATGATCCAAATAACATAATCGTTGCTCAAATGTTTATGTTAGTGTTAGTGATCAATATGCTTGCTTCACTGGCTTTTGGAACATTCGTGATTGGGTTATTCGTGAGTAATAAAAAAGAATTGATTCGCGTAGCTGGATTAATTGGTGCAGTTTTAGCAATCACGGGAGGTTTTCCGTTGGCTATTTATTCAATGTTCTTCTTCCATGTAGAATCAGCATTCTCCATGTTTATTATTGCACCAGTAATCAGTACAGTAACCATGATCGTACCACTCTTTCCCGGTCTTTGGAATAGATTTACTGAACCACGATGAAAGCTCTAGAAGAAAAAACTGAATAAATTTCAAATATTTTTTTTATTATAGAATCATTTAACAAATCTGGTATGAGATGGTGAAGGTTGTACAGCAGACAGTAGTGATTTTAATTTTCCATAGGTATTCATTGATAATAGACACACATTTTTGCCATTATTGATCTCGCTTTTAAGAGAGTATATTGCTCTTAATTTCCCTTTCATTGCTCCGCTAACGTCATTTAACGGGGAACTAACGGTTTTTTTAATTAGTTCTCCTAAATCTTTAATTTTAATAGAGGAAAGAATTTGAGCATTGGGATTGTTTTTAGGATCTGATGTAAATACTCCATCGACATCGGAAACAAAAATCAAATTATCTGCAGAAAATTTCTTTGCAAATAATACCATAAATTGATCTCCACTTCCTACACTGAATCCCATCTTTGAATCATATAACATATCTCCTCCAATTAGAGGGATCATCCCAATAGACATATATCCTTTAACCGAATTTGTGAAATTTTCAGAGATCTTCATTTTCTTACTAACACAAAATGAGGAAGCATGCAACAAATTAACTGGTAGCCCATTTTCTATAAAAATTTCAGTCAATTTCAAACGAAATTGATTAATTTCGTGTTGAGTTCGGGACATCGCAATTAACTGTTCTTCATTTTGTAATCCAAGATGTAATTTATGTTTAAGAACTGGGATATGTCCAAAGGAACCGACTCCATGGATTATAATCAAATCTTCGATTAGTCCTGACTCTAAACACTCCTTCAATTCTTTACCAACAGAGGAGATAGTGTCGGTTTTTGCGGTGTATGGTACAGATTTATCGGTAAGAAGGGATCCACCAAGTTTTATAATAGTTAATTTTCGTTTCATTTCCTCAAGTTCTCATCGTTTTATTTATTTAGGCTATAATCGTTATCAAATCAAAAGGCCATAAAGGGGTTAAGTAGAACAATAACACAATGACGATGATTACAGCAACAGGTATTGTTATGTTATCGATCTTTGGGGGGGAGAAAAACTCTACGATGGTTGCTACCACTGAAATAATAAATACTGGAAGCATCAAAGTCACTACTTCAAAATTCCCTACTTCAATCGAGAATATAGCTATCAGTCCGATGCTGAATATGAAAGAGCCAAAAAACATGCCAACTGCTCCAGCAAACGATTTTTTAGCCCCACCGATTCCAAATTTCTTTTTTCCATATATACGACCAAAGATGTCAGCAAGACCATCCCCTCCTGCCAAACAGCCGATTATTACGAATGCAGTAGGATTTCCTTTTAATGTAGCATAATTCAATGCGGATGCGGGAACATAAAACCAAACTACTGTAACAAGTAGGATTATAATTGAGTAGTATAGAGTCCCTTGTAACAATTCTTTTGGGTCTCCAGTTCTCGACATGGACCTAACCGAATCATCATCTTTCAAAAAACCTGTTCCGATTGCAATAAACTGGACAATAAAAAGAAACGGGACGATCATTGCAATATATCGGCTTACTGTTGTGCAAGTATAAAGGAACCATGTTAACAGAAAGATTGGTGCTACGACGATATGTATGATCTTCCGTGTAATAAATGAAGGAAGTTTTCCACTTTTTTCAATTTTACCGTTTATTTTTACAACCAACAATAACGTGACTGTGGCAATAATCATAGCTATAATATCCCAAAGCCATGCCAAATTTTCTGGAAATACGTTTAAAACCATAATATTCATCCTTTTTCGATTTTATTCAGTTCTAATAAAAGATCTAATTCTACTTCATTCGTATCGCGGCAATTAATATAGCATTCTGCTAATTTTTTGGTAATTCTTCTGATATTTTCAGATAATGCAGAAACTGAAATTTTTTTCCCCGTTTCATTCTCCAACATCTTAACCGCATCTGTTAGGGAGTTAACTCGAGGAATGTCGAACAAACCATATTCCACGGCCTTATCCAGAATATTTTTTTGATGTTTATTCAAACTAGGGGCTCCGCAGTATTTCTTAGCTACAGTAAATTTTAAGTTTAGTTTTGACCATTTCGGTTTTCGAAATATTTCTTCAATTTTCCGAATTGGGGCAATCAACTCAATAGTGATTTTTCCATTCTGGATTTCAATTGGATATAAAATAATGACTTGAGGTTCTACTATTGACCAAATGACCCAAGGAGAGTCAAAAATAATGTTCATTAACAACTCTCCTTTTTCCTCAAGAATTAACTGATATTTTTTTGGATCATATTCTTTGCTGAATTCTTTGAAAAATGAAATTACCTTCGATCCTTTGATATGGAGTAAACAATTCCCTTGATCTTTCGAGATAGATAATAAAGAAAGGATTTCGAATTGCAATTGAGGATATTTCATGCTATAGGTCGCAAGCCATCTTTTTTTTGGTACGGAGAAATTTACCCGTGTACTGATAATTGTTGTCGTTTTGTGGATTTCTTCCAAGTTTTCTACCATTGTTTATTCCTCCATTTTCTTTTCCTTTTTGTTCTTATACTACCGCTCCAATATATAACAATACAAATCCTAATAACATAAATGCTGAAGCAAATTTAAATATCGTAAATGTGAGTTTTTGAGTAGGTTTGATTAAATTCATCAATACTAGAATAATCATAATAGCACAACAAGCTCCAATAATTATTCCAACAATCCAATGAATTTGCATCAAAATTGCAGTTACCCCCATAATAACCGCATTTACAAGTGCACTTCCAGCTATAACCCTCATCGTCTGTTGTTCAGAACTTACAACTGGCCACATAGGAACACCCGCATTTTTATATCCCTCCAGATTTTGCGGTATTAACGAAAGAGTTAATATATGCACAGGGATCCAAGTTACTATGAAAAACATTAAAAGAATTGCAATCAAGTCGATATTACCGATAGCTTGAACTCTTCCTGCAACGGCGGGTAATCCTCCTGCAATCCCCCCAAAAAGAATACTATATTTTGTTTTTCGTTTCAACCAAATACTATATATGACGAAATCAACAAAAAATCCCACGAAGATCACCATGCATGTTATCCAATTCCATAGAAATATCGTTAAAGCTAATCCCAACACCGTGAAAATGATACCATTAATTAGAGCGAAATTGGGATTCATCTCTCCACTTGGTAATGGGCGGTTTTTAGTTCGTTCCATTTTCGCATCAATATCCCGATCGATATACATATTCAATATAGTTGCTCCTGAGATCGCTATGAATGTGGAAAAAGACAATAGAATTAATTCCAACCAATCAAAACGCCCTTCCATTGGAACAACCGTCATTAAATATGCAAAGATGCATGTTGCCAGTAGTAAGAGAGTTTGTTTTGACTTGATCAACTCGTGGTAGTCAATTAGCAGTTTTTTGAAACTCATTGCATTTTCCTATTTCTATGCTATACGTACGACTTTACAGTTCTCAAGTATTTGTAGAATATCATGAACTGGTAAATCTGGTTTAAATTGCGAGGCAGCATTACTTAGGTTATTCTTGCAGAAAACGCAAGCTGATACTAAGGATTCTGCTTTTGTTTCAACGGCTTCGAGTAATCTGTCTTCATTGATTTGGTCCCAACATTCTACTGTTTCATCTAATCGAGAATCTGCGATATTAGTTGCTATGTCACCGTATAGAGCTCGAACTCCCCCACCAGCTCCGCAACAGTGATTCATTTTTTTAATATATTGCATTTCTACAAGCCGAATACCTTCTATCATGCTAATTAACTCTCTTGGTTCTTCATAAACATTGGTATATCTCGCCAGATGGCATGGATCATGGAAGGTAATAATAAGAGGATCCTCTTTTGGGCGAAGATTATACTTAAAGTAAAAGTTGTGTTCTTTTGCGAATCTAGGTATGAATTGAGTTACATGAGAGAGCTTAAATCCCAAATTGTTGTTAGTATATTCCACATACTCGTTTGAAAATGTCGAGAAACATCCCGCGCAAGAAAAGATCACTTCCTTAATTCCAACCTTACGTATTAAATCAATGTTGTACTTCATCAGTTTGGTCGCTACATCATCCACGCCTGTTCTAAATAGAACTGAGCCACAACACTTCTCTTCAGGAATTACAATGAAGTTCACCCCCATTGCATCTAATACACGACATGTTGCACTTGAGAGTTCATTGTTTCTGTAAGCGCTTGTACAACCAATAAAGTACGCAACTAAATTTGGATCAACATCTTTCGGTTTGAGTTCTCCTGATTCGATCTTGCGATATAATTCTACTCCTTTCTCCCATGCTACATATCCCTCATTACAAGCATTCCCTTGACACCAATCGTGACGATGCGTACCCTCCTCCATAAAGGGATTGGCAAATTCTATAATAGAGTCCCGAACTTTAGCTAGCTTCTCGGGGATTACTCCTGCATTTACTGCCCGCACGCGGAATGAGCGAAATACATGAAGAGTATCTATACCTACCGGACATACTTCTCTACATGCACCACACAACATGCATTTAAAGACTAAGTCTTGAATGGTTAACGGATTAAATAGAACTTCTTTCTTTGCTAAGGACTTGAGAACTCTGTTACGTCCACCAGCATAATCCCTTTCTGAGAATGTAATATTATATACCCTACAAACATCTCGACAATACCCGCAATTGACACAGCGTAAATAATCTTGCGTCACATCTTCTGTTGTAATAGGTCTTATCAAATTTTGTTGATTGGGTGAATATATACCTGCAGCGGGAGGACCCGTTGTAATTACGTTTTTTGATTTTTTTTCTGTCATTTTATCATCCCCGTCATTATGCCCACCTATATAGCAATTTTCCTATAAAGAAAAGTAGTTTTACACGCCACAAGCGCATTTTTGTTTTTGTGATACGATACGAGTTAATGCGGTCATCTGGATCCACCGAATTTTTCAATTTTCGCATGTATTTTACGCGCTCCATATTGAATAGAAGTTGGTAGAATGTGTTTACAACACCCACGGTGTAAATCCCATCACCCATTTTATAGGATTTTTGAGCCATCAAATTGAAGTTCGCTTTAATTCCGAAGAATTCCAAGGAATTCTCAATATCAGACAACCCAAATAACTTGATTCGGCTTTTTCCATTCGCTCCTGCAATCATATAAAAAGCATTTCGATATTTATCATCCTTTACTATGGGTGCATATGTTTCATAAAATTGGGGAATTCGTTCATCAGCAATCCAATATTCTTGGAAAATTGGATTATTACACAGACGACCGAGATTCAGTTCTGTTTCTGCAATATCCCGCCATTTTTCCTCCAAATACCAGTGATCAATTGCTAATCCGTTTGAGTTCTTTGCTTTTTCTGTCAAATTTGCGATGGCTTTTCCGGTTTTTTCAAGCTCATCATAGAACACGACATAGACAAAGAAATCCCGAGCAGGAATTGTTACATGAGACAGTTCTTCGAATTTGTGATCACTAAGTGAAAGGAAAAATGGCTTATCTACGGGATTATTTTTAGCAGCATTGTAGAATTCCATTGCTTCTGGCATCGTGTTAAATCCATATCCAGCAAATTCCATTGAAGGTTTTAGGGTAGTAACTTTCATTTCTACTTCTGCAACTGCACCTAATATTCCAAAAGATCCCACTACATCGTTTAAAGTGATTTCTCCACCTCTGGTTTTTGTAATTCTAACTATAGAACCATCCGGTTTAACCAGTTTGATTGCGATTAATGCATCGAACATAGGTCCGTATTTTACGGTCCCAATTCCCGCTTTACCGCTGGTGAGAACGAATCCAGATAAACACGAGGATTTATAGCTGGTAGGATAGCATTTAGGAGCTAAACCTTTAGCCCGAAGCGAGCTAATGAGCCGAATCCAAGAAATTCCTGCACCGCATTTAACGATCTTCTTCTCCTCATCAATTTCATGGATTTTATTCATACGACGGACATCGATTACTACCCCACCTTTTGTTGGGGTACTGGAGGAATAACACGAAGTTCCAGCTGCCCTTACTGTCACATTTTGATCATAGTTCTTACAGATCTTCATAACTTTAGCAAGTTCTTCTGTATCTTTCGGTCGAACAACATGCGTGGCAATATGTTCTTCTTTAAATTTATAATGATACTTAGGTAGAATTGATAAATCCCCAGTGGCCGCTTCAATTTCATAGGGATCAGTAGTCACATGTAAAGGAGATACCACTTCACCTAATTCAGCTGTGAGCTTTTCTATTTTTTTTGTTATACATTCTTTCGTCATTTGCATCAATCCTCCTCAAATACCCACTATGAATTGGCTGATGAAATACGCTGTCCACCAACAACCCAATGTAACGTATCCGGTTAATTTTGCATACTTTCGCTGACCCGAAATTCCAAACAAAGCACTTAGAAATCCGCTAATCAGACCGATACCGCCAAAAAGAATATGAGTAGCGTGGATCCATCCTGAATAGGAATTCATTTGTTCCAGAGTCAATGAAAATAGAGATATTACATTCATAAATGTCAATATCCATGAACCACCTGCAGTTAGACCATGATATATTACTAACTTCGGTTCGTCAAAAATTACCACAATTGTTCCAACCGAAAGCATGAATAATGCGGGTAATCCAATGATAGAACCTAAATGGAGGTTTTCACTTGTGGGAGGCAAAAACCATGTAACCAGAACAACTGTTACTATAAATATTACTCCCATCAAAGCAATGGCTGTGAACAGAATAGAATATACAGTCTTTTTCGTTGGGATACCTTGGATATTTTCTAAGATGATGATAGTAAGGAACGAGATTATCATTATAAAAGCCGTGCAGATTCCTAATACAATTATTACTAATCGTGTTGTCGCCTCTGCAGCTATAAGTAGAATTATGGGTTCAACAAGACTTAATCCTAAAACTGTCCCGCCTATGACAATCAGAATGCCAATAAAGGTCCATATCAGCCCTTTCTTCTTCTGAAACTTGAAATAATCGATTAAAAGTATGAGTATGAATAACCCTATCATAAATATACATGTTAGGATTAGATGCATCTTAGATAAATCACCCATTTCAACCCAGGTTGCCATTATTTCTCATTCCTCCTGTTTTTCCGATAGTTTATGATAATTGTCAGGATGCCGAATAGAAAACCTAGAGTTAAGATCCAAACTCCTACAAATGTTGTATACATGGAAGGAAATTTATTTACGGCGGGATCCCGCATCATGTACCAATTGGCACCTGAGAAGGCAATGAACCCCCCAATCCCTAAGAACCACCCAGCTAAATCTCTTAATACACCTTTAGTATGTCTGAAGTGATCAATGGCGGTTAATAAGAGTAAAGTTGCAATCAAAACTGCTAATAAATGCCAGTGACCCACGTTAAAGTCGTATTCGACTTGTACATACTCGTGTGTTCGGTAGACTTCTCTTGTCTGTAAACCCACGATGATTCCACAGATTGTAACAACAATTTGAGCATATAAATAGATAAAATACAATGCGAACTTCACAGAATCTTTGAATATTCCCAAAATTCGCTTCCTAACTCGCAAACTTTTAATATCTATTCCTTTTGTCTGATAATGATCTTTAGCGATGTTTATCCAACCTTGTATCGCCATCCAAGTCGTATTGAGAATTAAAATACCTGCACCAGCCCAGATCATGTAATGATTGAGTACCCAAGCCCCGTATGAAATTACCAATACCCCTACTGGATTTGCCCAAAGGATGATCTTATATGCTATCCCTTTAACTCGGGCTGTGCGATAACCTATCATTACAACCATGGCAGAACTCAGAGATAATTGGATGTGAAGATGAGAAACGACGAATTTTTCCACCCAATCGTGATGTAAGATCTTTACAACTTCTTCAGCTAAAAAGGCATCAGTTTCGCGCATCAATCCGGTAATAGTTCCTGTAAAATTCTCAATTGCAGCTAATCCAGCATAAACAGTGGATACTAAAACACAAATTGCTAGAATCACAAGGGAGTAATTTTCTAAACTCCATCCATGAAGAAGTGAATCCTTTGGCACTTTCTTAGGATCGGGGAATTTTCCAGCGATCGGAAATGCTGCAACGATAAAAATGCATCCACCTAAGAAAATCAAGCCCAATCCGATATAAAATAATTCATGGAAAATTCTCAAACGCGTATAGGCAAAAATTAATCCACATAACCCAGAAAGATATGCACCGGGGATTAAACTCCATTTCAACCATGGGATAAATCTTTCTCTGACATCAAAATACTCCATAATCCAGAAAGTGTTTGCCACAACGAAAGGATTAGCCAAGGAGTGATAAATCATAACAATCCGAGCGGATCGATTAATTATATCATCATTATAAATGTTAAATAGTGGATGGTTCCCCCAAAATAGAGAAAATGGCTCGGAAAACGTGATCAGAAACAAAACTTGAATGCCAATAAACACAATGATAGAAACATGGATTTTGTTATACCTATGTTTCTTTTTCTCGTCAAAAGTTTGTGTAATCATTGCAGGTTCTTGAATTTTCTTAATTTCTCGTTCTATTGCGGTCATTCTTGAACCTCCTGATTGTTCTTTCGTTTTTCTTTTTGTTTGCCAATAATTGCCCAAATAATGATGGGGGCGAGAACAACTAGAGTGCAAATTGCAGTGGGCACTAATGCCTCCAAGAAAGAATGTGGTTCATCCCACCAAAGGTGACCTGCTATGATATCATTAGTGAAACTTCCACCAAGATTACAATGAGCTGTAACACGAATATAAGTCCAGTATTGGATTTCTAAACTCGCATTATAATCTGCAATCGTGTAGTTATGATGAAAAATCTGCGTATCTTGAGTATCCAGACTATCGTCTTCTTGTTTGTCGTAAGTTACATTGAAATTAGCTATAAGAATTATGTCTTCATCCGTTACATCAGGTTGTTCGATTTTATCCTCTTCTGTCCATGGTTCTCCATCATTTCCCGTATTCATCCATTCATCCGTTAAGTTAAAAAATTTAAATTCAACCAGATCAACGTAATGGTAACTAGTATTGCTAACTCCGTGAGTATAATACACACTTAATACACCATCATTAAAGTAATATTTCAAGTCAATGAATTTTGGACTATGTGTTGATCCCATTTGAGTAGAAAGATTAAAAATCAACATCAATCCAAAGGCCATCAACCACAAATATTTCACGTTTTTGTTTCGCATAATTTTTGCCTTAATCTAACAATTTTTGATTAATATTAATAACTGGTTTATCAGATGCATATATAAAGGTAATTTTCATTATTTTTTTGAAAATATCGCACTTGTAAAGTAAATTTAGCAATATTCCGTCTTTTCTCAGTTTTTCTCAACCGATAGAAGATGATAGACTTAAATATGGCTTTATAT
The DNA here is from genome assembly GCA_016933055.1 of Promethearchaeota archaeon. Taxonomy (GTDB): domain Archaea; phylum Asgardarchaeota; class Lokiarchaeia; order Sigyniarchaeales; family Promethearchaeaceae; genus AMARA-1. Next base: position 79,027 of record JAFGBS010000027.1, on the reverse strand, counting down.
GTAAAGTATTTATCAAAATTTATGATAAATCTTAACGGATCATTTATAAGCCACTTAGTTTGACTTATGAACGATTTATGGTTCTAAGTGAAATAATAGATGTGAACAGAACATGGAACAAAATTATAAAAATAGATGGTTTGGATTTACGCTTGCCATAATTGGTGCATTTTTGGGGATTGGTCTTAATGCAGTCATTTTTTTCACCCAGTATGATGCTATGATTGCCGCTCAGCTTGCTCAATATCCACTTCGTACAAACTGGAAAATTATAAAGTATTTGCTTCCGATATGGGCTAGTTTGGGTTTTGTAGGGGGATTCCTGTATATATTTGGTTTATATGGATTCGTCACAGAAAGAAGTTATGCATACAAGATTTCGATGATTGCAAATGTATTTGCGCTACAGTTCTCATTCTGGCCGATTATTCCGGCGATGGATACCGGTATGACACCCTATTATGCCTTAATCTTCCTACCGAATGCATTAATTTACTTACTACTAAACTTTTTGGTAGGAAAGAAGAACTTTGGAAGGATCATATTGGGTTTAATGACCGGGATGGCGCTTGTAATGTCAGTTATTAACGGAACAGCGAGTTTAAACATATTTTGGATGAAGGGAGAATTGTTCTACATAATTGCAAATCCCTTACATTGGAGTGCTGGAATATGCTTTGCTTTAATTACTATCGGGGTTATGCTATCACCAAAAAAATGGGTTCGCATTCTGGCTATGTGTGCAACTATATTAGAGATGGGTGTCGGTATTCCTATGGGAATAATAACTACGATAGAAAAAGGTGAATTTAGCATGTATTTGGCAGCCCCTGCGATGTCTCTAATCATTTTACTTATAGTCGTTATTCCATACTTATGGGATAAAATCGTAAAACCTGAGAATTTACCACGAGAGTAATGCCACTTGATTAAGTGGTATAAAATTACATATTTTCATAAAAAACTAAACAAAAAAACGGAAGTCGATAAATATGGCAAATGGAGTTGGAAAAAAAGTAACACTCGCTATTGTTTTAATATTAGCGGTATTAATTGGATTGATGTCAGCGTACGGGGCAATGTGTCCTGCTTATCACCCTGAACGAATTCTTATTGTGGAAGAGGGAGAAATACTTGAATTATCCTCCTACAAACTATATCAAGTGATAACTCAGTACAATCTTTACTACATAATTGCAAATATTGCTACATGGGTCGCAAGTATCTTAGGAATCCTATGTATTGTTGCACTATTCGCTCGATGGAAAGCATTTTGGGGATTATCACTGTTTACATCCTTTCTGGGTGTCATTTCAGGATTTGTTCCATGGTTCCTTCTTTACATTAATGGAGGAAGTACTCCAAGTTACATGAGAACGATTCTTTGGGGAATTGTAGTTATAATGTTAGCAATATTCTACCCAACATTTAAATCATCGAATATTGCAAATGTCAGACGTGTGAAAAAAAGAGCAAACATTACAGCAGCAGTACTATTCTTCCCAGGAGTTGTAATTGCGATCCAATCCTTAATTGTAGGACCAAGTCATATAATGGCTGCTGCAGACCTTTATATGAGCTACGGGATGATAGAAGCAATCCAAATTGGATTAGGATTATTGCTTGTAGCTGTTGGAATTCTTGTATTTGCCCTGTCCAAACTAAAAAAACCAAATTAAAAACGAAAAACTGATTTATTTTTTTTTTCTTCTAATCAACATCTATACGGGTCTATCCATTAAAGATTGAAGTCCTTTAACATGATACTATCATAAAAAAACGTCAAATTCGTAAAATAGAATCAATTTACGAGTTTAAGCCCATTTAATGCCCGTATAGATGTAGAATAGGTCGGTCCTTGGTGCGGGAAGATAGCACGAGTAACTACCCCAAATGTCGAATACATAGTAGAAGCATGAGGTTTATTCATGAATCTAACTTTACACCAAATTGACAGAACTTCTTACTATATACCCCCTATTCACCGAATGTGAAATTTTTGGGTATCACGGAATAGAATTTTACTACTTAAAATTAAATTCCGCTATTCGTACCGATTTTTTTAGTTAATAATTCTTTCGATACCAGAGGACACAACCAGTTTAACAACCTAATACTTTAAATTGATTATTATTTTCATTTATAATTCCACGAGAATGTATATAGAACTATTAATCACTAATATGAGATTCCACTTTCATTTTACTAATTGCATAATTTTCTTTAAGACTGTTTTGAAATAGTGTAGAACTGAGTAGAGATGTGAAAAAGAAAATAAAAATGGAAAAAATTAAAAATATTTTAAAAATGATTTACAATCCTAATCCTTTAGCTACACCTTGTCCGTAATTTATGTCTGCTTTGCTGAAAAGAGTAATCATACGCTTCTGAATTTCGATTGGTGCTTTCTTTAAGCTCCTAACAATGTTTTCTATTAATCTTTTTTGCTCCTCTGAAGGCATCAACCGATATAAATTTCCCGGTTGAATGAAGTCTGCATCCACAATTGGTTGTCCATATCTATCTGCATCACCAGAAATCTTTAATGGAGGTTCTTTAAATTCGGGATTTTCCTTTGGTCCTCCGAAACTGTTTGGTTCATAATTAACTGTATTTCCGTAATTGCCATCATGTCGCATGAAACCGTCTCGATTATAACTGTGTACTTCTACTTTTGGTCGATTCACGGGTAAGATCTCATAATTTACACCTAAACGATATCGATGGGCATCAGTATAAGCAAAAATCCGAGCTTGAAGCATTTTATCTGGAGAGAAACTTATTCCAGGAACCACGTTCGCAGGTGCAAAAGCTGCTTGCTCAATATCTGCAAAATAATTGGATGGATTCTTATTCAATTCCATAATCCCTACTTCGATTAATGGGTAGTCTTTATGGGGCCAAACTTTGGTTAAGTCAAAAGGATTCCATTCATATTCTTCAGCCTCCATTTCCGGCATTATTTGCACGTGAACTTTCCATTTTGGAAATTCTGCTTCTTCAATTCGATTAAATAAATCTTGAGTTGCCCAGTCAGGATTTGTCCCAGCAATTTCATCTGCTTCCGCTTGCTTGAAATTTTTTATTCCCTGCATAGTTTTGAAATGAAATTTCACCCAAAAGCGTTCATCCTTATCGTTTATAAAACTGTAGGTATGACTGCTATATCCATTCATATGGGTAAATCCATATGGAATACCCCGATCGGAAAAGAGAATGGTTACTTGATGTAATGTTTCAGGACTAAGAGACCAAAAGTCCCATTGCATTGTATCAGACCGTAAATTTGTATCTGGTTCCCGTTTTTGTGAATGGATGAAATCCATAAATTTAAAGGGATCTCGAACAAAAAATACAGGTGTATTATTTCCTACCATATCCCAATTTCCGTCTTCAGTATAAAATTTCACTGCAAATCCGCGAACATCTCTAACTGTATCGGCAGATCCTTTTTCTCCCGCTACCGTAGAAAATCTTGCAACGATGCTAGTTTTTTTACCTATTTCTGAAAAGACTTTAGCTTTAGTATATTTCGTGATATCATTAGTAACAGTGAATGTCCCAAATCCACCAGCACCTTTTGCATGCACAATGCGTTCTGGGATTCGTTCTCTATTAAAATGAGCTAGTTTTTCAAAAAGTTGGAAGTCTTGAGCTAATAGTGGACCTCGTGGACCAGCAGTTAATGAATTCTGATTATCCGCAATCGGTCGACCTGCATGGGTAGTTAAAGTCTTTTCTTTCTTTCTTTTATTTTCACTTTTCATTGCATATTCCTCTTGCGATTTGTTATCAAAGAGTAATGATTATTAATTGATAATCATTCATATAAACATTCCTATAATACTACGAAATTTAAATAAAAACGAATATTGGGAATATTAAAGAAGAAGGTTAGAAAAACTTGGATATAAATGATGAAAAATTAATAAAACTCTTCCACTCTCGCGGATTTAAAGTTACACCTCAGAGATTAGGAATTTGCAATTATGTTTTAAAAAGTACAGATCATCCAAGTGCAGAAAAAATTTATTCAAATATAAAAAAAAAATATAAAACGATAAGTCGAGCCACAGTCTATAAAACAATAGCTTTATTAAAGGAAATGGGATTAATTTCGGAATTAAATCTTAATACTACTCCTTCAAGATATGATCCGAACCAAAACATCCATGTTAATATTATATGCCCAAAATGTAACAGTATATCCGATTATGAATCTGAAGTAGTAGAAGAATTCTTCTTGAATTTGAAATCAGAATTAGATAATGATATCCTAGGACAAAACCTAGACGTTTACAAAATTTGTGAGACGTGTTCAAAAAAAAAATAAGAAATCTGTTATTAAGATTCATCCTTTATATGAGCCAGGGTTTTAGCATATCGTTTTTTTAGCTCAATATCTACCAGTCGTTGGATCATGATTTTTTGAGCTTGGGGGGATCCAGCGCCATGCATTGATTCTGTTAAGTACCCCACTGCAGCTCTACCTAAAACTAGGTTTTCAATCAATCGCATCATTTTCATTCGGTCTTTAGTTTCAATCCCTTCTACTCCAGAGAGATATTTTTTTACCCATTTCGCTGTTTCGGGATTCGATAAATCTTTTGCACTCGGCATCGTAACAAAAATACCACCCGCTATGTCGTGGAGTAACCGAGCTATATCAAATGGAAATCTAGTAACATTCTGCTTGCATACATTTGCAAGCAGAATATCTACTAGATAGTTCCCCGATGAGGTTTTCTGTCCACATGATGAACATGCAATCCCACAAGAATATAGTGTTTCATTGAGATGCACCATTTCGGTAATTTTATCTCGGATATGAGAGGCATTTTTGGTTCCGTTGTATTCTGAGATTGTTGCTGCAGCACCAATTAATATATCTCCAACACCAACCTTACATCCACCATACGATTGACGGTGATATGCCGCGAAGGTTTCCACTAACCGTCCACAGAAATCTGTTTCTCCATTCATAAAAATACGTTCTCTGGGAACAAACACATCATCAAATATCACAAGTGCTTCTTGACCTCCAAATTCGGGGTTCCCACAATCAATATCTCCAGATTCACTGTCATCTAATCGTCGTAGATCGCTCGCTTGTCTTCCATAGATATAAATAATTTTTGGATCATCTGCAGGAACCGCACAACAAATTGTATAATCTTTGTCTTCTTTCCTCATTGTTAAGGTTGGCATTATTAAATGCTCATGACTATTAATTGCTCCTGTTTGATGAGCTTTAGCTCCCCGAATTACTACCCCATCATCAATTCGTTTTACTACATGGACGTAGAGATCCAGATCTTTTTGTTCTGATGGTCTCTTGCTTCTATCTCCTTTTGGATCTGTCATACAGCCATCGATGGTCCAGTCATTTTCTTCTGCTTGTATGACGTATTTTTGGAATCTTTTATGATAATCTGTGCCATATTTTTCATCGATTTCAAAGGTGGTTATATAAACTGCATTCATAGCATCCATGCCAACACATCTTTGGAAGCAAGTGCCCGTTTTTTGACCTAAAATTCTTAGCATTTCTACTTTTTTGATCAAATCCTCTGTACTTTGATGGATATGACAAAATCTATTGATTTTTTCACCAGTTATTGCCGATTTAGTTGTCATCACATGTTTATATTCAGGATCACACGCTAAATCATAAGTTAATGCTATTGAGTTTACTGCCGCTTTCATAATCGGATGAGATAGAGGGTCGTTGATTTTCTCCCCCATGAAATAAATATTCATTCGTTTTCTCTGTTTGAGACTTTGTCGATATTCAAGACCAGATTTTATAACCATAATTATTCTGCCACCCAATTTTCTTGTATCAATTCAATGTAAAGATTCTTTGAAGAAGTTATAAATGGTAGCATTAGCAATTCCTTCCTGATCCTATGAGTTTGATTTTTTCGATTTCCTTTGGTTTTAATGCTATTTGAATTTGTATTACTAGAATGAAAAATAGAACGTTTGAAATACCAAATCTATCTGATCTTTACAAATTGACTGAGAAAGATTACACTAAGGCATCTAAAGTGCTTGGAGAAGCTTTTAAAGTAGATCCAATATGGAAACGAATATTACACAATCAGTTTAACAAATTTCGGACAGTTTTTGGCATATCTTTAAAATATACATTAAAATTTGGTAAAGCTTATGCTCTAACTGCCAATATGGATGGTATAGCATGTTGGTTAACCTCACCTTATACTAATGTAACTTTGTGGCGACTCTTATATAGCGGCGCAATAAAACCTGTAATGCAGTTGAAATGGAAGATCATCAGTAATATATTCAAAGTGTATAATCGAGTTGATAAACACAGAAAAAATTTCAAACAGATTCCTTTCCTATACTTGTTTGCATTAGGTGTTCACCCAGAAAAACAGGGAGAAGGAATAGGATCGAAATTATTGAAATTAATGCTTGATCAGCTAGATTCTGATATTCCAGTTTATTTAGAAACTGAAACTGAAAAAAATGTTCGATTCTATGAAAGATTTGGATTTAAGATCTCGAAAAAAATACATGTTCCTCTAGTAAATTTGCCTGTATATGTTATGGTGTATCATAATAAGTAAGAAATTCGTTTTTACGCTTAGTAAAGCAGTATTGAGTACACTATAATATAAAAAATACAAAATGGAATTTTTCTCAGATTTTCAAAGAAGGAGAAATACCAAAAATGAAAAATGAAAAAGTCCACCATTCTTCCAAATTTTGAAAATTTATATTAAATGTCACCCCAAGATTTTGTAAGGGCATTTAATATATTAGGGGAAGCATTTTGGGATGACATTATCTGGTCTAAGGTATCAGAGGATGAATCTGAAAAGTTTCTATGGTATTTGGAGTACCAATTAAATATTCTTTACATTATGGAAAAACATATGCACATTCATCTGACTTAGAGCGTTTTGCAGCGTGGTTAGGAAATCCTTTTACCCATATTTCTTAGTGGAGAATTATTTTAAGTGGTTCAATAATTCCCACTATTCGTTTGGGTTGATAAATTGGACAAAAAATATCACATGTATTTGAAATTCTTGAAAGAGATAGACATTCACGTATTGAAAACCCTTATCTCTAACTCTATGTTATCGGAGTTCATCCAAATTACCAAAGGCAAGTCGTTGGAATTACATTAGTAAAATCCATGATTGATGAATTACTAAGATATATCCCTGTGTACTTGGAAACCGAAATTGAATGTAATGTACATTTCTACGAAAAGTTGTTGATATTGTAAAAGAGATTCAAATTCCCGATTTTAACCTACCAGTGTGGGAAAGGGTAAATAAAAATCAAGAAAGGCAAAAAGGGGATTGTTTTATTCATTTTGATAAAGAGGATCTTGTTCTTGAAGTAATCTTCTCTGTACTTTCCCAATTATGTTCTTTGGAATTTCATCTCTAAATTCAATTAACTTAGGAACCTTGTAATGGGTCATATTTTCCTTACACCAATCCCGTAATGCGTCTGGTGTTAGATTGCTACCCACTTTTACCTTTACCCAAGCCTTTACCAGTTCTCCAGTTTCTTTATCGGGTAGACCCGCTACTGCCACCTCCAGCACGTCAGGATGATTTCCAACCAGTGTCTCCACCTCTTTCGGATAAATAGAATATCCACGCATTTTAATCAGCTGTTTTTTACGATCCCGAATAACCATGCGACCAAACTCATCCATAAATCCAATGTCCCCGGTACGTAACCAGTATTTGCCCTTCCATTCTTTAATGGTGTCAGCAGTTTCTTCAGGTCTATCCAAGTATTCTTTCATGATTTGAGGACCCGAAGCGCAAATTTCACCTGTATATTCTTCTCCGAATCCTTCAATAGGTCCAGTATTGAAGTCTTCAGAAGGAAAGATTTTCCAATCCACCCCTGGAAATGGCAATCCAATGGTTTCCACGCATCGATATTCCCCATAAAAGTTCCCCGCACTAAGGACAGGGCTTGTCTCCGTTAGACCGTATCCCTCTACAATTTTTCCGCCCGTTTTAGCTTCAAAAGGTTGTCTGACATATTCATGTAATGGGCCTGCACCGCTTAGGCACATTGTAAGTTTACCCCTTAGATCATATTTATCTATAATTTCTTGGGGTAAATCGGCGATTCTCTGGAAAAGGACCTCAGCACCAGGATACATGAAAGAATCTAATGGTATATCATGAAGAGTTCCCAATAGTTCCTCAGTGGGAGGAGGTCGAGGGAACATAATTATTGATCCCCCACTAATGATAGCAGCATTCATTACGACCGTCATTCCGAAGGAGTGGAAAAATGGTAACACACCTACCATTCCTGTTTTCGGAGTGATTTTGAGAAACTCTCCATCTTCTTCTTTTTGAAATAAAACCCACCACGAACATTGTTTCGCGTTAGTATAAATATTAGAATGAGTGAGAACTGCGGCTTTGGGAATTCCAGTGGTTCCTCCCGTCATTAAGTAGGTTGCAACGTCGTTTAAAGGATCTAATTGAGCTTTTTCCACGGGGCTTTTTTTTCCAAGGTTTAATACTTGATGGATCTTAATCGAATTTGGAACCTTTCCAGTGGGTACTTTTTTTAGTAGTTTGGCTAGAATTTTTTTGATTGGAGAAAATTTTGCGAAATCCAAGATTCCTGTAGATATAACGAACTTCAAAGGATATTTTTCACGAACGGGCTGCAGTAATCCTTCATTTAAAGAATCTAAGATGATCAGTGCTTTGACTTTTGTCATTTTAAGTTGATGTAAAATTTCTCCAGGTTTATATGTCGGGTTCATTGGGGTCGTTATTACGCCGATTTTCAAGCATGCATAATAAGCAATAATGAATTGATAACAATTAGGTAATAAAATTCCAAATACATCCCCTTTATTCATTCCTAATGCATTCAACCCAGCTGCGAAATTATCAATCGCTTGATGCATTTCTCCATACGTCATCCAAGAATCTAAAAACCAGAATGCATCTTCATCACTATATTTCTCCGCAGATTCAACAAATGCATCATATAACGTTTTGGTTTCATCAAATTCGAGTTGTTTGGGCATGTGAGGGGGCCAATATTTTGCATTAAACCAAGGGTTCCTTTCATCTATATTCGTTCGGATCATAATCCATAGTGTCTTGATTCCACTATAAAATAATTATGGTAATTTCAAAGGAATCCCGTTTCCTAATAAAAAATCTATAAAACAATAAGATGAGAAAAATAAATAAAAAGAAAAAGTAGATTTTTAGTCATATATTACTATTTGGAACCCAATTATTGATTTTATTATTATTATGTTTTTCTTGATGGTAATGTAAATCCCCAATAAAGTAAGAAATATCCAATCATGAATATTATAGCATTAGTAATGCGAATTATGTTCAAATCAGTGAAAGAATACACAATTACCAGTATAAATCCAATGATTAAGAAAAATCCGCTTAATCCGATGTATATTAAAGATGATTTCTCGGGAGAGGGGTCTAAAAATCTGCTTATTTTGAAAGATTGGTAAATTAGTGCCCCATATAATCCCAGAGTGCTTATCAACAATAATACAATAGGGACATATAAATATATATCACCCAAATCTGTTAGTATGTTAAGAGAGATTCCCAGATTGGATATTAAGATAACAATACCGATTGTGATTAGAGCAACCTTATTTTTCTTTGTGTTAAGACCTTTAAAGAACAACTCGATGACGAAAAACCCTAACATGAAAGTACTTCCTGTGACGAAAAAATAAGTAGAACTTGTCCAAAAATTTTGTAAGACACTAACGGTGAACTGCAAAATTCCGAAAAATCCTTGGATGAAACCACTCACAGCCGAAAGTAAGAAGAATCCGAAAAGGATTTCAGACATGACTTTCTTTTGCTCTCGAGCTTTTTTGATCATCCGAGTCATCATAAAAAATGCAAATATACTCATTACGACATAAAAAATTGCTGGGATATATTTATCACTTGAGCGAAGCTCCATCGCTAACTCTGGGATGTCACTTATGAAAATAAATATCATAAAGGTGACTATCCACCATATAAAAATACCCCACAAGAAGAATTTGACTATTTTGTTCATCTATATTCATCCCATCAGGTTATATATTTCAAAGAATACCTTATGAGAATTTAAGGATCCATTGTCCTAAATAAATAGGGGAATATTCGTAAATTGATGTGAAATCGATACTTTATCATATTATAGCATAGTATTCAAGAAGAATTATGATTAAACCGATAATGGCAATTATCCATCCTAAGATAGTCGGAAATAAGGAATCAGAGATCCATTGAGTTCTCTTAGTAGCGATAATCTGTTGAGATCTTGTTTTACGTTCTTGTTCAGGTAATTTTGCTATTATTATGATCTCTTTCATGAAGGAAATTAGAACTTTTAGAGTGGAAATCATCATTATTAAACAAAAAATACCACATATACCCATTAGAGTCATAGAAAAATAAGAATAGAATGATAATCCTGTATAATCATAGATGATTAATACCAATAATGGCCCAATAATCCATCCTATTCCAAGTAAATGCAATATAAAACCCGGTTTAATTCCTAGAAAATCTCTGATCTCTTCCTTGGTTTGAGGAATTTCGGGTGAATCATCACGTTCCATTTTTTTCTCTAAGCTAAATTATCAAATATCTGAATTAAAACTTAAGGAATAGGTTTCGTGATAAACACCATGTACCTTAAAAGATGAATAAAAAAAAAGATGATTTAACGTCGTCGACCCGCTTTATGTATCGCCATTCCATGAACGTCTTCTGCAGTCTCCAAAACCATTTCCGAAATTGTGGGATGCGAATAGATACTATGCCCTAATTCAGTTGCAGTGATACCATGATCCATCGCAATGGATACAGTAGCTATCAATTCTGGGGCTCCATGGCCAATACAACTAGCTCCAAGAATTTTATCACTATCTGCATCTGCTATGATCATCATAAAACCTTCTTCAGTATTCATACATTTAGCCTTGCCTAAACTGGCATAATAAAATCGACCAGTATAAATTTTCGATCCTTTATCTTTTGCAATATCTTTAGCATCTTTTTCCCGAATTCCGACTGACCCAATTTCGGGATTTGTAAATATGGTTGCAGGCAGAACACTATAATCTGCTTCACGTGGATGAACATCAAATCCCCCTATGCTGGAAAGTGCATTTGCAACCGCTACATCCCCATCGTAACTTGCTTTATGAGCTAGCATCGGGCCTGCTGTGACATCACCAATTGCATACACTCCCACAACATCAGTTTCACGGGTTTTTTCATTCACAACAATTGAATTTCGTTCTATCTTACCACCTAATTCCTCCAACCCAATTCCTACTGATTCTTTAGCCCTTCCTATAGAGACTAAGCATAATTCAGCTTCATAAGTAAATTTCTCAGCGGAATCGACTTGATCACGCGGAATTGACGCATCACATGTAGTTGCTTTTACACCAGTTTCAGTATTTTCCACTTTTAATACATTTTGTTTCACATGTAGTTTGATTCCTATCTCATCAAACTTTTTCTGAAGTTCCTTAATTACAAGACGTTCCTCAGTCGCAATCATGGTTGGTAAATATTCAAGCATAGTTACATCGACCCCGAATCGTCGGAAAATATTCCCAAATTCACACCCAATTACACCAGCACCAATGATTAAAAGGGATTTAGGTAAGATTTTAAAATCAGGATTTAAGATATCATCACTGGTTAAAATCTTATTGTGATCGATATTAAATGCCGGTATAAGTGCTGGTGTCGAGCCCGTAGCTATAATAACGCGTTTCCCTTTCAAAAAGATCTTTTCTCCTTGTTCGGGTGCAACGCTGACGGTAAATTCTTCCGCAATGCTTCCTCCTTCTAATTTTCCGAATCCGTAATGGATCGGAATTTTGCGGATATTCAATAACCCTTCAATTCCTTCTCGTAATTCGGTTACGACTTTATTTTTACGCTCTACCGCTTTCATAAAATTAAATTCTACGTTCCCGACAGTGATACCAAAATCCTCCGCTTTCTCATGAAGTTCTTCTAGCATATTTGCAGAAGCAACTAGTGCTTTAGTTGGAATACAACCCCAATTGCTGCATGTACCACCTAGCTCTCCAGATCTTTTCTCTATAATCGCAACTTTAGCTCCATATTGTGCTGCTCGCAATGCAGCGTGATATCCACCTGGACCCGAACCAATAACTATCAAATCAAATACTTCTTGTTCACTCATTTTTTGTTCACAAATCCTCTCAAAAAGATATGTGTAGTGTTTTTCTTCCCACATAAAAAGGATTTTCAATTATGTTTCGAGAAATGCGGAATCAATCCCACCCACTTGGGAAAATTATTATAAAGCTCGAACACTGAAATTAGAATTATGTCTTTTGAAGAAGTTTTCATGAAATTATGGCCTGGTGATGTCCCCCGTAATATGGATATTCCTGAAATTCCAATTGACCAGATGTTGAGAAATGCAGCACATAAATTCCCTGATAGTGTGGCTATCAGCTATTTTGGAGTACAGCTAACTTATAGGAAACTCGATGAATTGGTCGATCGAGCAGCAGCAGCATTGCATAATTTAGGTTTAAAAAAAGGTGAAACTGTTGCACTACATTTTACTAATGTGCCCCCGTGTATTGTGTGTTATTACGCGGTTATCAGGGCTGGTGGAAAAGTTACACTATTAAGCCCCTTATTTAAGAAACTGGAGATTGAGTATCAATTACGAGATAGTGAAGCAACAATTTTTATTATGTGGGACGCGTTCGACCAGATAGCAGAAGGTGCCATACCAGAAAATGTTAAGACTGTTGTTCAAAGTTCTTTAACCCCGTGGTTCTCCAACGAACCTGAAAAAGAGGATTTGGTGTCTCCAGATGGCAAATTTCTCTATTTAGAAGATTTAATTCATACCACAGAGCCAAATCCCCCAAAAGTAGATATGGATCCCACTGATACAGCAAATCTACAATATACAGGTGGCACTACAGGTTTACCAAAGGGCGCTATGTTAACTCATTATAACCTTGTGGCGAATGCATACCAATGCCGAGCTTGGTTTCCGGAAGCAGTTGAAGGTGGTGAAATAATATTAGTAGCACTCCCATTATATCATATTTATGCTCAAACTGTCTGCATGAATTTTGGGATCTTAATTGGAGCAAACCTAGTAATGGTTTCAAATCCTCGGGACACCGATGAATTATTAGAAACTATTGTGCATAACAAAATAACGATATTTCCTGGGGTGTCCGCACTGTATAATAATTTGAATAATTACCCCGGAATTGAAGACCATGACATGTCATCTATTAAATTCTGCTTATGTGGTGCAGGAGCATTACCAGCTGAAGTACAAGATAAATTCGAGAAATTAACAGGTGCTGTCTTAAGAGAGGGATACGGACTAACAGAGGCCAGTCCCGTCACACATGCAGTCCCGTTATCACGATTTGGGAAACCTAAAGCAGGCACTGTCGGATTCCCTTTCCCGAATACTCAATGTAAAATAGTGGATCTTGAAACGGGGGAAAGATTACTTGGAATTGGCGAGGAAGGAGAAATTTGTGTAAAAGGACCACAAGTGATGAAAGGATATTATAAGAAAACAAAAGAAACTGCAGCATGTTTGAGAAATGGATGGCTTTATACGGGAGATGTAGGCGTTGTGGATGAAGAGGGTTATCTAAGTATAAAATCACGGATTAAGAATCTCATTAAATATAAAGGTCATTCAGTTTATCCTGCTGAGATAGAAGCTTATATGTACGAGCATCCCGCCATATTAGATTGCGCTGTGATCGGTATTCCTGACCCAGAGGTTGGAGAAAATCTTAAAGCCTACGTGGTACTTAAAGATGAATACAAGGGAAAGGTCACAGAGCAACAGATTATTGATTGGATGAAAGATCGCGTTGCAGCATATAAATACCCCCGTAGTATACAATTTATTCAAGAAATGCCGAAATCTGCTGTTGGAAAGGTGCTACACCGATTACTCCGCGAGGGAAAAACTGATATCAATGATTAAAAAGAAATAAAATCCGTGAGAATGATGGTGAAAAATCAAATGAAAAACAAAGGCATCGTTTGGGGAAAAATCTGGTATGGATTTTTCATCCTTTATTTTCTTAATATGCTAGTTGTTACTACGATTGTATTACTAATGAACCCGCTTTGGTATGATATTAACGAATTCCTTATTGGAATGATTGGTGTTCGATTTAATTGGTTAGCAATCATATTAACATTGATATTTCTTAATTTTGCTCATAGTCTATTCCTTGTGATTTTTCATACCATTAAACTGGCAAAAAGTGGTCATACAAAAACCTCTATTATTAATAAGATATTGCCTTTCATCTTTTTAGCGGTTTGGGATTTTGCGCTAAATCTATTAATTTCAGAAGCAGGATCGGAAATATTTATCGTTAGAACACAATTAGAATATCTAAGTCCCATTATTTGGTTAATATTGATTATCGGAATTAGTTCTATATCCCCCCTATTATACAGAAAATTTGCTAGACAATTGTTAAGAGTGAAAAATGAGGGTACTAAATCGTGGAAGAAAGCGGGTTTTGTATTCGGAACCATTGTAATTGCGGTAATTTGTATTTTTCCGTTTATTTCCCCATTTTTTTTAGTTCCCTCTACGGTAGTTCAAGGTGAAATTCCTCCTAAACCCTTACTTATGGCACATCGCGGGGCATCACATTTAGCACCAGAAAATACAATGGCAGCAGCCGAACAAGCAGTAATTTTTGGTGCAGTTGGAATAGAAGTTGATTTGACGATTAGTTACGACGGCATAATTGTTTTGATGCACGATTCGACTTTACGAAGAACAACTGATGTTGGAACCGTATTTCCTGATAGATTCAACGAGCCAATCACCAGTTTTAATTATTCAGAATTACAACAATTAGATGCGGGTTCTTGGTTTGTGGATTGCGATCCATTCAACACTATTTCAGAGGGATATATCTCAAAAACCACTGCGGAATCTTACCGGGGCGAAAAAATCCCAACACTCGCAGAAATTATCAATTTTACTCGGGATAATTATTTATTATTAGATATCGATTCCAAAGGACCTCCCTCGGGGCATCCTTATTATTCTTCCTATGAAAACATACTCTTAACTCAGTTGAATAATTCCGGTCTGGGTAAAAACATCTTAATTGGTTCATCTCAGGCACTTTCCCTTAACATGACCTATGTCACTAATGCATTCCCCGTAGATCAATTAATTAGCATGGGTAGCGAACTGGTTAATACCCATCACGGATTAACCAATGAACAATTTAAAAGTTATGATCTGGCCGGAATTGAAGTAATGGTATGGACTGTAGATTCAGTATCAAGATTTAGCCAATTATGGTGCTTAGGAGTGGATTTAATAAAAACGAACAACCTTCACTTGATGGGTCCTCTAACGAAACCGTTCTGGAGTATGAAAGTAATTTATTATGAGGTTTCTTGGATCTTGATAATTATATTAACTCCCACGCTTTCTTTCTCGATCTATTTGCTTGTGAAAAAAAAGGTTAAAAAATAAAAACTTGGAATAGTGTTGAGTTTTAACTAATGTAAAATGAAACGGAAGACTAAACAATTTAGGAGCTTTTTGCCTATACTATCATCAAACCATTAAAAGTTTTTATTTTAAATAAATAAAATTAGTCAAAAGTTAAAATAGGTGAGATTATGGTATTAGGAGCTCAAGTAGTAGAATGGGACAACGCCAAACCTGGCGATATTGTCTATAGATATCCTGATGATAGGCTTCGTTGGGGTAGTTTTGCGATTGTCGCTGAGAATCAGTGGGCAATTTTCTACAAAGATGGAAAAGCACTTGATTTGTTGCCACCTGGAAGAAAGATGTTTAAAACAATGGATCTTCCCCTTTTAGGCAGAGTAATTAAACTCTTTGTAGGTGATATCTTTCAAGCGGAAGTTATTTTTGTTAGCAAAAGTAAATTTGATGGAAAATTTGGTGGTAGAACCCAAACACAGGAATTAGCCCCATTAATGTACCACGGGCAGTACTGGTTCAAGGTTATCGACCCAAGATTGTTTGTGACCGAGATTTGTGGCAATAATAATATTTTCACAACAGAAGCAGTGAATAATTACATTCGGGGTTACTTCAATGAAAATGTGATGACTCTGCTCTCGGGTCATACACTTCGCCAAGTCTATGGAGAACTTAAAAAAACGTCTGCAGAGGTAACCGAGGAATTAAAAAACGCCTTTGAGAAAATCGGTTTAGAATTAGACGATGTGAAGTTTGTTAAAATTGATACAGAAGAGAAATACCGAGACAGACTTTTCTATATGCAAACTGGAGGGGTTGGAGCTGGGACGGTACTCGCATCCGAAACCCAAAAAGATGTCGCAAAAGAGATTGGAAAGTCAACCGGTGGAGCCGGGACTGCTTTTGTGATGACGGGTGGATTAAAGACTGAAGGGATTGCTACCGCAGGAGGAGATTACATGACATGCGTACATTGTGGAACCCAGAACAAAGCTGGAGTAAAATTTTGCTCTAACTGCGGGAAAGAACCAGTAGCACCACCTGTGCCTAAACCGACGGGAGAGGGAGGAACATGCAAAAATTGTGGCGATCCGCTAGATCCAGGTCAAAAATTCTGTGAAAAATGTGGGGCTGCTGCATCAGTTGATGTCTGTAAAAAATGTGGCGATCCATTAGACCCAGGTCAAAAATTCTGTGAAATGTGTGGTCATCCTGTTGGTCCCCTCAAATGTTATAAATGCGGCGATCCATTAGAACCCGGACAACGTTTCTGTGAGAAATGTGGCACGAAAGTATAAATACAAACATAATTCTCTAATTTTTTTATTTTAATCTTATTTGGTGATGTATTCTGACCGAACGAAAATTAACAAAAGAATGTCCTAATTGCGGTGCTGTTATTAAGTTGAATCCAGAAGATGTTGTGCAACAATGTGAATGGTGTGGTGAGGCTTTCAATGTTGATTTCAAGAAAGTAAGCGGCCATAAGATGATTCCTACCAAAACTCATTTAGAAGTACGGTCAAATGTGGAAGAATTTTTACGTAAACACAAAGTAGATATGAAATTGGTCAGAATTGAAGAAACGAAAGCTGTGTATTTACCTTTTTGGATGGTACCTTTTGATTCTTACACGAATTTCTATGGCGTACAACAAGGAAGTGTCACTCGATATCGAACCCGCACAAGAACAGTCAGAGATTCTAATGGGAATACAAGGACCGAAACCTATCAAGAAGCGTATCAAGTCCCCGTCTGGCGCCCAATTGAAAGTGAGTTCAATCGATCTGGGCGCAATAGTGTTATAGCCAGAAAGCATGCAGCGTTTTATGGTTTCTATGAATTTGTGCATTCTTTATCATTGGATAATCTTATTGATTTTGATTTTGATCTTGTGAAGAAAGATAACTGCGAGTTCATTAATGCTGAGGTAGAAGAGCATGAAGCTAAAATGAATACCTATGGTGCTGTTGAAAATCAGAATCGGGCACAAGCTAGTTCGGGTTTGAACCGATTGGTCCGATGCGACTCCAAAATCACCGTTAAAGATCCATTATATGTTCATGCTCCTTTATGGATCTGCCGTTACAGCTTCAACGATAAATATTATAAGGTTTCAATCGCTGGAGACTCGGGGACGGTGGTGAAAGGAGAAATTCCAATTTCCCGCAAAAAAAGGATTATTAATTATGCAATTGCATTAGCTGTCCTTTTAGCAGGGGCAGTTTTAGGGAATTTTGGTTTTGCATTCGCAGCTGTTGAAGAGACTGAAGTATGGGGAATAATTATGATGATTGTTGCAATCGTCGGGGTAGGTTTAACAGCTATCCCGATTCGTTTAGCTTTCAAAATGCAATTAGAAAAATCAAGTACGAAAGAGAATCGGAAGGCTAAACGGTTAATGATAAGGATGCAAGGAGTATAATAAAATGGTAGAAATAGTGTGTCCGAATTGTGCTGCGAATTTAGACGTCCCAATTACACCGATTCACACCTGTGAATTCTGTGGTACAGCAATTCAAGTTTCCCTGATGGTAGGACCAGATGGTACTAGCATTACTGGAGAAGAACTACCCGAAGAAACGAAGAAGAACTTTATATTTAATGATCATTACATTGTTCGATCGAATTATACGGCAAGTGAAGCACAATCAATAATGGAAGATTGGGTTAAGAAAATACCAGGGGCACCTCAGGATTTTGAAAACACGGCAACAATTACAAAACGAGTTCTGAAATTTTATCCGATTTGGGTAGGAGAATATAATGCTTCCAGCGATTATAGAGGAATAGATAACTGGCCTAATTTCCATCGACCCGCTTTTGATAGACCGGGGTGGTTTGAGGCAGTATCTTATTATCAACGAGAGGAGTCAGGTAATGTTTTGCGCGAGTATCAAATTCCACTCTTAGGGTTGAAATCTACCCCTAACTATCTTAAGAATTATGTGGTTCCTACCACGGGTAAGGAATATTTTGATATTACACATGTAAAGGAATTGGGTGGTGAGATCATTGATTCGAATTATTCTTCTGAGGAAGCAAAAAGAACGATGCGTTTAGCTGTTATGAACAGGCAAATGTCAGAGATGAGAAAGGAAGTTCACACGATTACAGACCGGGACGACAGGGTTGAAGAACGAGATGTATTTTACATTCAATTTCCCGTGTATGAAATTGATTTTACTTATAATAAGAAGAAGTACCAAGCATTCATTGATGGATCTACTGGTAGAATTATCCATATTGATGTCCCTATTTCACGAAAATTCAAGTTAATTTCTTTAATTGGAGGTTTAGGTCAAATTGGTGTTGGAATAGGTCTTTTTGTAATGGGAATCTTAATCCCTTCGATTATGATTTTAGGCATAGCAGTAGGGATTGGATTAGTGACTTATGGAAGTATTTTGTTGTCGATGAATTTTAGAAAAGGTGCTCAAGAAAAACAAATTTAATTAATTTTTCCTTTCTTAATTTTTTTATTTTTTATAGATAAATAGTGGGTTAATCTTCTTATATAAGTAATGAGAATCTGGTTTTGATCGTTTTTATATTGTGAGAAAGAGTTGAATTATAATGCAATTAACACCTGAAGAAGAAAAACTATCTGAAAAATTCAAAATTTTTATTGGAAAAAAAATCAAAAAGTCGATCCATCGAGTAAAAGGTAAAAATCTAGTACAGTTTGCGGAATTACTCGGGAACACAAATCCAAAGTATGTTAGGATAACTGAAACAGCCGATGGGAAAACAGATTATTCAAATATCGTTGCCCACCCTTGTTACCCAAATTGTTTTACTGTAGGGGATAACGGAGCTGCTTTCGATGTAATTAACTGGAGATTTCCTCTAAAAGAGGGGGAAGAGCAAGCTCCTAAACTAATTCGAAATTATGGCAAATTACTTCATACATCTCAAGAGTATGACTATTCAAAGGCAGAATTACCTATCCAGCATGGACAAAAACTCTACACGACGGGATTCATGGAGAAGGCTTACATTAAAGCAGGAAAACTCTGGTTAGTCGTTCATATGGATACCCATACTGAAGAAGGTAAACTTGTTGTACAATCAAAAGTAACTACCGCTATTCGAGAAGGAGGATATTAAAATGGTAAAACTATCAGATTTAGAAGTAGGTAAGACATTAACCTATACTTATGGTCCAGTTACTCGTAATAATATCACAAAATATGCTTCAGTTTCCGCAGACCGCAATAATATCCATATAGATGACGAATATGCGGCAAAGATGGGATTAAAAGGAGTAATCGCTCACGGTTGTTATTCACTTGCAATGATTGGAGAATGTTTGGTAGAGATTGCCGGAGAAAAAGGAGACGTAGTAAGGATTTATGGAGAGATGAGGGGAATGGTGAGACCAGGGGATATGTGGAAGATAACATTAACAGTCAAAGATATTCATGACGATCTTGTGGAATTAGAATTTGTAGAAGAGTCAAAAACACCGATTAAAATTGAAAAAAACGGACAGATTATCAAGAAATTTGAAGCAGAAGAACGGGGATGGGTAACAGAAAAAGATATTGAACAAGGTTTAATTAAAACAGAAGTTACAGAGGAAGGTATGTTGCATTATCGGTTAAGAAAAGCTATCCCCGGTATTGCAACTCTGCGTTTAGAAAGATAATTTTTTTTCTTTTATTAGATTGATTAAAAAAACACATTGCATCTATCATATTATATGCAAGAAAATCTCAATCTCTTTATCGACCGGGATTTATGTATTAAGTGCAATACTTGTACCCAAGTTTGTCCACCTTTTGTATTTGGTATTGATGATGAAGGGTACCCATTTGAGAATTATCCTGAAGTTTGTTCAATATGCGGTCATTGCATATCGGTTTGTCCCAAAAGTGCTATACAGTATCGAAAAATAGGATTTGAGGGTGCAGAGGAACTCATTCCACCGTTCTCATCGTATGAAGAACTCAGTAATTTAGTTGCTAAGCGACGGAGTATACGCCGTTTTAAAGATAAGCAAATTCCCGACAACGACATTCAAAAGATATTGGATAATCTTATATTCTCTCCAACAGGTCATAATGCACAAGAATTAGAATATACTATTCTCAAAGATAAAAAATTGATCAATGAAATTAGTAGACAAATTGGGTATCGATTTCAAATAGCTAAACTCTTCATTCCCTTTCTTCCTAAAAAAATCAAGGGAAATATACGCAGATTAATTGAAAAATGGAAATTATCCTTAAACGATCACAGTGAAGATCCTTTCTTGCGCAATCCACCATGTTTGGTTATAGTACACGCAAAAAAGGGAGAAAAGTTTCTTAGAACTGCGGATGCTGGAATAGCATCCTATAATCTTATCCTAACTGCGGAATCTCTTGGAATTGGAACTTGCTGGTTAGGATTTCATGCAATAATTGCGAATATTTTTCCTAAGATCAAGCGATTTTCAAGGGTGCCTAGAAATCACCGAATCCTTGCTACTATAGCTATAGGATATCCGAAATATCAATATCGTCGAAAATGTGCGCGAAATCAATTAAAAATTACCATCTATGATTGAGAGTTACGATGCCCCGAATGAATTCAGACGTATTAGAGGATTTTTACTCAATTTATGATAAAATCCAAAAAAATTACACTAAGTTCATTCGAGAAATTCCTAATAAACCTCGTATTACGTTATTAAACTTTCAACATAACGCAATGAGTGAAAAAACTTATATTAAGCTATTTTCCTCGTATGCTACTGATATGCTTCTAGCGAATTGGTTGAGTGGGAATAACAGATTTTCCATTAAGGATTTCCTATCGTGTAGTGATAAATTTGAACATATTTTTAAGGAATTTACTACGCATCTACAATTTTTTGGTGAAAAATTCATATTTTCTCATAGCAAAAATCAGTCAAGCAAAAATAGAATTACTCCAAAAATATTTCATTTATTAGGGGAGCGCGTGGCAAGAACAAATGTATTAGATTCTGGAGCCGTATTTACACCCAGTGGTATTGTTCACATCCTTTCTCTACAAACCATGTTTTTCTATTTCAAAAAAAATACTAATCTTGATAATACTTTACTCCTGTCCATCCTACTGAAACCAAATTCTTCGATTCTAAATAAAGTCAATAAAAGAGACAAAAATCTATTGTATTCATTGATAAAAAATATTCGAATTCTGGATCCTGCATGTGGCACTGGTGTATTCCTTTTAGAACTGGTAGAAATTTTGCTCCAATTGCAGTCCATATTTGATTCCTCTTTCGATAAGCGTAATAGATTTGAAATTTTTCGACATAATATATTTGGGATTGACATAAATCCTCTTATTATCTTCAAACTTTACTTCATAATCCAACTTTGGTTTATTTCATACGATGAAAAACCGCCTAATCTGGATTTAATCCAATCCCATTTTATTTGTAGTGATAGTTTACTTCAAGAATATCCAAAAAAAGAAAAATTTGACATAATAATTGGAAATCCACCTTATGTTAGGCAAGAAAACATACGGGCACAAGGTATAGTGAATCTAAACAAGTGGATAATGGAAGATAAAGATTACAAAAAGTCCATCGCTCAAAAAATGAAAGAGAATGGGTATCATATCAACAAACGGTCAGATCTCTACATTTATTTCTTTTATCTTGGTTTGAAACTACTAAAACGGAATGGGATTATAGGTTTTTTAACTTCCAATAGTTGGTTAAATATCGGCTTTGGTTTTGATTTCCAAGAGTTTATTTTGATTAATACGGAGGTATGTTCAGTCATGGATTTTGATGTCCGAGCATTTTATTCAGCAGAAATTAATACAATTACTACGATCTTATGTAATCAGCCCTATACTGCCCAAAAACAATCTAAATGCCATTTTATAAAATTGAATACCCCCATAAAGCCAAAAATTATTCCAAAGTTCCTTAGAGAATTTTATATAAGAGAGCAACTACCCGATACAGAGATCATTCTTGAAAAAAATACACCAGAATTTTTATTGCGAGTAATGGAACAAAAATTCATCAAATCGGGTACTCGTTGGGAAAATGAATTTATTTTAGCTCCACCACTCTATTTTGATCTTAAACAACGTTTAGGTTCTAAACTTCTATATTTGGGGGAGATTGCATCAATAACGAGGGGGATCACAACAGGGTTGAATAAATTCTTCATCTTGGAAAAAATTGCAGAAATAGATGATATTGTGACCGTAAGAAACGGATTTGGTTATCAATTTCAGATCGAAAAGGAATTCCTAAAACCATATATTGTGAGCCCTAAGCGAATGATTGAACCGATTCTAAATCATAATAAATTAAATCATCTAATTTTATGTCTCCCTAAGGAGATTAATAAAAATTCTACCCCCTTAGCAGCTAAATATATTGAGTATGGAAAATCTCTACAAATAAAACAAACAAAGGGACAAAATAAAGGAAAATATATAAGTGGAATAGAAAATGTCCCAACTTTAAGAAATAAACAACCATTTTACTCCATTGAGGTTCCCAAGAATAAGAATGGTACTCAGATTTTCATACAGAAGATCTTCAGTTCTAAATATAAGGTATATTTTTCCTATGGAGATGGTTCCATCTGGTCAAATAACACATTTTACAATATCATTCTTAAAGAAGAATTCAAGCAGTACTTTAACCTTATAGTGGCATCATTGCTATCCTCTATTACTTACTTATCGATTGAGTTAAATGGGAGAAGAAGTTTCGGTATGGGTGCATTAGATACTGCTACTTTTGATATCGAAAATATCCTGGTTATCAACCCCCGACAAATTCCGTCCAAAGAAGTGGAACGAATCGAAAAATGGCTAGATTCTATCATTTCTCGTCGATTTTTGGATGTGCAAGAAGAATTTACGATGGACGATAGAAGAAATCTTGACCGTGTATTCCTCAAAATTTTGGATTTAGAAGAGAAACAAGTGGAGTTATACAAAAGTATAACTGATTTAATTAACCAACGCATCAATAAATCTCAAACTTTTAAAAATGAACTTGGATAACATCACCTTTTCGAGAATGGGAATAAGAAAAAAATAAAACCATGAAAAAATAGCACCCATGTATGGATGTTCCAGCTTTTATGGAGCTACTCAAAAAGCATGAGTTTACTTTTTTTACCGGTGTACCCGGAACCACACTCACCTACGTGGTGAATTATTTAAATCACAACACGGAAGATATAACTCATGTAAGAGCTTGTAATGAATGTGAGGCAATTGCAATTTCTGCGGGATATCACTTAGGATCACCCTCCAAGAAAACTGGAGTTGTTTATATGCAGAATTCAGGTTTGGGAAAATGTGTTAACCCTTTGACTTCTCTAACTGATCCGCATGTATATTCAATACCTATACTTTTAATAATTGGGTGGCGGGGAGAACCAGATGGTGAACTAGATGACCCCCAACACATTAAGATTGGTCGAATCATGAGGGATTTATTAGATGTGTTAGAAATCCCTCATACAGTATTACCCGATGACGAATTAGAATGCGAAAATGTGATAAAAACTGCGAAAGAATATATCGATTCCCGTCTATCAGCTTATGCGATAATTGTTAGAAGAAATTACTTCGAAGAATACTATCCCCAAGGGGAAGTCTCGGGGTCTTGCGATTCTGAACTAGTTGGTGAGGATGCCATTAACGCAGTTTTAGATCAATTGAATGAAGAAGATGTTATTGTTGCAAATACAGGTCGCATCTCTCGTCGCCTTGCTTCAGTTTTGAAAGATAGAGGTGTGGATCCAGAATTAAGCGGTAAAGTTATATATAATTTAGGATCACTGGGATGTGCTGCTGCAATTTCCTTTGGTATTTCAATAGGCTATAACTATCGAGTGGTAGTGCTAGATGGAGATGGAGCAGTTCTTATGCAAATGGGCAGCCTTTCTACAATTGGTGCATACCAACCGGAAAACTTGTATCATATTATTATAGATAATGCATGTTATGCATCCACCGGTACCCATCCCAGCAATTCGTTATCAGTTGATTTCCCCAAGGTTGCTAAAGGTACGAATTATAAATGGACTGATCTTGTGGAAACCTATGAAGACTTAAAACCGAAAATACGAGAATTTCTTTCTAAACCTGGGCCGAATCTATTAGTAATTCGCACATCCGAACCTTTGAGTAGAAATCTTCCACGTCTTGTAAAACCCTTGATCTATAAGGATGCTTTTTTTAAATTCG
This sequence comes from Promethearchaeota archaeon, assembly GCA_016933055.1. Classification (GTDB taxonomy): domain Archaea; phylum Asgardarchaeota; class Lokiarchaeia; order Sigyniarchaeales; family Promethearchaeaceae; genus AMARA-1. The sequence continues at coordinate 54,265 of JAFGBS010000027.1, read as the reverse complement.
TGAACGAATTTCGAGAAAAGAATGGATGATGTGTTTCGTTCCACATTTTTTAGTATTTGAGAAGTTTTTCTAAAGAATGGATAACTTAAATAGAATGAGGGTGTTAAAAGGATCGGGAGATAAGCATGACGGAAGATGAACGAATTTACCGATGTCCAAAATGTGATACCGTGGGAACAGCCATTCATGAAGTGGATGATAAGAGTAAGATATTATATAGTGATGGTTTGCAAACATTGTATGCCAAAAAGCTTCAGTGTGCCAATTGCGGTGCGGAATGGTCAAAAGATGGATTATTACTGAATGGGATCCGGAGGAGTGAATCTAAAGAACCATCCTCCGATGATATTGTTTTTGCATTTATTACGAGTTTGAGAGAAAATCATCTCGGAGAATTCGAGACGTTTTCCGATGATGTATGGAAATATACAACACGTTACTTCCTTACAAAACAAGGAATGATAGAGAATGATTCATCTGATGTGAATTATTTACAATTTGCAGAATTCATGGATTTTATAGAGACTGAAGTCAAAAAAAGGGTGGAAAACAAGGAATAATAGATTTCATTATACCACAAAAATATTCCGTACACCAGATTCAGAATCATACATAAGCGAGAGTATAAAATTCTATAATAATTTGACTTGTAAAATCATAAGAGATCTCATAGCATTTTTTATTTCCAAATTTATTTGAAGCGTAACAATTAATTATATAATATGTTTCGAATTGGAGTGATTGGATGCGGATGGATTGTTAGATTATCACATATCCCTGCAATTTTGAAAACTCCCGAAGGGATAATAACTGCATTTTATAGTAGGACTCCTAAATCCGCAAAAAAGACAATGAAAGGGTATCACAGGAAAGTAAAGCGGGATTTAAGAAAAGCCGAGGGATATAATGACAAGGTTCTGTTAAAACAAGCCCTTAAGTCCAAAGTATACACAAATTTGGAGGAATTTTTTAATGTAATAGATGGAGTTGATATCGCAACCTCTCCCGATACTCATATGAAGTATGCAAAAATTGCTGCTGAGCATGGAAAGTCGATAATGTTAGAAAAACCACCTTCTCGAACTTTATTGGAGGTTGAAGATGTATATGATTATATCAAAGAAGTCCCATTATTCATGTATACCCAACGAATGTATGACAATCAAGTGAAAATAGGTCGTACGATTATCGATTCGGGGAGACTGGGAAAAATCAAATCCTTTAGAGGGTGTCTGGGCAATGAATTTTTATTATATGTTCATAACAAAGAACAATTCTGGAATCCTAAAATATCAGGGGGAGGGGCATTATTAGATCTATGCCCACACGTATATTCTGTATTTCGAAATTGGTTTGGATTGAGTTACAAATTTGAATCTGTAAGAGAAATTGATATAGGAACCGTCATGAAAACAAGGAAAATGTTCGGACAGAGAAACTATGCTGTGGAAATTGATGATAAAGCGATTATAGACGTAAAGTTCAGTAATTTTGAAAATGGAGATATCACCGCTCGGTTTGAGGGATATTGGGGAAACAAGGAGCTTTATCCCAAGGATCAAACTCGAGGATATTATTTTAGAGTCGAGGGTGATAAAGCAATAATGTCATTTCCCTACAGAGAACATAATATGATTTATTATAAAATCGAGAATCGTAATGGTATATTGGAGAAAATTCCGTGCGGAAATAAATTGTTCTCAACTGGGGAAGAAAATGTGTTTCGCGCATTCATTAAACGACAAGAATCGAAAAATGCAGCTTGGTTTGCCAAAGAGATGATGGAGATTCTTCAAGGGGGATATATATCGCATAATCTCGAACAAAAGGAGCTAACTAGAAAGGAAATATATGATTTCATGCATAGTTTTAATGAAATTGAAAACAAAGGGCAAAGAAATAATGCTGTTATTGAAACCTTATTTCCAATAGAAAAGAAGGATTCGGAGATTATCTGAAAGATTGGAATATTTTACAAAACTCGGAATAGAAATCCGTATTCCCATTGTGGTTTAACAATTCTGTAATGAAGAAAAATAAAAATTAGTTATAGAAACCTCTTCCAATTTTGATCTTAATCCAAAGTAAAGTTAAGAAGTGATTTTCAAAAAAGTCACTTAATTGGTAGGAATAAGAAAGTAATTGACAATTTTTCTTCCAACAGCGAAATACAAATGGTTTTACACGAAATTTTAATCAATATTCGAGAAAATTATCCAAAATCTTTGCTATGTCGCTTATAATGCAAAACAAGCATATATTGAGTGGCATATGTGAAAAATCGAAAAATTTGAAAACAAGTTGATAAGATTTTATTCTATTTATGGCTTTTCCAGTATTGCTCGAAAATTTTCATGTCTGATTGAATCTTTTTAAGTTTCCGTCTCCTTTGCATATTATAGACAATTGATCCAATAAATTTTCCATACGATGCAATAAATTTATGTTTTCTAGGGAAGACTCTGACCCTTTTGGCCCAAGTTTCATAAGCTCTAATCAATTCGTTTGCCTTTTGTGGATGTTCTTGAATAATATTATGCAACTCAGTACGGTCATCCATCATATTATATAACTCCCAATCCCCTGGATAATTACGTACTAATTTCCATTTTCCATCTCTAACCGCAGCGTTCCCTTCATGCTCAAAAAAAAGTTTTCGCTCACCAAGTGATTTTTCATTAAAAACCGGGATCAGACTTACTCCCTCCAAAGGATAAATCTCATTACCATGATAAGAAATAGGATAGGATGCACCTGTTAAATCCAAAATTGTTGCCATAATGTCAGGTAAAAAGGCGGGTTGGGCACGTAACTCTCCTTTAAAGGGAATTCCATCTGGATAATGTACAATAAATGGGGTTGCTATTCCTCCTTCATGCGTCCAATGCTTATACAAGCGAAAAGGTGTATTAGATAAATTAGCCCAAGCACGTCCATAGCTCATATACGTATCTTCTGGTCCCGGTATATTTCTTGTGATGTTACCGAATTTTACTCTTTTGTTATATTTTGTTCGTGGTCTTCCTTCAGGAAATACCCCCAGCTGAGCTCCAACTCGATAATAAGATAGAATTTCTTCAGCGCAACCACCATTATCACTCAGAAATAGGATGAAAGTATTGTTTAGCTGATTATGTTCCTGTAAAGTATCCAAAATTTTCCCGATGCCCTGATCCATGGCATCTATTTGAGCAGCATATACCTCCATACGCCGAGCTTCCCAATCCTTATGTATAACATCTTCCCAGGGTTTTTCACCAGAATCTCGCGGAGTTAACAACCAATCTGGATGAATTATACCTTTTTTTATCATTTGCTTTAACCGTTCTTGACGGAGTTTGTCCCAGCCTGAATCAAATTGTCCTCTATATTTTTGAACATCTTTGTCTTTTGCATGTAAAGGCCAGTGAGGTGCTGTGTAAGCAACATACAAAAAAAATGGTGAATTCTTATAAGATTTAAAATGATCTAAGAGATACTGAATAGCATTATTGGTTATAGCATCTGTTAGATAGAAATCAGGATTCATTTTTGCTTCCTTCTCGATATTTTGATTATCTCGAACCAGAGTTCGTGGCCAGTAATAAGGAGTAGCACCTGTTATTATTCCATAAAAGTGATCAAATCCTCTTTTATTAGGCCATGCATCATTTGGTTTTCGTATTTCGTGGCATAAATGCCATTTTCCACTCATATAGGTTCGATATCCCTTTTCTTGTAATACTTCAGCGATAGTAACGCAATTTCGATTTAAAGTACCTGTGTATCCTTCAGGGCGATCATCTGATACTAAAATACCAATTCCCGTTTGATGAGGATGTAATCCCGTCAATAGGGATGCACGAGAGGGGGCACACCGTGCCGTATTATAGAATTCTGTGAACTTTAATCCGTTTTCTGCAAGATAATCCAAATTGGGACTCTGTATTTCTCCACCGTAACATCCAAGATCGGAATACCCCATATCATCATTTAATATTATGATTATGTTTGGTTGGGAGGACTCCATCATATTTTACCCGAAAATAAAACTACTTATCACTTAATCTGATTGAGAGTATTTAAGATTCAAATACCAAATAAACGGATAAAAGTTGAGAATGGTGCCGAAAAAAAAGGGATTTATAAAATAATTTAAAAGGATTTTTTAGGCTCTCAATTCTGTAGCTTTAAATGTCTGGATTCTCATTTTTTAAAATATATGACTGTTGTCCGTCCCAAAACAAAAATCGTACGTTTCTCTCATGAGTATTTAGACGATGTTGCCAAACTCGCAGTTAAGAGTTATTTAAAACAATTCCATAAAATGCCGTTTTTACCAGAAGCCCTTAAAAAAGAGGAGCGTATGAAAGCATTTCTACAAGATATCATTGAACACTACCCAGGTGTCGTCACCATCCATGATGATGATGTAATAGGATATTTTTGTGGAAAACAAATTTTATCCTACCAAGACAGAATGAATGCAATTTACATTCCAGAATGGGGTCACTATGCGGACGACGATCATAGCGAAATCTATTATAATATGTATAAAGAAATCGCAAGTACATGGATAGACAGAGGATATCGATTCCATATGATTAGTGTCTATCAAGCTGAAACGATAGTTCAAGAAACCATTGCCTGGCTAGGGTTCGGAAGGTATATTATAGATGGTGCAGTGAATGTAGGAAAATTTTCAATAGACCATAAGAAAATCACCGAAGACTATGAAATAAGGGTGGGAACACTAAGTGATCTTCATTTAGTCATACCCTTAAGTTTAGAACTTGAGCAATATTTAGCTCGAGCCCCCATTTTTTTACATAAAGAAACCACCAATATCCATTATTTTCGGAAATGGGCCGAGAAGGAGGGTCATAAGTTTTGGTTAGCATTTGATGATTCTACACCAATCGGTTTCATTCAAATTGAATCCGATGCAGAAGATGTTTCTACTATCGTGCAGGATTCTGGATCTGTAAGCATTACGGGTCTGTATGTTTCCCCAAGTTATCGAAATCATGATTTAGGAAAACGACTTTTAGAACAAGCAGTTCAATGGACTTTAGATCACGGATATAAGAGATTATGTGTAGACTTTGAATCTGTTAATAATATAGGAAGAGAATTTTGGTTAAAATACTTCAAACCATTTAGTTTTAGTTATTATCGTTATACGTTGTGATTCTTTTATTGTTTACATATAAAATCATTAATTCTTGTTTTTCACCTTATTCTATCCATCTATTACGCATTCATATTTGCAATGAAATTTCGTACAATTTCACTAAGTTCTTCAGGTTTTTCCGCAGATACAGCGTGCCTTGCATCTTTAATTTCAATAAAATTAGCATCTGGTATTAATGCTGTGTACTCACGTTTAATTGATGAGGGAGTGTAATCGTCATCTGATCCAATTATTAGAGAGGGACATTTAATTTTATGAAGTTGGGCTTTTACACTCCAACCCATAAGTGCATGCATTGCAGCAAGATAGGCTTTTTTATCATTTTGAGCCCACCTCCTGATTAGCATTTTACGTAGATCCTCTTGTTCCGGTTTAACAAACAATCGAGTAGCTAATATTTCTCCCATCTTTTTCATTCCTACTAATCTTACGATCAATGATCGTTTTAAGGCTTCCATTTTCATCTTAAATGAATCAACTTGTATTTCAACTGGTGCATTTATCACAGTAATACTTTTTACATATTCAGGAAAATCAATCGCCATTTGCAGCGCTATTGAACCCCCTAAAGAAATCCCTAATACATTCGTGGATTGAATTTTTAGAAATTCAAGAAGAGAGACAATGTCATGTGTAAATAATTTAATACTATATGGGCCTTTGGGTTTAGAAGTCTGACCATGTCCCCGTAAATCAATAGTTATGATTTGAAAATTTGGTAAGAGTTGAACAAAATCCTCCCAATCTCGACCGCTTGAACCTAGACCATGAATGAGTAAAAGGGACTTTCCCGATCCTCTCAATTCATAATGCATCTCAATGTCATTAACTAAAGCTTTTGGCATAAATTGTAGTCGATGTTAAATTTTTTAAAATGTTTGAAATTAAAAAAATAAATTGAGAATTTCATGAAAAAGTATAAGGTTATCCAGGAGTAACTTTTTTCGCTTTAACTTGCAAATTCAGATCTCTTAACCATTCCTGGTTTTCCCAAAGTGCACAACCACTTTGCGTTTCCACCAATTTGTCATGATTAGCTCGAATTGCTTTTAATAAAGGACTTTGTAATGCATCTAGAAAACTCACTTCATTTAAATCTGCAGCTTGGACCGGTGCGAATGGACATGGTTCTACATATCCTTCTGGGCTTATATGGAAGAAACCTCGCCCACTAGACAAACAACCACCCATTTTCTCTTCATCTCCTGGAAAACCAATAAACAATGCGGGATATTCACTTTGATATTTAGTGGTTATTTGAGGTATTGATTCTGCTTGCTCTTCGGTCAACATTAATTCTTCTGTACCTGAGATTACCGGTACATAATCAATATAGAAAAAAAGCTTGCAACCATATCCCAATATACTCTCGATAAAACTTTGATTTGTTACAAGAGTGAAATTTTTTCGTGTTAGAGTTATCGATGTACCGAAAAAAATAGCATTTTGGTTTAGCAATTGCATAACATTAAGGATGTTTTTATAAATACCTTCTCCCCTACGTGCATCTGTCTCAACCATGTGGCCTTCAATACTTAACACAGGTATAATATTACGATGTTTCTTGAGAGTTTGTATAATATCTTGGTTAAGTAATGTCCCATTTGTGAAAACGGGAAAGATAATTTGAGGAAATTTTGTCGCTAAGTGGAATAATTCCTTCACTCTCACAAAAGGCTCACCCCCCGCTAATAGAACTATGTTAGATCCAGCATCGTTTGCTTCACCCAAAATTTGTTCCATCTTATTCAGTTCAAGTTCCTTAGGAGGGATTCCACTCAAATCCCTGAAAGTATTTGCGTAACAACCTTTACAGCGGAGATTACAACGATGTGTTACAGAAAAGATTAAAAATGCAGGTACATGGGTTCCATGTAGATTGTATTTAGCTCGTCGTCGAGTTGCTTTTCGCTGAAAAATTATGGTTTTAAGTAAAAATACTTTATATTTCAGTGATTTTGATTTCCAGAACGCATTTTTGAATAATTTTATGACTTTGTTATTAAATTCTGAAAGAAAACTATCTTCTTTTTCCTCCAATTTAATAAATTCGCTTTTTAACATATGTTGGATGGGGTGTTGCTTCATTACGTATAGATTAGGTAAATTCACTATGTTATTTGAGGGTTCCATTTATTATAAAATAAAAAATAAGGCTCCTGATTGTGAATTATTCAATTATAACTATTTCAGCATTTTTCATCGATTCTAGCGCTTTTTGAATATTATTTTCCGGAATGTCTATACCTTTTGTTAAATTTTTTAGGAAAATAACCTCGAATCCCTCTGATTTCGCATCGATAGCAGAAAAATAACAACAATAGTCCAATGCCAGTCCGCAGATATACACGATCTTCACTCCTAACCCTTTTAAGAAATTGGACAATCCAGTGGGTGTCTGGTGATCATTTTCAAAAAACGCACTATAACTATCAATGTTTTGGCGATATCCTTTGCGCACAATAGCAATCCCATATTTAGTTTGAACCCGCTCATTGATTGCTGCACCAGATGTATTTTGAACACAATGATCCGGCCATAATACCGGTCCTATCCCATAAATTCCCTTGATAGTGTCTCCAGGGTTTTTCCCCTCATGGGAACTCGCAAAGGATGCATGATTTTTGGGATGCCAATCTTGCGTAAAAACAACAGGATTCCCCTCATTAAAAAATTTTTCTGCTATTTTGTTTATGCCATCTATTATTTGATCTCCATTTTCCACGGCTAACGCTCCTCCAGGAAGAAAATCATTTTGCATATCTATTACGATAAGTACTGATTTTTTTTTTATTTCTATCATATATGAAAGAATGCTACACACCTTTTTTATCTGTGCTACACTTTTTTTAGATCATAAAAATGTGGCATGACTACATGAAGGATTTGTTATTACTGACTGATTTTTACGAATTCAGTATGTGTAATGGTTATTATGTAGATGGAATTGGAATGGACCATGTGGTTTTTGATTATTTTTTTCGAGAAAATCCATTCAATGGGGGTTATGCAATCCTTGCTGGTGTAGAACACTTTTTGGACATACTTGAAAATTTTCAATTTTCTGAAGATCAAATTAGGTATCTCAAATCCTATAATTCCCTTGATGATAATTTTTTAGAATATCTCTCTACTATGGATAACCAGTTAGTTGTAAAAGGATTTACCGAAGGTAGAGTGGTATTTGCGAATGAACCAATCTTAGAAGTTAGTGGACCTTTAGTTCAATGTCAACTCGTAGAAACCTTTCTCTTAAATTCTCTTAATTTCCCCACTTTATGCGCAACTAAAGCCAATCGTATGTGGCTTGCTAGCGGAAAGCAACCGATTCTCGAGTTTGGGGCACGAAGAGCACAAGGTAATAACGGTAGCCTAATTGCATCATATGCTAGTATGTTAGGGGGATGTGAAGGTACTTCGAATGTTTTAGCCGCAAAACATCTTGGAGAAGGACTTAAAGCCTCGGGAACTCAAGCACATAGTTGGATCATGAGTTATCCATCAGAATATGAAGCATTTAAGCGATACAGTGAAATTTACCCCGAGTCAACTGTATTGTTAGTAGACACCTATGATACATTAAAATCAGGAGTGTTAAATGCAATAAAAGTTGGGAAGGAATTGCAGAAAAAAGGTAACGAGTTGATGGGAATTCGATTGGATTCGGGGAACATGGTAAAACTCAGTCAAGAAGCTCGAAAAATGTTGGATATTGCAGGATTTCCAAATACTAAAATTATAATTTCAAATGATGTGGATGAATATTACATTGAATCATTTAAAAAGCAGGGGGGCAAAGCAGATATTTGGGGAATCGGAACGAAATTAGTGACTTGTTATGATGAACCCGCTTTAGGAGGAGTGTATAAACTTGCACAATATAAATCACATCCTCGCATCAAGGTATCGGGAGATCCCTCAAAGACTAATATTCCTGGAGATAAAGAACTATTTCGGTGTTATAAAAAAGAGGGAGACCACCTTACAATGAAATTTGATTTAATGGAATTAAATGTTGAATTAATCGATAATAAAATACGAATTCCTCAAGACTTTTATGACCCATATCATCCCAAGGAAAAGATAGCTCTTGATAACGTCGAAATAATGGAGCCTATGCTGACAATTTTGTTTCAAAATGGGAATCGAACGAATAAACGTCTTACATGGAGAGAAGGAAGACAAAATATGGAACATGATGTAAACCATCTATCCCATCGTTTTTATCGATTAGAGAAACCAGATCGGTATAAAATTTATATTTCGCAGACTATTCATGATATCAGACAAAAATTAATACACAAGTATAAAAAGGATTGACCTTTTTCGATGATTTTTCTCTTCTCTTTGGATTTACATCATTGGTTATTGAAACTGAAAGATCCCGGTTTTGTTTATCTATCTCTATAGATTACCAAATTACTTTACATCCTAATAATTCAGCCTTTCAATAATAATTTAAACCCTCTATGTTTCTAATTATCTGAGTCCAGTCGCTGTTCCGTAGAAATAAGTAATATAAATCTGAGTCCATCCTCAACACCACAGAGATTTGTAGTTAATCAGAACAGATTCGAAAAGTGGGATATTGTTTTGTGATTTTAGTAGGTTAAGCTCAAGAGAATTACCTTAAAAATTAGATTGGATGATTTTGAGTCACTAGTCGAGCTAGAGAACTAGATTTGTAGGATTTAGGCACTAAATCGCATAGAATTAATGCAGATTTTTATATTTAACAGGGCAATCAGAAGGTTATTTAATATTAAAATATCCTTTTTTACTTTTTTGGATGCTTTTTTATAACTTCAATCCAAATCTTTACTGGATTAATCCAATCATGAACTTTCCAAAATTTAGAGGATTAAGAAGTGTCTCATTTTATGATGAAACTTGGAATGTTTATAACTGACAATATATCGGAAATTATTCGGAGGAGAAAATAGAGCGATGTTAACAAGCGAGACTGAAATTCCGAAAGCAAAGGAATCAGATCCTAAAATTGGGAATTTTACGAAATCCACACCAGCATCAAAAATACAACGCGGAAAATTAAAAATAACAGTGGGAATTCCTCGAGCATTGCTTTTTTATAAATTCTATTCTCTTTGGACAACATTCTTCGAGGAATTAGGGGCGCAAGTTATCTTATCCCCAAAAACAAATAAAAAAATTAAAACTACGGGTATATCATGTGCTCCAGATGAGGATTGCTATTCGACAAAACTTTATTATGGTCACACTATGGCTTTGAAAGATAAAGTAGATTACATATTTATTCCCCGATTCCAGAGTGAGCATAAAACTAATATTGGTTGTCCAAAGTTTATTGGTTTAGCAGAGGCAATGCGTTCTATGCATCCGGATTTACCCCCTATTATTATGCCCACGTATTCCAAAGCTAAGTTAGGGCATGGTAAATGGCGAATCGTTCAAATTGTATTTTCGATCGGTAGAATGTTCACCAAAAATCCGTTTAAGATTATTCGTGCTGCGATACGCGCTTTTAGATCTCATAAATTGTGGAAACAAAAGAAAATACTTTCTCCTAAGGAATTAGCGGATTGGAAACAGGATAAAATTTTTGTAAATCACCCCCCAGATCTTAAGGATAACTCAATACCATTAAAAATTGCTCTTGTAGGACATTCTTATATGATTAATGATCCTTATGCCTCTCTAAACATTAAGCAGCAATTAATTGATGCCGGAGTAAATTTGATCACATCAGAGCAAATGCCTCGTGAGATCATAGAAGAACAAATGGAAAAATTAGACTTCAATATGTATTTCGATTATGAGAGAGAACTTTTAGGTACTGTGATGCATTTTTTAGAAGACAGATCGATAGATGGAATAATTCATATTATTATTTTCAGTTGCGGACCAGATTCTATCGTAGGAGAGATGGTATCACAATTTTCTAAAAGAAATCCTATAATCCCAGTTCTTCAATTGACATTTGATGAGCTTACTGGTGAAACGGGTTTGAGAACAAGATTGGAAGCGTTTATGGATATGGTAAACAGAAAAAAGAAGAGAAAGAGGAGTGCCTAATGCCGTTTACTTATCCCCATTTTGGATCATTAACATACGTTATTGAATCTCTTTTGAATGAATTGGGAATAGATGCTTTGGTTCCTATTAAACCTACAAAAAAAACCGCAGAATTGGGAGCTCGATATGGACCAGAGTTTGTTTGTACTCCATTTAAATTAACTTTAGGAACATTTATCGAAATGTTAAATAAAGGAGCAGATGTAATTGGTATGGGAGGATGCAACGCCTACTGCCGCTTTGGGTATTACTGGCCTGTGCAAAAATTGATTTTAGAAGACATGGGTTATGATAATTTTCGATTTGTGCATATAGATTATGAAAAACCTCTCAATATTCTGAAAACATTGAAAGCTGAAAGTGCCGGATTAAATACACTCCAAACAATACGTGCGTTTCAGATTACGTGGGTTAAAAATCGCCTTACCGATCGAGTGGATAACTTAGTGTATCGTTACAGAGCATTAGAGGTCATAAAAGGTTCAACCGATAGACTCGCACAAAAATTATTTCGGAAGATCGTAGAGACTCGAGGGTTATTAAACATACGAAAACTCTACAAGGAGATACCGGAAATTTTCAAAAGAGAAATAGAGACGTATAAGGATAAAGGTCGGTTAAAGGTTTCGGTAACGGGAGAAATATACGTCGTGTTAGAACCGGCTTTAAATGTGGATGTATGTAGAAAATTGAATAATTTAGGTGTTATTGTTGAAACACCCATTACTCTACGTAGATTTATTGATATTGGCCAAAAATTGAACCCATTCAAGAAAATGCACTATTTAAAAGCACGAAAACTCGGTGAACCTTACGTAGCCCATAGGGTGGGAGGAGAAACCCAAGAAAACTTGGGAGATATTATTTACTATAAAAAGCTTGGATTCGATGGTAATGTGCATCTATATCCATTCACTTGCATGCCAGAGATAATTACTCGAGCAATTGCACCTGAGATTAGTAGGAAATATGATATGCCGTTCCTATCACTCGTTGTAGACGAACATACTGGTGAAGCGGGTTTTCAAACTCGTCTAGAGGCATTTGTGGATTTATTAAAACGAAAAAAAGAAGATAAGACCCAACAAGTACAAATTATGGAGGTTATACCCTAATAATGAAAAAATATTACATCGGGGTTGATGTCGGATCGATTTCAACCAATCTTGCAGTAATTGATAATAACAGAAATATTATTGAAACAGTATATATCCGAACAGAAGGTAAGCCCATTGCATCTGTTCAAAAGGGAATTCAAATTATGAAGGATAAACTTAAGAAAAAATTTCCAGAGATTATCGAAATAAGCGGTGCAGGAGCAACGGGATCTGCACGACAATTGACGGGAGTAATTGTTGGTGCAGATGTTGTAAGAAACGAAATTACAGCCCATTCTCTCGCTGCATTACATGTTAGATCTGACATTCAAACCGTAATAGAAATAGGTGGGCAAGATTCCAAGATTATTATCATCCGTGAAGGGGTTGCCATTGATTTTGCTATGAATACAGTATGTGCTGCAGGTACAGGTTCCTTCTTAGATCAACAAGCTCGCCGATTGAAAATTCCGATAGAAAAATTTGGAGACCTAGCTCTTCAATCAAGTGAACCTGTCTCAATAGCAGGTCGGTGCACAGTATTTGCAGAAAGTGACATGATTCATAAAACCCAACTGGGGCACGCAATACCAGACATCATTCGTGGGTTGTGCGAAGCATTGGTCCGTAATTATTTAAATAATGTCGGAAAAGGTAAGGACATACGCGCCCCAATAATGTTCCAAGGGGGCGTGGCAGCAAATAAGGGAATCCGAGAAGCATTCCAACGGACCTTAAATCTTGATATATACGTTCCCAAAAATTATGATGTTATGGGAGCAATCGGGATAGCGATTTTAGCTCAAGAAACAATGGAAGAGAATCCACATCCATCGAACTTTTACGGATGGGATATACCTGAATTGATCTTTGAATCTAAAGGTTTTGAATGTAAAGATTGTCCTAATCATTGTGAAGTAGTCGAAATTAAGCAGAATGGGCAATTAATCGCTCGTTGGGGGAGTCGCTGTGGAAAATGGGATAATTTAGCTGTAAAACGAGAAAAAGCAATATCTTTCAGTTAAATATAATTGCAGCGAGGTAGTGTGTGAGATGTGGAATTTTAAATATGATCTAACTGACCACTGATAAAACAATTCTATTCAATAAGCAAAAATCCTTATCAAATGATATGAATTTATGAATTACATCACTATTGATTGTTTCTATAGATAAAGTTTTATGGTATTGACCTGAAGAGTGAGATGTTCAAGGACCACTCTTCAAAGGCATACGAAAATCTTAATCAATAATACTCTAGTCAATGTTTCTCATGAAGAAACAGTGAGTAGTGATCGGAAAGCTAAATACTACATACTAACTCAGCATACATATGTAATTTTAGGGTTTACCAATGGCATAGTCCCGAAGAACAACTTCGATCTACAATAAACTGTTTTCTTTACTGCAAAACTTTTATCGGTGATTTTTTGAAATTCTTAGCCAATGTAAATGAATTTGATCAAATTCAAAGATTTAACTAAATCTCAAAGAATAATGTTTTTGATTTTTGGGATATTTTCCTTTCAGAGGAATCATATATCAGCACTAAAAAAAGAAATAAACTAATTGCATGAACGATTTTTATCAATCCAATCTGTTATTCCTATGAAGACTCTGCAAGTGTATTTTTCTATGACGAATTTCGTTCCTATAAAAAATATGAGAAGATTCCACTACCAAAAAAATCTTAATTCTAATCTCAACTAGAAGGGATAATCACCATTTATCAAATTATTTACTCTCATGTATTTCGTTAACAAAAATTATCAAGTGTTAATTAGATGAGGAGTAGATCCAAAGTAATCACCAAACATTAGGAGTTTTGGAACATAAAAAAGGAAAAGATGACCTTCTCCAGTATCTAGACACCCAGAAATTTTAGATTGTGGATGTAATTTCTGAGTGAACCCGTGATGCATCCTAACTTTTTTTATTTTTACGCGGATACAATACGATTTTTTTCTTTTTCTTCTTACCTTTATGAAGCCTATCGGCTAATAATTTTGCTTTGATACCGAATATTGCAATCCAAGTTTTCAAGGTTTTTCGATCAATCATAACAAAGAGATCGTAAGTTCCGAAGTCGTATCCATCAAAACTTGGATAGCCGATAAGTACAGCCCCAACTTGTTGATATCTACGGATTAGAAAGGGTAGTTCTATGTTTTTCGAGGGCTTTTCCGGGATATTAAAATCGATTAAATCATCTCTTTTCTCTAATAACTCAGGATTGGGGTCTTTATCCATATATTTTTTACACAGAATTCTTTGTTCGGATGGGGGTCGAGGAAAGACATTGGGCTTGTGTTTAATCATTCCTTTACTCTCTAATATACACAATAAATCTTCGACATCTTTTTTAGTGATATCTGCAGCAAGGGAACCACATCCGAGGAGATAACGAACTTTATTGTTAATACAAAACTGTAACAAACCCATCCAAAGGAGAAGGAGCTGAGTTCCACCACGATGTTCTTTCAGTATAACTAAACGCCCTAGATCGGATACGGAATTGCTGTACTTAGGATCATTTATAACTGCATCCAAGTTAAACTCAATTGCGGAGTAATAATAGCCTAATTCGGGAATAGCTTTGCTATGTGGTATAGTTCGGTATAAACCCACTATTTCTTCAGTTTCTTTTACACACAACAAGACATAATCCGCACATTTGTTAATATCAAAGGCATCATAATCAAGACCCTCTTCATTATATGGTGCCTCGTTTAGTTCATCATGAAATACTGAGTATCGGATTCGGAAAACTCGATTAAAATCTTTTTCCGTTTCCGCCATTCGTGTGTAATATTTATAGTTATGAGCGAGCCATTTTGACTTTGGGACTTTTTCACTATATTGTTTAATCGACATAGTTTTTATCTAGACAGATAATTGATTAATCTTCTATTTAATAATATCGCTGAATTTTACTTAGAGTTCATACTGAATTACTGGTTTTCATCATTCTGATACACACAAAAAAAGGAAAAACTAGAGATCTTTACTTGTTTTGACCGATTGTATGGTAGATCCTCAGATAATATGTGTACATTGCATTGGTTCTATCATAAGCATTTGTGTCAACGATGAGTTGCACAGTTATATCTTATACAGAAAATCTGTATGATGACTTTACTAATTACGATCTTAGGTTGTATTTTAAAAACAAAAAGAAAGGTAAGTCTAAATCTTTAAATTCAAGAACCAATATTTTTTTTCATCTTGAAAAAAAATCTGTGATATAGTTTGACAACAAACCGATTGAGTTACATTCATGATTTCATGCAAAAATTTATGGAAAATTTCAAGGAATTGCTATTGTTAAATACAATTGCCAATAATGATAATCCCAATGGTTTCACATACGGCGATTTAACAGAGATAGATCCCCATATTCCCCATACCCGAATTTATCGAGCAATAAAAAAAATGCACGAAATGGGATACCTTAATATGAAAGAAGAAGATGTAGAAATACCCGGGAGACCGAAGCATTTCTATTTTCTGAATGAATTCGGGAAACAACGACATGCAGTTCTCAAACAAACAATTCTATCCATGTTTGAAACAGTTCAGGAACATTTAGAGCAATATTTAGACGAGGTAGATCTCCATCAAGAAGATTTCAGCAGATTTAGACCTATTAATAAAATACTTTCATGTAATGAATCAGTTGACCAAAAAAGAGAAAAACTAGAAGAAATGGAAGAATTTCACCAAGAAATGTTAAAGAAAATTACGGAAGCGAAAGAAAAACTACAAAAGGATACATAAAAATGGTTCGAATAGTAAAATATGCAAAACCCTATGTCGGTATGATTTTGTTCGCCATTGCATTGCTCTTTGCACAAGTGAATTTAGATTTATTATTACCTGATTACATGTCGAATATTGTGGATACAGGAATTCAGCATGGAGGGGTTGAAAGTTCAGCTCCAATAGCCTATAGTCAAGAACAAATGTTTTATACCTCGCTTTTTTGGGACAATGAAACGGAATCAATGGTTTTTGGATATTACACTCTATTAGATAATAGTTCTGAGAACTATGACGAATATGTTAATGATTATCCATTATTAGAAAATCAATCAGTTTATGTTCTTAATAATTTAAGGAGAAAAGATAAAACTGACCTTTATCAAAATATGACCAAAGCAATTCTGGCTAGTTTTGCGATTAATCAGATTATCTTAAATCCAGAAATGGCCATCGAGAGGGGTTTTGATATTGGATTTAATATAACAAGTTGGGATAATATAACCACTTTACCTTTATCAGTTCGTTCTATGATTGCGGAAGGTATCTATGATAGTTTTTCAGCGTTAGGTGAAAGCTGGATCGATCAGATAACAGTTACAGCTATTCGTGCAGAATATATTTCTGTGGGCATGGATATGGACAAATTACAGCGCAATTACATCCTCCGAGTGGGGGCATTCATGTTACTATTTACTTTACTGTCTGTAGTATGTACAATATTTGTGGGGTATTTTGCCTCTCAAGTAGCCGCCCGAATGGCCCGAGACGTTCGGTATGACGTCTTTGAAAAAGTAGAAGGATTCTCAAGCACAGAATTTGATAAATATTCTACAGCTTCCTTAATTACTCGCTCAACTAATGATGTTACTCAACTCCAAATGGTCATTTTTTTCCTAATCCGTTTAGTTGCATTTGCTCCTCTTATGGGTATTGGAGGAATAATCAGAGCATTAGGCAAAGCGCAATCCATGTGGTGGATAATTGCATTAGCAGTCCTTATATTAATAGGTTTGGTAATGATCACTTTTGCAGTGGGTTATCCTAAATTCAAAAGTATGCAAATTTTAATCGATCGCTTGAATTTGGTGGCTCGGGAACATTTATCTGGTATAATGGTTATACGAGCATTCAACAGACAAAAGTTTGAAGAAAAACGGTTTGATAAGGCAAATTTGGATCTCACAAAAGTTACTCTATTTACCAATCGCATTATAGTTATTCTCATGCCAATGATGATGCTCATAATGAATGGACTTACTATTGGAATTATTTGGGTCGGAGGACATGAAATTGCCGATGCAACTATGCAAGTGGGAGATCTTATGGCTTTTCTCACTTATGCAATGCAGATTGTGATGTCTTTTCTTATGATTTCAGTGATGTTTATAATCCTACCTCGTGCATCCGTTTCTGCAACACGAATCCGAGAGGTATTAAATACTGAACCTATCATCAATGATCCCATAAAACCTAAAACATTTTCTAAGCCACCGCAAGGATTGATTGAATTTCGCAATGTATCATTTCGATACCCGAAAGGCGAGGAAGATGCTTTGCATAGTATCAGTTTCACTGCAAAACCTGGAGAAACCACTGCTTTGATTGGAGCAACTGGTTCAGGGAAATCTACACTCGTTAATTTGATTCCCCGGTTTTATGATATAAGCTCAGGTGAAATTTTAATAGATGGAATAGATATACGGGACATAACTCAAGATGATCTTCGGAAACAAATAGGGTATGTTCCTCAAAAAAATACTCTTTTTTCTGGCACGATTGAGAGTAATATGAGGTATGCAAATGAAAATGCAGATCAGGAATTAATTCAATCAGTTATTGAAATCGCTCAAGCAAAGCAATTCATTGAATCCAGTTCTGAAGGATTTTCAAGAGCAATTTCTCAAGGAGGATCGAACGTCAGTGGGGGGCAAAAACAACGCTTATCGATTGCTCGGGCATTGATAAGACAGTCACCTATTCTAATTTTTGATGATAGTTTCTCTGCTCTCGATTTTAAGACGGATGCAGCCTTAAGACGTGCGCTAAAGAAATATATAGGAGATTGCACTGTGTTAATCGTTACACAGCGAGTTTCCACGGTCATGTATGCTGAACAAATTATAGTATTAGAGGAAGGTAAAATTGTAGGAAAAGGAACACACAACGAATTATTGAAAACATGCGAAACTTACAGAGAAATAGCTTTTTCGCAACTTAAGGAGGATGCATTGTCATGATGGGACCATCAAAACAACGTCGTGGACCCTCTGGCCCAGGTGGTCATGGACCAATGGCAATGGGAACGGAAAAAGCAAAGAATTTCAGCACTGCAATGAAAAAATTGTTCCAGTATATGCGAAAGTATCAATGGTCTCTCCTAATAGTTCTTTTTTTTGCAGTGTTATCAACAGTTGCAGCAATTGTCGGACCAAAAATTCTTGGAAGGGCTACCACAACTCTATTTGAGGGACTGATCGCACAAATTTCCGGAACAGGTTCAATTGATTTTTGGGAGATTGGAAAAATATTATTGATTGTGTTAGGTCTTTATCTTGTTTCTGCTCTATTCAGTTATGTTATGGGTTGGATAATGGCGAATGTTAGTACTGATATCGCATATCGAATGAGAAAGGAACTTTCAGATAAAGTAAACAGGATGCCATTAAAATATTTTGACAACACTACACAAGGAGAAGTCCTTTCCAGATTTACAAATGATGTGGATACAGTAAATCAAAATTTAAGTCAAAACTTAACTCAACTCATAACATCACTGGTTACTCTTGTCGGTGTATTAGTGATGATGTTCTCGATCAGTTGGTTACTCACAGTGGTATCTTTAGTGATAATCCCCTTATCTCTCTTGTTTCTTGGAGTCATAATTAAACGTTCACAGAAATATTTCAAACAACAACAAGATTCCTTAGGACATATTAATGGGCATGTTGAGGAAATGTATGGAGGGCATCTGGTGATGAAAGCTTTTAATGGGGAAGAAAAGAGTTTGAAGAAATTTGATAAGCACAATACTGAACTCTATGAATCCGCATGGAAATCTCAATTTTATGCTGGTCTTATGATGCCCATCATGACATTTATTGGTAATTTAGGTTATGTCGTAGTTGCAGTATTAGGAGGTATCTTAACCGCTAATGGTACGATTACATTAGGAAACATTCAAGCTTTTATTCAATATGTTCGAACGTTTACACGTCCATTAACCCAAATCGCTAATATATCTAATACATTCCAACAAACTGCAGCTGCTGCTGAGAGAGTGTTTGAATTTTTGGAAGAGGAGGAAGAAATTGCCGATAGTAAAACTCCATTTGTAAATATGTGTATTGAAGGGTTAGTAGAATTCCAAAATGTAGAATTCGGATATAACCCCAACAAGATTATTATAAAAAATTTCTCTGCTGTTGCCCACCCGGGTAAAAAAATTGCAATTGTTGGACCTACTGGAGCTGGCAAGACAACCATGGTAAAACTACTCATGCGGTTTTATGATGTGAAAAATGGAGCGATTATTGTAGATGGACATGATATTCGTGAATATTCCCGAGAAAGCTTGAGAAGCTGCTTTGGGATGGTCCTTCAAGACACATGGTTATTCAACGGGTCTATTATAGAAAACATCCGTTACGGTCGACCGGATGCAACGGATGAAGAAGTAATTGAAGCTGCTAAAACTGCAAACGCTGATCATTTTATTCGAACACTGCCCGATGGCTACAACATGGTTCTTAATGAAGAAGTAACGAATATTTCCCAAGGACAGATGCAACTCTTAACTATCGCGCGGGCAGTACTAGCCAATCCTTCGATTTTGATACTGGATGAAGCTACGAGCTCAGTAGACACTCGAACCGAAATCCTAATTCAAAGAGCAATGGACGATTTAATGAAAAATCGTACAAGTTTTGTGATTGCCCACCGACTTTCGACAATTCGAGATGCTGATCTAATACTTGTTATGAACGAGGGGGATATTGTGGAACAAGGTACACATAGTGAGCTAATCGCCAAAAACGGTTTCTACGCGGAATTACATTATAGTCAATTTGAAGATAGAGTAGGAGTTTCTACACCTCTTCTCGAAACACATCAGACGGAGAGCTAAGAAAATGAATTCCTTGCGCATGATTATCAAGTATTGGATGAGGAGTAAGCGAAATTTCTGGTTATCTTTTCTCTTCCAGGCTATTTCAGTAGCAACATCACTATTTCCTCCAATTTTTATTGGGAGATTAGTTGGTGCACTCGATCCTAGTGTCCCAAAACCAGAAATCAGTCATTTATGGACTTATTTTGGTATTTCAGTGTTATTTGGTTTTTTTGGATTCTTATTCGGTCGATGGGGTAGAATAAAAAGTGCAGAAGTCTCTTCTCGAGCACAATATGAGCTTCGTAGTGATTTACAAACTGCAATTTACAAACAATCGTTTGCCTACTTTGACAGACAAGAAACGGGGCAATTAATTTCAAGAGCAACCAGCGATGTGGAACAAACTACTCAAATTTTTGGATTTGGACTTGCTACTGGAATCCAAGCGTTATTTCAGATGGTGGGCGTTGTAACATCGACTATACTCTTAGAAATACGTCTGGCATGGATATTCGCTGGCATTCCAATATCTCTTATTGCTTCTCTACTCATTACTTACAAATTGAAGCCTATTTTTCTAGAAACTCGAGTCACATTTGGAGATTTGACCTCACAAATGCAGGAGAATATATTAGGTGCTCAAGTAGTACGTATTTTTTCCAACCAGAAGAAAGCAAAGAGAAAATTTGACGGAAAAAATACTGCTTTTTATAATGCAAGTGTGAAATCGGCTAAATGGTCCAGTGTTTTTTTACCTTTAAACGTTGTAATTGTTGGTTTGATGTTTGTATTAGCACTAATGTCTGGTGGTCGGTTATATCTCAGTGGTGAGATACCCTTTTCTATTATATCTACGGTAATATCGTACATTGGGTACTCCACTTGGTCAATTACCATATTTTCTAACATTATGTTGGCCTTTGTACAAGCAGATTCCTCATTGGTACGAATTCAAGAGGTATTTGATTCTCAACCAGATGTACAAGAAAAAAAAGATGCGGTTCCCGTACCCACCAAAGGTTTCAAAGGAAAAGTAGAATTCGAACATGTTACATTCGGGTATCTCCAGAGTAACCCGATTTTACATAATATTTCTTTCAAAGTGCCACCGGGAGCAAAGATTGCAATAATTGGGACCACTGGCTCTGGGAAATCTAGTATCATTAATCTCTTACCGCGATTTTATGATGTTCATCAAGGGGCTGTGAAAATTGACGGGGTTGATGTTAGAGATTATAAAATTCAAGATTTAAGAAAAAATATCGGAATTGTAAGTCAAGAAACGTTCATGTTTAACCGTTCCATTGCAGAAAATATATCATTTGGTAAAGATGACGCTACTCTTGAAGAAATTAAGAGAGTTGCAAAAATTGCCAATTTGGATGCATTTATTGAATCTTTATCAGATGGATACGATAGTTTAGTAGGGGAAAGAGGTACGAGACTCAGTGGAGGCCAGAAACAAAGATTATCCATTGCCAGAGCTATTCTAGTTCGACCTGGTATTCTTATTTTTGATGATTCTACGTCTTCGGTCGATGTTGAAACAGAATATAAAATTCAATCAGCCCTCGAACAGGTAATGCAAAATACAACAACTTTCATCATAACCCAACGCGTCTCTACGATTCGCAATGTGGATATTATTATCGTTTTGGATAAGGGAAGAATCGTTGGAATGGGAGAACATGAAGAATTAATGAAAGATAATGTGCTTTACAAGCAAATCTATGAAACCTTGTATAGGAAGCAAAAAGGTGGGTTCGAATATTCTTCACCCGTTATTCCTGGAGGGAAATTTCAATGAGTCAAGCAGATGTACAGAAAGATAAGACTAAACAAGAAAGACAACAAGAATTAGAAAATAAACCAAGACAACCGGGATTTCGTAGAGGGCCTCCGATCTTTATGGAAGGAAAAAGTAAATTAGATCATTCTCGAAAAACCTTATGGAAGTGGATTTTTTCATATTTAACTCCCTATCGCGGTAAATTCGTCATTTTGTTTTTTTTATTAATTGTTGGGACCGTAATAAATGGATTTATCCCCCTCTTATCCGCACGCATAATTGATCGTATATTGAATACAGCAGTACCAGATCGATTGCAATTCCTACAATCACGCTCACTATTATATGGAATAATGGTAATCATTGTAGGAGTTTCTAATTATCTCAGTTTAATGGGTATGGGGGTACTATCTCAAAAAGTAGTTTTGTCCATACGAAATGACCAATTTTCCCAGCTGCAAGGTATGAGTTTATCATTTTTTGATAGTAGACCCTCTGGTGACATAATTTCTATCTTAACTAATGATATTGATCAACTAAATATGCTTGTGGGTGGTCAATTCGTAGAAATCATCACGAGTATTATCAGTATTATTCTCACACTAGTCATAATGTTTCTGTTAAATCCAATCTTGACGCTCTTCAGTCTTACAATTATCCCAGTTTTCATATTTCTAATGTGGTTATTTAGGAAATTTGCAATAAGAGCTTTCAAGAAAGCTAGAAAAACCATTAGCGGAGTAACATCCTCGATTCAACAAAATATTGAGGGAGGAAAAACTGTAAAAGCTTTTGGTCAAGAAGAGAAAGCAATAAATGAATTTAACGAAGCAAATAAGCAGAACTACGAGGCGATGTACCAAATTCGAAGATTAATGGGTACCTTCATCCCTGCAATCCAATTCATTACAACAATACTTACAATTGGAATACTGGTTTCCGGAGGTATTCTCTATGTAAAAGACATTAGTCTTTTAGGGATAGCCGCATCCGTTGGTACGTTAACTGCGTTTATTTCCATGTTGTCTCAATTTTTCCGACCATTCATGATGTTATTGCAGATTCAAAACATCATCGAATCAGCATTTGCAAGTGCAGATAGGATATTATCGTTGCTTGAAACAAGAGTAGAAATCAAGGAACCGAAAAATCCCTTATCTTTAAATCAAGTAAACGGAACAATCCAATTCCAAAATGTATCCTTTGCATACAGCTTGAATGGATCAGAAGAGAACTATGAAAAAAGAGATGATTCAGAAAAAGATTCAGAACTCTTGCCAGCTAAAAATCCCATGATCCAAATGGCATTAGAACGTGTAAAACAATTCCCAGAACCATACTCTTCCTACTTATTGGAGCAATTGCCAACAATTCCATCCCAGATTAGACGAACTTTATTCATGCAGTTGATGGGTACAGATCTCAAGACAATACCCGAAAAGATTGATACTATTTTGGGTTCTTACGGTTATGCAGTTCCCGGAACACAGTATGCTGAAAATCACCCCGAGTGCAAAAATGATTTTGGTGGAGTCGAGATACCAGGCAATGATGAAGACCTCCTCCCTCAAGAGTGGACTCCTCAAAAGGAACAGATGTTCCAAAATATGACTAATATGCTAGAAAAAGCCATAAAGCAACAAATGAATGTATCTTCGATGGGGGGAAGACAACAATCTGGTGAAGGAGGTAATATGATAAGCGGACGTGGACAAGGAAGTCAAAAAGTGGATTCCTCGCAAATTGCACGGTTTCTTGCTCAAATGAACGTTCCCCCTGCAAAAATTGCAGAACTGCCTATTCATGTGCAACAAATCATCAAAGAACAAATTCGATTAATTCAACATGAACAATCAAAAGGATACGTTCTAAAGAATTTAAATCTCTCAATACCCGCAGGAAAAACTATTGCAATAGTGGGTCATACGGGTGCAGGCAAGACAACCATCATCAAATTAATTGCGCGATTTTATGATGTAGATGACGGCAAGATTACTCTGGATGGAATTGATATTCGTAAAATAAAAAAGGAAACCCTCCGTGAATATATTTCCATGGTTCCCCAAGACATTTTCGTATTCAGTGACACCATCGAAAATAATTTGCTTTATGCAATTGAAAATCCAGTTGAAGATGATCGACTAAGGATGGTAGAAATTTCGAAATTCCTTGGGTTACATAATTTCGTAGAAAAACTTCCCGATAAATATCAAACCTCAATCAAAGAAGGGGGAGTTAATATCTCTACCGGACAGCGACAGCTCATTGCTTTTGCACGGGCTTTGATAACAGACCCCCGAGTTTTAATTCTTGATGAAGCAACAAGTTCAGTAGATCCATATACAGAGACTCTGATACAGGATGCTTTAGATAAAGCCCGTCAAGGAAGAACGACAATAATTATCGCACACAGGCTTTCCACAATTAAGAACGCGGATGACATTGTTGTAATCGGACAAGAAGAAAAAGGCATTGTAGAGCAAGGAACACATGATGAATTAATGGCACTAGACGGTCAATACAAGAAACTGCTGGAATTGCAGTTTTCTGAAATCGAAATCTGATTTATTTTTTTTAAAAATGTTTTTTACGTTCCATCATTAACTGTATGATTTTATTGAAAACTGCTTTCACATTGCTACCGTCGAGTGCAGATGTTTCATAATATGCAGAGATTCCAAGTTGTTCCATTTTACTATGTGCCATAGGTTCGATTATCTTCCGCTCATGTTTTAAATCGGATTTATTACCCACTAAAACGATAGGAGTATTCTCCAACTTATATTTAACTAGTTCGTTATACCAATTATTTACATTTGAAAATGACGGACTATTCGTCAGATCAAACATTAAAATCACCCCGTTTGCTCCATTATAATACACTTTGTGCAATAAATGAAATTGAGGCTGCCCTGCGATGTCCCAAAACATTAGGTTAACAGTCTTATTATTGAT
Source organism: Promethearchaeota archaeon (assembly GCA_016933055.1). Lineage (GTDB taxonomy): Archaea > Asgardarchaeota > Lokiarchaeia > Sigyniarchaeales > Promethearchaeaceae > AMARA-1. Next base: position 29,327 of record JAFGBS010000027.1, on the reverse strand, counting down.
TTCAATTTGTTCTTTAAGTATATTCACACCAACCGTTGGGATGTATTCAGTTTCAAATTGATGGTGTACATATTTTCTCAATAAAGTTGTTTTACCAACAGAGCCATCTCCTATCACCAGTACCTTAAAAACGACCTCTCCCTTATCTCCAGTAACACCCATGGTTAATTCTTCATCAGTTCGTGTCAAAGTTTTTCACCTTGAAATTCATATTATATAATCTAAAACCAAAATCAATCTTAAATAACTATTTATATCTAAATGTCAATTTCCGCTTGTTTGGGGACTTAGTACTTCTATTATTGAGATAGATAATTTCCCAAAAGATTATGTAAGCCAGTATTTCGGAATTGATATTTATTTAAATCGAGAAAGAAACATTGTTAAATTCAAGCGAGATGAAGTAGATGTTCCAGGACGCCCCGAGAAAAAGCATATAATCTTTTTGATGAGGAGAAACTCGATGTAAATGAACTACTTGGGAATTATCCTGATTTTCCGAATAAGTCCTATGGTTTAATTAAAAAAATCATAATTAAATCGATCAAAAACGAGGGGATTTTTCAGAAATAATCGATTATGTCAATCATATTAAGGCAAGAAATCCAAAAATATCAGCATTAACGAATTTACTATCTATCAATCCAGAAAAGTTATCGGAATAAATAATAGACGTAGATCGCCCAAGCAAGTAAATCCAACCATAATTTCATTTGAAGTACACAATAAGTAATGTGAGGTTTAAATATTAATTCTTATAATTTTCTTTTCTGAAGCTTTAAGCAAAAATCTAAAATAAATGGGTAGTATGGGGAATAAGTCTTTCATATTAGCTTATAATTCTTTCAAATAAGGATTTAATAAGGACCAAAATTACACTTATGTATGTTACTACAAGTACCCACATTTTTATCGAAAATATGGGAATGGTTGGTGGATGATGGTTCCTATAATAATCTGATTAAAATCAGTGTATCACTCTTCCTGCTATTACTATATTTTTTTGCTAAGCGGTTTGTGATCATTCCACAATTGAAAAAAGCGGAACAACGGGGCAAATTGGATAAGACCGCAAGAATAAGCATCCAGAAGATTATCCGCTTTGTATTTTTAGTGATTTATATCATTCTTTTATTTACATTCTTTTTTTCCGAAGCATCGGGGGTAGTTACGGGAATATTTGCATTTTCTGGCGCAACTATCATCGGTTTCGCCTCCATGAATACCATTGGAAATGCCATTGCAGGCTTAATCATAATGATAAGCAAACCTTTCAAGGTTGGAGATAGGATTAGATACAAAGATAAACTCGCAAATGTTGTGATGATTCGATTTGTGTTCACTAAATTACGATTTCTAGATAACACGGAGATTTCTGTTCCAAATCAAGAATTTCTAAATTCTGGCGTTGTCAATCTTGGTCAAAAAACTCATATTACAACGCGTTCAATTGTCTTTGGATTGGATTATAAAATCGATCCCAATAAGATAATTGAAGAAGTTACTAAATTAGTACTTGAAAATCCAGATATAGAAAAACCATCGAAACAATATGATCAAACTTCTGGAAGTAGTTCGAAAATATTAGATAGCATCTCGAAAATAACCTTTGAAAGTCCCGAAGAGGAGCTAAACCTGAATCCAAGCGTTAAAATAACCAATTTCTTAGATTATGCAGTTGAATATACGTTGTTCTTCAAAGCTAGAGTAGATAAGGGTTATAAAGCTGAAACAGACATACGAAAGTCCCTTTTAATTTGGGCAAATGATCACGAATATGATTTATCTACTACTATGCAGATTAAAAATATGTGAAATCACTCAATTTCCAGATATAATAAAATTTCACTCTCATATCCATTTTTATTTCTTTTATATAATCCCTTTGGCAATCTTCCGTATTCTTTAAAACCTAATTTTTCGTAAAATTTTCTTGCTGGAATGTTGCTTTCCCAAGTTTCTACTAAGATAAGAGTACCTCCTTGGGTTTTAATCCATTCACGTACATACTCGAGGAGTATCTGACTTAACCCACTTCCTTGGTACTGAGGAGCTGTAACTACGGAATACAAACGAAATCGATGGGATCCATATGGACTTAATCCTCGTTCAACAGTAACCGTAGCAAATAACTCTCCTTCAATTTCAGCAACTAATCTTCTTCGAAATTGGTTCGGTTCTTGGAACCATTTATCTCCTTCGAAAACTGATTGGATATTCTCCTCCCACGAGTCCATTGTATTGAAAAGATGAGCAACTAATTTTTCTGGATCTCGCTTAAGATCATATTCTCGTAGCATCACATCTATTCTTCCAAACGGAACTTTCTTCATAAGAAATAGAATATTATCATTACTAAAAATTGAATGATTTATAGAAGATAAAATAAAAATAAATTTTTCGTATACGCACCAACATAAAAACCACTGACGCGATTGTAATAACACCAATTGAGGAGATTATAGCAGTTGCCCATATAGGGAAGATACACAGTCCTTGGCGCGCGAAATGTATGTCATGTTTCTCTCCATTTCTGTTATCTGTCTAAACTACACATATATCCCTTATCTCCTATAGAAATAATCTCCGGGTCGTGTAAAAGTATCATCGAATCCTTTATCGGGGATTCGTTCATTTTCTGAAAATATTAATCCACCCTCGGTGGAATAGCTATAGTAGTAATCATATTTTCCTCCCACACGTGCATCAAGCCATACAACATGAATTACATTATTTTGACCAATATATAACTCAGAAATCCTTTGATTTCCCAATGAAACTTCATTTACATGCATTGGTGAACTCCAGTTAACACTTGCATCAATACTTTTGATTTATCTGCACACCTATTCTAACCCATCACCTATCTTTGGATAGGTAAGTAAACGTTTTAACGTAATACTATCGTAAAACTCGGTTGAACGTCAAAAACAGAACTCCTTAGGCGTATAAGGAACACCTACGCGAAAACCTACGAAATTGTTCGATAGAACCATGGAGTAAGTTATTAGCGTAGTTTGAGGGGTAAACCATAGAAAAAAAATTCATTAAAAAATAACCAAAAGAATGAAAACAAAGGATGCATGTTACAAAAAGTAATGGATGACCTTAACAAATTCTATAGCAAACCGATCGATGTTCTCGAGGACGGAAAAAGTTTTATACGGTTAATCGAATATATCGGGGATGACTGGAGTGTAGTTCAGTCAGCACGTGTGTCATTCGGTCAAGGAAGAAAAAATGATGAAGAAGATACACGATTGATTCGTTATCTGATGTTACATGATCATATGAGTCCTTTTGAACATATTGTTTTCAAATTTCATGTTGTATGTCCTCTATTCGTGAGGTCTCAATGGTTTCGGCACCGCACATGGTCATATAATGAGATTAGTCGGAGGTATACAAGTAAAAATATTCAATTTTATATACCCGATAGATTTCGAAAACAGGATCTTACAAATAAGCAAGGTTCAGTCTTTTCGGAGGAAATAAATAACGACATTGCACGAAATACGGTCATAAAGCAGAGTGAATTAGCTTTAAATGCATATGATGTACTTTTAGAAATGGGGATCGCCAGAGAACATGCACGGATGGTGCTTCCCCAAAACATGTACACAGAGTTTTATGCAACCGTAAATCTGCGAAATTTACTGCATTTTGTGAAATTGAGAATAACACCCGAAGCCCAATGGGAGATCCGGCAGTATGCAAAAGCGATTTTAGATATTTTAGAAGAAACCGTACCGATCTGTTTGGATGCTTTTAAGGAAAAATATGAACTAAAATAAAAATTTCCTATCAATCCACCTGATACAAGATTTTTTTTTCTTTACTAAGGGGTAAGATTTAATATTGAACACATCAGCGATTATGGGATAAGTTCATTCCAATCCCATCTTAACATGCGTTCAGTTGCAATTTGTGTATCCTCATGATTGCCAAAACACGTAATTCGGAAATATTCTTCCCCTGCAATTCCAAATCCAGAACCTGGTGTTATCACAATTTGGAGATTGTTCAGCATGAAATCAAAAAATTCCCATGAACTGAGGTTCTGAGGAGTCTTTACCCAAATATAGGGAGAATTTTCGCCACCCCAATAATGGAATCCTATTTTCTGTAAAGTTTTTTTTATCAATTCAGCGTTATAACGGTAATAATTAAGTAGCTCAGTGATCTCTTTGTTCCCTTGTTCAGTGTATGCCGCAGCTGCTGCGCATTGAACCGGATACGATACTCCATTGAATTTCGTAGAATGCCTTCGATTCCACAAATCATGCAGTGAAACTGAAGTTCCTACACTATCTTCTCCCATCAAGTCTTTTGGAACTACGGTAAAAGCACAACGAGCTCCTGTAAATCCCGCAGTTTTAGAAAAACTTCGGAACTCAATCGCGACTTTTTTCGCATGGGGAATTTCGAAAATAGAATGAGGAAAATTGTCATCTCGGATGTATTTTTCGTAGGCTGCATCAAACAAAATCACAGAATGATGATCAAGAGCGTAATTTACCCATTGTGTCAATTGTTGCCTATTCATTGCAACTCCTGTAGGATTATTAGGAGAACATAAGTAAATTATATCAACTTGATGATTAGGGGGTTCTGGACAAAATTTATTAGCTTCATTTGCGGAAAGATACACTAATCCTTCATATTGACCATTAGATTGTATAGGTCCGCTATTTCCAGCCATAATGTTGGTATCAACGTATACGGGATATGCGGGATCCGTAATCCCTACAATATTTTCACCAAAAATATCCAATATATTGCCCGTGTCACATTTTGATCCATCACTGATGAATATCTCATCAGGTTTAATGTCTGCTCCTCGCTCTTGAAAGTCGAATTTAGCAATTAATTCTCGTAAAAATAGGTAGCCTTGTTCAGGTCCATATCCTCTATATGTTGCAGCATCTCCCATCTCATCTACTCCACGATGGAATGCGTGAAGTATTGTAGATGGTAATGGTTGGGTCGTGTCCCCTATACCGAACCGAATAACTTTTTTATCTGGGTGTGTGTTCTGATACTCGCTAGTTTTTTCTCCGATCCTAGAAAATAAGTAACGAGATTTTAATTTGAGAAAGTTTTCGTTTATATGGACCATTTATTGTTCTCCTTTTTTAGATTTGAAAAATGCCTCATTAATGGCATTTGCTGCCGTTTTAATGGCATTTTTGGATATAATAATGGATATGTTTAAAGCATCGCTAGCTTGGGCTACAGCTATTGGATTAATTCCCACTTTACTTAATGCATGATAGATCTTTGTTTGATTCTTACTGGTAGCGATATCCTTCCCGATAATAGCTATGATACCAACTAATTCCATCTTGATCTTGAACCATTCCTCGAATTTAGGATTAGATTTCAAAATTTTCATAGCTTCTGGACCGTCTGATTTTGAGATCACGAAGGATGTATTAATTTCAGAGCTGGATTGGGTGACAACATTAACGCTAATTTCCTCTTCCCCTAATTTCGAAAAAATTTCTCCTAAAATCCCAGGAGCGTTGACAAAAGTCTCAGATGTAACTGATATAATATAAGCTTCTTGGATGATACTGATTGAATATATATTTTTCTCGCATTCTTCTGCCGTAATTAAAGTGCCAATATCCTCTTGCTTTGATGATTCCCTATCTTCATCAGCTGGGAATTTCTTAATGTAAACCGGAATATTGAAAGATTCAATTATGGAAATACATTTGGGATGCAAGATTTTCGCACCAAAAAAACTCAATTCCTTAGCCATAGCATAACTGATAGTATCTAAATATTTCGCGTGTTCCACATATTTCGGATCCGCAGAATAGATGCCTGCTACATCTTTCCACAATATCAAGGAAATGGATTTGAATTTGCCCGTTACTGCAAGAGTCCTAGCTAACACGGCTGCTGTGTAATCCGTTCCACCACGTCCTAAAGTGGTTGTCAAGCCAGATATACTTCTTCCTATGAAACCTTCAACGCATATAACTTTTTTATAATGATTGTTAGCAAGTTTCGGGAGTAAATCTCTCTCTACACGTTTTTGTGTGTAGGGTAAATTCGCAATCGCATCCCCGAATTTGTCATTAGTAATGATTAGATCTTCTCCATGATACACCACATGGTCGATCTGATTAAGAGTGAGAAATTTTGAAATGATTGCAGTACTTAATTTTTCCCCAAAAGACATGATCGAGTCCTTGAAATAGGGACTCCAACCAAATTCTTTTAATTCTTCAAGTAAGTAAATCAATTTACCGATCACTTCTTGAAGTGTCAAACGCATTTCATTGAAGGCTTTGGGGTAATCCTCGAACAGTCCATCAATTAGTTCCTCGTGGAACGTCTCTATTCGTTTTAATTTTGCACTGAGTGCTCGGGATTCTCCCTCGCAAGCTAAATCTATAGTCTCAATCAGTTGATCTGTAATTCCATTAAACGCAGAAAAAACTAAGACCATGGAAGATGGGGTTTCATTTATAATGTTTACAATTTGGTTAAACGATTGAGCAGAGGATAAGCAGGATCCTCCAATTTTCATTATTTGTAATTCGTCTGTCATTTTTTTAGGCTGTTTTCAATTTCCTTTTAATTTTAAGATAAATTCTGAGAATATCTGTACATTCCTTCACCAATAAATTCCCAAGGTCCCGTTTTCCAGACCTCAGTTAAATCTTCATTAGTTTCGAGCGTAAGATCTCCTCCTTTTAAGTGAAATAATACTTTATTGTCCAAAACTCCCTTCAGCACTCCCGCTACTAAAGCTGCTGAAGCACCTGTTCCGCACGCCCAAGTTTCACCTGATCCTCTTTCCCAAACTCTGAAATTCACTTCATTTCGATTGAGGATTTCAACAAATTCTGAATTTACGCGTTCTGGGAAAAAGGGATGATGCTCAAGAAGAGAACCTATTTTTTCCAAATTTAATGATGAAATATCGTTTAAAAAATACACTGCATGAGGATTCCCCATGGATACAGCAGTAAACTTACCCGAGAATCCATTTACAGAAATTTCATGATCAATTACTGGAGTTCTATCAACAGAGGTAGGAATTTTCAATCCTTCTAATATTGGAGAACCCATATTCACTCGAATTTTGTTGGGTCCTAATACAATAATCTTTTTTATCCCCCCCTCTGTTTCTACAAAAAACTCAGATGTATTTACATATCCTTGTCCGTAACAGTATCCACCTATGCATCGAATTGCATTTCCACACATTTCAGATTCAGAACCATCTGTATTGAACATTCTCATGCGAACAACATTTGTTGATTTGGGTATTATTAGCACTAATCCATCTCCACCTACACCAAATCTCCGATGACTAATTTTTCTTGCCAAATCGAAATAATTGATCTCGGGGTATGTATATTTGAAAAAATCCAAGTAGATGTAATCATTTCCTGTGCCATGCATTTTAATAAAGGGAATTGATTGTGTAAATACTTCAGAAGGCAAAGAAATTACTTGATTTTCTAGAAGACTGGTAAAATTTTCTCTCGTTCTCACGATTTTAGGAGGTTGATTATTGTGAATCCATAATTCCATCGCTCTTGGTCGCGCATTGTAATTTGATGACATGGAATATCCATATGCACCTGTATCCATAATACAAATGTAGTCCCCTTCTTTCACTTGAGGAAAATGCCGATCCCTGCCGAGAACATCACCAGATTCACAAATTTGACCCACAATATCCACATTCTTATCCATATAGCTTTCAATATCTTGGGTAGGAATAATATGGTGATAAGAACCGTAAAATGCTGGTCGAATTAAAGTATTGAATCCCGTATCACATCCGATGAATATCTTATTACTGCGTTTTTTGATTGTATTAATTTTTGATACAATAATACAAGATTCAGCTGTCAAAAATCTTCCGGGTTCGAATATAAATTTCGGATTTCCTAAATTCAATTTTCTTGTAAATTCCTCATGGTATTTTTTTATTAGATTTGCGTATCCTTGAACATTTATAGGATCTTGATCGGGTTTATAGGGAATTCCTAACCCTCCTCCAAAATCGATAAACTCAAAAATAATATCGAGTTCGGAAATGATTTTCTGGATGATATTGTAATATTTTTGAATTGCTTTCTCGAATTCTGCAGCATTTAAGATCCCAGAACCTATGTGAATATGAATTCCTAAGCGTTTGAATCCCGCATTTAAGGCCTGTTTGTACACTTCTACTATTTTATCTTCTAATATACCAAATTTTACGTGTTCTCCCGCAGTAATGGTGTGTGAATGGTGCCCCGCTCCAAAAATCGGATTAACTCGAAATGAAACAATTGGTTTCTCTGCATCGTATTTATTGACAATGTTATTTAAACGGTGAATTTGGGAAGGAGCATCTAAATTAATAGAGATATGGTTTTTTACAGCATATTCGAGTTCTTCATCCGTCCAATTATTGCTGGTTTGTAAAATCTTACCAGGCTGAATACCTGCAGCTTTACACAAGAAGGCTTCCCCTGAAGATACTACATCAAAATGTCCCCCCAAGGAATCAAGTAACCGTAAAACATGCAAGTTATTATTAGCCTTGACGGCAAAATTGATCTGCATGTTTGAATTTATCGTTTTTAATATTGAGTGAAGTTCATCATAGCGTTTTCGAATAGTGGATTCGTTTATGATAAAAGTGGGAGTACCGAATTTTTCCCCCAGCGAGGATACACAGTGTTCTCCGAAGAATAATTCCCCATCCCTGTATTCTAAATCCTTATTTTTCAACCACTTTAAATATTCCATTCTTATTTACTTCCTCCCAGCGTACTCAACAACATCTGAAATTTGATAGAGTTTTCCTTGAAGTTTGTGTTCTAACAGGAATTTTGCTGCGTTTAGTGCACCTTCACCAAAACATACTCTCGAATGTGCTCGGTGAGTAAACTCCAACCGTTCTCCCGAACCTGCAAAAATAATTGTATGTTCCCCCACTATATCTCCTGCTCGTATGGCATGAATTCCGATTTCTCTACTACCAATCTTTCGAGGAAATTTACCTTTACCTCTTCCAAAGGTAAAAATTTCTTCTGAATCCGATTCCTTAGCTATGATTTGCTTTATTTCGTTTGCTAAAGTTAAGGCAGTTCCACTTGGTGAATCCAATTTATGATGATGGTGTTTCTCAATTATTTCTATATCCCAATTTGGTATATATGATGCGAGCTGTTTAGCAGTTTTAATGAATAAATTCATTCCAAATGCCATATTAGTTGAAATTAATGCAGATGTACGGTGTTCTTTCGCTACTTTTTGCATCTCTTCATGAAATTGATCAGATAATCCAGTGGTAGCGATTACAATAGGGATTTTGTGTTGTAAAATAAAAGGAGCCCATTTTTTGGTGCAATCTGGATGAGAAAAATCAATACATACATCTATACTCGTACTAGAAAGAATTTCTTCGATCAGAGTAATTGGAATGTAATTTAACTCAGAAGGAGAATTTGAACGTAAGTTTACCGGCATTCCCAAATCTCTAGAATTCGGATGTTCAAAAGCAGCAGTTAAATTTAACTCAGGATTTTGTTCGATTAGGGAAATAATTATTTTCCCCATTTTTCCTCCTGCACCTATTAATCCGATTTTAATTATACTCATGTTCATTTTATCAGCTCGAGATCCATCAATACTTTTCGTATTGCGGTTTGAGATTGCTCGGTGGGCGGTACTAAAGGTAATCGAAGGGTTCTATCCATTATACCTAGTAATTCTGCTGCATATTTTACTGGTCCCGGATTGGACTCTATAAAAAGAGTGCTAAACAAAGGTTGAAGTTTATCATTCATTCTCAAAGCAAGTTCCCATTTATTATCTTCGATCAACTTAGTAAATTCAATCATTTGTTTGGGAATAATATTTGAAGCCACACTAATTACCCCTTTTCCTCCCATTTTCATGATATCATAGGTTTTTCCATCATCTCCACTCATCACAATGAAATCATCCGGGGTTTGTTCAATTACTTGGATGATTTGGTCTAAATTGCCACTGGCTGCTTTATATCCCTTAATATTATCAAATTTTATAGCCAGTTTTGCTACAGTTTCAGGCAATATATTGCAACCTGTTCTACCAGGTACATTATAAATGACAATAGGAACATCTACTGAACGTGCAATAGCAGAATAGTGTTCGAACAAACCTTGCTGAGTGGGTTTATTATAATAGGGAGTTACACTCAAAATACCGTCCACACCCAAAGATTCTACATGTACTGACAAGCTGGTAGCTTCTCGAGTAGAATTAGAACCTGCACCTGCAAGAACAAAGGGTTTTTTTGAGGATTGGTTAGCTTCATCCACACACCACCGGACCACGGATTCATGCTCTTGATGCGACATAGTGGCAGATTCACCCGTGGTTCCACAGGGGACTAAACCACATCCTGCTTCAATTTGAGACCGAATAAAGGTTCTATATTGCTTTTTATCTAAATCTCCATCTCGATCCATGGGAGAGATCAGAGCTGTAAATGTGTTTTTTAATAGTTTTAGTCTGTTTACCATTTTTTTCACGATATTTATATTAGCCCTTTTTTAGTAAGATATTCTGCACTTAAAACGCCTCCACGGCCTGCACCGATTTCCGTATTATGGGATAAAACCGTCATTTTGAACCCATTTGGAAAAACAGTTGATTCTAAACCGCCTACAAAAGTAATCATACCACTATTAGGTTGTTTTAAATCCAATCGGGGTTGTGGACGGAATTTGTCCTCTTTCGTATATAATTTGATTGGATTCTCGGGACAATTAGGCAACTTGTATTCTCGAGTTTCACTAACAAATTCCTTTAGTTGTTTTTGAATTTCTTCTAAAGATGCTTCTGTTTTGGTTTGAAAAAATACACATTGTGTATGGCCATTTAAAACGGGTACCCGATTGCATTTAGCTTCGATTGGTATGTCTGGAATCGTTAATTTTCCGTTTTCATAAGTTGCGAGTATTTTTTTCAGCTCTTTTCGGACTTTCTCTTCTTCCTGGGGAATATGAGGTATTATGTTCCCCAAAATTTCGTAAGAGGTGACCCCATCGTACCCAGCTCCACTAACAGCTTGCATAGATGTTAAATGAACAGAGGTTAGACCAAATTTCTGAAAAATAGGATATAAGCTAATTGAAAGGCCCACAGTTGTACAATTCGGTCCAGGACAGACAAATCCGTCCCAATTCCTGTTTTCTTGTTGAATCTTGAATAAATCGGAATGTTTTGCATTTACAATCGGGAGAAATATTGGAACGTCGTCAAAATATCGGAAATGAGAAGCTGTAGAAACAACTGGTATTTTTTGAGCAATAGAAGCCTCTATTTCTGCAGCTACCTCGGAAGGCACTGCGGAAAATACTATATCGTATTCCTCAGCTTGGAACGCATCCATCTTTTCTATTTGCATATCCTCGATAATTGTTGTGAAATTAATATCAGTATAACGCATAATTGCTTTATAAGATTTACCAGTACGCGAGGAGCCAAATAAACCCGTGAGTTCGAACCATGGATGATTTTGAAGGGCTTCTACGAATTGCTGTCCCGCCATCCCTGAGCATCCTATTACGGCACAAGTTCGTTTTTTCATATGTATGTGAATAGAATGTATCTTGCTTAAATTTTTCCTTACTTTGAATCCACGGGTTGCACTTTCCCGTAAAACCCACGAGCAAAAACTACCATTTCTTCATATTTATTATTCCACTCTGGATTTCGGTGAATTTTCAAAACTTCAGCTATAAACATGTCATGGGTTCCCAAGGAATATATCTGATGTACTTTACATTCAAGATTAACGGGACATTCTAATATCGCTGGTATTTTGATATCTATGCTGGGTTGTCTTGTAAATTCACAAAGTTTCCATTTATCGGTATTTTTTCCCGATTTCGTTCCACATAATTCGATTTCTCGAATCATTTTACTAGTTGGAATATTTAGGACGAACTCCATGGATCTTTTGATTAATCCATAGGAAAATCGAGAAGGACGAATTGAGATCGAGATCATAGGTGGATTAGAACATACTGTACCTACCCACGCAAGCGTGATTATAGATTCTTCATCTTTATATTTCGAAGAAACTAGTGCAACCGGATTAGGAAATAAGTCTGAATTTCCTTGTTTCGTTATTTTCATTTTCTTAGGTTCTGTTGTAATTTTTCCAAAAATTTTTTTTAAGTAGTAGACATATAAATTCGTTTTATTTTATTAGAAAAGAGATCAAACAAAAAACTTTTCAATTCACATAGGAATATATAAACGATAGATTTGCCATTGTGCTAATTATTATTTGAATTACAGTAGTTCAGTCGGGAATGAGTTATTTTGAATCAGCCACAGCAAAAAAATAAGAAATATGCGTTAAAATTTTGTATTTTAGGAGATGGAGGGGTAGGAAAAACCACTCTAGTGGAACGGCTGGCAACTGGAAACTTTAATCCTATCACAAAAATGACCATTGGAATCGATTTCAGTTTGATTCATCTTGATATCCAATTAAACTTAGAAGAGAGTATTTCTATAGATCTTACTGTATGGGATTTAGGGGGAGAAGACAGATTTAGATTCATGCTTCCTGCATATATTCACGGAGCTGATGGGGGTATCCTATTGTATGATGTAACCAGATTTACTTCTGCTATGAATTTACCTGGATGGCTGAAAATGTGGCGATCCAATACAGATCCTGGAACCCCGATTTATCTGGTTGGATCTAAGTTTGATTTGGTCACCGAAAATATGTATCCGATGGTAGAACAAAATATTACTAGTTTGAAAGAAGAACTGGGAATGAAAATTCATTTTCTTATTTCCACCAAAGACGGGATAATGATCGAGGATCTAATGCAAACGATTGCGAAAGAGATGTGGATTTTTAAAAATCGTGCACAAACTACACCATCTCCCTATAAATTTGAGTATAAATTGCGAGTGTAAAAGATAAATTTCCAACAGGATGAATATTTTAGAAAGTGTCAAACCAACAATCTTTTTTATACGGTGTTCTTGTTTAAAGTGATCAGATTTGAAGAGGTGGACCGTGTTTTTGCTAATTTTGAAAGGTAAAGCACAAAAGAATACATACATCCTCTATTTACTTACTTTATTACTCATTTTCTCTGTTCTTTTGGGAATTTCGATCATTTTATTTCCCTTTCCTTTCAGTTTTAATGAGATTTGGATATCAGAGTTAGGAGACCCGACGAAAAATCGTATAGGTTGTGTCTTTTTTGACATTGGATTTATATTTACGAGTCTGGGATTATTTCCTGTCTTTTTAAACATATATTATAGAATAAAACCCATAGATCCAATATTAAGGAAGATTATTCTGGGATTTTGGTTGGTTGGAACCATAACATTTGGATCAATCGGAATTTTTCACGATCAAATGCAGCCGATTCATGATATATTCGCTGGGATTTCTTATAGCTCTTTAAGCCTGGGATTTATTATTTTACTGATTCTTCATATTGTATATGTTCATTCCACAAAACCACATTCAAGATTCATTTTCCTACTATATTTAAGCATAGGGCAACTAGCTTTGTTCTGGGTGCTTCTTTTTCTTTTTCCTGTTCGTAATAATGTTCCATTTAAGGATTTCGCTGCGTGGGAATGGGTTGGCACAATTTCAATTATTCTCACAATTATTTCATGCGTAATAATACTCCCAGAACAACAATAAAATATGCTTTAATGTATATTTACTCTACATATTTGCGATATAATTTTACAATTTTTCCAAATCCTTTAACAATGATGATTTTCCCTTTTACAAAAGGTTCTCTAATTGGGATTTTACCATTCATAAGATCCAAAAAAACTTGCTCTGATTTTATTCTGACGCGTATATCAGGTTTTTTAGATAAAGAATTAGTTTCAAGTAAGATCCGCTCGTGGTCGATAGAAACCATATACAAGCTTTTAGTGTCCGTGAATTTGATTGCAATTAAAAGAGAATGATCTTCAATCATTTTTTGTATATTGGGATCTAAACGATAATATTCGAAAATTTGTTCAAAACCATCCGCAACATTCATAATACTCATAAAGGTCTCCCGAATGCTGGATTTATTAATAATCAAAATTGTTTATAGAACTTAAAATCAATGAATTCTCATATTTAATTTAACAGACTTCGAAGGGAATTTTTCCTTATATGAATCTAATTCTACTGCACTCTGAGTAGTTGTCAGTATTTTACCGAATTCGATTTGAAAAGAATCAAGAATAATCAGAATCGGAGCATTATTTCTATTAATCAATAAACTCTTCTTTAATCTCATTCATAATGAGAACCTTTGCAATCTTGGATGATACATATTACAAATCTCTGATCTAACAATAAGAAGATAACCTATTAGGCGAACCACATACCATCTATTTTGAAGTATTATAGATATAAGATAAGTAAATAAAAAAAAAGAGTTTTTATGAATTTAAAACTTTATTTCACCGAGTTGCTTGCGATCTTCAATCAGATGTTCTACTACTTCAGGATTTGCCAAAGTCATGGTGTTTCCAATGTCGTCTTGAGTCGCAATTGCTTTTAGAATCCGACGCATTATTTTTCCCGAACGGGTTTTTGGTAATGCATTTGTGAATAAAATAATTTCCGGATACACTGCAGGACCCGCAACATTTCGGACGTGTTGCTGAATTTCTTTCTTTAAGTCTTCAGTTGCGACTACATTGTTCATCAATGTAACATATGCAAAAATTGTAGAACCTTTGATTGGATGAGGATAGGGACAAACCGCACTTTCGGCGACTTTATCATGGGAGTTAATTGCAGCTTCCACTTCCGCAGATCCTAATCGGTGACCGCTCACCTTGATTACATCATCACTTCTTCCAATAATAAATGTGTAACCTTCATCATCAAACTGCGCATAATCGCCTGTAAAATAAAATCCAGGAAATTTCGAGAAATATTGTTGAAGGAAACGATCATGTTGCCCCCATACGGTTCTCATAAGACCGGGCCATGGTAGATCATACGCAAAAAAGGCTTGTGTATTAGGTTTTGTGACTTCCTTGCCGTCATCATCCAAGAATTTTGGATTAATGCCGAAGAACGGAAATGTACAACTCCCAGGTTTCATAGGTGTAATTGCACCAAGGTTTACCATCATGTAACTACCAGTTTCAGTTTGCCAATAGGAATCTACAATTGGACGACCAACAGGTTTTTCACCAGTTGTCCCTTTTCCCACTATGGTCCAATACCATTTCCATTCGGGAAAGTTAGTCGGTTCTCCTACGGTTCCAAGCATCTTAATCTTATTTAAATCCCACTTCGTCACATGCTCGTCCCCTTTAGACATTAATGCACGAATTGCTGTAGGAGCCGTGTAGAAGTGTGTAACGCCAAGTTTCTCGCAAATCTCCCAGAACCGACCATTATGTGGCCAGGTGGGAACGCCTTCATACATAACAGTGATTGCACCAAGTGCAAGCGGTGCATAGATGATTTGAGTGTGTCCAGTGATCCAACCGATATCTGCAGTACAATACCACACATCTCGCTCTTCTGGTTTCACTCCTTTTAGATCATACAAACATGTATAATCCCAAACATACAAGTTGGTAGACATCCCATAGACTAAGAATCCTGCAATAGTATGTACCGCTCCTTTCGGTTTGCCGGTTGTACCGCTAGTATATAAGATGAAAAGTGGGTCTTCAGCATCCATAAGTTCATACGGGCATTCCGTGGACTGTTGTTCCATTAAAGCAGTGAAGTCTACATCTTTATCATATTTGTAAATATCTCCACCGGTAATTTTTACAACACAAACATATTCGATGCTTGGACAGGTTTCGATAATTCCTTTGAGGTTATCCTTCATAGGTCGAGCTTTACCAGAACGTCGAACTTCATCCGCTACGATTAAAGCAACGCATTCACTATCATCAATCCGATCTTTCACGGATTCGGCACTGAAACCACCAAATACGATGGAATGTATAGCACCAATTCTTGCGCAAGCTAACATTGTAATTGCCAGCATGTCTACCATGGGCATCCAAATACATACACGATCTCCTTTCTTGATTCCTAAGGATTTCAATGCATTAGCAGCCTTATTCACTTCCGCAAGAAGAGTTTTATATGTATATTTTTTAATTGCTTTCTCATCTAAAGTCTCTTCTTCGGAGACAGCGATGAGTGCTATTTGATCTCCGTAACCTTTCTTAATCCAACGATCTAATCCGTTATTAGTTACGTTTAATTTACCGTCTACGTACCATTTTCCAACAAAGTCGTCCTTTGTTTTTCCTGTCCATACTTTTGAATATGGTTTATCCCAATCTACCATCTTGGCTTCTTTACCCCAAAATGCGTTTAGATCCTTTACGGATTCCTCCCAAAGTTTGTGATATTCGTCCATAGATTTAATTCGAGCGTTTTTGGCTAATTCTGGTAGTGGGTAATATTTCTTTTGTTTTTCTTTTTCAGTTTCTGATGCCATTGATAAATCACATTATTTTTTTCAATCGAAATTTGTAGGTATTCTCAATTACAAGTTGTTTTTGTTTTTGATTCCTTAGTTTTAAAATTTTTCAGAATGAATAATATGAGGAATTTATGGATCACACAGATGATCAACTTGGATATACCATGATATCCTAAGAAATCCAACGATAAATTCGGGGTTATCGATCGACAAATCGAATTTAAGCGCCCCAATCGCACAGTGTCCAAAAAATTAAGCTATAGTTATATTTTGATTTCATTCTGAGAGAATCATGTATGATTATCGAATTAATTTAAGTTGGATCCCATTTGACGTAATAATTTAATAAAATGTCTACTAAAAAAGATTCCAATGGGATTTATAACAATGCCGATGACCCAAAACAGATTTCCAACTACTAGCATTATTCCCGAAAATTCCAAAGTCGCCCAATTTAACCATACATATGTTTGGATCACAATTCCTACTGCAAGCAAATTAAATATACTGAATACAATTAGAACGATTTGTTCCCATAGTTTTTCTCCGTAGAATCGAAAAATAATACCAGCTACAAATTGCAGGGTGTAAATCACAAAATATGCATACATGAAAATTTTCAAACTTAAAATCACACCCATACGAAAGTTAGGGTAAAGAATATCAGACTGAATTGTTAGTAAATAAAGGTACAAATAATATAATACTACTGGAAGATGCAGCATCACTAAAGCATTGGTCTTTATCTCAATTCCTACTTCATTTTTATTATATGCTAGAATCTCCACTGCTTTTGGATCCTTTGCTACTCTAATCGTATTCAGATCAGTTATGAATAAAATACCAAAAAATGCACCTGTTGGGATAAAAGGTACAGCAATACATCCAAGAATATATCCAATGAAGAGAAAGCTTTTATTTTTGTAGAACCGATTCAACAAACTCAAATAAATAAAGTGAAATGATGATACTACCATGAATCCAATAGCAATTCCTTGAATTATGGGGACATTACTAATAGTAAACGGAGGAAGGGCATCAATTTGTAACTTATTTAAAATCAGATAAGCGAAGAAGTACAATACAACTCCAAATAGCAACTCAAAACAAGCGGGAACCACTAAATGTCTTATGGCTAGGGAAACTCCGTTTTCTGTATGTTGAGGAATAATAGTTTGATGAGGTATGTCAGTCATAAGGTTATCCACCTATAGGAATTTATTTGATTAGCGAACCGAAGTACTTCCTGCACCGTTCCAGGTACAATAAAATATTGATGCGTTGAATTATACTTAATTTCGGTTTCTGCAAATTCTATATGGGTAGAACGCCAATTTGCTGCAAGATGCCGAACCGTATTATTTTTTACGATCCCGAATCCTCCTTGAGGGTTGTATACCATTCCATTGCAGGCAGAGAGGAGAATCCACCACTCTGCTTTGGATTCATAAGGAAATGAATAATAATGATCTCGCACGAGATTGATACTCTCATTTTCTAATAATGCGGGAGAATAAGAAACAGTGGACCAATTCCCGAAGAAATGTATGGATATATCATTTTTTGAGATAACTCCCATAGTATTCATAGAATTCAGTTCCTCCTCAGAAATATAGTTATCACCCGTGTTATTGTATTCGACGTTATATTTCCCTCGAAACTTGAAATTTAGTTGAAAATATTCTTGTGACCAATCATTAGCTTTTAAATTCATACGTGACACCTCAAGAGCTGCCGGATACAACGCATATTCATCCGATTGAGTTGATAAGATGGCGAGGTCAAACAATCCCTCTATTTCACAAATACTCAATACTCCTAGATCCGTAACGTTGAGAAAACTGCTGGTTTGATTCTCTATAGATAAAGTATAGGGATTGATTTGCAGATTATTCCCAAATACGGTATTAAAAGTGGGTTTGAATCGAATATTTTCAATGATCTCAGAACAGATATGCAAGGCATCACTAGTTTTATTCATGCCATACCAGAATTCGAAATATCGTGGCGAAATACCCGTAGTATCGGTTACTTGAGCTTCCCAAACAAGTTTTTTCGCTTGTAAAAGTTTACCGTCTTGCCCTCCAATCCGATATTGACCCCATTCTGCGAAATTAGTATCATTAATCACCGCATGAGTATAAGACTTATTCAGTAACAACTCTGTGGCCTGGGTTATGGTCATTGCATTGTATATGCGAGCTAAGAGGTGTCCATCATCAGTCCACCCACTGCCTTGCCCCATCCATGTCCAAAATGTCTGATATTGGGCTGCTACCCATTCAGTTTCTGGAATATACTTTTCCATTGATTCGACGTATTCATTTTCGACACAATAATTATAAAAATCCTCTAAAGTCATAAATAAATTCCCATTCTCCTCTAATTCTATATGGCGTTTTTCTAAATTTGCCTGTTTTAAAGGATTGAAGTCAAAATCTACAGCAACATCAAAGCTTCCATATCCACCCGTATTGATTTTCTCCCCATCTTGCGTGTAAATTTGATGATGGTAAACTCCCGCCTCAAATCGAGGAAACCATGGAATCATAAATGCGTGTTTCTTCACTCCCCCAAAATTCCATTCGAGAACTGGTTGTTTGGGATAATAATTGAAATAACCGCATTGTTCGATACTAAGAATCGCTGCTACGTGATTAGGTACCGCTTGTCCGAATGCGGGAAGCCACTGACCTTCTTGTAACAAAATCAATATGGATTGTCGCAATCCATATTCCTCCATCCGAATACTAGTATAATTGACGCTTTCTCTAAAATTCTTCACGGGGTAAGGAACGTGAAATGCACTTGAAAATTGGACAACGATTAATTCAAGCTGTCCTCTAGAGTTCTGGGCTTGGATTTCGTCGAACAGAGTTGGATAATTATCATGTACATATTCAATTAACATAAATTGGCATTCTATAGTATAATTCCAAGTTGAATGGTTTCCATACATGTATATAATATGTTGCAAGGAATTTTCAACGATTTCTGGATACGTTTGTTCTTGCCCTGCTCGATATTGAAGGTTATAATGATAATAACTAGTGGAAATCATGGGGTGATTTACCCATAAGACGATGCCAGGGATTAAAATACCCAGGGTTGCGATGGTTGCCACAATTCCAGCTAAAAAAATGGAATTTTTCTTAGATTTTTGTCTTAGTTGTTCCACGGAAGTTCAGCGCATTTAGATTATATTCTTGCTTTTACTAACGTTAATATGTTTTAAAAATCTTTGAACTTCGATTCAAAATTGGTGGGAACAGCTCAATGGAGTGGGAAGAAGCCCTTAAATGAAGCAGTAATCCTGAGAAATCATATAAAAATATGTCCTCCTTAGTGTCATTCTAAAAACCAATAATCCTTTAAAGGGAAAGGTTCAGTTTAGACTGTGAGAAAAAGAAATTGCTGGTCATTAATTATTACTGCTTTTGTAGTCACTGCATATAGTTTTACTGAGGGAAGTTGGTTTAATTCCTATGTATCTCAAATTTTGGGAAAAGATAAAATATTTGTATCAATAATGATAGCAACCTCGGGATTAGTTGGAGCAATTTCCTTTATTATTTGGGGCGCAATATCTGATAACTCTCGGGACTGTTTAGGCCGAAGAAAATCAATATTGATATTAGGATTACTCATTACGGGGATTTTGGTTATCCTTTTCGGTTTATCCAAAAATTATATTTTGTGTTTGATATTGGATGGAGTATTAATTGGAATCACCTCGAACATGTTTTATTCCACCCGGAAAGCATTAGTCCCCGATTTAACAAGTATACACGAACGGGGGAGATATAATAGCATAATTTTACTAATAGGCGGTTTGGGAGGGGTTCTTACCTATGCATTTGTGATTTGGGGAAAAAGAGACGTACTTGGGAATTTTACCGATTCGACACATTTCAGAGTCATTCTTATTACAGGTATATCCCTAATCTTAGGGGGAATTGTAGTTTTTTTTACATTGGAGGAACCAATTACAAATTTACCTCCAAAACGAAGTTGGGTAAAAGATATTGAAAGAATATTTAGTTGGAAACATTTTAAAGAACATAAAGAATTTTACCGTTTTTTTTTAGCATATCTACTACCGATCATGGCACGTTATGCCTATTATCCCTTCATGATTATCTATATTCAAGAACAAGCATTGAATGAGACTGAAGTTTTAGTTTATTCAATAATGATGGGTAGTGGTACTTTACTTGGTTCTGTAATATTTCCAAGGATTTCAGACAAAATTGGCAGAAAACGAGTTGTGTTAATGACACTACCGTGCGCTGTTATGGGTTTTCTTTTATTAGCTTTTGCTCAATTTAGTATATGGATACTATACGTAGGAATGTTCATCATGAATTTCTTTTTAGAAGGCCATAATAGTACCAGTGAAACATGGAGTCAAGATTTGGTTGATGAAGATTCTCGAGGAAGATTTTTAGGTATTGTGAATTTAACCAGTTCTGCCGGTCAAATTCCAGGGGTAATTATAGCAGGATTATTTGCCGATCAATTGGGATTGTGGGTAGTATTTATTATTGCCGCAATATTTGCAGCTGTTGCAATTCCTCTCTATTCACGTGTCACCGATTATTTGATACAAGAGAAAAAAGTTTAATCTCATTCCATGTAATAATAAAACGGTGAATACTTTTGGATCATGTAAAAAAAGGTCTCTGTCATAAATGTGGTACTAAGAGTGCAATCTATGAACCACATCTTCAGAAATATAGGTGTCATATATGCGGAACTGAATTTGATGAAAATCGATTCGAATTAATTGGAAATTACAAAGTTACTCAAGATTACGATGAGGATCGGATCCGCTTTGTAAAATTCGATATCGAAGAGGATCAATATAAAATAATCGAACATGGTGGTGGACGGATTACAATCATCATCCATGAATACAAATAAACGTAAATTGTGAACTTTTTTGAAAGCTTCATCCTCAAAATTCTTTCTAAGTCATGAACCAGTTATATTTAACTCTAGTTCTGAATATATGGAAGAGTTAGAGGATCAATCTGTCGATCTCATTATCACTTCCCCCCCGTACGGACAAATAAAGGATTACAATTCAGATAGCCAAATTGGATTTGGAGAGGGTTTTGCGAAGTATTTCTCTCGCTTAAAGCAAGTTTGGAAGGAATGCTATCGAGTATTATGCCCTCATCGACGTTGTTGCATTAATATTGGAGATCAATATCTGCGTGCACGTGATTATAAACGCTACCGAGTTCTCCCAATAACCAGTAAGATAATACAAGATTGTTCTGAAATAGGATTCGATTTTATGGGAGATATTATTTGGAAAAAAGTAAGTACGACAAATACCACAGGGGGATGCTCATTAATGGGTTCGTTATTTTATCCCGGAAACGGAATGGTTACTTATGATTATGAACATATTTTGATATTCAAGAAGATCGAGGGAAAACTGAAAAAAATAAATCGACAAACAAAAGAACTGTCAAAAATTTGCATGGATGAATGGAAAAGGTGGTATGTAGGTCATTGGATCTTCCCGGGTGTTCAACAAAAGGAACATATTGCCATGTTTCCAGAAGAACTTCCCTATCGACTGATCCGTATGTTTTCTTATCTAAATGAAACTATTTTGGATCCATTTGCTGGATCGGGAACGACTCTAAAAGTAGCACGAAATTATAGCAGAAGAAGTATAGGATATGAAATTAATGCGGAGTTTTTGCCAATTCTCAAAAACAAAATAACTGAATACTATAGACGGAGAGATTATCATTCCATTATACAGAACTTATATTCTAATCATACTACCTTTGATTTTGGATTTTCTACTCAAAAATCGATTATATGCATTCAAAAGGAAGAAGAACAACAACTTGAAACTAAAACCGTTATAGATTTTATAAAAATCCCTGATAGTTGTTCCCAATTGGATCTGGAAGCAATATATCATACCAAGCTGCAAGAAAATAATGTTGTTAATTATTTTTCAGGAGATAAAAATTGGCACCAAATAAAGAGATTCAAAATTATAGTAGACAGTTTGCATCTAGATGTTGAATATACCAAGGAAAAAAACGGAAAATCAGTGGAATTCATCTCTTATGATGATTTCCTTAGTACTAATTTACCAGGGAAGTAAATTTTCTTTTTCTATGGCAGTATTAATTTCCATCCTCATTAATTCTGCAGATTCTAACGCAGCCTCCGCAAATTCTTCGGGTGTAAAGAATTTTCCTCCAATTTCACCAGAGTAAGCATAGTCAATACTTCGAGAGGAGTTTATGATAGCTCCATATCCATCGGGATTAATACCCTTAACTACTGCTTCTGCTGTTCCGCCTTGAGTACCATATCCAGGGATTAAGATGAAAGATTTTGGTAACACCCTTCGAAGTAAGTGTAACTCAAAGGGGTAAGTTGCGCCTACAACAGCTCCAATTCTCGAATATCCCTTGTACATACAACCGTTTAATGCCCAATCATTAACTAAGTCTGCCATGTGAACGTAATTCCTCTTTAAGATCGTTTCCTTTTCGACTGTATACATAATTTGTTCAGAATACCCCTCGATTTTGGTTGCAAACAAATCTTGAAATTGTTCAGAACTTGGATTAGATGTTTTTACTAGAATAAATATGCCTTTATCCTCGTAATCCATGAAAGGTTTAACTCCATCGATACCAAAATATGCATTTACCGTTGTAGCATCTGCCTTGTAATTTTCAAATACTGAATACGCGTAAGCTTGTGCCGTATTCCCTATATCATTTCGTTTCGCATCTAAAATCGCCAAACATCCCTGGGCATGTATATGATTTATAGTAAGTTTGATAGCATCAAATGCGAAATATTTCTCGTAAAAAGCACTTTGGAGTTTATATATCGGTGTTATATGATGAGTCGCATCGATTATGGTTTTGTTAAACTCTATAATTGTTTTTGTAAAATCTTGTTTGTTTTCTTCGAGGAGAAAAGAAGGAATGCATTTTTCTCCTTCAAAGGTGGGATCCAATCCAATACAGACATAGGATTTCTTATTTTGGATTTGGGAAACTAAAGCTTCGGTAAAATATAGATTTGACATATGAACAAGAAAAAGAGAATTTAAAATTAATATCTTGCTTTTAGGTGCCTTATTTCAAGTATTTTGTATGAATTCCGCACTCTCCTCCACATTTAGAGGTATTTATCCAGCGTCCTTCACGTTCCAGCTGTTCTGGGTATATCGGTTTAGTGCAAGTAGCACAACCGAGACTCCTATAACGTCGTCCATCTTCAAATTCAAATTCATACCAAGGATGTAGGGGAATACCATTATTATGAAGGTACTGAAATACTTCTTCCTCTGTGAAGGTTAAAATCGGGTTGATTTTATATAAACCACCCTTATTTTCAATCTCTTCGTAATCCAATCTTGTTCTTCCTTCAGTGTTTCTTAACCCACAACACCATGCATCCAAATCCTTAACTGCTACACGGGTAGGGTGGACCTTAAGAAGATCGCAACATAAATCAGGTTTTTCAACATAGATCTCCTTACGACATATAGCAGATTCCCTATTATATTCATCAGCAGGCAAAAGCACAGTTTCAATATTAGCATCCTTGAGAATTCTGGGAATCTGATCCGCAACAATATATACTTTCACATTAAGATGCATAAGTTCATTCATTTTTATGAGATACTCAAATGTTTCCTTGGGTTTGTGAATAGTCATAATAGCAAAAATTGGAATATGGAAATCTACTTTTCGTGCTATATCAACGACGACCATTGAATCCTTGCCAAAACTACATGCAACGGCAATCTTTGGGAATTGCTTAATAGAATCACGGATGAGGTCTTTAGCGTGCTCTAGTTTCGAATAAAAGAGATCAATTGGTTCAAATCTTAAATCTATTTCTTGATTCATATTATATGCACTTTTGTATAGACAGTTTGTTAATCTTTCAATTAATAAGTGGAAAGAATAACTTACCTTTAAAACCATTCGATGTGAAGGTTTGAACCAAATGGTTTTTATGTAGACGAAAACTAATAGGTGGTGCCCATACTAATTGACTCAATCCAGGTACTGGAAAATACATAGGTAGTTTGGGGGGATTTTGTTAATTTCTCTGTATTTGCCTTTTGCATTGTAAAATAGAAGAATTATGGATTCTGCAGAAATATATAGATTTAGCTGGTAATTCCTTTACATCCTTGGTTGAATATATAATCTTAACTGAAACCATGTAGTTTTACTTCTCTGTTAATCATTTTTATCCCAATGAGGAGCGAACGGAGGAGATAAGAATCGTCTTTTTGGGAGAGTGTCAATGTGTTTTATTTCATTATCATCTAGTGTCATGGATAACGCATCGAGATTTTCTTTTAAGTGCTGTTTACTTGAAGCTTTTGGGATCGGAATAGCATCACGATGCAGAACATATGCAATGCAAACTTGAGGGACGGTAATTCCATGGTTTTGCGCAATTTCCTTTAGTATTGGATTTTTCCAGATGTTTCCCCGCCCCAGGGGGGAATAAGCAATTGTATAAATATTTTGAGATTGATTAAACTGATGAAGTTTATGTATTCCTAATCCAGGGTGCATTTCTACTTGATTTGCTAATATTGGATTTTCACTTTTTTCTATTGCTTCTTTCAACAATGGTATTGTGAAGTTGGATACCCCAATATGTTTAACTTTTCCATTTTCTACTAATTCATTCATTGCGGGTAGAGTTTTATCGGGATCATACTTTCCAGCAGGCCAATGAATATATAAAATATCCACATAATTGGTTTTGAGCTTTTTAAGACTTTTCTCAAAAGAACTGTGCACTCTTCTAGGAGATAATTTGGAAATCCATAATTTTGTTGCTAAAACAATTTCATCTCTTGGGATTTCAGACGCTTCTATGGCATCTCCCACATATTGTTCATTATGATACGCTTGCGCAGTATCTATGAATCTATATCCTAATTTTAATCCTTCTATCAAGATCTTGGTACAAGTTGATCCTCTGAGCTGCCATGTTCCCATGCCGATTCGTGGTAACTCAATACTTTTCATACTTGGTAAGTACATTGATCTTTTTTATCTATTTCTCCAATATTTTGTAATCCACTATCCCCCAACTGTCAAAAAGTGTGCTCGAAATTCAGCAATCAAGTTCTTTACCAGTTCTTTTGGTCCAGAAAAAACAATAGGTGTATGTTTTATCCTAGGAACAAGCTCACTTGAGCGAGAAGCAAGAATCTCTATATTTATTTGGGATTTGAATATAAATTTAGTATTAGGACTTATTAAGTCGCAATTTTTTTGGAAATATGCGATAATTTTTTCCACTGGCACGGCACTGAGTATAGTCTCTCGAAAAACCATAAGAATCTAGTATTTTATATCTGGTAGTTTATATTTCTAGATGTATGGGATCGAAAGCGATTGTTCACATCACTATGCCCGATAAGTTATGGTTGGGGTCGACGAGTAGACATCATCCCAGTTATTTGTTTTTCATACGAGCTTTTGTACCCATTCAGTTCCATGAAAATTCATTTATAGGAAACTCATTAATTACTATAAGTGGATATAATCCTAGTAATGTTTTAGATACTATAAAATCCCACAATTCCTTATTGGAATTACATATTCTGAGGGAAAGCGAACATGAGATTGATTTAGAAACCCAGACTTTAGATCCGTACCTTCTCCAATCTATTGTTAAGAGTTGTATTTTAGTGAATCTCCCTGTAAAAGTACAGAATGGTATTGCTGAGTTCACAATTACTGGTGCAAGAGAAAATATTAATGCGTTCCTTACTTTTTTAGAAAATCGAAATATTGAAACTTATTTAAAGGAGATCGGAGAATTTACAGAGAATGCAGACTTTATCTTAACACCTCGGCAACAAGAAATTTTTAATGCAGCAAAAAAATTCGGTTATTTTGACAGCCCCCGGAAAATTAACTTGACTGCTCTTGCTGAAACTCTTAGTATGGCAAAATCTACTTTATCCTCAATGATGCAGCGCATCTATGCTAAATTGCTGGGAAATTACTAAGTATTTTGATGAAATTAATCCCTTTGAAATTTCTTAATCATATTCCATCCTTCAAATGATTCATGAAGGAGTGAAAAACCAATTCGTTCATATAAT
Source organism: Promethearchaeota archaeon (assembly GCA_016933055.1). Taxonomy (GTDB): domain Archaea; phylum Asgardarchaeota; class Lokiarchaeia; order Sigyniarchaeales; family Promethearchaeaceae; genus AMARA-1. The sequence continues at coordinate 2,702 of JAFGBS010000027.1, read as the reverse complement.
TGTTTTGCTCGAGGATTGTGTTTGAAAACATGAAGATAGACCCCATCAAGTTCCGGGTAAGATCTTTTTACATAGTGTTCCCAATAGGTCAACATTTCGGTTCCAAAACCTTGCCCTTGGAATTGCTTATAAACTAAAATATAAGATAATAAACTTAGCTTCTTTTCGGGCATAATTGTGAACCAGATATAACCAATTTCCTCGTTGGTTTTTTCATTTATCGCAAACCAAAAATAATTATTAGGGGTGCTTACTCCCAAGGGCAAAATTTGTTTGAACTGCTCTTCGGCGAATTCACGGGGGGTTTTTCCGCGGGATTGTTTAATGAATTCATTCTTATATACTTCGATATCTGTGATATAGCCCTCTAACGCTTTTTTTTCAATGAGTAGGGTAAATTCTTCTGCCATCATAGGTCGATATTTTAACCGCATACTATTTTGTTAGGGATTTAATAGAAAAACTATTGGTTCATGTATTATTGGTGGGGTTTAGCAAGGACGAATATGTTCGCTCATGGTTTAAAAAAGGTAACACTACTGAAGATCTTACCATGAACCAACTAGATCGAATCAAAAAACTAAAAAAAATTATCATAGATTTACATGATGGAAAAGATATAGAGGATGTAAAAAGGGAATTTAAAGAATCATTTGAGAACATCAGCGCGGATCAAATTGCCCAAATAGAGCAAGAGCTCATTGAAAAAGGCGATCTTACCCCAGAACAGATTACCAAATTATGCGATGTACATCTTAGTGTTTTCAAGGAGGCACTTCCTGCTAACCGTACTGAAGAAACTTCGGGGCATCCGTTCTATACATACCAGAAAGAGAACAAACTAGCGCGAAAATTAATTCAAGAATCAAGGGAAAAATTTAGACCGCTGAAATTAATGAAATTAGCACAAATAGAGATTCACTACACTCGCCTTGAAAACCAATTATTCCCAATTTTAGAATCCAAAGGATTTTCAGGACCATGCAGTATAATGTGGGCTAAACACGATGATATCCGTAAGATGATCAAAGAAAGAGACACGAAAATGATGGATGAGTTATTGAATGCAATAGAGGAAATGATCGATAAGGAAGAAAAAATATTATTTCCCGTCGCATTAGAGAAACTTTCTGATGATGACTGGGCTAGAGTAAAACAAGGAGAAGAGGAGATTGGATTTGCATTTGGTATTAAACCCGGAAATGAGTGGAAACCAATGACTATTAGAGGTATTCATAGCATAGAAATAAGAACTACAGATTTGGATAAGGAGAAACTGAATCTAAATGTGGGTAAACTGACAGTGAATCAAATCAATCGTATTTTCATGCATTTACCTGTCGACATCTCTTTCGTAAATGAGAAGGATGAAGTTATGTATTATTCAGACATAAAAGACCGAATTTTCCCCCGCAGTCCTGCAGTAATCGGGAGGAAAGTACAGAATTGCCACCCACCGAAAAGTCAGCATATTGTGAACCGTATCTTAGAAGCATTTAAGTCTGGAGAGAAAGAGGTTGCTGAATTCTGGATGGATATAAATGGAATATTTGTCCATATTAGGTATTTTGCCATTCGGGATGAGAGGGGAAAGTATGTAGGAACTCTAGAAGTGAGTCAAGATATAACGCACATACGTAAAATTGCAGGACAAAGACGGTTACTGGACTGGAACAACGAGAATAAGTCATGATTTTTCTACATGAAAAGCACTAAAAAAAAGAGATCATCATTAATTGCTGGTACTGCTAAGAAAATCGTAGCCATTACCGATAGCAAACTACTCTTTGAAAAATTTAGGCAGTTTGAGATTTCTATCTTAAAACTAGAATATTGCGCCCCTACTGATAACACTACCAAAAGATTGAATTTAAGAAATAAAATAGCCCCGAGCGGATTCGAACCGCTGTCTCAGGATTCAGAGTCCCAAATGCTTGGTACGGTGTAGAGAACACCCTATTAACCACCATTGACCACTACACTACGGGGCTTTTCGAGTAATCATTTAAATACATCGAATAATAAAAATTTTTTCTTACTCATCGACTATTTCTTCGCCCTTTTCTAGTATTTTTCGGATTTTTTGTTCTTTCCATCGTTCTTGGAGTTTGTTTACAATTAAATTTAATGGTACTGTAATTAAAACTGATGCTATCAAAGCTATTCCGGCACAGCGTGCCACGTTATAACCCTCTAAATAGAAATTATAACTTTCATAGAAAATATCATATGTAACGAAGAAGGTTAAAACAAAGGTCACGAGAAAAACCACTAAAAGAAAAAAATCTTTCATAAAATCCTTTCGTAAAAAAGAATCATCGATAGAGAATCTCATTTTACCTCTTTTAAATACAATGAAAGTCTCCCATTTCAATATTATTCTTTAGTCACAATTGATTTGTTTATCTGATTTACCATTGGACGATGAAGAGTCCATCGAGAAATAACTCTTTTATTTTTTAATAACCATAAGACTAGTATGGTAAAAATAAGACCGATCCGTGCTTTTAGACCAAAAGATGTGGAATCCTTTGCAATCAAACCATATGATATCATCGAAAAAGAAGAAGAACTTGAGTTAAAAAAAAACCCAAAATCTGCAATTCATGTGATTTTGCCGGATGGTGAGGGAGATGAAGTATATGCTAACGCTAAGAAAGAAATGGAACGACTAATCGATGAAGAAATAATTCTACAAGATA
>JAFGBS010000026.1 GCA_016933055.1 Promethearchaeota archaeon | reverse complement strand
TGTTTTTACGTTTCACGCTGTTTTATGATAGTTTTAAGTTGAAAAATTGATTTTTACGATCTATTGGGTAGAATAGATGTTGATTAGCAAAAAAATCAAGTGGCTGACATCTTGCCAGATTTGGCAAAGCATTCCACAAATGCAACTGTGGTTTTTTTAGGAAATAATGGAACAGGGATAGAAGAATATGAAAAATATATAAACCCAGAGCGAATACTTTTGGGTTTTCCTGGAGCAGCGGGTAAGCGTGATAAGCACGTTATGCGAGTAGTCTTCGATCCTGAAAAATCCCACATTACTATTGGGGGACCCTCTGGAAAATTCACGGCACGATTATATAAGATAAAAAATTTCTTCGAAGAAGCGGGGATTCCCGTTATTGTAAGCAAAAATGTTGATGCGTGGTTAAAATCGCACATTGCGTTGATAAGTCCGTTAGCCAATGCCCATTATATGCTAAAATCTCAAAATAAGTCCTTACTTGAAGCAACGGAAATATTTGATCTCGTAGCAAATGCAATAATTGAGGGAATCATAGTTCTGAGAAAGTTACATTACCCGATATTACCGAAAAAGTTACGATTAGTGAGATATGCACCAAAATTACTGAAAAAGAAAATAAGAGAGATATATACTTGGAAATGGTTCGATATAGCTATGAAAGGGCATGCTGATCATGCTATTGATGAAATGCGTCAAATTGCAGAAGAATTCCAACGCCTTGTTAAGAAATCAGATATTTCTACTCCTGCTATTAATGCATTATATACATCCATACCATCTCCAAAATAAACTCCTCCTTATTTCTGTGAATTTTTTCCATAACTAAAACAAATCTCAAAAATGAAATCCACATCATTAAAAGTCTCAAAAAAAAAGATATCATAGGCAAGTACGTGAAGAATATGGAAAGAGAAGAATATATTTCGAAAATTGTTGAACGTCAAAAACAACTCTCGGAAATATTAGGGGTATCGGGACATGAAGAAAAAGTCGTAGAATTCATCCAAAATGAAGTAAAGGATATAATGAATGAATTGTGGGTGGATGTGAATGGAAATCTCATCGGTATTATGAAAGGGGAATCAGAAGATGGTGTTTTATTAGACGCACATACAGATGAAATTGGATTTATGATAACTCATGTTGACGAGAAAGGATTCTGCCGGTTTACATCTTTGGGCGGGTGGGACCCTCGTACTTTATTAGGACAAAGTGTTATTGCGGAACCGATAGGAAAACGCATCCATGGAGTGATTGGAGCATTACCCCCCCACATAACAAAAGTGGAAGAGCGTACTAAACCAGTACCCATAGAGCAAATGTTCATAGATTTTGGATTTATATCTAAAAAAGAAGCAAATGAAGAGGGAATTATTGTTGGGAGTGTTGCCACAGCGTACTCGGGATTTCAAGAGTTAGTAAATGGAAAATTGAAAGGAAAAGCATTTGATGACAGAAGCGGTTGCAATGTACTCATTCAAACAGCAATAAACATAGCCAACAAAAAGCGCTCCCATACGGTTTGTTTTACATGGTCAACTCAAGAGGAAGTGGGAGCTCGTGGTGCACGCACATCCGCATTCACAGTCATGGAAAAATTTAACATTATCATGGCATTAGCTTGTGAAAACACTACAGCAGCAGGTGTTCCAGGAGTTGCACCTTACATGTCTCCCTCTTTAATGGGAAAAGGTGCTGCAATTACTCTTATGGACAATTCCATGATTGCATCTAAAAAAGTCAGAGAGCGCTTAATAAAAATCGCAGAAAGTGAAAAAATTCCATATCAGATTAAAACTCCTTCCGGTGGGGGAACGGATGCTGGTGTAATTCATATTACCAAACATGGAGTACCATCAGGAGTAGTTAGCGTCCCTGGACGGTACATCCACAGTCCATGTACTATTATTGATCGAATGGACTTAGTAGCAGCTTGTGATTTGGTAACTGCATTTGTGCTACATCCTATGGATTAATCACTTTTTTTTTATCGAATTTTTCTAAGATTTTTTCTCAAAGAATCGGATTATAGGGGAGTTTTTTTTAAAATATTATGTAATTCATTAAGGAATTGATATCCTTATCATTTCCATAATAACAGGAGGGATGAGTATCATTCAGAAAAAACTCAAAATTTCGGTAATTGCCTTAAATATCATCTTAATTTTTTTCGTATTAGGTGTATTTAATGTCACAGCACAAAACTACAGTCGACAATTCCAAATTAATGATTTTTATGAGTTTACTGAATATTCAGACAATATCGATAACATCCATGTGAACCAGACTATCAATATTCCAATTGGTTCCGATCGATGGACAGTTACGGGAATCGAGATGAACTTTAGTGAAATAAAATTAGAAAGGGAAATTAAAATTATTGAAGATGGTGGAAATGGCTGGGATGAAATCAAAAAAGGACTTTACGCTCTTGGTGCAGAGATTGAAATTAATGAACCGACTGAATTATTTGGTGTAGAAATTCATGGAGCACTTCAAGAGGGTGTCCCCATAAATCCGCTTTATATACAAATACAGGGATATAATTTAGGACCGGATACACCAAATGGGACCATTTTAGCGGAAACCCCCCTTAATATGTCAAAGTCATTCACATGGTACACTCAGATGTTTCCCTCCGCTATTGCTTTGTCTCCGGGTCAATATTATTTAGTGTTTAATGGATCCGGCATACTACCTCAAGATAAATCAATTCATATATGGACTTATAATGACGATGACCCCCTATATCCCGATCTGCATACATCTCATTTTGATACCTCATGGTCAACTGGAACAATAGGCAGTCCCTATCGGTATAAATTGATTCAAAAAGTAAATCGATCATACAACCCGGAAGATATTAACATGACCGCTGTAATTAATGCAACAAAATATACAATTTCTAACGGTTCAGTTGCAGGGACCGGTGTTCTAAACATACCAGATTTGAATTTAAATCTAACTAATACTACTTTGGAAATTCCAGTTGAAAACAATATCTCAGTAGAAATGGAATTCGAATTAGGTTATAGAATTAATCTGATAAATAATTTCTTTTCACCGGCTCAAATTGTAATTCAACAAGGAACAACTATTCAGTGGAATATGTTTCCAAATCTTCAACGCACATCTGAGCATTACAATTATTCAATAGAATTTCGTTATCCAGATAGTTGGACAAATTTAGAGATATTACGTAATAACCAAGATATCAGTACAGAAGTTAATATTGATGAGATCAATAATATTATTAAAATCTATAATGAGACTATTCTTTCCGGATCCTCATGGCAAATAAGTGCTAATTCTCCCAACTTACAATTTGGAATAACCATCCAACAATCGACGTACGAACCCGGGCAGCTAATTGGATTCTCGGTTAATGCACCTCACCAATCCGGAAATTTGACATTTATATTTATAGATTCGTCAGGTTTCCTATTTTATAATGAAACAAGAGTTACTGCAATCCAAAATCTATTCAATTATGAAATCTCCAATAACCCTATAGAGGGAAGATATTACGCTTTGATTTATTGGAATAACCATACAGATGCGGGATTAGTTGTACAGGAATATAATATAATAATTCCGTTCTCCTTTACAAAAACGGAACTAGTACTAATAGTTACTGGATCGATATCGCTCCCTATTGTCGGTGTTCTTACCGTTCAAAGTATCAAGAGCTCAAGAAGAAAGAAGGAAGCCGTAAGACAAAAAATTTATAATAAATATCAAGATGTGTTGAATTTAGAACACATAATTATTGCAGACAAAAGGACGGGATTAGATATTTATGATGAAAGTATTAGTGGCAAAGGAATATCCGCATCTTTAATAACTGGATTTTTACAAGCAATTAGATCATTTGGAATAGAACTCACAAATAGTGATCGGGAATCTCAAACTATTAAATTGGAGTATCAAAATTCGAAAATTATTATGGCGGAATTTAAAAATCTCAGAACCACGCTGATTATGAAAGATGCTCCCTCCCAAGACTTCGTTGATGCGGTAAAAAATTTATCTGAAGAAATTGAGGAGAAATATCACGCCCATCTTGAGAATTTCATGGGAAAAACTACGGCATTCAAAAATTTGAACTATTTTATCTCTAAACATCTAAATACCGGCTTGATTTATCCTTTAAAATTAAATCTGACCCGAAAAACACGGTTAACTCCTACCCAAAAAACTATTGTGCAACGAGTTAAATCGATTATGAAACAGAATAAAACTGATTATTTCTACGTATCTCAGTTATTTTCAGAAAAGAAAGGATTTCAAATGGAATATGGTGAGTCAATTTTGAAATTAATCGATAAGGGAATTTTTTTCCAGAAAAAATAGGAAATTAACAGTACATTTTTTTTATTTTTATTGTAGGGGTTCAGTATGAATAATACAATCATGTAATTCAGGAATAGATTGTCTTAAGCTGAGTTCGAGCATCTCCGCAATCAAATGAGCATCAAATATGGTCATTTCTCCATCAACATAAATTATTATGGAAAGAAAATATCCTTTGGCTTCTTCAAGGAGATTCATAGTTTTGAAGGCAGCTATTTTTGGTATTCTTTTGACAATTTCTCTTATATTTTTATCAATATCCTCAAGTTTTTCTGAGCCTGAGAATGGAGTTATTGAATTCATGTCTTCTGTCGGTTCGATATGTGAAAGAATTTCAATAGGGATATTGGGGAATTCTTCCATGAGTGAATTTTTTATTTGTTCCTCTAAGCGTGTAACAACTGAATGAATTTGAGTCAGGGATTTATTCTTATTTACCTTTACATGAAATTGGATTAATACCATCTGCTGAAGGCGATCTATAGAAATATTATGAATATCTTGTAGAAGATGGTGATTCATCCTCATTTTTTTAATTTTCTCAAATATGAGGGCATTCATTGGAGAAGATTCTTCATCTTCGATTTGTTTTACCTCGATGAAGGAGTTGATGTCATAACTTCTAAACTGTTCTTCTACATATCTCTTAATTATAGAAATAATTTGATTCGTTTTAATTGCATCTTGGGTTTTCAGAACAAGTTTAACGACTAGTTCGAGTTTCTTTGCTACTGTTCTTATTGCGAATTGTTGCAGTGATGCGATTTCGGGAATAGAAATAATGAAATTCTTGGTCTTCTCAATTCTATCGGGGTCCAGTGCATTATAATCAATTAATTCGTTAAAAGAGACTTTGATGATCTTAATTGACTCATAAAATGCATATATGACGGCTAAGATTGCCAAAATGGGATCCATTATGTGTACGTTAAAATACGCACCGATTAGAGCACCGACAACAGCTATATTCCGAAATAGATCCCCCCTGAAATTTACTCCTTGGGATTTTATAACAGCATTGTCTAATTTTTTTCCAATCTTGACAATTTGAGATGAAAGGCTAATATTTATTATTATTATACCTATTAACGAGTAGATACTCCATAATGGGTTTTCAACTGTATATTCATCAAATTTGAGTATTGCACTAATTGCGGAATAAAATATATATCCATAAAGACCCATAGTCAACAAAGATTCGATAATACCCATGAAACTATTAATTTTATAATGACCATACATGTGATCTGCATCTGCGGGTTTGCGACTGAATTTTAATGAGGTGAAAGTCAATCCAACAATTGCAATATCTATTATCGAATCTATGAATTCTCCCCTATAGGATACACTATTTGTGAAAAAAATCATTACAGTTTTTATAATCGAAACAAGAACAACCAGAATAATAGAATACACGGAAACCCTTCTTTCTAATTTTTCTTGCAGTTGCTTAGTCATTCCTAATCTGTCCAAATTGGCAGTATTTCAGATTTTTTCTATTTTGTTTACTATAAGTGATATAAAATTAGTGTTCTACGAGAGTTATTTGATGAACTTGTTATTATATTATTATGGATTTAAAGAAGATGGTACTCGAAAAGGTGAAATAAAAGCTCAAATAATTCTTTCTAAAACTTTACCCCAACACCCCTCTGTATCTAATTCTAAATAGTTGTTCCGCACATTATACTCCTCAAAATCATTAAGAAGATCCCGAAATACAGCTCCCTCCAAATGAAGGTTCCATAAGGGTATTTTTACTTTCTTCACTTCGTAGCTTGTAGAAACTACGACTAAGATAGTTTGTTTCGATGATTTGCGCAGATATGCTATCATATTTGATTTAGTATTATCAGCCCAGACTGGTATGATATTTCCATGAATGAGAGCATGCTGTTTCTTGCGGAGTTGGATAAACCTTTTGATATTTTCATGTATTGCTTTTCCTAAAGGGTCCCATTTGGTTGATAGTGGAGACATTGGTCCACGGACTCCACGATCCGACTTAAAAGGAATTACAATTCCTTTCATACCGAATTCATCTCCATAGTAAATCTTTGGTATACCATACAGTGTGAATAATATGAGAAACGCGGGGATCACATGGCGTTCATCCTTAAGATTGGAGCGGATTCGGGTTACATCATGATTTCCTAAAAAGTTCATCAAGAGTATTTTTCTATTTTGGCCCCATTGTGGATGAAAAGATTGTTCTAACACAGATTTGAGTTCCCAGAAATTGTTTTCATTGATCGAATTGTAAATTGACTTATATACTTGATATCCCGTTCCCGCATCAAGTAGATCAGGACCAATCCATTTAGAATAAGGATTGTGTATCAATTCTCCTACCAATACACTATCCGACTTAACAGATTTGCATACTTTCTTAAACTCCCGCAAAAAATCATTGTCTATTAAATATGCTACATCCAATCTCCAACCATCAATTCCGATATCTCTCAGCCAATATCGTGCAACATTGAAGAGAAATTCACGCACTTCTTGATTTTTCAAATTTAATTTTACAAGAGAGTGATGCCCTTCCCAATTTTTATAATCAAACCCATCTAAATACGGATTCAGATGAGATTGGGTAAAATCGATGAAGTGCCACCCTTGCTTGGATGAATTCTGTTTATGATCTTTAACATCCCGAAAACTAAAAAAATCACGTCCTACATGATTGAACACTCCATCCACGATTATTTTCATCCCCAATTGATGAAGTTCTTCCACAATTTCCTTAAATAGCTCATTGGTCCCTAATCGTCTGTCAATTTTTAGGTAATCGGTAGTATCATATCCATGGCTAACTGATTCAAAAATCGGACCAAACTGGATAATGGTTATGCCAAGTTCTTGTAAATAATCATAATATTTACGAAGTCGTTCCAATCGGTTGACAACTTCCGACTCATCCTGAGAATTATAAGGGGCATCGAAGAATCCTAAGGGATATATATGATAAATAATCCCGTTCTTGGCCCAATCTGGAATGTAGTTTGGGTGTTCCATCGGTTTATTCTATGATTGAATGGTTCACCTATTCGATTTAAAATTTATCACATGCATAGTCGGTAATTGATCCCCCAATCAAGAATTTTGAATATGAAAGCAATAAATTGGGAAAATAAACTTTCTAGATTGCTTATTCTTAATTATTGGTTTTTTCTTTTTCAGTAATGGCTGGTATGTAGAAATTTTGATATGGCTAAATCTTATGGATGAAATTGATGAATCAAATTCATACATAGGATGTCTACTTAAACGAAAGATTTTTAACATCTAAACAGTGTTAAAAGACTAGATAAATACTTATACAAAATTGTGAAACTTAAGATGAGTGAAAAAACAGAGATTCGATTCATTAAAGAAATGACAGAAAAAACGGGATTTTGGAATGCGGCTGCTTGGTTTACGTATGATGCTGCAGATACCTATTTTTCTCAATTAGTCATAAGTTTGGCATACACCCCTTTCGCATTACTTCTGGGAATCCAACTCTTTGGAAGTTACACTGTTGCCTTCGTGGTTATGAGTATCTTCATGGCTATCTCCAATTTACTTGTTGCAATATTCGGTCCCATGTTGGGTTCTATGTCGGATATTGCGGGAAAAAGGAAGGGGGCGGTAATTATGGTTGGAGGCATCATGATTGCCACATCAGCTGCAATCAGCATTTTTCCCACCGATAGTAATCTAACTTTTTGGGTTGCATCGATATTGTTCTTGATTGCGAACTTCTGCTATCAATGTGGAAGGATGTTCTATGATGCACAAATTCCATTTATAGCCCAACCAGAGCAGCGCAGTGTGACTCAAGCGATTGGTGGATCCCTTTCTTTTATTGGATCCGTATTAGCAGTCTTAACATCTATGTTTGTCGGAAGGATATTAGGAGCATGGACACATGTGTCTTCAGCAGTGTGGGATGCAAGCCAAGAAACTTATGATACCATAGATTTTGGGGGTCTTCGGTATTTATTCGTAATTGGTGCGATAATTATCTTCATCATGGCGTTCCCTTATCTATTTCATAAGGAGGTTCAAAATCCGCAATCTATTTCTTTGAGAGATAATTGGGCTCAATCTCGAAAAGTTTTTCGATCAACAGGATTAGAAGTGATTCGAGACAGAAATTCTGTCCTTTTCTTCCTTGCATGGTTCTTTATAACTGATTCAGCGAATACAGCGATTCTATACATGAGTATAATTATTCAAGGTGCTGTAGGTTACGATAAAGCTATTACTGATTATGTAATCTTTGCAGCAATCGGTGGTAGTTTCTTGTTCGCATTCTTAACTGGGCTCTTTATGAAAAAGTCTGGTCCGAAGAAATCATTTATTATCAATGCGCTTTGTTGGGCAGTTGGAATTTTGATAGTAATATTTTCTGGATGGAACTTATCCACCATCAGTCCTACGTTACCTGATATACCTAAATGGCTCATGTTCTTAGGTGCGATATTCATTGGCGTTGGTTTTGGAGGAATTTGGATTATTGGACGCCAATTTATTGTAGTACTTGCACCACCTGATAAGCTAGCTCAATACGGCGGATTCCAGAAAATTGCTGGTAGGGTGAGCGCAATCGTATCTCCCATATTTTTCTCGTTGATTATGTTCTTTACTGCAGAAATTCCCGGTGTCGGGATCCATCATGCCTATCGATTTGCCCTCGGTCAACTGTTCGTCTTCTTCCTTATTGGTATGGCACTCTTGTTCTTTATTACAGACCCTCATGAACGTTATAATGCAGGTGAACGGGCTCCGTATAAGGATTTGTATGTTAAAATTCGATAAAGATATTCTTATCTTTATTTTTTTTGCTTTTTATTATTCATATCAAAAGAATTATTAACAGTTTTTGGGGAAAATTTGATCTTTGAATTTTTTCATCTATCGAAGCAGACAACTATAAAAATTCGATAATTTTTTCTTTCTTCTTTTTTAATTTTCTCGTAAGCAAACTATCTTTTATACTACTAATAATACCCTCATCCCATATTAAGCCGTTAGATAACCAAAGGACGCATCAAATATGATAAAATCCCCCAAATCCCGAAAATATATTCTTAAACTATGCATGCTCGGAGATGGGGGAGTTGGTAAAAGTACATTTGTTGAACGGTTAGCTACTGGTAGATTCAATAATGCCACTAAGATGACTATCGGGATTGATTTTCAGTTAATACACTTGGTTTTAGATGACGATAAGGAGGAACCTATTAAAGTAGATGTCGCAGTATGGGATCTGGGTGGAGAGAGCCAATTTCGTTTTATATTACCACATTATATTACTGGTGCGGATGGGGCTTTGCTCTTATTTGATTTATCCCGAATTCGCACTATTGATAATTTATCAGAATGGGTTAGCATTTGGAAACAGAATACCCATAAAAATACACCTCTATACCTAATTGGAGCAAAACATGATACACTAAATGAACATTTCAAGCCAATTCTAGATTCAAATATTCAAGATCTCAAAACTAAACTGGAGATCTCAAAACATTATCTTACATCCTCAAAAACAGGCACAATGGTAAATGAGGTTATTACCAGTATGGCTAAAGATATGTTAGAGTTTAAAAGTAAGATAGCTAACTCTTCTATTTAACAAAGTGAAAAAAATCCCCTGTAGGTGTTTTTCGGTTATATAATAGGGTAAACCTTTATTAAGTGCCTAAAATTGTCTTACATGTAAATAAATTAGAGTTCAACATAATTTTGTTTTAAACATTTGTTGGTTAGATAAAACCGACAAAAAAGCAGTTATGATTTTTATCTAGATTTTATTTATACCTAAAAAATTAATTAAAATATTAAGTAAACAAATTGTGAAATATATGTCAATAGAACCAGAAACAGAGTCAACAGAAACAACTGAATCGCCACAAGAGATTCAGAATGGAACGGTTAAGTGGTTTAACACCCGTAAGGGATATGGATTTATCACTCCCGATGGATCATCAGAAAATGGAAAGGACATTTTTGTCCATTACAGTAACATTGTTGCTGATGAAGGCGAATTTCGAACGCTGAATGAAAAGGACGAAGTAAAGTTTGAAATCGCAGAAACTGATAGGGGTTTAGAAGCCAGAAATGTAGTAATTACCAAAGAAGCCCCATTTGTGATCAAGCGATGGGATACATTCTACTAAGGTAGAAAAAAATCCAAATAGACACGTTTGGAGGAGTTTCTGCATCGTTATAGGAATAACATTTTTTAACTATGCAAAATTCTTCTACACATAAATAAAATAGAGTTAAGCAGTCACATTTTTTGTACGATATTGGATGCTAAGCATCCTTCATGACAATTGTGGTTTTTCGATTCTATTTTTCATTTATATCTACTGTAATTAAAATAATAAATTGTGAAATATATGGCAACTGGTATTGTTAAATGGTTTAATAGTCGGAAAGGCTATGGTTTTATCACCCCTGATGAGGGAGAAAAGGATGTGTTCGTCCACTACAGCGCTATTCAAGTAGAAGAGGGCGAATTTGCTTCTTTGAATGAAAATGATAAAGTAGAATATGAAGTTGAAGAAACCGCTAAAGGTTTAGAAGCACGTAACGTTGTTGTTACTGAAAAAGCACCCTTCCAACGAGAATCTAGAGGATGGGTAAGCTACTACTAAGAACATTCTATCCACTAAGTATCAATCTGAGCAAATTTTAACTGAAATCTTTTTTTTCACGTACTTTTTTTTCGTACGAAAATGATTGTAGAAAGCAATCTGGTTTATCTAATTTTATGTATTGAATGATAATATATTAAAAAAAGAAAAAGGGGTAAAGTTGAATTAGGAGGATCATGGCTAGATCTTTTGATAAAAACTTCATGCTAATTTTCTGTCAATATCAACCCAATTCAGTGATATTTTTATTCAAATCTTTGAGGAATGATAGAATTTCATCATTTTCTGGTATATCTTTCATATTATCCCCGTAGTAGGCATATTGGATAATTTGCTCTTTATCTACAATAAGTAACGCAGGCATTCTACCCAAACGGAATATTTTAAATTCTTGATTTAATACGTTTTTTGTAATTTTCTCATCGTTTGTATCATAATAGATTGGAAATGTTCTGTTTGCATAAGCTTTATACATAGATTTTGCATGTGACATCGTATCTACCAAGATGGGGTAAATTTCTGTGTGCAACTCAATAAACTTACTGTAATCTTTAGCCAAACTGCGTATATGAGCTCGGCAATATGGTCATTTAATGTCTCGAAGTAATACTACCATAACATTTTTTAACCCTTTGAAGCTCCGAATATTTATGGGTGTTCTGGTGGAATCATCTGAATAGCGAGGAAGAGCAAATTCATTGATTGTTGTGCCTACCATAGCGAATTTATCCTTCATCTTGCATCATGAATGGAAATAAAGATTATAACAGTTTCTCTTTAGAATAATATGAGATTGATTGAACTACAATAATTGATTTGTGATAATTGATAAGAATCCATGAGGTTCTTTAGTGTTATAAGTTCCAATTTAGCTTAAGTATTATTTTTGAAGAGAAAAGGTTTAGGTAAAGGAATACTATATCCAAAAAATTAAATCTAAAAATTGTAAGGTTTTGATCAGATTGAATGAAATAAAACGTATTACTAGGAAAATAATCTTTTTAACATCAATCTTACTTGTTATATGCACTATTTTTTCAACTCAAACCACTGATAAATTTGTTAAGCCTTCATTTTATTACAACGAACAAGAAACTCCTAATAGTTCAATATTTGAGGGTTCTGCTAGACGTTTTCAAGTTACACAACATGCAACTGCGATTTCATCTACCTACGAGGTAAATCCTACAACATCAGCATCCTTTACATTATCTAGTGGTTGGACAGCAAACAACCTACTAATTGAGTGTGAAAATGTAACAAGATATCGAAATTTAGTGATCGATGGGCGTGTTAATTCTGGGGGAGATTACGGAACTCCTTATACGTATTGGGATTATAATGAGTTAGATAGTGGATCAGATTCTTTAAATCCAGATTATCGTGCAGATATATTGTCTTTAGATGTTGGAGATGAAGCATTAACTGCGGGGGATTATGCATATTATAATCAATCTGTGACAGTGGATGAGGAAGATGTTGGAGATCGAATAGTTGAGTTTACATTTGATTATCGAATTCGTGATAATAATGGAGCTTATAATACGGCTTATTTATATGCGGCAATAATCATTGGAGGAGTAGAATATAACCAAACCTATGGATTTGGTACATTAAATTATGATTATTTCTATAGCAATTCAATCCAATATTACTTATCGAACAACCCGATAGGGAATCAAACTCTACCAAATGACGTTGAATTCCGATTAGGAGTCTATATCAATGGTGATGCATCTTATAGAGGATCACCAAACGATGTACATTTCGACTATATTGAATACAATATCTGGACCCTTGTAGATGAACCGAATATTTTAACTGCTAGAGATATTGATGATAGTACAGTATATTATTATCAAAATTCTACTCCTGGTATGGGTAATTTTACCATAAATGTGCAAAAAAATTATCCAGTAACTCAAGATGTTAGTTTTACTATCAGTGATAGTATTTATGATACGATCTTAATTGATAAGCTAACGATATCAGCTAATTTAACACAAAGTATTAATTCATCCTTTTCTACATTTCAAGATGGAATTTTTACAAATTCAAATGATATTTTATGGGAATTTGATGTCTCTCCCCTCATCCCTGTGACTTACTTGTATCGATGGATCGAAATAGAAAAACCAGAAGATTGGCAGATAATAAGTGCAGTAGATCCTTTTTTGACAAATAGAACATCAATTTGCACAGATATTGGATATGGAACAACAGATTTTACTATTCCCACCAGCGTTTATTCTAATGGAGACTGGCAGATTCAAGCACGTAGTAAAAGTTGGTTTGATGAAGTGAAACTGGAATTTTGGAATGGAGTTTCTTTTGAGGAGAAATCGGATTTCTACGTGAATGAAGAGTTTCATATCAGAGTTAACATAAACAACACGGTTATATTCACGAACACACTTATCAATTTTACTTTATACCATCCTAATGGGACAATATTTTATGAAGAATCTTTTGAACCATCATCCACTGAAATATATTACGGAAACTTCACAATCGGAACCTTTAATATGTCGATTGGGATGTATACTGCAGAAGTTGCGTGGACTAATAATTTATCCGCTTCGTATGTAGATAAAGTAGGTTACAGAACGTTTGATTTCAGCGTAATACACCATACCCAATTAACAGCTCAAGATTCTATAATTGAAACTGTTCCAGGTGAACCCTTACTGATTATTGTAAAGTATGAAGATACAGATACCGGGCAAGGCATCGATCTTGCTACGGTGGAATACAACTCCACATTTGAACAAACGGGTTATTTACAATACATAGGCTCAGGTTATTATTTTCTAGATTTGGATACAAGTCTACTGGACTATACAGATTATTACCTGTCATTTAATGCTTCAAAATCATATTATATAAATCAAACCGCGTCCAATATGGTACAGCTTAATATTGAAAGGGAAGGAATGATTTTGGAAGTTCCCAGACAAGTTAACATTGTATCTGCGAATTCATATGGACTATTTGAATTTAATTTAACAGGAGATATTTCCGAAGCGTATTTACATCCAGCAAATATTTCAACTGACTGGATGGCACCCTATGAAATAACCAATTACAATAATGGTTCTTATCAATTGAACGTATCAACGTATGGAGTCACCTCTGGTTCATTTCCGGAAACTTTTATAATTAATATTGAAGCTAATAAAACAAATTACAGTGTAGCATCTGATATTGTTCTGTTACAAGTAAATCCGATTCAATCAATAATTAAAGCAAATGCGACATTTATTGAGATTTCTCAAGGCACACCATTCAGTGTTAAAGTAAATTATACCGATACTGGTTTAGGAACTCTTATAGTAAACGCCTCTTGCTCTGTAACATGGACATTGGATACAAATATTACTGTTATCGGGGATGAGTTCATTATTGATTATGATACAACTGGGTTAGCCTTGGATCAATACACTTCCTTTATAAACCTAAATAAATCAGGATATGAAACTAAAAGCATAATCATCTCAGTATTGATTAATCCGGTTCAGACTGCAATCGCAGCTAATAGAACCTTCATTCGAGTATCTCAAGGGAATCAATTTTCAATTAAAGTCAATTATACTGAATATTACGGGGGAGCAATAATTTCAGGTGCAACGTGTTCAGTGACATGGGTGAAATACTATGAAATCACTCCCGTAACAGATGGCTTCGAAATACTGTTCAATACAACGGATCTTACGTTAGATCAATATACTGCAACAATTCAATTAAATAAAACGGGTTTTGAAACAAAGAATGTATTTATTACAGTATTGGTAGATCCCATATCCACTGTTATCGAGGGAAATGTAAATTTAATCACAATTGAACAAGGTGAAATATTTTCAATAAAAGTAAACTACACCTATTTCGATACAGGTACTCTAATCAGTGGTGCAAGCTGCATCGTTACATGGTTAAAAAATTCAAATATAACAGAACTAAATGACGAATTCTTTATAGACTTTGATACCACCGGTCTTGATTTAGGTCAATATACTGTTATAATTCAAATCAGTAGATTAGGTTTTGAAACCCGAAGTCTGTTCGTTACGGTTTTAATCGAACCTGTATCATCAGAATTATTTTTATTAAATGATGAACCGGTAGAATTCTTCGTGGGTGATCAAGTAACAATCAGTGTGGATTATCGTGTTAACGGTTTAAGTTTCAGTGGTGGAACAATTACCTTAATCGGAGATATCGAAGGTACTTTGATGTGGAATGGAACTGCTTACACTATGGATTTTGATACTTCCGATTTACAACCAAAAATATATTTCAGTCAAATCTTTGCTCAGGCACCTGGTGTACAAACGCAAATATATAATTTGTACATCCAAATTCAACCTGTTGTTTTTGAGGTCACGCTATCGTCAAGTAGCATAATTCTATCTGAGGGGGGTTCCAATATGGTCTATATCACAGTTTATGATTCGAGTCATGGAGTGTATGTAACTGATGCTAACATAAGTTCGTACATTGATGGTATTGCGGGAAACATAATCTCATTGGAAAATGGAACCTATTCAATTAACTTGGATCAATTCGGTTTGAATCCTGGGATCAATCCATATAGTTTACATATCGGAATTACGAATCCAAATGGAGAGGATGAATCTTTCCTAATTACGGTAGTTGTTCCCCAAAATTGGAATCTATATTGGTGGATAGCAGGTTCTGTTGCAGGTACGGCACTACTTGGAGTGATGAGTCTGCTCATTTACAATCGCTATATTAAATTATCTAAGTTTCAACGAAACGTAAGTTTTATCAAGAAAAACTTGCTGAATTTGCCAAAAATAAAAAACCGCACAGAATTCACAAGAGATGCACTCGTTTCAGATATAATCAACAAGGAGATTGATCAATTACTATAGGAGGACATCAAATGACAAAAACAAAATCAATTAGCGCGTTCTGTAATATTTGCGATAAACAAGTTGAGGTGATTGTTCCAGCAGATTTAGCCGAGGATCGGGAGTCATACCCTTTTGGCTATGTTGATGTTCATGGAGATCCTCAGCATGCCCTAATGTTATTCCTTGATTATCACCTTAATGTAAGGGATGCCAGATCATATAGTGATGTGAAAATTGCAAGGGAGAAAAATCGGGAAATCCAAGTGTTAAACCGTATGACTGAACTGGAAGCATTGAATGCAATTTATAACGACCCGTTAAGATATGAAATCTACAAGAATTTACGGAACGGTCCACTAAAGGATGACGAACTTTTCAAAATAATGAGTGAGATGCAAGATTTTTCTCAAGCTGAGTTCAATCTTCTCCTTATTCCACTGATCAGAGCTGGTTTAATTCAATTCAATTTTCTGAAAAACACTTTTCATGAGGTTTATTATCTAGTGGGAGATTTCATTGTTTTTAGAATCCCCTCGAAACTAACGGATAAATATTTATCAACAAATGAAAAATTCCTCCAATACCATAGTGAATATAAAAAGAGTGTAAAACAATTTTTGACAATCTATAAAACTCGTGTAACTGATGATCCAGGATTTTTACTACGTGAAATGCAGATGGGAATGAGTATTCTTTCAGATTTTAAATATCAGAAGCTATTCTATGAATTACGGAAAAAACCTCTCACAATGGAACAAATTTTAGAATTTGCAGAAGAGGAGATAGTCAATAAATTATTAAGCAACCGATATCTTCGAAAAATTGAGACTAAACCCGAACCACATTATGTAATTTTCACGGACGTAAAGTTGAAACGATTTATACCTAAATATCTTGTCAATATTGTCATGGATAAGATGGAAAGAAAGCAAATCAATCAAGAAATCGCTATAACGCAGTTAGATCATCTTTACAACGCTAGTATTGATTAAATTTCACAGAATCTTTTTTTTTTTCTATCTCTCGCCAAATTGAATAACCTTTAGATTCCAATCTTATATATCTTAGTTATAATCTACATAATTATGCTCAGAGTTCAGTAAAATACATTATAATAATTATAAAAGGTAGGTTAAAAAAGAAAATTTAGCTAGTTTAAACGAGATGACAAACGATAAAAAAAATGAAAGTAATTCTAAAAAAAAACACAATACAAGCAAGTCCAAACACCATAAAAAGATGATAAAAGATTTTAGATTACGATTTTTCATTTCTTTGGTCTTGACAATCCCAGTTATTTTTTTATCACCCACAATACAAGAGTGGTTAAATTACGAAATTACTTTTCTGTATAAGAATTATGTGTTACTCGGATTGGCGTCCATTATTTTCATTTTTGGAGGTTGGCCATTTTTTAAGGGGCTTGTCAAGGAAATCAAGAAAAAAGCACCAGGAATGATGACGCTAATTGCTCTGGCAATAACAGTAGCAT
Organism: Promethearchaeota archaeon; assembly: GCA_016933055.1. Lineage (GTDB taxonomy): Archaea > Asgardarchaeota > Lokiarchaeia > Sigyniarchaeales > Promethearchaeaceae > AMARA-1. Next base: position 28,838 of record JAFGBS010000026.1, on the reverse strand, counting down.
ATGTATATAGTGTGGCGGTAGTAATCGGTCTTTCAGGGACTTTCTTTTTCTGGGAATTAGTAACTCTAATTGATATTATGTTATTAGGTCATTGGTTAGAAATGAGATCTATTTTAGGAGCATCCCAAGCATTAGAAGAATTAGTCAAATTATTGCCTTCAGAAGCCCATAAAATAAAGGAAAATGGTGAAACTGAAGATATCCCCCTTGAAAAGATCCAAAAAGGGGATATATTATTGATCAAACCAGGAGAAAAAATCCCATCTGATGGTGTAATTATCAAAGGAGAAAGCGCGATAAATGAAGCAATGTTAACCGGTGAGTCGAACCCTGTAAATAAAATAGAAAGTGATGAGATAATAGGAGGATCTATTAACGGGGAGGGATCATTACATGTGAGAGTTGAAAAAACTGGAAAGGATTCGTATATTTCACAAGTCATTACACTAGTAGAAGAAGCGCAAGCAACAAAATCTAAAACACAGAATCTTGCTGACAAAGCAGCATTGGTGTTAACTATCATATCCATTTCTATAGGTATTGTTACACTAACTGTTTGGTTGATTTTGGGAGAAACTATTGCTTATTCTATTGAAAGGATGGCAACAGTGATGGTGATTACCTGTCCCCATGCACTTGGGTTGGCAATTCCATTAGTTGTGGCAGTTTCTACCTCTCTATCGGCTAAGAATGGTTTATTAATCCGAAATCGAACTGCATTTGAAAATTCCAGAAAAATTACCAAAGTGATTTTTGATAAAACAGGTACATTAACGGAGGGAGTATTTTCAGTAAATGAAATTATTGTCTTTAATAAACAGTATTCTAAAGAAGACCTCATATCATATGCAGCGTCTCTGGAAAAAAATTCTGAACATCCAATAGCTACGGGAATCCTAAAAAAAGCGAGAGAACTTGATCTTAAATTGAACACTGTAGATGATTTTAAGGCGTTAAAAGGTAAAGGCATTACAGGGACTATAAATGATCGAAAAATGAAGGTAGTAAGTCCCGGATATCTGAAAGAAAATAAAATCACTATTCCGAATTACGAAATGAACGAGGATATCGGAACTAGTGTCTTTGTTCTTATTAATGAAGATTTAGTGGGAGTTATCAATTTATCTGATAAAATAAGGGAGGAGTCATTTGAAGCGATATCGGATTTACAGAAAGAAGGTATTGAATGTTGGATGTTAACCGGAGATAATGAAAAGATAGCTAAGAATGTTTCTGATAAACTTGGATTAGATGGTTATTTTGCAGAAGTATTACCTCATGAAAAACAAGAAACGATTAAAAATTTACAAAGAGAAAACCAATTTATTGCAATGACAGGGGATGGAGTTAATGATGCTCCAGCTTTAGCACAAGCTGACGTTGGGATAGCAATTGGATCTGGAACCGATGTAGCAGCAGAAACTGCGGATATAATTTTAGTAAATAGTAATCCAAAAGATGTGACCTCTCTAATAAAATTTGGCAAGGCAACCTATGGTAAAATGGTGCAAAATTTAATCTGGGCAACAGGATATAATGTTATTGCGATCCCACTTGCAGCTGGAGTCTTAGCTTCATTGAATTTTGTCATTTCTCCTGCAATTGGAGCTATACTTATGTCATTAAGCACAATTATCGTTGCAATTAACGCAAAATTACTTAAAGTGGATTAAAAAGCATCAATATAACTCAGATAAAGTGAAAAAAAGTAAAATAAGCGAAATATATTTACAGGTGCTAAACTCGCTTCAATGCCGCTTTGATTATATATCTATGGTCAAATGCGAGTTTAAAATCTTTTAAATCGTTAATATGAATGATTAGTAAACGACCTTTATCATGATAATTACGTGTCCGTTCTTCAATATCATCCACTCGACAAAGATAAGCGTATGAATGCACTGGACCACGAGGATCGCGATTCTTGTCATCAAATACTTTGATGAATTGCATTTCTCCATATTGTAATTCCACACCCGTTTCTTCTCGAGTTTCTCGCACTAAGGCGTCGATATGCTCTTCTGCAAGCTCAATAAATCCTCCGGGAAGAGCATAAGCTCCTTTAAATGGTTCCCATCTTCTTTTTATTAATAAAATTCTATTGTTATCATCAATAATAACTGCATCCACAGTCCGCATCGGATTTTTCCCTGAATCCTTTTTTCGCAATCGTATGATGCGATGGGTAATATAAAAGATGAGTATCAAACAAATTGATCCAAAAATACCCGATAAAAGTAATATAATCGTATTTTCAAGTCCAGGATCACCGAATAAAGCGAATACAAAGGTTACTCCTAGTGCAACTATATCAGTGAACAATCCGAGGCCGAAAAGAATATTTAGGAAGAAAGTAGATTTTTCCAGTTGTTCTTGACTTACTTGTTGTATTTTACGATAGCGATTTTGTAAGGATTCGGAGATTTGGCTAATTTTGCTCTGTAATTGTTCGGATAACTGTTCAATATCCATAATTTCAACTAGATGTAATAGCACCTTTTTATAATACCGATATCTGTTCGATTCTAAGTCATTTTTTATTTCACTGATTCTGCTGTCCACCACACCCACGAGATACTCCAATTTTGAAAGTGTTAAAGTCACGTTTTCCAATTTAAAGTAAGCGGCAGTATTGATATTGGTTTTTAACTCATCGATAGATTTATTTACGGCAATTATCGCATTTTGAAACGCTCTGATTTCCCCAATCGTTCTAATTATGCGGGATTTATAGTAAGATTCGAAAAATTCATTGAAATCTGACTCGGCGATATAAAAAAATGCAGATTCATCTCGAATATAATGAAGTTCCGATTTTCGATAAGCCAAATTCCCCTCCACAGTATTTTCCAAATAAGAATCTCGAAAATCATCCCATCGTCCTGAATATAATGAAATCCATTGGAAAATGCATTTTTTTTGTCTTTCCATTTCAATATTCGTCCAAGGTACTTCTACTCGCAACCCCCTTTCTTCGGTCCGATCTGCAATCGCAACCATGTACATAGGATCCTTATCGACTATGACATAATCAATTTGAGTAAAATATTCCTTCAGCTGAGTCAAGATGAATATCGGGACTTCATGTAAAATCCATGGTTTTAATTGCCTTTTCCGTTCTAAATTTCCCTTAAAATATTCCACATCAAATTCCAGAAAACCCGCTTGATTATAGGTCAATTTTTCTACTTGAAAGGGGAAGTTCAGAAGTACGGGATTCCATGAAATAGTGAGAGTTAAGTGTTTTGCAATCTCCAATACTTTCTTTTGGAGATCATTGCTCCAAGCACAATTGGGAATATCTTGTTTAGTGAGATTTTTCAACTTAGTTACGAGGAATTCTTTAAGTTTGTGCACTATAGTCTTCATGTCAATTTGAGTAGAATTAATAATAAGATTCGCAAACCATAATTCCTTCCTGTATACGAATTGAAGTTCTTCAGAAACTGTCTGTTCGGATTCGATTTCACTCATTATTTTTCACATTATTATATGTTCATTTGGCATATAATATAGTTGTTAGGTGAGAATTTAGGTCTTTTAGAATTTCACAAGAGATAAATCTTCAAAGTCTTCGAACTTTTTTGTATGTAAAGTAAATAAAGTTGCATTTTGTTCCAATACGATGGATGCTATTAAAATATCTCCTCGAGTTTTCTTCTTGCCCTTTTTTTGGAGATAATGTTCTAATTGTGCTGCCCTCATAGCAGTTTCCGCATTAAAGGGAAGAACCTCCAATCGGAAAATGGGATGGGAAAAATCAATAATCTTGTTCCGTTTACACAACCCATAAAGTAGTTCCTCCAAATTTAATGCTGTAGTTACAATATCTTCATCTTGAATTTCCTCGAGTTTATTTATGAGAACTGATTGGAAAGGGGTGTGTTTCTTGTCAATAAGTTTGATTATCACGTCGGTATCCAATACAATCATCCTCGCCAATCCTCACAACGATTATGGATTTCTTGAATAAGGGTATCAGTATCTCCTAAATCCATCGTTCCGATAATATCTTTAATAATAGTCATCGGTTTTTCTTTTTCTGCTAACCGAAGGAATAAATCACTAAAACTCTCATTCATTCTCTTCATACTAATCAAAATATCATAAACTTCTTTTTTTATGGAGATAGTTTTCGTTGTCATGAGATATCCAATAATATATACACATACACATACATATTAAAATTACGAGAATTTTTAATCCATTTAGCGATAGCTAACTCATGAAACAGAAACTAGGATTTATTGGATTAGGTGTTATGGGGCAGAGCATGTGTGCAAATCTTATGAAAGATGGCCACGAAATGCATGTGTATACTCGAACAAAAAGCACAGCAACGGAGATATTAAAACTGGGTGCAATATGGTGCGATAACTCGAAAGAAGTAGCAGAGAAAGCAGATATTATATTCACCATAGTGGGTTTTCCGAAAGACGTTGAACAAGTTTACATGGAAAAGGATGGTGTACTGGCGGGTGCGTCCAAAGGAAAAATCGTTGTGGATATGACGACTTCGGAACCGACACTAGCTCAAACAATTTACGAACATGCAAAGAAAAAAGGTGTTTCCTCGTTAGATGCACCCGTTTCGGGGGGAGATGTTGGAGCAAAAAACGGTACTTTAGCAATCATGATAGGGGGAGATAAAGAAACATACGATAAAGTTCTCCCTTTATTTAAGAATATGGGGAAGAATATCGCCTATATGGGGAAAGCAGGCGCAGGTCAGCACACCAAGATGAGCAATCAAATTCTCATTGCAGGAACGATGATTGGGGTAGTGGAATCCTTATTATATGCCTATAAAGCAGGAAATGACTTACAGGAAGTAATAAATGTGATTGGGAGTGGTGCTGCAGGATGCTGGTCAATCAATAACCTAGGTCCTCGAATCGTGAAAGGTAATTTTGACCCCGGATTTTTTATCAAGCATTTTGTAAAGGATATGAAAATTGCACTTCGGGAAGCAGATTTAATGAATTTATCATTACCAGGGCTTGCTTTAGTGTATCAATTCTATAAAGCCGCGATGGCAGTTGGATTGGAAAACCTAGGAACACACGGTCTTTACAAAGTGTTCGAGATGATGAATGGAGTCATATCATAAAATTCTCATCTTTTTTTTTATTCAAGAGCCTGCAATTCTTCTTGGAAATCTTGATTGATTTTTTAAAACCTCAAACAATAATTTTTCCACCAATTCTACCCTGATTTTCTGATAATTGGGATGCTCCCATAGATTAGTTAATTCGAGAGGATCATTAAGTCGGTCATATAAATCACCAAAACCTGGCATTTCTTCATAAACGGTTAATTTGAATTGTTTTGTTATTAAATGACGCAAACGAGAGACCATTGGATTCATTTCCTCATCTGCTTCAATATAACAGTGCTCTCGGATTTCCTTATTCGGATTTTGAAATAAGGGAGTCATATCAAATCCTTGCATATTAGGAGGATGGAATTTCGGTTTTACCCCTAAGAGGGTGAGAAGGGTAGGAGTATAATCGACCGAGCTGATAAAGGAATCACATACAATACCTGAGTTAATCATATCGGGATTCCTCCATATTAGTGGAATTTTCATAATTCCATCATAGGGACATGGACCCTTGAACAATAACCCGTGATCACCCATTAAATCTCCGTGATCACTCGTAAAAATGACGATTGTATTATCAGCTTGTCCAACATCTTCAAGATGCTTTAGTATTTTTCCGACACATTCATCAACATAGGCAATACTCGCTAGGGTAAGTGCTTTTAATTTCTTTAATTCTTCTTCATGGGTTTCTTTTAGAAACGCTTTTTTGAAAAACGCATCTGGATTGGTATATAGAAAATTACTCAAATATTTGTGGCTCTTGAGATTGTTCTTATCGTTAAAATTCTCAGGTAAATGCATATCTTTGGTTTTATATCTCTCTTGTAGTCGATCAGGAGGATAAATTGGGTAGTGAGGATCATTAAATGAACAATGAAGGTAAAATGGTTTGTCTCCATATTTCTTATTTGCTACTCGGTCAAGAAATGCTATAGTTCGTTCAGTAATATAAGTGGAACTATTATATTCCTCCGCAATCGGTGCACAGAATAAATCAAAAAGTTGACGAAAATCATAGCAACGGGTTATTATTTCTTGAGAAACTTCTGAATTCTTCTTTTCAAGCCATTTAGTATAATGACCTGAACAAATACATCCGTTTCCACTCACCACTTCTACTTCCTCATATCCATAATATGGTAAGGGAAAGTTCTCAGCTACGGGATATAGTTTTTGTTGTTCGGGTTTCATCACCCATGAGGCAATGTCTTCCGCAGATTTATATTTTCGACTAGTCGATCCCATCCAGAATTGATGATGGATTTTCCCTATTGCAGCGGTATGCCACCCCCGTTTAGCTAGTGTTTTCACTAGTGTTGGAATCATTTCATCCATAATCATCCCGTTTGAGCGTACTCCATGAGTGTTAGGATATTGCCCAGTCAATAAAGAGGCTCTATTAGGCATGCAGATCGGATTTGCAGCGTAATAATTCACAAACCGCATGCCTTGCTTCGCTAATCTATCAATATTCGGAGTTTGTATGTCGGGATTACCGTAACATCCCAAGTAATCAGCACGTAATGCATCGCAGATTATGAATAATACGTTAGGTTTTTGATTAGAAGATGTCATTTTATTACCATCTTACCGAAATTTTGTCGATAATTCTGCAGCTGCTTTCTCAATCGCTTTATCAAAATAAATTGCTACCAGATTCTTAGCATTACTATCAATTTCTAGATTAAGTTTTTCCAAGAGCATTTTCAATATAGCTTCTAAATTAATATATTTTGGGACATAATCGTCTTCATTTTCCTTTCCCATGATTCATCATCTGTAGATTGGTGATATCTCACTATAAATCTATTGGTGTTCAAAAATCTGTCCATATGCGAATATTATTTCAAGTGAATTCGATAATATTACGTCCCATCAATGAAATCCAGTTTAAAGCCGCAAAAATCCTTATTATTTGTGAAGAAGAATGGAACAAGATAAATTGAAGCAAAAAGTTCTTCATTATCTCAATACTCATCGAATTTTGACAATGGCAACTGCAAGTTCAAATGGAACACCAGATGCAACTGCTTTAGAGTATGCGAATGACGGATTTATTGTTATTGTGGCTGTTAGACCTAATTCGAAAAAAGTCCAAAATATCAAGGAAAATCCACACGTGTTTTATGAAATTCATGAAGACATTGAGATAACATTAGAAAATGTGCAAAATCTACAAGCATTACAAGTTTCTGCAACTCCTAATATCTTGACATATGGGGGTGAGGGATTTAATGATAATTTTGATATCATGGAGAAGAAATTTCCGGTGTTTAACAGAATTCCAAGGCATAAACGAGTGATTCTTGAATTCACTCCTAAGAAAATTTGGTTTCTAAATTACGCTGAGAGCATGTTTCACCGAGATGAGCTAAATTTCGAGGATTAAAGGGAATCCTTCGATATAGATGACGAAGGAAGAGAAGAAGCAACAAATGGATGTACTTGCATTAAAAGGATTCCAGAAATTACAACCGTAACGCCAATTATTGTAAGAATTTTAATATAATAACCCGGTAAAGCTATTGCTTGAATCAGAATCGGTATTATGATGAATGATGAATTGGCTACTGGTACTTGTACCGATGCATCGGTCTTTTTACTGAATCCTACTTGCGCCAAAAGAAAAGAAATGGTAGCTGCAAGAAAACTAGCTGAAAAAATTATCCACCCAATAGGAGTGGAGGGAAAAAATCCCGTGTTCTCCGCACCAAATGATTGGCCGATCCCTTTTATGACGGGATCCAAGCTCTGAAAACTTCCACAAATAAATCCAAAGCAAATTCCAATTATTTTCGGTTTTTTCGTGTGCAATGATGTAGGTATGAGAATTATTGCTAATACAGCAAGTCCTCCTACAAATATGGACGATGAAATAATATTGATCTCAGACATATCCAGCTCGGGTTGCAAAATTCCATCAATTCCTAATGTAATTGTCCCTAAAATCAAAATTGCAGCTCCCACAATTTTACGTGTAGTTAGTTTCTCATTAAGTATTTTTGCGGAATAGATCAACAACACTATCAATCCAATTCCGTACATGGAGGTGAAATATGTAAAGGGAGCAAATATATTAGAGATCATTATCCATAATGGGGGGGTTTGATTTAAAATAACCCCAATGGTATAAATTAAGGGTTTTTTTCCTTTTTTCTCTTCAGATTGATATTCTGAAGCATGGGACTTTGTTTTTTTGTCAAAGATTACGATACCATGTCGTTCCATCGCTTGTGCTAGATTCATTAGTACACTATTCCAAATTCCCATAAAGATAGCAATTAGATAATTCCAGATCATATTCCGTATTCCTAGATGTTTATAATGTATTGAGTAGATGTTGAATTGATTTTACTTGGTCTTCCATCCCCAGTTGGGAAAACAAGTCTAGAGCTTTTCGTAGATTATCCACCGCAATTGGAAGATGCTCTTGGAGTTGCTGAATTTTGCCGATATTAAAAAAATCCACAGCGATTTGCTTAATATCTCCTAGTTCTTCATGTATTTCCAAAGTTTCCTCATAATATCTTAAGGCTTCTGTATGTTTACCAATATTTTCATAACATTTTGCGAGGTTATTTGTAATTGCTGCATAATTTTCCAAATCATCCAATTCGGGGGAAGCATATAATTTCCTCGCCCACTGAAAATATCTAATCGCTTCTGTGTATTGCTTCTTGGTAATAGTGCAATCCCCTAATTTACTTAAAATAATTGCGATATTATGCATATCTGCAATGGATTCGAACTTCAACAGAGCTTTTTTATAGAATTCAATTGCTTTCTCAAGTTTTCCGGTTTTTTGCATTATGATTCCAATCTTGTTGTAATATAAACCCGCTAACTTTGGATTACCAAGATTTTCTTCTAATATACTTGCTTCCTTGAAATATTCCACAGATTTTTCAAGATCACTTCGAATGAGATACACTGAACCAAGATTGCTTAACGCCTCTGCTTTTTTCGACATACTCCCCAGCTTTTCGGCTAATAAGGCGGTTTTTTTAAACATAGAAATAGCAGTCTCCAAATCTCCTTTTTCCTGAAGAACTGCGCCTATATTGTTATATAAAATATTCTGTCCTTGTAAATCCCCTAACAGTTCCGTAACTTTCAATGCGTTTTTATAGTGTAAGATTGCTGTATTAGGATCCTCTGAGCTAATTATTTTCCCGATATTATTGTGGAGTATTACTTTCCGTTCGAGGTCACCAGTCTTGTCTGCGAAATCTAATGCTGTGATATAATAATCCTTGGCTTTTTGATATTGTCCGTGTTTCTCGTGGACGCGCCCCAAGTTGTCTAAAGCTGTTATTTTCCCCGATACATCTCCTAATTCTTCACAGATTCTCAAAGCTAATTCATGATGTGAAATGGCTTTTTCATATATTCTCAGTTCCCTATATACAGAACCAATATTATTCAAGAGAGAAGCTTGAGCCGGAATGTTTCCCAGTTCTTTATTCACAAGCAAAGCGCGACTATAAAAATCTAAGGCTTTTTTGTGCTCTTCTTGAAGTTGATAAGATAAACCGAGAAGGGTCAAAAACGTTGACTTAGCCGCTAGTGCATCAGTAATTGATGCAGATGCTAAACCTCTACGTGCACAACGAACTGCTGCGGGAATTTGTTTGAGTTTGAAAAATAATTGCGTACCAAAGAGATATTTTTGTGTTCCAGTTATTGTTCTATATTGTTTTAAAACAAAATCATTAAAACTTGTGTTGAGTTGACCAGAACTTGGGGGATGAATTTCTGCAGGAACGTCGGGGTGAAAAATAGACCATAAATGATGTTGAATTAAGATCTTTGTATTACCTCGTATTAATAACGTCTCATATCCATGTTTCATGTGTAGATTGGATAATAGGAGATCTAATGGGGGATGAGACTTATTTTGATTTTCTACATAGTTCTCCTCATCTTCATTTACAGGTAGTTTTCTGAAACGGAGAATCTCAAATTTATCTTGGTTTGAGTGTTCAATCCATATGACACGGGAGAGAAACGGAAGCTCATTAACTAGGGACGAAATGCCAAAATCATCATTTCCAGAATATCCTACGACTACTAATGTGCGATCTTTCATTAGAGAATATATAACATCTTTTTTGTTAGAGTTAATTAGAAAAGTATCCTCCTCTGACCGATCACTACCCAAAGCACTGGTTGTGGTGACAATAGAATCCTGTATGGCAGTAATAGTGATAACATTTCGTTTTGAACCATGAATTTTAACGAGATTGTAAGCATTTTGCAGTATTTCGGGTTTTAATGACCCATCGATATAATTTTGTTTTGTGGCAAAAATCCGAATATTTTTGTATTTTGGGGCAGGGAGGATTTGTTTGAGGGCATATTCAAGCAAATAGTCAAAATTTGTAGTTACAATTGAATGTCCTTTTACAATTAATCGGGATAAGAAGAAATGGATAAGATTAGGAGTGGTTATTAGCTCCATATAATCTAAAAACCTCAAATCCATATCAATAATATTTTGGATAAGTTCCACGACCGTTACGAAGCGTAAAGAATCCAATTGGAGAATATTATGCACTTCCTCCTCTGGTGCTACCAATTTCAGCAATTGGATCACCATCTGTTTTGCTGAGGGCATATCGGAGGGTGAATCCATCGAAATTCCAGCACCGGCTAAAAATGCATAGTTTCTGTCAAGAGGAAATAAACTCTTAATCGGTACTTCGATTTTCTCATACAAAGGAGAGTCATTGGTCATTAAGCTTGCATTTATAGGAAACCGATATAAATTTTTGGTGTTTGCAATCATAATATCCAGAAGACATCTACCTATCTCATAGATGTTGATCCATTACCGTCAAACTGATGTTTCACGAAGTTTATTCGCACAATTAGAGATAAAGGATACCAATGTATATAAAAAAATAATTGAATAATATCTATGAGATAAATCTGTGTCAGTTATGCGAGAGTGAAATGTTTTATATGGAAAAAATCCAATATCAATGAGAGGGAAATTTATGACAAAATGTTCTTATTGTAATCAAGAAATGGATGAGACGACCGATTCTTGTAAATTCAACCAAATTAAGATAAATGATAAGTGGTATAGTCGGAAATTGATATCATATGGTGGAGAGACTCTTGGAAATCGTTGTAAGGAATGTGGGATTCTTATTGCTCCTCAACATTACCATCATTATGGATGTGTGAATGAAGAATGCCCTCAATGCTGGCGGATTATAGCAAAATGTGACTGCAAAAAACAGGCTCTGAAAATGGATGATATAATCAAACCTATTGAATAATCGATACTTTGATGATGAAATTTTCTACCTATCGTTTGATTAACAAGTTCATATAAATCTTTAGGAAATAAGAAGATCATTGATCTTTCTAAAAATCTCACTACTATGAAACTCAATTTTTATAATAATTGGACTATGCAACTACGTATCTCACACATAAGGCTGTTTAAATATGAACACGTAGTTTATATTTTAATATTATTGGCGTCCAATGCAGTAAAAACCAGTTAACTTTTTGAAAAATAAAACAATGTGATCTTTATTAACCAAGAGTTACTTGTTTTTGTTGAGAGCTATGTTTAGTTGGGATGAAGCAGCTTTTTTCACATTTCTTCTTTGTCTCATCATTTATGTTATGATGATGGTAATTTGCAAAAGAACAGGTAAACTTTACAACCGTGCTTCAATAGAACGTACCTATAAAAATTGGGTAGATGCTCGGATCGATGAATTATCTCATTTAGTTACCATCCAGGCAATTCGTAACTCAATAATGTCTAATTCTATTTTTATTTCTGGGTTATTGTTGTTTTTAAGTTTAATTATTGGATTGTTTCAATATGAAATTTTAGGAGATATAGATGCAGATTTTCTCGGAAGCATAACGATTTCTGTGGGAATTGTTCAAATTGTGCTGATTGGAATGATTTCAATTTTTTCCCTTTTCAATTTTGTATTTTCCATAAGGATGCTTTATAGAAGTCAATTCTTAATCACTGCAAATACAAAAAAAAGAGAAGAACTTTTCGAAGAAACCTATAAATTAATGCAAAAATCATTCGCTGCTGCGCAAAATTACTGGACAAGTGGTATTCGAGGATTATATTTCCTTATCCCCGCAATTACTTGGTTATTTCATCCAATAGTTTTCCTCTTAACAACTATTTTAATCACAGTATATCTCATTGGATGGCATGATCTATCGTTCTTTTCAAGGAATGGACATCTTTAATCTTCTTTTCTGATTTTGATTTTTGTTTAATCAATTTCCATGCTATCCTATCCTACCTATCCATCGCTATGCTCGGATAGATAGAACCTTATTCTCAGAACTATGCTAAAAAGCCTATTCGTGAAGAGTAATCGAATAGGTTCTTTTAGCATAGGTGCACCTTAAACCCACCTATCCAATAGGATAGGTTGAACACATAGAACAAATTGGATAGGGATTCAACTTTATACGTTCGGTGGAGTATTACGATAGTTTTAAGTGTTTGGGATTATCTACGTATCCGAAAGGTCGGAATAGATGTTGATTAGTCAATACCTATCCCGTTATATCCGCCCTCTAGAATTTTAGGTTGTTTATATGTTAAACATTACGTGTACATAATTTCAACATAGTAGACTTTTATTGCCACATAGTTCTTCGGATGGACCTTAGGGTCATAATCCCTATTGCGTTAAATCAATTTTTTCACCTATCTTTTAGTGTAGGTGAATAAGCTTTTAGCCTGTTTCGTGGAACGCAAGATGCTAGGCTCAGATTTTATCGATCAGAAATAAAAAAAAAAAACAAAAATTAAAACAATGAAGTATTTCACTAATTACAACAAGAGTGCTCGGATAATGTCGAAAATCAAAAAAGAACAAATAATTCTAATTTCAATCATCACTGCTATCGTCATAACCGCAGGAACTTTAACTGCGATTATTTTAACTCAATCTGAAGCAAGAATTGGATACACTCTACTGGATCGCATTGATTTCGTCTATGATTCAGAAAATGTCTCCACTCTGAACCTGACCATTATGAATGCGGAAGGAAGTATATTTATCAGTTATAAAGAAGAATTAGAGAACATTTTTGAAGCAGAAAATCGATTTTTCGGCAAAAGAGCTGCTATTGTTGAGGATGCATCCAATTTTACTGCAAATGAAGAAGGAGAATTTCTACAGATTACCTATAATGCACCTAAATTATATGACTCTAATGATGATCGTTCCTTTTATAATAACTTACATATCACAATTCGCGCAGACATGATCGTTATGTACAATATAACTACTGAATCTGGAGATATCTATTTGGTATTCGATTCTGTCTTAACTCAGACAATAATTGCCAAATTAAATGTATTTTCAAGTTCAGGGGATATGACTTTAAATTTTGGGGATAACACTGCATTAGATTCATCAACATTAGATACTCATACCATTGCGGGGAAATTGGATATAATTTTCGATAATGTTGAATTATTCTCGACAATAGAGATGTGGAACATGACTAGTCGCAGTGGAATTATTGATTTTCATTTTGATCAATCTGAGATTATCTGTTCTCGAAATGCCACTTTTAATATAGAAACAGATACGGGAAGAATATCCATGAGATATGATTTCCCTATGGAATCAGGGATACAGATCAGTGCGATTACTTCCACTGGTGACATTTCTAGTGACCTTGAAATTCCCGGACCTTTTACACCCTATCAGAATGAATTTTTTCCAGCAGAACAGAACTTCTTTTTTACATTTCAAACAGGTACCGGAAGCATTAGAATCAAAGAAATAGTTTTCTAGTAGATTTTGGTAAATTATAAAAATTGTTGAGTTTTACTAATGTATTTATACTACTACAAAATGTAAATTGAAGTCATCACTATGGAACACATAGAAATTCAACCTAAAAAGAATGTATTTGAAGAAATTGATAAACTAGGACCAAATCCGAATAATTTTTGGCAAATTGATTTTCTAAAAGTATGGATGATGGCCTTAGTGATTCTTGACCATTCTATACCTCACATCATCATGCGATTATTTCATGCCCTTGCATGGGAAAGAATAGCAATCCCCGTATTCATGGTGGTTTTGGGTTTCAACTGGACTAAATCCATGAAAAGATTGGAGGATCAGTCATTAAAGTCATTATACTCCTGGGAAAGATATTTCAAACCAAAAATCCAACGATTTGTGGTGCCTTTTGCAATTATATACGGACTATCGTTGATTTACCTTATATTAGCGAATGTATTTATTGGCAGTGATTTCTTAAGTATTATTTACTATCATCCATTCAACTTTCCAGTTCCCGAATTACACGAACCCATACTTAAAATATTTCTTATGCTTCCCATATGGGGGCCCGGTAATTGGTTTATTCCAATGCTGTTTCTCACTATTTTAATTTTTCCACTTCTCTATAAACTGTTTTCAATAACTCCCTTATTTACGCTCATATTATGCTACATTATAGAAATAGGCTTTCAATTTAGTATCCGATTATTCATTAACGCGAATGGAGTAGATTACCGCATCAATATTTTCACCTTTATGCCTTTTATGTTAATGTCTGCTATAGGTTTGGGAATGTGGCTTGCTAGAGACCATCGCTGGGATGCAATTCAAAATATAATTGTCTGGGTGCTTGGTTTAGCTAGTTTTGCATTCGTTATTTATGCAATATATTTTGGTTGGCCCGTATTCGCTTTTTGGACAGTTTTCGATTATAATTTATTTGTGTATCCTTATTCTGCTTTGATTGTTATGTTGACACTAAATATATTTCCCAAAAGCCCTTCCGGTCCTCAATACCGGTTCATCACTACACTAAGTAAATCGACCTATCATATCCTTACGACCCAAATATTCTACTTCTCTTTGATTTACGGATTATTACTTCCATTTAATGCCCCTTTTGGTACAATAAGTTATCCAATATCATTCAGTCAGTTAAATTTGCAGCATGTGAATTACTTGTGGTTTTATCCAGTAAATCTTGTAATTACGTTTACTATTGGGACATTATGGCAACTCGTAGGAACTCGTTTCTGGAATAGTCATACTAAAACCCGACAGAGAATTAACCAAAAACGTTTGGAAATGATGAAAAGTCGAGGTTGGATTAAACCAAAAGAAAAAACTAACTCATAGTTTTTTCGTTTTTCCTTTCGTTTTACATGATATAGAGAATATAGAAGCTCATAAGTGATAAGAACTTCTTAGAATGCTTTTAAATCCAATTAGGGAGGCAAACTTTTTTCCCATTTATCATAAAAATGCAGATAATCATCGATCACACGTTGGTGGTCATCAATTGGATTTTCGTTAATTCGTTTATAGAGAAGGGAAATTCTATTATATAATGTAACGGCTTCTTCTATGTCTTGGATTTGAATACAATTTCTTAAAGCTGTTATCATCTTGTCTATTTCCAATAAAGTAGCGTTTTTTTTATTGAATGTATGCAATTTTTTGGTTATTTCTTCAATAAATGATCTTTTTTCTTCAACTAGGCTCGAATCATGAATCTTCTCCGCTAGATTTATAATATTGTTAGCTACATCAATGACTTTTTCTAATTGATTTAACATCAAATGGTTATTTTCTTTAATTTTTAATTTTTGAATGTCAGCATATACTGAAATTTCAAATTCCCACCATAACCTTACTCGTTCTTTATAATCAAATAATGAGATCCCGATATCATCGAGAAATTCATCTAAACTATCCTTATCTTGCTCTTTTACTGTTATGTGCCTTAATACCGTCATATCAGGATGCATATTCAATATTAATTGTTCAGCTTTTTCGATGGATTCAACTATTTGTGAGTTTGCTTTCCTCCCAATCCAATTATAGAGATTTTTTGACGGAGTATAAAATAAAATAACATTGTAAGATTTGAAGTTCTGAAGTATTATTGTTGGTTTAAGCTGCACAAGAGTACCTTGTTCACCTACTAAATATGCGAGAGTTTTATTGTTCACGATACCTCAACAGTAAGATAAAAATCAAAGTTCTCGCCTTTATTTTTTTTTAACTTATTTTAGATTCTTGGAATTTTAAACGTAAAAAGCAAAAAAATCTCGATGTAGGCAAGGACTATCAAAACTGGAATTTAACAGTTATTTCGAGGATTTTATATTATAAATCGCACATAACTCATCTTTATGATTACTGGGAGACACTTTTTCAAAGACTTTTTCGATTTTCCATTTTTCATCGATAATCCATGTTCGGCGATTCACTTTGCCCCCTTCATAAGCACCAAATGCTTTAGCAGCGACAAGATCCTTATCAGATAGTAACATAAAATTAAGATCATATTTTTGTTGAAATTTTTTGTGGGAGGCTACACTATCTTTAGATATACCAATTATCTTAAATCCCTTTTCTGCAAACTGCTCTATGTTATCTCGAAATTTCACAGCCTCTGTAGTGCATCCAGGGGTATTGTCTTTTGGATAAAAATACACTACCAGTTTCTGTCCTTTCAAGTCGCTAAGTGTTATATCATTTCCATCCTGATCGGGTAAAGTAAAATCAGGGGCGGTATCATTTTCCTTTAGCATATTTAATTCATCTATTCATTTTTTTATGATTAGCATTACTTCCGAACTTAATTAAATGTTAATCTAAGAAAAAATATGTTTCCAATTCAGATTCTTAAAAATAAATAAAAAAAATCAGGTTTTGGTTATGGTTTCTAAGCTAAAGGAGGATTAAACTTTAGTGTGTAATGATTTGATAATCAACATCTATCCCATATCTTCCACGCTTGTTTAAAGTCTATCTGTCCTATTTTTCCCTAAACGTCCTATTTCTACGGTAAATCGCTTCACGAGTAGACTTTTAACGTAGTTCGTACGGATTAAGTTCGTAGGTACAAAAATAATTCGATAATAAAGAAAACCCTTGGATCAAGGTGGATACATATCGGAAATGCTTAAGCCCTCCCGATGCTGATATTCTTAAAATGATGATACTGCATACCATAGAAGAAAAAATCGTTCTTGCCACGAGTGTCGAAATAAAAAAAGGAATTAGCCCAAATACTACGTTAATATCACAAGAACAATCTAAAGCAATTCTATTTGAATAGAAACAAATTTCCACGAAATCTTACAATACCAATGTTTCCCGTAAAAATACTCCACTACCGGTAAATCCATACAATAGAAATTATTTTCATTCTGTGCCTCTAATTCTATGATTTCATATTTATTTAATTAAATTAGGTGCTACCCTATCCTATGATCTCTACTTTACACGGAATAGTAATTTAGAACCTTATTCTTTAAACTACGCTAAACACCTATTCCTCTATTCTGGTCGAACAGATTCATAGGTTTTAAGGTAGGTGTTCCTTTTATCCATCGCTACGCTTGGGTAAATCGGATAGAGATTTTCAGTGATGTTTTATGATAGTTTTTGCTTCTATCATTTACCTACTCGTTCTAAAGGGTAGAATATATGTTAATTAATGAAAAAATTAATAAAAAATACCAAATCGCAAGAGCCCTGACCGTACACTTGTCAATTTAAAACATAATGTTTACCTTACAATCAATTAAAGTTGTTTCTTCTATCGACTACAGCAATAAACAATAACTCCTATGGATAGAATAGATGTCAATGAATAGACTATTAGAGAGTGATATTTATATTAGAATAAATAGATAGTATAGTTAACCGTAGTTTCGGAGGGAGTGATAGTTAAATCCCTCCCTATGGGTGTTAATAATATTATAAAGAGATGACAATTATGGAAATTACAACAAATATTCCTGAAGACCGACCATGGTTTCACTGCCCATTTTGGCCAAAAGGCATGCCTTTTCAGCTAACCTATGATGCAAGTAAAACTATGTACGATTTCCTAGAAGAAGCAGCTACCGAAGTACCTGACTGGCCAGCTCTTTTTTTCACAGTAGGAGAAGGGTGGATTAGCTATGGTGAACTAAAAGAATATGTAGATCGATTTGCTAATGGTTTACTTCAACTTGGTGTGAAGAAAGGAGATGTTATTAGTATTATCCTCGGAAATTCTCCCCAATACGTTATTTCATATTATGCTGCACAGAAGATAGGAGCTATCCCAACAGGAGTAAACCCTACCTACAAACCTGCAGAGGTATTGCATCAATTAGAAATAACCAAGAGCGAATATATCATCGTTCTGGATGCATTATATGAATCGATGATAAAACCAATTGCAGATAAATTAGATCTTATAAAAGGCTTTATCAGTACAAATATTGCAGATCTAGCAACGGGATTGTCTGGTTTCAAGATTTTCCTAGGTAAACTATTAGGTAAGATTCCGAAAGGTAAAGTCCCTGCTGCTCATAACTTCACGGACCTCTTAAAGGCTTCTCCTAACAGTCCTAGAGCCGAAATTGACCAAGCGAATGATACAGCGACACTTATTATGACAGGTGGTACTACAGGCGTTCCTAAAGCGGCCGTTTTGACCCACCGCAATGTGTACTGCAATGCACTTCAGTGTCAGTATTGGTTACTTAAGCAGAAAGACCCTGATGCACCTGCTGACGCCGAACAACTCGGTCCGAAGTCAGGGATGGTTGGTATATTACCTCTGTTCCATTCTTTTGCGCACACAGTGGTAATGAATATTGCGATTGCATCTAAAGCTTGGATGATGTTATTTCCACGACCCCCACTAACTGAAGAGATTTTGGAAGCATTCAATAAAATCAACGCTCCAAATGGTCTGATCTATGCGGGTGCTGAAGTATTATTCCAAAGGATTGCAGACCTCGAAAATCTAGAACCCTATCGAGAGGGATTAGCCAAACTCAAACTCTGTGTATCTGGAGCAGGTCCCTTACACAAACCTGTGCAAGATAAATTTGAAGAACGAACAGGAGCACGAATCACAGAAGGATATGGGCTTACAGAATCAACTCCTGTAGTAAGTGCGGGAAACTTTTATGGAGAACAACGCTCGGTTGGTACAATTGGAATGCCATTTCCAGGAACGGATTGGAAAATCTTCCCATCTGACAATTTTGACGAAGGCCCTATTGATGGAATAGGTGAAGAGAACACTGGGGAGATTTGTGTTTCTGGTCCCCAAGTTATGAAAGGTTATCTTGACCGACCTGAACAAACTGCTGAGACAATTAAGGAATGGGGAGGCAAGATGTGGTTACTCACGGGAGATATCGGATTCATGGATGAATTTGGTCGATGTATTATTCGTGATCGTAAAAAACAACTCATCAAAATGAAAGGATATTCCGTGTATCCCAAAGAGGTTGAATCTCTTGTCGGACATCATCCCGATGTTCTAGAAGTCGCTGCAGCTGGTATTCCTGATCCTGAAACCGGCGAAATGGTGAAGGCGTGGGTTAAAGTAAAAGATGGAAGCGATTTAACACCAGAGTCTCTACGAGCATGGTGTAAAGAAAATATGACTCACTATAAAGTCCCCGGTGAAATTGAATTCCGTGATGAAATTCCAAAAAGCATGGTCGGAAAGGTAATGCGGAGAACTTTACAGGAAGAAGATCCGCGATACCAGGCTGCAATGAAGAAATAATCTATGTTGAGTAATTCTTTTTAAATTTTTTTTTTTCATACTTACTGCGAATTTTTTTAGCTTTTCTTCTCTTTTTTTCGTACTTTTTTCAGTATATTTTTCTTTATAAGCATATATTTAGTACTAGCTTATGAATGTCAAAATTACAATTGTATATGATAATACCACTAGAAGTAGTGATTTGGTTGCAGATTGGGGATTTTCTTGCTATATTGAAACTCTCGAAAATCAAATACTCTTTGATACGGGAACTAAACCACAAATACTCCTCTCAAATATGGAAAAATTGAATATAGATCCTAATGATGCTGATCTGATATTTGTGTCTCACCAACACGGGGACCACATGGGAGGACTTTTTTCTGTAATGGACTTAAACACACATGCAGATGTCTTCGTTCCAATTGAGATCGGTCATTCCATATATAAAAACAAAGTACGTGTTTTAGAGGATGCGACACAAATAACTGATAAAATTTTTTCGTCTGGTTTGTTGTTGTGCGAGGGAAGACGTGGATTGGTTGAACAATCTTTATATTTCGGCACGAATAAGGGAATGATCGCTGTCGCAGGATGCTCTCATTCGGGTGTGAGTCAAATTCTTAAGAAATGCACAGAATTTGGCAATCCATATGCATTAATCGGAGGTTTACATGGTTTCAATGAATTTAGATTGGTGGATCCACTAAGTATTATTTGCCCTACTCATTGCACACAACATATTAAGACAATTAAAAAGCAATTCCCTAAGAAATATATTCAAGGAGGGGTGGGGACAATCATAAATTTATAGCTGTTGAGTTTTTTTTTAGTATTTGTTGATCTTATTAATCTTCGAAGCTAAAATGAAATCATTTTGATGCAATCCCTTTATCGCATGTGTATGCAGTTCTAAGTTCACATGGTTATAATAAATGTGAATGTCAGGATGGTGCCCCTCTTCTTCGGCTAGATCTGCTACTGCAGTCACAAATTGCATACTTTCTTTAAAGTCCTTAAATATGAATTTTTTTGAAATACGGTGAATTCCCTCATGATTAAGTTCCCACCCAGAAACCTGTTGTAAGTATTTTTTTTCTTGGGATTCAGATAATGGAGAAATTTTTCCCTCACAGGGTACGCATTTTTTTTCGGTTAAAGGCTCCATACGAGTGAATAACCGATGCAAGTAACTAAAGTCATTTCTTATGAAGTATTTGTATTCGGCGCAAACAAATTAAAAAAATAAACCATATTTCCTGGATTCAATTAGGTCATTTCGATTTGGGTACTACGCAGAGAAAAATAACTGGCTTATCTGATTCATTTAGATACCCATGCAGTTCATTAGGGGGCATAAAAACAAAATCATTTTCTACTACATGAGTTTTATTTCCATCTTTATCGAGGAGATCCATTTCTCCTGCGAGGATATATATCTCATGCTCATTCCAATGATTATGGATACCAATATTCCCTCCAGGTTGAATTTCAAATCTCCTCATAATGAAATTTGGTGCATGATTTGGTTCGATCAATATTCGTATAGTGGTTTTTGTGGATCCAAAATCGGTAACCGCTTCTTCCTTAACAGCAGAAAAATTGTAATGATCCATACATTAGAATTTTTTTGTGATGTTTTTAATCTTCTCATTAGAGAAAGTAAGGAAATTGTAAAAGTGTAGATAACCATCTTCTTTAGGATTTAGGGAGAGTTGTAGCCCCCGACAGAATGTATTATGCAGATATTGGGAAGATTCCAATAATTCTTGCAATACTTAATAATATAAATCATCGATAATTTTTTAAGTTCGTAATTAATTTATTCTTTCAAACAAAATCCTAGACAAATAATTTAATTGTTGACAAAATTAAAAAAATGCGAAAAAGAACGGGGCAATATTGATGAGGGCTAAGAGTAAAGCTGTACAAGATGACAAGATGGATGTTCATACCACTCAAGAACGTTTATGGGATGAAGTGGGGTTTCATAGGCCTCTTGGAGGACTCTTATATAATCTAACTCTGATAGTCTTAACCATTCTTTTTGGTGTTGTTATTAATTTATATCTTCTACCAAGATATGTTTATCCGTATCCTGAAACCCTCGGATGGCAGGAAATGACAACCCAATTATTTTATTTAACATTTATTTTGGCTGATTTGGGGATCGGATCGGCATTACAAAGATTCATCGGTGAAATCGCTGTAAAAGAACCACTAAAATCCTTGCATTATATTCGATTTTTCATTTGGTTCCAAATGATTTCGGGCTTGCTTCAAGTGACAGGTATTGCCATTTGGGTTCTATATGGGGGTGTCAACGAATCAAATTTAGCATATGCTTCCTATTTTCTTCTACTTCATAGTACAATACAGTATCCTGGATTTTTAGGAGTATTTCGAGCTACATTGGAGTCTTACCAACAATTTCATAAAAGTTCTATGGTGAGATTTTTCCAAGGTGTAATCCTTGAATCCAGCACCCGGATTGCATTTGTGTTTGCTGGCAAGTATATTGGACGGGCATTACCCGGCATTGGGGAACTAATGGGAATAACAATAGGGAGTATTGTCGGAGCTTATGCTGATGACTTCATCGCAGCAGCGATCGCTGCTAAATGGACCTTACCTGTTTTACAAAAAATTGATCCGCGTATAAAACTTGTGGATGTGTTTATTCCTCGAGTAGATAAAGATGTAATAAAAAATAGCTTATGGTTTGGATTACGTTCATTAGTTCCCAGTTTAATTGTGCCAGGTGCTAATCTTATTGTCGTATTAATTTATACTAATTTCCTACCGAATTACTCCACTATTATTGGCTTGTTCTATGTAGCACAATTAATTAGTAGTGCTCTATCAACATTTTCATTCCCTACTACATCCTCCCTAGCAGAAGCCTATCACAATAGAAAATTTGCACTCACACGCAACTACATCAACCAGCAGTATAGATGGTCATCGATGGTGAATGGGTTCTTAGGAGCATTCATCATAGCAATTGCACCACTATTAGGGAACATCGCCGGTTCTTACTATAAAAATGCGATAATTCTCATCCAAATCCTCGTAGGATTCCGTTGGATGGAAGTTCTTGCGAGTGTGAATGATACCGTCCTAATTGCATCTGGAAAACCAGAATACACGATTGTGGGTATTTTAATAGAACAAATTATCCGCATTGGAACGTTGTTCCTTTTAATTTACTGGATACCTCAGATAGGGGGATTAGCATTTGTAATTTCCCTCGGAGTGGGATGGATTGTAAAATGGATAATAAGCCTTTTCCTTGTACGAAAACGTGTTCCAGAATTGAGAATCAACCAATGGCAAACCCTCATTTCCCCCTTACTTGCTGCTTTTGCAGAAATCCTATTATTGTATATTGCCAGTTACTTTTTATTACCCATATTGACCGTATATATGAGTACTGCACTCTCGTCTATTATTATTATCATTGGGTCATTAATAGTTGGCCCATTCTTAGTATTTTTCCCCATTCATGCCTTGTTAGGTGGTTGGGATATAGAAACGATTAAATCCCTAAGGAAGGCAAGGGATATTTCGGGACCCTCTAAACTTATTGTGGATTTGATCTACTGGATTGCACGGGGATTTGGACTACCCACAAAAGAGGATTCAAAACGTGCTCAGTTTTATAATAAAGTAGGTTTGGATCACACAAATGTGCAAAAGGAAATCAACGAGTTAATGGAACTAAAACATAAAGCCCTCCATATCCCTGTAGAAAAACCTATAGTAAAAAGCTCGTCTTAAATCACCTTCCTTAATCTATAAATTCACCAACAAGGTTCAATCATAATGCATGTATTTTTTTTATAAGGTTTTTTATCTTTTTAAGTACATGCTAAAATAGTAGATTTGGGATGAAATCAAATAATTTAATCCGTTGGAAGCAAAATCTAGACTTTAAGTTCCCACCATTTTATCAACAACCCGCAGAACCCGATTCAGTAATTGTATCTGAACGAGGGACCTATCACCCCAGAAATACCCTAAATCATCTCACGGGAAAAGAATGGATCCATTTCTCACGTAGTTGGTTCATTCACAAACCAAAACCAAGAGATAAAAAGAAAGGAGAGGACCTTCATCCAGCAAAATACCCTGAGGATTTGATAGCCCGTTTCATCAAATTTTTCACCAAAAAAGGTGCATGGGTACTTGATCCTTTCTGTGGCACTGCTTCCACCTTGGTTGCAGCACAATCCGTGGAGAGAAACGCTATAGGTTTCGAACTATCAGAGAAATGGGCTGAAATTGGCGCTAAAAGAACTAATCAATATGTAATTTTGGGAGATGTTCATTGCATCGATACAATCTCCACATTACCTAAATTTGATTTCTGTATTAGTTCACCACCATATTGGGATATGCTGGATCATTCTCGAGGAGGTTCAGATTCAACACAGAAAGATCGAATCGCAAAAGGTTATGACGCAACATTTAGCACACTCGAAAAGGATCTAGGCAATATCGAAGATTATAATGAATTTTTGGATACATTGCTAGATATATATAGCAAAATAGCAGAAGCAATGAAAGACAATGGTTATTGTGTAGTAATTATGCAAAACACTCTTAAAGAGAAGCAGCAATTTTATCCATTAGCATGGGAATTTGCTTTGAAAATGCGAGAACAAGGTTCATTTTCATTACGTCAGGAAATGATATGGTGTCAGAGCGATAAAAAATTAGGGATATGGGGATATCCTAATACCTATATTTCTAATGTACATCATCATTATTGTCTCGTTTTTCAAAAAACTAAACTCATGTGATAAGTAGAAATAATGAAAGAATTTCTTTCACAATCCATAGGAAAAAAATCATTGTCATTATATTAATCCAAAATTTTCTTAATCCCGTCTGTTAGGAAATAATGATTTATCGTATGAAACAGGGAACATTTGTATCAATTTCCTTATCTCCTCTTCTAGAAAAAATCCAAGATATTGATTATTTCTCTAGATGACAAAATCGTTAGCCTTTTAAGAAAGAATAAATAATATTACTATAAAGGTTTGTTTTAATTAACCAAAAGTTAACAATCATTAGTGAAGAAAAATGACAGAAGATAAAAAAACTAAGAAAGAAAGAATTATTGGGATTGACTTAGGGACCTCAAATTCTGCCGCTGCTATAGTAGTTGGTGGAAAACCTGAAGTGATTCCATCCGCAGAGGGAGTATCTTTAGGAGGTAAAGCTTTCCCCTCATATGTTGCATTTTCAAAAGATGGAACACGACTCATTGGGGAGCCTGCGCGCCGTCAAGCTGTATCTAATCCCGATCGTACGATTCATGCGATTAAAAGAAAAATGGGTACGGGGTATAAAATAAAAATTGACGATAAAGAATTCACACCTCAAGAAATTTCTGCAATGATCCTGACAAAAATTAAAGTAGATAGTGAAGCTTATGTCGGAGAACCTATTAAAAAAGCAGTAATTACAGTACCTGCGTATTTTAACGACGCCCAGCGTACGGCAACTAAAGATGCAGGGACTATTGCTGGTTTAGAAGTTGTTCGTATCATAAATGAACCCACTGCTGCATGCCTTGCGTATGGTTTAGATAAGAGTAAAGAAAAAACACTAAAGATTTGTGTTTTAGATCTTGGTGGAGGAACTTTTGATGTTACTATTATGGAAATGGGAGCCGTTGACGGTAAAGGTGTTTTCGAAGTATTAAGTACTTCTGGAGATACAGCTCTCGGAGGGACAGATATGGACAAAATGATTGTCGATTGGGTTGTGTCTGAGTTCAAGAGGAAGAATAATCTATCTCTTAGAGATGATTCAACGGCTATGGCGCGTGTGTTGGAAGCTAGTGAAAAAGCAAAAATTGAACTCTCCACATCATACTCGACGAACATCAATCTTCCATTCATTTCGCAAAATGAAAATGGTCCATTACATTTAGATATAGAACTTACTCGTGCAAAACTCGAAGAGTTAATTGCGCCTGTATTGAAACGCCTTGAAGCGCCGATGCAACGTGCAATTGATGACGCGGGTTTCTCTCCAAGTAACATAGATAAAGTGATCCTTGTCGGGGGACCAACACGTATGCCCTCAGTTCGAGAAACTTTCAAGAAATTCTTCGGTAAAGAGCCAGAGCGTAGTGTTGATCCAATGGAATGTGTTGCAATCGGAGCGGCTATACAAGCTGCAGTTATGGCTGGAGATGTTGATGAATTATTGTTATTAGATGTAACTCCACTCACTCTAGGAATTGAAACTCTTGGGGGGGTAAGAACTCCCTTAATCGAAAGAAATACCACTATCCCATGTGAACGCGCGAAAGTTTTCTCAACTGCAGCGGATAATCAACCGGCTGTTGAGATAAATGTATTACAAGGTGAACGACCTATGGCAGCAGATAATTTATCTCTTGGACGATTTCGATTAGAAGGAATCCCTCCTGCTCCTCGTGGTGTACCGCAAATTGAAGTGAAATTTGAGATTGATGAAAATGGAATTGTTAATGTGACCGCAAAAGATTTGGGAACTGGTAAAGAACAGAAAATCACCATCGAACGTAATAAAGGAGATCTCAGAGATGAGGATGTTCAAAAGATGGTTGAGGAAGCAAAGAAATACGAAGAAGACGATAAGGTAAAGAAAGAACGGGTAGAAACTAGAAATAACGCTGAATCTCTGGTATACCAAACTGAGAAATTGATGAAAGAGCACACTGATAAATTGGATGACGCATTAAAAAATGAACTAGTTCGAGCAATAGATGATGTCAAAGATGCATTGAAAACCGAGGATTATACTAAAATCAAATCGACCTATGACACGTTAAACGAATCAGTTCAAAAATTTGGGACTAAAATTTATCAAGCAAGTGGTGCTGCCGGTGGTCCGGGAGGAGCGGGATTTAACGCGGAAGATTTCGCTCGTGCCGCACAAGATGCTGCAAAATCGAAAGGTGCAGGTGGTGCAACTTACGAAGAGGACCCTAAAAAGAAGAAGAAGAAAAAATCAGTAGATGTAGATTGGGAAGAGGAAGATTAGGAAATCTCCTCACCCATAGATCCCCCCCTTATTTTCACCTATTTTTACAAATCAAATAAACAAAATTACAGGTCAAGAGAATGAGTAAAAAAAACAAACGAGATTATTATGAAGTATTAGGGATCTCGCGTGATGCCACCAAGGATGAAATCAAACAAGCATTTAGAAAACTAGCTTTACAACATCATCCTGACCGAACAAAAGATAAAGAAGGAAAGGAAGCCGCAAAGGAAAAATTCAAAGAGATCCAAGAAGCTTATTCAGTTTTAAGTGATGATGAACGAAGACGAGCCTACGATCAATTTGGATTTGATGGTCCACAAATGGGTGGATTTGGAGGAGATGGGTTCTCGAGTATGTCAGATATTTTTGATATGTTTTTTGGGGAAGGATTTGGTCCTTTTGGATCAAGTCGCACATCCTCAAGAACTTCACGGAGAAGACGCCAACAATATGGAGAGGATATTGAACAGCGAATTGAGATTTCATTCGAAGAGGCAGTCTTTGGAATAAAGAAGGATGTTCAAATAAAAAGATATGAACCATGCCCAGATTGTCATGGTACAGGAGCACGAGGGTCGAATTCGACCATAACTTGTGATCGATGCAATGGACGTGGGGAAGTGCAAGAAGTACGCTCTTCATTATTTGGACGGGTAGTCCAAGTAACTACTTGCCCCCAGTGTCGTGGAGAAGGACAAATTATAAAAAATAAGTGTCTGACGTGCAGAGGGGATAAAGTAGTTCGTGTTGATAAAAAGATCAATGTATCGATTCCGCCTGGTGTGGAATCTGGAATGTCCTTAAAAGTCCAAGGAATGGGACACATTCCCACCACAGACGCAATTCCCGGAGATTTATACATCACAATCCGAGTTGCACCACATGATCACTTCATACGAGATAATTTGGATATTAGAAGTAGTCAGAGAATATCCATTATTGATGCTATGAAAGGAGCACATATCCCTGTGGAAACGATTGATGGCAAGGGAAAAATAAGAATTCCTCCAGGCACTCAAAGTGGCACGGAATTTCGAATTAAAGGAAAAGGATTTTCTCGTTTGAACAGATTGGAATTGCGAGGAGACCATATTGTTGCAGTGGAAGTAATAATTCCAGATTATAAGAAATTGACTAAAGAAGGACAAACTTTAGTAGATCAACTGAATAATACAATTCCAAAAAAATATAAAAAATTTTCTTGATAAATCCGGAACAGGTGTGAATTATGAAAGAAAGGGAGAAAGCAAAGCACAAAAAAGAGAACTCCATGGAAGAAAACAACAGTCAACAAAACAAACAAGAAAAAATTGAAGAAAATAATAAAAAGGTAACAAAACCAAAGAGTCTTGAGGAAAAATATACCGATGCCTTATTTGCTATTGAGGAACTCCAAAAAAAGCGAATGTATCTTCAAGCTGAGATGGAGAATAGCCAAAAAATAGCACTCAAACGAATAGAAAATAGCAGATACAATATAAAGGTCTCGGTTATTAGTAATTTCTTGCCTATCGTAGATTCCTTTGAAGCAGCAATCAGTAAGTATGAAACCACCGCAAAGAAAGACTACGAACAATTACTAGATGGGTTGAAATCTCTCCAAAAACAATTTCTTCAAGTATTAAAGGGGTTAGGAATAAAACCAATTGAAGAAATTAATGTTCCCTTTAACTATAAAGAACATGATGTATTCATGAAATTGGTCGATGAACAACATCCTGAAGATACTGTTATTAATATCGCTCAGAAAGGCTATTATTTAGGGGAAAATGTACTAAGACCCGCGAAAGTGATAGTATCCAAAAAGAAAGAATCTCCCCAATCAATTCCCGTGGAAGCTACGATTTTAGAAGAATCAGAGCAAACCAGTTCTGATAATAACAGTTCATCTGATCAAGCAGATAAATTGGATGAAAAAAAAGAAAAACCTTAGCAATAAAAATGGTTTTTCAAATTTACAATATTATTTTTCCTTATATTTACTTTTGAATAAAAAATTCAATCCCAATTTTTTTACAAACTAATTTTCGTTACGGAGTAGATTTGGTACTATGTCAAAAGATGAAAAAAATAATAGAAGCTAAATAATTGCTGCAACTCTAACTTAGTTCTTTTTTTTTTTTTT
>JAFGBS010000025.1 GCA_016933055.1 Promethearchaeota archaeon | reverse complement strand
CCGCGTACAGTATAGTTACCCCTTTATACATCTGTCGTATGAAAAAAAAATAAAAAAAAAGCGATTAGGTTCAGCAAATGTAGATTAGACCGCCAAATCGCGTCCCGTTTCTTGCTTGATTTTAGCAAAAAATAGACTGCTATCAGTTAAATTTATGACAAATGATAGGGCAGTGGTAAGGGTAATGATAGGGGAAATTTGGTGGATAATCGGGCTATCAGATCAAATGTTGTTTTCCTTTTATGATTTGTCAGGACTTTTACCTTATTTCTTTCAACATATCTTTATCGTAATCACTAGTGAGTTCACTAGTGAACTCACTAGTGAATTCACTATGTCATCTTTCATCTGCTGGAGATTTCCCTGATTTCCTTAGGTTTTCGTGTTAAAAATAGTTGTGAATAGGAATTGTTTTTACCTTCATCCATCGAACATCGCACAGTACCCTTTTGATAACAGTATTTTCCAAGAAAAAGTGCTAACAAAAAGTGATAACGATTACACGGACAATACAATTAGAAAAATTAGGCGCTCCCATGTTTAAGGGAGCAAAGGGCGGTCAACCCTAAATAAGTGAAGAATCACTCATTTATTAATAATGTACAGGAATTTATAAATCTACTGCTCGTAAAAACATTCCGACATTCTAATTTAAACAGCGACAATTGTTATGACAGTCTAAATCTTCGGAGATCCAAGTCTAACGATTATTTTAAATTAATATCGTATTTGGAGGAAGGACTTATATGTTTTAGATCATTATGAAATACAAATTTACAAAAACAATATGAATTCGGCGGTCACACCATAAATAGTAGAAAATAAAGCTGTTTCTAATCCCTACTCGAAAGAAGAGAATGAAATTTTCAGAAACGAAGAAATTCCTCATTTTACAGGACAAAGCAAGAAAAAAGCTAGAGTCAAAAATTTCCGTTCTAAATTAGTAATTTCTAACCAGATTTTTAAAAGCACTAACGTTCGTTTCTATACAAATAGAGAAAGATCTCGGTATGTTGAATTAAATCTTGAATCGGGTATATATGATCAAGATGGGAAACGTTACTGGGGTTGGGAATCGTTTAATATAAATAAAAAAATTATCAGACCAAATCTTGAGATCTTACTCAATTATATGTTGAACGGTATTTCTTATATAGGTAAAACATTCAAAGAAATGGAGGAAAACGTCAGAAAACACTCTTGTATTGAAAAACCTCGATATTTTAGTGTATTAATCCATCGATATCTTGATAAAGCAGAAATTCCCACTGAAAATGTAGTAACAATCTGCGGATTTGGACAAAATGGATGGAATCTTCCTCCAGAGAAGGTATTTGATAAAATAAAAGATAGCATTCAAGAAAAATATATAAAACAAATTGAAGAGATGAACGAATTAACGGTAGATTCAATTGAAGGAGCAAAATACATCGATCTCCTAATGGATTCCATAACAATTCCCAATAAGAAACTATTTATTGGAGTCGCTATCGCTTCACCCTTCTTGCATTTACTTAAAAAGCATAATTTTCTAAATCCATGGATAAGTTTCATCGGTCCCCCGGGTTCTGGTAAAACCCAAATGATGGAAATTATGGTGAAAACTTTATGGAATAGCTTCACGGTAACTGGCAGGAATATTAGCAGTGAAGCACGATTTGATAATTACGTTAGTGTATCTACATTGCCGATCGGAATTGATGACGTGAATGATATCCCAAAAGGTATGTGGGGAACATTGAAATCCTATCATACGAATGACGTTAATGTTCAAAAATTGAGTAAAACTCAGAAATTACTTCAAGATGAACAATGGCTTGCTCCAATTATATATACAAGCAATACACGACCTGAAATGTTCAATGATCAAGGGATGAATGATCGTGGAGTTCATTTTCTCTTTGACTCCCAACCTACTGATACCAAAAGATTTCAGAAAATTAAGGGTATTCCCTATGGATATTTGGGTAAGTGTGTAATTGAATTTACCAAAGGCTGGACAGAAAAGGAAGTTCTTGCGTTATTCAATTCTCAAGAAGATGCGTTTCCTTCTGATCCTCGTCGGGATACGATCTTTAAGTATTTCATGTTCGGTGCGGAATTAACCAAAAAAGCATTTGGAAAAATACTATTTGATGATCAAGCAATTTCTCGATTGAAACACCTTATCCAACTATCTTTAACATTGGGATTTGAGGAAACGTTGACAACCTTAATAGAGCAACTCAGAGAAGGAAGAACAAACGATCGACTCGAACGACCTTATTGGATCCAAAGTGAAATCAAAGTGAAAAAGAAGTATAAATCGAGAACTATGGTTAAATCCATCGATGATGCAGCAGTATATACAAGTGATAATTACATTGATCTAAAAAAACGTTTGAATCTCCAGCCATCATTCAACGATTTCATTAAGCAACTTCAAAGAGTGTGGACTGATATACCAAAAACACCACAAGATAAAATAAGCATAGATGGAATAACAAAAAACGCTATTCTAATCCCTAAAAAGCATTTTTTGTGATCGGATAATATTATTACATTCCTTCTTTTAGCTGGTGATGCGTACTGATGAAGATCGAAAATTTGTCCATAATCCTCAGAATAGGAAAATAGTTAAATTTCTCAAGTAAGTATTTAATAACAGAATTGTTGAGTGGGAAATCTGTGGGCGAAACTAAAATCACATGCCTTAATGATTTCTCTTTTTTCTCTCATAGGAGGATTTTTAATTGGACAAATTCAATTTATAAAGTTCAATTTTTAATTATAATTTTTTAAATTCTGTTAATGATCAGATTTTCTAGAAGAGAGAGCGAGCTAATCAGATAATAATTCCGATACGCGTGATTGGATGCACGATGGATTAAGTTTTGGTTCTAACTTATGAATTACAGTGCAAATCTCTTCTCGTGCATGTGTATAATCGTGGGGAATATCCCCGGTGTATAATCGGGGATCATCTCTATTTCTTCTCGTAATTAATTCCAGACCGTCCCACGTATTCACACACACTTTCCACAACTCCCCTATAAATTCCAAGGATATCTTACTTGTTACTCGCTTTATGAAATTCTTTAACTCCTCATCGATAAACCAGACCTTCAATTCATCAAATGTCTTATATTCTGTATTTAATTTATTATTAAATACAGATGATGAAATTCTTCTTCTCCGTTCTTCGGCTTGCTCGGGAGACTCCCCAATCTCCGTAACCATGTCGGCAGTGGGTCGATACACCCAACTCCCTCCTGGTCTAGGACCGTGAAAGTTAAACTCTGCTTTCAATGTTACCCAGTTTTCCGAATCTGCCTTTTTAAGGCCGAATTTATTAGATGTTGTATTTACGCCTAAAATGAAACGAACAGTGGGAAAAAAGATGGTTCTTATGACATGAAAACTCATAATTTTACTAAATAGTACTTCAATTTAAATCTCGTACTGAGATACAAATATTCTTGAAATGTCACACATTCTTACCCACTTAAGTAAGAATCGATTTTAATATGATTGAAATAAATCTCACGGCTAATTAAATTCATTAAAAATATATCGAGGAAATAAGTATGGGACGCTTCATTACATATCAAGTTACTTGAAACATATGTGAGAATTAAGATTTTAGTCGGTATTTTACAATAAAATCATATTTTTGTCCATTTCAATTTGGCTCAATATTTGACACAATATATCACAATAAATTTTCTATTTTTTCATATTTAATAGTGAAATGCATTATGCATTCACATTTTGAGGGAAATAAATCAAGATTACCAAGAATACAGTTTCCTCAAAATACAGTGTATGTAAAAAAAAATGAGGTTACAAAATGTTAAATAAGACAAAACTGAAAATAAGTTCGGTTTTTTTCATAGGAATAATGTTGTTATCGACTGGTGGTGTATTAACTTTTTTTATACCAACTACAGTTAAAACAGATACAAAAACATTATCGCTTTTGGCACAATCAATTCAGAGTGGAGAAGTTACTCTTCATTATGTTGGAGGTTCAAGTGATAAAAATAGAATAAATGTTGATGTGTTTCGAGAACCAGAAACACTTAATCGACCTAATGGTGAAATTATATGGGAGTCGGACAATCCATCTTTATATGAGGGGACTAAAGCTAATCACGAAATGTTAAGACATTTTGCAAATATGGATTATAGAAAATCACCTTTAACAGATATCCGAATACATATGCGACAACATAGTTTAAATGAGTTTGAATTTGATGTTTTTATCGGATATGGTTGGCAATTGTATGTGATTCCTATAGTGTCTAGCGAAAGAAAATTCACTGAATCGGGTGATCTGTTTTACTACGATATATCATGTTATGATTCTATTAGAGGTACGAGCGCGACAATTGAAATACGTTTAACCTATACTGTATTAGAGTTTTGTGACGCTAATAATAAAATCAGAATGTATGAAATATATAATATGGGAATAGATGATCTAAAAAACAGTGGTGATAAAAAATCAGATCCTTATGCTTTGTATTTTGGGGGAAAATTAGTTGATGCTACATATATAGATTTTCATCCTACGTTTTCTGAACATGAGACTGTGGGTGTTGAAAGAGCATGGGAAGAAGTAAATAATGCGGATACTTTAAAATCTGATTATGATCTGAAGATGGGTAATCTTCTAAGCAAATACAGTGACGAGAGTAGTATTCCAAGGAGTTCAATATATGTACCAGCGGACGATGATATCGAATATTTTCCACCAGATCCTCCTACCTTAGATGATCTTGAAGAAACAGGTGTAGAGGGAGAAGTATCTTTAAATTGGAGTGATGAGGACGGTGCCACTTATTATAAGGTATATAGAAGTCTTTCAGAAATCACCAGTGTTACTTCAGCGACAAAAATATGGGAAACTGAAGAAACTGAATATATAGATCAAACAATAATATCGAATGATACATATTATTATGCCGTGACAGCGGTAAACGGGACGGGATCAAGTGAGATTTCTAATTATGAGAGTATAGAAATTATTATCAATCCATTATCAGCACCTATTATTGAACTAACACAAGATGGTATGGATTTAGAAATAGATGCT
The DNA here is from genome assembly GCA_016933055.1 of Promethearchaeota archaeon. Taxonomy (GTDB): domain Archaea; phylum Asgardarchaeota; class Lokiarchaeia; order Sigyniarchaeales; family Promethearchaeaceae; genus AMARA-1. Next base: position 6,121 of record JAFGBS010000025.1, on the reverse strand, counting down.
GAATGGGAAGAAGGAAGAGGGCATTATCAAGGAGTATATACCTTTTGGAATAACACAATTGATTCTTCAATTTCGGATTGGGATGAAACCGAGACGTATGGGACAACAAGTATTATTTCAAGTTATGATGGACATAATAATCTAATGGATATATATGACACATCCTCTGGTGGATCAGTACAAGCTAGTCATGGTTGTATTGAAACCGATAGCGGAACTGTTGAAATGTTGGGAATAGTACCAGATAATGATAAAGCGGTCTATATTCGTATATTAGATGGAACCACGTTGGCAGCCGAATTTGGTGTGGAATCTGGGAATTTCCGATCTTATGATAGTAGTGGATATGAATATCATAGTGGTATTGGAACACCTTCAGATAATACCTGGTATGTTTTTAAAATCATATTTGAAAGCGATCAATCTGTTAGTTTCTATGTTAATGATACTCTATATGAAACTGGAGATAATTTGGCAAACTCAATCACCAATATCAACATAATCGGAGTTCGTTCTGGATCTTCACGATATAATTACCACGCGTATGTCGATTCGATTGATATATCATGGGAAAACAATACTCACCATTATTATGTGGTTGATGATATTACCGAATATGAACAACCAGAAGTTTGGAGATATTATCTTTATAGCGAGGATATAACAGTCGACAATATAAATAAAGCTTTTATGTTTGAAGAATCAACTAGTAATGTTTATTCTGGATTTATTGACGAATTTGACTACGGAAATTATAAAGGACGCCACACATTTTATCGAGATGAATTAGGATCTAAACCAGAAGAATTTGATATAATAAATAGCACTTCTGGTACTCAGAAAGTGATTTCGAGTCACGAAGATCATAAAAAGGTGTATGAAATATTTGATAATTCGAATACTGGTAATTGGGTAATGAATGTGAATCAGTCAATAGAAACCAATCGTTCTTTTGTTCAAACTTGGTTTATGACAACGGATAATTCAACTGAAAATTTTATAGACATATATAATGGTACCACGAAGCTTTTAGGATTTGGAACAAAAAACTATAATTGGACGTCGTACGATTATACTCACGGATATACAACTTTGAATAGCGGTGTTAATGAAAATCAATGGTACCTACTCACTGTGGTATACGATTTCGAATATTACAACTCTACAACATATACAAATAATGCTTCGTTTTATATCGATGATGAGATATTGTCAAGTAATGTAATAGTTGATACAAATCATCACCAAATCACACATACATATATAACTACGGATTATACCGGATGTGATTATAAAATTTATATTGATTCATATACACCAGAAATGCTTGATCCAGTGACAGAAGAAGTATATGATCTTGGTGATATAGCTCATAATATTGACACTTTTAATTTAATGGAAGGATATTATCATTATGCAGTCACATGCAAATTCAATAATAAATGGTCTTTAATTTCAAATTCTGAAACAATATTGAAAGACTTTGGTCTTCCAGAGGTAACAGATTTTCAATATGAGGAGATCGATTATGAAGTGTTAAGAGGAGTCACAAACACGGGATATAAATATGTATCTGGTGAAGAATTCTATTCCGGAAGTGGCACTGATACAACGCTATATCATGTCGATGGAGATACGAGTCCGAATGATTGGGTGTTACAAAACGGAGGAGATTCAATTAATCATTATACTAGTTTGACACAATCAACTGGGTTCATAATGGATAATTCTGGTTCAGTTGCTAGTATTGAAGAATATAGTTTTGAGAATTCCACGATAGATTCTTCCTATGATCTTGATAGTTTCACAATAACAACGAAATTTGCGATATATAGCGCGAATCATCCTTTGAGATTAAAAGTTTATATAGGGGGATCTTGGACTGATTGGAAAACTATTATGGGAGGAGCTTCCGGAACCTCTGTCACTAAAACTTATGAATTTACAAGTGCGGATTTTGGATCACTCACGATTGAAGATTTCAATGATGATTTGTTAGTGCAATATGAATCTACGAGAGATGACGGATACACTTGTTATTTGTCAGAGGTATATGTTTCTGAAATAGATTATAGTTATGATACTCCAACTGATTGGAAAACAGTAACAAGTGAAGAATGGGTATCCGGTGAAACTGAATGGATGTATCCAACCAGTTCGTATATGTCTTATCTATCATATAATCGAGAATGGGATTTTTATGATGGGATTTATAATAACGGTGCCACGAATAATAGTGGACATTATACAGTAATTGATGATTGGAATGACACAACCGATTATATATATGAATATGCAAGTCCGTATTGGTATGATTCTTGTTATCTTGAATTGTCTTTTGATGAAATTCAAGGGTTGAATAATGGATCTGCTATTGTGAAGAATGTCACAATGTCATGGATTGGATATGAAAATGGAATCACCTCATCAAGAATTACACCATATATACGATTCAACGATCATGGGACAAAATCAAATTTTGACACAAGCATGGATTATTTTCTAAGAGATGAAGGTGAAACTGTTTGCGAATCATATACATTAACAAATGAAGATAGTCAGTGGACCGATCAATTCGATCAAAATAAAACAATTGATGAATTCGATGATTATTTTGAATTATGGATACAGAAAAACTTTCATCCTGTGTTTGTGTATTCTGTGAGAATTAAGGTAGGATATGAGTATTACGGCGAATTGGATAAATATATGACAATTAATGAGGTAGGATTTTTGGACAATTCGACATATATATATACTGATACCACGGATGGTGATGAACAAACGTTCGAATTACAAGATGTTGACACCAATTTGAACACTACATACCCAATAATGAATATTACGGTAGAAGTTTATGGTAAGGAAGGTAACAACACCGGAAGTTTAGAATGTATGTTATATGACGGTGAAACGTGGCATGAATACGTCGATTTGATTTCCGGTATCGGAAATACCACTTTAACATGGCACAATCTTACCATAGACACATCAAATTGGAACGTCAGTCTTGATGATTGGGATGATTTTAGAATACGCATTAGAGGATATGCCGGAAATGTTACAGGTGAAGATAATTATACAGCAATTTATGGACTCAGGACCTACGCGACCTATGAATGGGAAACGTATGAACAATGTTTCGGCAAGTTAAACTTTACATGGAACGATATGAATAGCACATTTATTAGTAATACATGGTATAATATGTCCGAAAATGTATTAGTATATCGTATATATTCAAGTGAATCACCTATAAATTCTACGATCGGTCTAAAACCAATAGAAACAACGGTTGAAAATAGTACAATGGTTCAAGCATTTAACACCACAGCTTATTATTATATTACTGTGGGTATCTATAATACAACACTTGGATCGTTAGAATCAGAATATACTGCATGTAATAATAATTCTGCAATTTATACACCGATTCAAATTAATCCTCAAACCATAAGTCAATCATTAACGTATGAAGAGAGATATTGGCATATTTCATTATATGCAGATTCAGATTATGAAACAATGGCGAATCGTTTAGGACAACCACAATTTATGTGGAATCACTATCGTGATACTTGGTTCGTCCAAGGTCTAACGGGGGTTACAAATTCGATATTTATAGATAATTACTATGTTGTGGGAACTACAGAACCCTATACTAAAAGTATTATAACAGAAATTATTCGTGACGCTTGTCAAGATGTCATGTATGGTGGAGTTATATATAAGAACGATTTGGTGTCTATGTGGGTAGAAGCTCACGGATCTAGTGAATTCTCTCGTGATTATGGATGGTGGGTGAACTCATGGCAAATATTACGACCATTAGAAGTATCTGCACTATGGACTGCGGGATATGGTGGAAACCATGTCGGTGTAGTTGATTGCAAAGACGCACAAATTTTTCCGTTGGTGTGTTACGAGTGTAGAAGAGATAATACTATGGATGACTCTTTCTTCTTAGACGGACAAGCTAGTGGATATCTAAGAGCACCAAATAAAGTTCCGCAAACCTATTCCTCAGTGTATTTCACTTTATTGACAGCTGTTATGGTTGTAGGTGTACCTAATATTGGGTTGATATATAATGCAAGATATCGAAATTTGTTTGATGGTGATGTTAATTTACTCCACGAGTTTTCGGTCGGAACATTTTTAAGACTGTTGAATATATATCATTTCTTCTTGGAGTCTGAAGGGAAATTTTCAAGAATACTTAATCCTTTGTGGTATAATTGGATGATAATATCGGGTAATTGTTTCTCATTACGAGGATTCGGTTTCATGTGGATAAGTCTTAGTAGATTACCGTATGGTTGGATGGGTGCCGGTTTTCTCTATTGTTCCAGAGATGAATTTGCTTTAGGAATGGCATATGTAGCCACAGCATTACTGGGAGGATTGACACCTTTTTATAGAGGTTTCTATGCGTTAGGAAATGCAGTTCGATGGAAATATCTAAAAAAATATCCTGAAGTTGATTGGCAAGACCGAATAAGAGATGACTACTAAAATAAAAAAATTTTCATTTTTTCTGAATATTTGTTTAAAAAGGCATAAATGTATGACCACAAACACTTCTTTTTTCTATAATCTGCCTTCAGTCCTAAGATTCTGCTGGTGAAAAAGCCAATACGTTAACGAAGCATTATAATCCAGCCAATTTTTTATATCTAACTTTAGAACTGATGTATTTTCAAGTATACTTCTGAGGAGTTTAAGTCTGATATATATAGTCGAAATGGTTCCCAAGTAATAGAGGGATTTCCGACACGATTTATGGCTCGTAATTTCTCGTTATCATGGACTGCTTTGTTCGTAATTTCGCCTAATAATGATGACGGGGGATGGAAACATACCACACACCCCTTCGTATTGCCTTCTTCGGTTCTACATGAGGGATATACCCATACGGAACTAATATTGTCACAAAATCCTTCATTTATTAAATCAGTCAAAAAAATATGCTTTCCCTCCTCTTTGAAATTCTTTGATTAAATCAGGAGTTATTTTTGATTTAAGCATATTTATGTACTCCCTTGTTTTTGAGAATCCAATCGTTTAATAAATCGTTTGCACCATTATCCAGACCAACTTTCAGGTGGAGATCAACAAAGATTTGCACTTATCCGAGTTGCAGTGAAAGAACCAGAAGTTTTATTATCTGATGAACCTACCGGTGAATTGGATTCAGAAAACAAAGAAAAAATTCTGAACTTGATTACTGACTTACACAAGGATCATCTTTCCATGACCATCATCGTTGTAACTCATGATCCTGATTTCAAAATTATAGCAGACCGTGTGTTCTTCCTCAGAGATGGAAAAATCTCGTATATTCTGGCTGATAAAAAATTAGAAGAATTCAAAACTCAAGTCAGTAATCAAATTAGTGTTGCATTAATAAATGACTCGAAAAATTCGATTTCTCAAAAGATTAAATCCGAGAAAATTGAAGAATAGGAAGAATTGAGTTATTTGATTAATAAACGAATGAAGGAATTAAAAGAAGAATAGAGGAAAACTTACTGAACCCACTGCGTAACTATGAAGATGGTAAGTAATTACCATCAATTACCATAGAATTACCAATCGAACAGTAATCTTTTACTCCATTCTAAATATCTACTGATTACTAATATCTATAATCTCTAATAATTACCAAATTACCATTCGTTCCTATAGAAATCTAATTACACAGTATTATTATTGTAAAATAAATACTTGATTTTGGCGGTAATTTCGGTAATTCGGTAATTTTTAACTTCATCTTACTCAACTGAACATCTTCTTAGGTATTTGGGACTTCTCCTTAGCGTAGAAATTACTTTCACCGGTAATTTCGGGTAATTTTGATTTCACAAAGATGCCTTAGATAAAACACGGGACAATACCGACATTTCATCTAAAAAGCCCACAAATATCGAATTGGGCGGAAACTACTCATTTGTCGGGTGATAACGCTAACACTCTATGATGCTAGTCAAAAAATCTACACAATTCCCTCAAAAATCGGGACGCGTTTTGGCGGATTAATCTTTTTTTACCGAAGCTAATCGGTAAAATTTTCCCTTTTTTTCCTTTGTACTGTACGGTCTTCTCCCTTCTCCCAAAGAAT
>JAFGBS010000024.1 GCA_016933055.1 Promethearchaeota archaeon | reverse complement strand
TGCGGTTTTCAACCTATATTGATAGATGAAGTAAATTATGAGAGCGAAATAACTATTAATGATGCAATAATTAAAAATATAAAGGAATGTAAATTTCTTATTGCAGATTTTTCAGGTCAGAGGCATGGTGTATATTTTGAAGCAGGATATGCGTTAGGAAAAGGAAGGCAAGTTATTTATTTGTGTAGTGAAGAAGATTTCGAGAATACACATTTTGACACTAATCATTATCCCCATATAGTGTATCGGGATTTAAATGAACTGAAGGAAAGATTGAAGAACAAAATCCAAGCATGGATTGATTAACAAACTGGATGACAATGATGCTATTTTCTAATATACAATATTTTTCCCTCATTTAACTATATAGAGAAATGTAAACGGCCATGATAAATTTGCAAACAGGAAAACCTATTGATATTATTCTCCCAAATGTATACAGGTACAATAACAAACAATTTGTTGACCTATTTTTCGAAAAGGGGATAATTAGGCTGAGTTCTTTTGCAAGATTCAGAACTTATCCTGATGAGATACGAGGGGACAGGCATGAGGGCAGAGGGAGTGTAACAGGAGAATCCACAAAGGAAGGTTTTCAATTTCATGTGATGACTCAGACTGGTAATGATTGTTATATATTATGTGGAAGTCTCGTGGAATCAGAAAGATTAAAAGAGATTTTCAATTGCGATAGTTGTTTTCGAATTATTAACCCTCTCGAATTTTCAGTTGCCATTTCTAATGCAATTATTGGATTTAAACAATCATCTCAAGGAATATGTAATTACCGAGACTATAGAATAATAACGAAAACTATTGAAGACTTATCCATAAATGATTTTACAAATGAACAGGGGAATCTTATTATTGGTGGACACAAGATGAATAAACGAATTAACCAATTAATAGGAAGCGGTATTGAATTAATGTTTCTAAAAGAAAATAAATACCAAGACCAAGTAGAATATAGATTTGTGTGGTCTATCAATACTCAGTTTTACCCTATGAAAGAATATATTGATATTGATTGTAAAGAAGCAATCCAATTTTGTGAAAGGATAGAAGAATGAGATAGATGAATTATACCAAAAATGATTTTTATTTCATAATTACATTAATTAATATACTGTTATCTATTTAATATTATGAGTGTTGATGATTTTACTTCCGTCATAAGAGATACAATAAATCCTGAAATCAAGAATACAGCACTTATTTTGGGGAATGGCATAAATAATTTTTGTGATAGAAACAATTCATGGAATAATTTGCTAATTGACCTTGCAAGAAAAAATGTTTCGAAAAAAGCAGATTATAAAAAAATATTGGAAGATAAATCCGTCTCATATCCAGAATTTTTTGATTTAGTCGACCTTTCAAGAGAGCCTCCCTCAATAAATTTAGAGTTAAAAAAACGATTAGCGGCTGGTATAAGCCGATGGAAGCCGCAAAAAGCACATAATATGTGGGTTTCAAAATTTATGGAAATTGATAGACCTATTCTAACTACGAACTTTGATTATCTTTTAGAATTATCTGATAATAGGATTGAAAGTTATATTAAATCCAAATCGCAGGATAAAAGGTTCAGTCCCCTTAATTTTAAAATCCCTCAAGCGAAGAGAGAATTTACTACTTTCTACCCATGGCGTTCCTATTATTCTGATAGAATTATTAGGGATTGCAACAGAGAGTTTGCTATTTGGCATATCCATGGATTTTGTGACTACGTAAGAAGTATACGTATGGGACTTTCTGACTATATGGGTATTGTTGAAAAATCAAGAAAACTTTTGTATAAATCTTCAGGAAATCCGTTTAAAGATTTTACCAGCATGAATAATTGGATTGGCAAGAATACATGGTTAGATGTTTTTCTCAATAACAACTTATTAATTGTTGGATTAGGATTAGAAGTTCAGGAAGTATCCTTACGTTGGTTACTGATTATAAGAGAAAAACTTTTCAAAAAATATGAAGAACGGGGAATTAGAAAGAAAACATGGTTTATCTTAAACGAAGAATATGATTCAATGCTTGAGGGTAAAAAACTCTTCTTTGAAAAATTAAATATAGAAATAATTTATGCCAAAAAGAGTGAATATATTTATGACATATTGCCAACGATAATCTGATTATTAATTGATTAGAAACTCAAAATATCATAAGTCTCCATTAATTCTTTCTGGCTAATACCCAAATATCTGCGAGTTATGGCTGGATTTGAGTGATTGAATAGATGCGATAGTTTCACGATTGCTAATTCAGCATTCTCACCCGAACGGTTAAAAATTTCTCTTCCGAAAGATTTCCTCATAGAGTGTGTGCTGAAATTCCTGATTTTAAGATTGTAATTGGTTTTAATGTCTTTCAGCATAACATTGATGCGCTGGATTGAATATATACTACCCTTCTGGCTGGTAAATATGTATTCATCCAACATTTTCGGTTTTATCTGCTGATAGCAATCGTTTATGTGCTTTTTAAGTTGACCATTTATCTTAATTTCCCTTTTTTTCTTGGTTTTCTTTTCAATAAGTTCAAATTCGTCTTTATTATAAATGGCTTCCCATCTAAGATTAAGAATGTCCGATATCCTTAATCCGAAAAAACACCCTAAAGAAATCAGAAGGGACATCTTGTATTTTTTATCATTATATAAATTTCTTAGCAGGTTCATTGCCTGACCCCATTCCAGAAAATCAGCCGTAGTATTTGAAAATTTTGCGCTCATTTTATTTCAGTTTTATTGGTTTTCGATTGATAGTGAATGTTTTATTTCCATCCTGAATTTTCATTCCTTCTATAACTCCCATTTAATGGAACATTCCGCAAAAAACATACACTATGACGTATAAGTGAATGTTTTTCATTTTGGATAGAAATTCCCTGCTTCTCTTTTTTGTTGTCATGGTTCTCTGGATTAAAGTTTAATTTGAAGAGCAGGCGTAAAAACTCGTGTAGAGATTATCAAACGGCATGAAGTTCTTTTTTAACTCAACCTTAGCCACCCCAATAATCTCATTTCCTTCTATGAACATCAATATCATATAAGCAATATCGAAGTCATCATCGACAGGATGTGTGATTATGTGTATTATGCGTTTGTTTTGGTGCTTCATGAAAACCCACTTTAATAGGCAAAGATATATAATAAATCATTTCAAAAACAAAAACAGATGAGAAAAAACCTATTTTAATAGGTTATCCTTACCTTTGATAAAATTTTGTGTCATGAAACCTGCTGAGATTGACCCT
>JAFGBS010000023.1 GCA_016933055.1 Promethearchaeota archaeon | reverse complement strand
TTCGGGTAATTTATCGAAAGGAAGATGGAGAAATAATCGTGATTACAACTTATCGCACCTCGAAAATTCAGAAATACACTGAGGAATCATAATCGAGTTTGATTGGTTCCATGGTTTATGTATCCGAGAATGACGAAAAAATGTATTGATATTCGTCCTTCATTATTTCATTAATGGAATCGTGTTTAGAATATTCTAGAATATGTGATTTAATCATAAAATGACTTTTACCATTTATCAAATTCACAATTTTCAGTTTTCCTTTACCGGTGGTCGTATTCACGAGAGGTTTTATATCTTTATCAGAGAAAAAATCTAGATTCTCGCTTAAGATGATTGGAACGTCTCTATTTTTAACAAAAAGATCGTGAAACAATGATTTCACGAAAACTGATTTTAAGGTTTTCAGTTCAAAAAATCTTGAATCCTCAATTCTGATGTATTTTTCTTTTCAATTTTTTAATTTTTTCTTGTATTTCTGGTATAAAAAATGGATTCACAGGAGGGATTTGGTCAGGATATTCATTTGCTAAGCCCGTAGTTTTCTTATAAAATCTAAGAGCAAATTTTGGTTGACCTAATTCTTCAAAGTTTTGTGCACTTTCATTGCGGACAATACCTATTTAACTCAATATATCCATTTTCCTATTTTTACGCAGTTCTATGAACATGTAAGTGGTTAATGCAGCAGCACCCGTCGCAATTACCAACCCAACAATGGATAGTATCAGTGGAGTTAAACTCGGTTTTGGTTGCTGAGGTATATCTGGTGATATTGTAAACGATTTACTGAAACCAAACACTGTTGTATTAGATATATCGATAATCTTCACCCGATATTCCTCCGATTGCCCGATATACGCAGGAATCAACCATAGAAATTCACCATCATTTTCCGTTGATGCAATTATCTCAATAATATAGCTTTCTCCTTTATAGAACTCGAGTTTTACATGAGATATAAGACCAGTTGAATTCCATTGAATTACTAGTTGGCTGTCTGGACTTAGTGAGATTGTCTCTGCTGGACTATGAACAGTAATTTCACGATCAATATACACCACAACCTCAATACATTCAGTTAATGTAAGTTCGTAGCCATTATGTGCTTCAACAATGAAGAAATATGTTCCATCGGTGTAATTATCAATTAAGTGAGCCACATCGTCTGTTTGGTTTGATACTACAGTGAGACTACTATTTAAATCTGTGATTAGATCAGTATAAACGTACAACGAATAATTATTGGCTCTGTAACTAGCTGTCCATTCAAGTAAAAATTGTCCATCCAGATCGATCTCGTCCGCTGTTGAAGTTAAGGTGAAATCGAATGCATTAGGATCCACTCCGCCATCAAATATTGTCCAACTAAACGTGGAAGTAATATAGTCGCGAGCTTGTGAACCTGCAAGACTACACATTATGCCATAAGCATGAAAAAATTTACTGGATGAGAGGGATAATTCAGACCATCCGATAAGAGTTTCATCATAGTTTTCAACAGAAAGTGAAGTGTAACTTAACATGAACGAAAAACTCGTTCCAGAGGAAATATCCCAATCACCAAGAGATTGATCAAAAGACGACGCTTGGTAAAACATCCAATCAAAATATTGCGTATTTGATACACCCCAGTTTCCAATTGGGCTATTGAATGAGTCTGTATGTGCAAACATATCGCTCATATATGTCACTTGAGATACATCCCACATTTCTATAGATTGGTTGAAAGAATCACAGTATTTGAACATGCTATTCATCCTTTCTACATTGGAAGTATTCCAGCTCCAAATAGATCCATTGAACGATGTTGCATTGTAAAATAGACTTGCCATGTTTGTTACACTTGAAGTGTCCCAATTTTCTAAAGGCTGGTCGAAAGAAGATGCACTAGAAAACATTGCAGACATATCCGAAATTCTCGAAGTATTCCATGCATTAAGTGGTTGGTTGAATGAGTATGCGTTGTAAAACATGCCCTCTACACTAGTTACGCTATTGAGATCCCATGTCCCGATAGATTGGTTGAATGCATAAGCAGAGGAGAACATACTCTCCATAGTTGTAACACTGCTTGTATCCCAGTTTCCGATTGGATGATTAAACGATGTAGCATAATAGAACATATAAGACATGTCGGATATCATTGATGTATTCCATTGATTGAAGGAGTCCCCCTCGCCAAGATTATGGCAGTAATAAAACATGTAGCTGAGTGAAGTGGTTCCCGTAAAATCTGGACTGTCCGTTGCGGTTATTCTAAGATTTTCACAACCATAAAAATACCTTTCGTTGTTACCTAACCGAAGACATCCCCACTGTTGAATTTCTTGAATGAAATTTCGAGTAAAATCGTAATTAAATCTCCATCCCTCTATTGTACCCGTGATATTCACTGTATAAGTCCCAAATACACCATAATCATGGTATCTCTGGGCTTGATCCCAAGCAGTAATGGTATCATTTGTCCCATCTCCCCAATCAACGAAGAAATTGTAGGTGCCCGTTGATTCTAATGGCAACCGAATAACGCTGCTTTGCCATATGGAGATGAATGCATCGGGATTCGATGATTCTGGATTAAATGGTTTGGTAAAATCTTGATCTTCATATTGCTTTTTTGAGAACAAAGAATTCGATGAAAGAGCAATGACCATTAAAATTATGATTAACGTTCCTGAGAGTACTTTTTTCTTCAATTTGATTGAGTTACCAGGTTTTTTCATCCTTCAATTAGCTCCTAAATGATCTCCTCCCCTTAAGAACTATATAATAATTTTCCTAAGTCATTATTACATTGAGTAGTCCAAGTTGGTGCAGACAGTTATTATTTTCTTAATAAAATTGACCAGTGATAATAGAACTGATTTCTTCGGTATTTGTTCTGTTCTTTGCTAGTTCGGATGAATCTGATTCAATAGACCGAATTTACATTTACAACCTTTTTCAGTACTCAATTATACAATAAATAGCTATTTTCGCCAAGCTTGTCTTAATGCTACGTTATGAATTAGAGATGTATATACAAACATTTCATAATCGGTATCTTGAGTATAATAATCAATTTTACTCAAAGAATGTTGGATATATGAAAGATAAAAATGATCAGACAACACGATACGAAATCTCAAAAGATCGTTACACACGATTTCACGAAAATTGAAAACTAGAAGTACCCTCGATTTAAGAGGATAAAAGTATCGTGATTAACACAAAGATCATAACTAGGATCGTACAGACACATCTCATTTCTCTTCGAGAAAATCTTCTTTTTCGCCTATTCTTAGTTGTTCTCCTCATTGGGGGGTGATAAGCATTGGAACCGGAATGTTGTTGTTTATGTGTAATGTGTGGTCTATAATACCAGTAGCCATTTTATACTGGTTCATGATCTCAATAATCTCATTTCCATATTTGTTCGCTTTACGTTCCGAAAATCCATAAATTCTCATTAGCTCCTCGATATTGGACACTTTATAGTATACAATCGCCATCAACGCTGTATTATGAGCAATAATATACGGTCTAATTTTTTCTCTACGTGCTTGCGAATTTCGCCAGAGTCGTAATTGTTCATAAACGCGTCGTTCGTCTCGATTTAATCGGGAAATTGAATCCAAATTTAATTTTCTCCTTCTTGTTCTAGATTTTCCCGATGACTGTTTTTTCTCAGAAGTTTTGATTTTCTTTTTGATCACTTCAAGTTCTTTAGATAATATTCTTGAAAGATTTGATGAGGAAAGTGATAATTTTATTCAAGCAATTCGCATAGGACGGGCTCGACGCCTTTCATACCAGGTAAAGAAATATACACTCAATGAAAGAAAACGTAACTGGTTTCATTTCGTTAAAAGCACCAAAGAATTAAAAAAAAGAGAGATTGAGTTCGGATCTGATGGGATTAGAAAAAAGGAAGTCCTAAAATTCACTAAGTTCAAGGGAGTAGAATTGAGTTCCCTGAAACAAATTCAAAACGAATTCATTGAGAACATCGAAAGTGAACCTTACTTGATTGAAGATATGCTTCTCAATTCATGTAATCTCGTGTGCGGCACATCAACTGGTGTTGTATATATCTATGATGAGAAACGCGACATCGAGGATTTTGATTTAATGGTCATTGATGAATCAAGTAAAGCTACGGTCTTGGAATTTCTAATTCCAGCAACAAGGGCTAAGAAATGGGTAATAGTAGGGGATCAAAACCAATTACCTCCTTATATCGACGATAGGGAAACAAAAGTATTCTTTCAAACGTATTTCGAGAAATTTTTACCTGAAATTCTAAAAGAAGGAAATGCTTTTGTTACTTCTTCAGAATACCGGAGATATGGAAAAAAGAATGATTATGAAGACTTTCTTCAAACGAAGGATGTAAAAGTTGATCCGCTTATTGAAGAGTTGATGAAAAAATTCAAGAGAATCTATGAAGAACTTCATTTTATCAACACGATAGACGAGACAGAAAAGAGTTCACGAAGATTAGAAGGGAAAATACCTTAATGCGGGAATAGCGGGAAGAATGGTGGTTATTCTATCCCAATTTTCGTTTTTTAATAAGACCTAAGACTCTTGACACTTTCTAAGCCTGAAGCATACAGAAAAAAATAAGGATTGGGAGAGTTCCATAAGCTCTCCCGTTTCCTCAAAAGGGATAAAATCGTGGATAAAAGAGGTTGTTATATTATGGTAAAAGATTGATTGCGGAGTATTGAGATTTGAAATCTAGAGTAAAGTCTCAAGATTTCAGAATAGGAAGGCGATCTCACCACTTGGTTTTTCGGATTTCGTTTCGTTTATATTCAGCAATTTTTTCAATGATGTAATCGTTCATTTTTTTATCTCCATGGGTTAGGTTTTTTTTATTATATGGTGATATTGATGCGTTTCATATTCATATGATTTTGAGACCAATTTTTCGCATATTCCTAAAAAGTGAGAAATGCGGGTTGGATTCTTTTGTGTTGAAAGAATTTACCATTTTCTATTTCGGGATTCCTTTAGTTTTTGTTCGACTTGTTTTTCGAGCATATATGAGTTCATTGTGTTTTTACCTCCGTGTGGGGTTAATATGTGTTATAATTATATATATCCGAATTATATATTTAAAGAAAATTGAAATAACTAGGAGATTGGCTACTACAGATGGTTAATTTGGAGAACAAAGTATTGAAAGAGAAAAGTAGAATAGTATGGAGATTAAGCTAAATAGCTAAATCCTATGAAAGATCCTTTGAATGATGTAGGTATGCAATCATTTCGAGTTTTATTCATTCTTCTCATAACCTTTTTCTCAATTTGTTAAACTGGAGTAAAGCATATAAAGTTTGAATGAAAGTAATGATGATGGATGAACTTTCTGATCTGAATGATATTTTAGATTAAATAATTTTGTTTCATAATAATGAGCGAAAAATCGTTTTATCTCCCATTTTTTATCTTCTTGACATTCATAAACTCTCACGTATTTTACTAAACGGGAAGCTAAGTGATGAATACGAAGCTTTAAAAGTTCAAAAGTTTAACAATTAGAAGACAATTTTGTATTGTCTTCTCAAAACCATAAAAAGAAGGGAACTAGTTTGAAGAATAATCGAATATTCTTAGTATTGTTTTGCTTGATAATATTTGGGGGGAGTTGTCTACTAATCAATAAAAATACTAAATATGTTAAAGCAGAAACTCCTCCTGAGGAAGAATGTAATGTTTTGAAAATTGGAATGACAAGTTATATCCAAGATATAGATCCTTTACTAATATTCTCGATGAAAGATATTCAGATAACAACACCTGTAATTGAAACTCTGTTTACTGAAAATGTTTCAGATCCAGAAAAAGGATTAATTCCATGCTTAGCTTCAGATTTTGGAACATGGTCCCCTGATAAGTTATTCTATACTATTTCACTTAAATCGAACGTGATATTTCAAGATGGAGGACCAGTGAATGCAACCGCGATCAAGTGGAATTTTGACCGTCTGGCTTATTTTATGAATGTCACTGGGCAATTGGGTATAAATGATCAAATAACACATGCGAATGACATATATCGATGGGAAGATGGAACTCCTATTATAAATTCAACACAAATAATCAATGAATATACTATACGTTTTATTCTAAATAGAGCGAATGGTGCGTTTGAATCATTATTGTCCTGCATAACTGGCACAGGGATTCTTTCTCCATATTCATCGCCCAATCAAAGTTACTTAACTAAATACGACCAATTAGTTGGAACTGGACCTTTTATATTAGACTCTTTGAATAATTCAGAAATAGTATACCATGTATTTCCTTATTATCACCGTGGAATAGCATCTAAAGAAATTCTTAAAATCAAAATATATGAGAATCACGAATTATTAAATGACGCATTTGTAGAAGGTATTGTTGATATCAACTTAAATCCATCAGATTTAGAATTCTATCGACAACATTTCGATTTGGTAGTACAAGATATCGATTCGCATATAGGATTCTATATAGGTATGAATAATGCGCACATAAACACAACTACAAGACGTGCTATATCGTACGCTTTAAATTATTCGGAGTTTCTGAGAACAGATCAGCGAATCAGGTTAAAATCCCCATTACCTAAAGCTATACGATATTCAAATTGGGGTTATAATGTAGCAACTACTAATATTACAAAAGCCAGAGAAATTCTTGTGGACTCGGGAGTATGTAATTTTAATATTTATGATGATTTAGTATGGATAAACGCTGCTGAAAGTCTTAATCCAGTAATGAAATTCAATTTCACGACTTATTATGGAACGGAATTTTATAGTACTTTAGTAATAAATGGTTTAAAACAAATTGGTATCAAAATCGATCTGGTACAAATGGATTGGAAGGACTATGTAACTGTGGTATATGATTCCCAAAAACATCATCTAGTTGACTTATTTTTTACAGGATGGGGAGCTGATTTTAATGATCCAACATCAGTTGTCGATAAATTATTCCACTCTAGTTCAATTAACAACATGATGGTTTCGGATCCATATTTAGATTATCTTATTGAATCCGGGTTACATGAAACCGATCGAATTGCGAGAAAAAATATTTATAACACAATACAGCAATACGTGGTTGAGGATTTAATGCCTTGTGCATTCCTCTGGTCATATAAAAACCATATTGCTCATCACAAAAACATTGTTGGAATTGGGTGGAGATCGTTTGGAGAGGTTGATTTTTTTAATGTATCGAGTAAGAAAATTCCAGTTGAAAAACACATCTCAATGAAATTCGGGTTGCTAGGTGGTTTGCCTCAAGTAGATCCTATTATTAATTTGGATCTCAATAGTTATTTCATTTCAAGTCAATTTCTTGAGAGTTTGTTGATGAATAATTTAACCGATCCGAGCTTAGAAATAATTCCGTGCCTTGCAACGGAATTGGGAGAATGGTCTGAAGACGGCTTAAATTATACCATATCATTGAAACAAGATGTAAAATTTCATGATGGGACAGAATTAGACGCATTTGCTGTGAAGTGGAACTTTGATCGACGTGAATATTTCATGAATCTCACGGGTGATCTACCCCCTTGGGAAATATTACCTGAATCAAATTTTCTTTTCTTTTTTGAAGATGGAGTAACCCCAATTATCAACAGAACTGAGGTCATTAATCCATTAACAATAAGATTTGTCCTAAACAGGAGATATGTACCTTTAGAATCACTATTAACCACCATGAGTACATCACTTATATCCCCATACTCTACACCACAACATTCATTATTGAGTGTAGAGGATGATATATATGGAACTGGTCCTTTTGTTTATGACGGATTTAATGGTTCAACGATAAATTTCCATGCGTTCAAACATTACCACTCTGGGTTATCAAATATCGATCTTTTGACAGGAATTCTATATAATGATGCAAATGAAATGGAAAATGCATATTTTGCTAGTGAAATAGATTTTTGTTTGAATGTGCGAGGATCTCAAATCGAACAATATCAGAATGATGCCAATACAACAGTTTTATCCAGTGTCCAACAAATTGCTTACTATATTGGTATAAATAACAATTTCATAAACAAGACAATGCGCCAAGCAATTTCATATGCATTTAATTATTCTCATATGATGGAAATTCTTGGTGGAGGAAAGAGTTATTCCCGTTTAACATCACCCTATCCATCTCCCTCATTATATTCTTATGCAAATTTTGATGCAGCAATTTTTAACGTCACAAGAGCAAGAGAAATCCTTGTAGATGCGGGTATTTGTAATTATAACATTTACTCTGATGATGAATGGATATTAGCAGCAAATAATAATCCAATTATGAAGTATAACTTCACTACCATGGGAATATCCTCTTTTAATATCCTTTTAGGCACTCTTTTAACAGAAAACCTTGCATCAATCGGAATTAATATTACTATCGAAGAAGTTGAATATGAGGTATGGTTGAATAGAATTCAAGATATTGAGCCTTATTCCCGTGATGATTTTGAACTATTCTTTTATGGGTGGGGCATGGATTTTAATGATCCATCTAATTTTGATAGCCAATATCTCTCAACAGGGTCCCAAAATGTCTTTCAAGTAAACGATTCATACATTGATAGTTTACTAACACAAGCTCGAATTGAAACAAACCACACTATAAGAAAACAACTATACTTGGATTTTCAACAGTATATTGTGGAGGATTTAATGCCAAGTGTTTATTTATTTACTCCTACGACATACGTGGCTTACAACAATAGCTTTACAGGATTTCATTGGAATTCTATGAACATAGTTCGATTTATAGATGTTTCGCTGATTGTGGAAGTTGAAACCCCAGAAGGATTAGAAGTTGAGATATATGACGATTACCATGCTTTGAACTTAACTTTCGATGAAATTTCTCAAGGAGGTACGACTACCGTTGTTTCTAGCAATACTGGTATAGATCCGGAAGATGGCTTTGGATTAGCTGGAGAATATTATGAAATAAGTACGACAGCAGAGTTTTCTGGAACAATCACAATTTGCCTTGAATATGATGAAGACGAGATTCAAGTGGATGAGAGTGAATTGAGATTAATGCATTGGGATGACGAATTGGAAGAATGGGTGGATATTACGACTTATGTTGATACTATAAATAACCTGGTGTATGGTGAAACCACTAGTTTTTCTATGTTTTCAATTTTGCAGCCAGATTATGAACCGCCATCAACTACAATGACCATAAGAGGAATAGAAGGAGCAAATAGCTGGTTTACTTCTGATGTATATATTACTTTGTCTGCTAAAGACATCCTATCTGATATACAATTAACCGAATACAGTTTCGATGGAATAACATGGTTTGTATATTCTAAACTATTTCCATTCGATACCTCTGGAATTACCCAAATCTATTACCGATCCACAGATGAATATGGAAATATTGAGGAAGCACAATTATCAGAGATTAAAATCGATAAACGAAGTCCAACAAGTATTATAACATTGGATGGTGTAATAGGAGAAAATGGATGGTATACCTCTGCAGTGGATTTCACGATAGATTCATTAGATGATTATTCGGGAGTATATAAAATCGAATTTAGCACAGATGGAGTCACATGGCAAGATTATTACAGCCCTAAGTTAGTTACCGTTGAAGGTTACAATACAATCTATTATAGAGCTGTAGATTTTGCAGGAAACGTAGAAATTATCAAATCCACAACCTTCAAGATAGATACTTGTTTACCAGAAGGATCACTAACACTGATGGGAACTCTTGGTGAGAATAATTGGTATACCTCAAATGTTACCGTATCCATATCGGGAATAGATTTAACCTCTGGAATTAGCACTATTGAATACGGTTACGATGGAGAGAACTGGAATACTTATTTAGGTGATTTCGAGATCACTGAACAAGGGGAGACCAAGTTATTCCTCAGACTAATCGACAACGCGGGTCTGATTTTCAGTACTTCGACTATTATTTCAATTGATTACACCCCACCTACCACCGAACTCTTTATCACCGATGGATATACAGATGAAAATGGTACAATTTTTGTAGTGAATGAATCCATGTTCATTGTGGTGGGAATGGATAATGAGAGTTTAGTTCTATACTCATACTATTCAATAAATAATAGTGAATGGGTTGTATTTGTTGATGCATTTGACTTAACAGGGTATGACTACGGCAATTACGTCATCAGATATTACAGCACGGACTTAGCTGGAAATGCTGGACTAATTCAGAGTACATTTGTTGAATTTGTGGAAGAAATCGGAATTACCTATATTGGATGGGGAATGTTAGTTGTGAACGGTGATCGGTATATAGGTGATGCCACGATGACTATCACAGATACAACAATTGAAATGGAAATCGAGGATGTAGTTGCACAATGGGATATAACAGGAACTTGGGGGCTGGCAAATCTGCAATTTATTTATGGGAATGGGGAAATCGGGTGGATAAGAGTGCTAGTTTTTACTTGTGGAGATACAACTTATATTATAGCAGTGGGAAAAGACGTTTTCTTTATGGGAAGCTCAACAACCTAACCCGATTTTTTTTCTAATCCTTTTTTTTCATATAGTTAAGCATGGAAATTCTGCTTATCTGATAATTATCTCACTAAAAACCTTACAACCATCGAAAATGTTGATATGACTCCCTATTGTCCAAAAAAATCACTACATATATTTTACTTATGATGCTACCGGTCAAGGATTGACTCCAGGAGATAAGAGCGATTTTCGTCAAATTGATGATTGTAAAGACTTTATTGATACAGTAGCAGCCCTACCATATGTCAATCGGAACAAAATTATGGTTGTTGGAATGAGTCTTGGAGCTACGAAAGCTGCAGTTGTTGCGTATCCTCATCCCGATGTGCGAGGAATCATTATGATGTCGGGAGCGTATGATTTACTTTTCACAAAGAACAGTATGAGTAAATTGGAATACCTTCTGTACAAGGCAAACGGTTTTAAATTCCCAAATGATGATAAGGAACTGGAAAAATATAGCGCGGTGAATTATTTTAAAGCTGAGGGCATCTGTTTACGGGACGAGGTCAAACCAACACCAAATAATGCTCGGGTGTTTATGATGGCAAATAAGAATGATCCCGTCGTAAAATACGAAAATACCTTAAACGCAATTCAATTATTAAATCTTCCTCCGGAGAATTATTCTATTTTTGAAAAAAGGGGTCATTATTTTGAAGGAAATGAATATTGGGTAGCTATTGAGATCAATAGTTTTATCCAAGCGGTTTTAAAGAATGAAAAATGACAATTGAAAAATCCCATTCATAATGAAAATATTTTCTTCAACTCTTTCTGTCTCCTTTAACTCTCTCTGTATTTTGAACGTAAGTTTAGAATTGTTCTATGCTTAGAACTTCGACGTAGATTCCTTTGGTTTTCTTGAATTTTATCCGATAGTATCCTTCCTTTAAATCTAATATCTCATCTTCTTTTATATGGATTTTGCTGCTTTTACTAAATCGATAATTTTTATAAATTCCATCTTCAGCATACGATATGTAAACAGAATTTCCACTAGAGAAATATTCGCGAAATCCTGATTTAATTGGTAAAAATTTATCCCGTGATACCCAAAAATGTTACGTTAGGTGAATAGGGGGTATATAGTACGAACTTCTGTCAATTTGCCTATCCGTGATACTTGAATGTAGATTCATGAATATGCCTTATTTTTCACATTCGGCTTTTGGGTAGTTAATCGTGCCACCTACCCGTACAGAGGACCGACCTATTCTACATCTGAACGGGTATTAAATTAACTAAATTTTTCAGAATCTCTTTAGGTTTAATTTGAATTATTAACTTGGAGGA
The DNA here is from genome assembly GCA_016933055.1 of Promethearchaeota archaeon. Classification (GTDB taxonomy): domain Archaea; phylum Asgardarchaeota; class Lokiarchaeia; order Sigyniarchaeales; family Promethearchaeaceae; genus AMARA-1. The sequence goes on along the minus strand of JAFGBS010000023.1, from coordinate 4,979 downwards.
GATAGAAACGAGATGATAACTTACAAAAAAAAAATCTCTGCACCCATTTTGAGTTTTTTGGTATTATTATTAATAATACCCTTATTTAGCACAAAATCTCATTTAGCAGAATCTTCATCCAATGTTGGGTGTTATGTAGGAGGTTCTATATCATCAAGTACAACATGGGATATTTCTAATTCTCCTTATTATGTAGCAAGTGATTTGACCGTTGAACCTAATATAAGACTAACCATTGATTCTGGAGTTCAAGTGTTATTTACAGGAGATTATTCGGTAAACGTAAAAGGAGAATTGCATGCAATTGGAACATTTGATAATCCAATTATATTCACATCAGATTTCAGCAATCCTGAAAAAGGGGATTGGGAAGCAATAAATTTTCAATCCAATAATTTAAGTCAAAAATCCGAATTAGAATATGTTGAATTTTCTTATGGAGAGAATGGTGTTCTTCTTAATAATGACTTAGTTAATGTAAGTAATTGTGTGTTTGAATATAACACAAATGGTATTTATGTGAATTTTTGGGAATCCAGTGATATTACTGTTATTTTTTCAAACAACACTTTTCGTTTTAATGATTATGGAATAAACTTTTACCGATTTGGTTTTTCGTACCTAACATTGTTATTTGAACATAATCAAGTATATGAAAATTCAGAAGATGGAATATATTTTTGGGAGGGAAAATCTAGAAGCAATTGGAATTTCACTAACAATCAAATTTTTAATAATTCAAAAAATGGCATTAATTTTCGTAGTTTATATGATATGTATAGCCAGATAAATATATTCCACAACGAAATCCATCACAATGGTGTTAATGGAATATTTTTAGATTACTTATTAGAATGGTATAACTATGATAACTCGTTTAAAATTCAACATAACAACATCTTCAATAATACACAATATAATATTGAATGCACATATGAATATCCATCAATTATAATAAATGCGGCAAAGAATTGGTGGGGAACGACAGATGCAGAAATTATACAATCGAAAATACGAGATCATGATGACGATTCATCATTTTCATATGTAGAATATTATCCTTATCTTTACTCAAGATTGATTTTCAATGAGCATCCTAAACAGATACCGGGATTTAATGCTTGGAATCTAATAACCGTGTTGATTTTAGTTATTACAAGTATAGGATTGAAATACAAGAGAAAAAACCAATAAAAAGATATTTTTACTTGGAAATATTGTTTTCTAATTTGTTCTACTCTTTTTGATAATAAGAAATGCAGATATACCCAAAGCAGATAGAATTAAAAGACTTAAAGTCGTATAAGTAATTATTCTCCCATCTTTCAAGTTAATTTGCTGTGAGTATATTATTGCATATCTGCTGATATTCCAGATTGATTGCTCCAAAATACTTGTTTAATTACAACGGAATCTTGATAGATTTTATAAGTCTCTTTGTATATTTCCCAATCCGAAATTTACCAACTTAATTTGAATTTTGACCTGAACAAAATTGCAATATTACACTAGTTTTTTTACATCGCTACATGATTATTAAGTTTGTTAAGTGAATAGAAATTATTTTGGTGGATATTCATAATCTTTTTGTGTGGGAATATTCAACGAAGTCAATTTATTAGGAAAAAGAACGCTATAGGTAATTAAGAAGGGACACGAAAATCTAAGGTATGTGAGTAAAATCAAGTGTTACTTGTGGTCTTTTAACAAGTGGATTAATCAAGACATTAAAAAATCTTTCAATAGCTATGTGTCTTTCATGCTGAAAAAAGAGGAGAGCATATAAATGACACGAAAGATCCTAATAAAGAAACCTATATCATCTGAACTGGAAGAAAGATATAGAAAAGAGTTGAATGAAGGCCAGTATAAGGCTGTTACACACGGTAAAGGTCCTGCTTTAATTATTGCGGGGGCTGGTTCTGGAAAAACTCGAGCTCTTACGTATCGGGTTGCTTATCTAGTTGACAATGGTGTTCCTGCTGAATCGATTATCCTTGTTACATTTACCAAAAAAGCTGCCCGAGAAATGATAGAACGTGTGGAAAAATTATCTGGAACTAAAATCAAGGGAATTCAAGCTGGCACATTTCACCATCTTGCTAATGTGGTTCTCCATAAATACGCGAAAGTAGTTGAATTGAAAAATAATTTCTCCATACTTGATGAATCCGACCGAATACAATTAATGAAAATTGCACTTAATAGAAAGGTTTCAAAAGAACAAAAGAAAGAAAAAAGATACCCAAATAGTTCTCAACTTGTAGATTTATACTCCCGAAGAATCAATTGGGCAATGAAACTCAAAGATGCATTAGAAAACTTTTATCCCCAATATTTAGAAGAATTGTCTGTGATTAAGGCAATTTTTGACGAATATGAGGGTTTGAAACGTCAGAATAACACTTTGGATTATGATGATTTATTACTGTTTTTCCTTGCTTTTCTTCAAGAACCAGCATCAAATTCATACAAGAAAAAAATTACTCATGTTCTCGTAGATGAGTACCAAGATGTAAATTCCGTGCAATCAAAAATAATTGATTTACTCGCTTCTGAAGCTAAATCCTTAACAGTTGTTGGAGACGATGCGCAAGCAATCTATCGTTTTCGAGGCGCCGATTTTACTCATATGTTAGAATTTCCCAAAAAATATCCTGATTATTCTGAATATAAATTAGAGGAAAATTATCGGAGCACCCCTGAAATATTGAAGCTATCAAATGCAAGTATACACCATAATAAGAAACAATTTAAGAAGACATTATTCACGTCTCGTGAAAGGGGGGAATTACCTGCACTCGTTTCCTGCCGAGATCGAGAACAAGAAGCCGCGGCAATTTGTTCTGAAATACTCCGATTTAGAGATGAAGGGATTCCTCTACATGAACAAGCTGTGTTATTCCGTGCTGGTTTTCATTCTTCAGTTTTAGAATTAGAACTTAATCGACACAATATTCCTTATGAAGTTCGTGCTGGAATCCGTTTTTTTGAAAAAGGTCATATAAAGGATTTTCTTTCAACGTTGATCTTGATCACAAATCCCGCTGATATCATTCAATGGATGCGTTTAATTTCTCTACATGAAGGTTTAAGTCCAGTGAGTGCTCAAAAGGTAATCGAAGGGTTCGAAAATAATATCAATCAATTAGAGCAATTTGTTAATACCGACTATGAAGAAGTATTGAAAGGAAAAAGGGTAATGAAAAAAGGTATTGACCATCTGAAAAATTTACAAGAGTTATTTCGAGATACAATATTTGAAGTGGATTCAAATTCTTCCTATAAATTTCTTCTAATTGATAAATTACCACCTTTGGAATTTCTTGCAGAAAAAAACATCCACTATTTAGAACCATTAATAAAACAAAATTATGTAAATAAGAACCCCGAAGAAAGAATAATGGAATTGAGAGAAATGACAAATCTCATTAGACCATATAGCAATTTGAATTCTTTTCTTGCAGATATTTTGACTCAATATGATTTGGAAGGACAAACAATTAATGCTGGAAACGAACTAGATGAAGAAAAACCATTAGTATTGTCCACCATCCATCAAGCAAAAGGTTTAGAATGGAAAATTGTATTTGTGATGACTCTTGTGGAGAGACAAATGCCAATCTCGAAAAGTATAGGAGATCCCGACGAGATTGAGGAAGAAAGAAGACTTTTTTATGTCGCTTGTACTCGAGCAAAAGATCATTTAATTCTAACCTATCCTCAGTTTTTTCCCACGTATAATTATGGAAGGAGTGATATAATCGAAGGTCCATCTCGTTTCCTTACAGAAATTTGCGATTCGGGAGTTTATGAAGAAGTGGAAGTGGAGGATGAATTCTAAATGCTTGAAAATAGCTTTCGAATTATAAGAGGTATCGGAGAAAAAACAGAGAAATCTCTTTGGGATTTAGGTATCAGATCTTGGGATGACATTGAAATGAAAAATTGTCCTAATGGGATATCAAACAATCTTTGGCGGATAATACGAGAAAATATCTATGAATATAAGAAGTTACTAAGAAGAAATGATTATAGAACTCTTAATGAAACAATCCCGAAAGATTTAACATGGAGAGCTATCCCAAACTACCAAGGCAGAATTGCATACTTGGATATTGAAACTACCGGATTGTCCTATAATAATTCTCAAATTACCACTATTGCAGTATTTGATGGAAAAACAGTTAATACATTTGTTGATGGAATAAATTTAAGAAAATTTAGGAGATTTATCGGACAATTTCCTACAATTGCCACTTTCTATGGTAAATGTTTCGATATCCCTTTCATTAGGAACTACTTGGGAATAGAGATGCCCCAAATACATTTCGATGTCTGTTTTCTTCTAAAAAAAATTGGTTTTAGTGGTGGATTAAAAGCGATTGAGAAACAATTTCGATTTTCAAGAGGTATTTTGAGTAAGCTTGATGGTTATCATGCCGTATTGCTGTGGAATCAATATAGGAAAACAAGAGATGAGAGATATCTTGAAACTTTACTTGCTTATAATGCTGAAGATGTCCTAAATCTTGAATATTTACTGAATTTCGCTTATAATGAAATTTCTATGAAAGAAAATTTACCTTTTAATCCATTACCTACCAGTGAACGAACTGTAAACAATCCTTTTAAAGCTCATAAAAATATCGTTAGAGAAATTCTGAGTATGAATAAAGCTTATGGATGTTATTACTAAGAATTTTTCATTCCAATTTGGTTTTTATACCTTATTCATAACCCAAATATCATTATCAAAATCATAATTCTCGTACTTTCCTGAAAATCCTCCCGATTTCCTATCATCTTGGAATTTTCGGTTCTGAAGAACGCCCAAATGTATTAATTGAATTTTAAATGCGAAATATACGTTTAGTGATAGGTAATCTTCAAGAAATTTCTTGGATTTAATTTGTTCTATCTTATCTTGTAAGAATAATTGCTTCAACTTGTCAATATCTGCTGATTGTTTGCAGAAG
>JAFGBS010000022.1 GCA_016933055.1 Promethearchaeota archaeon | reverse complement strand
ATTCTTTGGGAGAAGGGAGAAGACCGTACAGTACAAAGGAAAAAAAGGGAAAATTTTACCGATTAGCTTCGGTAAAAAAAGATTAATAATTCAAAAATAATTTTTTTGTTAATTTCTAACGTTTTTTCTCCCAATCGAAATCTAATTTAATCAGAAATTTCGTATAGAAATACGAGATTAGCATGAAGATCATTACCATTGGTCCCCATAACACTTCAGCCATATTAAATGTTAATGCTGTACCCGCTACAAAGGAACCAATGGTAATTATAGGGAAGATACGATATAACTGCCCTAAGATGAAAGTTCCCAACGCTTGGAATAAATTTAGAATTATACTCGGAAATCCCACGAATATTCCCGCTTTAAGTTCACCTGTAGAAATCTGATCATCTTCAGCCAAGTCTGCATAATAAATAGCTGGAAACAGAAACCAACCACCTAATGACCCTGCAATACCTAACATAAATGCAAATCCAAATATATAGCGCACAATATCAGGCATCTCAATTAATCCCACTACTGAAGTTGTAGCCACAATTGCTGCAAATAGAAAAACTCCCAATATGCTCCTTTTTTTACCGACTTTCTGAATCAGTTTCCTCCATATATATAAAGCGAGAAGAATTCCTACCAATAAGCATCCCGAAACCACCAAATTGATAAGTCCAGTGAATCCTAATACATTTGTTACGTATTTTAGCATGATAGTCGTAATAGTGATCCATCCCAAGCTTGCAAGCCCTTGCATTAATTGCACAAGCATGAAATTCTTATTTGTGAGGATTAGTTTCAAATTTCGAAGAAGATTCGGTTTAGATTCTGGAGGTTTTTCCGTTGGCATGGTGAAAGCAGCTAAATAGAACAGAATAAAGAAAAATCCTCCAAAAAATATTATTGAAAGCATATAAGTAAGCGGAAGACTAGTGGGGTCTGCTGCTACTTCTATCGCAAAATTAGGAATAACGACCATGGTAAAGATTATCATTATCCCGTTTCCGATATGACTTGCCATATTTTGGATTTGGGAAACTTTTGGTCTTTCTTTTACACTAAATTGTTCGGCCATCCAAGCTTGATACGGCGTAGTTACTGCATAGCTTATCTCAAACAAGATATTAAATACTAACAACCAGGTATAAAGCGTATTCTCGGAGGGATTCTTAAGAAATAAGGTAGGAAGAAACAAACAAATGAATGATATGAACATAACGGGAGTTAATACGAAAATATATGGTTTCCTTCTACCGATTTTGGAGATGTATGTAGCATCACTTAGCCAACCGAAAAATGATTGAGATATTGCAATCGCTATATACCCTAATGAAATTACATATGTTACCTTTGTTTCATCTATTCCATACCCATCCGAATAAAGTTTCAACAGTGCAAATCCTACGATGCCTAGTAATAATGATGCACCAAATTTTGGGATTGCAAAAATCACTGTTCGTTTCTTTAAGGATGTACTAGTTTCCTTTTCTTCCATGTTCTTCAACCAGATAAATTTGTGTGAAAATAAAAAACCAATACTTGGTTGATCACACATATTTAAAAAAGCAATGTTAGTGTTATGAGTTCCTAAAAATAAGAAAAGAAACAATTTAAATTGACTGCAAGCAGTCTAAAGCGAATTTTTCCGCTTTTATTAAGATATCTGCTTTATCTTTATCCATCATCTGCTCTAAAATCCCCGTTTTCAAACCACCGTATTCACTGGCACCAAGTACGCGAATTGAGCGAATTTCTGCTGAATCCTTCATTTCCTTCAAAGTAAATCCCATATCGTTTTCATAGGTAATGAAAAATGCCATACGTTTAGCATCCACCGAATTCACAAATTTGGCAATTTTGGGGTGCGGTTGTTTCATTATTACCGGAGTTCCAACGAATACAAGTTCTGCATTTTTACATCTCCTTATCGCAGACATGAATCTTGCTTCTTCTTGTGCTTGTTCTCCTGAGGAACCTTTTCCTTTTTTTTCCATCAAGTTTAAAGAAATCAATTCGTAGTGAGCAACTTGAGCGATTTTTTCAGCAATAACTTTTGTATTACCCGATTTTGATATATATACCACAAACTTACTCATGATAGGAGTTTCCTTTTGTTTGTATAGATTTACTAGAAAAAAAGGATAATAAAAACTTGGGTGCATCAAATGGTCTGTATATCCTTTTTTTTTAGATTAAGAGATTACAGAGGATCGGCTGGTGTTCAATGAAGAATATCTTGTTCTCATTCTATGAGAAGATCGTTAAATAGTGACGTGTTTTAGTTTTTGAATCAAAATAATACCACGTTTTATTCTCATCCCGCCATAGATAAGGTTTTATAGGATTCTCTTTCCAATGAAATTTTGAATAATAGGAATAGTCTTTTCTAAGCAGATTAGCTCGATGAGAAGCATGGAAAGGTTCAAATCCTAGCCAGTCCGGCATTATAACATCTTTTTCCTTTACAGAAAAAAACTCAATTGTGTTTGAATAACCCCTTGAAATCCATTCTTTTATACAGAGATTGCAATATAACTTCAATGCATTACAATAAGGTCGCCACATTATGGTAATTGGATGATGAACCCATCCTTTAGGTTTCTCCCCTCCCTTCATTATGCTTTCTATTACATGGATTAATGTTAATGCTTCTGCACGTTGTTTTCCTAATCTTTTGTAATCTAGTACTTTAAACGAGTTAGCAAAATCAGCATAAGGAAGAAAAGTTTGCATGTATGAAGAAAAAATATAGATTGTCTTAAAAATTTGCATTAATTATGAAATGCTTCTTGGGGAAGAAAAGCTAAATTAATATTATATTAAAAATAGCACCCTCCTCGGTCAATCCCATCATTATGAGTAGCATTTAAGTAAGAAATCAAGTCTAGCATTTGATTATATCCCTCCATATCATAAAAATACTCAGGTGAAGGATAACCAATGTCCATACACGGAATTGATATATCCCAATGGATGTGCGCATATTGATTTATTTTTAAAAATACACCTATTAAATCACCTTTTTTTACCCAATCTCCGATTGTTACATTCAATAATTGCCCTTGAAGTTCCCAATCACTCGTTTTATTCGTAAATGGTTCGAAACAATAGGTGATTGAAACGGATTCATTAAATCGGACTCCTACGTTAATAATGTATAAGCTTGTATTGAATGGGAGATCTTCTTCGGCTGCCAACCAATCAATCCGCTCCACTCGACCGGGAGCACATGCGATAACGGGAGTCATGTTATTAAAGAAAAAATCCCCTGCATAATACTGCAACCCATCCTCACAAGGATGAAGGGGATGAGTTTCGCAATGAAAAGTTAAATCAAAAACATGTATCTTATTTTCAAAGATTACTCCCATATAATTGAGATGATTTTGATCATAACGACCCTCAGAAGAAAATCCATGATCGAAGGGATTATTATCAATTAGCATTATTATGAAAAATGAGCCAATGATAATGGTTATAGTAGTAATAGCTACTATTACCTTTTTCCAACGTTTTTCCATACTAATATCCTCTATTATGGTGTGTCTCTTATGAGAATTTAATGATTCTTCATTAATTCTGTGGAAATGTTTGCAAACTAATAAACACTGTAATGAATCTTAATGAAGATGCTCAAATAGTTGAACACGTTTCATACTATATGTCAATTATATGGATTTTTGTAATCATTCTTGGAGGATTCTTATTATTATGGTTTGGATGGGGTATTATTAGTCCGTTCATATGGGAGAAACCAGAATATGAGGTTATAAAAAAATTTGGTAGAGTAGAAATACGACGATATGAACCTGCTCGTGTGTTAGTAACCGAATCAAATTCATTTAGTACTGCATTCTCAACACTATCTGGATTCATTTTTGGTAACAATGTAGAAAAGAAGAAAGTCGCAATGACGACTCCTGTTCTTACGGAACAAACAGAAGATAATAAACTAAGAATGGTATTTTTTGTTCCAAAAAAGTTCGCTGATCAAAGAAAAAAGTTGCCAACACCCTATGGTAAAGATATTGTAATTCAGAGTCAAGATCAAAAGTATATTGCAGCTGTTCGATTTCGTGGAAGATTTAACAAACAAAAAAGAAAAAAATACGAGAAAATACTCATCGAACGATTAAAATTAGATAACATAGAAACTGTTGGTCAGCCATTGATAATGCAATATAGCGACCCATTTGTGCCCTCACCATTGCGTATAAACGAAATAGGAATTATCGCTCAAATCACAAAGTAATCCATGTGATTGTTCATTCTATAGTTCATATCCACGGGATTCGAGAGATATACTCAAATTTATTGATAAATCCAATAAAGATAATATGATAGGAACAAGAATCGGTTTCAAATTACGCAATCTAAACTTATATCCTCTCGCCTTTTGACTTAGCGTTACTGATCGCAGTTCTTCACTCAAAATTGGTATAAAAGAAAATATATTCATAATAATGAACGCAATTCTCTTAGGGACCCCAATTTTAGAGAGGGAAAGTAATAATGTGTACTGAGAAGTGGTTTCACTAAACAGAACCACAGATAGGAGCATTAGAAGGATTTTGATGATGAAATCCCCGAATGAGACTAAAGTGTTTATCCAATCATATTCTACAAAGTAAAAAATGAGAAAAATGGGAATGAGATTGATAGTGATAAATTTAGCTAGTGGTATCAGCTTTCTTACATCCATCCTTATTACGAATCCAAGAGTGATTTCAATGAGTAATAGAATCCAGCGAATATGGAAAAAAGCAGAGTACTGGAGGAAGACGATAACCTGTACTCCTATGACAAGGGAGATTTTAAAATATGTCCAAATTATCACCCAAACTTGTGAAAACTTATTTAAGTTCATAGGTTCTTCCATACCCATTCTGATTGTTTTTCTATTAACTCACTTCTTGATTTTCTCGTAACTTTCCTTCCTTCAATATGAAAGACTTCGTTACACATATTTCCTATTAGCCAAGAATCATTACTTGCGATAAGAATCGTCATTGACTTGTTTTCATTTAATTCTAGTAACCAGTTTTTCAGGTCTATTCTGTTTTTCGAATCCAAATGTACACTAGGTTCATCAAGCAGCAAAATTTTTGGTTGCATCGCAATTATGGAAGCTAAAATCACCCGTTGTTTTTGTCCCATCGATAAATTTAACGGTGCCTTGTTTGCGAGATCGGAAATATGCAGTTCTTCCATGGCATTATTAGCAAGAGCGGGATCCATTTTCAGATTTCGAAGCCCGAATTCTACTTCTTCTCGTACGGTATTACTAAACAATTGAGTGTTCAAGTCTTGGAAAACCATGCCTACACTATGGGCTAATTTAGAAATTTTGGTCGTTTTAATATCCATTTGGTGAATTATGATATTTCCTTTTAATTTCCCCTTAATTAAATGGGGAATTATACCCTTAAGGATATATAATAAAGTAGTTTTCCCTGAACCAGAAGATCCCGTAATTCCTAAGATTTCCCCGTTGTTAACTAGAAAATTTACATCTTCTAAAATAGGTTCTCCTTTCTTATAGGCAAAGTTAAGGTTTTCTACTTGAATTATTGGTTTCATACTATGCCACTTTTTGGTTTTATTGCATTTGATTAAATTTCTCATAAATTGAAGTAGATTTGATGGTTTTTGCTATGGGGTAGGTAATTGTACACATGAGTACACATGGAATCGCTGATAATAAACCACAGATAAGAACGAACAGAAAAAAATCGCTATTAATTTTGGTAATCGGTAGGGAAATGAACCTAGAAATCGGGATGAATTCATTTAGGAAATTACTCATCCCGGTGACATAAGGAAATCCCAGAAGGGTCCAAATAAGAAAAGTTCCGAGCCACCACCCAATTGCACCCAATAATCCACCCATAAAGATCTTAAACAAGACGGGGGTTTTTATGAAAAATACTAGATCCAGGAGAATGCCAATTGCAACTCCGACAAGAAGCTTATATATTCCCGGAAATGCACCAAAGAAAGTAGTGGGGATCGCTAGCGCACTAAATACTATCATATAGAGCACAAGAGTCCCAAACTTATCCACCAGATGTTTGGTTAAGGAAATGAAAATAAAATTTATGGGTACCATAATCAATATACCTGCCACAACATGACCAAGCAATAAAATGAATAAAGGACTCAGAAATAAATCAAATCCGACATTCAGTACTGCCATCAGGGTTATAAACACGATTTCGGACATGGATAGAATATGCTTCCGCAATGAGCGTTTTTCTGATTCCATGGGATCATTTCCTTGACGATAATTCTGGAAATACTGGTTTGTATTTTTAGTTCCCGATAAGAATGGAGATGAAGATATTATGATATGAACTTCCCCCTGTAAATAATGTTAGTAATAAAAAATGAAATTAACTATTTATCAGAATTTCGTGTTTTGAGTTTAATTCCTAAATATCCCACTCCTAATATAGCAAAAATACTCAAAGGGAGAATATAAAATCCCGAAATTTGATTTCTTGTGATTCTATATGTATCCAAGACTTCATTTGCAGATTCTTGTTTATATGCAAGTACTGAATCGATGTTAAGGATATTCACCCTTCTGGGAATGACATCTTCGGGTAGTTGCACACTAACTTGGGAACTCCCATTAATCCATACCCATTCTTCATGAATAATTTCGCCGGATGGATCAAGAATTTCTACTGGTATTTTCTGGTTATAGGAGTAAAGATGCAAAGAATCTCTCATATCTTCTATACTAATATACACCCTTTGGTTGGTAGAATCATAAGTAGCAGAGATAATATTATATTGGGGTAGATTTTTGTTATCAAACCAAGGTAGAAAAAACCAATCAAGATCTTGACCAGTTACGATTTCAAATGCATCTTGTACATCATCTAACCATATAAAGTCCCAAATATGACGTTGATATAAAATTCGTAATCCTTCAAAAAATATTTCTGTTCCAATTGTCCTTCGAAGTTTTTCATAGATTACAGGCGCTTTAGTATACGCAACATACCAATAATCTGTGTTATACGAATTGAGTTCATATACCGATAAGTTAATGCGATGATTTAATCCAGTTCGATCTTCATATGTACGAATGTTTTCAAAGGGAAAATCAGGATCTCCAAATGGATATTTCCATTCATGATAATAGGCATCAACCCAACATGCTAATCCCTCATCCACATGTCCTGCGTCAATTTGATCGACGCCTATCATTCCAAAGTACCACTGGTGCGCAAGTTCATGTGAAATAATTGTTTCTGTAACGAAATAATCATTTGGAGTGTTATAATATCGTGTCTTTGAAGAGATATATACTTGGCAAGAGTGTTCCATACCGCCATAACTAGTGTGTTCCTCCACTATATTGAGAATTGGATACACATATTCTCCAAATTTTTCTTCATAAAGATCAATCATATCCTTAACAGAAGAAGCCCATATATCCTCCCAATGAGTGGAGCTATTTAAGAAATACAAGCCGATTTCTTGGTTATTCCGTATATATTTCCATTCCTCGAAATAACGGGAGGCAGAGAACGTTACTTCGCGTACTGGGAGCAGAGGATCATAATACCTGCGTGTCGTGTTTGCTAGATACTCTGTAAAGGTAAGATTTCCATTCGCAGCTATGACCATATCTGAAGGAACCTCTACCGACATCTTATACCAAGCCATATCGCTATAAAAAGGGTCTCCCGGTACATTATATGGATCAAGATTCCACCCATCGTATTCATCATATACCGAGGGCATCGGATATCCCCACGCCCATTTGAATATGTGACTTTGTGGATCCTCAGGAATTGCATATTCATTACATCTATCTATTCCACCATCAGGAAATATAGTAGTGAAAATAATTTGGAATTGTGTTCGCGATTTGGGAAGTAAAGGTTCACTAAGAGTTACCCACATATAGTTCTCTTCCTTATACAACTGAAAATTAAGCGGGGTAGAGGGATCACCGTCTTTATATATAGCATGTATTTGAATATCTCCTTGACGTATTGAATAAGACATCGAGGGGACCATCAATCGAAAAGGTAATGCATCAAAAGAAACTGAATCATTATTAAAATAGTCTATATCCATGATACCATCGAGAGAATGAGAAAGTTCTTGCAAAGTGAGAGTGAAACTATAATTTGATAATTCAGAACCGTTATAGGGATAATTATAATCCATCTGACTATTTGATATGTATTTCTTTGCTTCGAGAGAATTTTGATAATGTACTGCTTTAGTATAATATCGAAAACTAGGAAAATTAAATATGGGAGGAATTAAAAAACCCGAAATTGCCAGTAGGGAAACAAGAATAATAATTACTTTTTGGGGATGATTTGCCATAGTTCTTGCTTCGCATGATGTAAATAAATACTTGAGTCTAGGATTGTTTTAATACATGTACAAAATATTAAAATCTTCACACACCAATTAGCAATAATGAAACGTGTGGTAACTCTTGATGTTTTACGGGGAATTGCCATTTTTGTAGTGATTTTATCACATGTTTTTATTTACGTAGTAGGTTATAGTATATTGAATCCCCAGACTGGATCACTGATTGTTCTTATTTTCCTTGCTCCTCTAATTTTTTTGGGTAAATGGAAGGGATTTTTTTTAATGATTTCGGCTGCATCGCAAATTTATTCAATGAATAAAGATATCCGAAATGAAAATAACGCTTTTATAGTATTTTTGAAGCAAATACTTAATGCATCCTTATTACTGGTCGTTGCTTATTTCTTTAAGGTATTTTTATTACCAGGTGCAACATTATATCAATATATCTTCTATTCTATATGGGATCCATCATCACGCTTATCCTCATTACAATTTTCAGATACGTTGGAATCCATTGCATTATGTCGGATTATCAATGCAGTGATATATTACCTCATAACTCTTGGAAAAGGTATTAAGAAACCTTATCGAAATATTGCTATCTTTGGAATTCTCGGTTTTCTTTCTATAGTATTAACCCCCGTAGTTGTACAGTTGGTGTTTAATCAAACTGGATTAACTCCATTAAATATAAGAACAACAATTCCTAATACCTGGGAAGAACGACTGTATCTGATATTTATGGGAAATTTAATAGGATGGCAGCAACCCTTATTTCCATTTATCTCATCTGCATTTTTTGGTGCAATCTATGGTATTATTTTTACTCAAGAAACATTACCTGAAAAGAAATTCATACACACCGCATTTTTAACTTCATTAGGATTCGTTATAGGGGGATTAGGATTATTACCTTTTACTGAAGATATCATCGCCGATTTTTGGACGCACATTCATGAACCGTGGATGTTATTTGTAAATTTAGGAATCCAATCAATGTGTTTCTTATTTTTCATGCGATTAATTGAGTTCAATCCAAATAATGCAAAAATCGTGCGAAGATTACGATTTTTCCGCAGATTTGGGATGCTATCCTTATCAATTTTTTGTTTAGAATTAGTGGATTTGTTTCCCCGTTGGGTATTTTCCAAACTTTTCGACCAAGATTTTGTAACTGGAACAACTACGAATATAGGATTACTTTTCGCTTTAGTAGTTTTCACATTAGCGTTTTGGTCAGTTATCATTCGGTTATGGGAATTTGCCAGATTTTATGGGAGTTTAGAGTGGTTTCTTCGTATGTTCATGTGTTTATTGTTTAATAAAAAACCAAATTTCAATGATCCTCTTAATTCAAGGCAAATTCTCTATGAAGTGGAGCCGATTTTGTTGTTGTCAATCCCATAAAATTCCCATCCTGCAATTAGTTATATCTAATGAGTCAGAATAGGATTGATCAACATTCTTAAATACTGTAATAAGTAATTATGCTATATGGCAAAACGCTTAATTTCTATGGACATTCTCCGTGGTTGGGCCATACTTTTGATGGTCATTTTCCACGTATTTTTAAATGTAAGTGATTTAGTGCCAGTTGCGGTATCAGATCCTTTCAGTTTAGGGCTTGGGAAGTTGATTTTGGTAGTATTTATTAGTATTTTTATTCACTGGCAAAGTCTTTTTCTGATGATTAGTGCAACCGTGCATTGGTTCACAATGAGTAGGATGCATGAAAATGGACAAAAATTGGTGAAAATATTTTTAAAACAATTGATATTTGGAATAGCACTATATGTATTTGGATTTTTACGCGAACCTTTACTTAGTCCTTGGGGTATAACTGCAGATTGGTTTAGAACTGGGGGATTTTTCGCCGATGGAACTTGGTCTTGGGATAAGTGGACGTTTATTTATCGTGCGGAAACATTGAGTAATATAGGTTTCTCTATAGTAATAACCGCTATCATATTTACGTTATTCACTCTTTTAAAAAGAGAGAAACTCCAAATCCTTATAAAAGTGGGTATTCTGGCAATTTTTGCAGCTGTTTTTATATTCGTTGCACCTATAGTTCAAAATTGGGTTTCTAACTATGCTGGTGTGAATTTGCAAGAAACAGAAGCCTATGTTATCTCAGGGCTTGACACAAACAATGGATATTACAACAGATGGCTATTAAATAGCCTTGCAGGAAGAGAATTCCCCATATTCCCAAACTATGGATATTTCCTGATTGGGTGTATTTTTGGTTTATTGTTAAGTCAACCAAATCCATCTAAAAAGATGTTACTCTATACTTCCTTAGTAGGAGTGGTTCTCACGCTGGGAGGATTTGCCTATTGGGCACTTTTAGATATGAAATTATATGATTTCGGTACTGGAACGTTCAATTTAGGGAATATTGATCTGGGATTTCATGTTCATCCAACTGGTTTTGTATTATTTAGTATTGGATTGCAAATGATGATCATCTCAATTGCTCTGAGGATGTATGAATTTAATCATAAATTATTAAGAGAAAATCGACAAAGCTTAATGCTCAGATTATCTCGTTGGATTCGAAGATGGGGGGTTTTTGCGTTAACCATTTTTGTGTTCAATATCTTCGAAATAATTCCTCGAGGCATCTTCACTATAATTTATCCTGCTGTGGATTATCGAAATATTTATCAAACATCTCTGGGATGGACATTAATAATGGTGGGTCTCGTAGTTTTAATGTGGGAAGGCATTATTCGACTAATTTGTTTGTTAAAAGGGTATACTTCCGTCGAATTTGTATTTTTAGTGTTGTTTAAATTTGGTAAGAAGCCTATGAAAAAGGATCCTCTTAATCTACAGGGCAACTTACGCGAAGTAGAACCGATATTATTCGTGTCAAGATAACTATTTTTTCTATTCTTTACCGATAATTCCTATCCATCTTTTTTTTCTCTCCAGCTTTGTAACTTCATCATTCTTCATCCGTCTCTGCTTCCGTAATGGCTACAATTAATGATCACTTTGATGGGAACACTCGTAATATCTCGAGAAGGACTATTTTAAGTTAGAAAACAAAATGATTGATAAATCATTTTCTTATCTTCTATGTTATTCAATTCTAATAGATGGAGTAAAAAGAGAATATAAACTCAATTCTTGAATATATATCAGCAATTTACTCATTGATCATCGATATTGCGATAATAAGTCTGTGGATTATGTTAATCATAAAGAAGAAGATCCCAGAATTAAAATCAGAACCAATTACCATTTATTTTCACATTTGTGCAGAAATTGGCATGGGATTAGTTGCCATTTTGAGTGGAATACTAATTTTATTAGGATTTATCTGGGGAAAATATCTGTTCTTAATAAGTAGTGGTATTTGCATATATGCTGTGACAAATTCATCAGGATACTACGCCCAACGAAAGATATGGATTTTTGTTGGATTTTTCATAAGCATTTTTTCAGTGTCCTCAATTTTATCTATTTTAACTGTCATAAATCTGATTAATCCCTCTTAAACTGGGATTTTATCTTAATATCAAAATCAATGTTAACAAAATCCCCATAATTATAAATTCGAAAATTACCGTCCAGCGCTTGTAATTCCAATTAGGTGTTTTTTTGTAAAGAAAGTTCCTCAATTTATCCGCAATCGGATGTAAAATTGCTTTTTTCTTGAAAATTGCTCGAAGGAATATCCAATCTACTATATCCACTAGAGTTGCCGCAATCATAGTCCACCAATACGCTCTCCAGAAATATATTGCTACTACAATCGTTAGAATATAAATGACTAAATGATAGGATACCCAAAATGGATCTTTCCAATCTGATTTGGGGGGATGATAGGTAATTATCGCAGAAGCATCAATCAGAAAATGACTAGCAAAACTTAGTGGAAATATAACAAGAACTTGAATCCAAATAGGAGCATTGGGAAAGATCGCTTGGAAAAGAACTAACAAAAAAACTCCCGTGAGCATATGGGTAGGTGCTTGCATACTATTAGATAACTACCAGAGAATAAAAATAAAATTGTATCTCTATAATATTGAGTTAAAAGCAAGCAAAATACAAGTATAGAATAGAAATGGAGTGAATGAAACAGCCAAATTTTCAATACTTGATCCTTCATCACTAAATTATACCGAAAGACGATAAACACATGAAATTCCTGACCAAAGAATTACGTGCATGTCCAGAAGCGGGATCCTTTATGCCGATTTACCATAGTCAAGTGATACACCCGAGCTTAAATGAAGTTACAGGATGGGCATTAAGCAATTTGCAAGCCGCAAATATAGAATTTCGTCATTCACACACTCAGTAGGATTATATTTGTTTTTTATTTTTATTTTCGCTTCAGATTATTCCCTCCAAGAAGGTTGACCAATTCGATTATCTTGAGCAGAAACATAGTATTAAAACTTATGCAAACCTCTAAAATGGATAGATAAAAATACTCCGATATTTTACAGCTATATAATGAAAACGTTTACGTTACTTGAAAACACTTTTCGAAGAAAATTGCCCTCACATTTTTCTTCTCAAGAAGAAATACGAATGCCCGAAGCTGAAGTTGAATTTTTTATCCAAAAATACACTCACCCAGGAAACTCTGTTTTGGATATTTTTGCGGGTTTTGGAACCACTTTATTTGTGAGTGAAGAAATGGGAAGAATTCCATACGGAGTGGAATATGATCCCATAAAATGGCAATATGTAAAAGAACATATCAATGAATCTTATGTGAATAATATCGTCAATGGGGATTCACGGCAAATTTTACAATATAACTTTCCTCCAATTGATTTTGTGTTCACATCCCCACCATTTACCCGTAAAGAAGATCTGGATGCTCCATTAACCGCCTATGAAGCAAAGGGAACCTATTCTGATTATTTAAAAGGTATTCGATATATTTTTTATGACTTACAGAAAGTAGTGAAACCTAATGGGTATATAGTTGTAGAAGTAGGTAATATGAAAAACCGGGAAACCCAAAGTGTGACTACGTTGGCGTGGGATATCGGATATGAAATCGCAAAATCTCATCATTTCTTAGGGGAGATTATTGTCGGATGGAGTAGCGATCCTTTACGGAATGGGGAAGAGGGAGCATACGGATATGGCTATGATCATTCCTACTGCCTAATATTTAGAAATTCACTTTATAGTTGACCACTCCTTCATCCATCCGAATACATCTCCACAAAATAAGACTCCGTGACAAATTAGTCTTTTGCCTTTTCTTGTTTATTTAATCGACCACAACCAGATAATATGTAATATGCTTCGGAGCTTACCCATTCATTCATTTTATATTTATTTACACCCCCCCAATTGACTGCTGTACGCCCACTTTTCGCAGTTCTGCTGTAATAATAGCGTTTTTCCGCGGGAAATCCGCCCGATGGTAGTTCTTTTAACTCAAGTAAATCAAGTGCTTTATCGCATCGAGGATCGGATATAAATCCTCCTTCATGCATCACTTTTAATGCAAACATGATATTGTATCGCCAGTAATACGGAAAATGCAATAAAATGAAATTTGGGTTGATTATAGTACCTCTATCTAAGGATAAATATAATTCACGCTTTAAGAAGACCTCTTTTGCATTATATATTGCATTTTCAATTGTAGTTTTGCGAGATGTTGATATTTGGGATTGCTTATCGTGCAAATAACGTATAAGAGCTCGAAACGGAATCAAACTCTCATGGTAAGAAGAATTGTATGCTTTGGGATTCTTATCACAATTCCATCCTCCATCCCCCCATTGAAAAGCTAGCAATCGATCTATTAACTCATCTGTACGTTCATCCATTAATCCCAAAACTTGTGAATAATAGATGGCATTGCCCTCCTGGGATGCACATCTGCGTACCTTACCTTCGATCGTTTTGATACTTTTAAGATGCTTTTCAGAAAACAACCACTTATAGACCTCATTACGTAATGAAAACAGATCTTCATCACCCTTGGGATAATGAAGTTCTGCAAGTAAACTTAAAACCCAATGTGCTCCTTGCCATTTAGAATAAGGATGTACTATGTCCACATCCGCAAGGAGTTTTTGAATCCTATCGGATCTTTTAATTTCATCTTGTACGAATTGCATTTCACTACGGTGTGGATCTTTACCGTCAATAAACCTAAGGATTTGGTACCGAATGGATGGTTCCTTTGAGGTACGTAATTGTTGCAATATATCGAATCTATAAGATCTCATCAGAATTAGATAGGACCGACTTCATTTAAAAATATGGAGCAACTGCAATGGTTTTCTAGATTAGACCAAGTTTCTACCCAATAAGGGTTGTTGGAAATAGAAAAAAAATGAAAGGTGAATTGAATTTTATTATTTCTTCTTCTTAATACTTAAAAGAATTCCAGATACTGCTGCAATACCGACAAGGACAATTAAATAAGGAGAATATCCAGGAATAGTTGCATAACCAGTATTTATTCGATCGTGTTCACCAATGGATATATCAAACACCGGTGTTATTTTAAAGGAATGTCCATCATAAAGACCTTCTAAGGTAAAATCAATGTGTGCATTTTTCAATATACCCTTTCGATCCCATTCCACATGAGCATTCACTCCAAAATCCAGATTGGTTATATTCAATAATCCTAAGAGCTCATCAAAAGTCTCCATTCGCGTTTCAGTCACTGGATTGGTTATATTCATCGCATAAATGTTTTTGTCTACTATAGTTTTATTCATGCTGCTGAATTGGTACTTAATATCGGCCTCTTTTGCTGTTACAGTTAAGGTGGTAAAACCTAATTGTGTTGTGAGGTCATTCCAATCAGAAGCGTGGATATTTGCATACATAGCCAATTCCGTATAATTTACCTTGGATTTGAGTTCTTCGTAAAATTCGGTTATATCCCAATCTGTTGGAACAAATATAGGCGGACTGTCCGGGCTGTTGTACTCCGTACCGTTATAACTATTATACCAAGATTGAAAGTAGTCGATATCATCAAGACCAGGACCATAAAGAGATAAATTCCCTATCAAAAAATCTGCAGTCATATTCGAACCAAAAATACTCAGATAATAATCAATCATTTCCTGATTTTGTTGGATTTCATAGATTAAGGTCGCATTAAGGGGACCATATTCATCCATACTGGCAGCTTTGAATGCAACACTTCCTACGATGTAATCATACGAACTGTTGTAGTAGGTATCTTCATAGAAATAGGATGTTATATTTTCGATTCCTATCTTGACGTTATACACACTTTCAATACTAGAGAGATTATTATAGTGACCTTGTACATCAGATAACTCTTCAGATATGTTCAGTGATTGTAAAGTTGAATCAATCATTTCCCAGATTTCCTCGGACAGATCTAGATCTAAGTCCCAACCAAGTGTATAAAATATTTCATCACCAATTACTATACCCCAATTCTGTTCTGGATCTCCGTATGTACCATCTGCTACCGCTATGCCGGTAAAGCAGAAAGGAATTAAGATGAAGAATATGCTAAAAGGAACTAGATATTTCAGATATTTTCTCATTGTTTGTTCACGTTTAATGTTAAAAATGTAGTGAATAATTAAATTATTCAAGGAAGGTACCGAGAACAGAAATATAAATATGACGTTTGATTTGTAGGTAAATGTTTATTTGTAAATGTTCCAATGCAGAAAATCCATTTTCATAATAAATTATTATACAAGGTCTCTAGATTTCGCCAGATAAAAAAATTGAGGAATTAGATGCCAGAATACTTCATAGGGTTGAATTATATTCCAAAAAGAAAGTAAGAATTTAGAAAATCACAATCGGTCTACCAAAACTATCCTGAAAACTACCAGATAGGATCACGATTAGATCGATACACCATCCAATTCCAAATAGACCCCCGGTAAATAACCATAAAAGACCCATTCCGATTCGTCCCGCATAAAAATAATGTACACCAAAGACTCCAAAAAAGAACCATAACAATAACAAAACTAATTGAGATTTTGGAGAGACAGTGCTTCCTTCATAATAGGTGTAATCTGTGGAATGAGGAGTATTCACATTAATTTCAATTTTTCGGGATGAATAAGTTCTGGATTCCGATTGTTCCTTAGATATTGATTGTTCAGTTCCGCAATATTCACAATATCGTGCATTATCACTAATTTCCGAACCACAACTTGGACAATACATAGTTTTTTTCCCATATTTAAGTTATTTTTTCTTTTATTTACTCATGGAGTACCATTAATAAGTATACATAAAATTTATCTCAATAAGATTAAGGGGTCCATCTTTTATCTTAACAACATCTATACGGGTCTATCCATTTAAAATTTGATCCCTTTACCATGATACTATCATAAAACACCATCAAATATATAAATTGGAATCAATTTACGAATTTAAGCCTATTTAATGCCCGTATAGATGTAAAATAGGTCGGTCCTTGGTGCGGGAACGTGGGCGTAGGAATAAACACCTACCTCGGATAGGTCAAAAGCCGAATGCGTAGTAGTAGCATGAGGCACATATATGTATAATATGAATCAAACCTCCCTCCAAATGGACAGAACTTCTTACTATATATCCCCTATTCACCGAACGTAATATTTTTGGATATCACGAGATAAATTTTTCCTAGGGATTTTTATATTGGTTAAATCATTTCTCAAGTATGACGGAGAAATTTCACGAATTACTTGATCAAATTGATAAGGAACGAATTTATCAGCATATAAGAATTTTAGAAGGTCCAAGATTTCCATTGGACACCATGGATAAACTGAATGAAGCAGCGTCGTATATCAGAGATGAACTTGCTAAATATGGTGCCCGAGTGGTGACGCATGGGTTTATTTTAGATGGGGTTCCTGAGACTTTTGAAAACATCGAAGCACATATTGGAGATGAATCTCAACCTGCATTCTGCATTTGTTCCCACTATGATTCGGTAGAGTTTTGTCCCGGAGCGAATGATAATTTGACTGCTGTTGCAATTTGTTTAGAGGTAATCCGAATTTTGATCCAGCTCCCTAACCCACCACATGTGATTGCGAATTTCTTCACTTTGGAAGAGGGACATCCCGTTTTCTGGAAAAAACTACGAGAATTAGATTTAAAATACAGCATTGTCAATCAAGATTTTCAATTTACAAAGGTAAAATATATTGAGCAATATCGAACGTATGTACAAATGATGATTCATGCACGCGACACAGGAAGAACGTTACATGAAGGTCTCCAAGATTTCATTAAAAAATTCAAAGATAGCATGAGTAAAGAGGAATTGGATTATTATAGAGGGATTTACGAATTATATAAACCATATTCAACGGAAACTCATTTCGGAGAAGCTTGCCTTATTGGTAGTTCTCTATGGGTCGAAAAAGCCTTGGATTTAGGATTAAAATTTTCAGCAGTGATAAATTATGATACAGTTGGAATCATTAAAAACAGTAAACATACTCAGCCTTTTCCGCCTATTCCTCGATTCCTATTAAGAACACACAAAACAAAATTCAAGGATCATACAGGAAATTTCACTTGTGTTATTGGGGATAAAAACACAAAAAAATTGTATAATGATTTTTTAAAAGTTGGGAAAGAAGAATCAGTCGATTTACCTTATATTGGATTCCTTTTACCAATGTCATTCTCAAAGATTGCAAAAGTATTTCCTGCAGCACTACTTTCAGACCACACGCCATTTTGGAAGCATGACATTCCAGCATTATTTCTAACTGATACAGCATACTTACGATGGGATGGTTATCATACAAAATCCGATGAAGCTAAATACCTGGATTATGAAATTTTAGCAAAAATCTGTAAAGCAACTATTGCAATGATACTGAGGACGTAGAAGCTGAAAATTCCCTTTCTACTTATTTTTTGAATTTATTTGAGATATGGGATAGTAAACTGGAAGTCCCTTTAAAGAGACAGAGGGTGTATTGAAAAAATTAAATGTGATAGATGAGAGTGGATCTTCTTAACTAATTTTTTTTCATCTAATCAACATCTATACGGGTCTATCCATTTAAAATTTGATCCCTTTAACATGATACTATCATAAAACAACGTCAAACTCGTAAAATCGAATCAATTTACGAATTTAAACCCATTTAATACCCGTTCAGATGCAGAATAGGTCGGTCCTCGGTGCGGGAAGATAGCACGAGTAACTACCCCAAATGTCGAATACATAGTAGTAGCATGATGTACCTGAGCTTACACCAAATTGACAGAACTATATACCCCCTATTCCCCGAACGTGGGTATCACGGGATAAATTTTTACTAAAAAAAATCCACAAAGGATCAGTTCGAGGTCACTTTTTTTTAACCACATGATCAAGTATTTCACGTATGGGAAGAAATTGATCAATAACTAAATATTCCTTTGCAATATTCTGAGGATTATTAAGGTATTTAGTTTCGATCTTTTTGATAAATTCTTTTTCGAACTTCAAAAATTCCTTTTGATATTGTATATAATCTTCCTTCGTAAAAAAGTTCAAACGGGGCACACATCTACTACAATTGTGGAGATTCTTCACGAAGTTATTATCAATGTGTTCAATTTTCAAATTCAAGTAATAGTCATTGACATAGGATAATACGTGTTCTGTGATTTCTTTTATGAAGGAAAAAGACCTCAATTTCAAGTTATATTCCTCTTTAAGGTATCTTAAAACTTCAGTAGGACTTTTATTAATCAGATCTTTATCTGTCCTACTCCAATATCCATATTTACTTGTGCTTGAGTATAATTTTTGTTTTAGAGAAGCTCCCACATCTTGTTCCCGTTCTTTTGCTAATCCTAATTTAATCAGCTCGTTCATGTGTTTAGAAATTGTACTTTTTACTTTTTTCAATTTCTTGCTTAATTGGGTCAAAGATAATTCAGGATAGATGATTAGAAGAATCATAATCCGAACTTTAAGAGAAGAATCCAAGATTTTTGCAAATCTCTCTGTATCTTCTTGAAACGCATTGTCCAAATGCTTGGAGATTTCATTTTGCATAATCTTCATTCCTCCTAAGACCATTTCTGATTTTAACTATTTAAATTAATTTTCTTTATGTTGATTAGAAAAGAGAAAATAAAACAAAACAACCAGAAATAACCACAGAAAATATGAACAAACTTTATTAAAAAGTGAAATCTAATTATTTGGACTTTAAAAATCTAGAAAAAATCTCAATTGTTAATATGTTCATCTCTTTGTGCGGTATCTGGCTTAATTCGGGAACCAATAGAAGTGATATGAAATCGCATTGGAGATTTATCAAATAAAACGAACAGAATTTCTACAAACAGTGTAACTACTTATCAATTCCGTAAATGAAGATAAAGAAAATAAATAAATCCGAATAACGTCTTTAATACTAGGTATAAACATGGAAATTGAGGAAGAACTTGCGGAATTAAAAGCGGAACTTGCAAAACAAAATGAAAATTCTAATATTGTACGATTTGTCAATAGCAAGGATTACCGAGCTCTGTTAAAAAAACAACCCTCAAAAATCTGTGAAATTTGTGGAAAAGAATATAAAATCACTCATTTGTGCGATACTGCATGGAAATTCATCTGGTCAGACTTTAAGGAACATTATTCTGCAAGTAGTTTTTCTAAAGTCGGTCCCCGTGCAAATCATCAAGCAATAATGGAAAAACGGGTAGAAGTGAGCAAGAAAATAGAATTTGTTCCCCCAACACCATCACAGACTACAAACTCAAGAAATAAGAATGGTTGCGGATGTTGCATTTGCGTCTTTTTTATTTTTTTGATTCTAATTTTTGTGGTATAAATTTCAAATCAAATTAGATGCAGATAAAAATTCGTCCGAAAGGAAGATTCAGGCCATCTGTGGTATAGATATCCAGAGATTCGGATTGCATTAATTTTTTTACCCCACACTTTTATTAATGGAGGCAATTTACCTAATGTAGAAATGCACACGAGGAAACTAAATGAATTAGAATATATGATGTGGACTTTGGGACAACCGTCTAACATTTCGATGGCAATTTCTATAAAAGGTAAAATAATTCCAGATGATCTGAGAAAAGCATTGGATAAAATTCAAACCAAGCATCCCGCATTACGTTCACAAATATATACTGATAATCAGAACCTACCTTTCATGTTTTGGCCAGAAATTGAATCTATACCGTTAAAAATAATGAACAGAGAAAGTTCTACTCAGTTGTACAGAATAGTTGAGAATGAATTTACAAAAGAATTTGAAATGGGAGAAAATTGCACTAAACCTTTAATCCGAGCGATTTTACTTCAAGATGACCAATTCACAGACCTAATTTTAACTCTTCAGCATGTGATCGGGGATGGAATGTCAATGGTATTTCTATTTTTAGACTTATTCCATTTTCTATCTAATCCGAATCGTAATCCGAAAATTCTTCCTCTTATGAAGAAATTGGATGAGATTTTGCCCCTACACATTCAAAGTAAATTACCAAAAACACGTTTTCGTTTTTTCTGTGTCTATATTGGTGTAAAGATAATAGTAGGGTTCCGAAGATTCTTTTCTAAATTGTTTTCTGCATCTCGGGAAAAACCCGTCATCGACATTCAAAACAATCAAAATCAGAAATTATGTACCTATTCTTGGGTTTTTAACACAGATCAGACGAAATTATTCTTAAAAAATTGCAAAAGCCACAATATAAAGCTGCATAGTGCGATTTGCACTGCATTTCTTCCGGATTTTCCTATAATTAATTCTCCTGTTAATTTAAGGAGAAAATTAAAGCAGAAAATCGGTGGGGATGTGGGACTTTTTGCAGGTGGTGTAATATTCAAAACAAAATATGATTTTTCCATTAGCTTCTGGAAAAATGCAGAAAGATTTCAGAAAAATTTGTATAATCGATTAGAAAGTAAACAGATATTCCAAATTTATAAATTGTTTTCAAGGGTAGTTCCAAAAGATTTGATCCAAAAATTATCTCCTTTATTCGTAGAATTACGTAGCAGAAATCAACCTTTTGTAGTTACTAATCTTGGAAATTTAGATTTGTTCTCTCAGTTCCACGAAGGTGAAAAAAGTCAAAAATATGAGTTGCATAATTTTTTTGGAGGAGTTTCAGGTACATTCAATGCTCTTGTTCTCACGGTGTTTACAATCCGAAACCAAATGCATTTTCATTTCCATTTTTATGCACCACTTCATTCAGAGGAAGAAATCAAAAAGTATGTAAAAAAGGCTCAAGAGATTCTTTCACGTGCTCACGTGAAATTAACGTGAATGTTAAGTTATAATGTTAACGTTATTTTACTAAACCGTTGACTAAATGCAAGAGAACGAGTTTCCGTTATCAAAGATTGTGGGATAGGTTGTAATTAGGGAAAAAATTATACCTCAATTCATTATAAATAGATTTTCTTCAAATTATTTAGTGTTAGTCCAAAAAACACAAAAAAGATGAAAATCATGACTTCAAAAAAAGCTATAATAATATCGACTGCAATCATCGCGTGTATGGCATTAGTAGGCTTAATTCCAGTTTTTATGTATGGGTTTACCGTAGATGGTGCAGAAATTAATATGAGTTTGATGATAAGCTCAGCGGGCTTACCAAGTTCTTCTGATGATCTGGGTACAAATCCTGATGGTTGGGATGCAGTATGGAATGCTCCGCCCCAAGTTAATGAACGAGCTATTAATGCTTATGAGTACGCATTAAGTAAAATGCAAGGAAACTTGAAAACTTCAGAAGCAAATAGTGAGATTGATGTTCCTGTGTCAATACAGATTACATTTAACTTATTGACTCCTGGTGGTACCTCATTATCTTTCACCTTCGAACCAACCAAATTGGCAGGAGATGGAGTAAAAGATATTATGGTTCTCTTAGGTCCTGATGAATTGAATGGCGAGACGGGGATTTTCCATTTAGATATTACAATCTCCATTGTGGTGACATTACCAGAACCATTAAATACTGTTGTTCTTGAAAAAACATTAACTCCTGTGTCATTGAATTTTGAGATTCCAAGCGAAATTCCCGCATAATTTTTTTTTTTTAAATAATACTAAAAGAGATTTTACATGTTAAAAAAGAAAAGTTCATTCGCTGTGGTTGGTGTATTTCTTTTTATTTTGTTGAGTTGTACAATTCATGAAACTATAGCGATAGATATCTTTGGAAATAAATATGTCGGATATATTGAACCATACGAGTCGATTTACTTAGATTTCGTGAATTTCAACAAGGAGTTCAGTTTAACTGCAAACACCAGTGTGAATTTTAGCATACAACATTTCTCTCCCATTCTTGATCGGCAAATTTCTATGATTATTAATGATTCTGATCCAATTGAAATTAATATATCATTTAGCATCGATATAGGAGAGTTTTTATCGAATATTCCTAAAGATCCCCAAATTGAAAACCTCACTTTCATTCCGAATTATTACAGTGTGCTACATATTGTTAGTAATAATACAATTGATAATCTATCCTTAATTTTCCAAAAAAGTTCTCTACTGGGTATAGATCCTGAAAAGAATTACTCAATTGCTTATTGTAAATCTGAATTTAGTGCATGGCAAATCATTCCAACTGAAGACCAAGGGAATAATGTAACGAGGACCATCAAGGGCGAAGTTTTGGGTCTTAAAGCTAACGAGGATTATTTTATCACCATATATAATGTTGAATTTCAATCCTCTCCTCCACCGGGTCCCGTTTCCTTATGGGTATTAATAGTAATTACGAGTGTTCTTATTCTGATTGTAATTACAATAAGCCTTGTAATCTCAAAGGAAGAATATATTCGAGAACTGAAAAATTGGTTACTCCCCGGATTATCAACTCAACATAATTTATCTTTAGAAGAAGTTTTAGAAAATGAAAATCGAGATAAAATCATAGATCTTGTTTTAAATGAACCAGGAATTCACTTTAATGAATTATTACGTAAAACTAGTCTCTCTCCTGGGAATTTAGCCTGGCATCTTGATGTATTGGAAAGTTATAAAATCATCAAAAAAGAACGTGTGGCGCATTTCCTTGTATATTTTCCGTATTATCAAAAAAATCCCATTTCGAATATAGAATTAAAGCTTCAAAAAAGCGAATTAACATTTAGAATTTTACAAATGATTAATGAAGATCCCGGGATGTGGAATAATAAAATCACCGAAAAATTAGAAGTTAATCGAAAAACGATTGCTTATCATATCGAGAAATTAAAGGAACTTGACTTAATTGAAATAAAAAAGCAAGGTAGAAAAAAGAAGATATTTCCAAAAAATCTTGATCATGACGACGATATTATTGCAAATTAAATCATCTGATATACGATTATTGAAATCATTGACCCACAAATTTTGATATTATTACGTTTGAATCTTAAACCAATAAGGAATAATTCTAATTATTTTATTCATAATAGCGAAGTGTAACTTCTTAGAGATGGTTATTAAAATTTCATTCAAATTCATTTTAAAAGGCGGGAAAAATCATAAGTAAATTAAACTCAGTAATAATAGACGGCAAAGAGTATTTTCTTGAACAAATAGATGATTACGTCTTTTTAAATCTCTCAAAATCGCAATTATATGATATTAATCCGCTTTTCCAACTGGATAAATCACTATTAAACCAAATCCAAATATTAGATTTGAGTCAGAATCAGATCCAAAAATTACCTTGTTTCTTAGAGTTGGAGAATCTTGTAAAATTAAATTTGTATGATAATCAGATAGAAAATGTGGATGGGATTGAGAATTTACCTCAATTAACCGATCTCAACTTACAATGGAATAATATTCGTAAGATAGAAAAAATCATAGAATTGAACAACCTTCAAGTTCTCAATCTTTCAAACAATAAAATAACATATCTAGATAAAGTCAAAGAATTCCCTTCCATTTCTATTCTGAATGCTGCAAACAATGCAATTAAGAGAATTCCCGATTTAAAAGATCTCCGTAACCTTAAGATACTTAACTTAGAGAATAACCAGATTACAACAATATCGAATATAGAAAATTTACCGAAACTTCAAGAGATAAACCTAAAGAGTAACCGAATAGTTAACCGATTTGAAATCGGTCCATTGGATGCGTTAAAAAAATTAGACATAAGCAATAATCAAATTTCTGAAGTCAATTTTATTCAATGCCCCAAATTAATGGAGTTAGATGCATCTCTCAATGAAATAAAGATAATTTCCGGCTTAGATGATCTTTCACAGTTAGAAAAATTGAATTTTTCCCTTAATAATATTCAAAAAATATCGGGCCTAAACCATCTTAAAAACCTAAAATGGCTTGATCTTAGTGCAAACAATATCAAATCCATACGAAATTTAGATTCTTTAACTAAACTCAATGCGTTATTTTTCAATGATAATCAAATTCGTCTTATTAAAAACTTAGATTCGTTGACTTGTCTTCAGCAATTGTATCTGGATAATAATGTTATTAAATCAATTCCATCTCTTAAGAATTTGAAAGCATTGACAACATTAGAAGTACGAAATAATAGAATTGAAGACATTGAAGGTCTTACTAAAATGCATCAATTGACTTCTCTACGACTTTCCCAAAATCCAATTTTTGAAGAAATTAAACGAATATATCCGAAGATCAGTTCGTTTTACGAAGAATTCACTGATTTGGAAGACTTTTACATCCAATTACCAAAAATAATAGAGCAGTTAAACCAATTGGAGAATTAATTGTCGTATATTAAAGAAAACCCCGAATTTTTATCCAGAATTAATCATTTTAGCTTGTACATTCAAAAAAATTCATTGAGAATTTATAGATTGCTTGATTTTAGGTTCATCTATAAATATTCAGACCTATTAGTTACATTCGATAAAATTTTGAAAAAATGGCTCTGACGAAGTGTTATGATACAATTTCTAATGAAAATCCTTCTTTTGGTACTAAAATGAGATTAGTCTATATAAAAAAACTCAATCTTGCACTAACCAATCAGAATCATCAAAATTTAACGCATCTAACGAATACAAGTAATTAAGATAAATATCGACTTGGTGGTGGAGGGATTCGTTAGTTTCATAATTTTCCAGATCTATGTATTCCACAAGAGTTTCCACGGATTCGATAGCATAATTCATCGATCGGGCAGTCCATATCAAGGAAACGAGTGTCAGCGGTTCAATAATAAGAAATTTATAAACATTAAATAGTTCATCCTCTTCTGATTCATCTTTAGCCGGAGAATGAACAAAACCACCATAGATCATTCGTTCCAATAGGGGAACATTATAACAAGCGTTATCCCGTAATTGATTTGATAAATCTAGGGTGCTTGTGATTTGTTGGATAAGATAAATGGTTCGAGCCCACATATATCCAGTATCACCTAGCTTATCCCATATCGCATCTAGATCACTGATTAAAGGACCCCCATGTTCCCTCCATATCGCTACGAATTTCATCGGTTTTTTTGCGGAATCAATGGACCACTGTATTAGGTCAGGATTCACTTTAGGCATATTAACACCCATGAGAACTAGTTTTCATCATGGTTTAAAAAACTAGATAAAGAATTAAAAATCCATTATGGTTGTGAAATTCGATTTCCGAATATGTCCTTAAATCGATCAGTTAGAATCAGAAAAAAATCGACTAGCCATCCCACTCCAAGGATTCCTATGGTGAACAGATATAACAATCCCAATCCTATTCTTCCAGCATAGAAATGATGAGCTCCGAAAATTCCGAGAAATGCCCATAGTATAATGGTTATGGTTTTAGATTTTTCCGATACAGGGACTTTCCCCGGTGGTATTGCCGGTATTATATTCTGTGTGTTAAATGAAATTACAGGAAATGATCGCGGATCGACTGCAGTCTGTGTTTGGGGTTGTAGATACCCACACGAATAACAATTTCTAGCATGGAGACTTACTTTTACTCCACAATTTGGACAATTCATATTTGTTAAATAATCTCCTTTAATATTTATCGCATTTTATCCAAAAATATATTATATTAATTGAAATACATGTGATTTATCTATTCAAGTGATTTCATATGGAATTCCATTTCTATATGGCTAATAATTCAATGGAAAGTAGGTTTTCAGAACTTTAGTCCAAGATAGAATTCTAAAATAGAATGAAATATATTGAAACACCAATATTTCAAGATTTTGTATATTTTGGATAGTTACTATTGTGTACATACATCAAACATCTATTATAAGTTCTATTCTTATAGAAAATGAATTATTTATTCATTATTTATAGTAGATCAAAAACTGGAGGAATTTTTCACTATGAACTCCGATTCCCGATACTTGATGATCTCCTTCATTTATCATTCGATTTAGCATAATTGATGACGTTTTCTTAATCAAAACTACATATAGGTTTTTATTATTGTAAAGATCCCAAGTAGCACAGTAACAATCCCAATTATGGGTTGCATTTTTTTAATGGGAATGTATTTAACAGTTAGAACTGCTAAGGGAACGGAGAGAAGAGCACCTATAAGAAGAGCAATAATAAAATGCAGGAATGGAAGTGTGAAAATTATGCTTTGATTTTCAGGAATTGTAGCAGTTATGATGAGTGAAACTGCACACACAACTGCTTCGGAAAGTGAAGTAGATGCAACCGCTTGTCGTGGATTTCTGTCCGCGATAATCTGACCAGAAGAAATTAATGGCCCGTATCCCCCTCCACTTAATCCTTTATTGAATGCGGCGATCAAACCTATTCCATAAATCTTCCACCATTTAAACTTCCACTTTAATCTTATCAGAACAAGAAAACCCATAAGTAGAACTAAACTTCCGATATAGGTTTTCATTATGACATCATTTATTTTGATAGAAGCATAAGCTGCAATAACCCCCCCTATGACACCACATACAGCCAGAATTATGGCTATTTTAAAGTCTTGCGATAATATAATTTTCCCATTCTGTTCCGCTTCTTTCCCATTCAAAATCTTAACATGAAAATCCGCATTTCCAACAAAATGATGAAGAAGTGCTGAACCCAATCCGGTCCAGATTTCAGTGAATAATACTGCTGGAATCAAAAATCTTCTATCGATGTTAAATGCAAGGAGAATCGGTACAAGGATAGTACCATACCCGCCACCCATCGCAGAATCTATATATTCACATATTAATGCTAAGACCGAAATGAGAATATAATACACTATCGGGGATACCGTGGTTATGTTAATCGTGATACTTGCACCTTGATTTCTTTAGTTTGGTTTGATTCCTTAATAACCATACACAGAATCAATACCCTCTGGCATCAATAAATGAGAACTTCATAGGAAAATGCTTACACTTATAACAACACGACTTAGAAACCCTAACATTCTTTTCCATATCCTTTGGTGTTAGACCAAACTTTTAAAATTGTGAAAATCATGAAAACCCCATGACAATAATTGATATGAATGATGTCGATTATGTGACAGAAACCACGATAACGATTCGTGAGAGCAGGAGAAGAACTACTGTTCCAAAAGAAATTGTAGATACACTTGGATTCCAAAATGGGGATAAAATTCGTTGGGTATTATTTCACGATGGTAAAATTATGATTACAAAAGTGCAAAAAAAAATGAAGTGACAGATCACACGTTGGGTTTAAACCAGATTAAAATACTATTAACCTAATTATAATATTATGATCGGAACATTACCTAAAGAAATTCTGGAAGCGTTTTTTGAAACAATCCCTATCGAATTCTCCATTATAGATGCTAGTGATGAAGTAGTTGGTTGGAATAAACATGAAACTCGAATTTTTAAACGCCCTAAAGGTGTGGTAGGTCGCAATGTTCGAAATTGTCACCCTTCAAAGAGTGTCGATAAAGTAGAGAAAATTATTGAAGAAATGAAAAATGGAAGTAGGGATAAAGCAAGATTTTGGATTGATCTCGATATTAAAGGATTAGAGGGAAAACAGAAAGTTTTAATCGAATATTATGCTCTGAGGGACCCAGAGGGAGGGTATTTAGGGTGTTTGGAAGCTTCCCAAAATATTACAGAGATCCAAGATCTCCAATATCAAAAAAGGTTATTGGATTAATACCTAACTAATGTAACAAAATTAATCATCAGAAGACAACAGGTCTTCAAAAATTATTTTCAGCAATGGATTAAGCACAAAATTACGCCGATTCTGAATTTGCTTTGACAATTGAGCCAATTCTTTTTGACCGGCATTAGTTATTGTATAATACCTTTCTTTTCTTCCACTTTTATCTTGTTCCGACATCAGTTTTCCCGAACGCTCAAGGCGTCGTAATTCAGAATATACGGTTCCAGTTTTCAGTGATATATCAGGATGCAAATTTTCGGGAACTTTCTTTTTCATCAAAGTATACCCGGTTATATGGGGGAATCTAGATATAAGTGTGAGAATGATGACTCTAGTCAAAGGTAGAGGTGAAAGTGGATCAGTTAAAGATCTTCGGGTAGTATTGGACGTATTTTCTGATGTAAATTTCGTTTCTTGATCTGGGAGATGCTTCATTGAATTCACACGTTTATTATTTATAATGAAATAAAAAAACGATTTTGGTTTAATTTTTTGTAGGAACATAACTGAGAAAACTCAAGGGATAGATGCCAGCACTGCAATATTCGAACTGAGCAACAAAACAGCTAATCCTGCAATCACATTCAAAATTAACAAATACATATTAATCTTCATTTTCATCTCTTGAGTGGGTTTCTTTAGTCTATCCACGATTACACTACGGAAAATCGCTAAAGCGACCATCAAAATATATAACAGGTGTTTAATGCTTAAAAGTGTGGAATATTCGGTTCCAAAACTAAAAAATCCTGTATAGTCCCCCGCAAGTTGGGCTTTTTTACCCATCATTAATCCAGTGATGATCAGTCCCACTATGCTTATATAGGTCAACACACTAAGTGTTTTTTTAATTTGAGTATTTAATGCTTGAGATTCTTTGGATTTACCAAGGATTTTTCTCATCGAGGGCATTACAGCAAATAGAAGCGTTAACATCCCCCCAACCCACATAGCAGTAAACACATTGTGGAGGAAGTTGACTAAGGTTTGTAGAAATACTGGTGATAGAGCCATATTTTTTTACATCTCTGATAAATTGTTATATTACTAATTAATCAATAGATAGATTATCAATATATAGATTATTCTTTTAATCTATAAAAAAATCATATTGAAGTTATTACGTAAGAACAGCCCGGGACGAAAATAATTTTTAAAAATTTAAGGTCTGTGCAAAAAAAAATCTAAAAACCAGAGGTCAATCGACTAATCCGGTGGTTCTTTCTCATTATTTACAATGAGCCTATATTTGCTGATTTTAAGCTTGAAATATTACATATACTTAGATTTAATTTCACAATCGACATTGATATCGTATATTGATTTTTTAGATCCGGATTAGATATATATAAAAAAGAAGGAAAATGTGCAATAAAGAGTCCGGATAGGGATAATCTCTAGGGATGGATCGGTATGGGAATGGGCATACAAGCAGAAACCGAGCAGATTGAGGGGCGAGATGAAGCAGTTCCACGAGAGATTGATTTCCAATATGTGCATAATGTGTTCAAACATCAATTTTCTGAAATTGATGAGTCTCAGCGGAATGAGTTGACTAATTATGATACCATTCAAACCATTCGATTCCTCTTAAATGAATATACGCGAAGTCGTTTGATTCATTATGACAGATTAAATGCGTTTTTACTTAATATTCCCAGTATATCAGAAATTTGTAAAGAAGCTCTAATTAAAGGAACATTATTACACATTTTAAGTAATGAAGAGCAGATAAAGGAATTTAATTCTCGAAAAGAGGAATTATTCTCCCCTGTAGTTGCGCAATCCACTTTATTTCTCTTGAAAGAATTACTGAAATATCCTTTTAAAAGAACAAGAACACTAAATGAACACTTTCAGCCCATTCGAGAATTAGTGCGTGAATTTGCTCATAAAGTGAATCCCCAAAAAAAAGAAAATTTTCACTGGTATTATCATCCCTCCAATCTGAAAGCCATAGGAATGTTTTTCGAAAAAAATCCCGATCTAGACATCACCCAAATATTTCCTATGTTTTATGAGAACGATGAGTTTTATGTAAACTACACCGATTGGTTAGATACCATTCAAGATCCATCCAATCTATCCTTTGATGAGCGTCAAGCAGACAATACTATTAATTATAAAGCAAAGAAAAGTAGTCTTAAGTTTTTAAAGACTTTTTTGAGTATATACCTACGAGAAGCAAAAATACCGGCAGACAATGATAAAGAGATTTCCGATTTTATTCCAAAAATCATTTCTTTAGAACTTGTTCGAGAAATAATAAAATTTTATTCTGAGAATCTCCCATTATGCTTTCCTGGGAACTCCCCTTTAAGAGGAGAACTCGAAGAAGGAATAAAGGCATTTAAATGCATTCTTGAAGAGTATTATGGACAGAACTTTATTTCTAAGGGATATTATGAATTTTATAACAAGTTAAAACGCTATTCTGTATCCGAAAAGCTTATAGATTCATTATTATTAGATTTGAACACTTTTTCCCCAAAAAGGAATTCTTATGATGTTTTTTGGAAACACCCATTTTTTAAAATTCAGCAGAAAGGAAAAAATGCACGGACCGAGGTATTTTTTTCCTATGTACAAGTGTTGGATGCATTTTTCTATTTCCTATCATCTCATATGAAATCCTATATTGTCGCGGGTAACCGTGGTCGTGGATTTGAGGAATTGGTTGCTGAAAAAATCATTAAAGAACTTGGTATTATTCCTCAGAAAATAATTGTCCATGATCCCGAAAAAACCCGTGAAGATAAGGAATATCTAGATCTGAAACGACAGAATACCCTTGTGACGCCTAGTGGAATAAAAATTCCGAAGTGCATAATAGGAAAGCATACAAAAGATTTAGATTTGGGGGAAAACTTCCGCTGGAGAGAAATTGACCTTGCGTTTGTATACAAGAGGGTTTTGTACATAATCGAATGTAAAAACCATTTATTTTGTAGTTTTTCCGATTTTGAACCAATAATTTTGAAACGAAACATTAATGCAAGAAATTCTACGTATGAAAAGCAGAAAATGTGTAATAACGAAGGAATAAAGCGATCCTTAAACAAATCTGGCGGATTACGGTATGATAAAGTCAGGTTTATTATCGTTTCGGGTGAAGAATGTCCTTTTGACTTTATGCTTAGTTATCAGCAGTTTGGTCGGTTCCTGCGGGATTTTGAGAATGTTCACCGTAGATTGGAAGAGATTAACCAGAAATTTGTGCCGAAATCTGCGTATTCAGATAAGGAATTTAAAACGTGGTCCGAAGAGGATGCGCATGATTTAGTAGAAGAAAAATTAGTGTCACGAAAATCAAAAAAAACACTTGATTCGATTGAAGTTGAATTTGTACGGGAAAAAAACTCGACTGATTCCCGATTCGTTACCGAAAATAGTATGACTAAAGCGAAAATCGAAAAAACTTTCACTAAAATCTTAGTGGAAAGCATAAAAAAGGGGGAAGAATTGGATTCTGCAGATTTTGAAAGATATTTTTTACATCAAAATCCAGATTCTGAATTGATCGTAAATCCTATTGTCCACAATCCAAGTAAAATTCGCAGGATGTTACTGACGGTTTTTCATACGAGTTTTAAATTTAAAGACCGTGATGATAACTCTTTCGCAATTCCCGCTGAATGCTTTAAATATAGTTTGGCAGTATTAGAAAAATTCCCAGACCCGAAAGAAAAAATTATTTTTGTGAATATGCTTCAAAAAACAATTACCAGTATGTTCCGGAATATTGTGGTAGGA
This sequence comes from Promethearchaeota archaeon, assembly GCA_016933055.1. GTDB lineage: Archaea > Asgardarchaeota > Lokiarchaeia > Sigyniarchaeales > Promethearchaeaceae > AMARA-1. Next base: position 9,390 of record JAFGBS010000022.1, on the reverse strand, counting down.
AATAGAGGTGCAGGTAATTATTATTTTGCAAAATCTGTTGAAGATTTGTATACCCTACTCACCGATTTTAATGAAAAATTTGCAGATTTAGGCATTAAAGCTCCCTCAAAGAAGAAGCTGGTTGCCGAAATCAAAGATTATCTAGTACATCATAGAATTCCGGATGCTAATCGAAAACGTATATATACGATTCTTAGACATTTTTAAAAAATTAGAGATGACATTTGATTTAAATTTCAAATTAAGTTCTTGATTTGAGTTTCTAAATTATTCTTTCATTTGAAAGAATGCTCAATTTTGCTAGAAATAAAGGAAACAGAGAAATAGGAATTTATTTTTAATAGATAAAGAGAAAAAAACACGAAAACAAGGGGTGAATAGAAAAACCATGAGTATCCGATTATATAATCCTCCACATGTTCTACTCGCACAAGGCAACCGACTAGGAGCTGATATTGGAGGTGCTCTTTCCATTCTTGCAATGGATGAAGATCACCATTTGCATGTCGTTGAAAACCTTTTTTCCGAACTTACCTATGGAAAATTCTGGGAAGAGCCAGAACTGGAGGATGAATTCGAGAATTTCATAGTTAAACACCAAGATGATGACGCAGTTGTTGATTATCAGAAAATGATTTCGCGTTTAGTTAATGCCTTTAACAAAATTCGCAAAAAGAGATGGATCTTCTATGGAATCGCGGGATTCGAGTCCAACACGTTTGTTGAAGCTCTTTTCGTGAAATTACATCTCAAATACGTCGAGAAATTGAAAGAAGCACATAAACAAATCCGTACCCAACGATATTTTCCAACTCTTTTAGATAATGTTTCAGAATATCGCTTTATCACATCCATGTTTCACGGAAATGGATTTCAGTATTTTCATTATCCAGAGGATTTGGATTTGTTTAGTATTTATGAAAAAACCAAGTATCTAGTGGGTAGCGTTGCAGGAATTGTGTGTACTGCAGAAAGCGCTGCAAATTTCTATATTATCAGTAAAAATTTACGCCAAATTAAGCAAGAAATAGGAACTCAATTAAATATAATGACTTTAGAGGAAGCATTGGGTTTTATTGGGAGTAATGTAATTTTTCCCGTGAGTTGGTTCCGAATCTATGTGGGTCGTAACTCCTTAGAGTCGCTCGATCAATGGAATAGGATTCAAGAAAATGAAAAGTTAAGGTTTGCACTTAAAGCCTATTTGCACTACGTGAAGACTATTCTAAAAGAGGAGCATGAAAGGAAGAAAGAGAAATAGTCATATAAATGTTGTACCTACCGTATTACGTTCTAAGAACAACGCTAAAACCCTACTCATTAGTCTATTCTAAAGGATAAGTAAAGATAGGTTCTCCTTATAGACCCTCCACCACTTGGAACCTTATACTCGAAAACATTCTGGGACCGATCCAGACGCTTGTATTATAAGATAGATTAATACGAGAACTGTCCCCCTCCCATTTGACATTATAACCACAATTTGAACATCACAAAGTGACTCAAATATTTTCGAACTCTTGCTAATTAAGAGTTGTGCTCAAAAACGTAAGAATCTGATGATTCTGTGATGATCATAACAATATTACATCTTTTAATCACAATGATGAGAATCAAAATGATAAAGTAATAATTTCTCCTCAGTATATTTTTGAAAAAAATAGTTGACTTTGAGAAAAAAATTCAGATCATACGAGAACTGATCATCGATTAATTGGATTATATTTACCAACTTTCTTGATAAAAAGGATTAAATACCTCCAGCACATCTTTAAAATGGTGAATAGCATGTTTGCAAATAGAAAAATAAGAAAAGACTTACGAAAAGCGAATATAAGCGAAAATGAAGTCAGTATTATCGTCCACAATTTGACAGAAATTCAGAAAACCAAGAGGTTACCCAAAGAAACAATAGGAATAATAGTACACAACATTGTAAAAGACCAAACATATAAGGCAAAATTCTTAGCTGATCCCAAAGGGGTTATTGACGAAGCAAATCCGCAGCCCTCCCCTTAGAAAACTAAATTGTTTATTGTCAAATCTATTCTCTATATTACTCACTCGATCTCTCTTATCTAAAAATTAATTATTTTTATTATCATGTAGTTGACGATTCATGAACAATCCGTCAATTTGAATATCTGAGTACCCAAGTGAATTTTACTTGAGCAAGTTAGTATATCCTTTGGATAATTTTTAGGGTATATGTACTCCTCGTTGAAAGAACTTACCAACATTCTTATGGTAGACTTTTTACGTAGTTCGTGTAATAGTGGGTAGTAAGGACATAATTATTTAATCAACTCCATTCATAGCCAGATGGATAGTGACCAGTGCAAATAAAAGTGGAAGAACCGAATGAATTTCCAATATGATGGTTTCCAATTTCAGAAATTTTTTAAACTGTTAAATTGATTGAATTTCAATAATGCCTTCCAAAATTGTTCTTATCACTGGTGCAGCTCACGGAATTGGATTCACTGTTGCGAAATATCTCCTTTTACAAGGAGATATCGTGATTCCGACAGATGTGGATTCTGCTGTGTTTAAATCATTTGTCGATGATCAAAATGCATTTCCCCTAAGAATGGATGTCACAGACGAAGAATCAGTACATGTTACGATGGAAAAATTGAGACAGAAATATGAATACATCGATTGTATAGTAAACAATGCGGGAATTTTTATAGGTGGACCGATAGTGGAAGTAGATATTGAGGATTACCGAAAAATTTGGGACATCAATTTAATGGGATATGTGAGAATTATTAAAGCATTTTTCCCATTGCTTAGAAAGGAAAGTAGAGTCATAAATATTAGTTCAGAAGTAGGGAGGATAACTTTCCCGTTTACAGGACCCTATACTATTACTAAATATGCAGTAGAAGCATTTTCAGATTGCCTTCGTAGGGAATTGATGTTTAAAGATATTAAAGTTATAAAAATTCAACCAGGATCTATTAACACGCGGTTTGTGGATCGTACCAAAACTTCATTTAAACAGTATTGTGAGGGTTCTGCTTTCGAGAACCAAATAAATAGGGTGTGGCGAGTTTTAGCGAGTGAAGGAAATGCTGAACCTATATTCATGGCGAAAGCGATCTATAAAGCAATTCATAAGAAACACCCCAAATACAGGTATAGAATAAAGAATAATCGGACTAGGAGAGTGTTAGAATTTCTTCCAGCACGATTCGTAGATTACCTTTTAAAAAACGTTATAAAAAAATAAGATGAACAAAATGAGTCATGATGTTATTAGAGTATTTGGTTGGGAGTTTATATTATTAGATATCACGTTTTGTGCGGTTTGGATAACTCTGTTAATCCGAAAAAATTATTATCTACAATTTTTCTTCGGTTTATTCGGATCAGTCATTGTATTTATATCAGATTATGTATTTTTTTATTTGATTCAGGGAACCCGAGAAATTTTTTCCCTACCAACGGGTCTTTCTCCACTGATGTTCTTGATTTACTTCTCATTCACCTATGGTATGATTGAATTCAGTTATGTCATGATAATGTTCACTCTCGATAATTGGAGCAAAAAAATGTTTTGGACGTTGCTACTTTACTCAGGATGGTTTCTCATAGCATTCCTCCCAAAGATTTTCCCCTTAAGCGATTCTACGGTAGATATTGTGCGCCACATGAAAGAAAACCGTTGGACTCAAATTGGAATGGTTGTGGGAGGATATCTATTATTAATTATTTTCAAATACACGTGGAAGCCTTTTAGATCATTGAGATGGCTTAAGCTGGGATTTCTTTTTCTGACTGGCTTTTTGGTCCATTTCGCAATGGAGATTTCATTGTTGACGGCTGGTATTCGTCCAGCATCTGATTTAATAAGCGTTCTTGTGTTTAACAGCTTCATAGAATTTAATACAGGGGTTCCAATTCTCTTTATTGCTTGGAATCTCATTAATTATTATATGTCCGAAAAAAAAATTAGAGAAACACTAATATCTTCTTGTTAAGCCCCTCCTTTCAAAAGATTAAATAGAGGGATAAAAGGTGAGATCTGGGAGGATATCATATCTAGATCCTGAATTATGTTAAAATTTTGAATGATTTTCTGAAAAGTAAAGGAGTTGATGATTACACTTAATGGTGTAAAGTGATTTGGGAATGGTTCTTCTACTGATCAGATGGAGAGGAACTTGAATGAAGTGCTTCTCGTATTGTCTTGTATGTTTTTTTGCTGATAAGTTGGGCAAATTTAAAACTAGAAAATCATGTTTGTATATCAATAAATTATCGGATATCGACCTAAAAATATTACAAGAGTTAATCCAAAAATCCTACGACTCCTTTGATTGGGCTCAATAGTAAATTTCGAACAAATTTTTGAAATGTTGGATTTTTTTTTAATATTTTTTATGAGTTTGAATAAAAAATCGGCTTGTAGTTTCGCCCAATTTTTTTTTAGTAAGTTTTCAGTATCGATAATCGGAACCAATCATTAAACTTCGGATAAATATGCTAATCTTAAATCTATTTTATTGATCATATTCTCTAATTATTTTAATTAGCAAAGAAACATTAATTATTATATAAAATGAAGGGGATTTACGAATGCTAAGTTTCAAGAAATTACAACTGCTCCTCAAAGAAAGTACAATATCAGATTTACAAACTAAAATGAAATTCATTCGTAAGATCCCTCAAGATTCACAAACTCGACTTTTTTTTGACATGTGTAATTTTGGCATAAATTTATATTTACAAACCGAACAAGAGAGATTTCCAAGTAAGACAAGAAAACAAATAATGCGAGAATACTATCTATCTCGTCGTAACAAAAGGTAGGAATTATTATGTCAAATCCATTTTTTCAAGCATTTTTAGATGTAATTGACCTCTTTGAAAACATAGAAAACAAATTCGGTTTTAAATATATTCTGGTGGGAGGTCTACTTACTCCAATTTATGCAGAAAGTCGACAAACTCAAGATATTGATGTAGTTATACAAATCCAAATAACAGAGGAAAATAAAGAAATTTTGAAAAGAGTATTTAATGATAATAATTTCCATCCGTTAATCTCTTGGGAAGACACGTTCATAGATTGGAAAACATTGAAGTTCATTCAATTTCTCGATAAGTCAGAGATCATTAAAATTGACCTGAATTTTATGGATCCATCCAGTAAACACCTGACAATCCATGATACAATGAAAAAAATTTCATTTGAAAATAGAAAACGCCTTAAGATTCAAAATATACCATGTTGGGCAACCAGTAGAGAGGATTTTATTTTGTCTAAACTGGTCTATGGAGGTTATCAAGATTATAAGGATGCATTGGCTTGCTGGGTTCGTTATTATGAAGAGCTTGATATGAAATATCTCGAAGAAAATGCGAGAAATCTTAATGTTGAAAATCAATTTCAGAATATAGTCCAAAAAATTACTGCTAGCGATGTATTTTCAGATGATGCCTAATTTTCATATTGACTATGAAAGATCAACAATTAGCACCAAAACTTAATTATTATTGACGAAAAGATCGTGAAACCGCAATTTAGTTCTAAAATCCATAGGGTTTTGGCTATGGAAATTTTATGTTTTCTCAATCCCGATAATCCCCCTTGTGTAAAAATTCAGATCGGGTTTACAGAACAGAAAAAACCACCCGAAGATCCCGATCGGAAAGCCCCACTATTTTCTGAGAAAAACAAAAAAAGCATGATAAACACGCTTGGAGACTAAAAAAAACCCTATGGATTCTCCCGTTTTGTTAACCGGCTAGGAAAAAACCGCCGGTTTTATACGGGCGTATAAAGAACCCTTAAATATCCGTTTTTGATTTTCTTTATGTAAACCGATTTGAAGGTAAAAAAAAGTGCCCAGAATGTTTGAAGTTAACAAAAAAATAAAGGATTTATTAAGCGAGTTGCCCCAGTCGATCACTTGGTTCGCCAACGAAAGCGGTCTTGCGTATTGCTCAGCAGAAAGACACCTTCTTCGATTAGTAATCGAGGGAGAAGCAGAAATCATGATGATTTCCGGAAGTCGAACTTTTATGAAAAAGAGGAAAGGGCGTCATGCATAAAACCCAACGCGAAAAACTCCAACACACGATTGACGAACTCGAACGTGAAAACGACCTGGATATAGCGAAACTAGAGATCTTGGACGATCTTGAAAAACGACTTTCTCCATAAAGAAAAAAAGGGGTGATCCAATTGTTTTTAGACGTATCTACTGCGAATCTGAAGTGTCCTGAGTGTGAAACATCAAAGTTTATGTTCAACCGAAAAACCAAGGAATATTTTTGCATGAGGGTAGGATGCGGTTTTCGGATCAAGGAGGGAGAGATATGACTGATCTAAGCGAGATCTTAAACCTTTTTCCGCTTAAGCCGAACGAAAAGGTTCCGATCGGGGAACTAAAAAACACCAATTATCTTTATGAGACTTTTCCCAAAAATCTTTTTTACGATTACATGGAAAAGTATGAGGGGTTGAACGTGGGAATCGCATGCGGTAAGGTTTCGAACGGTTTAGTCGTTTTGGACTTTGATCTGAAGGAAAAGCGGTTTTGGAGCGACATAGAGCCGATCCTAAAAACTACCTTTCCCGAACTTCTAAAAACTTACATTGTATCCTCACCGCATGGGTATCACCTTTACTACTTCCTGGACGATCTCACTAAGCTCCCAAGCAGGCAGATCAACAAAAACCTTCTCTACAAAGAAACCAAAAGACATGGAAGGGTGTTTCAAGGGGTGGTAAAAACGAAGTTCCCGCAATTTTTGAAAGGTTTGGACGTGTTGGGAGAAGGGGGATATGTTGTAGGGGCAGGTAGTGTTGTAAACGGGGTAAAGTATGAAAAAATTTCGGAAAAAAGCGAAATCCACACCATCACCAGGGATCAGCTGGATCAGTTGATCGGCTCCTTCCTGGAAGAAAAGCCAAAAACTATCCGAAAAGCATTCGTCGATATCGTCTCCGGAGCTCTGGAAATCGAAACCTATTCTGCGGAAGCTGGTAAAGATGAATTTGTCTACTGGAAATACCTTTTCCGTGAAGCATGGTGGAGATTAGGGTGTAAACCAGAAGATTTATACGAGTTTTTAGAGAAAAGTCAACCTAGTTTTGACGAAAAAACGTGCGAACTGCAGCTAAAACATCACCCCTACACCGATCTACCCCTGACAAAAGAAAAGTACGCAGAGTACTTCCCTACATATAAAAAAACACCAAAAACATCACTTTCTACCACGGAACCCTTTGACGGTTCCACACCGTCTAACCGGGAGGATCTGAAGCGTAAAAAACTGGATTACGCGGTTGACTGTCGTGTAAATGAGAAAACACCCAACTGTCTTTTGTTGGAGTTTACTCCAGAAGAAACTCCAAACACAATGGTAAACTATGAGGTACGGGACATTGTGTTGAATGAAATGAACATAAAAACCCGAATGCGAGAAGACAGTGACTCGCTGGTTCCATACCTATATGAAAACGGATACTGGAAGCCACACTCTCAGTCTAAAATCAAAAAGAAAATCAGGTGGGTCTTTGAGTTTTTTGCTCTGAAAGACTCCAGGAACGCCATAGATGACGTGTTCGAAGCCATTAAAAGCGAAACGCTAACAGAAGATAAAGAATTCGATTCGAATCCGTTTGAACTAAATCTTATCAACGGAATTTTGAACCTTCGAACCGGGGAATTTTTCCCCCATACCCCGGAAAAACTCCATACGAAACGGATCCCGGTCATCTATGATCCCCAGGCACCCTGTCCCTTGATCGACAAGTTCCTTTCCGAAGTGTTTACCGCAGAAGATCAGCCGTTAATTCGCCAGTTTTGTGGGCTATGTTTAACCGATTTAATGATCTACCAGAAAGCGTTGATGTTGTATGGAGATGGGAATAACGGAAAAACCACTTTTATAAGTCTCCTTACGAAAATGGTCGGGAGTAAAAATTCGGCGAATATGGATTTAGGGGATTTTGGAAAAGGACACAAATCTTCGGTTTTGGTTGATAAGTTGTTGGTGTTTTGTTCCGATATCGACGCAACATATAAAATCCCCATTAGAAACTTCAAGATCTATGTAGGAAACGAAAGCAAAATCTTGGTGGACCCAAAGTTCATTCAGCCCTATCAGATCACTCCCACTGCGAAACTGGTGTTTTCGTGTAATACAAAAATGCCCGAAGTCCCCGAAGATACCGATAAAGGGTTTTGGAGAAAGTGGATCATCCTGGAATGTCCGAACGATTTTTCCGATAATATAGACGAAACCCTTTTGGAAAAACTTACTACCCCGGGGGAATTGTCCGGATTTCTCAATCAGTGTTTAGCAGGACTGAAAATCCTCATTGAGAAAGGCGGATTTGATGAAAAGTATTACGATTGGATTGCAGTGAAAGACTTTTGGTTGTCCAAGTTCGAACTGGTAAACGGCTTTATCGAAAAAACGTGTGAGGTTGAAAGCAGCTTGTTTGTAGAATGTGATTGGTTTTACCAGGCATATAATCAGTGGCTTCGGGATGAACATAAAAAACCGATTAGTAAAACGTTGTGCACCCAGCAGTTAGGCAGGTTAGGATATCCGAAAAAACGAAAGTCCATTAACAAGGTTATGGTTTGGTGTTATGTTGGACTGGGAGCTATTGCTGATCTGGGGAATCAACAAACAAAAAACTGGTTTAATTGATTTTTTGCCCCTTTTTGATCAGGGGTAAAATCATTTTTTTTAAAAATAAATATAATACATATACAGATATTTTAAAATGAGCACCAGATTGTTTGAAACGTTGTTCAGATGAATTAGCCCTATATTATTTTGTATATACATTGTATATACTTTTCAAAAGGGTGAAAAGTTAAAAAGACGTCACACCCTTCTTCCCTACCCTTCGTTAAGCTATCCTATTCCTATCACGTCATAGGATGGTGGTACGGTTGGTGGTACGGTTGTTACTTTTCCAAAAAAGGAAAAAAAGGAAAAGGGGGGATCTGTGGTGTATGGGGGGTGTAAAACAACAAATGTTTTTCAATACGGTGTCGTTTGTTTACACAAAAAAAAACGTAGAAACGTTTGTTGTCTCTTATATATTTTTTAGTATAATTTTTTTTAAAAAAAACAACATTTGTTTTCGAAAGGGTGAGGTTTGGGTTTGGTTTTTTTCGTCATGGGGAAAAAGTGATCAGTTCGCCTTCAAACCACATCGGTTTTATGAATGTGGAAAGCCATAAAATCAAGAGGAAAATTTTGCCCGGAAAAGTGATCAGCAGATTCTCAAAAAAAACCGTTTCTATGTAAACAGAATTAATCACTGTTTACTTATCACACTTTTTTTTTTTACAACGCGTAAGGTTTTTTTTTTTTTTTTTTTTTTTTTTTTTTTTAAAAAAAAAAAAAATT
>JAFGBS010000021.1 GCA_016933055.1 Promethearchaeota archaeon | reverse complement strand
GCCCTTTTAACGAGAACTATAGTCCCATTTCAAAAATTGGTAACGCACGTGGATAACCACGCATAGCGTGGGTTAAAGGAACACCTACGATAAAAAACCTAAAATTCGGAATACGGTGCTACAACGTGGAAAGGAAGTAAAGTCAACTGAAGTTGAATTTTAGGCTTTTTAGCAGAGTTTTTGGGAATGGGTTACCGTGAATTTTTGCTAGATAAAAAAAAAGGTACATTAAGAGCCTTTAAAAAATCGGTAACTATAAAAAAGAAAAGACACTTTTTTTTGGTTTAGCGTATTTGACTTTATATGCGAATTTCGGGATTACAGAGATTCATCAATTATCTTCCGGATTATTCAGAAAAACAATCTAAATTACTCCTTCTGCGATTACCAGGATTCGCGATTCTTTTTTTCCTTCTGCAAATTGGATTTTTTTATAGTATCCGATTCTTAACGCTACAATATCCAATAAAACTTTTTAAGGTAATCTTGTTCATTGTACCAATTCTAAATAATATCATTTTCATCTTTTTTGGCACTTTGATTGCTCAGTTAGGGTTCCATAAAAAAAAGGATTATCTAGAGAAATATGGTAATCGTGCATATCAAAGAATAGTTAAAACCATTCTTTTTGGGATATCCATGGTATTTGCAGGAATTCTATTTGGATATGTTCCATTGTTTTATCCATCAGGACAAATAGGATACTATCTTAGTCAGCCGTTCTACTCGTGGTTTACCAATTGGGATTGGGTATGGATAAGATATACATTGGGTGGGATTTGTTTTCTCATCGCCTTAAGAACGGCTTATCGTGCTGTAGAAGAATTTGGAATAGATACAGCTGCGATGGTTTATGTATATTTTCCAGAAGATGCAAAGATCGTGGATCATGATATTTATTCCATCGTACGGCATCCAATGTATCTTGCAGTGGTATTGGTGGCTATTGGGGGATTTCTAACACATTTTTCGGGCTATTCAATCCTTTTATCTATAATCACCTACCTCAATTTCTGTCGCCATATTTTAGTAGAAGAAAGGGAATTAAAAATTCGATTTGGCAAATCTTATGAAGAATATATTAAAAGAACACCCGGTATGTTAATTTCGCCGAAAAATTGGCCAAAATTTTTCAAATTTCTTATTAATTAACACCTATTCTGATCTATCTAGTGATTAGGTAAACGTGTGAAAGGTTAAATTTCGTAACACTCCTCCGAACGTCACAAAGGGAATCTATCCGATAGGATAGAAGAATAAGGGAATAGAATTGTGGCGTAGTTTAAAAAAAACCATGTGGAATACCATAGAATCAATAAGGATTAATTGAATTGAAATGGGGTGATAGTAAAATCTAATGAATATATTCCTGGTAAAAGAGAATGTTGTTCGAGTGGATGCGCTCGATGAGACCAAGAATCATATCCTCCTACTCCCATTTGTTTACTATCAATATTTATTCCTATATGAGTAGGTTTTGGTAGTTCATGGATGTGCTTTGCTTTTTCGATATCTTGAATAGAATGGGATAAGATACTAAACTCAAATGGGTGGGAGCTTTGGATCCGTATCCCTACATTCTCATTGTGCATAGTTAACCAACGAACCTCTGTGCGATTGCCATATGCTTGAGGATATACATATTTTGTATAAAAATCCTCAGCTTTTTGGGAGTAGATATTTAGATTAGCGCTTGTATTCCGATCGCAATAGTTTTCATGTGGACCTTTACCATAATACTGGATATGATTACCAAAACTCAAAGGTAGATCAAACTTGAAACCGAAACGAGGAAGGATTCGTTTTGTAGTAAATCGACTAATAATCCGTATCTGACCGTTTCGATTTATTATCCATCGTGTTTTATATTCACTCCGTGCTCTTTTAGTTTTCAGATAAGATTTTCCATTCAAACACGAGTGTATAGTACGTAATTCATATCCCTCCTCAATTTTCCGATAAGTGATCCCTAAGAGTTTTCGATACCGATCTTGATTTTGTGGATTAAACATAGAGAGATATATGGTATACCATGGTAATCCTCTTCGATCGTTATCAGTAGTAGGTCTCCAGAAATTGGGTTGAATGGCGCTTTTGAGTAAATCCGAATTTTGGTATTCATAACGGTCAATAAATCCAGTTTTTGTATTGAATACAATCTGGAACTTCGAATTGAAAATCCGCAGTTTATTATCTAATGGCATTTGAATTAAATCCAGTTTTTCACCTTCAGGGATATTTTGAATAATTGGGTAAGGAGAACGGGTTGTTTTTTCTAAAATTACTTGGTTATGAGCTATTTCATAGCCCTCGTCTGCCCATATGGTCGATTTAGGTAATCTTAATGAGAAATCAATTAAAGTTTCTGTATTTTCGGATATAGAAGGGTTAATAGTTATTCTTATGGTTGATTGGGGTGGGAAATCAGGCAGTAAAATCGAATCGAACTGAATTAGCTGTCCATTTTCTGAAAGAGTCCAATTTAATTTCCATCCTTCCAAATTTATAAAATTAAATCGATTCTTCAATTCAAAAAGACCATTAACGGCATCTAACACCTTAACGGTAAGATCACGAAAAATATGTTTTACCTCATATAGTGTGGGATGAATTCCACGATCTGGACCCACCAAACCATTTATACAAAAATTAGAACTATTGGGTTTATCCCCAAAGTCCCCTCCATAAGCCCAATATTCTTTTCCATCTATACTTTTTTTCCGCAATCCTTGATCCACCCAATCCCATATATACCCTCCTAGAAAATTTTCATGAGTATATACGGAGTTCCAAAGTAAATCTAAACCTCCGCCAGAATTGCCCATAGCATGATAATATTCTGTGAGAACGAGGGGACCATGATTAATATCAGTAGGAAAGGACCCAAAAAGCACCTTCGCAATCGACCCTTTTTCTGCATATTCAAGGGCTTCTGAGGGAGTTAGATATCCTGCACCAATTATATCAACAAACCAATTTTTTTTATCAAAATTGTAATGAAAAGGACGTGTTGTATCTAATGCTTTAGCTGCTTGCACCATATAACCAAAATTATTATGTGTTTTTGGACCCATCCCGGCTTCATTACCCAAGCTCCAAATCACTACACAAGGATGGTTTTTATCTCGCTGAACCATCCGTACCATACGGTCAACGCAAGAATCCTTCCATTTCTTCTTATTGCTCGGTAAGATTTTACATAACATATGAGATTCGACATTAGCTTCATCCATTACATAGATTCCATAAATATTACATAGTTCATAGAATATGGGATGGTTCGGATAATGAGAAGTGCGAATTGCATTGATATTATGCTTTTTCATCAACTCTAGATCCTTTTTCATTAAACTAACCGATATTGTTCGACCATGATCGGGACAATGTTCATGCCGATTTACACCCTTCATCTTTATTGGTTTTCCATTTATCAAAAAAACGGGTTTTCCAGTATCTTTTTTTATTTTCACCTCACGAAAACCAAAAGGAATGCAGATAGTTTCAGTATGATCCGTTCCATCTGTGTATAAACTAATCAACACACGATATAAATTCGGAGTGTCTGCAGACCATTTCTTTGGAGATTCAATGATTTCAGATAATTCCACGAGGGAAAAATTCTCTGGGATCGATACCACTTTTTTCCATTCGTGCACCAGAACATCTTGATGAAATTCATACAACCTAACTGCAATTGTTACCATAGTTTCCTTAGATGTCGAATTAAATACTTTTAATCGAGCATAAAGCTCGGCATTCTCGTATTTCTCATCAAAAACACAATGAAGATATGCATCATTGAAATGTATACGAGGTTTCGCATATAGATACACTTCTCGATATATACCTGAAAACCGAAACATATCTTGGTCTTCTAAATAACTTCCATCGCTCCATCTATATACTTGCACTGAAATGGAATTCTCTTTGGTTCGATCGGAGTAGACATAATCAGTAATTTCCCATTCTGAGGGTGTCATACTACCTTGGGAATAACCAAGATATTGCCCATTGATCCATACATAAAACGCACTTTTCACTCCATCAAAATGCACTATTATTTTTTGTGTAGTATCCCAAGATTCTGGTACCTTGAAATTTCTGCGGTACGAACCCACTGGTCGAGGTCCATTTTTTCCAATTCGATAATTTCCCAGCATAAATGGAGGAAAGGGGACAAATGGGTATCTAACGTTAACATATATGGGTACTCCATATCCTTCTAGCTGCCAACAAGAAGGAACATGAATGGTTTCCCATTGGCTAACATCATAAGTTTGTTTATGAAAATCTTTCGGACGTTTGTGTACATTATTGACCCACTTAAAAAACCAATCACCGTTAAGAGTTTTATAGAATTGGGTTGGATAGTTCGCGGTATATTCCCCCCATTCTTTTTTTTTCAATGCTGATTCAACAGAATCAAAGTAGATAAGAGTGTTATGGGGATCAATTTTATTGTAACCAATATACCGAGGATTGTTCCATTCTTTCATGACTAAATAGCATAAACCGAGTAGATTAAATAATTTAATGAAATCAAAATAATGAAGGATTTTCTATGAGAATGATTTCTGATAAGGAATATATGGAACGATTCCTTCAAGATCTTCGCATTACAGCACGAGATAAGGATGATTTTCAAGAGAAAGCAAAACTAGAGAAAATAATCAAGAAATTTGAAACTGGTTTCAATGAAGAATATATGAAGAAAAAATATCCCTCTAAAGAAAATAAGTTCTACTTCAATTTCTCTGAGTTTTGATCTTTCAAAACAATTTGAAGCAAATCTATGGTGGTTATTTTATGTTTCTTGGCTAAAATTGCTTTATGGAATGCAATTTTAATGGGTTTTTCTTTGATCTTCTTCCGTTTGATTTCTTAAGCTTTTCTAGAATTCCGAGATTTTTGAGAAAAAACTGAAGTGTCGGTTTAGGCTGGACAGGCGGTTTGCTCGTATTACCTGACTTGATGGTTCAAGATATATTTAATATTTTTTTCCATACACGGAACTTGATATTTGCTCATATATCAATATTTGTCAAATCCTCATCTATCCCATATCCTAAACGCTCGTTTAGGCTCTATCTATCATACTATTCCTTATTTAGTCTCATTCTTTGATAAAGAGCCACCCAAATGGGATAACCGCAGGAAAACACATGGGATACCCAATATATAATGTCAAGGGTACTAGGCACCCCTACGTAAAAATTTACTCATTTGTATTGTTTCTCAAATAGGCTTCTAGGGTAGTCCCTACGAATAGGGGCGTGGATTTAAAATTGGTTAATCTTGAGATAAAATGGATAAGATCACATTTTCTTTCGAAAATTGCCCGTTCGTAAGCCATTTCATGTAATTTTCACGTCCTAAAGTTCTTTTGACTATAGATTTAACGTCATATCCTTGAAAGGCATGGGCTTTGACAGTTTTTTCCAATGTTTCCATATAATTTAATTTTCGGGTGATTGCCTTGTTGCCATGTTCTACTCGTCCGCGAAATCCGCAATAGATTGCATCAATATCCAGTTGATTAATTTTCTCTAAGGAGTGTTTAATGGCATAAAAATCATCTATTGGTCGAAATGAAATGATTTTTTGTCCCCAATACAAGTCCCCGGTAAAAATTATTCCATTATCGGGTTCATAGATGCATATATGATCTTCTGAATGCCCAGGAGTGTGAAGTATCTGGAATATAAAACGATTGCCGGTTACAGTGTTTGGTATCGAGTTACCTGACGAGGGTGGGGGAGTTCCCCAAAAAAATTTCTGATATGGATATAAACCAAGCGATTTTGGATAAGTTAGAGTATCAAGTCCCAAAGGATGGATATAAATTTGTGCTCCGGTCATTTTCTGAATAGTTAGATTATTTCCTATGTGATCCTCATGACAGTGAGTGTTGATAATATAATCGATAGAATCTTTTTCTTTTTCAATCAGTGGTAAAAAGTGTTTCTCAGCGGTCATTGGACCTGAATCTATGAGAATATTGTCAATTAGATAGGAATGCACGGGGTAGAGGATTCGATTGAAAACTTCTCTTCCCAAGGTGAAGTCCTTCACGAAATTATAATTTTTTATGAACACCATTGATATCGTTGATAATAATGAGGAGTGTTATCATTTAATAGTTATTTTCACAAGATCATAAATTTGAATAAATTACCTAGTAGAAAACTGAAATGAATTCATTATTTTCGAGTGATGATCCTCGATCCCTTCCTCCAACAGTCAAATTAGAATTATACTAAAGACAAACAATATTCTTATTAAAAACATAATGGGATGGTAAAAATAGGAGAATGAAAAAATTCACTCACTTTATACAATAATTAGGTGTAATTGTTTGGTGGAAGTAGATTTTTTATCGTCAGCTCTCGTATTTGATTTTTATTTCTTACGAACGATGATAAAAACAGCCACTGCTCCACCAACAAATACCAGAGAACCTAAAATAATTCCTATAATAGCACCTATACCTAAACCTTTTGGTTCCGGTGCAGAAACTCGAACAATTGTAGAAACTATGGCAGAATCTCCATCAGTATCCGTAATAGTTAAAGGAACGGTGTAATTTCCAGGAGTATTATAAAGATGTGTTGGATTACTTAATGTGCTATTCGTGGAACCATCCCCAAAATTTATCTTCTTGATAAAATTCGACACATATATATGTATGTTTAAGGGATTCCCACTTCAGAAGAAAAAGTGGTTAGATGCATCTATTAATCTGGGAAAATTTTGTCTGTAGAGATATTTTGTTCTAAATAGTAAAGGTCTTGTTCAACTCTTAGATTTCTCGCATTTTCACTTAAATGCTTTTTATCTCATTTTTGGTTTTAATGAATTCAGCAAGCTGGTGCATCTCTATAATCTTGGCACCTACCATATTGCAATTTTGATAAAATGAAATGTTCATTGCTTGTAGCCTAGCAGGCAATTCGCTGTATCATAATTCGATTTCTATTGCCAAATGAAAGTTTTTTTATAATTTCGTGAAGTTTCTTGATTTTATTAGATGGTGCAGATTGACCGTTCTATGTTAGATTTCTGGGTTAACATCTTAACGAATATATTTCCAATCAATTGATTGTAGCATGCTGTGTGTCCCATTCTGCTTGCTAAAATATTCATTTTCTTATTGTTTGAATTTCTCTCCTTTGTTTAAGATTAAGGGGGGATCAAATACAGGATTCATTCGCTGCAAGCTCTGTATTCTTAATAAATTCTTGTCGTTTGTAACAAGCATTTGCACATCTTGAGTTAACATACTCGCTAATATTAAACAATCCCTGCCACCAATCCCCCTATTACGATTGGTTTTCATTAGTTCAAGAGCAATAAGCATGTTATGTTGGTCTACCTCGACCATTCTTATATTTTCTTGGGTAATCCATTTCAAAATCAACTCTTCAACATCATCTCTGCTTATTTTGGGAATTGCATAGAGATTGTGGGAAACTTCTAAGGGTATTATTGTGCTAAGAACTATAATTTCATTTTGTAGAATGGATTTCATCCATTTCTGAACATTGAGGTTCTCAGGAGCGTTTGGATCGAAATAATAAATCCAGATCTGGCTATCAATGGTGATCATTCACTGATTACCCCCTCTAAAACAATTTCTCTGTAGGAATAGGATCGGTAGTTAGTTCTTTCAATTTTTGTTGAAATGATTTGATTTCTGATTGGAAATCCTCCAAAGAAGTGCTTATTAATAATACCAATCTCCCATTCTCGATTTTTATTATTAATTTAACACCGGGTTTTAAATTAAGTTTTTTTCGTATCTCTTTGGGAATTAAAATCCTACCTTTCATATCAATTGTAACTGCAGAATCCATTTAAACTCCACCTAGTGTACTAAGTGGGAATGAGAGTATAAACCTATTGGTTTTAAACTATATATATGATAAGATATACTTGTGGATTGACTATTTCAATCTCAAATGCATATCAATCAAGGAATATTCACCAACCCAAAATCAACCCAAAAAAAAAATGAAAAAACTTCTTCTTCTAGATCGTACTAACACGGAAAATTCATTTGAGATGCAACATAGTAACACTTCAGAACGCAGAAATTAAGAAAATTGGAGAATAAAGAGATTGCACTTCAATTCCGACCAATCCAAGGAAAACCTTCCTACACTGAAGGATATACTCGAGCAGTTAAAATTAGAAGATACCCAACTCCAAAGTGTAGCCCTTCAAGCATTTAGTGTTTTGGTAGACGAAACGCAAGAACCTCTTAATCCCGGTGACATCGATAAGCTTGTCGAATTTCTTAAAGAGGAACTCAGTAAGTCTGATTACTCGTTGCACACCGATTTATTGAAAACAGCAGTGATTATTGCAGAGAAAATACACCCAAACTACATTAAGAAACTACTACCTATCATGGTTAGTGAACTCGACGAAAAGAATCGATTCAAATCTAAAATTATCATCGATATGTTCGCGAATTTATCTAAAAATGCAGATTCATACATTCAACTCCATCTCCACGCAATTATTCGAAAAACTCCAAAGTTAATCAATTTTCCATATCTCCGACCCGTTTTGGAGGATTTTTTTACCATAATGACGAAAAACGATGATGAGAATATATATAAGGATGAGATTAACGAGGCTCTTAGTCGATTTCCACCAGAGTTAGAAGATTTCACTAGTTCATTACAAGATAAATTACAGCAAATCGTGAGACATAGAGTATAATATGTGAGAATATCCCCTGAATTAAGGTTTTTCCCTTGTTAGATCAATAATAAATTCAAAAGTTTCATCAAAATCTTTCATTTCGACGGGAAATGGCAGATTTTTCAGCATTTTATCAACGCCAATATTTGTTTTCATGAATTCTCCAATCAGCGCATTCAATCCTTTTTCATGAGCTATATAACACATTTTGGAAAACATATGATGCCCCAGCCCTTGATTCTGCCATTCTTTTGAGATCATTATCGCAACTTCCGCAATGTTGGTATTATCCTCGGGATCTAAATAATAGGAAGCCGCTGCAATAATTTCTTGAGCATCCTCATCCCCTACTAACCCAACTATCACCATATTAGTATCATAATCAATATTTACTTCAATTTGAGATTCTTCATGGGTGAGTGTTTTTTTGGGAGTCAAATACCGCAAAATGCGTGATCGTTCATCTTGCTGGTAGAAGAAGCGTTGTAATAGAGCTTCATCAGTCGGCTTTATAGCCCGAAATTTTACCATGTTACCCGAATTCGTGCTATAAATCCACTCATACTCCTCGGGATACACTACCACATTTCCGTCGCGGGTAAGGGGAATGAGTTGATCGGGATACACAAAATGCATTTTTTTTGCCTGTTGAAGGAGAGATTTCCTAAATTTTGGATGAGCAATTGCAATCAATTGAATTGCCCGTTGTCGGATGGGTTTTCCAGTAAGCCGTGCAATTCCATATTCCGTAATAATATAATGCACATCTGATGCAGGAATCGTACTTCGAGAAATTATTGGAACTATACGTGATTTCTCACCGTCGCTTGTTGTACTGGGAATAACTATAATAGTTTTTCCCCCTGGGGTTCTACTTGTACCTTCAATAAAGTCATTTTCACCTCCAATTCCACTGTAAAATTTATCTTCAAGATGATTTGTAATCTGACCTGAGAGATCCACTGCAATCGCACTGTAAATCGAGATTAGTTTGTGATTTTTAATGATATTATCTACGTTATTGATAAATTCCGTAGGGTAAAATTTGATGAAAGGATTGTTGTGAACTCTCTGGTAATGGCGTTTTTCTCCTAAAGCAAAGGCACACATCACTTTGGGATAATGATTTAATTTACAGGTGATAACATTTTTTGAGATTAGATCAAAAAGAGCATCAGTCATAACCAAACTTTCCGTATATATCGCTAAATCTTTCCTATTTTGGAGATGAGAGAAAATTTTTAAGGGAATTTTACCCAAACCGAAATTTAAAGTAGCTCCATCCTCAATTAATCGTGCAGTATAACTGCAAATTTTATCGATAATATTTGACTGAGATGGGCTATATTCGTTTTTATATTCTACAAGCGGCGTGTTTTCCTCGATAATATAATCAAGTTGGTCAATTCTTACAGTGGAATCGCCTCTGGTGGATGGCATTTGAGAATTGATTTGAGCTATGATAATTTTCGCATACTCTACCATTTTCTTGTTAATATCGACATTGATTCCCAGAGAACAGTATCCATATTCATCTGGTGGACTTAGTTGAACCATCGCAACATCAATCTTCAATACTCCCCGTTCTAACAGATCTGGAATTTCTGAAGTTCTGATGGGTGTAAAGTCACTCTTACCTGTATTTACAGCATGACGTGTCTGTGCGGAGCCTATCAAAGAAAGTGTATTGTGACGAAATCTGGTGGGAAAAGAATCACTGAAAAATTTTTGCTCGGTAAGAGTGAGTAAATGTACAATTTCACAATCTGTCCACCGATACTTATCATGAGTTAATTCTTTTGTTATTATATAAGGTTCTGAACAACCAGTTCCGAGAAAAATACGAAATCCGGGCTTAATGATACGGCTTAAATCCTCCAAAGTGATTTTTTCGGGTTTCTTCTCAGAATGGTCGAAATTTCGCATCATTTCAACCAACAAACAATAGTCAATTCAGCGTAATAATACTTCCGCATCTATACTTACTTATGATTTAAGGAAGAATAAAATAAAATGAGTCAGATCCTTCATTTATATTTGATTGCGTAGAGAAACTTTTCCTATCTGCTCTTAAAAGAGATTCAATAACTTAAAACAATGTTGCTTTTCGTACCATCCACTCTACGGAGCCAATAAAATTTCCTCTTTCCCATAGTATGAGTAAATAACTAAGTAATATAATAATTAGAGCACCAAATATCGCTAAAATCCATAATGTATCCGCAATAGGATATATCAACCCAATTGTCAGTAAAGAAAGTTCAACCACAAAACTCTCTAGAAGATATAATGTTAATGACACTTTCCCGAATCGTTGGAGATTTAACGCTAATCGATTAGGAGACTTTTCTCGACTCGGTTCGAATTCAAAGTAATAAATGAATAAGATAGGAATTATCATAACGCCCACTAACAACCACATAGTTCTTCCTGGAGAAGTTTGTAATGTCTGTTCATAAGAGGGTTCTCCTAACATAATATATCCAATTATACCGATAAGAAGGGAAATAAAAGAAAAAATCGAACCGAAAATCAATACTAGTTTCCGAGGGATTCTCATCGCATAAGCCAGTGCAAAAACTGCACCTATAAAGGCAAATCCAATATTAGGTAATAAGGGGTGAACATCGCCTACAAGTATCCCCAAAATAAAAGCAATCCCATAATTTTCATTCACTAAGGCAATCACCCATAAGGGACGTAAATATTGAACCGCAAAAGGAGAAATTATAAGTATTATAAACCCAATTGAGGCTAATATAATTAAATTGGGGTAACTTTTATGATTTTTACAACTCTTGAATAATATAACCTCAATTAAACTTATTATTATCATGATATAAGCGATAGTAACTACGGCTGATTGATCAAAAAATACATCATAGGTCCGAGGAGGAATATACGAGCTGGTTTTTATGAATCCCATAACAATCCCGATAGAAATAGGCCCTTCATTAAAATTATAAATTCCTCCACCTTGAGATTCCCCGCTAAATAATATGGTGCATATCTTATCAAAAGCTATCAATATTGAAGCCTTTGTCATCGATTTAAGCAATATTTTTCCCGAATTCGCCTTAGGATTTTGGAATTTATGATAAAGACTCAGTGTATTTGAAAATCCTACGATTATAAAAAAAAACACTCCCCACCTACCAATAAATTTACCAATGACACTAGCTATTCCTGCACTACTCTCGATTGCTTCTAAATTTCCTGAATATGAATCTAAATTATGAAAGAAAATCATCATCCAAACCAAAAATCCCCTGTAAATATCTAATCCAATCAACCGAGGACCTTTAACTTGTTCCATTATGTAGAAGACATTACTATTTCTATTTATAGATTTATACACGAATCGTTACTTATTTTCGAGACTCATGGTCATGACAATAATAATCGGGAATTTGATCATGATATGGACTCATGGACATGGATACGGAAAATTCAACGGAAAATTCCATGCCAGATTATTGCTTGATTGTATCATGTTTCCGTAATCGAGAAAAAATACTTTTTCTCGATGCAGGTTCGTAGGAATCCCCGAGTGTGGATTTCACTTCCGCTGGAAAATCGCTATTTTTTTCTTCATGCACCATATCATTTGCCAATAAACCCTCGTCGGGCTTTGTTAAAAACACGATGAAGATTAGCGATAGCACTAAAGCTGCGAAAAATCCCACAGTCCCTAGGAGAAAATAGGTAATATAATCCGTGAAAAATGGTGTGCCCAGCATAAATAGGCACTCTCCCGTAAGCCAAATAATAAAACTAATGAAAAGGATATAGAGTTTAAGCACTAGGGAAAATCCTTTCGCTACCCCTTTTGTAACGTTCTTAGTCCTTTCTCTGAATTTTTCTGACTTGAATTTAATTAAGGTCAATGTATGTTTATATTCTCGATGGAAAGACCTTAACCAGATAATATAAGCAGTTACTCCAGCACCGAGTAAACTTAGAAAGGCTTCGGTAAATCGAAACGGGTCTGAAAAATCGATGGTGAAATGCAGGATTAGTTTAATGGAAATAATTGCTAAATTCATGAAAAATAAGTATCCAATTACAAGTATCATGCCCACAGCGAATTTATAAGCACTTGTTAGTTTTCCCTCCTTAGCAGCAATCCCAATTCGGCGACGCACCCGATGCATCATAAAGAAGTGCCGGCGAATAAGAGGGATGAGTTTTAACCATTTCATTTTTTCATCGGGAATATCGATAGCCACTGCAAGAATGCCAAATACAAGAAATATTGCGTAGGATATGACTTGAGGAATTGCAATGAATAAAGCTATCACGTATCCAAGACCTAAGAATCCCGAATAAGTAAGTAACGAGATGAGGATTTCTCGAAATCTCAGTCGAGATTTCAGATCTAACTTTCGTATCATAAAAATTCAATAGACAAATCATCTTAAGTCTTTTTTTCTATTTGTTTCTTTTCTCTATAATCGGTGGTTAGATTTGGGATAATTTCCTCAATTCATCTTCGATTTGTTGAGGATCTCTTGAAAACACCACTTTGGGAATATGTTTGAAACGATCATCACCGGGAATTGTTCATTTCTTCACTTAATGTGGTTTGATAGTAAATAGTATCATCCAATCCTATTTGGGTCATATTAATATCATTCGCAGCAATTTTCTATAGCAATTGATTCTGTTTTCCACTTTTATCCGCTCTCTTCTCGTCCAGTACAATAACTGTGGTTCGATTTTTAATAAAACGAAAAAAACACCCATTCTTGTAATATTGGTTTTTTGGGAAATTTATCCGATAATTATGATACATGAGAGGGATTCATGATGAATCATAATGGATGTGTTATTTTCTGTAAGGTCTCTAACAGAATTAATAAGTTTGGTGACCCCCAGAATAGCATGAAAATCATATGTTCTGGACAAATCGGGAAATAATAATTATCATTGTAGAAATAAATACAGTAAAAGCAGCAATATAGATAATGATGATTATACGGCGAAATCGTTGATCACAAACAGGACAGCGTTTTCTAATCGCAGCAAAATATCCTACTCGTTCTTTTGTGTGATAGGCACATATCGCCTTACCACAGTTATAACATCGTGTAAAAAGTGGGCGATCACAAATGTAACATGTGATTTCATCCATTCTCCTTGTTATTTGATTATTAGAATCTCTATTGCTGAGTGGGCGTTCTCGAAAACAATTATCACAATACCCATTTTGCTTTGCATCTTGTTCTAAACTAATTGATGCACCACAACTGCGGCAATACATCATAAAAAAATAGATCTTTGTACTATTTAAAAGATAGGGATTAACCCTTACGTTAATATTATTTCTATACATAAGCGTTTACTAGAAAAACATATTTTAAACCAGTATTTGGAAGTATAGTGATAATTTTCTGAATATCATAAGCAATTTTTCCAAATTTTCGCAGAGCGGAGGATTCCACAAAAAAACATTATTTAATAGTTATTCATTTTTCTCATAACAATGAACTTGTTTTCTGTCATCGCTGTTGCTATTTTATTTACAATTGTAATGGTTGTCTTTTCAACAGAAACTCTTGATTATTTGACGGTTGCGATTTTTTCAGCGTTACTTGCCGCGGGGATCTTATATTATACAACAGACGGGACGGTAAATTTCACGAGTTTTATCGGTATGATTGAATTCAAACCCTTGTTATTCATTTTTGGGATACAAATCGTAATTGCTGTCTCGGAGCGTCAAAAAATATTCCAGTATGTCGCCATACAAACGATTCGATTAACTAAAGGGAATGATCGTACCCTATTCTATGTAATTTGTATAATATCAACCCTACTTGCTGCTGTAGTTGCTGATGTTACAGTGGCAATTATTTTTGCACCTCTAATAATACGTACCTGCCGTATTTTAGAAATTAAACCCGCTCCGTATTTGTTTGGAATGACTATTTGTATAAATATTGGGAGTATGATTACACCATTTTCCAGTTCTGAGAATATCATTATTGCAGGTCATTTTGAAGAATACGCAGTGAATACCATATGGTTCGTTAAAAATGTCATGGTATTTGGCTTTATTGTGCTCATCGTAACGATGCTATTATTGGATATGCTTTTATTAAAGAAGAATGTTCGAGTGGATCCGATTCGAAAAGAATTGGTGCGAGATATTTTAGTCCCCTCTGCAGTAATTGTCGATAAAAAGAAGTTTATCATGAATTCTATTTTTTTAACTATTGTATTTATTTCCTTTTTCGTATTTACTGATGCGTATTTAGTAGCTTTAGTTGGTTCAATTTTAATGATCCTTCTCAATCGGCAAAAACTCGTCGATTATTTTAAAAAAGTGGAGTGGGAAGTTATGTTCTTTTTTGCGTCGTTGTATATCATCATAGGATGTATGATAGAAAACGGTACAATTGAAGTTTTAACCGATTTTTTAAATAAAATACTCCCTAGTAATCCCTTGGTAGTCTCTATATTTATTGTGCTGTTAAGTAGTTTACTGTCAGGTTTTTTGGCTAATTCACCAACGACCTTGATGTTTTTAGCAATAATTGATCAATTAATTATTTTCAATCCCTCTTTATCCTTGAATCCCAATGTATTGATAATTGCCTTATTAGTTGGAATCAATATGGGAGGAAATTTTTTGCCTCAAGGGGCAGCGTGTGATGTTATGACACTCACGATTGCTACACGGAATAATGTTGAAGGATTTTCATTTAAGACTCTAACTAAAAACGGTGCATTATTTGCTCTGATTCACATCATATGTGGTGTGGTGTATATTACATTCTATTATTTTATTTTTTAACATCATATTGTAAATTTTCAACTCTAAAATATTGAGAAGAGAAGAGAATTACTGTATCAAGGATAGAGAGACCTTCCACTTACTTCATGGTAATCTTTTAGCAATGGCGGTATTATATGAATAGGGAAGGTAGAAATTTGATTTATTGTCAAATGAAATAGAGATATTCATAAATTTAATCAAAAATTCTATGCGAATTCAAAATAAGGAAACTTGAAAATTATGAGTGATAACAGAGCGCAAAGAGATTTTTATTTAACACATATATTCGGACCACGAAAGGGAAAAATTCAGATTTTAAACCGGAATAAACAAGAAGTGGGGTTTCTGAAAATAAAACCATTTAGTAAACTATATCCTCTCTATTTTCATGATTCCTATGCTGCAATATTGACCATAAGAGAAAAACCATTTTCGCCCACAATTTACTTTGAAATATACTGGGGCGAGGAGATCGTGGAAAATCAATACGTTGGGAATGTAAAAAGAAAAAAAAGCTCATCAAAAATAATTTACGATTTTGATGATGAACAAAACAACGACACCAAAAGAATAAATTCAAATTTCTCTGGATCCAAAATTTGGATCAATAAGGATTTAAAGATAAAAAAAAAGGGGAAACATACATTTTTCATTAAGATTGACCCAGAGATAGACGATTCCAGAACAATTATTTATCTAGCGATTAGTAGCTACTTTCTGATGCTCTATGATTTGCAAAATACTATATAATTAACAAAATCTTCTCATGTTCTGCATTATGACATTCACAGAATAAATAGGATTTTTCACTCACTGGAAGGACCTACATTATTTTTCATTCGGATATAATTACTATACTGTTCCAGGGATTGATCACATACAGATTGACACGCAGATTGAAAGAATGAAAAATTTCGCTCAAGTGCTTTTAAAATGTGAATCGAACTCTCTCTTAAAAATTGAGTTCGTTTTATAGTAAAATGCAATAAAAAAATAAAATAAGTAATATTTTGATGTTAAATTGATTATTTCATTGGTCTTCCGAATGAATCTTTAAAATTACCTGATAGGATTACAAAAAGATCAATACACCAGCCGATTCCAAAAAATCCAACCGTAAAAAAGTATAAAATTCCCATTCCAATTCTACCCGCATAAAAATAATGACCTCCTATGTATCCTAAAAATATCCAGAGTATTAATGCAACAATCTTGGATTTTGGAGATGGTTGAAACCCTGCTATTCCTGCATTAACTTGTGCTACGTTATTTACATTCACAGTGATATTCTGAGGCTCAGGTTTAGAAGATCTAATTTGTTGAGAACCACAATTCTCGCAAAATTCCGCATCATCATCTAATGCAGTTCCGCATTTTTGGCAATATTTCGTCATTTTATCATTTTCCTCCTGTATTTTTTATTTACATGGTAATTATAACCCCATATATATCCAAACAGGCATATACCATGAAAAATAAGAGCCAAAAGAAGCTCATACAAAATACCGGGGGTGCGGTGCTCTATGAACTTCCTTTAGCATCTATAGATCGATCAGCATCAATAATAAAACTTATTAACTTAACTCGCTTAATAGATAATAAGTTAAAAAAATCACTTGTAAAAAAGTATCGAGATGTATCATGATATTTTCTCCGCAAATTCATATCGTATTCAATGCTAAAGAGACTCATCGTATTACGGAACCCCTACTCCAAAATCCACCGCATAAACTTTATTATTTCACCGCTTGCATACAGAAAACTAAGCAAAAAGACCCTAATCTTCAATTTTATCATGATAATACACAAATCCTCAAAAACAAAATTCCTACGATCCAAATCATACATAAGGAAATCGATTACGTGGATTATATCGCTGTTATTCAAGAAATATCGAAGATAGTTAAAATAGAACGAGAAGAAAGCCCTAATGCTACTATTTATATTAACATCAGTACCGGGTCTAAAATTACATCAATTGCAAGCATCGAAGCCTCCAAGATCTGGGGTTTAGAATACTATTACGTCTACTCTTCCACTTATGATCCCTACGACGAGGGACCAGTTCATAAGGGTGATATTTACATTGAGAAACCACTGACTTTTCCTACCCAGAGACCCGAAAAGGAACACATTCAAACTCTAAAATTGATTGATGAAATGATTCAGCGTAGATATGCAAAAAAACAGTTATCTAAGCAAGAAATTCAGGATGCACCACAATTTGCTTACCTGAAAGACCTCGTTCAAAAACTCCAATCTAGCGGGATAATTGATCTGGAAAGCAAGCATAAAGATATTCACAAGCGTAAATCTGCACTGTATATGAAAGTAAAAGACTTTTTGCGACCACTTTCCAAGACTCTCGAATATATCGAGATTTCATCCGATACTCGTAATAAAAAAGTGATGTTATCTGAAAAAGGGAAGAAACTCATTCAAATCTTCCATTATTTAAATTAAATATACATTTTTCACGGCTTTTTTTGTGGAGCCTATAAAACGCGAACTTTAATAAAAAGAGGGTGGTGTGGAAAAATGACAAAAGAACCAAAGAAGAAGCGATTCAATATTCCTGAATATGATGTCGATGTCGAATTCGCTCGAAATGTTATCGAAGTGTTGGATTGTTCTAGTAATAAAATTCTAAATTCCAAAGAATTGGGAAGGAAAAATAGTCTTAAACTCGAGAATGTAGAGCGTCGTACGTATAATTCCTTTAAAGCAAGATCGGATTCGGGCAAAAAACATCTCGTAAATGTGGACTTTCTCAGACAACACGATATATTTGAGACGGGAGCAGGTTATATTTTGGATATCTGCATGAAAACTCCATATCATGGATTCTACTTCGGATTATATGAAATCGGCGAGTTTACTATCAATCCAAAATCATTTAAAATTGAAATTAAGGAATTCTATCCAATGAAATTTGTGAGATGTGGGGTCATTGACATACGAGAACTGAAAACAGAACTTCAAACTAAATCTAAAACTACCAAAAAAATTATTTATTTGGGATTACGGGAGAGTGAGGGAGATTCTTCTAAAGGTCCGCATAGTTATTATGTAATAAAATTAGAATGGAGTTCAAATAGGAAAGAGAAAAACATTATCTGGAAAAAATCCGTTCCTGCTGCCGTAATGTCGTTAGTAATTTATGAGAATTTATTATTTATCGGATTGAAAAACGGTAATGTACAGATTTGGGATGTAAAACCTCCTAAAGATGGTAAAGATCAGGTTGAAGAACCCATCTTAGTGTTCAATCAAAAAGTATTCAAAGAAAACAAAGAAATGGAAACTTTAATTAAAGGAGGAACTAAAGGAACTATTTTTGAAAAAGATTTTGGGACCAGATCAAAATATGTACTCGGGAAACCCGAAATCACACGAATTGAGTTTCTGCCCATTTCCCACAGAATTGTTGTATTAGGTGGAATAAGGGAACATCGTGGAGATATGATAATTTTTTCTACAAAAGGTGAGTTGTTATTAAACCAACATTTAGGTAATTCAGTTTTAATGGGGATAGCAGAATCTGCCTATGGGTTATATATCGTCAATTCTAACGGTATCCTCTATCAATTTCAGCGGGAGTTACCTGCTCGAATCTCGGAAAAACATATTAAGAAAGTGCATATGAAAAAAGAGATTACCTCTAATATTGCCAACGTTCGGGATTGGATCTGTGGTTCTGGACCCGAATATCTTGCATTTTTGTTTTCGAGAGACGTCCAGAAGAAGAGTTATAAATTTATAAGTGACACATTGGCTCGAATTGTTGTGGGTCATGATTATGGTGCTCTCACAGGAGATGACCTAGGCAAATTACGCTTTTGGAAGATCGGTGATATCGAAGTACATGAAGATGAGTTAGAATTTGAGGAGAAAGAAACGGATTAGTATACTATTCCGATGCTAAAATATACCATACAAAGGAAGAACTCTGAAAGGTATACAAATAACTGTAAAAAACCATAAAAAAAAATATAAAAATAAAAAACAATGAGAAATATGCAAATTAGGTGTGAAAGCAAAATGAAGATCGACGTTTTAGGAGGAAGAAATGAGATCGGGGGGAATAAGGTACTTATCGAGCATAAAGGGACCAGAATTTTGATGGATTTTGGAATGAGTTTTAACACAACTGGCATGTATTTTTCCGAATTCCTGCAACCCCGAAAATGTGATGGATTAAAGGATTTTTTCGAAATGGGCCTGCTTCCAGATATTAAAGGAATCTATCGGGAAGATTATGTCGAGCATATGGGTCGACCAAAAGAGGATCGCTCTGTGGATGCGTTATTTTTATCCCATGCTCATGCAGATCATGCGCAATATATCCATTTTCTCCGTTGGGATATTCCAATTTATTGTACTCACGCCACCAAACTCATATTGCAAGCATTAGAAGAAACTGGTAGTGGGGGTTTTAAGGATTTGGTAACTGTATGTGAAACCTATAAACACTACATAAATAAAAAAGGAGAGTGGTCTCGAATCGACCGTAAACACGGAGAATATGTGCATGACCGTACCTTTCATATTATGGACTCGTGTTCCGGAACGAATGTTGGTAAAGTAAAGATAGGCTCTCTGGAAATAGAATGCTGTCTGGTGGATCATTCCTTACCTGGTGCTTGTGGATTTATCATTTATAGCGACGAGGGGAATTTAGCTTATAGCGGAGATATTCGCTTTCACGGATATCATGGAGAATATAGTCACGCTTTCGTCGAGAAAGTAAAAGCTGCAAATCCAGAATGGTTATTGATGGAAGGAACACGAATTAAAGATATGCATTCTATTGGCGAATTGAAAGTCCGGGAAGAAATCAGCAAATTAGTCTCCAACAACCAAGGTTTAGTGTTTGTAGAACATCCCATTCGAGATTTGGATCGAGTGAAATCGATATATGACTCTGCACGAGATAATCAACGACAGTTCGCAGTTAATTTAAAATTAGCATACCTTATAGAACTATTGGGTGATATCAGTCCGTTTGCGATAGATGAAGTGAAAATACTAGTTCCAAATAAGGGATGGGGGCTACTATGCAAGGATGGTTGCACGGATCATCAAATATCGAAAGATTATTTCAAATGGGAGCAAGATTTCATCCATCGGGAAAATGCAATTACAGTTCGAGATCTCGTTGAAAATCCACAACACTATGTAGTTTCGATGAACATGTGGGAAATTAAACATTTAATTGATATTCAACCCAAAGGTGCCATTTGGATTAAATCCTCATGTGAACCATTTACCGATGATATGGAGCTCGATGAAGAGCGCAAATCTAACTGGTTAAATCGATTTGGCATTCCAGAATATCATGCACATGCATCTGGGCACGCCTCAGGCAAGGAAATTCATCAAATAATTCGAGATGTTCGTCCAAATCATGTAATACCAATACACACGGAACATCCTGAGTTATATCAAAAGTGAAGAAAAAGAACAAGGAAAAATGATACGAATAACCCATCGATCGGATTGCGAACTTAAACTTCTTAAAGAAGTGAATTGCATCAGTTTATCTGAGTGTAACGATCTATCGGACATCGAACAGTTAAAGAAAAGGCATTCGTAGCATTTTCAACTCTTGGGTGAGGAAAAAACTACCAAAGTAAATAATGTTATCCAAGATCTATCTCGAGATGGCTTTTTGCGTAGTTTTTTGTACGTAGTAGGGCAAAGACAAAATTCAACAATTAGTATATGACTTTGAGTTTGAATCCTTATTTCAAGAAAGTAAGTGCGTTGTTAATGCAAAAAAGAAGAAGAAAGTAAAAATAACTTACCATTTTCGGTTTTGGTTTTCTCTTATTTTGTATTCATTAATTTTTTCCATCATGTAATCGTTCATTGTTTTTTTACCTCCGTGGTAGTGTTTTTTAGTTCTATGATATATAGATCCAAGGTTGCTATATAAGGAAAATTGAGCCATCTAGCAGATTAACTATTCCAGATGGTTATTTCGAAGAACGAAGGATCGAATCCAAGTAAGGAAAGAGTTAGGTGGATTAGCTAGATGGTTAAATGACTTTTATTTAACTTGCCAAGTTTTCTTTACGGAAATAGTGCACACATATAACAAGTCCTGTTATTGCGACTAGAATGATGCCAAGGAATAAAATTAAGTGGTATCCCGGTATTTGGTATCTATATTTTGTTCCATTAATTGAAAGCAGAAGAGAGGTAACTGTTGTGTCATAATAATTTATCTTTAACCTTTCTAATATTCCTTGTTTTGTGTATATCGATTGTTGGAACAAAATTTCCTCATCATCATGATACTGAAGGTTCAATCCGTATCCAAATTGGAGGATGTATACATTATATTCATCTCCCACATGCGCATCTTGGATGATTTCGCTGTAATCCCCTATTTTAGTCCCCGGTACGATATAATAGTACTTATTGATCCATATTTCATAGACACTGTGCTGTAATATATAATCCTCTAACACACCACAAGTTATATTTTCTCCAGTGGGTTCATAATCTATGTTATCTTCCGAATAAAAGGTATTAGCTTGGACCCATGTTGTATTCTCATTCACGTCATTGATTGCGATAATTACGTGTTTCGTGTACCATATATTAGGTTCCGTATGAGCAATGTGGAGGTCTTCCTGCGTCTCCCATATCAACACATCACCTACTTCAACGCCAGGAGAATAATTTAATGCTTTTACTTCATATCCAGTCAGAGTTAGTACCCCTAAAACGAAAAGAGATAGAACAAATAGAAAATATTTTTTCATCTAAAGACCGTCGAGGACATTAATTCCATTCGAATATTTGATTCTTAAGTTCCATCTATATCTTTCAAGCTAAATTACACATTTATTAAATTTGATAGCAACCAAAACCAGATTCCACCAATTCTACCAACCTAGAGACAAATCGAGTAGCCGGAGCTCCATCTACCAAGGTGTGATCGATTTGGATGGTCAAATTCAGAAATTCCCTATCAATAAGATTACCATCCACCAGTTCTGGCTTACTTTTCATTCCCCCTACTGCTACATTTAGAGTGCTAGAAGTGAAGGGTATCGCCCACCCTGCAATATTTTTCCCAAACATTCCGATAGCAGTAACACCGACTGTTCCTGCATTTTTAATATAAAACCAAGGATCTGATAATTTTTTTCGAATTATTCTTCTTCGCAGAAATCTCGGAACGAGAGAGTATAATTTAACAAAGAAATTTGGGGTGCCTGCCACGAATTGATTCTTTTCTTCAATTTTTCGCTGTTGAGCTTGTCTTATTTCATCAGTAATTTCCATGACGGATTTGGTGTTAGCTGAAGTAATAACATAAGTGATTGGAACTTTTATACCCGAACTTGTGGTCCTTTCCACCATTACACTCACATGCACATTATCAAATACGATTATTTTGTTTTTCTTTACTCGATAGGCGTGGACTTCTTTATGTTCACTCACGGCTTGCGAAATGCATTTGATTAACCAACCCGTGAATGATAATTTTTTCCCTGTCTCCGATTCAAATGTTCGCATTCGGTGACGAGCTGTTGTAACATCTAGTTCAATCAAGCCGATAACCGAGGTTTTTTTGATAGAAACTTCATAGACGTCACTCAAAATTTGCCGTACTTTCGAAAATTCTTTAATCGTATAAGTATCTAAACCTTCCATGAGGATCAAATAATTTAACAAATCTAAAGTAAATAAAATTTCCATTGATCGATGACCGAATCCCGCTACCTTTAATCAAAACAAACTAATATGAAAGTACACCAATTTTGGAATTCTATTAGCAGAACCATCGAATAGAACATGAAGTACTGTTCTAAGTTTTACTTGCATTTTCTCCTCCATGGATGAAATGAACTCTGCACATTTTAAGTTCACAGTGTTTAATCTATGACCATTTGACTATTATGACTCACTTTTTCCGAAAGTTTTTCTTCTTAGATAGCCGTTAGACTATATCTAGATATATTTTTGGGTGATTTAGAAAGTGAGTAATTATAAAGTAGAAAAAGTCGAGATTCGCGAGAGAAAAAACGGAGAAAAATACTTACAACTCAAATTATGCGATAATTCAGTAGGATTTTTCGAGAAAGAAGACATTGGGACGAAAATGAAAGAAGGAGATATCATTTCCTGCAAAATTGTGCAAAAAGGGAAATTTTTCAATGGAACTAATCTCAAAGTGTTAGATAAAGTTCCAGCAGATTTGAAGATAGAGAAAAAACTGAAATTTGATCACAAACCAGATCCCAAGTCCAAAGGATTTGATCGGAAATCCAAGGATTATGGTTCCAAATTTAAAGGAAATGATTCGAAATTACATGCAGGGGCACGGATCTATTATTTTGAAATAAAAAACACAAGCAAAGGGGATAAGTACTTAGTAATTACGGAACAATCGGGAGATAAGAGGAATAGAATTTTCATTTTTGAGGATCATGCCGTGGAATTTTCTGATAAATTAACACATTTCTTAACCATGCTAAAGAAGAATTAAGTGGCAATCGAATGTAGAGAATTATTATAATGTCATGTAAAAATTAAAAAAAAGGGTAAAATCGATTTATTTTTCTTTTCCATATCGTAAAATAAACCAAATACTTGTTATCACGATAGCAGGAACAACAAATATAATTATTATCCAAATGAATACTCTAATCCAAGCGTCCACGAAGTATCCCAGATTTAAACTGCCAAATTCCGTTTGCCAATTTCCATTTACAGCAATATAGATGCATAAACCAACAAACATCAATAATCCAAATACTCCGCTATCTCCATTCTTCCTATGTTTTTTCTTTCGTTCCATTTCCTCTTCTTTCTTGGATCGCAATTTCATTTCTTCTTTTAGATTCTCTGGTAAGATAACGTACCATACTAAAGCAAAGATACCTCCCCCTACGGCAAGGAAAGGTAAGAATACGATCAACAATTCCCATAATACCAAAAATACTATCCATCTAACAGCGGATCGCATGGAAAACTCATTAAACGTTGATAGGGCCGTTTCTCCTGTGGAAACAATCATACGCACTTCAGTATACCATTTCAGTGTGAGAATGAATCCCGTAATGGCTCCGGCAATTAGTAAAAGAAATATTAAGATTATATACCAATATTGGAATACTACTTTTCGCCAAAATACATCATTTCTTATTTCATCAGAACTTTCTTGACCTTCCATTTTGAACACTCTTTCAAACTTAAATCAATTTTGAATTATGTAAGAAAAGAGATGAACCTTTATTAAATGAAATCATTCTATTTCAAAAATAGTGAATTTCTTAATCATAATTGGTGAATAATTAGTCCACTTGTTTAATTATCATAACAAATCCACTGACAAAATGATTACTTTTCTCATAATGACATTTATGAAAGGAATTATCATTGTGTTGGAAACTCTCAAAAAAATAGAAGATCTAACTAACAGAAGTACTATTCAAAACAAAATGAATTAAATTAGAAAAAAGAAGAATTTCACCATTTTCGGTTTCGGTTTTCTTTTATTTTGTATTCATTAATTTTTTCCATCATGTAATCGTTCATCGATTTTTTACCTCCGTGTTCGGGTTTTTTAGTTCTATGATATATAGATCCAAGGTTGCTATTTAAGGAAAATTGAGCCAACTAGCAGATTGGCTATTCCAGATGGTTATTTCGGAGAACAAAGTGATGTATCTGAGTAAAAATTCAGCTTGTAAAATAAGCTAAAAGGTTAAAGAAAAAAGTACGAAAAAAAAAGAGAAATAGAATCAAGTTATCTGAGACCCATAGCAAGTCTCTTCCGTTTTCGCTTACGGGCGATTTCAATCACCGTGGGTACTACAATAATAATTATTACAGCTGCAATTATGATCGTGACCCACAGAGGATCTTCTAAAATGTCGCTGATAACTGAAGAACGAACATATAAGGTAGGACCAACATAAACATTATTTTCTTTGTTATATTCATCCAACTCATTATTAGGATCAATTATCCAGCCAATTTTATAAGTGCCCACAGGTATGTTCAGTGGAGCTAATTTTAGGAATTGAGCGTTCACAGTATCCATAGGTTGAACATTATAGATATTAACTTTTCCAATGTAATAATCTTCAGTAGTAATATTGGTATCACTGGAAAAATAGAATCCGATGGTAACTTTATCTGCAGTTATAAGACCGATATTCTGTATGGATGTTAGAACGTTTATTCTGGTACTAAGTTTATACACATATGGAGAACCAATTGCTGCAATAATATTATTAGAACCAGTTACTTGTAAATCCGTTTTCTGTTCCGAAGACGCATCTTGAGCTAACCAACTGACCAATAAGTTGAACTTATCCGTGTTTAAACGCGTACCAAAATTGGGACCGGTACCTAACTGGCTATAAGCATGTACTCCAAGAATATAGGGATCCCCCTCATCATATGTCCACACTGCACTTCCACTTTGACCTCCTTCTGAATCCAAATGATACCATATATTATATTCAGTTGCCTCGTTGGCTTCATCATCGTGCGTCTCCCACATATAGTATCCTGATTTGATTTCTGCGGGATATCCTGCAGTATAAAGATAATTTTGATCCGTATAATTGATGTGATCTAATGGTAAGGTTTTCACTCCCATCCATCCTGTTGAGTCCCCAATATCCCGATCTAAGGTAATGACCGCCCAATCATGTTGATAGGATTCATCATTAATCCAACCTGTTGTTGATCGCATTAAAGTGGCATACGCAACACCATATGGTTCCGTGGTGCCGTCCAATCCCGGAGTTATTTCCATCTCGCTAACCCACCCCCCAGCATCATGTATGTAGGCAATATGACCACACGTAAGAACATGATTGGGATCGATTATCGCTCCAGATCCCACATAATACGATCCATTGGCAGCTTCTACCCAGATTTTTACGATACTACTATAGGGATATATGGTAGTATCCGATACCAATACACGATCATCGGGAGGAAACACATGTGATGTGTGCAAAGCACTCACAAATGAATCTGCGGAAGGATTATTATGCCACCTATCGTTATTATGAAACCATCCCTCATGAGGTTCTAATTGGGTTATTGTAGTGATTAAATCGTTTGGTTCAATTGCGATTTGTGTTTCAATTCCCGTTATAATGTTGTATTCAACCGTATCTTGGGATTTATCATTTATAGAATTAACATTCCAAAATTCTTCAGAGTAAGGCTTTAATGTAGTCTCAATGGGGAGATATTTTATTTCATCTTGGGGTCGGGCAAATTCGATTGTTAGAGATTGTTCTTTTAAATGATTTGAGTTTATGGACGCAACAAGCCCTATCATCAAGAAAATGGTGCACATCCCAATTAAACTACGCAGAGTACGTTTTTTCATCATTACTACTCCTATCTATTAACCAAAATTTAGTGTACGAATTTATAATTTTAACGTTCATATTTTTTTTTATCTTAGAGAAAGTATTATCAAAAAAAGATAAAATTGAAAAGTTTGAGTTCATTTGGTTTTTGGTCTTCGTTTCTTCTTTCGAATCACTACAAGTACAATAGGTAAAATAAGTATTAACGCTACTCCTGTAATTGTAAGGCTTAACCAAAGGGGATCGGTTAAGATTTGATCCACGATAGTGGAATGAACATGGAGTTTAAGTCCATTTACATATACGTTATTATCCTCGAAAAATTCATCAATTTCATTATTCGGATCCACAATCCATCCGATTTCGTAAAATCCAGGAGGGACACTTAGCGGTATTTTCGCTGTGTAATTAACGATTTTTGATTCCGATACATTTATATCCCTAACGGTAGTGGTACCAATTAGATAATCCTCTGGAGTTATATTGGCATCCTCTGAGAGATAATACCCCAGAGTTGCTTGTTCCACTCCTATATTCCCATAATTCTGAACGGATGTAACAATTGGGAATTTAGTAAATAAAATATTTACCGCATTAACATAACCTAAGGCAGCGAGAATATTGTTTGATCCACTAACCGTTAAGTCGGCTTGAGGTTCCTCAGATGCATCCTGTTCTAACCATAAGTTCAATAAGTCGAATTTCTCGGTTGTTATACGTGTTCCCGAACCAATCCCTCCTCCCTCAGGACCATAAGCAACTACACTAAGGACATACGGAGAAGAGTTTTGGTAAGTCCAAGCTGAACTACCACTTTGACCTCCCTCAACATAAAAATTATATTGGTGCTGAAACTCATTTATTAAATATCCCCCACTTTTATTTACGGTATACATATAATATCCCGATAAGGTTGTTGCGGGATAACCTGCAGTATATACCACATCCGTATAATTATTGTGATCTAATGGTAGGGTTGTTACTCCTAACCACCCAGTCTCATTTCCAATATCCCGATCTAAGGTAATCACTGCCCAATCGTGTCGTGCTGATGAATCTTGTGTCCATCCTTCTGTTGATCTCATTATCGTAGCATATGCACGACCGTAGGGTTCGTTCCAGCTAGTATCTAAGGGACCATCTTTACCGGGAATCACTCTCACATTTTCTCTCCACCCACCATGGGTGATGTCATAAACTACATGACCGGCAGTGAGAACATGATTAGAATCGATCATTGCTCCTGACCCCGCCACTGTATGGGTCTCATTATAGTCTGCATAGATTTTCACAACACTGCTGAAGGGAAATACCGTCGTGTCGAAAACTTGTGTAAGTTCGTCAGGACCGAGTTCTGACGATGTATGCAATATTTCTGTGATGGAATCGCTGTAAATATGCTGTCCTTGCAAATAATGGGGGTAATTGCCCTCATAAGGTTCCAATCGAGTAATGTTAGAATGGATTTCATCGTAATTTATGGTATATACTTCTTCCATTCCTGTTTGGACATCGTATTCTACTATCACATTTGATTCTTGCCTCGTTTCCACCGGATTGAGGTATTTTTCAAAAATAGGTTCTAATGTTTCCGATGCGGAAATGAAATTCAATTCAATTGGAGATTGAGTAAACAATATCTCGGCATGTCTCTGCCCTTGAAATCTAAGGGGCAAGGAGGGTGACATTGCAACCATAATAAGAATTAACCATAAACCTACAATTCTACGCAACATACGTTTTTTCATACTTCTGACTCCTATATCTTAACCAAAACTAAGAGAAAAAATATATAATTTTTTCTCTCATAATTTTAGATCCTAAGATTAAAAATATAGAAAATAATGGGAGAAAAGAGAATAATCTTTTATTTGGGTAACTTTCTTCGTTTTTTTACTAGAACAACCACCACAATTACCGCAGGTGCTGCGATTACTAGCACAATACCCGTGATGATAAGACTTAACCAGAGAGGATCAGTTAATATCGGATCCAAAAAGGTGTTTTGGACATACAGACGAATACCACAAACAAAGAAATTATTATCTTCAAAATATTCATCAATTTCGTTGTTCGGATCTATCATCCATCCAAGTTCATAAGATCCTGGCGGAATACCAAGAGGGATTCTAACTCTTTTCTCAACATTCCTTAATTCAAACGCCTGCAAATTTCTAATAGTTTTTTCTGCAATTAAATAGTCTTCTGCACTGATAATATCATCCTCTGATAAATAATACCCAAGAGTTACCTTATCAGCTCCAATATTACCATGGTTTTGGACTTGAGTCGCTATTGGAAATGCGGTAAAGAAAGTATTGACCGTTTTTATATAATTTAAAGCTTTGAGAATATTATTGGATCCAAGAACTTCAAAATCCACCTGAGGTTCTGTTGATGCATCTTGTTCCAGCCAGAGGTTCAAGATGTCAAATTTTTCTTGCGTTATACGAGTCCCCATCGGCGTACTCCATGCATAGATACTAATGATGTACGGTGATGCATTTTGATAGGTCCATACCCCACTTCCACTTTGACCACCTTCCCCATAAAAAGTATAATAGTGATTATATTCATCTACCCAACCACTACTTCCGGAATTATTATACATATAGTACCCCGATTTTGTTTCCGCAGGGTACCCCGCAGTATATACCATATCAGTATAATTATTGTGATCTAATGGCAGTGTTTTTACTCCTAGCCACCCAGTTTCATCTCCAATATCCCTATCTAACGTGATTAATGCCCAATCATTCTTGGGTGATGGATTTTGTGTCCAGCCTTTTGTTGATCTTAAATGAGTAGCATATGCGCGACCAAAAGGTTCTTCCATAAGAGAATTACCAGTACCATTTTTACCGGGAATAACGTACACATCGGATCTCCATCCCCCATCGGTGATATCATAGATACAATGACCCGCCGTGAGAACGTGATTGGAATCGATCAATGTTCCTGAACACCAAGCGGAATGTGTATCATTAATTGTCGAAATCACTTTCACTACAGCACTCCATGGATAAATGGTTGTATCGTTAACCAGAGTCAGTTCCTCAGGACCAAGAGTACTCGAAGAACTCAACGCCTCCGAAAATGAACCTTCTTGAACCTTTTGCTCCATTAAGCGATGATAAAAATTTCCCGCGTAGGGTTCTATTTGAGTACCTACGGAATGGATTTCATCAAAATTGACATTATAGGTCTCTTCTACTCCTGTTTTCACATTATATTCAACAATTTCAATTGATTCCCCACTTGATTCTGCATTTAAGTATTGATCCAGAAAGGGTTCCATTGTGGTTTCAACGGGTACCCCTATTGACTCATTCTGAGGTGGAGAAAAAATTATTTCTGCATGCTTCTGATTCGGAGTTATTCTATTCAATGATGAAGATATTACCGTAATCATCAAAATTAAGCACAAGACTTCAATATTACGTAGGACACGTTTTTTCATTCTATTATCTCCTATTTCTTAACCAAAACATGGCGATTGATTATATAATTTTTACCCTCATGTTTTTAATTATTTCCAAAATGATTTAATAGTTCAAAATGGAGGCACATAAGTGTTCAGATTAATTCGATCCAGATTGAACAATCCCATGAAAGTAAAGAGAAATTGTGCATTTTAGTGTTTTTTAAATAGCCAACCTTTTTTATTCATGCGAACTGTTAATCCTTGTAAATAAAATAGTATCAACAACATAATTCTGAACTACCTAATTTTTCGAATATAGTAAGGCTTAGTACGTTTATGATTTCTCGATTCTATCTTTTATTTATCCCTAGTGAATACGCTCAGTGATATATGAGAATTTTCCTAGAAAAACAACATAAAACAATATAATATAAGTGAAATAAATGGCAACCGGAATAGTAAAATGGTTCAATGGCCGTAAAGGCTTCGGATTTATAACTCCTGATCAAGGAGACAAAGAT
This sequence comes from Promethearchaeota archaeon, assembly GCA_016933055.1. Lineage (GTDB taxonomy): Archaea > Asgardarchaeota > Lokiarchaeia > Sigyniarchaeales > Promethearchaeaceae > AMARA-1. Next base: position 94,046 of record JAFGBS010000021.1, on the reverse strand, counting down.
GTTTTCGTACACTATAGTGCAATTAAGGCTGACGAGGGTGAATTCGCTTCACTCAACGAGAATGATAAGGTAGAATTTGATACAGCAGAAACTGATAAAGGCTTAGAAGCCCGAGAAGTTGTTGTTACAGAAAAGGCTCCTTCCCAGCGATCTGGGTGGAACAAAAGTTATTACTAAAACTACTACTATATTTTTCGAAGTACAATGAGTGTTATTTTCCAGAAAATAACGCATTTTTAACAAATTCCCAATAGGGAAATTTTTTTTTCTATCTCACTGATTGGAATTTCCAACCCATCTATCGCTAAACTTTATAATTCTGTAGAGGGAATTTCAAAGCTAGGATTTGGATCTTATGAATTCAGAGGAATATTACAATAAAGTCTTGGGGGGATGGTTAGGAAGAGTTGCGGGGAGTCATTTTGGGACACCCCTTGAATTTCGTCCCTATAAATACATACAAAAAAAGTATTGCGATAAAGGAACAAAGGAAATCACCGGTTACGTGAAACCCGTAAACACTGAAACAGTCAACGACGATGAGATATATGAGATCGTCGGATTATTGACCTTAGAAGAAAAAGGAATTGAAATCTCTTCACGAGATATAGCAGAAGGATGGGCGAAATACCTTATTAAATATCAATACACCGCCGAAAAGGCAGCTAAGAAAAATATCTTGAAAGGTATAATGCCCCCTGAAAGCGCTACTCTAAACAATATCTGGTTCGATGCCATCGGAGGCCAAATGAAAGCTGATATTTGGGGTCTGATTTCACCGAATTGCCCAGAAGTTGCTGCTCATTATGCTAGAATTGATGGGGCAGTTGCCCATTCGGGTATTGGAATCGATGGAGAAGTCTTTATTGCAGGTATCGTTTCGAATGCGTTCGCTCAAACATCTGATTCATTAGATCTTAAATCTCTGATTCAGAACGGGCTAAAACTACTTCCTCCAGACAGTAGATATGCTAAATTTATTGGTGAGACACTAAAAATCTATGAAACCCACGAAAACTGGCGTGACGCAAGAACTGAGATGTTACGGCAGTGGTATAAAATCCGGAAACACCTAATTCATTCATCAAATGGAATGAGGAAATATGCATACTTAAAATCCCCTCTCCAATTCTTAAATGTGCTTCCTAATGCAGGAATTATTGTACTGAGTTTGTTGTATGGGCAAGAGGACAAAACCGATCCATTTGGAAGACCAATTTGCATTTCCGGAATGATGGCTTATGACACCGACTGCAATTGTGGAAATATCGGAACAATCATGGGAACAATATTTGGTGCTGAAGAACTTCCCGCTCCATGGAAAAGTCCCTTAAAAAATACATTTACTACATATATTAAAGGTCAAAGTAGTTGGAAAATCACTGAATTGGCTTCAAGAATTGCAGATCTGGGGAAAAAAGTAATTGCTGAAAAATGTCCAGAGAGAAAGGTCGAATCCAAAGACTGACTCTATGATTTTCTATTTCCTAGCTGGAAGCAATCCACTTAGCACTTATGTTCTAGTTTCTAGTTAAACAAACAATCTTCCCTTTACAAAATTCGCCTCTCGATGTGATTCTCCATGAAAAAACTCAATATTGCTTTTATCCTAATGGTACTTTTATCAATGGGATTATGGTTATCTCTTTTTGGAAATGAAGGGAATTATCTCTCCTACGACATTCAATCAGTAAAATCCTCGGCTCCATTGGGATACAGAATACATATCGATGGAAATTGGACTGTAACTAACTCTACATATGAGTGGTGTACTGGTGCAGGAACCATTGGCAATCCATACGTTATTCAAGATATCGAAATTGATGCGAATGGGCAATATGGGATCCTTATTGGAAACACCACAGAATATTTTCGAATCGAGAATGTAACAATCTATAATGCGGGTAGTACTGCAGATAGTAGCTCACTGGTAATGAAAAACGTGGACAATGGACATCTCATCTCGAATGAAATTTCTGATAATGCCTATTACGGAATATATATTTATGATTGCAATGATTTTATAGTAGAATATAATACTTTAGAAGATAATGGAAACACAGGGATCTATTTGGGAGGAACCGCCGCTGTTAGAAACTCAAATTTTAAAATTCAACATAATATTATTCGAGGCAACAACCAATATGGAATTTATTTAGACGATTCAGATTTTTGCGATTTTTGGAATAATACTTTCAGTGGAATAGGGGGACAAAATTACGGATTGTGTATAGGGCATTCAGATTATAATACTGTTCTCGAAAACAAAATTACGTATCATAATTCCCATGGAATATATTTGTTAGTTGATTATCGCACGAATGTCACTCAGAATGAAATTACAAATAATGGAAATGGAGTTTATGGATTGCTGAGTCAAAACTCATATATTCTATATAATAATGTAACGGATAATTCTGGGAATGGAATTTATTTTTCCGCATGTGATATTATGTGGGTTGAGGGTAACCGCATTAATAATAATCAAAAGGGATTTGGTGTGGGAATAAACAGCGATTATAATACAATTACTAACAATATAATCCAAGACAATACCCAATATGGAATATATATTCCATATAATTCGAACTACAACAACACCCATTTTCAATTTTATAAGAATACATTCAAATCTAATTCTATTCATGCATTGGATAACTCTATAGACACGAATTGGAATAATTCGCAATTTGGTAACTTTTGGGACACTTTTTCCGGTACAGATGCAGATCTGGATGGAATTGCAGATTCCCCTTATGTCATTGATGCCAATATCACGGATTATCGCCCCTTAATGGTAGCAAACTTCAGTTTATTGGATGATAATGACTTAGATGGACTTTCAGATTATGCTGAAATAAATGGGGGATTAAATCCTTTTGGGGGTCAACCTACCAATCCTTTTAACCCCGATACCGACGGGGATGGACTCACTGATGGAGGAGAGATTACAGGCAGTGCTAATGCCTATGATGGAACACCAACGAATCCGAACAAAATAGATACGGATGGGGATGGGTACACAGATTATGACGAGATTTCAGGTTCAGCAAATACGTATGACGGATCGCCGATCGATCCCAATAAGGTAGATAGCGATGGAGATGGAATTCATGATAATGATGAAATTCCATTGGGATTTAATCCGGTGGATCCGTGGGATTATCCAAAGCCAGATTTAGTAATATTGAACAACTATTCCTTGGATGGGGATGTAATTTCTTTCACAATTAAGAATATCGGCGTTTGGAGAGCCACAGGTATTGTTGTTGTGGTTACTATACCTGCCGAATCTCTTGTTTTATATAATAATGAACTAACTCCATTTGATCTGGAAGTAAATGAAACAAAAGAAATACGTATCCTCAAATCCCTATATAGACACGACTTGACTGTTGGGGAAAATTATTTCCTGTCCATATTTGTGGATCCAATTTTGACAGTAAATGAAACAGATGAAGGAAACAATTCCAAGGAGGACATCCTTTACACACATAGTCTAACTTCTAGCGGATTAACAGGATGGCAATTTGGCTTAATTATTGCGAGTTCAATAATCTTTGTTGCTACAGCTGTTGTTGGGACCTATCTGTTAGTAAAACAGAAAAAACAACTTAAAGAATTTAGACCCCTCCAACTAATGGTATTAGAAAAACAAGGGTCATTATTACTTTTCACCCATAAATTCACCAAGAATGATGTTTCCCTCACTTCAGAGCAAGATAGTGACGAGAAAATCGAAAAGTACATGAAGAAAACATCTCTAGATGTTGAAGAAGACCAAATAGTGGAAGAAGAAGACCAGAAAGAACTAAATAAAGTCACGAAAAAAACCACCAAAAAACCCATAAATGAAAAATCGAAGACTGAAATTGATGAAGTCCTTGCAGCGGGTGCATTTAGTGGTATCCAATCCTTATTGAAAAGTATTCTGCAAACAGAGAAAGGAATCAATGAAATCAGCCATGGGGAATATACAATTTACTTCAATTATGATGAAAAAATCATTTGCGTTTTAATCACCTATGGGAAACATCATCGAATTCTTAGCACCTTAAAACTCTTTTCCTCTTCTTTTGAAGAGATTTTTAAGAATGAATTAGTTGAATTTGACGGTAGAGTTGACATATTTTCGAGAGCTTATCAGATAGTAAAAAAATGTTTTCCACATTGAGATAAATTTTTCCTATTGTTGGATTTGAGAGTTTACCATAGCCCCCATTTAATTTTTATTTTCCAAATGTATAAAAATAACTCAGAGTATTAGGTGTGAAAAATGGGGACAGAAACGATAAAAGGACAACCGCAAATACTGAAGATATTAGATAAGCAATATGAATTAGTTTTATATAAATACATATTTCCAAATGTAAATTTAATGCAAACTCTTAACAAAATCACCTTGGAAAGCCATAAAGAGGAAAGTTCAACAATTGAAGAACTTAAAACGTTTATGAATGAAATTTTTTCCTTTATATCATATTCTTGCTTATTTTTTAATTCACAATTATGACATCTGCTATTTCATATTTAGCAATGGTAGGGAATTTATCAAATACTCATTCAATTTATTTATTTAGATCTAAAGGTAAGGTTAAAACGACACTAAGTGAAACTTACCCAACGTCCTAATATCCTAATATTCATCCCCGATGAAATGCGGGGAGAAGTGATCACAAATACAAGCATCCAAATGCCAAATGTTAGAGGTCTTCAAGACGATGGGGGAATTATTTTCACGCACAATTTTTCGGTAAATCCCGTCTGCGCTCCCTCACGTATATGCACATTTACTGGGCAGTTTCCTCATAATGGAGGACACCGCAGTTTATATCAGTTATTGCGTCCAAGGGAAGAAAATCTATTCCATATCTTAAAACAAGAAGGATACGAGGTAGTTTGGATTGGTCGCAATGATCTCTTCCATGAAAATTCCATAAGAGAAAGTATATCCAAAAGAAAATCGGTCTCAAAACATACTATTATAAAGATAATAAAAGAAGGTATGAAAAAATTTGGAATAGTCAAAATTATAAAAGCCATCCACAAGATAAGAAAAATGGAATACTCACAAAACGATGCAGACAAACCTGAGATTCAACATTTACTCAATACGTTTTTTGGATTAAATCCTCATAGTACTGACTCGAAGTGGTTTAATTCCTTTTATTTTGGAAAAGTGTCTAGTGAAAAGGCAAAGGAATCAATCGATATAGATTACGTGAATCAAGCAGTGAAATATTTGGAACACTATGCAAAAACTCCAAAAAAAAGCAAAAAACCGTTTTGTTTGTATATCGCAATTAACAATCCTCATCCTCCTTATCAAGTAGAGGAACCATATTTCTCCATGTATGATCGGTCAAAGATTAGATCACCGTATCCCTTTAGTTTAGAAGAAGAGGAGAGAAAGAAAAAACCTCTATACGCAAACAGAATGCACACATTATATAGACTTAATGAATTTTCGGAAGAAGAGTTACGCGAGGTTCTTGCCGTTTATTATGGTATGTGCACCAAAGTGGATCATCTCTTTGGGCAAATCCTTAAAAAACTAAAAGAAACTGGTTTGTATGATTCTACCATAATTAATTTCTTTGCTGATCATGGAGATTATGCGGGATCCTATGGATTAACCGAAAAATGGCCAACGGGAATGGAAGATGCATTATTGAATGTTCCTCTTGTCGTGCGAGTTCCAATGATGGCTCCCAAAACATCTGTATTACATGCATTAACGCAAACCATCGATGTGTTTCCAACGATACTAGAAATCGTTGGAATTGAACATCCCTACACCCACTTCGGAAAATCATTGCTGCCAATTCTTAAAGGAGAAAAAGAATTTCATCGTGAATCTATCCATGCAGAAGGTGGATATGATGTTCGAGAACCTCAGGCATTTGAGATTATTCCTCAATCACCTAGCACCCCAGGGATGGGGATTTATTATATTAAGACCAAGACCCAAAGAGAAAATCCTACTATTGTGTGTCGAACGGCCATGTGGCGCACCAGTAGGTGGAAATTAACCCTGCGATCCCACCCAGATGCTATTGAAGAATTATATGATCTAGAAAACGATCCCGGGGAAACTATCAACTTGTTTTATAATTCCAAGTATCAAGAAATCATTAGGGAACTTAAAGAAGATATGTTGCAATGGTATATTAGAACAAGTGATAACCCTTATTACCAACAGAAGCGGGAAGGTTAATTTTACATTATATAGGGAAAAATAGAGTCTAATGATTTAATGGGCAAGTATATTTATAGGAGCCCGACCCTATGCTGATTTTTTCTGAACCATCGGGTAAACATATGGTTGCAGTCGTATTCGGAGGGATGACCACATTTAGAGTGAATATACCATTTTCAAGCTTCCAAGACGAACGTATTTTCCCATATCGAGATTCTAGGGACGCATTCACATGGGATAATCCCTCTCCAAGTTGAGGTTGGATGTGAATTACCTTATAACCTGGTTGTTCTTCTTTATAATTAACTCCGGTGATTACTTTATACATCCAATTCCCAATCGCACCATATGCATAATGATTAAAACTACACATATCCCTCGGATCGTTAATTCCACCACGATTGATAGAACCATCAGGAAATATTACATCCCAGCGTTCCCAGACGGTAGTTGCTCCCATTTTTACTGGATATAACCATGATGGGTATGCTTCTTGTAATAGTAAATCATAGGTAGTACCTAGTTGTCCGTTCTTACTTAAGGCAAATGGAAGATAAGGGATTCCTAAAAAGCTTGCAGTTAAGTGATTGTTGTTTTCCTTTACGTTTTTGGCTAATAAGTTAGCGGATTGTAGTCTTAAGGCGACTGGGATTAAATTGAATGCTAACCCAAGTGTATAGGCTGTCTGAAATCCCCGATAAAGACTCCCGTCTTTTTCAAGAAATTTAGTCTGGAATGCTTTTTTGATCTTTTCAAATAATACATTATATAAAATAGCACCTTCACCTTTATTCAACACTCGTGCTGTCTTTGCTAAAATGTTGACAGAATGCGCAAAGAAAGTAGTAGCAAAAAAAGGTTTGAATCGTAGTTTAGCCTTTAGAATAAAGTAGGTTGGATTTTGATTATTCAATTCCGACGGGATTGTGCGCGTTTTCTATGGTGGATTCGGTAATTTGAAGCATGTATTAATAAAAAATTGAATGAAAAATAGAAGATTTTTATTTGATATTGGGACATTGGCTGAGGGTTGACTAAAAAATCTGAAGAATTCTGGCTTAAGGCATCGTGTGAAATTAAAAATAAAATAGTAAATACGTATCATTATGGGAACATTAGCGAATTTTACGAGCAAAAAAGACCTTTTTTCTTCATGTGGAACAACGCGCTACTTATTTTTCTCAGTTTTTGTTAAATTCTCTCCACATGGTGTTTTAAGGTACAAGAAAATACATGTTTTCCTTTTGAAACATAATAAACGGTTCCATCGGGTAAATGTATTTCAGCATCAACAGGTACTTCAACATTTAGAATGAACTTGCTCCCTTCAATCTTCCATGCGCTTTCAATTAAACCTGTCACACTTCTATAAATGCAATTTACGAATTTAAAAGATCCACCGGGAAGAGGTTTAATGGAGACTTTATTATATCCGGGTTCAAGAGAGCGTATTCCTGCCACATGGCTAAAGAGAAATCCAATTACAGAACCCATCAGATAATGGTTGAATGAATCCGTAGGTTTCCCTTTATCGTCAATACCATTCCAATTTTCCCAAATGGTTGTAGCCCCTTTTTTTACTTCATACAACCAACTTGGTCTTTCGGTGTTTTCTAATAGATTATAAGCAGTTTCCACAAAATTGTAATCAGAAAGCATTTGAAGAACATAGGGGGTTGTTAAGAATCCCGTTCCTATTTTGTAATTATTTTCTTTTATTAATTCATTTAATTTTGTGATGTTAACGATTTTTTCTTCCTCAGAAATTAAGCCAAAGGCTACAGGACGGATATATTTACATTGTCGATTTGAATTGACGATGCCGTTTGAAGTGTAATTATATCGGTATGCTTTTTTAACATTTTCAAAAAGAGTGCTATAGTTTTCTGCGTCTTCCGATTTACCCAAAATTGCTGCAATTTTCGCCATTAAATAAGCTGAATGCGCATAATAAGCTGTAGCGACTTCAAAGTCAGGTTTGAAAAATCCTTTGATCGCATCTGTCGACATTGGACGCCCGGGCTCTTGCCATTCACCCCAATGAAATCCATAATCTATTGTGTAATTTTTGTACGGGTTTTTCTTAAGCCATCTTGATGAATGCGTTTTTTTAGCACGCCCTTCCAGAAAACTCATCCATTTTACCATGCTTTCATATTGATCTTCCAAGATCTTTTCATTTCCATAGGCTTGATATAATACATATGGAATGATGATTACAGCATCTGCCCAACCAGCTGCACCATCAGCAAAAGAAGGTAATCCAACATCCGGAACTATCGAAGCAATACACCCCTCTTCAGTTTGTTGAAGTGCAACATCTTTCAACCATTTCGCTAGGAATTTATTCACATTCATTAGGTAGGTAGCTGTTGAAGAATAGCATGCAATATCCCCGGTCCACCCTGCTCTCTCCCGTTGCGGGCAATCTGTAGGTATATCCATAAAATTACTCTTCTGTGACCATCTTGAATTACTAACTAGTTGATTTACTAAGGGATTTGAACATTCAAAAGATCCTAGTTGTTCCATATCAGAATAAATTGCAATCGACGTGAAATTTTCAACCTTGACCTCTTCCGGCCAATTCTCGATTTTTACATATTGAAATCCATGAGCTGTGAAATTTGGTTTGTAGGTTTGGATTCCATCTTTTAAGATATACTTAATTTCTTGAAAAGTGCCCCTTGCACCTAATAATCCATTCGCGATTAGATTTTTTAACGTAAAATTTCCATTCTCATCGAGTGCCTCACCATGGGTTAATTTCACTTTGTGCCCACTTTTTCCACTAACGGTGAATTCCACGTAACCGAATAGATTTTGTTTAAAATCAAGAACGGTTGAACCGTCTGGTGTCTTTAAAATTTCGGGAGTAAATCGTTCATGTTCTAAGATTTTTTCTCCTTCAGAAGGATCAATTGCACCATTGTACACACCTTGGTAAATTTCATGCCAATTACTATCATCGTAATCTAGCTCCGTCCATCCTATCAACTCTCGTCTTGCATCATAAACTTCTCCATCTTTCCAATCACTTTTAAGAATTGGACCATTTTGTGTCGCGTTCCATCGATTATCAGTCGTAATTGTATCCGTGGTCCCATCAACAAAGTTGACATTTAATACGGCGGAGAGTTTGGTTTTCTCACCATAAAAATACCTTTTTGAAAAAATTCCGATTTTTCCTCGGTACCATCCATCGCCTAACATTACCGAGATAACATTTAGTCCTTTTTTGAGCAAGGATGTAACATCATAGGTTTGATATTGCACTCTTTTTTTGTAATAGGTAAATCCTGGCATGAATATTTGATCGGAGATTGCTTTACCATTGATATATCCTTTATACAATCCCAAAGCAGTGATATTTAGTTCTGCCTTGCTGATTTCTTTCACTAAACTGAATTTTCTACGTAAATAGCTGACTGGCTGAAATTTTTTCTTATTTATGCATTTTTCTGGTTCAATAAAATATTCTTCGAGAGATACCAATGTTTTTCTATCCAAATCTGGGTATTTTTTATCTTATACTATAACTTAAGGGATCATTTTGTATTAAAACGAATCCTAAGAAAATTTGATACTAATTTGATATAGAAGATAATTCCACTTTTTCGAGCAAATATTCGATTAATATCAAGTTGTGGGGTGCGTGGAAATACATTTTAAAGGATATGATACCAGTATAATCCATTGCTATGATTCCCCAAGATGTACTGACTTCACGGTATTTAAGTGCAAAAGCAATTTATGCAACTTTTGGTATAGATACGGAAAAAATTATAAACGAACTTAGCGATATTCCCATTTCACTGAATTGCTGGCAAGCAGATGATGTACGAGGATTCGAACGAAAAACAATGACAGGAGGAGGAATATCAGCTACGGGAAATTATCCAGGAGCAGCAAGATCCATAGAAGATGTTCAGAAAGACGCGGAATTTGCATTTAAATTTATGCCGGGAAGGAAAAAATTTAATCTTCATGCAATCTACGGAAATTTTCCAGAAAACCATGATCGAAATAATATTGAACCAGAACACTTTGAGATTTGGGTGAATTGGGCTAAAAATCTCGGGATTGGTTTAGACTTTAATCCCACGCTTTTTTCTCATAAGAAAGCGAAAAATAACCTGACTCTGTGTCATCCAAATCACTCCATTCGACAATATTGGATAGATCATGTAAAGAAATCACGTAACATTGCAGCTTGGATGGGAAATCAGTTAAAGAAAATATGCATAAATAATCTTTGGATTCCCGATGGAACTAAAGATGTTCCTATTAACCGATATCGCTATAGGGAGCGATTATTGAATAGTTTAGAGGAAATATACGCCGAAGATATACAATCTGAATTTTTTAAGGATGCAGTGGAAGGGAAATTGTTTGGATTAGGAATCGAATCATTCACTGCAGGATCCCATGAATTTTATTCTAATTACACTTCGATACACCCCCAGATTTTGCTATGTCTTGATATGGGTCATTTTCATCCTACTGAGAGTGTGGCAGATAAGATTTCCGCCCACCTAGTGTTTGAAAAAGAAATTTTATTACATATAAGTCGAGGAGTTCGATGGGATTCCGATCATGTCCCAATATTTGATGAATCACTGCAGAATGTGATGCAAGAGGTCGTTCGATCGGGAAAAATGAATAAAATCTATTTTGCATTGGATTTTTTTGATGCAACCATTCATAGGGTCGCAGCTTGGATAATAGGATTTAGATCTGCTCAAAAGGCATTACTCTATGCAATGTTAGACCCCATAAAGATGTTAACTGAATATGAAGAAAACTTAGATTTTACACGTAAATTAGCTGTATTAGAAGAACTTAAGACGTTACCATTCATAGACATCTGGAATTATTACTGTGTCACCCATAATGTACCGATCGGAAAATCCTGGTTAGAGGAATTAAAAAAATACGAAAAAAATGTCACATCATTAAGAAAATGACGAAAAAAATTGTGAGGTCCAAATGGTTAATGTAATGGAAAATGCTGAAATTTTGGTTAAAGCATGCAAACAAATCTACCAAGGGGGGTTAGTTAAGCTGGGAGAAGGTAATATTTCATTACGAATACCTTCAAAGGACGAAATGGTTATTACTCCCGCCGGAAATGACTATGAGAATCCTTTACCAGAGCATATGGTTCATATGGCATTTGATGGAACCAATTTTGATAAGGAAAAGGATTTAATTCCCTCAAGCGAATTTTTCCTCCATCGACATATTTATCAGCACCGATCTAAGGTTAACGCCATAATTCATACGCATGCCCCTTTTGTGTCTGCATTAGCCGTTAGTCACCAAGATCTGCCAGTAATTTTTGAAGAAATGGCTGTTGTATTCGGGGGTCCCGTAAGATGCTCCCAGTACGCCATGGCGGGAACTGAAGATCTGCCTAAAATGGCACTTCAGGCTATGGGGGATTTAAATTGTTGTATATTAGCAAACCACGGTAGTTTGATTACGGGAAAATCTATGGATTATTGCGTTCGTGCTGCAATGATATTGGAGAAAATGGCTAAAATTTACATAAACGCTCAAATCATAGGTAACCCAATAACGATTCCCAAAGATAATTATCAACACTTTAAAGATATATTCAAGAAGAATTATAGCACGATATCTTAACGAAGACCTACGATGAAATCGATAGCAATAGACCTGGGTGCAAGTTCAGGAAGAGTGATTGTGGGGGAGATTGAGAAAAATCGGGTAATTCTCACGGAAGTATATCGATTTTCGAATTCTGGGCAAGAGTCAGATAAGGGACTGGTTTGGGATATTTCAGTGATATTTCAAGAAATTCTCAAAGGGTTGAACCAAGCGGCAGAGCAGTTTGGTTCGGATTTCGATAGTTTAGCAGTGGATAGTTGGGGGCTAGACTATGTTTTATTAAACTCTGACAAAAAAATCATTTTGGAACCATTTCATTATAGGAATACCCGGACTCGAAATAGTCAATCACGAATAGAAGAGATATTACCCAAACAGACCCTTTTCTCCACAACAGGAATCCAATTTATGGAAATTAATACTTTAAATCAATTATATGCATCAAACAGAGACTATCCTGATGAAACTTCTTCAGCAGAACATTTTCTGATGGTTTCTGATTATATAACGTTCCTTCTTACCGGTATAATCATTAACGAGTGCACAAACGCATCAACTACCCAATTATTACATGTTCACACCAACCAATGGGCTTATGAGTTAATTGAAAAATTAGAATTGCCATCCCGTATATTTCACCCCTTAACTATGCCGGGAACTAAAATTGGAACCTTGCTTAAAACGGTTGCGCAAAAAACAGGTTTGCAGACAAATACAACGGTGATTGCGACAGCATCACATGATACAGCTGCAGCGGTAGCAGCAGTACCATGTGAGATGACCATTTTTAATCCTGGGGAGTGGGTATATATCAGTTCAGGAACTTGGAGTTTAATCGGTGTAGAACTGAACTCTCCGATAGTAGAACCGATAGCCTTGAAACACAATTTTACAAACGAGAAGGGTGTGCAAAAAACAGTAAGGTTTCTCAAAAACATAACGGGAATGTGGATCATTCAAGAGTGTAAAAAGTATTGGAATATAGATAATCCAAATTTGACATGGGATGAAATAAACAGTCAAGCGGAACAAGCTGACAGTTTAAATAGAATTATTGATGTTAATCATCCGGATTTCTTAAATCCCCAAAATATGCTTGAAACGGTTATAGACAAGATAGAAATCCCCTCAAAAATGCTGTCTATTGGACAGATTACTCGGACAATATATGAGAGCATGGCTTATAAATACCATGAAGTTATCCATCAAATTGAGAAAATCACGAAAATTAAACCAAAAATAATATATATTGTAGGTGGGGGTAGCAAGGTTTCAATATTAAACCAACTACTTGCGAACAAAACACAATTACCAGTGGTATGCGGACCCAGTGAAGCAACAGCTCTTGGAAATCTATTAATACAGGCAATGGCAATGGAAAAAGTCAAGGATCTCACTACAATTAGAAATTTAATTCGAGCTTCATTTACTCTTGACCAATATGATGTACAATCTTGAAGATTGCGATGAAGGTTATACTTCATCTCATTTTTCCAATGGATTTAATTTTTGATAAGTTGATTTAGTGAGTGAAGTACATAAGTAATAAACGAATCCAATGTAAAAGGGGAAAAAATGACTTCCTTATCAAACAACACTATGACCCGAAAAGAAAAATGGGTATATCTTTTGATGGTAATTCCGTTTTACTTAATGGCTGCTGCCTATTTCTTAACCATCTATGAGTTTTTTCACGATTATTTATTACTTGACGATAAATGGTTCTACATAGCATCAATTATCTACATGGTCGTCAACGCGATTAACGACCCCATACTAGCAATGTGGAGTGATAGTATTGATCCGAAAAAATGGGGTAGTCGACGATTAATCTTTATACGGTGGGGTGGGGTGTTTTGGGCGATGTCCTTCGCTTTCACATTTTTGCCATGGAGTTTAACAAATCAAGTGGTGATTTTTATCCAATACACTACTTTTATGTGTTTATTAGATAATGGCTTATCCCTTGTGATTATGTGTTGGATGGCACTTCTACCTGAAATGGAAAGCAATAATGATAATCGTATTAAGATGAGTTATTATACCGGTATTTCCATATTTTTCGCAAGTATTATTGGGTCTGTAATAGTGTTTATCAAAGACCTTAGTTGGATTTATTTTCGATATTTAACGTTTGGTATTGGGGCATTTGTAATTATAGCTACTTTTATTACTACCTCGCTTATTCAAGAAAGAACGCAATTTCACTACGAAAAACCATTACCATTCTGGAAGGGTCTGGGAAAAACCTTCAGAATGAAATCATTCATGCTTTATGTGGGTTACAATCTATTTTTCAATGTAATACCTATGGGTTTCGGAATATCATTTGTGTATCTTTATATTCTGGTCATCCCAGGGCTTAATCAAACCACCTACTTCATATTAACGTCTATTGGAATGTTTTTTGCACCGTGGATTGCTTTGAAATTGAAACAAGTATGGGGAATGAAGCGTACAATTTTGATTGTCGGATCGTTCGTCGTCTTTGGTACTATACTCTTTTATCTGAGCACTATCTATTTTAAATCTTCAATTCTGGCTCTGATAGGGTTACTGTTCATGAGTTGGATTTCAGCAATTCCTAGAGCATACACTAGCACTTTAACGGCTTTATCTATGGATGAATTTGAAGTGAAATATGGAAACCGTAGAGAAACTACTTTTCTTGGAGTAAATGCTCTGATAACCAAACCAGGGGATAGTGTGGGAACCATAATAGTAACAGCTATCTTAACCGCCACAAGTTATATAGAGGGGGGTTCAACTGAAATCCAACCAGTATCGGCCTTAAACGGGATCAAAACCTTCATGTTGTTGATTCCGGCACTCTTTATGCTCGTGGGTTTAATGTTCATAGTCTTTCATCCTCTATATGGAAAAAAACTGATTCGTCTTGAACAAGAAATCGAAAGAATTCACGCTGAAAAGAAAGAACACCTTACCGCAATTAAAACACAACAGGAAGAAGAGTTGTAATAATTGAAAACAATAATCGAAACACGATTAGGTCAAGTTATCGGTCTTCAATATGAGGGCTATCAAGAGTACCTGGGTTTAAGATATGCCCAACCTCCAGTGGAAAATTCACGATATGAACCCCCCGTTCTAATTACCTCTTGGGAAATTCCCTATGATGCAACTAAAGTCGGACCAATAGCCCCTCAAGCCCACGAGGATGATCCCCCCATAAATCTGGAAGAAAATGAAGATTGTCTATTCTTGAATATTTGGACACCGAATGCTGATGAAGTAAAACGTCCCGTAATGGTCTATATTCATGGTGGGGCTTTTGTAATCGGGTCTGCGTCTCGTCCACGCATCCATGGAGGAAAATTAAGTAAACGAGGCAATGTTGTTGTAGTAAATATCCAATATCGTTTAGGAATGCTTGGGTTCCTCAATTTTAAGGGCATCTCACCAAATCTTGGATTACAGGATCAGATTTGTGCATTACAGTGGATCCAAGAAAATATTAAGTCGTTCGGTGGAGACCCGAACAATGTAACCGTTTTCGGAGAAAGTGCAGGAGCAATGTCACTTGGTTTGTTAATGTTGTCTCCCAAAGCATCGGGATTATTTCATAAAGGAATTGCGCAAAGTGGTGCAATTGATTTTGACCATATGGAAACGGATCTAAAAAATTCCCAGAATTCTGCCCGAAAATTCCTTAACCGTCTTAAAATTGATCCAATTGATTCTCGAATACTCAAAACTTTACCAATTGAAAAGTTAATTCAAGCTGAACGTAATACGATGAAAGGGAGTTTTCTTATAGATCGCCTTTTTTTTCCATTTCCAGACAGAAATATTATTCCTTTTGACTACGAAAAGGCATGGAAGACTGGTCACGCACGTAAAATTCCCTTGTTGATAGGAATGAATGCGGAAGAACTTCCATTGTTTTCTACAAACTTAATTCCCTCAAAACTCAAACAATTTATTGCAAAATTCTTCATTATGAGAGGAATCAGAAAAGTAACTGGATTTTCCAAACATCAATTTGAAGAATTAATTCGAGTGTACAAAAAGAATTATCACCCCCCAGATTACCCAAAAAATGCGGAATATGATATGCTTTTAACGGATATAGCATTTTGGTTATTTACAAATAAGCAAGCAGAACTGCATAGTTCTATCCAAGATACTTATATGTATGTATTAAATTATAAAGCTCCAAAAATAAATGCGAGCCCTCATGTATTTGATTTATTGTTCGTATTCGGAAACTTGACCTCGAAAGATGTTGCAGAAGGTATAAGATTGGAAGGTACTGCAATTGAACAACATCTTCGTGAGCAAATAATGGATGCATGGATATCTTTTGCACAAAATGGAGATCCCAACCATAAAGAATTACCTAATTGGCCTAAATTCGATACAATTAAACGATATACTATGATATTTGATTCGCCTTGCAATATTATAGAGAATCCAAAAGAAGAAATCCGATTAGTATGGAAAAATTTAGTCACGTAGAAAAAATTATTGAAATGGAACAAACCATCGATTTTTTAATTTATAATTACCCTTTTCCTAACCCTAATCGTTGATATTGTTCCGAAGGGGCATCATTCTCTAAATAAAAAAAGAAACTACTCATTGAGGAAGTTTAAGCACTTTTGGATGATGCCATTCCTCCCGTACGATACTTAACATCACCATATCTGCCCAATGGCCGTAAACAAAAGCATAATTCCTCAATATACCTTCTTTCTGCAAGCCCGCTTTTTGTAATGTTTTAAGGGAGCCAGTATTATCAACATTCGCTAGCGCTTGGATGCGTTCAACAGTATCAGATAAGAAGAGATAATCAATTAATAGGGCGGTAGCTTCAGTACAATATCCTTTTTTCCGATATTCGGGTAAAATAGAGGCACCCATTGTATAAAAACGACTCCGATCTTTCCATGCTCCGATACTACCTACTTTTGTGCCATCTTTTAATTCAATAAAAAACTGCATACGGGCTTGTGAATCAGAATGGGATTGAGATTCGGTGAAACGCTGTTCCATTTGTTCTCGTGTGGATTGATGTAATTGGTTGTAAATGCCGGATAAAAATACATTATTGTGCCATTCATGTATTAATGAAATGTCTTCTTTTTCCATTAAGCGCAGATTTACTACATTACCTTCAAGCATGATCAGAAAAATGCATGGTTATTCAAAAAGAGATCGAGAACTTTGTGGGTATTTCCAAGAATGGATTTATATAGGATATAGGTAAAAAGTTCTAATTAAATGAGAATTCGTAAACATCGCCCCACCACTTGGAGTCAGGTCCTAAAATTTTGTTTTATTATTCTTCCAATAATATTAGTTTCTGTATTTGGAATTTCTGTACAACAAAAATTCAGAGAGCTCTCCGCATTTACTCAACAATACGAGCCAGATCCAAGTGGTTTTTTGAATGCGAATTACACACGGTTTGCCGAAATGGCAGAATATTATGATATTAGATTTGAACAATACCATATTCCTATGAATATGAGTACCGATACGGTATTTACTGATAATTCATGTACAGTTGTAGAATATTATGCATATTCTGATAATACAGGACAATGGACTGGGCTCGCTATTACCGGGTGGGTATTCAAATATCTCGCCGCGATACAAGAAAATAACATAATTATGAAAGAAGATAGTTTGCGAGTTATTCGTAAACTTTTTCATGGTATGTCTATGCAACTGGCTGTTCCAAACGGAGGTCTGGGTTCAGAGTACGGGGGAATTCTTGCCCGCGGATGGGCAGATCCCGCATTTCGAAATATTTCCGAGTTTTATTTTCAAGATACAAATCTCTATAATGATGATAAATACTCACAGCATCATAATGGAACAGGTCCGTATTCCAATTTCCGTTGGCGGGGATTTACTTCATTAGATGAATATAGCGGATATCTAGGAGGATTAAGTTTTGTTTACAAATATGTGCAAGAATCCGATATCCAGGCGATAGCTAAGTTGATGATAGACCAAATTGCCCACAATTTTATCCAAACAAATTTCTTAGGGGTAGATTGGCATGGTGGATTGACGGGGGTTTCCATGAAGGCACGATTCTTTACCGGTGGGGCATGGGCTGCACTGGTATTAAAGTTAGGTGCACTGGCATTTCCGGAAAAATATATGCAATATTATTATCACTATGTTGTAGAGGAATTATATGGAAAGTGGGCTTCTATGGGTTCACAAATCGAGGTAGTTGCAAATTATTATGCGTTTGCCTTCAGTTACCATGTATGTTTTGCACTATTAGAACTCGAAACAGATCCAAAAATAAGAAATCTCTTCTACAAACAATTCGAAAAATCCATCTTCTCCTTCACCAATAACCACAGAAATCCATTTTATAATATCATTCTACTTATTCTAAATTATATACCAAGTGAAAATCCTATTCTCGAGCGAGATATAGAAGATCAATTAATGCGATACGATTGTGAATATCATTTTCCTGATCGAAAACTGGGTTTTAAGAATGTCTCTCTGGATAGCTCCTATGTCCCCGTCGATACAATTAATCTACTGAATGATTTTTTGGAGAATCATTGGTTAGGATGGCTCTATCGCCCCTTCTTCTTCGAAATCGAACGGGAAGATGTATTCTTCAATAAACCTCTAACAGTTGAATTTATGCCAGGAGATATATTCGTTTGGGAAGAAAATCCATTTGAAGACTATAGTCCAAGATTAAAAAATATCAATCCCCGGTATGAATATGCGGGATTCAGCTTCAGTCTAGTATATTGGCTGGCACGCGGTTCGGGTTTTTTTCCCACAAGCGGAGTTAGAACCATGGAGGAAATACTATGAAATACCGGAAAGGCAGTTGGAATCTATTGATTGCAAGTGGAGTCCTCACATTAATAGCTATCCTGCAGTGGAACAGATGGGGATTACAAATTTTGCAAGAATTAGATGATGGATGTTTTTTTTTCCTCGGTGGACCTTCCTTATGGTATCCTACAGCACTTTTTCCGAGTTTAGTAGCAATAGGGTATCTCATTGCATTTTTATGTACCTTAGGTACTGTAGAAATATCATCTTCCGACGAATCATTAACAATTTACGAAAAAAAAGGATTGATCACCCAAAATGTCTCTCTACCCTTACAAAGTATAACTGAGGTCTCAATTTCTAACACAGAAATGACTTGGAGTGCCCTAGGTACAATTCCATTGGCCCTCTCCTCTTATTATCTATTTATGGATGGAATAAGCTTGTTAAACTATCATGCTGTATTTGGTTATGGGATTGACACTGGGGTATATTATGTTCTTCAAGCTAGTGGAAACATTGTAGCAATCCTTTTGGTCTTTTTTTGGGCCCCTGGACAGATGGTGATTCGATCAAATCAGTTGGACAGGGTAATTGTTCAAATTCCAATTATTTGGAATAGTAAACAAAAAAATCGAATCGAAAGAAATCTCATCGATATTCTAGAAATAGAATCGAAAAAGCACCCTACGAATGAAAATCGAATCAATCTGGTTCTTGTACTATATGGGATGACATTAATTGCATTATCCATCATTTCGAGGGTATTTTTAATATATTCAAATGATGTTCTGCGTTTATTGTTCATTTTTAACGGAATTCTCTATCTTACCTACGGCACAAAGAATTTTGTACCTGATACAAATAACTGGCTCTGGTTTTCCCATCCTAATAAATCCGCATTCAATTTGAAAAAGAACACTTGGATTCTACTATCCCTTGGAGGGTTGATTGTCGTTATATTGTTGACAAGTATAAACAATTTAATTTTTAGTTTCCAAGCGTATCAGATTTTCGTTACGATTTTCGTTAATTGCATCTTTTTCGTAGTTTCGGTAGTTCCAGCTGTTTGGATTGGGGTAAAACTCATAATATCTGCTGATAAAAAATGAGAGGGATAATTAGAGCCAACAATTTGGATAAATAATGAAATTAAAAGATTATCGGTAGTAGTCCATCCACATATTATAGAGTTTCCTTTGAAGAACAACGTCGTTTTGCATATAATTGTGAACAACTTGGAGATCCACTTTATTACCATTCAAATTTTCAAAAATGTATTTTTCTTTCCGATACATTACCGTTTACACCTTTACATCTTTCTTAAAAAACGATTTAATCTTATATCGACTGAGCACCCTCAACAGATCTTGAAAATCTTTTATTGTTTTTTTATAACCAGTACCATATGTATCTCTGAAATCTATTTCAAACTCGTCATCGGAACCTGAGAATTTACAATATGGACAGACGATTGATTCCATTTTTTCGTCTAACGGAAATTGATACCAGCACTTATTACACATTGCTATTTTAATACTCATGCCTTCATTTTGAAGAATAAGGCTATAATTTTATTCCTCCTATTGAGAAATTATCTTAGAAATACTTTTATAAGATACATATCCACTAAAAGAAAAAACATGGTCTTGGTTGACAGTCGTGGGAGTGGGGAGGCTTTGTTTAAATGATCGATTCATTAATTAAGACAAGACTTCAAAATGAGCAAGGTTTTAATGCTAAATTTTGCTGGATCAATATAAGTACAACCCATCTACGCTTTTCACTGGGATTAATAAGGGAATCGAATAAAATGACCTCAATCCAAAATTTAGAACTAGTTAAACAAAAAAAAAAGAAATTATTTCAACCGTTCATCAAGATACCAGAGGAACGATTCTCCACCTATTCTCATCTAATAGGGGCTGTACTTTCCGTGATTGGGACTATTTTAATCAGTATTAGAGCACGTGGAGACACTTGGGGGATTTTATTAAGTATACTCTACGGCTTTACGAATATTTTTTTATTTTTATCTAGCACAATGTGTCATTCACAGAGCCTTTCAGAGCATGATTGGGATATTTGGGCGAAAATGGATGAAATAGCAATCTTTTTTTTGATTGCTGGAACCTATACTCCGATGGCTTATCTATTCTTACCATTAGGCTGGCGAATTGGAATCCTCAGCGGTCAATGGGTTTTTGCTATAACGGGAACTGTAATTAAACTTTTCAAGATTCGTACGCCACGATGGTTGACAGCAAGTATCTATCTGCTTCAAGGCTGGATGGTAGTGTTTTGTGCACACAAATTATTTATCGGCTGGCAAGGTGTTGATATATTTTGGATGATCTTGGGAGGATTAGCCTATTCTATTGGGACGGTGTTTTATATCACAAAAAGGCCAAGATTGTGGCCAGGAATATTTGGACCACATGATCTATGGCATATTCTTGTGTTAGTAGGTGCAATATCCTTCTATATTGTGATCTTTCGAGCTTTTTAAAGAAATATGGTATATCTAATCCATCCGATATCCAAAGTGAGAGCAAAATAACGACTTTATTCAATGTAAATTTTTACATTTGAAGAAAACTTGATTAAGCCATATGGTAAGATTAGAGTCCAAGATTTCACCGCACCGATTAAGATTGACCGCCTATTTAGCAATCTCAGGAGTGATTCTATTCATCGTTTTAACTACAATAAATATGTTCATCTACCCAGGGAGTTATCATATAGGACCACTGGATTACTATTCAGACCGATACATGTTCATCTATAATAATTTGTCTGATCTGGGGATGTTAACCACATTTTTAGGCGAAATTAATTACAAATCCGCAGTTTTGTTTACGTTTACCCTCACAATCACAGGGGTAAGTTTCTTACTGTATGTACAACATTTACCTTATATTTTTTCCAAAGATACGAAATCATTTGCGCTAGCACAAAAGGGATCTATTTTGGGTATCATTTCATCTGTCACATATATAGGAGTCGCTTGGACCCCCTGGGATGTAGCAATTATCCCTCATATGATTTTTGTATTCATAGGTTTTCTGGTTGCGATCCCCTTTAATATTTTCTTCGCCCTTGCTATTTTACGGGATGAATCGTATCCAAATGGGTATGCGTACATGTTAATCGGATTTATATTCCTTATTATAGGATATATATTTGCATTGGTTTTTGGTCCCTCGGCAATTTCTACGAGAGAAGGGCGCATTATTGAATCTCTTGGTCAAAAAATCATCATATATTCGCAAATGGTATTAATCGTCCTAAGTGCAATAGGGTCCCTGCGCGTCTTAAACACAAGGCATTCTGATCATGTACAAACTTCTAATCAATAGCGTCTTTGGGAAACAAATAGAGGGGAACGAGTTCACATAATAAAATACCTTTAATGCTTTGGAGTTTGTTTGCGAAACTTCTGACATTTTCTAATTTCCCTTTAACTGCAATGACTTCGGAACAATTTTCTTCCGATACGTGAATGTGAAGAGATGAATTGATTGTAATTTCTGAATGATGTTCTAAATGCGTGATTTCTTCCAAAATATTACGTTGATGATGATTGTATGCGATGATAACGAATCCATCTACCTCTATATTTTCGTCGGTCTGTTTCTTCTCGTTAAAAAATACACGCATTGCATCCGAGATTGCATGAGAGCGACTTTTGTATCCAAGTTCATCTGCAAGCTTGTCAAATTCTTGTAAAAAATCGCTGGGAACTGTAAATGATATACGCTCAACATTTTTTTCGCTGTACATTATGGCTATTACATACATATTCATTTTTGTAGGTATCGGAATGCCATATTATGAAACTAATTTAGCTAAAGAATAGGGAAAGAAAATCTATATATAGAGCAGTATTACTTTTCTAAAATATAGTAATACACAGTAATACTTTTCTACAGGATTGTGGTTACCCACCTATATGCGAATAAAATAATGGATAAGCTGAAACGATCGTGCCGAATAGAATAATAGACACTACTATTTCATTTATGCGTAAAAATTTTGAGAAAATACGATATAATTTTGACGAAATCCCGCAAGTTTCTATCAAGGAACCTTATGGAATTTATATAAATGTACCATTTTGTTATCAATTGTGTGATTTCTGTCCTTTTTACAAAGAAATATACTCTAAATCTATCGTGGAAAAATATTTAGACGCAATTATTAATGAAATCTCCAAGAGTACCATCCATGGGACTCCAAGTTGGATTTACTACGGAGGTGGAACTCCGAATGTATTAACAATAGAGCAATTGGAACAAATTGTGGATGCCTTGAAATCTAAAATCACTTTTGAAAATATGGGAATCGAAGCACTTCCATCTCTACTCACTAAAGAATATATAGCCGATCTAAAGAGAATCGGATTCAGTAAACTCAGTGTGGGCGTCGAAACTTTTCAATCCAATGTACTGGAATCGGTGGGAAGAACAAATAAAAATTATGAGGATCTTCGAGAATTACTTCAATATGCACAAAGTCTCGGTCTTTTTACTAATGTAGATATGTTGATTGGTTTAGAAAATCAAACTATACCGGGATTTCTCAAAGATATTAAGTTTTTATGTGAAATAAACCCATCTCAAGTGACCATATATCCTTATATGGCAATCCGTGGTCTAGTTTCCAATTCCAAAATGCAAAATGCAGAACAATTCAGCACCATAGAAAAGAGCTTCTCTATTCTTAGAGAAAATGGATATGTACGTAGAGGACCATGGACATTTACCAATCATAATGATTTGTACGATTCATCCAGAGACGAATTGGTAGAAGATTACATCGGATTTGGACCAGCAGCATTTTCCGGATACGGGGATTATCGAATGGTAAATCCACCCGTTGGATTGTATCTGCATTACTGGAGTCCCGAAAATGAAAATATAAATCCAGAGGCTTTAATATCAAAAAATGATCCAGAATCCATTGAATGGCGTCGCTTAGCACGCATGATAGGGGATCTCGAGATAAATTCTCAATATGAGTTTTCTAAATCTGTTAAATTTGTGATAAACGTACTCAGAATCACGGGGTTCATCAGAAATAATAAACTAACAAAAAAAGGATTACTTTTAGCTCACCATCTTACAAAAAGTGTGGTAGAAAATCTCCCATTTCCCTTACAGAATCCTGCAGTTATCAATAACTATGAAACCTATTCCAAATTATTGTCCCTATACCCGATGATTTCCGCAAATTCCTCTAGTCTTCAATCGGATTTAATTGCACGGGAGCTGTAGCTATACCAGTATGAGCAGATATATCAACCCGAATAACCGTTTCTGGATCTCTATTATAGGGAAAAATTACTGTTTTAAGCCGGTTCGTAGAGAATTCATAGATAACAGTGGAAAAAGATTTTCTAAACCACCCTGGATAGATTTCTCGTTCGGTACAAAATATTTTTGGATCTGATAAAACAACTAAAACATCTTCTAACGTAGCGTTTGCAAGCGGAACTAATTCCTCCAACCGAGAGAATCTCGTTTTGGTAGTGCTAGTAGGATGAATGGGAATATGACGATTACTGGGATGTAGATAATGATTAGTATGAAAATAATTCTTATAGATTTCAGTAAGGAAACTTTCAAATTCCGTAGTTTCCACATTAATTGCGCGGTGTTCCATTAAAGAGCAGATATTATAAGAAAAAACACCCGAACGTGGAGTTATATTAATACGATTTATTGCATCATCAATGGATTCTGCTTCTAAAAGCCACCGATCAATTACTTTCCGTGAAATTCCCATATTCTGATTTGGGTTTGGTAAAGTATTTTGAGTGATAGATAGACCATGGGAGTTTACTGCAAAAGAGGTACCGGATAAAGCACCCGGATATGTATGAGAAAAGATTTCTGTTCCATTTTCGGATATTATATGCAAAAAATAGGAAAAGTCGGAGTTTTTATTGTTGAAATCTTCATTATGACCATGAATTATTCCATTGGATGATTTTATTATAATATCAGAGCATGTTTCTAGATCGTAAGTTTCTCTATCTGCACTATTAATTACCCAGATATCTCGAAATGGCACTTCGGCACCATCGGCCAAACCTTTCATTTCTTCGACATATTTTGGTAAGTATTTTTTGGTCAATGCCAGAGTGCTGTTTAAAAATGTTGGATCGCTGTCATCGAGATTCTTTCTTTCCATGAACCATTTATTTTCAGGGATCAGTGTTTTTTGAATGTGATGTTTTGCCAATTGGCCGATTTGGAATCCTAAATCATATCCCGAACCTTTTACGGAGTAGATTGGGAGAAATGGTTTTTGAGTGTCAATTTTCAATCCTATTGAATCACCTTAAGAAGTGTAAGTTAACAGTAATCCCGTGTTAAAGAATTAATGTATAATTTAGGGTTAATATTCACCTATGGAAGAAAATGACGGATTAGAAAAAAACTAATCTTATTTCTATTTTCGAATCTATTACCTAATTCAAAAAATAATCGCGTCTAGAATTATCATAAAGTTATAGTCAGGGATTATGGTGAATGAATAAAAGTTCACACCGAGACGTCATATATTTCCAGCACACAAATTCTAAAATTAATGCTCCATTGAAAAGTGGGATTGAACCATTCGCCATTTAGTATTAGATTTCACAAGAACTGCTGTGAAACGACCGGGAATTTTCATATTTTGTCCCCCAGATGTTGTTGTAAAGCACATATCGGTAGCAATCCATGCAATAGTTCCTTTAGGATTTACATCAATTCTTTGCCAATCGTAGGTTAGTTCTAGGTTATCAACCAGTTCCCAGTTATTGGAAACGGATTTTATATATTCCGCTAAATTTGTCCATTTTTCACCTTTTTGAGACCCATAAATCACCAAATTTGGATGATCTTCATATAACATCTTATATTTCTCTATATCTTTATCTGCAAAAGCTTCAGCCAATAAATCCAATACGCGTTTTACTTCATTTTCAGCATTCATAAAATCACTATTGATTAATTTTTTTTTCAATATTTACTTAATCGACGTTATTTCTTTTATATATGTCGCAGATTGCTGATCATTCAATTATAATAGAATTTTGTCTGGTTAGAATCATGTATTACTTATCTTGTTTTATCTACTATGTAGATTTGTCAAATAGTTTATATGTAATTATACGTATTTGATAGTAAATAGTTGAGCCAGTTTGTCACAATCACAAGAATTAGAAAATCTCGAGAAAAAAAAGAAAACGTATTTTACAAAACTTTTAAAACCTTTTGTTAAGCTGCCTACGGAGCGTTTCTCTGCTTACTCTCATCTATTTGGAATGATTTTATCCATAATTGGAACAATTCTCCTAGCAATTAGAGCAATAGGTGACCCAACAGGAATGTTTCTCTGTTTTATTTATGGATTTTCAAATATCTTTTTATTTTTTTCAAGCACAATGACTCATTCTCAAAGAACAACTGAGGATAGTCATGATATTTGGACGATGTTAGATAAAATCGCCATCTATTTCCTCATTGCTGGTACTTATACTGCTGTCGTGTATTATTATCTCACAGGAGCTTGGCGGCTTGGAATAATTATTGCCCAATGGATTTTTGCAAGTATAGGTTCATTACTAACAATACTAGAGATACGTACACCTCGATGGATAACTGCAGGAATTTATTTAGTGCAAGGATGGATGATCATTGCTGTAGTTAATAGGATTTTTTCCGCTATGTTTTGGGGAGATTTCTTATTAATTATGATTGCTGGACTTTCATATTCGGGTGGTACAATCTTCTATATCACGAAAAAACCGAAACTATGGCCTGGTAAATTTGGACCTCATGA
This sequence comes from Promethearchaeota archaeon, assembly GCA_016933055.1. Taxonomy (GTDB): domain Archaea; phylum Asgardarchaeota; class Lokiarchaeia; order Sigyniarchaeales; family Promethearchaeaceae; genus AMARA-1. The sequence goes on along the minus strand of JAFGBS010000021.1, from coordinate 67,594 downwards.
TCTTTGGCATATTAGCGTTTTAATTGGTGCAACCTTATTTTATTTTATCTTGTGGCGTGCCGTGTAATCAATTAGTATTGGATTACCCCTATTTCTCGCAAGGTACTACAAACAATAGTGCGATATTGGGATTTATGTAAAATTTAATTTTTTATTTACCTAGTAATCCGTGCTTTCTTCTCGCTATGCAGTTGTTTTAATCCATCTCTGACCTCCTTTAACCGGTTCCCGTGAAGGGGGTAGAAATACATTCCTAATATTCCAATTATAAGAAATGTCATAGGAAATGCTGTCATCAATAAGCGAAGACCTAACAGAATTTTGGGTGTTATTGTAGTAGGTTCAAACACTTTCCATCCCACACTGTTAAGAATTAAACTTATTGACAAAAATACCAAAATAACGGATAATCTCATGAAAAACGCAGTTACTCCCCAATAACCCCCCTCTGAACGGCTTCCAGTTACATATTCATCTTCATCAACGATATCCCCCAGAACTAAATCAATGTTAATCATCGAACCGCTAAGCCCTATACCGATAAAGGCAAAACATATAACTCCTTGCATAAAATTAACAATAAAAAATAAGGGAACCAGGGATAGAATCCAGCAAAACTGTGAAATCATCCATGTTTTTCTCGGACCGATCTTTTTAACAATAATTTTCCACACATTGATAAACAAAGCTCCAGTGATGAATGCTTCACCCAATAACAGTCCCAATAGAAATGAATCTTCGATATGGAGAACGAATTTCCCGAACAATGGGACAATTGTAGGTAGGATTCCAAATACATACCAATTAGAGATTTCTACAACATTAAACCACATAAAAGATTTATTTTTAACAGCGATAGATAGAGTTTTCCAGAAGGAAGGTGCTTTTTTGTAATCTTGACTAAATTCAACTTTTTCCCTCGGTGCCCATAAAAGAAAAAATATTATTCCAATAATCACTATAATTCCTATTACAATCCCCACAATCCCATACATCGAAAAATAGGATGGATCTGTTAAATCCTTAATAAAAAAAGTTGGAAGAAGAAAGGCGATTATCAGTGCAAAAATCCCAATGATTTGTTTAATATTCATTGCCTTGATCCTGTTCTCGGGTTCAAGAAAGACTTCGGGAAACATACAAGTGTGATTCAGATTGAACATTGTATAAAATAATTCAAAAATACAGATAATCACAATAAAATAGGTCAGTTTTATAGGGGTACTTGCGCTTATAGGGGGAGTAAAAAGTAGTACCATTGTCACCGCAAGAGGAATCATAGACATCAAAATATATGGTCTACGGCGGCCCCATTTAGTGTGGGTTCTATCGGAGATATACCCCATTAAAGGATCGTTGAAGCTATTCCAAAAACTCCAAATAACAAATCCAAGAGTTATATAATTAATGTCAAGATTAACGATCGTATAGTAAAAAGTAAAAACATATACCGTAAAGGATTGATAGGCTAACGTATCTGATAATTGGGCAAATCCGTAACCTAACATATTGAGAAATCGCGGTTTGGAAGGTTCTTCAATTAGTGCCATACTTTGTTTCACCATAATTAAAATGGTTACACCTTGTCTAAAACATTATAAAAAGCTGTTCTTTGTTGTTGAAATTCTGAAGAATTTCTGATCAATTGATTAATTCAAGATGAAAAAATCAGAGAATTTGGAAACTTTGGTTCTAATGACAAATATATAATCGAATTGGTCAATTTTTCAAACTATAATTATACTTCCATGTCCATTATTCACTTTAATTACATTTATGTTCCTAGATTCAAGTTTTTCATATTCTATTATAGAATTATATCCCAAACCAAAATTCTGTCTACATTGGATCCACCCTTGAATGAAAGTCTAAAATCTTCTGAACTGCACAAGTTTTTATGCGTTTTTGGTTTTTCCTTGTGTGTAGACAATGAAGATTTTTAATAAAGATACCTATCATCGAAGAACCCACGAGGAAGCAAAAAAGGTCACAGAATCGAAGAGATTAAGTGAATTTGATGATACCTCGATAGCTCATATTAGCAAAGAAATTGTTATTCGAAGGACTGTTTTAATCGGTCATTTTGTAGTATTTGTATTTATAAATATATTATTGTTTGTGCTGAATTACTTTATTGATTTTACATATCAGTGGTATCCCTGGGCTTTGAGTGGAATGCTTTTTCTATTATTAGTTCACAGTTCCGCCTATTTCATTTTCCGACGGGGATTCATTTATATTGCGACGGAATCCATTGTAGCACATACTTTTTTATATGTGATTGGAAATGCATTTTTATTTTTCATCAACTGGTATGCAAATCTTTTAACTGCTCGTCCCTTTCCTAGTTGGGCTTGGTGGTCACTTGGTTGTTGGACAGCAGCTCTGATCTTGCATATCATTATTTATTTGATGATAGTACCATTAAACCATGAACCCAAAGATGCACGATGGTTAGAGAGAAAGGTGTATAGCGAAATGTTCAAGTATCAGAAACGCAGAAAACAGCGAACTAATAATTTAGAACAACGAGAGAGGCGGGTTGAATAAATGTTTTGGCTTGGAAAGTCCATTCCGGTAAAAAATCCCATAAAAGGGAAGAAATCGAGAATTAACTTAAGCCCGATCGAGTTTCTAATTATGGTACACCTCCGATATCGGGAAATTCGCAGTGGGGGGGAACCCGTTGGCCAATATGGGTATGAAATGATTAAAGATTTAGATAAACTTTTTGCTGGAAGCTGGGAAGCCAAATCGGGTACAATTTATCCGATCCTCTCAAAACTCGAGACGAATAAGAAATTACTAACAGGAGAAAGAAAGAAGAGTCCACTTGGCCCTGTGAAAAAGGTTTACAGCCTAACTGAAAACGGTAGAATCGTTATAGATGAGATTCTTAGTCATAATCTCGAGATGGATGTAGAATTTATTCAAAGATATCTAGAACTTATGTCGATTTTCGTTGCAAGTGGGCATTTTGGTGACGAAGAGATAATGCAGAAATTCTTAGATTTTGCGAATAGAAGTATAACAATCGCTATGGAAAAAGTAGTGACCGATTATGATAGAGAATACCAAGAGAAAAAATTGAAGGTTTTAAAAAAGGGCCTGAATCGAGTACTGACGCAACTTGAGGGGGCAATTGATCAATTATCTAAAGAATAATCCATTCATTAATATCTAAAAGCCCATTCAAACGTAATTCGGTTGGTAGTTTCTTCCGTTTCTGGATTTTCTTCTAGAAAGGTGTATAAAAACGAATCAATTAGTTTTAAAGCACTCCCACGCAATTGAACTCAATCTTCGGTATTTGGGTTAGGCTATTGTATAGTTTTGGCGGTCTCTGGGTTCATGGGAGTGAATTAAGTCTTTTTTTCTTCCATCTCAGTAAGAATTTGGGTATACAATTGATTTTCTTCTTTTCAATTCACTGTAGGGACCGTATAGTATTTTCTTTGTAGGTATGACAAAGGTTTTTATTGTTAAATCTACAATATAGATTTAACATAGTTGTTATATCTACATACTAATCGGATTGGAGAAACATGAAATCAACTGCTAATAACACAAAAATACGTACAATAGTATTCATAGAGCCACGAAATGAGCATTTACACATATACAGTCGGTTTGAATTGCCTCGGTTAGGAAGCATCTTGCTTGCTACCATTATGAGAAACTTGGGATATCATACAAAGGCTTATTTTCTCACAATTCAAGAAATTAAGAAAAGAAATCTAAAACCAGACTTAGTCTGTATTTCAACAATAACAACTACTGCAATTCCATCTTACAATCTAGCAATTCATTTTCGTAGTTTAGGCATTCCAGTAGTTATGGGAGGCCCCCATGTTAGTGCACTCCCAGAAGAAGCCATTCAATATGCAGATTATGTTATTGTAGGGGAGGGTGAAAAAGTCTTACCATTATTAGTTCGAGCATTACAAGGAAGTTATGATATAGCAAAGGTTCCAGGATTATTTTGGAAAAGTGAAAAGAAAATTTACAAAAACTCAGAAAATAACCATATCTCGGATTTAGATTCTAATCCCCCACCAGATTGGTCATTGATGGATATGGGAAATAGAAAAACCAAGGGAAAACGTAAGAAAATTACCATTCCTGTGCAAACTTCACGTGGTTGCCCTCATGATTGCAGTTTTTGCAGTGTAACCCAAATGTTTGGTCGAAGATTCCGATATCGCTCAACAGAATCCATTATTTCGGAGATCAAACAGTATGATCCAGAGATACATTCCTTATTTTTTGTGGATGACAATTTTACAGCTTCACGGAAGCGTACGATTGAGCTACTTGATGCGATGATTGAAAATAAGTTTAATTTCACTTGGTCTACTCAAGTACGGGTAGAACTCGCGCAAGATCGAGAATTATTGAACAAAATGCACAATGCAGGTTGCAGATATCTGTATATCGGGTTTGAATCCGTAAATCCGGAGAGTTTAATAGAGATGAATAAACATCAGACGCCTGAGTCCATTGAATATGCCATAAAAGTCATTCGAAAAACGGGAATTCATATCCATGGAATGTTTGTGTTTGGTTTCGATTCGGATACAATTGACTCCTGCAAAGCTACCGTAAAATTTGCCATCAAAAAAAAAATCGATTCGGTGCAATTTCTTATACTAACTCCACTACCCGGTACACAATTTTATAATAAGATGATGGAAGAAAACAGATTAGTTGACAGAAACTGGAATGAGTATGATGCACATCATGCTAAATTTCGCCCGAAAAATTTCACCCTTGCTGAATTGCAGGAAATGCAAATCCAAGGTCATCAGCGATTTTATACTTGGTGGAATAATTTGGCAAGATTAATTCGGGGTAAATTATCCGCATTTGTGATAGGAGTATATGCACATTATCTTAATTACAAATGGAAACGTGCTGAAAAGAAATATTTGAAGCGAATTCGGATCATACCCGATAACTCACAAGAAGCAGATACAAAACATGAACTGTTTGAACTTATTGCTAACGAAACAACATGAGAATCATATATTGGTGAAGTTCTCATTTAGTACTCCATTTGGAAGGAGTTTTAGAAATAATATAATAAGGTTACTTTTTATTTTATGACGGTAATCTAATTTTAATTTGGAATTTACAAGGAACTACCAAATCTAATGACCTATCAAACATTACAAAAACCGATAAAATCTCGTTATATTGGGATAGATGTATATAAAGGCTGGGGAGTGTGGTTTATGTTCTTAATCCATGCGTTCGTCCAGCAAATTACTCATTTTGACGCCGGATTATTCATTCCTACCATTGAACGAACGGTAGGGTGGAGGAAGATCGTTCTGTTGATTTTTGGGTTACCAATCGGCGTAATGGCCATTTGGGGTTTTATGTTTGGTTTCGCTTTTGCTTGTACTGTCGCAATGCAAACCATGCATTTAATAGATACCGATCCAAAAAAATTTCCAAAATATTTGCTTAATAAGTTCCTTACCGGTGCGTTGATACTTCTCTTAAACAAAATAGGTCATGCATTATTTCGAATTCGATTTTTTACTGATGGAGAAACAATATTTCCGAGACTTTCTGTGAGTTATAGCGCCGACATTTTGGATGCTGTTGCGTGGATGGGTGTAATTATTCCTCTGTTAATATGGATAGTATATAAACTCATTCGAGTAAAAAAACCAATGCAACTTCTTATTGTGTTTGGTGTCCTTTTAACAATGTTGTTTGCCTTAACTCCTACACTAATTAAACTTGGAGAATCCGCGATCGTGTGGTTAGAAGCGAGAAATTTATATATCCCTAAGCTTCTGATAACAAAATTCATTCGGGGAAGATTTCGATTATTACCTGGATTGGGATACGGTCTAATGGGTTGTATGTATGCAACTATGCTTCATCATAAATGGGAAATTAAGAAGATTTTCCGATTTACATTATCATTTTTCATCTATTGTATGATGGGATTTGTAATTTGGTGGCTGTTGATCGATCCAAATTGGTTTTCTAGTTTTGCAGAAGAGACAGTACCGATTCCTCTAACCATTGTAAGCATGAGTACAATGCAATTTCTATTCGTTCTGTTTATTCGAACTCAAGATTATCCTCGAAATGAACTGAAACGTGTTCGGGCTGCTCGCCGTACTACATTCTGGCGTAGATATTCGTTATTTTCGTTAACAGCATTTTCTATTAATACGGGAGTAGAAGATCGTATTTACACCGTATTTGCACGGTTCTGGGGGGAGTCCGTCGATTATAGTTCCTCTCCGGGGATAATCACCTGGAATGTATGGCAGTGTATCATTTTTGTACTATTTATTTGGGCATTTTGGGAAGTTGTGTTGCGAATTTGGGAACATTATGATTATAAATTATCCCTTGATTGGTTTCTTGTGCAATTGATGGTATTAATAACCGGTGCAAAAATGGGTCGAAGTGCCATAAAACCAATAATTTACGGTCCCAATAGGTATAGGATGCAAGAATTAGTACCCGCGGCTCGTAAAGTTAAGGTAATCAACTGAAGAAAGGATAAATCGACACATAGTATTTTTTAGTTTTTACCGAATAACTTTTTGTTATGTTGTATCTCCGTTCGCATTGTTGGATTTTATCTTAAATAGTGATGCATTTGCTACCATGTTTGTAATTAGGGGAGTCCTACGACAAAAAATCACGTCTTAAACCATTCCACCAAGAGTGGAAAATGGTATCATAAATTACTTAAACTCATCCAACTGTATGTAATTTGGTGAAAAAATAAATATGAAAAAATACGGGATAGGTACTGGGATATTTACTTTGATATTTGGTTTTATTACCTATATAGCATTTCGAATATATTTCCTAATTCGCAGTGGTGCTTCAGAAGTGGATGATATTGGATTACTTATTATTTTTGTGAGCTTAGGTCTTGCAATGATGATAATATCATTTATCATCGGGCTTATAGGAGGAGGATTAACTTTCTTGTTTGGAATAATCACTATTGTGAGGATTGTGAAAAGCACTCAAGAATCAAAAATGGAATCCAAAAAATCTACCGAACCTGAGCCAAAGTTATCCTAAATTCTGAATCAATTTTATAATTTTTTTTCTCAGACGTAAATAAAAGAGAATTCAAAATTTGATGGAATCAAAAGAAGATGCTAAAGGAATATTGAAAGACAAATATATCATTTGATGGATTATAGAATGTAGATTAACTTATAGGACAGCCGATACGCAATAAAATCACAATTGAAAGTATTGTTATCAAAAAATCTTGTTTTTAGATTTCCACCTTTTAAATAATAAGATTTAGTAGGAAACATTTAGTTAACTAACATCGTAATCTTTAAATATGTTTTTTACTCTATTTTTCTTAACAGTTATTTATCAACTAAAAGTTAACTAATAAAACACAGGAAAAAGTGATACCAATGTCAGAAACCGAAAAAGAAAAAACCGAATTAGTAAATAAGCAAGTTAATGAAGTAGAGAATTTGACTAAAATCACTCCCAGATTTACTGCGTGGATGGAAGAAGACAAAATTATCGTTCGTGTGGTTCTTCCAGGCGTCGATAAAAAAGATATCGAAATGAAAGCTCTTCAAGATCGATTCTTACTCCGTGCTCGTAGGGAACAATATCTCTATGATTTAGATTTGGGATTAGATGTAGACATCGAGCCGAATAACTCAAAAGCAGAATATAAAGAAGGCTTATTGCGAGCAGAACTGAAAATTCATGATCCTCTTCTGGAGGCATATGAAGTACCAATACAATAGGAGGTAGAAAAAAATGGCTATGATTGAAAAAAAAGAAGATAAATCTGAAGTAACTGAAAAAAAAGAAAGTAAAATAAAATATCGCGCATATCCCGACATCTCAACCTATGTGGATTACGCCGATCGCACCGTAGAAGTGGAGATTTGTTTACCTGGAGTAAGTAAAGACAACATTTCATTGAAAGCCTTACCCAATTGGTTTTATGTTAATGCAATCCGCGATGAGATCGAATATACCGCAAACCACTCATGGGGTGTTGAAATAGTACCCGATAAAACTACCGCATCCTATAATAATGGGTTGCTGAAGGTTACAGCTCACATTAAGGATCCTCTAGACGGAGCTAAAGAAATACTATTTTAAATATATTCAAAGGAGGTTAATCATATGTCAAAATCAGAAGACACTCACTTAATGGATAAAGAAAAAGAACAAAAACGCCTCTTCCGCATAACTCCCAAATACTACAGTGAACTAGATCGTAAAAAGAACATCATGAATTTCGAAATTCATCTTCCTGGAGTACAAAAAGAAAAAGTATCCTTGAAAATCTTACCCGATTTGATGCATTTAGAGGCAACCAGAGAAATGGATAATAATGAAGTGATTTACACCTTAACACGTTATTTTTCGTACGAGGTGGAACCGGATTCGATCGAAGCTAACTGTTCAAATGGATTATTGAAGTTTTCCGTCAAAATTAAAGATCCATTAGCAGAAGCTATAGATATTAAACTCTCATAAATTTGTAACTTTAATTTCTATTTTTTTATTTCTAGATATATGATTATGAGTATATTTTGTTAGGAATTACTTATATTGGGATTTTAGGAATGTGCTCTTGGGTTTTAGTTAAAAAGATTCGACATTTTCGTTTAGATCCAGTCTTGACTAAAAAATTGAATTTCATTAAATCAGTTATTGATCGAATCAATTTCAAAGATGCCAATGCCCAATTGGACGAAATTCTACCGAAAATTGAGATGTTAAATACCTCAAATTTAAATTTGGAATAACAACATCTAAAAAAACGCTGTAAATCGAATTTAGAAATGAGAGAACGATTGCATTCAATCATGAATTCGAATAATGGACAAATCAACATTATGAGGGGAGAGCTATTAGCGTTACTGAAAGAAATTCATGAACATCAAGAGAATATAGATCCATTAATAGAAACTGAAGTTGTAGATTCATTTAGAACTTTGGAATAGTTTATCCTTTTTCAGCAGCAATTCGTTTGCTTCACAAAATTTAAGGTAATAATTTATACCCGTAACAATCCACGAAATCCTCTAACGCCATAATACGAAGGTGCACTGTTGTGATACACGAATACATGGTCGTAGCGGCGATCACAAAAAAGTGCACCACCGAGTTTTCTAATATCAGATGGAGTTTTCACCCAACTCGACGTCTTTATGTCAAAATTTCCAAGTTTCTGCAACTCTCGATATTGATCCTCGGTTAAAAGCTCAATACCCATGGCAGTTGCCATATCTATCGCGTTATTTTCTGGTTTATGTGATTTCCTTGACTCCTGTCCTTCTCGGTCGTAACTAACATTTCTGCGACCTTTAGGACTTTCCGGTGAACAATCATAAAAAATGTATTCATCCGAATTTATATCATGACCAGTGACATCCGGTTCACCGCCAGTTCGTTCCATTTCATAGAGTGACCATAGTTTATCTGCATTAGCTTCCAATCTTGTTTGTACTTCAGACCATTCAATACCTTTATGACGATTCATATTTTTCTCAAAACGGGCTTTCAATACTTTCAGTAAATTATGACGTTGTTCTGGTGACATATCTTTTTTGAGTTTGCTCATAATCATGATATTTTTCTTGAGATTATAAAATCATCTAATTTATTTAATAAAAAAGCATTTTACATCAGGATAAATATAAATGGGTAGACATTCTTAACGCGCATACGTGATCACTTTAAAATTTAAAAGATTTAATAACGTAGATCGTTTTTAGACGTAATGAGATATCATTTTATTAGTTGAAGTACACAAGCAGAAAGCTCTCAATATTGCCCAGTCTCAAGGATGCGTTGTGTATTTTGAAATTAGCACCAATCACGAATTAATGTGGAACAAGCGTTTAATTTCATTACACAAGTTATATGGGAAAATAAATCATAGAATGAAAGATCCGGATGTTCTTGGTAAATATATACCAATATTACATCTCTGCATGAAATTCACGTTTCACGAACATCTTAGCATAATATAGTTTATGAGATCATTATAAGGAAATTCGTAAACAGTGGTTGATTGTAAGCTAATGAAAATTAAGTTTTTCCAGAAAGAAATTCAATCCATTTTGAAGTGGTAATTACTCTTACCTCATCCTGTTCTTCCTTTAAAACTCGATCATTTGACCATATATACCCTTTTATAGCCATAGCACATGCTATATAAACAAGATCTTTTGGATCTGGTGTGCTATCTTGTGATTTCTTTAATAGTCCTTATAAGAACGAAAATGTATTACTTGGATTTTTTCCTTAAGTATGGTTAAGAAATTACGAAAATCTTCTTTACTCCTCTGGGTTTTCTCTAATATCACCCACTTATATTTACTGAATTCACTAAATAGGAATTTAGGAGTGAAAAGATTCAAACTAAATTTCAAAATAACCAGATTAATTTATGAGATAAGCAAAATAATTTTCATACATGAAGGCAGCGGATATTGTCCAACAACTGGATTTAGAGGATATTCATATTGTTTCAGTAGTTGGTTCGGGCTTATCAAAAGCTAGTGGAATGCCCACATTCCGTGGAAAGGATGGATTATGGAAAACCTATAGTGCACTGGATTTAGCAACTCCTCAAGCTTTCAAAAAAGACCCAAATTTAGTATGGAATTGGTATAAGTGGCGTATGCAAGCTCTTCTAACTGCCAAACCGAATCCTGGACATGATGCATTGGTAAAATTAGAAAAAATGGGATTAAGTTTAGGCATAATCACCCAAAATGTGGACGGTTTAATTAATTTTGGGAATTCTTCTGAGCATATTGTAGAAATTCATGGACGTATACGGTATGCACATTGTACTAAATGCGATCATATTCAAAGATGGGACAGCCATGAATACGCTGTGGCTGATGATAGTCTTCTTTACTGTCCTTATTGCAAGGATGCATTACTTAGACCAGATGTAGTATGGTTTGGCGAGTCTATCAATCCAAAACACCTTCAAAAGGCAATGAATTGGATAGAGCGATCCACTATTATGTTGGTAATCGGTACCTCAGGGACGGTATATCCCGTTGCAAACTTTCCACATATCGCTAAACAGCAAGGGACTACGCTCATAGAGTTTAATGTAACCCGCACTCCATTAACACCGATTTGTGATTATTTTATGCGTGGACCGAGTGAACAAACCTTACCTAAATTTGTAGATGCTTTACTAAGTAAAAAAGTATAGAGATATCTCGTCGAAAATGACTCATTTTAGCTATTAAGGGTTAAATTTAGGTATAATAAGATTTCTTGACAATTCTGCGCAAAAATTCTGCTAATAATTTCAAGTTCATCGGTCCATACACCTTCTGTAATCCAAAACCCTTCCGAACTTAGTACCTTTATGTATGAGTATGCTAGATTTTCTTGAGATTCTAGATCAGGTATTTCCGACCGCCATTCCTTGTAACTTGATGCAGAAAATGACAAATCAACAAGTTTCTGATAATTATTCATCGTACTGGGTATTAAAAATGAACCCTGCCATGAATATCCAGAACGTGCTTCGGTAGGATCATACACATACTGTGGATTTTTCTGTTTTCCTTTTTCTATTCCGTAGATAGGGATATTGGTTTCAAGTTCATAAAGTCTTGCCCACGTATTCTCACCTAATTTGGTTTCACTGGAATTTAACCAAGTAATCGCATCTGGAATGGGAGTTAACCATTTTGTATCATTGGTTGTTAAGTAAAGTTCCATGAGTATTCGAATTGACGAAGCTGTTTGCATACTACAAATAGCCGGTGGCTCAAAATCACGTGCCCAACATGGTTGCAAGTTTACATCATATTGTTGAGCCCACCCTTTTTGAAATGCTGAACCCCCATTTCCTTGTGTACTAAAAAGAAACTCTCCTGCACGAATTGCAGCTTGCAAATATGTTGGATTTGCGGGAAACATATTGTGAGCTTTTAATAATACCATTACCACGTCATGCAAAGCATTATCATTGAGTGTTGCTTGAGATTGATAAGCATCAATCGGAAAATTAGATCGCTGTTTCCATGCACCGTGTTGCAATTCAATGGAATTTAGACACATAACTGCTTTCTCAAATCCTATTAGATATTTTAGATCTCCAGTAATATTGTATAGATCAAGTAAATAACTCATGCACGATTGCATGACGTTATCATCGAGAATGGTGCTTTTTCGAATATTGTGTGGGTGAGGATCATAACCTGTTCCATCTCCTCGTCTTCGTCCATCATAATAAAATCCTCCTTCTTTATCTTGAACCGCCAGCAATGCATCTCCGACATCTTTTGCAACACTTAAATAAATTGGATTTGGTTCAATCTGATACATCTCAAGATATATACCACCAACGAGAGGTGTACCTTCTTGTATCGAGAATTCTCGAGGTAGGAGGGGACATCTTGGACCTCTATCACTCCACATTTTACTTCCATCTGCAAGACTCCCTAAGGGAAATCCATCCGCACGCCGAAGTCGTGTGAATGCCCATAAAGCTGTTTCAAGTCCATTTAAGATAGTCTGATTCACTATGCTAACGTTATCCAAAGTTGGATTATGATGAGAACCCATTGGTAATTCATAAGCTGGGGAGGAGAATTCGGTTTTGCATAATGAACAATATCGGCAAGAATACAAGAGAAATCCTCCAGTAAATAAACCAATTATACTAGTACTGGCAATTATTATCGCAATAATGAAACGTTTTTTCATCGTACTAATAAATTTGAAATAAGATAAATTAAAGATATTTCATGTAAACAATTTCTACCTATCCTATTTTAAATTATAACTTTAGGCAACGCACCAACACAAATGGAACGAAATATATAAAAGTGTTACTTGAGTAACTATTTTTGAACATAAATGGCAAAACAAAAATTCTTACTTCTTTTCGGTATTGTATTTGGAGTGCTTTTTGTGACCATACCTACTGCAATTGTAATTTCAGATATAAATTCCGTACATTTTACCTTAATAGATAATGCAGGTGTAATGATTGAATCTAAAGGGGTTCGGATTTATGTAGATCCGATCAATTTACCAACTGAATATGAAAATACACCAGCTGATGCGGTGTTAATAACACACCCCCATGCTGATCATTATCAAATTGCATCAATAAACAAGATACAGAAAGATACAACGATGAACGTCTTTCCCGCAACCATGTTGGATGCGATAGACCTATTTGATGGGCATGCGATACTACCAGAAGAGCAAATCGTGGTAGGACACATTATCATAACAGCTTTTTATATGTACACCCTTCCAGTGGGAGAATATCCTGCTAGTCACCCCAAGGAAGAAAATTGGACAAGCTTTATTATTGATTGCGGGGATTGTACCTTTTTTCATGCAGGGGATTCTAAGAATATACCTGAATATGAGCAAATTAAGGGATTGATTGATGTTGCTTTACTTCCATTAGGTCCCGGTTGTCAAACAATGTATGAGATGGAGGTTGTTAATGCAATCAACACCATTCAACCAAAATTTGTCGTAGGAATACATTATATTCCCCCGACTAATGATCAATTTGTAACTTCCTACGTTCGATTTATTGAATGTACATATATTAATCTCAATTATTTCAGTTCCTATAAGTTTAAAATCTGAAATTTCTCATTTTTTTTTTCAAAAGATATGAACGAAAATTTTGAGAAATAGAAAAAAGAATAAAATTAAATTTTATAAAATAAACAGGTCAATGACCGTTCCAGTAACTATTACCCATGTTTTATGAACTGCTAAGAGTATGGTACCTGACCAGATTCGACCGATTTTACTGCAGAATGTTGATCCTATATAGTTCATTACTGCACCTAGCGGAATAAATTGCTAGGTTTGTAGTAAATACATAGACATAAATCCATCTCCATGAATAAACTTCTAAAACAATCAGTTATGAATTCTAAAGATTTTAATTTTACACATTATGTCATTGAGAGATGAAATTTACTTAAACTCTGATTGATAGGTATTAATTGCAAAAAAAAGAAAAAAAAATAATTTTAGATTACCACATTATATAACCGGTTACCATCATCCAGGTTGTTATTGCAGAGCACATCAATGTTCCTAGCCAGATTTTCCCAGTTTTTCGGAAGAAAAATATTGCTACTAGGTAAAAACCTGCTGCGTATGGAATAAATGACCACAATTGCAATAAGTTCATGGGTGCGAAGGATAACTTGTTCAAGTACGGACCGGTCAAGCCTAAATACATCGGTACGTAGGAGATCACGTTCAATAACACTAAACCGGTTAACATAACGACGCAAATTTTGAGCCACCAAACGATAATAGTTCCTGCTTCGGTTTTTAATTCCTTTTGTCGCATCATTCCGAACATCCAAATTCCTGCGTTGAAGATCCAGAATAACAAAACACCGGGGAAATAGTACCAAAATGTTACAGCCCGTTCGGGGGTCATCACCTTAAAGGCAGACCATGGACCTCGAATTTCTACATTACCTAAGTGTTGCGCAACAGCAGTAATTACATACATATAACTGAACAATATGAATGCTAAGAATATCGTTTTTCCAAAAATTCGCCATCCATGAGGTTTCTCACCTTCAAACTCGTCCGTTGGCATACTATAGTTTGCACCTAAATCGTAAAATCCTACGCGTTTCTTACGGTATATTACAAAATACCAAAATAGGACAATTAAAATCATCACTCCTGCATTTACTACAAAGAAAGAGAGGAAATCATTAGCTATTCCACTTCGCCAGATATTAGGAGCGAAATTTTTAATCATTGTGCCGTCAAACACCCAATCACCATTTCTGGGTCCATCATTTGAGTATTCTGTATTGAATATATAGGTCAGAGTACCAATTGTGGCATTAACGATCCCAAACACCCACCAAACCCATAATTTTGGGGCGTAGGTTTCTTTGTATTTAGGCATAGGTTGTGATACTTCACCAAAAAGATGCGTTTGCATTAAAAGTATTGCGAGTGGGATAATAGAGAATAACAATCCTGCCATGGCTACAACTCCGAAAAGATCAGCAAGCCAGTATACCATATTATTCTTGTTTGCAGAAGCGAATGCATCTTCTTCTGTATAATCCATCAGAGATTGCAAGAAGAACGCAGTTATCGCAGCTGTTGACTTTCGACTATGGGTCTGTCCCGGATGAGTTTTCTTCAATAACTCAAATCTTGTTGCACCATCAGTAAAATTCCCGTATGTGTAATCCCATTGAGCAGTTTCCCCAGTAAAGGCAGCAATCGAATTCAAACATCTTTCCATAAATGCCTCAATGGTCTCATTGTATGCTCTTCCGAATTCTTCACCCCAACTTGATACTTGTAGAATATCAAGGTCCGGATTGAATGCCCTCAATGTTGGATAAAATGAAGTTATCGGAGCAAAGGCAATCGGAGCTATTGCTTCCAAATCAGGGTTTGCTAGTGCAATGTAAAGTGTATAGTATGCACCCATGCTATGACCAGTGCAAGCTATTTTTGAGGAATCCACAAAATCCAAGGATTTTAGATAATCCATTGCCTCATAGGGTATTGCAGAATTTCCAGAACCCGTTGAAGTATTTGCATAATCAGAGTCACCATGATTTAGAACATCAATGGCTAACACAACTATGCCCCTCTTAGATAATTCAATCGAATGAGGTCTTTGCACATCCTTATCATTGTTATATCCATGAATAGCAAGAACACCTGGAGCAGGGTTGGAACTATCCACTCCCTCAGGGACATATAATTTCCCTGTAAGAGTATATCCATTTGGAGTATTTATCTTCACTATGGAGACGTCTACACTTCCCCAAGAGCTTTGAAAACCAGAAGCTAATACTATTCCAGCAACTGTAATAAGAAACAAAACTCCAAACGCAATTCCAGCTTTTTTAGTTTTATTCATATCAATCATCTTTTGAAAACTATGAGCAAATTTTTTTTGCTACTTGATTTTCGCTCATTAAGTTTAAAAAGATTGTCCAATGTTCCTATGGAAAATGGACGTTTAGTTTCAGAGTGTTAAATGTTCGTTTAATATATCGAAAAAACAAAATAGAATAAGTTAAATAGATAAATTAGTATACAAAAGATCGGGATAAAATTGGATATAGGTAGTAATAATTCTAAAAACTCATTAGAAAACCAAATTAGATTAGATTCAGAAAAGCATGCAAAAATTCTAGACTCTGGTTTAAAAGTAAGAATATTAATGATGTTATTGATTTTTCCAGAACTTACTCTAACTGAATTATCTGCTAAGATGGGAAAAGCAAAATCGACTATTTCTAAACACATAAAAGAACTTATCAAAATTGGACTCATCGATGTACGACAGCAACATTATCGTGGCTCTATCAAACAAAAAATTTATTCTGCTAGGAAAAAACGAGGATATAGAGGAAGAACCTATGAAGATCTTAAGCAAGTTAGTCCACATGAGTTTATAGAACATTTACATGAAGAATTCCTAATTAATTTGCGATTATTTACCTATATTCAAGAAACAAACCAGCAAATCTTGATGTATATCAGCGATTTCTATGATAATATCACCCAAAAAGATATAACAGAAGAATTTGTCGAGGAAAAATATCGTTATAATACCTGTATTCCCCGTATCATTTTTTTAACTAAAGAAGAATATATAGATTATCGAAATAGATTTCTCATTTTTGAACGGGATTACATCTATGAGATGGAACAAACACGAATGAGAACTTCAGGTGAGGAGAAACCAAAAGAATATCTTGTGGTGCATGAGTTGATACCTATTCGAGAAATTCTAGAATACGTGTTAGATGAAAAAAGAAAGTAAAAATTATGATTATTCGTCTTGTTCTTCCAATTCAAAAATTTTCTCAACCGGTATTTTGAAGAATTTCGCTATCTTCATCGCTAGAGTCAATGAAGGGACATATTTTCCTCGTTCTAGATAATTAATAGTTTGACGACTTACTCCAATTTCTTCTGCGAGTTGTGCTTGTGATAATACTTGTTTTTCTCTTAATTCTTTTACACGAGTTTTCAATTGATGCCCCTCCAGCATTTTTGATAGGATATATGCAATAAATTCATCAAAAGCAAGGTTAGTGTCTTCGAAAATGTAATCCCCTATCCCCGCATCCATTTTTTTTTGTGTGTATTTATCCACCAACTGATCTATTATTTCTGTTATTCGAGTAGGATCTCTAACACCCGGTATATATCCCTCAGGTTTAATGGGTCCGCCTTGCTGCTGACCTGCACTTTTTCCCGCTGTCTCGATTTTCACGGTGTGTAGTCCAAAGATTCGGTCAAACACACCTTGTGCAATATTTATATTTTGAATTCGACTAAAAGGGATGGTTGTTTTCGACTTCGTAAAGACACCGCTATTGATGCGAATATACTGAGTACTAATTCGATAGGTAAATGATTTCCAAAAAGCGATCTCATAGACATACACAATGAGGTTTAACAGAAAAAATATTGCTGCCAGGCTAAGATAAAGGGTATTAAATGCCCAAGAAGGAGCCCCTTCAAAATACAAAGGAGTAAAAACAAACCCAAACAATCCTCCACAGATGAGCATCGAGATTATTAGAGATTTCAGAACTTCTTTTCGGACATAATCCCGCTGTATGTCACCTATATATTCATTTTCTTGGTTTTTTTCTGACATTTTCTATTCCTATTTTTTGATTCCAACATTTGTCAAGTAAACTTGATATGTCAAGTACACTTGACACAAGTCGTATATTTAAAATTATCGGTCCATATCTCCAAGTATGGATCTCATATTCCAAGATAAAATAATTCTTATCACTGGATCAAGTAAAGGACTTGGATATGCGTGCGCAAAAATTCTCGCTGAGGAAGGAGCACACGTAATTCTCTCCTCTCGATCGGAAAAAAATCTGAAAAATGCAGCTGAAAGAATTGTTTTAGACACTGGATTAAAGCCTGATTGGATTGTTTCGGATGTCTCTAATCTGAAGGACATTGAAAAACTGAAAAATACCGTTATTAGCAAATACGAAAAACTGGATGGTTTAGTTATAAATGCAGGGGGTCCCCCAACCGGATCATCTTTGGAAATGACGGAAGAACAATGGCAAAATGCCCTAAATACAAATTTTCTCTCTGTAGTACGGTTAACTAAAGCATTCATTCCACTAATGCAGCAAAAAACCTACGGTCGCGTTGTAGCGATCACCTCGGTATCTGCAAAACAACCATTACCAAATTTAGTCCTATCAAATTCCACACGACTTGCGGTAGTAGGATATCTAAAAACTCTTGCTAACGAAGTGGGTCGAGATAATATTTTAATAAACGTGGTTATGCCAGGTACCATAAACACTGAACGTCTTCAACAGGTTATTCAAGGATGGGCAAAGGTAGAAGGAAAAACGAAGGAACAGATTACTCAATCGCGAACTTCCCAAATACCAATTGGTAGGTTTGGAGAACCAGAAGAAATCGGTTCCTTCGTCACATTTTTAGTATCGGGAAGAAATACGTATATTACGGGACAAGTTATACCTGTTGATGGGGGTTTTATTAAATCTTCCCTATAATGAGATGGTTCAGATGAATAGAAACAAGGTACTATTAATCGGTGTCGATCAGTCTATTCCCTATCTGTTGGATAAATTTGTCGATGAGGGACTTTTACCTAATATAAAAAATCTAATAGAATCTGGTGTTTATGCAGAGGGGCTTTCTTGCGTACCTTGCGATACACCAACGAACTGGACTACAATCGCCACAGGGGCTACAACTTCCGTTCATGGGGCAACCAGTTTTTATACCCATATTCCTGGGGAAGAGCTGGATTATGGTGCCACACAAAGATCTCGTTCCCAATTGAAGAAATTCACTACAGCAGAATATATCTGGGAAACTGCCGATCGACATCAAATTCCTTCATTTATCATTAATTATCCTGCTGGATGGTTAGCAAATCTTAAATTTGGAATTATGAGTGCTTTTTCCTGGCCGATTCCCACTATTCTTCCTCCAATTATACGATCACAAAAGACACTAATTTTTTCTACAAACTCGAAAAAAAAAAAACTTATCATCAGAAATAACACTTTCACCCTCCATATTTCTAATAATACAGCCATTAAATTTGAAATAAAACAAAAAAAATCTCTGCATTATGGATATAGTAACCATAAATTCACTATGCAACAAGGACAGTGGAGTGAGTGGTTCAATAGTTTTAGTCAATATCGAGGGCGGGATTTACCTGTAATATTCCGGTTTTATTTACGCGAAATAGCACAAGATGGTTCTAAAGTTGAGTTAATCATTTCTCCGCTATACAATACCCATGGATGGACTAGTTCAACTGATTTTGCGGAAAAACTTTTGAAAAATATAAAATTTCCCGAAGAAAATCCTACGAAATCTAATGTAGGATATACATTTGAGGGGAAAATGACCGAAGTCCTAGAATTCGCTCGTAAAGAAACCCAAGCTATAGCCAATGCCATTTATTTTGCAAGAAAACAATTAAAATGGGAATTATGTTATTTTCATGTTCATCACCTAGATACCATAAATCACAATACGCTTGGTCACTTGCATCCTGAATACCCCCAATATGATGAGAAAACCGCTGAAATGGCGATTAATCACGTTCAAACAGCCTATTCAATTGTTGATGATATGGTAGGTATTTTGATTGATAGTGTGGTGGATGAAAATACTACAGTTGTGTATATTTCGGATCATGGGGCTATTCCGTGCTGGAGGATTGCGAACATCGTTAAACCGCTAGTAGAGGCTGGATTAATGGCTTATAGGAAAAATGGGAATTATTATCAAATTGATTGGACAAAATCTCAGGTATTTCCTTATTGTGAACCCACTTATATCTGGATTAATCTTAAGGGTAGAGATCCCCAAGGAATAGTAGATCAAAAAGATTATGAATCTATAAGGGACCATGTGATAGACGTGTTACAGGACATAAAGGACCCGGAAAATAACAATCCGATTATTGACTTGGTGATGCGCAAAGAAGATCATCCAGAATTGCATCAGAATGGGAAACGAATTGGTGATGTGGTATATTTCCTCAATCCTCCTTATAATATATTCGATGATGATCTGGCAGTTATGAATGCTGCTAGAACCAATCTCATTGATAAACCTCTTTGTTATAATTCGGATCATATTTTTGGTGCACATGCGTATTATTTACCAACTAAGCGATTTGGACCATTTTCCAATAGTGTTCCGATAATATTCAAAGGTCCCAGTGTTGAACACGGATTGAAACTTGAGGGGTTAACGGAATTGATACATATTGCTCCTACTCTATCATCGATTCTGAACATTCCTCCTCCAGCTCAATCACAAGGATCTATATTGAAGTTTTTTTGAACAAGTTACCCATAATTTTTTATATTTTTTGGAGAATAATATGATAATTATCATGTCTAAAAAGGAATTTAATCCGGTTGGGGCTGTGTTAATTACCGCTGGGATTGCGGCAGTTATTACTCTGATTTTCGAATTATTCATAATGCCTCTTCTTCCATAATCTAAAATCATTATTCCATTTTGTACTAGATTTTTAAAGAATAATCTCAGATCTGGATATATGGTGAAAAATAAGGAACTGTCTCGAAGAGTATGGAAGGATAACAAGATTCCAGAAGGATTTCGTCAAAATACCATGCATAAATTTCTCGTGAAGATTTGTGAAGAAGTGGGTCCACGAGAGGCAGGAAGTGCTGCTGAACATAAAGCTGCAGAAATTGTGAAAGATGAATTTACTAAATATTGTGATGATGTAACTAAAGAAGAGTTTAAACTTGCTCCACGCGCATTTCTAAGTTTTACGATATTTTCTCCATTATTATTCCTTATTGGATTGCCTTTTTTCTGGATTTATCCCATAATTTCAGCAATCACAGCGATTTTAGCAATGTTCATTTTCTACATGCAATTTCTACGATATGCGGAGTTCGTGGATTTTTTTTATCCTAAAGAGACCAGTGTGAATGTAATAGGTGAGATTAATCCAAGGGATGACTGGAAGCAGACTTTGATGTTTTCTGCGCATCTAGATTCTGCCTATCAGTTTAATTTTAATCTATATATGCCGAGAACGTTCAATTATTTTCTAGTCGGATTGCCTATATTACTGGTTATATACATATTGCTTTCACTTGCTTTTTTCATATCTAGTTGGGTTTTTAATGTTCCTGGAACAATTTTTTCCTACTTTGGAATAGGTGTGGCTATTATCACCGTTCCTATGACCTCTTTGCTATTTTTCTTCAAAACAAAATGGACGGTTATGGGGGCTAACGATAATTTAAGTGGAATTGCCATAATGCAAGGAATTGCAGAATCTCTCACTCTTAATAAAGATCTTGTACCTAAAAATACCAAAATACTTTTTTGTGCATTCGGTTCCGAAGAAGCAGGTCTTCGGGGTGCAAAACGTTGGGTAAAAGGCCATAAGGACGAACTTAAGAAAAAACCGTTTTATTTCTTGAATTTTGATGGTGTCGCAAAATCTGATGATCTCCATGTGATCAATAAAGAAGTCACATTGGGAGTACAATATGATCCCGAAATTGTAGAAAAAGTTATTCAGGCAGCGGAAAACATCGGAATCCCTTTAGAAAGTCGAGTTCTACCCTTTGGAGCTACAGATGGGTCTGCAATTGTGCAAGGTGGATTTTCTAAAGGAGCTAGTTTAGAAGCGATGGATATCGAAAAACCCGAGGTTAAACGCTGGTATCACACAATTGGTGATACAGCGGACAAAGTAGAGTCAGAAGCTTTGGATAAAGTGAGAAGAATCTCACTAGAATTCATAAACTTAATTGACAAAAAATAACACAATCTCTTTTTGCAAGATTTTTAATCATTCTATAATCAAACGGATGGTTTTAATCTCGTAGGGTGTGAATTCTGTCCGAATGACTATAGTATTATTTGCTGAATTCCGGATAACTTCTAATTTTTTACCTATTTTGTATTCCAGTAAATCTATTTCCTCAGCTGTAATTTCTATAGAATCTGGTAAGTGATGTAATCGAAGACTACTTGAAATCTGGGAACCCCCGCATTCAAATGCTCTTATAATGAGGGTTTTTCCATCCCAGATCCAATCACTGGGAGATTCAGGTAAGTCAAAATCTTCATTTGAATATTTTTTGTCTACTTTGAATTCTTCGGTTTCTTTACTGATCCACTCAGAGGGTTTAAAGGTAGATATAATTATGTTTTGATGATCAGAGGTAATTTTCGGTAATACAACTTGATAACCTTCTAATCCTTGTGTTTGACACGAATTAGCATTTAAGCGAGATTCAGAAGGAATATTATTTTCTTGAGAAAGTACTTTTGTCCTTATAGAGATTACTGGATTATTAAATGCCAAAGCTTTATGGGGTATTCTGTGATTAATCCAATTACCTTTATGGGGAACGATTCGCAATTGGAATTCATGGAATCCAAGATCGGTATAATTCGGTCGTTCTTCTGGTTTGAATTTAATTTCTCGCGTGTGGAAAGGATCTTTGGGATAATGGGGAGAACGAACCAATGTGATGGAAATTCCTTTCATATTTGCAGACAATCCGTATTTTGAATCATTCAATATTGCCAAACCCACATCCAGATCACTAATATCTACCCATTTTTGCATTCCAAATTCCCATTTACCCTTTTCCATTTCGGTTTTCGGATTTCTATTTCGAACAACCGATCCATATGGAATTTCACATCTGATATTCTCAGACTGTAGGTTTAGAGGGATGAAATATTTCAGCAATGTCTTGTTATCATTGAAATCGATTCTAAAATCGACATCTACGAAATCTGATTGAGCTCGTATCGTATATTTTATCTCTACGTAAGAATGCTTGATCATAAATTTACTAGTGACTTCAGCTTTAGTTGGAAAACTCTCCACTTTCGGTTCTTCTACGAGCTTTACCTCAAGTGGATGTTTTGTGTAGGATTTATCAATATTCCACGCAGGATATGCTTGTCCTCGTTTCATAAATTCCCGAAATGCGTGGATTCGAGCTCCCTTAAACCGTAAATGATGCTTTTTTATGGTATTATCCTTCATTACTAGTTTTTCGGTACTTTCTTTAATTTCATTCCTTTCTCCATATAGAAAATTTGTTATAGCTTGTTGATGTTTCAAGTTCAATTCTATAAGATTTCCTGACTTTTTTGAGACTGCTATGGTTAGATATTCATTTTCCACGTTTATTGAAGATTTTCCAGATTCTATAGAAATTTCGTGTTTATAGGTTTCGTTCCGTTTCTGAAGTTCTTCTTTACTTAAAATAAGAACAGAGAAAGGTTCAATATTTTTTATGAAATATTCATCGTTATTATCTTTAATTATCCCATCATTCTTCACTGAAACTGGATTATATATAATAATATCTCCCTTTATTCTAGGAAGCGCGGTTTCAATTTGTGATAAACAGTTCTTTAACATGGATCGCATATTTTCTATTACATAATCATGCTCCTTCCAAGTTAGCAGATATACTTCAGGTATAGAAGAACCGGGGAGAATATCATGAAATTGGTTAAAAAGGATTTTTTGCCAACAATCATCAAATAGTTTTTTGGGATAGATATGTTTGTCTAATTGGGGTGTTAACAACATCGTGGTATTTAAACATTCAGCGGCAATAACCACTTCCTCAGAACATCGATTACCTTTCTTAACACGTGCTTGAGTTGTTAAACATCCACGATGATATTCCAAATATAATTCGTCATCCCAAGTTATGATTATGTCACCAACATCCTCCTTTAATATCTCGAAATATCGGTGAGTATTCGTATGCTTGAATCCATAAAATTTCGCAAGATTTTCCATGTATTGGATTTCGGTGAAAATCGGTCCTTTTCCTCCATCTCCCTTTCCATAAAACAATCCTAAGGTCCGAACATGTTCATCGGATAAAGCGTCATTCATTTCCTTGAGAGAGTTATGAGAATTAAACACTAAACCTTTTATTCTAGGTTTTCGTGCCATACGACGATATAAACCAAAATCAATCATCGCCATAATTTGAAACTTGAACATATGAGAAAATATTTCGGTTCCATCCAATCCCCTCCACATGAAATTAGAAAAAGGGAATGGAGAATAATCATTCCATGTGAGTTTTGTAGTCCAAAATGACTCCGCACCTGATTTTACTAGGATTTGGGGTAATGAATACGGAAATCCGAATACATCTAATAATGATTCAACCTTGCTAGTTTTTCCAAAGTTACGCAAATAAAATAACTGCCCATATAATCGTTGTCGTACTAAAGACTCACCCGAACACAATCGCAATGCTGGCTCGACCCACATGCCTCCAACAGTGTCTATTTTATTTTGGGCAACTTGTTGTTTCACTCGCTCCCACATTTCAGGATCATACCGTTTAATCCAATTGAAATATTGGGGGCTAGTCATTGAAACGCTGAAGTAGGGATATTGATTAATATGTTTAAGTGCTGCATAAAAGGTCTTATATGCTCTCACTTTAGTATCATTTACTGTCCATAACCACGCAGCATCCAAATGTGACTGGGCAATTGGATAAATATCAAAATCTTCCAACTTAAAATAGGTAGTTGGACTAAAAGGTAGAGGAATATGCTGTAAAATTTTAGAAAACCACTCTAACCGTTTGATTCTCATAGGGATTTTATAATACAAATAATTGGAATCATGCAATAATTTTTTCAATTTTACATATGAGGGTGAATAAATTACCGAATCATAATAGTGTTCTATACCCAGCCGTTTTTTTCTCATAGCAGTATCATTCTCATAGAGTATCATAAATTTTGTTGTTAATGATAGTTACATTCTGATTTCCAATTTTTTCAGGAATCATGAGATAGTTATGATAGAGATGATAAAGGAATTAGTGCTAAATATTTAAACCATACATAGGTTTTTTATTGCGATCTGTTTTTTCTCCTATAACTCTTTATGAGGATTGATTTTATGAAACTAAAAACTAAACATATCACAAAAATAATTCTAATCGCTGTTGTGTTCATATTATGCATGCCCGTTTTGGTAAGTGCTAAATCCCATAGTTATGACGACGCAACAGTAACAACATCTTCAGAAAATCCTTATTCGAAGGTTGCTATTACTCCTCAGAGTTCTATGTTCGCCTCGATACAAATTCATGGAAATAAACCCGGGACTTTTACCTTACAAGATTGGGTTGGTAATCCGGTTGGGGGATCCTCAAGCGTTCCAGATGATCCCGAAGCGGAATTATATTATCCAGTTACATTGGGCACCGATATTTCCTATTATAACAGTTATGGTCTTAAGAGTGATGAAGCTACTTATTACGTTAATGTAGCAAATAATAGTGACAAATTTGGGGATTATAAAGTATCATTAGTTGTGGATAGATATAAATTGGGAGAGGGGGATTCGATTGAAATTCAAATGGATAGTGGTTTGATACCGGAAGTCGATATTACTGCCACAAGAACTGGCATTCATCAGATTTGGTATAATGATGTAGCATTAACGCCTACCATTATATCCCCCTCTGGTAAATATGTAAATATAATTCAAACGCAACTTCCGAATAATCGGTTCATAGGAGGATCAACTTTAGGTCGTTATTTCTACTTTGCTGCATTTGAGATAGGAAAATATACGATGACGTTTACTACCGGAGCGAGTTTCGTCACTTTGCGCTGTGAGTACTTCAAATCGCAAACAATCCGAAGCGGATCAACTATCCATGATGGAGTTCTTCCGGGATCTTCCGAAATCCTAAATCCAGAATACCAAAAATATGTTTACGAAATGAATATTGATTTACTAAATTATTATGTGTATTCTTTGGATTTTGAATTCAATGATCCTGGAGGATCTAATCGTAGGATTTTCTATGAATCCGCAAATTCCTTCACACATACTGGATTGTCAACGGGATACAATAATATTTATAATCCTTTAGGGGGATCGAATATATATATCGTTATAGATACTCCGAATTACTTTACATGGGCATCTCCGGGAGTCGCTGAATCAAATATACCCAAATTTTCGCTAGAATTCAGTGAAATAAAGTCGGATAGGATCGATTTAGATGATTCTGAATTAGTAATCGTTACTCTTCAAGAACAAGCTGTAGGAAAGTTCGTGCGTACTCGCAATCCGGGAGTATTGTCATTACAATTTGAATCCGTAGGACCCAATTCTCCCGATCTCATTGAATCTGATCCCTATATTGTAGAAATTTGTGATAATCATGTTAGAACTATTGGTATATACGAAAATATCGATACACACTTGGTTTCTTCCGGTAATTATTCGGTGAACATCTTAATTAGCAAAGGCACATATAGATTTGGATTTGAACACTCTGGAAGCGGTGGAAATGAGTATTTGCGATTAACCACTACTTTTACAGAAGCTGAAAAAACAACCTACGTTCTAAAAAATCCCAATGTCGATTTAATATCTAGTCAATTTAAAGATATTACTCTATCGGCATGGGATAATATGCCCGATCCACTAGGTGCTACTCATGGGAACGCTCTAATTTGGGATGTAGATGAGGAATTCCGTCATTATGGCTACAATATTTCATTAAATTTGGATAAAAATCCCAATATCTTCAATGTGAATTTAAATCCCGATCTCGAGTTTCTTTTTGATGCAAGTACACCAGGTTTTGTTGATTATACAGGAACATCACCATTGCCCATTAAAACTACAGGAGCAACTACTGGAGATGCATTTATTATCGGAGCATATGATAAATTTTCAGGGGTAAATGTAGCATTGGGTTCAGCTTCGGATACGGATGCATTTGTATGGCAATATCGATCAACTGGTGGATGGTTAGATTTTAATCCCTCTACACACGATTTCGTTGATGGTTCCAAAACAGCATCGGGAAGTCTTCAACAGAGTGGTACGACTTCATGGGATCCTGATACTTTAACTAACTGGAATTATGTGCAAACTACCACTAATAGCACTGGGACAGGTGTCCCTGACACGGGAGATAGGCCCTTATATCTGATAAGAATATACTGTAACACTTCAGCAGCGACGGTGCCAACAGTTAATGACTTCACACTGAAAAAATTTGTTAAGATCCGATTTGATTTGAATATTGAATTTGGGTATGACATAGGACCTCTGGGAGACCCCTATTATGATGACACATCGGGAGAAACAGAGTGGGCTAGTGGGATTATAGTGGATAATGCACAAGATGGACCTTCCATTAATGATGCAGGTTTTGGATTGGATTACAACTTTAATTATCAAAAAGCGTTGATGTTCTTCTCGACGGAAGACATGGCAATTTATAATTACAACGGTTCCAATACGGGTGTAACTGAAAAATTTACTGCAGATATGATATTTTCTGTCGCCGTTTATCGACAAGATATCTGGATCCAACAGGAATACACACTTGGGAGGGATCCTCCAGCAACTCATTCAGCGGATATCAACTTTACAGAATTCACAGATTATGGACATACACTGAATTATAATGCCTCCGATCTTGACTATGCGTATGTAAAATTATTACCGGCACGTAATGGACAATATGATTGGTCTCAGATTACCATGAATGTTTCTTATGGCACCGTTACGAGTGTCAACTTGTATTTTCCACTCTCTTTGACCAGTTATACAATACGAACGGACGGGAGCTATTATGCAGCATTCACTGGAACGGAACAATATTCTGCTGAATTAGGTTTTATTACTGAATATATTTTGATGGAATTTGACATATCCCCTGATAATGCTGATGGATTAGTGACGGTCCAGATATATGCGGGTCATTTTGGTTATCCTTCGCTCTCTTTTAGTGTTAGTTCTTTCGTATGGACATGGTACTACACTGTAGGTGCAGTGGGTTTAGTTGCAATAATTGGGGGCTTAGTGGCTTTTCTCCTCCTGCGCAAGAAGAAACGTGGATACTAAAAATATCTTTATATTTTTTTTTTTTTTTAAAAGATTTCTTAACCATTTTTCTAATTTTATAGATAGATATATATTCATTTTATTCTAGAATACTGTTAATGACACGCATCGAAAAAACTCAAAAGATATCTGCTTGTGCTGAAACACTGTTTAATGTGTTAAAAGATTATGAACATTACGCATTGTGGAATCCCATGATTTTACATAGTGAAGAAAATGGAAAAGGTTTCATATTGAAGACTTTAACCGGAGAGGAAAATGTGCACACAGGAGAAAGAATTCCATTCGCAAAAATTAGTCACATTCATGAAAATAATCCTTTTATTATGGAAGCGGGAGAAACATTTAGTATTGCTGCCAATTGTAGAGACACAAATGTTACTTTTTATGCAATTCCTCGAGATGGTAATATCAGCGATGAAATAAGAAGAGAAACCGAAATCAAGCTGAAAAGTCTAAAGCATTATGCAGAGTATATCGAAAACGGCGGGAATCCTGAGCAGTATTCCAAACTTCAAATAGTCTAATTTCTACATTTCTACTAGATTCTAAGCTCAAAAAGCTGAATTCGGAAGCAGAAATTAAACAACAATGAATATTTTTATCTAATTGTCTAGTTGTCAAGATCTGGAAACAATAGAATGGCCCTAAACGAACAATTCGACCGTACAGATATCCAACAATATGTAGAACAGTTGATTATTCACTATTAGAATCGAACCCGAGTTGAAGATCGAATGGCAGAAAAATCACTAAAATATCTATCTCTAAATCGCCTAGCTCAATTGTAATCGATGTGAACTTCTACACTCATTGAAGTTCTAAGAGTAAATGTTTGAAAACAAATGATTGAACCACTTATTCATTAGCACACAATGCTCTATAGATTGCTTTGTTTAGATAAGTTTTTCTTCTTATCTTTTAACCTTCCAATTATAATGCACTCAATATATTAATTCAACAGAAATGATAATTTATCTCTGCACAGCGATATTCTCTTTCATCATCTCCTCGACCCCTTTATTGTAGTTGTTCCATATCGAAGCTTGTGATATTAAAATGATTATAAAAAAAATTATGATCAACAACGTATATAGCACTTAATTATTCTAGGTACGCTAGGGAATTATTTTATGGTAGCCATCATACTACGCGAATTACACTGGCAAGATGTTTTGATACTTTCAATTGATGGATTTCTCATCCTTATGAATTTAGGTCTAGCTGGGTTGTTTTTCAATAAGTATCATCGCAAAAAATCAACTATGCAACTCTTTTTAGGATTATTTCAATTAGTCTCAGCTTATGTGGAGCTGGACTATGGTTTCCATGAAATCTTCACGATTAATGACATATGGGATCATATCTTAGAGGATGCGTATGTAATCGGAATTATTTTATTACCACTTCTCTTAATTCGTATCGCAAGCGAAATGTGTAAAACTAAACCCAGTTTATTGGTTGAAATCATTTTTTTTGGTGCAAAACTCGTCTGTTTGATTCCAGTTTTACTTCTCCCGACAAATGAAATAATAAGCAATCTAATCTTTATTCCTATGGCTATTATGTTAGTTTTTGTCGTATATTTCTTAATCTATCGTCCTCATAAGGTGAAAAATGCCTTAAATATCGAAGACCATGTGTTGAAAATTGCACTAGATCTGGTTGGGGCTTCTGGAATTTTGTTTTTATTAGTGTTATTTGATTTCACTATGTTTGGATATTTTCACCTGTATACAATAAAAATCACAGGTTTTGTACTTTATTTCGGATTTTTAGCAACCGTATATCTCGGTTATTACAATCCATTATGGTGGCGAAAAATTATATCGCACACTGGAGAATGCCAATATTGCTATGGGGAATTTGACGAATGCCTAGTGATTCGAAAACCAATTTCAAACAATGGCAAAGTTTTAGATAAATTAGACCCCATGGAAAAAAATTCATCGTCAGATAAATGATTAATACAGTTAAAGATTATTTAAGGGGTGTTTTGAATTATATTCCTCTTGAATCTTAGAAATATCATTCTTGGCGTAGATTCTGGTAGTGTTTGGACTACTATGTCCTAAAATATCTTGTAATTCGGAGATGTCCATACCATTCTGACGTAAATGTGTCGCACCAGTGTGACGGAATACATGGGGTGTTAATTTCTTATCTTCAGTTAAACCAAATTTCTCTTTAATCACTTGGATGTCTTTCTGGATTGTTCGTACGGAAAGTGGTTTATTATATTTATTTACTAACAAGGGATCTGAATCCGAATAAGAAATTCGATCTGCTAGATATTCTGTCAATGCATTCAAGGTTTCCTGGTCGATGGGTACGATTCTCTGTTTGTTTCCCTTTCCGCGAAGTTTTAAAATACCTGAATTAAAATCAATATCCCCAATTCGTGCATTAGCAATCTCACTGACTCGTGCCATTGTGGAATATAATAATCGAATGATGATATATCCACGTTTTCTGATAGTATATGGAATCCCATTACCTTGTTTGACAAATCCTAGCAAGGATATCATCTCACTTAAGTTGAGAAATTTTGGGAGTTGTTCTTCTCGTTTAATTCGGGGAGAACTGATTTTTTTCATGGGATTCTTATCAATCATTTCTGAATCTTCTAAGAAATTGAAGAAACTTTTTAGACACGCTATTTTTCGTGCTATAGCCGCCTTCGTGTATTCTCTATCTCGTAATACTTTCAGAAACGCTCTTACATGGATCTGATTAATATTCTCGATTGTAGTATTCGATCTAAGTGATTCATCGAAGAGTTTAAGATCATGTTGATAGGCACGGATGGTTGCAGGACTGCAACCCGTTTCTATCTCTTTAGAAAGTAAAAAATCTTCAATTTCATTTTGTATCTGCATTTTACATCAAGAAGGTTTCACAATTAGTTAGGTATGTATCACATTTTCACGATCAATTTAATTACTTGAATAATACGCTCATATCATGATGAGAATATAATTGTCCACTGTATGCCTTAATTCACTATTTTAAACTAAACACACAAATAACATTTATTTCGAGAATATAGATCAGTGATGTATGGGTTATGTGAAGTATGGAGTTTGTGGATGTGGTACTGTTTTCGACACATTTCACAGTCTTGGTGCAGTTGGACAAACGAAGTATAAGTTTACCGCGTTTTATGATCTGAATGAGAAGAAAGCACATCGATTAGCACGTCGGTATAAAGGTGAACATTTTGCAGATCTTGATTCAATGTTAAACAGTGATATCGACGCAGTATTGATAAATGTTCCTCATCATTTACATCGGGATAAGGTTATACAAGCAGCAGAGGCTGGAGTACATGTACTATGCGAAAAACCAATGGCTCCTACCTTAGAGGAATGCGATGAGATGATTGCTGCTACTAAAAAAGCAGATGTGAAATTCATGATTGCGGAAAACCACCGCTTTTTACCCGCACATAAGTATATAGCTGATACAGTACACAAAGGATTAATAGGAAACGTATTTCTCATACGAGCCTACGAAGGTGTAAACGAGATTCCGGGATTAACTTCTCCAGGTTGGAAGGGGGACATAAAACTTCGTAATATGGGAGCTCTTTTAGATATGGGAGTTCACCGAATTGCTACCACCAACTGGATTCTAAACGATGAAATCGAAATGGCTAATTGCTGGGTGACGAAGCAGTGCACTTCATTGGATACAAAAGCGGAAGATAGTGCATTAGTTATGTATCGTTATATCTCGGGGACAATTATGCAATGCACTGTCAGCTTCACCGTAATTTCACCCCCCTCCAACGAGTTACAGATTTATGGAACCAAAGGAACGATCATTGAAAACCATGCATTGGAATATCCTTTACAAATTTTCTCGGATCATCCAGATATGGGAGCGAATCGAAATAGATGGCATATTCCCACAGATATTGAACACGGCCCTTTTCCACAATATTATAAAATATCTATGGGTGCAGAGGACCTACATTTCGCAGAATGTATTTTAAATGATACTGAACCCGAATTTACCCCCCAACAAGCTAAAAAAACCATCGAGGCAGTATTAATGGCATACGAATCAGCAAATCGAAATAAACCAGTGACCATTGACAAATTACTTAAGCTTATAAAGGAAAAAGGTTCAGAAAATATACTAAAACGGCTTAAACGACATATCCAGAAAAATTATCATTGTATAGATAACTGAAACAAAAACCTTTGATTTTCCTTATCGTTTTTAGTTTTGGTGTGTAATGAAACAAGTCGAATAAATGCAAAGGCTTTATTCTTTTATTCCTCGGTAGGAGTGACTTGAA
The DNA here is from genome assembly GCA_016933055.1 of Promethearchaeota archaeon. Classification (GTDB taxonomy): domain Archaea; phylum Asgardarchaeota; class Lokiarchaeia; order Sigyniarchaeales; family Promethearchaeaceae; genus AMARA-1. Next base: position 35,303 of record JAFGBS010000021.1, on the reverse strand, counting down.
GGAATCCGATGGATTTTTTAATCGTTTTCGGTTCTTTGATAAATCTTCTAATTGAACTACTAAGACATTTTCCGGTGCGATAAAATCTTCAATTTTTTTGTCTTTTTCATTTGAATATTCAAATCATCATTTACTCTTTAAATGCAAGTAAAACGCAATAATGAGAACTTTTTGAAAAAACTCCACATTTTTATTATTCTTTTAATGAGTTATTACACAGATCATGCTTATTCTTCAAATCATTGTCCTCTCATGTTTTATCGGATTAATTATTGTCCTATTTATAGAGAAGCTAGATTACTTATTATTTGCTTTTGCTTTCATTATCATTGCAGGGATTGCAACCGCTTTTCTTCTGGAAACTTCTCCTGATCCTTCATTAGATCCCACAACTATTTGGTTTTATGTTGAGGCTATTGATTGGGAGGTAATTGCCTTTTTAATTGCGATGTTCACTATTGTGCAGATATTGAATGAGAAAAAAATTTTCCACGAAGTATCCAGACGAATTGTTATCACTTTTAAAAAAAAAATACGGCTTATGTTTTATTTTATTTGTATAGTTAGCACATTAACTGCAACTATATTAGAAGATCTTTCTATAGCAATTATTTTTGGACCAGTGATAGTTATTGCATGCTTAACCCTAAGTATCAATCCAACGCCTTTTTTACTGGGTATGACAATATGTATAAATTTGGCAGCGACCTTAACTCCTTTCGGATCTGCTCAAAACATATTAATTTTTAATGCTCTGGATTTGAGTATTGGTTTTTTCCTCAAAAATTTCTCAGTCTATTTTGTAGTTGCAACAAGTGTTACGCTACTCCTACTAGATCAATTTGTATTAAAGAAATATTTAAAAGTAAAATGGAGTCCAAATTGCGAAGAACTCGCTACCGATCCATCTGATCCAAATGCAAAAGAATCAATTCAAATAGAACACAAAGATTTTCATTCCGTATTTTATGAAGGGAGCACAGAAATCACCATGAATCTTAAAAAACAAGTAGATAATAAGACATTTTACCTCAACCTTGGTGCGCTGGTGTTGTTTATTGTATTATTAGTATTTATACCAGACCTCTATCTACCAGCTTTTATTGCGTTAATAATATTTGTGTTAATCAATCCCGTGCAAACTCGCAAAAAAGATAAAATTCTCCCCTCTCTGAGCCATTATTTAAAAAGTGTAGACTTTAAACTTGTTTTTTTCTTTATTTGCCTTTTTGTATTAGTTCATCTAATGGAGGCTAATGGAACGATTCAATTTCTAGAAATGTTTTTAGAAAATATCGGTCAATCCCATGTGTTTATAACGAGTTTGATTATCCTTTTTTCAACTTCTATTTTATCTGCGTTTTTGGATAATGCTCCCGTTACCATAATGTTCATACCAATAATAAATATACTATTAGGACATTTGGCTGTTGTTGAAAATTCGTCTCCCATAATATTTGCTTTTATTTTAGGAATTAATTTAGGGGGGAATTTTCTACCTCAAGGAAGTGCTGCAGATCTAATGACATTAGAAATTGCACGGGAATATTGTGTAGACGATCTTAATTACAAAAAATTATTCAAGATAGGGGGATTATTTGCCTGCTTGCATATTATTTTGGGAATAGCATATCTATCAGTAATTGTCTATGTTTTTTGAGGGAATAAGATCAAATTTCAGAATGTATCAGAAGGGAAAAATTGAAATTTGGAATTTTGCTTCACTCCGTTAAACAGTTTTATAAATTTAAAAAGCTATATTATTAGTGAAATCTGGGGAACATGGCTAATCACTAGTTATCAACTCTCTATCCATGTTTAAGATAACTGAATTTTTGGTCAATGCGAAGTTATGATTTCACTCTAATTTGAAATTTCGGGGTATAGACATGAATACAGAACTGTTTTTACAAATATTCATAGGTATATGTCTAATTGGTCTAATTCTATCTTTATTTTTTGAAGAATGGGATTACCTGATTTCCTCAATAGTAATTGTATTCATTTCCATAATCATTTCATCATTGTTAATTCCATTAGACTCTGCAGATGATTTCAAAGAAATAATTCTGGCTGTGGATTGGGAGGTAATTGTGTTCCTGTTTTGTATTTTTACAATTGTAGAAATATTCAAACACGTTAACTTTTTCGAAACTATTGCAATCCAAATCGTGAACCGTTTTTACTATACACCACGAAAAATGTTTTATGCAATATGCTTAACTAGCACCTTGATAGCGACAATTATTGAGGACTTATCCGTTGCGATCATCTTTGTTCCAATTATGATACAAGCTTGTAGGAAAATGGAAATTTCTCCCGTACCCTATTTATTTGGTATTACAATTTGCATCAATATTGCCAGTACATTAACTCCTTTCGGCTCTGCGGAAAACATAATTATAGCAAACTACTTTGGTCTTACATTGTACTGGCATCTGATTTATTTAGGAATTTATTTTGTGTGCGCAACCATTATCACGTTATTTCTATTGGATTTATTTGTGTTGCGTAGATATATAAAAGAGAGAGATACACTATTATTTGCCAAATCTCAAACTAATGCAGAAAACATCACAATTTTTGAAAATTTAGACCTATCGAAAGAGTTAGATGATAAAATCCACCCAGACAAGCGTGTTAATGAAAGCTCTCAAGTAAAACCGCTATTAAAAAGCACGATTGAAAAAAAAGTGTATGTGAAAAATCTCATTGGGTTAATTGGGTTTATAATCTTGCTGGGGACTATCCCAAAAATTATAATAACGGGACCAATAGGATTATTAATCTTTGTATTGTTAAATCCAATCGAAAAATCAAGTACAAAGAAAAGACCAGATTTATCTTATTTTCTGCGGAAAATTGATGCCAAATTAATCTATTTTTTTATATGCCTTTTCATTTTAGTGCATATCTTAGATATCATTGGATTGGTTGGTAAAATTGAATTATTGGTAGAATCTTGGTCCAATCACAATACGATTGTGTTGACCATTGAGATTATTCTGATTACATCGCTATTATCGGGATTTTTAGATGATGCTCCGGTGACAATTATGTTTCTTCCGATCATCTCGAAATTAATCACAATTGGACACTTCCCTAGTACTCCTCTCTTAATGGGTTTTACTCTGGGGATCAATTTAGGAGGAAATTTCTTACCACAAGGGGCTGCATGCGATATGATGACGCTGGAGCTAGCGCGAAAAGCTAATGTAAAAGGTTTTACGTATAAATCATTAACTCTGGTAGGAGGTTTATTTGCATTGTTGCATATCCTCCTAGGTATTGGATATATATCTATTTTCATAAAGATCTTTCTTTAGGATTATTCTAATCCATACAAAAGCGAGAATCTGCATAATGATAGGTATTATCAAATGTAGGGTATCCAAAAAAATATTAAAATATGGTTGAACGCTCAGAAAACACGTAGGAAACAACTTTTAAGAATTTTTATGAGAAAATCGTACGTATTAAATTTACTAAGAGAATGCGTGACAATTAACAAGTATCACTAAAGCAATTATTTTCGATTTCGGATTCAATTCTTATAAAGATGCAGTGCTTAGTATTCACTTATCCTCTGCAAACTTATTAAATCTCATTTTCATAAATTAAGCAGATTTACCTCTGTTTCGAATCAATGCTGAGTATATTTAAGTGGAGAGTGAGAAAAAAGAGATGGAAAGTCGGAAAATTGAAAACCCGATTTGCTCCAGATGTAGAAAAATTAACAAAGAACAAGTAGTTTTAGTACTGAATGTGGGTTAGAAAAAATGTATGACGCTCTCATCATCTTTCCAATCGTAAATTTGCACTTGTCTGTGTGGTTATTACTTTTTTATTTGAAAATCAGCAGTCGCAAAAATGATAATACATACTAATAACAACGCAGTTGAAAACCCAAAAGCGATTTGATATGAAAATTTTTGATATAAAAAGGCGAATAAGATGCTCTCAATTATTGATAACATTCCCACGAGAAAATAATAGAGTCCATACACTTTTCCTTTCTTATTTTTTCCACTCAGATCTGAAATGAACGCTTTAGAACAAGTATCCACTATGGCAAGATATATTCCAAAGAGTGGAAATATAATGAAAATAATGAAACTCGAATTTGTATGAGGAAAAATCAGCAATAGCGAAATTATAAATAAAATGCTAAGCCCAACGCTGATTACTCTTTGCTTACCGAATCTATCCGAGAGTTTTCCTGCGGGTGTTGCCATCAAAGCATATATAATGTTTGTTATGGCGTACAATAAGATTACCCATTCAATACTAAGACTTCCACCTGTTCCTATTAATTCCCCAGCACGTACCATAATAAAGGCAATATCTACACTTGCAAATTCCATTATTGATAGGATTATAATCAATTTAATCATCGGATGAGTAATATCTTCCGATTTCTGTATTCGTTCTTTTTTATCTGTTTCTGTAAATTCCTCTAGGTGGACATCCTTTACAAAAAAGATAATAACAATTGCAAATACTCCTGGAATAATCGATAACAATATCGTGTTTTCATATGAAAGTCCAATAAAAATCAATAATGCTGCGAGGGACGCACCTGTGACCGCTCCTAAGGTATCCATAGTCCGATGAATCCCAAAATTGATACCAGATCTGCTACTATTATTAAATTTGTGATCACGTACGGATTTTTCAGAATAGTAGGAAATAAGTGCATCTCTTGGGGCAACCCTTACACCTTTCCCAATTCGATCCGTTATCTTTAACCCCAATACTCCATACCAGAATCTTTGTAACCCAATAAAAGGTTTTGCGATATTTGATATGGAATATCCGAGGATGATGAACGGTTTTCTCTTCTTAAATTTGTCGGACAGGAATCCCGACAGTCCTTTTACCATGTTTGCTATTGCATTCGATATCCCACTAATATATCCAAGAGCAAGGATATTTCCTCCGGCAATACTTAAAATAAAAAATGGTAGGATAGCAGTAATCATTTCACTGGAGATATCTGTAAAAAAGGAAACAAAGCCCATTAATAATACATTGATAGATATACCCCGGATGTATTTTTCCGCCTTTTCATGATTATTCGATATCACAGAGAATCCCTTCAGATTTAATCTATGTAACGAAATGTTTTTGGTATTATAAAAAAACTAATATTGTTATTGAAAACTTTTATTTTCTACACTAGAGAGGATAAAATATGAAAATTGGTATAATTGGATCAGGATTAGCCGGCTTAACAGCGGGTGCATTATGTGCTAAAGCGGGTCATGAAGTAATTATCTATGAACAACATGAAAAAATCGGAGGAATCACAGCTACTTATGAAAAAGATGGATATAAATGGGATTGGGGTCAGATGCTTATCCCGGATATGAGTGATGGTGAACCAGGAAGAAAAATTCTTGAAAAATTAGGAGTGTCCGAAATGGTCCAAATTATACCCTCGTACCGTGAAAATTTTTTTCCAGATTTTCGTATTCAAAGACCTAAAGAATATAAAGGCCGAGATTGGCGTAAAAATCAACTCAAGTCCTTATTTCCTGAAGATTCAACAGGACTTGATAAGTATTATGACATGTACGAACGTATCCATGATTTAATTGCATTACAAAACAGAAAAGGACTAATAGTGAAATTAAAACAACTCAGAACGTTTTTTCCGTTACGGAAAATAAAAGATTTCAGCGCCGAACAGATTATGGACTTATACTTCACAAACGAGAAGCTAAAAGCGGTATATACTGGAATTTTGGCAGATTACGTTATTTCACCAAAATTCTTTCCTGGATTATTAATTCCCGTATTGAATGTTGAAAATCAATATGATGAACGAGTTCCTCTTGATTATGGTTTTCATGAACATCGTTCGTCTTGGAGTTTTATTAGAGGTGGTATGATTTCTTTAGTAAACGCGCTAAAACACGCTGTACTTCAATCTGGAGGTAAAATCAAGACAAATACTGCTGTTATCAAATTGAACATTGATGGTCATCAAGCAAAATCTATTGTTTTGAATGATAATACAGAGGAAAAAGTAGATGCTGTAATATCTAGTGGAGGGGCAAAAGAATTATTTTCAGAATTAGTAGGAAAGGAGCACCTTCCACAAGAATTTGTTGATACTTACGTAAATGATTTATTCACTACCGAAACCATTTTCATGGTGCATCTTGGTGTGAATTACGATCCATCAATTCATCAAAATAATGCAGCATTATGTTATTACTACCTCACATATGATATAGAACAATCCATTCAACAATGCAAGAAAGGAATATATCATGAAGGAAAAGACGGATTTCTTATATATATTCCATCGGTGCATTCACCCAAAATGGCTCCCCCCCATCATCATGCAATTTCTATTTATACCATAGCGCCAAATAATCCGATTAATGGATCATGGGAGAACGATAAGGATAGATGGGCAGAAAAATTGTTGGACCTGGCAGAACAGTTCATTCCGAGATTACGCGAACATGAACAAATCCGTGTTGTATTGACGCCTTTTGATTTTCAAAAGCGTACCTACTTGAAACTTCATGCTTTTGGAGGAACAGTCCCCCACCTAAAAATCCCCCCTCCCCCTCATAAGACCCCTATATCCAATCTATGGTTTATCGGGTCTCAATCGGAAACATATGGTGGGGTTACAGGAGCAATGACAGGAGCGGAAAACGTGGTAAAAATGATTCTAGGTAGTGAAGACTTATTGAAACAGACTTTTAAAAGTGTTAGTGCTTGAATGTTTGGCGTACTTCTGATTTTTTCTCGTGGTTTATCCTTTTTCTACTCAATCTGATGATGATTGAGAATCAAATTGAGCTAAAATCTTTATTATCTAATCGTTGACGGATTTTATTTAGGGGATCTCGCTCTTCTACCAACCACGAAAGAATTAAGAATACCCCTATCACTAAACCAAAAAGTAAAGATACCCAATTCGTTAAATTACTGCGTATAAAAAACATTATACCATAATAATGAAATAAAAATGCAAGAATGCTATAAATAATCCAAAACAACGACCCTAAAGGTTCATTATACAATGAAAACATTATCATGAATATAATAGTTGAATATTCAAGAATTGATATGAAAATCGCATTCGAAGGTTGGTTGAATTGTTGTGTGAAAAAATTATAGAATATTCTGATTATTCCTTCAATTGCTAACGCAACCATCATCAAACGTGCCATTATTTGAAATACTCGAGCTGGAAAAATCATATCTTTTTGGACATATCTTCGCACAAGTGATTTTTTGTTCAATTTTTTTCTCCTTACTTCTTTTCATAATCCATAATGAAATAATAAGTGTCACAATAGTAATTTAAATAACCAGAAAATTGGATTGAACATTAAATTCATTCTAAGGGCAATGCAATGAAACACTCTTAAACACTGATGAAGAATTCATAATATGACTGTATGGTTTAAGAATTCTAGTGGTGACATAATACCACCTCATGGTGGATTATTGGTTGAATCCGTTATCTTAAATGAAATTGAACGCGATAATATTTTGGAAAGAATACAAAATTCACCCAAATTAGGATTAAATGAGTTCCAAATAGCCGATTTGGAATGCATTGTTACTGGTGTGTATTCTCCCCTTACGGGATTCATGGTAAATTCGGATTATTCTGACGTTATAAACAACATGCGCCTATCCAACAGAGTTTTATGGCCGATTCCAGTAACATTAGACGTAGATAAAGCATTTGCAGACCAAATTAAAATAAATGATGAGATAAATCTTACTTGGAAGAATTCTTCTATCGGAGTGTTGAAGATTTCAGATATCTATACTCCGAATAAACAACTTGAAGCACTTAAAGTATACGGTACTGATGACATTGCTCATCCTGGTGTTGCGCATCTTATGACAAAAAAGAACGTGTACTTAGGAGGAAAAGTGATTCAAATCGGGAATTTCCCACAAAGAAATTATGGTCAATATCACCTCACCCCCAAACAAACTCGAGACTTTTTTCTGTCGAAGAAATGGACTTCCATCGTAGCCTTTCAAACTCGTAATCCTATCCATCGAGCACATGAATATCTTCAAAAAATAGCATTAGAAGTTATCGACGGATTGTTAGTACATCCTCTTGTGGGCACACCCAGTAAGGAAGATATTCCCTTTCAAGTCAGAATGGAATCTTACATTACCATACTAAACTCATATTATCCGAAAGACAGAACCATTTTAGGTATTTATCCCGCGTATATGCGCTATGCCGGACCTCGAGAGGCACTTTTGCACGCAATTTCTAGACAAAATTATGGATGCACTCATATCATAATAGGAAGAGATCATGCAGGAATAGGAAATTACTATGGACCTTATGATGCTCAAGAAATTTTTGATCAAATATCGGATAACGATTTATTAATCAGACCATATAAGTTGGAGTGCGCATTTTATTGCACAATTTGTAAGCAAATGGCGACTAAACGCACGTGTCCTCATGGAAGTGAAGCACATTGTCATCTATCGGGAACGAACGTGCGTCAGATGTTGAAAGAAAAGCGAATGCTACCTGAAGAATATACAAGACCTGAAGTTGCGCTACTATTGAATAATGCCGTAAATGGAACATTGCAGACTTTAGATCAAAAAGGAGTCACTCTTTTATTCACTGGATTAAGTTCTGCTGGTAAAACTACAATCTCTAAAGCAGTAGTTCAAGATCTAAAAAAGCGAGGGTATTTAATAGAACGGTTAGATGGAGATGTAGTTCGACAGCATTTAACTGCTGATTTGGGATTTACAAAGGAAGATCGGGATAAAAATATTAGAAGAATCGGTTACGTTGCTCATCTATTGACCAGAAATAATATTATCGTGCTTATGGCGAATATCGCTCCTTATCGAGCAATTCGGGATGAAATTCGACAATTAATCGGTAATTTTCTAGAGATATATGTCAAATGTCCCATGGAAGAATGTGAAAAAAGGGATATTAAAGGATTATATAGGAAAGCTCGAGACGGAATAATCAAGAATTTCACAGGTATTAGTGATCCCTATGAGGAACCAACCAATCCTGAATTAATACTGGAAACCCATAAGCAATCCGTTGAAGAATGTAAGAATAAAGTGATAAATCTATTGGTAGAGCATCGTTATATTAAATTGAATTAATTTGATTATTCTCACTTTCTTCCATAAGAACTAAATTGGGTGTTTTCTGGGGATCTGGAAATTTAAAGGTGTCCTTTAAGAGTTATCAAATTATAAAAGAGAAAGAAATTAAAGTATGTGGAAATTCAGTTTCATCAAAGATCGACTATCTGCGCATGATCCCACATAAATATCATATTTTCCAGATTCAATAATCCATTCTTTTAAATTCATGTCATAAAAAGCAGTTTCTCTTGCTGGAATGGTTAACGTGACCATTTTTGTCTCATTGGGTTCTAACCGAATTCTTGTGAATGCCTTTAATTCCTTCACCACTCTATCAACTTTTGATTCTGGATACCCCACGTAGATTTGTACTATTTCATCTCCCACCATTTCTCCGATATTGGATACATCTACAGAAATTTGCACTTCTCCTGATTTATCGATCTTCTTATTATCAATTCGAGGATTTCCATAAGAAAATGTGGTATAACTAAGTCCAAATCCAAAAGGATACGCCGGTTCATAATTTTGTTTGTCCATAAGTCGGTACCCATGATAATAATCATAAGTGATAGCTGGCGTATTCTTATCAAAGAAGGGCAACTGATCCTCGGATTTTGGCGTCACATATGGTAATTTACCACTGAAGTTATCTTTACCAAACAATAAGTGCGCGAGGGCATTCCCTCCTTCCATACCCGGATACCATGCCATTATAATTCCGGATACTTTGTCCTTCCATCCTTCAATAATAATTGCACTACCTCCTTCCATTACTACGATAATGTTTGGATTTACTGTTGCCATTTCTTTTATGAAGTCCTCGTCTTTTGGTTTTAGGGTCAAAAAGTCGCGATCTCCCGCTTTTCCCATCATAAATTCTCCCTCATCAGCATGAGTATAACCCATTACGATAACAACAACGTCTGCTTCTTTCGCTAATTTTGTTGCCCGTCGCAAATTTTTACCAGTATCATACAAAACCTTGCTATAGCCAATTATTTGTTGGATTCCCATTAAAGGAGTTACCACATAGGGCGGGTAGACTCGACTGCTTCCATGATCACCAATGTTTTTCTGGTCTGCTAAATTACCAAATACAGCTATCTTGTGTATCTTATCAAGATTTAAGGGTAGTATCTTGTTTTTATTTTGAAGAAGCACCATACTTTTTACTGCTGCTTCAAATGCAAGCTGAGTATGTTTTTGACACGCTATTTGTGAGCGATCATATAATTCGGGATCATATTTCTTTGCGAAACGCAATTTTTGCTTAAGAATTCTCAATACACTATCATTGATTCGTTCTTCAATAATCTTATCTGATTCTATCCACTTTAAGATAGTTTTTGGCTTCATTTTGTATGAAAAAGGCATTTCTATATCTAATCCAGCAATAATCGCTTTTTGACCATCATAGACTCCCCAAATAAAATCAGTTATGACGAATCCAGGAAAGTTCCAGTCGTTTTTCAAAATATCCGTAAGTAAATATTTATTTTCACTGCAATAATCTCCATTCACTTGATTATATGCACTCATGATTGCTGCAATGCCTGTTTTGACACATTTCTTAAAGTGTGGGAGATAAATTTCCCTTAAAGTTCGTTCTTCAATGGAAACATTGACTTTAAATCGCATATTTTCCATGCTATTTAGGCAATAATGTTTCCCACACGCCATCATATGCTTCTGAATGCCACGGGTTAATGCCGAACCCATCTCTCCGAGATGATAGGGGTCTTCTCCATAGGTTTCTTGGGCACGACCCCATGCGGGGTGACGTAATAAATTAATGCATACTCCACCAAAGAAATCTGCCCCTTGAGTTCTTCCTTCAATTCCGATTGCATTTCCTATTCGCTCTTCCAAATCGACATCAAACGTTGCTCCACGAGCTATTGATACTGGAAAACATGTAGAAGAACCCATCACAATTCCCCTAGGACCATCTGTAAATTTGAAGGCAGGAATTCCTAATCTTGGAATTTTCCCAACGGGTAATGGTTTAGCATTATACCTAATGCCCATAGATATAATTCCTTGTAAAAACTTCAGATCACCTTGCATAAATCTTGTTTTTTCTTCGAGTTCGAGGGCATCGAGATATTTTCTGGCAATATGATCGATTTCTTGAGGATCTTGATTATTAATTCCAGTTCCAAATTCTTCATCAATAAATACCATAAAGAAATGTCATTCACGTAAAATAAAAAAGTGTTTATTCGGCTTATTTATTCACAAAACAAGTAGTTTCCGTGCTTCCTTAGGCGTTGCAATCTCCCTATCCATTTCTTTACAAAGTTTTACTATCCGTTTCACAATCTCTGCATTATTCTTCGCGACTCTAGCTGAATATAAAAAGGGATAATCTTCGGTTCCAACCCTCACATTTCCCCCATTTGCGATAGCAAGAGTTGCTATTGCAGTTTGTTTTTCGCTCATTACGCTTATGGTATGCAAGCAATTTTCTGGAATATATTTAACACGGAATAGATAGCTATCCGGAGTAGCTGGAGACCAGGTTCCACCGGGCCAGTCAAAAAATAAGGTGCACACGTGAGGAGCCTTAAGTAATCCTTTATCAATCAAGTATTGAAGATTCCAATAGGATCCTGTATGCCAGATTTCAAATTCTGGTTTAATATTGAATTGCTTACATTTCCTAGCATAAATTTCGTATTCCTCTAAACTATGCAATTGATTAACATGCATCTGGGTGAAATGCTCATCGTGATGGTTCAAAATAATAGAGAGCATATCTGGTTTAGATTTGAAATCATTTTGGCGTTGGTCAATAGGATAACTTGACATTCCCGCTTGTATGATGATATCACATTGATCTCGAATGCCATTTACTATATCAAAAGCACGATCATCACGTGGTAAATGAACATGGACTATCGTTGCTCCAGCTTCATAACATTCGACCGCGCATTGCACCAATTCATCAACACTCTCGGGATCTGGCCAATTTTTTATTTCTGGATGAATCCATGAATTTGCAGTAGTAACAGTAAGAATCATATTTTCCATAGATGAGCATCTGTACTTTCTCGTAAAACGCTTTTTGGTTCTTTAATACTGAAATTCATGAATCAGAAATTGGAGAGAATAAAAAGTTAAAAATACGTTCAACTAACTTGCATACATGCAGCCGATTGGATTTTCAAAAGAACGATGTAAAAAAATTATGGAGGAATTGAATCTTGATATATTAATAGCTTCAACTCCCGAAAATGTGTTTTACTCAAGCGGTTTACCTACAACGGTAAACGCACCAAATCCCATTTTGTATGTACTCAAAAATCAGTATCCCTATTTTGTGTTAATCAATAAGGAGGGAGAGGAATACCTTATTCACTGGGACTTATATCGAAGTGCTAATATCTTTACATGGGTGCCTGACAGTAAAGGTATATTATCTCCAAAAGATGCACTGCGCTCAATTATGAAACAGCTAAAGAAATGGGGGATAAAAGAGGGGAAAATTGGATTAGAAACCCTTCTTCCTCGCTACGTTGCGGATTACTTATACAACAAATTTCCCGAAGCGACTTTTGAAAATGGTGATAAAGCATTTATTGAAATGCGCTTGATAAAAACTGAAGAGGAGGTTCAACGTATTAAAAAATCAACTCAAATCGCAGAAAAAGCAATTATGGCGTGCATCAATGCTTCCAAGGAAGGAATCACTGATACAAAATTGCTTCAAATTGCACGGAAAACTATGGTCAAAGCGGATCCAGAAGTATGGGGGTGGGATCATTTAACATTAAACATAGGAAATTCAGATCCCGAAGCACCTGGTCAGGGAATAAAAATGAAAAAGGGAGATCTATCTCGATTTGACTTTGGTGCCGTCTATAAAGGCTATGTATCGGATGTAAGTCGTCAAATGGCTCTGGGAACTGTTCCAAGTGGTGTTAGAGAAGCGATGGATAGTATGATTAAGATGCAAGAATTCGCATTAAACAATATGAAAGCAGGAGTTATTGCAAGTGAATTAAATCAGAAATCTGTTGAATACTACAAGACTTTAAAGGAAGAAGGAATGCATTTCGTTACTTGTCATCACATCGGGTTAGAAACTGAAGAACTGCACATGTTCGGTCCGGTGGATACCCAAAAACGTCCTTTCGAAGAAAATATGGTTGTAGATGTTGAAGTTTGGGAGCATGTACCAGATTGGGGTCTAGTAGGCGTGGAGGATTGCTATCGCATCACAAAAACGGGCGTTGAGCAATTATCCTCTCTGGATAAAGACATCTTCATTGTTTAGAGGGGAATAATATGCAACGAGTAAAAGATAAGGTTGTCATTCTTACTGGCGCTGCTTCCGGAATTGGCAGAGCTACCGCAATCCTGTTTGCAAAAGAAGGAGCAATCCAAGTACTTTCCGATATTGATGAGGAAGGATTAAGAGGAACCTATGAGATGATCTCTCAGAAAGATAAGATTAATACATTGAAAGTAGATGTTCGAAGACCAGAAGAAGTCGAAAAAATGATTGATTTCACTGTGAAAAAATATGGTAAGATCGATGTTCTTATTGTGAATGCGGGAGTTGTACGAGTAGGTCCGATTGAAGATTTTTCCGACGATGATTATGATATCTTGATTGATGTGAACCTGAAAGGTACCTTTTTCACATGTAAATTCGCTGTTCCTCAGTTTAAAAAACAGAAATTCGGTTCTATTATAACTCTGGCATCGGTAGCTGCTCATATAGGTCAATTGAATCATGCAAATTATTGTTCAACAAAAGCTGGTATTCTTGGTTTTACGAGGGCTCTTGCATTAGATCTAGCGCCTTACAATGTTCGAGTCAATTCTGTAAGTCCTGGAGCTACCGACACGCCAATGCTACGTTCTGATGTCGCAAAACAAGCTGAAAATCGAGGTGTAGATTTTGACATAGTGAAGAAAGAATTTGAAGAAGAAGGTGTGTTAACCAGATGGGCGTCTCCTGATGAAATTGCTTCGGGTATTCTCTTCTTTGCCAGTGAAGAATCTACATATTGTACTGGTTCAGATCTTCGAATTGATGGGGGTTGGACCACTCGATAGGAGTTGCTGATGCTGTCTGTGGATCTTGAAAAACTGGCGATAGAACCAGCTAAAAGTGCAGACATTAATCAACTTACCGAAATCATGACTTGTGCCTATGAAGATCTTTCTTCCCATTATCTGAATAAAAAATTAGGACCCCCGGGTTATAATCAAGTCCATGCGCATATGGATTGGTTAATTCGGGGCAAATATTATAAAATCGTATATGACAATTTGATTATAGGGGGATGTATCTTAGAATATTATCAAGATCTGTTGTTCATCGGGTTTCTATTCATTGATATTCCCTATCAAGGTAAAGGAATTGGGACTTACACTCTAAAATATATTGAAAGTCTAAAAGCTTCACTAGTGGAAGCAAATACACCAGAATGGGCAATTCGTAATCAAGAATTCTATATCAAAAATGGATATATGCAAATAGATTCGAGCTATGATGACATCTTAGGTTTTAGATTATTTTTTTACCAAAAACAAATAGTGTCAAAGTTATAATCCACCAATTAAACTTAGACCAATATTTTCATCACCACAGCCATCCTGTGAAAACTGTATCGCCTCCCTCTTCTTTTCAAAACTATTCACCATTCTATCTACCTCTGCACGATCGCGTTCAATCTAGGATATCCATCTGGTAAATTTTTGCTTTATGTAAAAAAAGAAAGATCTAATCATGTATTATTAGTAATATTAACTATTTATGATTTTGGATAGAATCTTTTTCTGTTCGAGCCCTTCGGTATAGAATTATATTCAATTAGTGCATTTACGTGGATCTATATAAGATAAAGAACATCATGAGAAACAAGGTTCGCGAAGAGGATATCCATATTTTTTTCGATATTCTTCCCAATGCTCATTCACATCCCTAATTACGTCATCTATAATTTCCCACTTATTGGGGATGTAATTACTCTGTTGTTTCTTATAAAATGTTATAAACTCAGGTTCTACATCTTCATAACCGACCAAGTCAAATTTGTTGTATAGCTCTTTCATAAAAGGGATTGGATTTTGCACAAAATCCTCATATTTGATTTCCACATAATTTTCTGGAGGAATGAGATGCTTAGTGTCTTCTATTTTCTTCAACATGGTATTAAAATTCCGGACATACCCATTTTTTATTTTTTCATAATCCCATTTTTGTAACGCAAAAATTTCCATGGTCTTTAGATAAAATTTATACATGGAAAGCCATAAAATATAGGGATCTCGGTATGTAAAGATAAATTTGGCATTAGGATACATTTTAATTAGATGTTCAATCTTAAACCCATTCGGAGGATTTTTCAGCACTAATTGTTTACCTTGATTTTTGAATGTCACTTTTTGCAATGCCTGATGATAAACCTTTTTCCATTTTTCAACATCCTTCGGTTTACAATCATCTAACGATAAATATTTTGAATAATAGTCGAATTTGCGAGGAAAAATCAAAGCGTTATAGAAAGAATATTTCGAGATAGCTCCAACCGCATATTCTTCTTCAATGGGTTCATCTAAGTGTAATGGAACGTTGTCCATCGGTCTAGTGGGGGGTAAAGATTTTTCCATTAGTTGGCGAGTTAATTTTTCGAAAGAGAGATAAAAAAGGGGAGCATACCCTTCCAAATTAGACATGTAGCTTAATCGTCGGTCTTTAGCAAATAATAGGTGAAGGTAGGTTGTTCCCGTTCTATAATATCCTATGATAAATATGGGGTCTTTCTCAATTTTCGTATTTTTGATTTTTCGAAAGTATTTTATGTTCTCAATAACACGCATTGGTAAAGTAATAAAACACGTCCAAAGAACCCAAAAGAAACGAGGGAGATATTTAAAACTCACTCGAAAACGAGCATCTGCAAGTACACGGAAGAAAGTCTTGAGGTTATATCCAGCAATGGGGGTAGATTTTAGTTTTTTCCAATGTTTTACATCATAATTCATTTGTTCATGTTCAGTTAACGTCATATCATTCGTGTTATTGATCGAACAATTAAAACCATTTGTTACATCTACATTCTATTAGATAGTCATACCACCATCGATGGATAAATTGATACCAGTTGTAAACTCATTTGTAGCTAGAAATAGTACTGCTTGTGCTATTTCCTCTGGTCTACCTAATCTTTTCATAGGTTGTCGAGCAATAAATAAATTACGTGCTTCTTGAGGATCAGTGTATTTTGCTAAACGCTGAGAAAGGCTGGGTGTGTCTGTTGTTCCGGGACAGATTGCATTTACTCGAATATTATCTTCCATATAATCCATCGCCATAGCTCTCGTTAACGCAGATACCGCCCCTTTAGAGGCAGAGTACGCCGCTCGATTTTTGACTCCCTTTAAAGCCAATACCGATGAATTATTTATAATAGTACCTTGTGTCTGTTTCAGATAGGGATAAGCATATTTAGATAATAAGAATATACTCCTAACATTTACTGCCATTATCCTATCCCATTCTTCTGCTGTATTTTCATGAACCACTCCGGGAATTACCATCCCTGCGTTATTAAAGAGTATATACAGATTTTTATAATGGGAAATTGTGTCTTCAATTATCGTTTTGCATACTTTTTCCTTCGCAACATCCCCTTGAATAAAAAATGCCGTTCCACCTCCCTCATTGATTTCTTTTACTACCTTCTTTGCTGAGTCAGATAATGAACAACATACTACTTTAGCTCCCTCTTGTGCAAATAATTTAGCAGTTGCTTCGCCGATACCTGCTCCTGCTCCCGTGACGATAGCTGCTTTACCTTTAAGATGCATTATGAATTCACCTTTAGAGAATTCCTTGGATTCTTAGTACGAAAGCTACAATAAATATTACGATTAGGATTCCAAGTGTACTCCAAATTAATATTCTCCCTCTCTTTCGATCTTTTATATAACAATCTTGGCACTTTATTGCATGTCTAATTCTAAAGGAGTGAGTATTACAAGCTTGATTATTACAATTTGGATTCGCACATCGAATCACAGCGAGTTTATTACACATATAACATTTAGAAGACCTAGACATTTGTGTAATGCTAGTTTTCCCTCTATTTATGAGTTATCTTAGGAGGATCGATTTTAATAGACCAATGGGAACGGAATCAAAGTGTTAAATAGTTAAAATAAAATTAAAATATCAAATAATCTAATGTGAAATGCGTAGATCATAAGGTTTTCATTTATTTTGTAAGACCTACCCTTTAGTGTGAATTTTTCCCTATTTATAGTAAAGAAAGTGCAAAAAGTGGGAAAATATACGAAAAGAATAATCAATGTTTTCACAATAATCAATGTAATATTATTAGTGGGAATCGCCCTTTTATTATGGGGATCTTTTGGAACGTTTGACGGTGAATTAACAGGTTTAATTCCAGGATTTATCGGCATGTATACTGCAATCGCTGCAGGAATTGCAGATGTAATCTATTTAATATTTGTCTTAGTGCGATATTTCATTATTAAGGAAAAAGAGCATTAGAAATTGCTTCTTTTTCTCTTTGGTTTAGCTGTCGTGTTTTACTAAAGGCCAAACATAAAGTATAAATTAAATCCTCTAATTCTGTCGAAAATTCTTTTTCTCTTCAGTTCAACAATAATAAATGTTTTAAAAGAGCAAACAAACATCTACACAATTTTTTATGGCAAGTGTTCAAAAGTAAAAAATTAAAAATTGGTGAAAAACAAATGGCTTTAAATATACCATTAATTGCGTTGATTCTGGTGCCGATTGCGGCTTTAGTAGCTATTGGACTTGCGATATATCTTGCATTTTATGTGATGAAGAAAGAACCGGGAAATGAAGCAATGGTGAGAGTCGCGGGTTACATTGAAGAAGGCGCAAATGCTTTTATAAAACGTCAATATCTAACTCTGTCTATATTCACAGGAGCAGTTGCTATTGTTGTATTGTTATTCCTCCCCAATCCATTAATTGAATTCGGAGAAAATGACGTAACACTTTGGATTTTAAAAGGTACTATTCCTTCTTATTCTCCCCAAGAATTACCCACTATAAACTGGCAACAAACTGTTGCGTATATTGTTGGATCCATAGCTAGTGGATTCGCAGGTTGGCTTGGAATGAAGGTTGGAGTAAAAGCAAATACAAGAACGGCCGAAGCTGCAAGAAAGGGGCTGACTCCCGCATTTAACGTCTCCTTCTTCGGGGGAGCGGTAATGGGTCTCATGGTTACCGGAGCAGCCTTGGGTGGAATAATAATTTTCTATGCAATCTGGCCAGAACCAGGAATTGTCTTAGGATTTAGTTTTGGGGCTTCTACCATAGCTTTATTTGCAAAAGCTGGTGGAGGTATCTTTACGAAAACTGCAGATGTCGGGGCGGATCTGGTCGGAAAAGGTGAGTATGATCTACCAGAAGACGATCCACGAAATCCCGCTGCCGTTGCGGATAATGTAGGGGATAATGTTGGAGACATAGCCGGGATGGGTGCTGATCTATTCGACAGCTATGTTGCCAGCATTGTTGCAGCAATGATATTAGCCGCAGCTTATCTTGCTTTCGGCGTAGATGAGGTAGGTAACATACTAGTACAAGTAGATATCGATATGCTAGTAGTATATCCAATTATCATTTCTGCAGTAGGTTTAATAGCAAGCCTAATCGGAATTTTATGGACCCGTTTTACCGTAAAAGAAGATCCTGGGAAAGCCTTAAACTTAGGGACCTACATCTCGACAATTGCTTATGTTGTTTTAAATGCTTTGGTAACATGGATTTGTGTGCAAGGATTAAGCCCTGATGGAGTCACGAAACTTTGGAAAAATAATCTTGCGGGTGCATTGGGATTAGTTGCTGGAGTATTAATAGGATTCACGACAGATTACTATACAAATGATGCGAAACGCCCTACTCAAAAAGTAGCAGAAGCTGCAGAAAGTGGCCATGCTCCGGTAATCTTGTCTGGATTTGCCTATGGATTGGAAAGTGTAGTGGCTCCAACTTTAGGAATTATCATTGCAATGGCTGTTTCTTGGTTCCTTGATGGCGTATATGGAATATCCACAGCTGGAGTGGGGATGCTTGCAATCGTTGCAACTATCGTATCTAATGATGCCTATGGACCAATTGTTGATAATGCTCGGGGGATTGCTGAACAAGGTGGTTTAGATGAGGAAGTAATTCGAGATTGTGACAGGCTAGATTCAGCAGGAAATACTGCTAAGGCAATTACTAAAGGTGTTGCAATTGGTGCAGCTGCGTTAACAGTATTAGCTTTATTATATGCATATTCTGGAGAAGCAAGAGTTGCTAATGTCGATTTACTACGAGCTAATGTATTAATTGGGGCGTTACTTGGTTCTATAACTCCTGCATATTTCAGTGCCGTACTTATTAAAGCAGTTGACAGAAACGCACAGAAAATGATCGCAGAAATACGCCGACAATTCACAGAAATGCCAGGTATTTTGGAGGGTACACAAAAAGCAGACTATGCTAGATGTGTAGATATTGCAACTAAAGGATCATTGCAAGAGTTAGTTATTCCCATTGCGATTTCGATCGGAGCCCCCATCATCACAGGAATTTTGTTTGGAGTAGCTGGTTTGTCTGCATTCTTAGCTGGAACCATCCTAAGTGGACTTCTGTTTGCTATCTTGATGTCTACCGCAGGCGGAACATGGGATAACGCGAAGAAATACATTGAAGAAGGTCATCACGGCGGTAAGGGAACAGAAGCCCACAAAGCTGCCATTACTGGAGATACAGTTGGTGATCCATTCAAAGATACTGCAGGACCTTCAATTAACACATTAATTACAGTTGAATCACTTACTGCTACGATCTTTGTTGGTTTGTTTTTGGTCTTCAATGATGGCAAAGGATTACTGGAATTTTTGAATGCACCGTATCTGAGCAATGTTCCTCCATGGCTTATCATTATACTTCTAGCAGCATTGACATTATTGTTCGCAGTAATTTTTGTTGTAATCCCGTTATTAAAAAGAAACGGTAATAACAACTAATTATCTTTTTTTATTTTTTTTACTTTTCTATTCCTACTGATCGCGCAGAAATGCATTTAATCTAGTAGTTTTCTACTTATATCATGGATCAGATACCATGGTGGAAAAAAACCATAGTTTATCAAATCTATCCTCGATCATTTTATGATTCAACTGGGAATGGAATTGGGGACCTGAAGGGAATCATTTCAAAACTTGATTATATTAAAGATTTGGGAGTAGAGACAGTGTGGTTTTCTCCCTTTTATGACTCCCCACAAAAAGATTTTGGGTATGATATTCGAAATTACCGTGAGATTGCCCTTGAATATGGAACCATGGAAGATTGTGAGCGTTTAATCATGGAAATGCACGATCGAGGAATGAAAATTGTCTTGGATCTTGTATTAAATCACACTAGTGATCAGCATACCTGGTTTGTTCAATCTCGTTCCAGCAAGGATAATCCAAAGCGGGACTGGTACATCTGGCGGGATGGGAGAAAACCTCTTGGGAAAAAACCTCCTAATAATTGGAAAGCAATTATTCGGGGATCGGGATGGCACTATGATGCACAGACTGATCAATGGTATTGGACCCAATTTCTTCCATTTCAACCAGATTTAAACTACCGAAATCCAGAAGTTCAAACCGAAATGCTTGATATAGTCAGATTCTGGTTGGAAAAAGGAGTAGATGGATTTCGATTGGATATTATTGATGCATTATTTGAAGATGAGAAATTTAGAGATAATCCTTGTTCCTTTCGATTACTCCCATCGGAAAAGAGTCCTGATTATCTGTTTCAATCCAAGAAATATACTCAGCATCATCCAGATACCCTAAAATTTTTAAAAAGCCTTCGTTCGGTTATCGATGAGTATTCTCCAACTCGGTTTATGGTAGGTGAAGTCACTGGCCCTATGTTTATGTTAAGGAAATACTGCGGAGATGAGACAAATGATGGATTAAATTTAGTTTTCTTATTTAAATCACTTGGAATTTCCTTGAATACCATTAAAATAAGACGACTTATTCAACTATATGAAAGTTTTTTTTCATATCCCCACATACCGACTTGGGTGTTTAGCAATCACGATCGAATGCGTCGAATTTCTCGATTAGGTGGAGATATTAAGAAAGCAAAGCTCAACATGGCTCTGCAATTAACAGTACGGGGTGTACCATTCATTTATTACGGTGAAGAAATTGGAATGGAGAATCATAATCTTGAAATCGAAACTAGCTTAGATCCCGTTGCCCACAAATTCTATAAAGTACCGAATTTTATTTTAATGGCTATAAAGAAATATTTGGGCGAATCTATTAACCGGGATGAATGTCGAACCCCTATGCAGTGGAATTCCGCACAAAATGCAGGTTTTACAAAAGCAGAAATCGATCCTTGGTTACCTATTACTCCATCGTATTCTGAAAGGAATGTGAAAATTCAGACTGAAAATGCCGATTCCCTATTACAATGCTATAAGCGTTTCTTAAAACTTAGAAATACAACTCCTGCGTTAAATTCTGGGACAATTGTGATAATAAATTCCTCTGAACTACCCTCTAATGTATTATCTTATATTCGATCCTATAGTCATGGGTCAGAAAAACAAATCGCAGTGATCTATCTAAATATAAGTGATGATAGTTTAGAATTTAAGAATCCTCATAAATATGCAAATTTTGCAGAATCCACAACAGTCCATACGAGGAATGAAAAGATCAAAAACGTAGAAATTTTCCTTTTTCCTTGGGAAGGAGTTGTGTATATAGCATAGACTTATAATTTTGGTAAAGATTTTAACCATTAATTGATATCATTCGAATGTATTGCATATTAGCTATTTTAAACTATGAGTAATGAGATGTACAGAACTCCGAAACTAATAACCGAATAATTCTTCTCGATATAGTATAAAAATATTATCATAGGTAATTGTGAATAGGGATCAAATCGATTTTTTTGTGTGCTTCCATGCACTTAGGCCTCCTATTACTGCAGACACACCTAAGATTCCAAGAAATATAATAACAAACAAATTCACATGACCTTTTGTCGTATTTGTTTCAAAGGGATCAGTTTCTCCATCTATCAACTCTCTCATTATCGAAAATGTATTTATATGATGGGTTGCATTCAAAATCCGCTCAGAATTTGGTCCCATTCCTGTTAAGATCACATTTTTACTAGTATGACCACCAGTTGACCATGAGGTTGTTATTTCACCTACTCGATCTAGTCGTTTATTTTTTTTTGTTTCAAAATTATCAGTATCTAAAGGTAATGGTGTTAAAAAATCATATTCTTCGACGGTCAATCCTCCAGTTTCGTGGTCTGCAGTTACTAATAGTAGTAAATTTGAATCATTTTCTGCCAAATCCTTCGCATAATTCACAGATTTTTCAAATTCGATTGTTTCTAATGCTGTATAAATAGGATCATTATCATGGGATCCCCAATCTATCTGAGAACCTTCTACCATTAGAAAGAACGGCTTTCCAGTATTATTTAATAGTTCTATTGCCTTTTGAGTCATTGTTAAAAGACTCGGTTCGGAATTCGTTTGGTTTTTTAGATGAACGGGAGTTAAGGAAGAAGACGAGAATAATCCCAATAAGGGTTCTGTGTCGGAGCAATTTAATTCGGTTTTATTTGTTATATAATTATATCCGTTTATTTCCATAGCTGAAATATAATTACCAAGATAGGATGCGCTACTCCCCCCACCCAGTAGAACATCAAGACCCGTATTAAAGATGTCTTCTGCGATTTCCAAGTAATTATTTCTGGAGGGATTATGAGCCATGAAAACTGCTGGTGTTGCATGCGTTAGATGACAAGTTGCGACTATTCCAGTCGCATATCCATTATCTTGAGCAATTTCTAATATTGTTGTGAGTTCAATTTTACCATTATAATTCATTGCAATTCTACCATTACGAGTTTTAACTCCTGTACTGATAGCAGTCCCCGATGCAGCTGAATCCGTTGTCATTCCATCGATATTAACCGTAGCTATGTCGTTTTGATATGGAAAACTTAGTATTGCTGATTCACCATTTGGACCATATTCTACAAGTCGTGCTAACTCAATGTGTTGAAATCCCATTCCATCACCGATAAATAATATAATACCGGTCGGAGGAGTAATTTCTGCTCGTACATTAAAATTGACATTGAGAAAATTAGAAAACATAATTGAAATAAAGAGAGTAACAATAATTTTTTTTAATCGATACTTTTGCATTATATATTCTTTCTATATTTCTTCCTCTCTTATTTTTTTTTCTAATTGATTTCTTTGCTGTGATACTCAAACATCTTCCATTTCCTAACGGTAGGTAGAATAGATGGCGACTTGAAAAATTGCATGATTTTACCAAACAGATCTATAGATTCATTTTTCTTAAGGTGAGAGAAATGAAAAAAAAAGTTTTAATAATTGATGTGTCGGTTTTTTTTACCTATATTTTCCACTTTCCTTCCTCGTACACAACTGTGCTATCAGCGATGATTTGTGATCCCGGCAATTTCATATCTTTGAGAATATCCCAATGAATTCCACTCATGTTTTTGCCACCACTTTCAGGGATACTCATTCCTAATGCCATATGTAAAGTACCACCAATTTTTTCATCGAATAACATATTTTTTGTGAATTTTGTGATTCCATAGTTTGTTCCAACGGCAAACTCTCCGAATTTATCAGCATTTGGGACTTTTAACACTTCATCCAATAACTTTTGTCCCTTACTGGCTGTTGATTTTATAACCTGTCCGTCTTTTACTTCTAGATAAATATTTTCAATTTCTTTTCCTTGATAGATTCCTGGATAAGTAAAACGGATGTGTCCATTGACCGAATCTTCTACAGGACCGGTGAATACTTCCCCATCGGGTAAGTTCTTTTGTCCACTACAGTTGATCCAAGTTCTTCCTTTTACACTAAGAGTAAGATCTGTATCCTCTCCAATCACATGTATTTCGTCCGTTTTGTTTAGAATTTCGACAATCCGATCTTGTTCTAGTTGAATCCTTTCCCATTCTGCGATTGGGTCATCTTTATCAATCATGAGGGCTTTAGAAACAAAATCTGCATAGGAATATAAATCCATTCCGGCTTCTTGGGCCATAGCTTGAGTAGGATACGGTGCTAAAGTCCATGTTTTACTCATGTATTTCTGCATTAACTCAGGAAATTCAGGATTTTTTTGTTGCATCTGTAATTTTTGAGGATCCACTAATTGCAGATGTTTTGGATTATAATCTGCCCATATTTGAATTATGTAATCATATGTATCAATGGCAAATTTTAAAAACTCAGGGATTCTGGTCAATTGGTCTTCATTAGCATATTTATAGAAAATTTCATCTGCTCCATCAAATCCTAATCGAACTGCAGGATAAGAACCTATTATGATGATATCGGTATATAAAGCTCTTATAAGATTCAATGAATGATAGTTACCCATGATTAGAACGGGAGTCTTTTCTGGTACATGCAATGCATGCTTGAGTATCAATTTTGATAATTTTGCTGATGAATAATTAAACATATCTGTCACCAACTACATATTGATTCCAATATAATTTAAAGGTAGACCCACAACTCACAATGCATTAGATTGATGAAAAATTCAACGGATTTATCTAGATGAATTTCGTTGTTATAGGGTAATTGCTACAATGATTTGTAATTAGCTTCATTACCAAAAGAGTTTCCTTTTTTATTTTCATAATGCTAAATGAAAATATGGAACAACGAAAATGTGAATGTTTATTTGGTAGTGCTGGAGTGGAAAAGGATTCATTAACTAAACAGTGTCGCGATTGTATTTCAAATCTAGATCTTTCTCTTCACGCAAAAGATAAAGAGTTTATTTATCAAGAGATTGAAAAAATATTCAAGTGTTTCATTAACGATGTAACCTCTGCTTTCGATAAAGATCCTGCAGCGAGAAGTATCAGCGAAATATTGACATCCTACCCAGGAATTCAAGCTGTTCTTATCTATCGAGTTGCGCACTTCTTAGATTCTCTTGGTTTACCTTTTGTACCTAGATTCTTGTCTCATTCTGCATTTGTGGGTACAGGCATAGATATTCATCCATCGGCCGTAATTGGAGATCATTTTTTTATTGATCATGGTTCTGGTGTAGTAATAGGGGAAACTGCCGAAATTGGCGAAAATGTCACATTGTATCAGAATGTCACATTAGGTGGAGTTAGTTTAGAGAGGAAAAAACGCCATCCCACCCTCAAGAATAATATTATTGTTGGTGCTGGTGCGAAAATTTTAGGACCAATTACTATTGGAAACAATGTGAGAATTGGGGCTAACAGCGTGGTTACCAAAGACATCCCCGATGATAGTGTAGTAGTTGGGGTACCCGGTAGAATATTAGAACAAAAACATCCTCAAGCTATGGATCAAATAGAGCATCTTAAACACGGTATACTACCCGATCCAATTATAGATTTAATCAAATCCTTAGAAACGCGATTGACAGCAATTGAACAAAAATTACCCAACAAGTGATATTCATGGTTTTATATAAATCAATTTTAGGAACGATCGGAAAAACCCCAACAGTCAAACTAAATCGGATCCCTAAAGATTTGAAAGCATGTATTTATGTAAAAGTGGAGGCATTTAATCCGGGAGGTAGTATAAAGGATCGAGCTGCTCTAAACATGATAGAGGCAGCAGAAAATGATGGGATTATTAATTCAGAAACGACGATTATAGAACCAACTTCAGGAAATACGGGAATAGGACTTGCTATGGTTTGTGCGGTAAAAGGATATTCACTAATTGTAGTGATGCCAAAAAGCGCTTCAATGGAGCGTAGAAAGATCCTTAGAGCCTATGGTGCAAAGATTGTATTAATAAAAGATCAAGGAATGAAATATGCTATTGCTAAAGCAAAATTGCTCGCCTTAAAGATTGAAAATAGTTTTATACCTCAGCAATTTATGAATCCGGCAAATCCAGAAGCCCATCGGAATACTACCGCAATAGAAATTTGGGAAGATTTAGATCACAAAGTAGACGTATTCGTAAGTGCTGTGGGAACAGGGGGCACAATTACGGGTACAGGAGAGACACTGCGAAAATTAAATAAAAATATACGTATTATCGCAATAGAGCCTACTACTTCACCCGTGTTGTCAAAAGGTCCGAAAGCAGCAGGTAAATCGGCAATTCAAGGAATGGGAGCAGGTTTTATTCCTAATATCTTGAATACAAGTGTCTATGATGAGATAATTTCAGTGTCTCCGCTTATGGCTTATAACTATGCCAATCGACTTGCAAAGGAGGAAGGCATATTCGCAGGAATGTCATCGGGTGCAGCACTAGCAGCAGCAATAGAATATGCTGAAAAAACAAATCGGGAAGAGAATATAATAGTTATTCTACCAGACACGGGAGAAAGATATCTCTCCACAGACTTATGGAAATAATTAGGTTTGATCCGTTTTTCCAAATACTGTCAAAAAAGCTTAAAAAACTATTCGAGATAACATGGACACATGAATTCTGGAACTCAAGATTCTTCAACCGTTGATCTTACACCCTTATTCTATCCTAAAAACATTGCAGTCATTGGTGTGAACAAAAATCGCGTGGGGGGAATTAAGTTTGTTTTCGCGAACCAAGAGTTCGTTGAAGAAGGAGGTAACGTTTATCCAATAAACCCCAAATATGAAGAATTATTTGGATTCCGAGTATATCCTTCTTTGTTCCATGAGGATATTCCAAACATTGATCTTGCATATATTGCTGTTCCTGCTGAAGCAGTTCCAGATGTGGTTCGCGATTGTGGTAAGAAAAGAGTTAGGTTTGGAGTGATTTTCACTTCTGGATTTGGAGAAAGCGGAAATTATAACCTACAAGCTGAATTAGAACAAGCAGTTGAAGAAGTAAAACTACATACCCGTATTATAGGTCCAAATTGCCTAGGTATAAATAATCCATATTCTAAAATCCATTTCTATCCTGGTATGCCGACTGCTAAAGGTAATATTTCTTATGTATCTATGAGTGGAGGCAATACAAGCCGCTTAGCAGCGTGGATTATATCTCAAGGTGGTGGATTTCATAATATCGTTTCAATCGGGAATTCCGTGGATCTTTCTCCAACTGATTTTATTAATCATTTTCGAAATGATAAAAAAACAAAAACTATCGCTTTATACTTAGAATCCATCATTGATGGAAGAAAATTTATTGAAGAAGTTCGCAAAACAACACCCCACAAACCTATCATATTGCTTAAAGTAGGTCAATCCCAAGTTGGGATGCAAGCTGTACGTTCTCACACGGGAGGATTAGCTGGTTCGGCTGAGATTTGGGAAGCATTATCAAAACAATTCGGAATCATCTATACAGATCATTTTGAATTATTTCAAGATGCAGTGACAGCGTTTTCTATAGATTACGTGCTTCCAAAGAACGAAAATGTCTGTGTATTGGTCGCTGGTGGTGGAATTTCGGTAGAAATTAGTGATATCTGCATTAAAAATGGTTTAAAAATTCCAGCTCTATCTGAGGACACGAAAAAATCCCTAAGTAAAATATTTCCTTCCATAAATATAAGCTTTCAAAATCCTGTTGATTTAGGTGAATATGGATACATCCCGGAATATTTCGCGCAAGCGCTGGAAATTGTAGCAAAGGATCCTGCTATTGAGACGGTATTATTTGTCCGTGAAGCAGAAAGATTTAAGATTTTTACTGAAACTTTTGGAAGGGATGATATGGAACAAAAAACAATTGAGAGTATTTCTAATGTGTTACAAAAAGTTCGAAAGCCCATGATTTGCAGCACTTCTCCGAATTTACAATACGAACGAGCGTATAAAGCAAGATATCAATTTAAAATTAATATGTTAAAGCAGAACCTGCCAGTGATTGATTATATACCAAACGCCTGCAAAATTATCAAACAAATGGTATGCTACCAGCGCTATCTTAACAAAGTATCCAAAGACAACATTATCTAAAGTAAAAATTAGGAAAAAATAAAATAAAAAAAATAATTCTAGAAGGAAAAGAATATTTCTATTTCTTTAATATGGTTCGGATCTTTGACGAATAGGTGCAGAGGCTTTCTCTATTACCACTACTTTACGTGCTTCTAATCCTTTTTCAGTTTCTTCAACCTCAAATTCCACTTTATCGTCTGGATTGAGACTTTTGAATCCCTCTCCTTTTGTTTCGATCGTGGAATAGTGGACAAAAATCTCTTTTTCATATGCTTCATCATTGGGGATGATGAACCCGTATCCTTTCTTAGGGTTGAACTATTTAACCGTACCTGATGGCATGCAAAACCACTTTATAAAATTTTTTTTTTGTTATATAATTCGATGAAATTTCAATCGACTTTATGGAAAACTCACGTCGCAATTCTCCATATGAGAAATAGCGTAGTAGCAAATTACCAATAGACGATTTGTTACATCTATGGATGATCTTTAATGCGTTTTAAAAAAGTTTTAGTTTTTGTATTTTACAGTAAGTAGATCACAGTAGCTTTACCTTGTTCTTAATGGCAAAAGGATATTATGATGCATTAATCCTTGGGATGTGGAATTGGTTTTCCACACCTCATACAAAAATCTTGACTCT
Source organism: Promethearchaeota archaeon (assembly GCA_016933055.1). Classification (GTDB taxonomy): domain Archaea; phylum Asgardarchaeota; class Lokiarchaeia; order Sigyniarchaeales; family Promethearchaeaceae; genus AMARA-1. Next base: position 6,507 of record JAFGBS010000021.1, on the reverse strand, counting down.
CACTTTCGAGCTTAGCTCCACAAGATGGGCAGAAATAAGCTTTGTCGGGGAATAACCTCTGTGGTGGTTTATATTCAGGATATTCAGGATACTCTGAAGATTGGTCCAACTCCCTAGATGGAAATAGTTGCGTTTGTGGAAGAGTATTTAGTTCTAGTATCTTACCAGCCTTGATTAAATTAATTGCGACCAATATCTCACCAAATATTGTAAATACCCCAAGATATCCTCCAATTGCTCCCATAGTTGTTGGATCTGAAATAATGAGTGATGAAAAATTAAAAATTATCCCTAAAAGCACTAAAAATTCTCCAATCATTAACCTGCGGAATCTGCTAGATAATAATGGTAGACTTACTCCCATTTGTTGTTCATATACCGTTCCCCACCTTTGTAAAAAAAAGTATGCGGCTATTGCAAGTCCGGATACCACAAAATTCAGTAGTAAAACTATCCAAATCAACAAAATACTTGTTCCACTAAAAATACTAAGAGCAAATTGAGCCACTGATGTTATAAAACCAGTTAATAATAAATAAAACACTCGTGTAATATTTTCATCCTCTCTATGGATTTGGTGAACAGAGTATACATTATACACAAAATATCCCAAACCAGCTATCACCAACGCTTCAAAGGCATATAGATAGATCATGACCCATAGCTGCCCCATAAATTCTAATAGAGCTATTTCTACAATCTCAGTTACTACTTCAAAATCTTGTTCCATATCAACTCCTTTCATCGCTATAGAGGTGCCAATGGAAATAATTATAAACGAACTTAATAAAATTATAATACGACTAAATCCGAAGAATCGCATACTTCTGCCCATTTTTTGAGTATCAGAGAGATCACTAAATTCGTTGGGATATTCAGACATTGAGTTGGAGTAGTAGGAAAAAAATTAAAGTTTTGGGATTCTAAAAAAGTAAAATAACTATACTAGAATATATTAGATTGTCAATAGAACATTTTAGATTGTCAGTTTTCCACAATTGCACCTATATCATCTTGAGATTGCGATGTTCTTTTCTGTTCGGCTTTTATTTTTGCTAATGCCAGTTTTTCTTTTACTTGAGGTTCTAGTCTTCTAATCTGGCTGAAACTCCACATAAGAATCATAACAATAATCGCAAGAACGGATGCCCCGATTAATACAAATGGAATGTATATAATTTGAGCTAATGCACCCGATATAAGATACCCAATAGGAGTAAAAATGGAGGTTAACGCACTCATAAAACCAGAAAATCGTCCCATTTTTTCATTAGGTACAATTAATTGGATCATCGTTACAGCAATAGTACTAAAAATGGGAATACCAAATGTAGTAATAAATCCACCTACTGCAATGACCCAGAAATTACCTATTGGTGCGATTCCTACCACTAATAGTCCCGTATACAACCCAATTATACCTATAAACATAGTAGCAATGAGATATTTCCAAGATTTTACGATGGATGAAATTAGACTACCTCCAATCATACCTACAGAGAAAGCAACACTAATTAATGCTAGATCAGTTATCGAACCTCCATGTATTTGTAATACAAGTAATTCACTTAAAATGTTTATCGGTGTGACCAGAATATTTGCTAACACGAATACAGCGAGTAGAGATGATAGACCTTCGATCTCCTTTGTTACAAAAATCCCCGCAGAAAAATCCCTGGCAAATTTCTTCAGCCGTTTTTCTTGAATAGGACTTATTTGCTCATCTTGAACTGATCTCGGTGTACTCGGTATGTGTACTGTCAAAATGAACAGTAAAGCAATTATAAAGGTTATAGAATCAATCCATAACAAATTATATACTTTCCAATAATTAATGAGTACTGCTGAAACTATAGGGGCAATTAACCCGATAATTCCCATTGCAAACTGTAATAATCCGTTTAATCGCGATAATTTTTCCGGGGGTACTATGCTTGGCAAAATAGAAGATACTGAGGGTCCTTGGATTGCTTGAAATATTGAACGTAAAAGAATAAATCCAAAAATAATCCAGATCTCACCAACAGCCCAAAATGTCCAAGTAAATATTCGATTAAGATTAAACAAAGCAACTAAGCAGGTAGTAATCACTGCTTGTACTAAATCACTGCTGATCACAATTCGTTTTCTGTTCCTTTTATCCGCCCAAACTCCCGCAATAGGACTGACAATAACACGGGGTAAAAACTGTAAAATCATGGAAATAGCAAAAAAGAAAGCATTTCCATATTGTTGTGCTAAATATACTCCCAGAACAAAACCAACTATTTCGGATCCTAATAACGAAATGATCTGTCCTGTTAAAAATCGTAAATAACCCTTCTCTGATTTTGTTTTATTCACATTTTTCACACTAGTTCATCATATGAAATTGTTCGATTTCCGAATATTCAATATATGAACAAGTTCGATTTCCGAATATTTAAATGTTTGCGAAATCATTTCTTATCATATAAGGGAGTTGATAAAATGGACCATATTGCCGAACTTACGAAATTATTCGAAGATGAAGTAAAAACTAATATAATGTTTCTGATTGATATGTTTGGTCCCTTAAACCTTGAAACTATGCATGAACTATTAAATAAGCCCAAATCCACATTATTTGGCCATTTAAGAGAAATGCTTGCACAGAATCAAATCGAACTTGATTCAATAATGACAGCAGAAAAAACGGGAAAATATTATCGATTAACGGAGTATGTTTCATCATTATTGAACGACACTGATAATGAAATAACTTTGAAAAAAGACACCTTAAAAGACTCTAATATAGATAAAGAAGATTTTGTTAGAATGGTTGCTAATATTCAACGTGTGATTGGATTTCAAGCAAATCTCCTTTCTTATTTATCCGCTCAATATTTAGAAAGGAATATTAACCTTTTTGATGACGTTTCTAAGCACAAAAAGGAGTTGTTAGGCTTTTATGCAAGTATATATGAACTTCGTATAAATAGTTCGGAAGAGATGGAAGAAATTCGAAACATCCTTAAAGATATGAACGAGAAATTGAAGAAATTTGATAGAAAACATGTAGATAAATATAAACGTACTTTGTTGATGTTCCTAATTGCTAGTCCGAAAGATCGAATAGGTCCTAAAAATCTCTGAGAATCATTAGGTATAATTCTTGCAGATTTTATATTTTATTTGGTTTCGAATAGACTTCAATTTTGTCAACAATTTTACAAAGCACAAACCTTTATTTCTTGAATATCTATTTCTCTTAAAAATACTGCACAAATTTTATAAGGTTTATGAGGGAGATTTTGACAGCAATAAATTTGTTGTAGTAATAATTAAAAAAAAAGTTGATTATTATGGGAAAAACTACTAAAGCTGCAATTGCTTTCGGTATTTTATTTGTGATGACAGTTGCAGGATTCGTTATTTCTTCGGGAGTTCAGAGTACTTGGTGGTCTGTCGATGTCAAGAAAGTGGAAATCCAAGATGGAGAATATACTCTGAGAGGTAAATTATACGTTCCTGAAGGAGTTGATGATACAAATCCTGCCCCCGGAGTGCTTGCGATCCATGGTTATAATAATGATAAAGATGTTCAGAGACCTCATAGCATCGAATTATCGAAAAGGGGTATAGTGGTATTAGCTATTGATGTACTTAACCATGGAGATTCAGATTATGCAAATACAACTGAAGTAAATCCTACACCTGCCGCAGCTCTGAATTGGTTAGGAAATCTAACCTTTGTCGATCCGAATAAAATTGGCGTAACTGGTCATAGTATGGGCGCATTTTATACTATACTATTAGCCTTAAGTTATCCACATATAGAGGCTATTGCTCCAATTGCATTCAGTCCGTCCATGTTAACTGGTTATTTGAATTTTATCAAATTTGGAAATCCCACTATTGATGTATTACATGTATCGAGTTGGGGAGAAGAATTTGGAAGGGAATCAGATGAACAAATTGATGAATTCCTCCAAAGGGGGCTAGATGCCATCGGGGCATATGTTGGAGTAACAGATCCTGCTTATGATACTACGTATGGAGATTTTACAACAGGAGCTTCTCGATTTGAGCTACTTAAAAAAACACATCCTGGTCAGACTCATTCTAGAAAATCCACAGCAGCAATAACCGCATTCTTCATGCAATCATTACTAGACTATAATGAAGCCGACGCATTTGAATGTTCAAATAAGAATAATATGGTATACTGGCTTGCAGATTTATTCGGAGTTATTTCCATGGCGGGGTTGATATTCTCGATTATTCCATCAGCAATTCTATTAATGCAAATTAAATTTTTCGGAGAAGTTGCACAACCCATGCCTAAATATCGGGAAACTTACGCTCCAAGCACAACAGTTTGGTGGATCTTCGGTTTAGTTAATGCTACAATAGGTTTCTTAACTTATACATTTAATACCGAATATTATAACGATGGACCAAGAGCGGGAGATTGGGTTTTTGATGGAACCATGATTGGAGAAGCTTTGCCAAATATATATCGAAGTGGTATTGCAAACGATTTCCTGGCTTTTTACCTTGTAAACGCGGGAGTAATGATCTTAATTGTTCTCTTCTGGTCTTTGGTAATTTATCGTCCAAAACGAGTTGGATTTTACGAATTAGGAGTTACATTCAATATGCGAGAGGATGATCTTACAGAAGGGTATGAAAAACCACATGGATGGCGTATTTTCGGAAAAACATTACTTATTGCAATGGCAATTTTCCTCTATATGTATGGTGTAACCTTTGCTGCTTCATTTTTGAATGTAGAGCTACGAGGTCCATGGTCTGGTTTGAAATTGATGACTTGGGAGAGAGCTGTCACATTCTGGTATTATTTCCCTGGAGTATTGTTATTCTTCATATTTAATGCTGGAATTTGGATGTTTGGAATGATGCGACAAAAGGAACAAAAAACCGAAGCTGGAACGGTATTCATCTGGTGGATTAAGATTTGTGTTGTTATGTTAACCGGTTTATTATTACTTAACATTTTACAATACGTTCCAATGTATATTGGTTTAACTGGCCCTTTCCTAAATGATTGGTCTATTGCACCTATGAACGTTTTACAACTTTGGAGTTTCTATCCAATCGCTGCTGGTTATTTCTTGATTCTTGTGATATTCTTTAGAAAAACGGGTAAAATGTGGTTGGGGTCTATCATCTGTTCCTCAATTGCAACATGGATGATGGTAACCAGTTACATTATGTTCTAAAATACTGAAAACTAATTTTTTTTTTTTTAATTCAATAAAGTAATACCAAATAAGTATCAAATCAATCTTCTATCCGACTCACAATCTGGATATTTTGAACATATTTTGACTAATCAACATCTATCCACAAATTAATCGCTCCTTTATGGATTCTAACGCATTAAATTCATTATATTACAGTATTCCACATCGTGGCATAACCAGAATGCACTATCAATGGAAGATACGGATGTTGCCCATAGGCAAAATTTTCGGTCACTTAATTGACCCCATGGGTTGCGTTTAAGGCAAAATTTGATAGGTACTAGGGCACACCCACGCCAAATAACCTATACGGTTACCTCACGGATAAGCTTTTAGCGTAGTTCGTACTATTGGGGGTTTTGGGTACAAAATTGATTAGTTGATATCAAGACTTGTTCTATTCAAGGCAAATTCCCATAATCAACCCACAATATAACATAATTCCTATGAAATGATAGAAAAGATAAAATATCGGTAGTTTTTCATTAAAGATCTGTTATTCTTTTATCAAGCTTTCATTTGAACAAATAATCTACCAATTTATTCATTTCCTATCAAAAAGGAACATATTTATAGTCTTACAACTAAAATCTTATCGATTAAATAATTCATAGATTATTTAAAATCACTATTAATCACCAAAACTATCAATGAGGATATAAAAATGTCAAAAAAACCACATGTATTATGGAAGATACTCCCGCCAATTGTGTCTGTTGTTGCGGGTTTTACATATGTGATTGTTCGAGGTCTATTAGGAATTTCTGATCCCTTAGAGATAACAGAACTTGGATTTCTTATCTTAACTGGGATTATAGTGCTGGTTTTTCCGTTCTTATCTAGATGCTGGTTATGCAGTTTATTAAGTCCACTCTTATATTTCGCAGCAATCTTTATTTCTTCAGAAAATTTTGCCACCTTGGTGGGTATAGAATTAGCAGTTCCGAATTTTACTGGATTACCATTAAGATTTTCCGGCGTTACTGAGTTGGCTATTTTCGCTGGTTGGGGAATTGGATCCTTGTATGGTTTTTTAGTTGGTTTAGGATTTAGTATTGTGCGAGCAAAACGAGATGTTGGTGCACCTCCACTCCCCATTCCAAAACCAGTAAAAGAGGAAGTAAAACCAAGTCCAACTCCTGTTCCCATTCCAGTTCCAACTCTGGCTCCAAAGCCTGAACCCGAGCCTGAACCAGAACTGGAAGAAGAAGAGGAAGTTATCGAGGAGGAAGTAGTGGAAGAGGAACCGGAGCCAGAACTGGAAGAAGAAGAGGAAGTT
>JAFGBS010000020.1 GCA_016933055.1 Promethearchaeota archaeon | reverse complement strand
CCCCGGTACTTGGTACCATGAGGGTTCGATTCCCTCCTCCGGCACCATTATTATCAATGAGTTAGACGGATCGGTTGATCCGTTTTTCTATATATATGGAATAGGGATTGTGCCTGGATTTGTGCCTCCAAGAAACATTTCTTATTTCCAATTCCACCTAAATATATAGCATTCTGGCGGACCAATGTCTTCTATTGACCATAAATATATAACATCATCGCCATCAATCTTATTATTTGGTTGTCTGTCTACCTGTGTCTCTGCATTCTCATTCTTTAGGAATACTGAAAATCCTTGAACTCCCAGTTCCCTTGGAAAGATAAAGCTCGTATGAAATTCCTTAACTTTAACTTCTGCGTTGTAAAACCAGTATTCTCTCTCATCTGGAAAATTGTTCTCAATTTCATAACTCACTTTAAATTCATGTGTATCTCCTATCATAAGATTCTTTGGCAATCCTATTGATAGCAAATTCATACCAACGAATATTTGTTTAATATCAATCGTTGCATTGTCCGCTTCAGCGGCTAGGATTTTGCCTGTAAGTTGTAGCTTGCGATAGAACTGATGCAGGTTATCGTGCTCGGCTGTGATGGAACAACTTTCTTCAACTCTCGTTTTCTCTCCCCGGTGCCCCAAAAAACGAATAGTATGATCGACAAATTTCGACGAGAATCCACCCGTAAATCTATCAGTCAGGATGTTTACAGGAATCTGTGAATATATGTAAGAATCATTTGTTATCGTTTTACGCAATTGCTCTTTTAATTTTATTGCTCCTCTCAAGTTGTGTTCATACACAATACAGCGTAGATGCCTTAAATCAAATGGAACATCCTCAATTGATTGCGTAATCAAGATCACTTTCTTTCCAATCGCATGACTTAATCCAAGTTCATAGAATACATTCGGATTTTTTTCAGTCATATCAGCGATAATCAAACCTGCGATTTGTATACTTTTCCAGATATCTTGGATTATAGCTCTTGATCCATACAATTCATCAGCTCTGACACAATTTATCCCGAGTTCTGATAGTAGCGGTTTGATTACATCTTCATATATCTCCAAATATTGTGGATCGAAAGGCATTAATACAAAACACTGATTATCTTTAATTGGTTCTGTAGTTCGTGAAAAAAGCTGTGCCTCATTAGAATCCATTCAAATCGCCTCCGATTGAATATGAGTACTTACTTGTTTATGATTGCTTTTATATGCATCACGGTTTCTTCTTGGTAGTTATTCTGTTTTTCGAATACTTTCTTGAATAAATCCCAGAAGTTACATAAAAAAGACGGTCTACTATATTTATTGCATATCGCTCACAAAGTGAATTAGATATCCTATTAGTGTGTATATTTCCTCTCCCAGACAATGCAAGGGTAGGAGCAATATGAGTTGGACGGATTAGCTTTTCATCATAATTCATCACTTCGGGCATCACTTCAATTACTAAACCCTGGAATGAAAATAATAGTTCTGGAAATGGATTCATGTTCTTGGCTTCTAAAATCGTCTGAACATCACTTGCAGATACATACGCAAATCGCCTACCACCTTCATATAATGATGATTTGCCAGCAATAACTTTAATGGAATCCTTTAAGATGACCGAAACATCAGGGCTATAGTATATCATTTCACAGTGTGCTGATTCGCAACTGAGATTATGGTGAACTTCAAATTCGTAATTTCTTTCTTCAGTCGTATAACATAATTCAAAATACGAAAAATTTTCTGGTAATCCTGCAGATGTTAATTTATAGATAAAATTACCGTCTTTATCTAGTTGCTTAGGTATAGTCGTAAATTTACGATCACTATAATATCGTACAATATCATTGTAACAAGTCATTTCAAAATAATCCGATATCCTACTAGCGTGATCATAGAATAGTGCGCTATGCATGTTCAAAAATCCTCGAATATCTTCAATTAGCTTATCTTTCTCCCTAAATGGAGCTTTCCCTTTATTCCTCATCTAAGAACTCCTGTAACTCGTCTACAAACGTCTTAATATCTGATTTTTCGAACAAGTTTTTTCCAATGCCGTACCTGTGAAGTATCCAATGAAATTGCTTGATTGCTCTTTCTATTGAATCTGAATCTTCCTTGTTTAGTATATACTTTCCTATTTTTATCCCTGAAATATCATGCCTGAACATTTTATAACTTGACCTAACAGCACCTCGTAGCGGCATCAATACTGAATTATAAAAAACAGATAGTGCTAAGAATAATTCCAGAATGTCTGTTTTATCAGACCATATTTGCACTTTATAGGAATCGCCACTAATATACCGTTTAACTTCTCGATTTCTTCTTGAATACTCAAAAAACATCGATGTATAAATGCTTTTCGGTAATTTATTAGAAAATATATTGATCATACTCAATGATTTGTACTTGATCCAATATCTATAGTCATTCTGGAATTTCTGCTATTCACTTCTTCATAGATTCATATCTCGTTAAGCTATTTAATTAGTCTATTTATTAATCCCCCTATTCCAGGCATTTCCGGAGCACTATCGCCTTTTAGCAATCCTGTATCTGCTCTACTAAATAAGGATTCTAGAATCAACTTACGATCATCTTCTTTTACTTCACCCTTTTTCATTAATGCAAGGTATATCAAAGTCAATTGTTCCCTTTCTTCTGAATCTCTTTGCAAGTGAAAGGAACTAAACACAAGTCTACTTAAAGTACGAATCAAATATGCCGAAAACGAAACAATCAATGCGAACACAATTAGACTTTTAATGGCTCTAGGATCCCCAGAAAACAACTTATAATTGAATGATTCAGGTACGTTATAGAGAATTGCAATAAATAGCGTCATGAAGATAACAACCGTTCCCGAAAGAACAGACAACCATATTATACTTTGCTTCTTATATTTGTTTACTCTTGATGTCCAATATTGAACAGGCCCTTCTAACTTTAACTTTTCTGAATATGAAGTCTTCAAGTTTAGAAATTCTTTAGCTTCTCTTTCTAATAGTTCTTTTTGTTCTAGAAGGCTTTTACTTTTCCAATCTTCGTAGTCTTTAGTTGTATTTTCATTCCATTTCTCATGTTGCTCAATCGTATTCTTATATACAGATTCTAATTCATGCACCTTTGTCTCAGACTCTTTTCTGAGTCTTGATAATGCCTTTTTTTCAGAATTACGCCTTTTAACAATACCAGAATTACTATTTTCGAATTCATAACCTTTTATAAATCCAGAGAACATCTGTTTGGATTGAAATGCTTGATTTAGTTTAACATTGGAAATATATTGGTAGGCTGCTTCCGCTTCCTGTTTGTTTATTGAATATAAATCTATAAGAAAATGAGTATAGGGTGACTTGCTATATAGCACTAGAAAACTATTACTCAATCTATCATTCTTAATACTCCCCTTAATATTATTCCAAATATTACTAATACTTTGAATGTTGTTTTCTTCGATAGCATTATTAATTTGCTTCAACTTGCTAAATATAGTTCTAAAGTGACTTATAACTATATCAATTGATCCAGAAGTATTAATATGTTGTTCCCAATACTCATTCTCTCTTGAAATGAACTCAAATATTTTGTCGAAGCCCTTCAATGTAAGTTTATATTCTATTGCCGCAGAATTAATGTTCATTTCGAATCGGTCAAGGAATTCCTGAACGTCTTTACTTGCCATCGTTTTTCCCTTTCTATATCAATCTGGACTATGAATTGCCAATATTGGACAAAGATTTTAACATGTGATTTGAAGTCCCCTATCGTTCATATTCTGAAATTTAATATAATGAATGCCGTTCTATAAAAAGATAACATACTATGTTTTAATAAAATTATTTGTTTCGTTTGGCCCAATAATTATCGATTTCCTTCCCTTTTAATTCAATGGAAGTATTACCTCTACGTATATAGAACTTCTCGTCTAAATATTGACGGGAATCTGCAAGTTTAACAGATACATGACACAATTCTTCATTTTCATATACAATTTTCTCAATACGTACTAATTCAGAATCATATATTTCAGCTCCAATTCTATTTTCGATATGGGTCAATATTCTCTGGAAATAACCATCCCAGCCATCCTTTCTATATTCATTAGATAATCCAAAGATTACATATTTCTTGTATATAGAATATTCCGATAATTTAGAACTTAGCATCTCTTCATATTTATCTTTTTCTAAAATGCCAATAATTAAATCACCTCCTTTTGAATTTAAAAATGCTACTATCGTCTTGAGGACGCCTTTACATGCGATCTCTGGTTTCTCGTCAAGTTTACCATCACCACGAAGGAACCGATCAATGTCCAACACAAGTGATCCTTTGAATTCTAATTGATCCCCTTCTTCCATATCTAAATAATATTTAATGCCTTTTTTCCTTTTGGCAGTTATATTCTCTGTCTCTAAAGATTGTTCGTATTGCTCGAGCCATGTAGATCTAAATCCAAGATTTGGAGCATCTCTCATTGGACTTCCCACGGTTTCGTAGACATCTAAAGGTCATAGTTAGAGGCGTGCTCAAACGCCTCGGGACTGACGCCGCCGTTATAGCT
>JAFGBS010000002.1 GCA_016933055.1 Promethearchaeota archaeon | reverse complement strand
TGAGGGCAGCACGCGTGCAGTACGAGAGGAACAACGCGTGGGAGCCTCTGGTCTATTGGTTATCCGACAGGGTAAGCCAAGCAGCTACGCTCCAAATGATAAGCGCTGAAAGCATCTAAGCGCGAAATATGCCCCGAAAATAAACACCCATTCACCCATCACAGGGTGCGTTGCGGAGCCGATCCGCTTTACAGTAAGTGGAGAAGTACCCTTTCCAGAGTATGAGGAACCATGGCTGTTCAAAATGACGCGTCCGATGACGAGCCTCAATAGGCGACTATGGGGGCGGGTGGGTGACGAGAACTCGGGTAAAAGACCCGTTAGGTGAGACGGGGGTGTACGTGCGAAGGCTACGGCCGACGTATTTAGCCCGCCGTTTTCAACCGTTCAAGCGTGTGAGTGGAACGGGGGCATATGGGTTCAGGCTTTGAGCGGCACGGTCTGATCTGTGTCCGCTGTCTGCTGTTATGTGTCAATGAATGAAAAATCATTCAACGTAGCACGATAGCAAGAATCAAGGTATCTGGAACATAATGCACCGAATGAACCAACACAAGCAAAGTGCAGCATCAACGGGATGCATATCTACAAACCAGAACCAAACAGGTAATGGGGCACGCCAACACCAAAACATGTCTACACCAACAATGGAAGACTACCCGGAAGTGGACTATTCGTGAGATGAGCGAGCAGGTAACGATACCGAATCGAAATATCAATATCAAACGTTCAGCCTACCCCCCCTTTTTATCTATTTTTTTCATTCTCATAATCTAAGGCAATAGCGCTATGTATCTATTTAAATATGGGATTAGCCAAAAGATAAACCAATCTTTGTGTAGGTTGAATACTTGTGAAAAGAACACAAAAATGGTTTATGTGGAGTACGCTGATTATAATCTTATTTTCGACGTTTTCTGCTGTTGCTATTGAAAATTCTGAAAATCGGCTAAATTCTTTAATTAACATTAGTGCAATCGATGAAAATATTCAACGGATTATTTTCAATGAAACACGATGGGGTATGTATTCTTCGTATACCGGAGCGATACTTAATGTTACAGCTATCGAAATAACAAATGTTACAGGAATTTTTTATGAAATCCGCTATGCATTGGAAGTGCATCATAAAGATTATGGATTAAATAGTACTTCCACACCCTTGGGAGTGCAATTTACCTGGTTGGTCAATAATACCATAAATACTTACGTGAGATACGTGAATATTTCAATACCCAACGGAACACGGGTATTTTTTGAAGAATTCTTAGTTTATAATTTATCTAATCAAATTGATTATGCAGAGGTTAAAATTCAGCACATTGACTGCTCCATTTGGGAATCAATAAGTTATGGTGAACATGCGAAACTACCTTCCAGATTCGGCAAAGTTCCAATACTAACTACCCATCCAAATCATTTCGAGTTTGGGATTAATATTGAGACTTCCGATGGAGAAAACAAAACTTATCATCAATTGAGAACAGAAGTGTTTTGGCCAAATATTTCGGATTATTTTGCATTTGGAAAAATTATAACTACCACTATCAGAGAAGCTCCCATAAATTGCTCTGCTCTTTATTATATGAAAATGATGTTTTATGTCTCTCTATGGACAAGAGTTAACGATCATAGCTCTACTGGATATTCAACCTTTCAGAGAAAATTCTGTCCGCCAGATGAAAACCAAATCTCAGAATTTGTTTGGCATAGTGTTATAGAGGATATGTCAGGCGATATGGATTATTACTTACCTTATTATGATGAATATAATAACCAAGAAAGATGGTTTTTTCATACCTATTTAATTAATATTGAAGATTTCAAGGATTTTAACGGATTTGAAATCGATGTACAATTTGGACAGACATTTTCTTCCGATCGTTCAATATCAGGATTTTTAGGAATTAGTTTGTCTTTATCAATCGCGATAATCTCTCTATTGTTATGGGTAACCACAAGAGTCAAACACCAAAATACGTCTACATCAACAATAGAAGACTACCCGGAAGTGGACTATTCGTGAGATGAGCAAACAGATAACGATATCGAATCGAATCAAAATACCAATACAAACGTTCAGCCTACCCCATTACTTCTAATCCACTAGCATCTCTTTAATGACTGATTTTACCTTCTGAATTTGTTGTGGTGAAATTTTTCCCACTTTTCGGATGATTCGACTTTTATCAATGGTCCGAATCTGATCTAAAACAATCCAACCATTTTTTCCTTGGAGTTGTATTTCGACTCGAGTCGGATAATCCCGAGATTTCGAAGTTAACGGTGCAATTATCACAGTAGCAATATTGTGATTCATTTCATCTGGGGAAATTATCAAACAAGGGCGAATTTTCTGTATTTCATGTCCTATTGTGGGATCTAAATTCACTAAATAAATCGAATATTGATTGATCGTTACCAATGGTATCACCAATCATCGTCAAAATCGATGTCTAATGCATCATCTATTAGTAAGGTATCGTCCTGATTTTCATGCATTTGTCTAAATGCTTTATCCCAATGAATTCTAGGTGGTTTATTAGACCGAATAATCAATTCTTTTGCCTCTTCATCTATAATTAATTCAATTTCTTCATCTAGATTTAAAAGCTCCAAGATATATTTCGGGATACGGATGCCGCGGGAATTTCCTATTTTTATGAGTTTAATTTTCACCGGTTCCATATAATTACAATGTAATTACATAATATATTGTTTTATGTTTATAATTTATTGGCTACCAATATCCACATTAATGATCAATCAATAGGTTGGGGTATGCATAACTACCATTTATTTACATGATGATAACCAATGGAAGTATCATGATATGTTAAGATGGAAAGAAAAGATATACTTATTCAACAATTTGTTAAATCCATACACTTAAATAATAAAGTGCAGCTTTTGGAAATTGTCAAAAAGAAGTGTTACTCGTGACAGAGTCAACAGACAATCATTCGGATAAAGTTAATTCTTTTAAAAAATTCTTTCAAAAGTTTAAAGAAAATTGGTTATGGGTAAATATCGGCGGAATCATCGCTAATAGTCTGTTTCTTTGGATCTTATATTATTACGAGATCAACAATCTCGGATTTACCATAGGATTCATGCTTTTTTACCCTTTAATGATTATTTTAGTTGTTCTTATCAGAAAAGTGAAAAATCCTCAGTTAATTTATAAAATCGTTTTCATCGGTTGTTTCGGCTATATAGGTGGTCTTATATTCTGGCTAATATTTTCGTATACTCTAATAAATGCATCTTGGGCACCATTTTCAGATATTATTATGGGAAAATCAAGACTATGGTTTCACATTATTTCCCTATTCGTATTTTCTGTGCTTGCAATGTATATATTGTATTTGATTGGGAAAAAGAAAGGATGGAAGTATCAGCCTTTAGTATAATAAAAAATAGCAGGATGGGGATGCAGTACTCCCCCTTTTCTACTTACATCCAATGATTGTGAGATCGAAAGAAAAGATAACTTGAACGAAATGTTCAGCCTACCCCCCCTTTCTTTTATTATATTACTTCCTTTTACCGATCTTATCCACTAAGCGAGTAGTTGCTAATCTACTCGGTATGCATCGATAATTGTAAAAATATCATCAATCATCAATCATTTGTGATCTATAGAGATCCATAGATGTATACATAATCATCACGGGTCGATTCAATAATCATCATTCATGAGTCGAGAAACCTACCAATCCAGAAAAAGGGTGGAATCCTACAAAGGATCCCATGATTAACATAGAAATTGATGTATATTCTTTTTATACTTAGGTATCCTTTCATTTGGTAAGATTCGGATTATGCGGATGAAAAAAACCCCTACCATATATCCATGTGTTCTAGCCCTGGTATTCAGCTTAAAAATGGTCTGTGGTCAAGCCTTAGAGCTACAGTATGACTATCTTAACCAAGGTCCAAAAGGAGATCTTCTCCCTAATTCATCTGGATTAAACAACTATATGAAATATGAATGGAGTTTAACTTACCCTGTTGTGGGGTACTTCTGCAATATTTGGGGGGATTCTTAAGGCACTTATACAGTGGGAACAAGATATCCCTACATTGGTACTCATGATTATCACATACTCTCCTTGATCAAATGGAATACGAAGATGATCAATCGGTATAATATTTCAAAGTAGTATTTTTACTACTCGATGTCTATAAAAAAATAAAGATGATACTATCATGAATTTTGACAATTACCCGACAGACATTCCTAGAAATGGAATAAAATGCAGTTCCCCACCAAGAACGAAGTCAGTCTTATATCGTTCAACTAGTTGTGTTCGTGCGGTTAAGCATTATGGAGCTTCAGGTTCTACTCTTCTTCTTCAGACGATCGATCCTGATCTTCCTGGGTTGCACACATATGAGATTATCATTTTGCTACTATTTTTCTGTGCGTTCCTTTTTGCTGGACTTACAGTTGTTCATTTTTTTTCAGATTTATTTAAACCACGATTTCGAGTAGGAACTCGATTTTCTTTTCCGTACTGATATTGGGTTGTTCGTTAACAGCCTTTATAATATTTTCAGCGGAGATTATCTATACACCTTCGTATCCAATTCTCAACTTCTTAAAGCATAGTTTTCCTAATGATTTTTTACTTATAACGAGTATATTGACCACTTTTACTGCAGGTGTGTTAGTGGTGATTTCCTTCATAATTGATATGGTTAAACGACCAAATTTCGGAGCTGTTTCTAATTAGAAAACGTTCAGTCTACTCTCCTCTTTTTACATTCGTTTGAATTACTCAAAATTCTGATTTAATTAAATTGTAAAAAAGATAGTAGTTAATATGGGGATTTTCATTATATATGTATGAACGAAATGAGTAATTCAGTAAACTCCAAAAAAATAGCTATTGATTTAATTGAAAATCTTCCTAATGATGTTACGTTGGATGATATTCAATACCATTTATTTGTGATACAGAAATTACAAAAAGCCGAACACCAAATTTCTTCCGGAGAAACTATTCCACATGATGAAGTTATGGAGAAGTTAAAGAAGAAATGGTTTCCATAGAATGGACAAAGGATGCAGAGTTTGACTTCGATCAAATTTTGGCATATCTATCAAATGCTTCATCCCAATATGCATCGAATTTTTTTGAAAAAGTCTTTGATTCAGTTTTAAATCTCGAACGATTTCCGAAAATGGGTAGAAAGGTTCCCGAATCTACGAATGAAGAAGATCGAGAAATTATTATTCAGTCCTACAGGTTAATTTACCAATATGTAGAACAAGAAGATAAAATTTACATCAAAATAATAATACATGGTAGCCGTAACTTAAAATTATAATTTGGGTTCATGCTTTGAGTGGTCACGGTCTGATCTGTGTTCGCTGTGCGTTTCGATAGTTTTGCTGTGACATAGTTGCGGCAAGACAGAAAAGCAGTATATCCAAAAAGCAAAAAGAACGCATATACAACAACATAAATGAAGTATTTCATCGTATGGGATGCGATATCAAATCATTTACTACCAAATAGCAGGATGGGGCACGCAGTATACTACAATCAGCCGATTGGGAGTATCTTATGTGAGGCGTCTCTAACTAAATGTTCAATTTACTTCCCTAATTCATTTCTCTTCATTTTCTAATTTTTCTGAAACCATTTTCAAAAGGTCGGTGATTTCAGATTCGATTTTTTTGTCAACAATCTCAACATATTCAGGTTGATGAATTTGCTTTAAAAGGTGGACTAAATTCTCATGTGCACTCTGGAAATTTCTTTCATCGATCCACTTTCTGTGGTCATTCAATTTCGATAGAAACATTTGATTATATTCACAAGATTTTTTCATAGTCTTTGCTTTGGAGTACAAGTCTTTATTGCCACATTCTGAAATCTTTGGGAGGGTTTCTTCAATTTTTTTTTCTGCGCTATCATAATCAAGGTCATCCATTTCCAATTGAATAGCCTCCAAGGATTTCCTAACTTTATATTGACGAAATTTATGGAGTGGTTTGATCAAGAC
This sequence comes from Promethearchaeota archaeon, assembly GCA_016933055.1. Taxonomy (GTDB): domain Archaea; phylum Asgardarchaeota; class Lokiarchaeia; order Sigyniarchaeales; family Promethearchaeaceae; genus AMARA-1. The sequence goes on along the minus strand of JAFGBS010000002.1, from coordinate 193,886 downwards.
AATACTAATTGATAACCCTACGACACTAATCGATGAAATTATAATAATCCATCCCACAGGTCGCATAAAAGAGTTGGGATAATGGTCATTTAAGTCATTTATACCATCATTATCCGTATCATCATCATAAGGATCAGTTCCTGAAAGGTATTCTTGAAGATTTGTCAAACCATCTCGATCAAAATCATAAGAAGCATCAAGAGCATAGGATAAATTCATTCCTTTTTGATACTCCCAATAATTGGGTATCCCATCTCCGTCTTCATCCCCTGAAGGTGCATATATTTCACATAAAAACGCTTCGTAATAAACATTCGAAGTATCAAAGGCATTTTTTAAAGGAAAATCAATTGAAGAGGTAAATCCACCAATGTAACATACTCCGTTATTATAAATTTTTATATCACATGGCTCTTCAGATGAAGACCCTCCAAATTTGTAACTATAATTAAGAGTATCATCAGAATTGAACTTAGTGACAAAGAATCGAGACTCACTGTCTTCCTCCCTACTAAATCCAAATTGCTCGGGAAAATCATTTGAAGAGGATCGTCCCGTTATATAATATGAATTATTACTATCAACGAATATTTCCGTTCCATATTCATGTGAATCCCCACCCCAGTATGTACTATAGAGTAAATCCCCATACGGTCCAAATTTGGATATGAAACAATCCCTTTCCCCGCTTAAAGAATGGTCAATCGGATTTTGTAAAGGGAAATTAGTAGAATCCGTATCCCCCATAATGTAGCAATTACCAATATTATCCAATGCAACTCCATTAGCCTCATCTTCGGATCCACCTCCTATTAAGGTGCAAAAAATCATTGAGCCATTTTGATTAAATCTTGCAAGAAATGCATCAGTCACTCCATCCTGCTCATCATCTATTTCATTCAACGTCGGAAAATCATCAGAGAAAGTTCTTCCAGTGACATAACATCCTCCATTAGAATCAGCAACAATTCCATAAGCGTCCTCATGATGATTTCCTCCTAAATAGGTGCTGAAATTTATTGATCCATCTGGATTAAACTTCATTACAAACACTTCACGATTTTCAAGAATCTCATCATAAGCATTTTGTAAAGGGAAATTCAAAGAATGGGTAATCCCTGTAATGAAACAAGCACCTGAATCATCTACGGCGATATGAAGATCTAATTCATCTGATGTTCCTCCTAGATAGTTACTGAAATTAAGTGATCCATCCGGATTTAATTTTGTGAGGAATCCATCAGAAATTCCTTCCCATGCTGCTCCTAATGAGGAATCAAAAGCATTCAAAATGGGAAAATCTTCAGATTTCGTCGTTCCAGCTATAAAACAATAACCAGATTCATCAATCAAAATATCTGTACCTCCATCCTGGTTGTTTCCGCCAATAAATGTACTGTAATTAATCGTACCTTCAGGGTTCAATTTTGTTATAAAACCATCAGAACTTCCATTAAAGGTGTCATCCAAAGCAGAATAAGTTAGGAAATCATTCGATTCTGTTTCCCCAGTTATATAGGAAGCTCCTTGGAGATCAATTGCTATTCCACTTCCAATTTCTAACTCCGAACCTCCAATAAAAGTGCTGTATATGAAGCAGGAAGTATTATCGTACACTTGACTTGTTTTCGGGATATCATATCTGGAGCTACTAGAAGGAAACATTACTTTATCATAACAGAGAAAGGGAGAAAAGCACATCCATAAAATAATAATTATAAAAAATTTCTTCTCTTTCCTAACACTATATTTCATGTAGAATCACTGATTTCTCCTAATAATAATATTTCAAGCAGCAAAATAAATGTGGTTAATTTTCCATTTCTGTGAGTGTTCAACCATCCTAAAACAACACAACCAAAGTTAAACAACCAAACTGTAAGCACCTTTCAATCATTCGTGAGGATGAGAGAAAAGCACACAGCGTATTCATCTATTGGGGTGCTAATATCCTTTAGGAAATAGCATACAAGTACCAATATCAGGTGGGGCACGCGTATCTACGCAATTACAACCGAAATTCGTGGATACGACTAGGATGGAAGTATCGTAGGTGTGAGATGGATAGCAAAAACCAGACAACGGGTGATTACCGGTGATACAAAACTTACTTAAAGAAACAAACGTTCAGTCTACCCTCCTTCTTCCGACTTTCTTTATTCTTCAGATAATCTTCGCAGCATAGATTCGTAGAGACTAGAGCTCATCCGGAAGTTCGTTTGGTTTATGGCGCTTAAGAAAGAGAGTGCTTCTTTTTTGGGCATTTTCCCGGTTTTTTTGAAATTCAATACAAGCCCGAGTAATCCTGATAGTCGAAATCCTTCAGCTCTGGCTACCGAACGTGCTACAACCTCGTCGAATACCACAATATCAAATTTTTTATGTGCAGTGAGAAGTATCGAAATCTCTCCCGTGTGCAAGCCCAATGCATAATAGTTGTCCCATTTTTCTTTTTCTCCAGATTTATATTTGACAAGCGTAATTTTTCCAGCAGTTAAACTTTCGGATATTATTTTTTTCGCCAAGTTTTTTTTTTGCGTTAGTTCCGTAAAAATTTGAGGAGTAATACAAATATTCGTAATAATTTCACAGAATCGATGAAAGTAGCCGCAATCAATTAAGGCAAAAATACCGGAAGAATCAAAGAAATATCGTTGTAAATGAGTTTTTGGTTCGGAATCAAGATCTGAGGAAGGGTTATTCATAATTATATCTACTCTTCAAGTGCGTCTAAGTCCCTGTCTAACTCTTCAGGTTCGTATTGGAAATAGGTATACCCACGTTTTCTTGCCATTTCCATGAATTCGGGGATGGATAAATCCGCTTCTATTGCTGCACGACTCACACTAATTTCTTTTTTAGTAAGTTTTTCGAAATACACATCAAAAAGCAATCCTTTTTTCCCTCGTTTGATGATTTTTCGTAATAATTCTGATTTGGTGATTTCTAATTTTTTTGCTAACTCATCTAAATCTTTGTTTTCTTCATCATCAATTCGTACTTGCACTGTTGCCATAATGATCCTTAATACAAATATAAGCATTTGTAGTACAAATACTTATGGGTTTTGTGTTATTAAATTTAGAAGCAATACATCAGAGTAAAGAACACATATACAAAACAACACAAATACGAATTCATCTGTATGGGATGTTATAACCATTCTATACTGCCAACTAGCAGGAAGTGGGCACGAAAGTAACAAAAAAGAAACGTATACCCATCAAAAATATTGCGTTCCCTTCCTTGAAGTGACTTCTTTAATATTTGGCAGTTCGCCAATCCAATCAGGAAAATCTTCACGTAGACCCTTTAAGTTCAGTTTTTCGAGATTCGACAAATTCTTCATTGTTTCTGGTACCTCATTTTCAATTGTTGCATCTATGGTTAGCTCACGAAGATCGGTCAATTTTTGAATTTCAGGTGGAATAGTAAAGCCTTGTTCTGATCTTAAACGGAACATCTTGAGTTTTTTCAACGAAAGTATCGATTTTGGAATGGTTATAAAGACCGTGTCTCCCAAATCGAGGTTTTCCAATTCTACCAATTCAGAAATCCATTGTGGTACCGAATCTAAACCTCTGGAATGCACTGTAAAATGTTTTAATCTTGCCAGATTTTGAAGACTATCAGGAAATTTGGTATTCCTTAAATATTGTAATGTCAATTTTTCGAGATGTTTTAAGGTCCCAATATGCTCAGGAATCGAATCTACTCCCATATTTTCCAATAGTAAGTATTTAATATGACCAAAATGCCACAAGGCCGCATTTAAAAATTTGATATTGATATCCCAGATATCGTTGAATTCAAGCCCTACAATTTTTCCTTCCTGGAATAAGATGTTAATATTGAATACTGATTTTTCAAATTCAACTTTATCAGTGAACCATGCTGTCGTTAAGTTATATTCTTCATCCGATTTATTCATATATTGGAGTATTGTAAATCCATCACGCTGTTTTTGATTTAAGCTTAAGTAAAGTTGTTTTTCTGTTGAAAATAGTCGATCCGCGAAAGTCTCAGAATATAGATCAACTATACGGTCTTCAATACCACTTGCTTGACCGCATTTACTGCAATATTTTGTGATACCGAATAATGGGGATTTACATTTCTTGAATTTATATTTTCTCTGAAGAAGTATTTTTTGATTCAACACTCTGGTTGGTAGTTCGTTTATTTTTGTCTTTTCAATGTAAATTCTCTCTAGATTGCTCAGATTTGCAAATGATTTGGGTACTTCAGAAATAGGGTTGTTACTCAGAACAATTGCTTGTAAGTTCTGCAGGTTTCCAATATTTTCAGGCAGACATTTAATTTTGTTATTTCCAATGTTTAATGAATTCAGATTTTTAAGATTAGTAATCGTATCGGGAATGGTTTTAAGTAAATTATTTTGTAATGTTAAAGTTTTCAACATCTGTAAATTCCCTATTGATTCTGGGAGATTGGTGATCTTGTTGAAACTCAATCTTAGCTCTTCTAGTGATTTCAGATTCCCAATACTGTCTGGAAGATTCGTTATCTCACCACTAAACATTTCTAGCTTTTTTAGGGATTGAAGTTTTTCTATTTCTTCTGGGATTTGTGAAATACTAATCGTTTTATGGGGGGATAATGGTTAAGATAACGATCAAAGAGTAAATAAATGTGAAAAAAAAGAAAAGAAAATACTGTTATATTAAAAGAATATCCGCCCGTAATGATCGATATCAATTGATTCCGCAGCAGGGAATTTCGGTAACCCGGGCATTCGTAAGATTTTACCGGTCAACGGGATCAGAAAACCCGCACCAGCGGCAATAAGAATTCGTCTTACTTTCATGGTAAAACCGGTCGGAGCTCCTAATTGGTTGGGATCATCCGAAAAGGACATTTGAGTTTTTGCCATGCAAATTGGTAAATCACACAGTTTCAACCCCTTGATAAATTGAAGATCTTCCAAGGCTTCAGCTTCAAATTCCACTTTTTCTGCCCGGTATATTTCCTTCGCAATGGTGTTAATTTTGTTTTCTACCGAGTCTTTCCAATCATAGAGATACTTAAACTGAGTTCTCTCTTCTTCCAAGCGTTGAATTACGATATTCGCAAGTTCTTCACCGCCACTTCCACCCTTTTCATAGACGTAGGAAACTGCTATGGGGAAATCTTTCTCTTTACAATAGTTTCTGACCATTTCAATTTCATCTTTTGTATCGGAGGGAAAATAGTTGAGTGCTACTACAGTATCAATTCCAAATTTCTTAGCATTTTCTAGATGGCGCCCCAGATTTACCATTCCTTTCTCGAGAGCTACCAAATCTTCTTGTTTAATACGCTCCATGTTCACACCCCCATGCATTTTAAGCGCACGAATCGTTGCCACAAGAACCATTAATGACGGTGTAAATCCTCCATACGGACATACCAAATTAAAGAATTTTTCGGCTCCCAAATCAGAACCAAATCCTGCTTCAGTCACCACATAATCGTTTAATTTCAAAGCCATGCGGGTGGCGATGATTGAACTGGATCCCTGAGCAATATTTGCAAAAGGTCCTCCATGGATAAAAATCGGGTTGTGTTCGAGTGTTTGAACCAAATTTGGTTTGATAACATCTTTCAACAAAACTGTAATCGCCCCGGTTACTCCCAGATCTGATGCATGGATCGCTTTTCCTCCATAATTATATCCTAATATAATATTTCCTAATTTTTCTCTCAGTTCACTGATATTTTTGGACAAGCACAAGATTGCCATAATTTCAGAGGCAGCGGTAATATCAAAACTGGATTGGTGAGAAACCCCGTCCAATGGTCCGCCTAAGCCCACAATAATATTGCGTAGGGCGCGATCATTGATGTCCAAAACCCGATTCCAAAGAATCCGTTTAGGATTGATCTCAATTTTACGTTGGTAGATTGCATTATCCAGTAATGCTGTTAACATATTGTGAGCAGATGTGATTGCATGAAAATCCCCAGTGAAATGTAAATTGATATCATCAGCTGGTACCACTTGAGCATGACCTCCCCCAGTTGCACCTCCTTTAATCCCAAAAACTGGTCCCAAGGAGGGTTGCCGTAAAGCTCCAGCAGCTCTTTTACCCAATTTGCATAACGCTTCCACTAGTCCAATAGTTGTAGTTGTTTTTCCCTCACCAGCACTTGTTGGTGAAATAGCCGAGACTAAAATTAGTTTTCCATTCGGTCTATCATCGCATTTCAAGCAAAAATCCATTTTGATTTTCGCTTTATACTCTCCATAATATTCGATTTCCGATTCAGGGATACCCATTTTTGCAGCAATTTTCTGGATGGGCATCATTTTTGATTCGTGTGCGATTTCTTGATCTTGCTTCATTTCAATCCTTTACTATATGGTATAAGTTAATAAATTCACTATATACATGAATTCGCAATACCTAATCATGAAACCATAACAAAAAAGAAAAAAATTGGGTTTTCTCCGCATCAGCTAGTCTCTGTAATCTAACAATAATTCACAGTAAAGGTGTGAATATTACGCTTGTGGTATTTGATCTAGAAAAATATAATTGAGAAAATTCTTGAGAATTACTTCATACGACCATTTGGTGCAGATTTTTACTAAAATACATGAAAAGCTTTTTTTCTGCTTTCCTCGAAAAATATTTGTATATGAGTACTAATTCCCGACTTAAAGTAGGAGTTATCGGTTGTGGTATTGTGGCAAAAAACGGTCATTTGCCATGGTATTCGAAATCTCCTCTAGCAGAAGTGTATGCAATAGCCGATCCCGACTCGAATCATCTGAAAAAAGTAAGCAATCTCTATCATCCCGTTAAACAATATCAAGATCCGAATGAACTTATAGATGATCCCCAGATTGATGCAATAAGTATTTGTTCTCCCAATTGGGCTCATAAGGATCAAGTGATAAGGGCCGCAAATAATGGGAAACACATTCTCTGTGAGAAACCATTGGCTGTATCATTGAAAAACGTTGATGAGATGATTCGGGCAGTGGAACGAAACGGTGTTATTTTTCAAACTGCTACGCAAAAACGATTTGATCCAGGATTTCAGAAAATTAAAGAAATCCTTGAGAAGGGAACACTCGGTGAGATCGTGCATGTTTCTCTGTATTGGTATCATTACATACCTGATCTGGATGCAAAATGGATTAAGAAGGGTTTAACATTCTTTAAGAAATTAGGGATAGATATCTTGAAGGAACTGGGAGCATGGCGTCTGACCGATCCACGTTCGGGAGGGGGGGACTTCTTGGATCACGGTCCCCATTATATAGATTTATTGCGTTGGTGGTTTGGAGAATTAAAAAACGTATCTGCTCAAGTACGGAAATTCCAAGCAGCGAATCAATATGAGGATCACACGGCCGCATTGTTTTCTTTTAAAGAGAGTCGAACAACTGCAATATTTGAGCGTTCTTACAACTTTGTGGGTAGACATGCAGGAAAGGAACAAGGAAGAATACACGGTTTGAAAGGAAAACTATTATTTGATGTTCCCTTTGAACCTAAACTAAAACCTATGAAAGTATACAAGTATTTATACCCGAACATAATCACGGATCGCCCCACTCGGATGATGATAAGAGGTTCGAAAGATCCATGGAATCTTTCCTATGCACGCCAGGTGAGAAGTTTTATAAATCATGTGTTAGACCGATCGAATGAGGATGTAGGCTTTCCGAAAGAATGGATTCCCACTATTTATGATGGAAGAGCAGCTTTAGAAGCGGTAATGGCTGCGTATGAATCCTCTCGCATGCAAAGTATGATTTCTTTTCCGTTTATACCCAAGTAATATGATCGGGCTCACTGTGTGCCACTTTGAGGGGATTGCATTTGATTGAGGAATTTTTGTTTTTTTCTTTCTCCTTTTTTCTCTAATTTCGGCCATATTTTTATCACCCCTTTAGGAAAACACATTATGAATTTTGATACCAGCCCAGTTATGGAAGGAATACTTATTTCAGGCTTGTGCCGAAGAATCGCTCTCAGAACGGTTTTTGCCACTTTCTCGGGCTTAATGGGAACGTTAAGAAATGTAAGTGGAGATCCCCCGTGTTCTGCTTCATAGTGTAACATAGGAGTATCCACCGAATCGGGGAATATAGTAGAAAGATCAATATTGAATTTATTTAGTTCAAGGTTTAGAGTTAAATTCAATCCTCTTAATGCGAACTTTGTGGCAGTATATATCGAGCTATAAGTTTCAGGTACAATTCCAGCTAGTGAGGATATGGTTACGATATTACCCTTACTTGCTTTTTTCATTACTGGTATAATTTCTTTCGTGCAATTAATTGTTCCCAACAAATTGATTCGAATCTGTTTTTCAATATCCTCATATTCTGCATCCTCAAAAAGCGCTGGAAATATTACTCCAACTGTGTTGATAAGTATATCTATAATATGGTAATGGGACAAGGTATGAGAAATGAGATGTTGTACTTGATCTCTTTTAGTGATGTCACAAGGGATGATTAGGGGTTTATTGGTAAAAGTTTCCGACATCTCATGTAAACTATTGACCTTGATGTCTGTCAAAACTAAATTAATTCCCACTTTATCAAATAAACAGGCAATTTCCCTTCCAATTCCACCCGCAGCCCCTGTGATAATAGCTACTTTACCTTCTAAATCTGGTATTCGCATACTAATTCTATCATAAAATAAAGTAATAAGGATTTTTATCAATTGTATTGATTTTCCACTGAGAAAGCAAGTTCTAAGACTTCTGACTTAATTCCGTAGTTGCACCTTTCTTGATGTAAAACAATTAAAAGATTATTAATGAATTTTGTACCCCCTATCCCATATTCCACGAATTACGCAAAAAGCCTACTCATAGAATAATTGAGGTAGGGTCTTTTAGCCTTAGGAGTGCCCACCCCTACAATTACCCCTAAGGGGTAATTCTAAGTGAATCCACAGGACTTATCCACGACTTTCCCCCCTATCATGCAATATTTAAGCAGTATATGTTTATGTCAACAAAAATATAAAAGAGAACAGCCTAACTGCTGTAAAAAGTAGGGATAGGTCTTGATTAGTCACTCTCTCATTACTTGACAATATCTTTTCTCATTTTTCGTAGTCTTATTTCTGACGCTGTTAAACACTTTCAACAATCAAATTTCCATTTTTAACATTCTAACTATACCTGTTAACTACTTGATTTTATGAGATGTGCGAAAATCATTTCTAGAATGGAAATAATTTAATTTAGAGAAAAGAAATAATCGGAGAAATAAGTAGATACATTCCATATCCCAGCATAAACAAGGCACAACCGAGTAAAATGCCGACATATAACTTCTTACTCATAAATTTTCGGGAGAATCCTACTGCTGTCGCTATAAATGTATACCAGAGAAATACACCCAATTCTTTTCCGACAACCAGTCCGATAAATGCAGAAATGTTTTGAAAGTTGACTGAATTTTCTACGATTATTGATAACCCTGCAGTTCCCCACCAAAGCCACCAATAGGGATTTGACATGAGAAACAGGATACTTCCTATAATCGGATGAATTTCATATAATTTTCCTCTAGAATTCTTGGATATTGATTTAGTGGTCTCATCGGCGGAGTCTTCAGCGGTTTCCAAAAATGACATGTCTAAGGTACCTTTTCGAATATCCTTTAGGATTTGGTAGCTGAAAAACATCAAGATGGCGCCCCCCGCCACTCCAATTAGAATCAATACAACCGGATAAGATAATACTACTCCTAATCCAAACATAAGAACCGTAATTAATAAGAGTTCAATTAAAGTATGACCGGTACTAATAAAAAGTCCTACTAAAAATGCCTTCTTTTTTGCCTCCAGAGATTTTATTATCGTATAGGTTAGTAAGGGTCCGGGGGACATAGCACCTCCCAATCCAATAAGAAAAGTAATCGTAAATACTTGCCAAAACGACATTGGTTATAGTAAATATCGGATCAAAAAAGGAATTTTGCATAATAATAAAGCTATTCGAAACCTTTACATCGATTTCTATAGGCATCAGTAGCCATTTTGCCGTAATATTTACTTAGGAATATCTGAGACCTAATGAATTAAGAATAAAAAAAAACTTAACTAGGTTGGTAGTGTTTGCACAATTCCCATGGGTATTTTCGGCATTTATGATAATGGCACCATTGATTGCGTCCAAGAATACGATTTTCATACCAGATGCAGTGCTCACATCTTGGTTTTTTCTTTCTGCCAAGTATCCACCAAAGTAGAGCAATTTCTGCCCAATCTACCATGTATTATTCACCTCATGAGAGATTTCCATCTATTCAGAAAAAAATTTCTAAGTCTAGCTAATGAAATTTCCTATCCCTAACGTTCCTCAAATTACTAATAGCAAATTTCATATATAAATGCCCTTTATGAGTTCAATAATTAGAGAAAAGTCCAGTATGAGAATGAATAGATCGAGTACGAATACGAAGAGCTTCTAGTTATATCCACCCATACTTCCCTCATTTGGTGTAGAAAAAATTGTATACCATCACCACAAAAAACAATAGATACTGCTAATAGGTGTTTTTTTCTTTATCGATGATTCTCACATGAATCTCGTTGTGATTGATGATTGCTTGAGTAATTTTTTTCCGGAGAGCTTTCAAATAGCGCCAAACAGTTGTTTGAGATACTTCTAACCGCTGTGCAATTTCCTCTTGGGATAATGTACTTCCATCTGCTTGTTCCATATCAGCGAGTTCTAAAAGTTTCATCTCAAAAGTAGTGAGTTCCAAAAAACCTTGATGTGTGTCAATGGATCGCGATATATTGACAGGATATGATACGACAGGCCGACCTCTTCTTCTCCGCCCCCCTCCACCTCCTTGATTCCCTCCATATCCTCGACCCCCTCCTCCACGATTGCTTGATGTAAAAAAATTCGTAAATCTATCGTAATCTATGGGATATTTATCATTCTCAAACATGTTATCACCATGCTAAATGGGGAAAAAAACTGAAAAATGGAGTGTTCATCACTCCATTATCATAATTTATTTATTTTTTTTTTAGAGATTTTAATTGTTCGATTTCCTTTTTCATTTCTTCCATTTGCTTTTCAATTAATAAAATTTCATAGTCAATGGCTTCAATGTTTTTAGGTTCGCCAGTCACATTGTCCCAAACGGCATCTTGAGGGGGAGTACCATATACGGGATTTCCAAGAGACATATTTTGATATTGGGGCATTGCCCACCATCCTCGAGGTCTATCGGGGTAAAAGTCACAATTTGGGCTGTAGAAACGTCTACCTCTTCCCGCTCCCCGACCAAACCCTAAACCTAGACCAAAACCTCTTCCTCTCCCATATCCGGGACCATACCAATAAGTTCGATTTCTATACATGTTATCACTTTCTTGATTTTTGAATTATAACCCAATATCCCTAATGATCATTCTTATATAAACACTTTGATTTTTGGGTTATAACCCTCTTTTCCATATCCCAATACAATAAATGAATCCAATGGTTATTAGAGAGAAATATTTTAGTCTTCTAAAATCTTCACTAATTATCTCCCAAATACAGAGTTGAACAAAAATCTATAAGAAATGCCTCTATACAAGCTCTACATACAAGAGAAAAAAATAATCAATTCTTTTATCCAATCCATATGGAAATTAAATGCAATACCTACGATTTAGTGATAGATTGATTCTCATATTTTCAGTAGTCACTCATAGAAAACATATTTGGGATTTTAGTTCTGTTTAGAAACAAAATGCACTCTTTATTCCCTTTGGGGAAATTAACCCACTTTAGGTTTTGGCACAGTAAGGGGATGAGAAACGTATTTAAGCAAAGTCTCCCCTTGTACTCTAGAGGACTATAATAGGATGAAACCTCCTAATAACCATATACAAAGTCAGGTACCGTATTACCTGAAGAGGGATTGTTAAGACACGATGTCTTTTGATGCATTACAATCCCCATCGCGCACAACCTATTCCAAAACTGTGCACGTACCGCATTCTACCTCAATTTTTACAAGTAAAACCGAGTCTGTTTTTCAGAAGCCACTTGGCATCAACTGCATCGGATTTGCATATAATGCCCGTCCTGATGTATCTACTCCATTAAGTAATAGTGTCGCATTGGAATATGATGAGGCGGAAACCATTGAAGCCATTCAAAGTGCATTAAATTCGTGGGGATTCGAAGTGGAATTACTACCGGTAAATTGCGATTTTATTGAGGCATTAAAAACACGTTCCGTGGATTTTGTTTTTAATATTGCAGAAGGTATTCGTGGGGAGTCTCGAGAATCCCACATACCAGCTATATTAGAGATGCTGGGCATTCCCTATACGGGATCGGGTGTATTAACCCAAGCGCTTACGTTGAGTAAAAGTCGAACTAAGGAGATTTTAGGATTTTATCATATTCCTACTCCCCGATATCAAGTGTTTCGAGCCCCAAGTGACTTATTAGGACCCTTGATGAAATTTCCACTTATTATCAAACCAGACGCGCAAGGTTCCAGTGCTGGCATCACCAATAGATCTGTTGTGCATTCTCTGGATGAATTACGAGCACAAACACACTGGGTATTCCAAGAATTTGGGGCTCCTGTTCTAGTGGAAGAATTTCTTCCGGGAAAGGAATTTACCGTAGGCATCTTGGGGAATGATCCTCCCCTAGTTCTTCCGATTATTGAGGTAAATTTTAACCATCTTCCACCTGGATATGCGAAAATCGATTCCTATGAATCTAAATGGACCTATGATGTCCCTGGTCAAGGAGCCACACCATTAACCTGTCCTGCAAACATTTCTGAAAAATTACGACAAGAAATCGAGCGAATTGCTTTGAAGACATATAAAGCATTGGATTGTGTAGACTTGTGTCGAATGGATATCCGCCTTAGTAAGCGAGGAGTGCCAAATGTACTAGAAATCAATGCTTTGCCCGGATTAAACCCTAATCCTGAGTTCCATTCCCGTTTTCCATACGCCTGTGAAGTTGCTGGATTGTCGTATTCACAGATGATCAAAATGATCTTATATTCTGCCTTGAAACGCTATAATCTGGTGCAATAAGATGATTCTCTAAAATTTCTGGGTAAATACAGGTGATATATTGGATGAAGATTGGACTTATATATAATTTTGTGGATACACTGGAGCGAGGAATTGAGCTAGATAAAATTGCGGATAATGAAATTGTATCTACAGTAGATCATATTTATACGGCACTTTCCTCACATCACGAAGTTATTCCAGTAAGAATTAGCCCTGATACTCTTTCTGATATTGCAGAAGCACGTTTTGATGTTATATTTAACTTATGTGAGGGAATTGGCGGGAATGTGGCTGCTGAATCTTTAGTTCCGGCGATTCTGGACTTATTTCACATTCCTTATACGGGATCAGACCATATCACACTTGGATTATGCCTTGATAAAGCCCGTACCAAACAATTCTTGATGGTAAATGGGATTCCAACACCTCGATTCCAAGTATTTAATACAATAGCAGAATCCTTGGTTGATGAATTATCTTTTCCATTAATCGTTAAGCCTCTTCATGAAGACGCAAGTATTGGTATAACAGAGGAATCGGTGGTATATAATTCCTCACAGTTAAATCGACAAATTCTGCGTATTTTAGAGCAATATAAACAACCTGCGTTGGTGGAAGAATATATTGATGGAAGAGAAATTAATATCGCTCTTTATGGTAATGGTTCTGATATTGTAGCTCTCCCTGCTTCAGAAATTCTTTTTGATTTTGATTCGTCTATTCCGCATATAGTGGACTATGAAAGTAAATGGATTGAGGATTCGTTTAAGTTTACCCATACAAATGGAAAGTGCCCTGCAGATCTGGAACCGAAAATTTCGGAACAAATAAACAATATCGCAAAAAAAGCCTATGAAATAACAGGTTGTCGGGATTACGCACGAGTGGATTTTCGATTAAGTGGTTCTGAGATCTATGTCTTAGAGGTAAATCCTAATCCTGGTATCAATATAGATAGTGGATATGTAAGGTCTGCAAAAACTATGGGATGGACCTACGTGGATCTTATCCATAAGATTCTAAATTCAGCTCTAAAGCGGTACAATATGGAACTATTGAATCAAAAGGATAACAAAGAGTCGAATTCTCCATTTTTTCAATCTTCTCGATTGGACTTCTACCCAATTACCTATTCTCATTTAGACCTTATGTATACTTGGTTCAATAATCCACATATTAACCAATATATGGTGGAACCCGAAGGGTATACTTCAAAAGACCAGCTTGTGAAAGATTTTTTGTTGCACCCCGCTAATTCAGCGATCTCCGGCATTGCATTGATGATCTATGAACGATCCGCGCACATTCCTATCGGTTATGGGGCAATATATGATACTACTTTATGGAATCAGACAGCAGAAATATCTTATCTTATCGGAAATTCAAAATATGCTGGAAAAGGATTTGGAGCTGAGATTGTTCAAGCATTGGTTTCTATAGCAGTGCAAAAATTCCAATTTTATCGTTTAGAGGCGACTGCTACTGAAGAAAATACTGCATCATGGAAAATCTTGGAAAAAGCGGGATTTATTCGAATCGGAAGACGGAGTCATTCCCATTTACTTCATGGATATCGTCATAATGACTTCATATATGAATATATTCGATATTCGGAATAAGATTGGTAATAAGCTCATTCATCAGGGAGATAAATGCAAAACTCACACTCGTCATCTCCTTTAGTGAGACTTTTTATCACCTCAATTCGCAGAGGGTGATCAAATATTCCCTCCCATATTTGTTTTGGCCATCCTGCTCCACAATTACAAAAAAAAGGAGGTATTTTTTGATCCAAATTATTTCGAATAATTGGACAATAGCAATATGCTTTCATTCGCTCTATACGAGTTTTTGCATCTTGAAAAGCTTTCGGATCTCGTGGATTTTTTGTGGTGTACAACCTGGTGCCTTTGCGAATCGGAACTGATCCTCCTCCTGGATTAATTTTCATATATTCCAGAGTCTTATCCACTGCATCGATTAAGTTGGTACTACTATTACGTGCATTATCGAATACTGTTTTAAATTCCGTAATTAACTCTTTTGGAAAGAAATGTGCACAACCAGAAAGAATTTCAAACCGTTGGGATTCATTTGTCACTTCCTCAAGTTTCTCCAACATTCTTACTAACCACTCAAATTTCTCCTGCAATGGTGTTTCAATTTCGAATCTTTGATACCCTCTCATAATTTTTCCTTGCATTTTTTCACCCAGAACTCGAACCATGTGGTTTGCAAGCAATGAATTCCAAGAATGGATGATGAACTGTACTTCTATTTCAACTTTTTCTTCTTCTTCGATATCTAAGTAGATTTCTCGAGAAAACTCTTGGGAAGGAAAACCGAATTGATATGCATATGTGAAAACCGTTTCATATGTTTGACCAATTGATTCCAAATTTCCCTTATGCCTAATAGAGAACGTTTCTAATTTTGGAAGGATTCGGAACTTCACGAATTCTGAGGGGAATTGTTCCATAATAGGTATTCCTATTTCTACATCAAACCCATCTCCTATATTGGTCACAAAATAGAAAATACAAAATGGACTCCCGCGAACATAATCCTTAGGAATGGCATCCGATAATTTTTGAAGTTCTATGAGCACTTCAGCGCGTTTTTTAAGACTTTTTCTTAAAAAAGCAACAAGTTGGGGAGGATGGATTGTGTACTGGATATTAGGTTGTGTTTCTTCCATATTGATCATTTTGTACTTGGATACTCATTTTTAGGGATTTCATATCATTAAAGGTTATGTCAGCTCACCCAAAATCGTATTGAAGTAAAATTTGGAAATTAACACATACATTTAAAAAAGGGTATAGACATTATGTAAGTATGGGTCTCGACACCACGTCATAACCCTAAGGAGAGAAACTAAAATGAATGAGGAATTTAATAAATTACTAGAAGAGACGGAAGAAGAACTTGAGGAATATGAAGAAACAACTTTGGAGCAAATTGAGGAAACAATTGATCATATCTCTAACATTATTCGATTTCTAGATGGAAAAATCGTGACGGATTTGTCATATGAAATTAATTCAAGGGGTAATATTCAACTCATTACAGATTATTATGAGGAACCAGGAATTCTGATTTATCAACAAAAACAACCATATACTCCAGAAGAACTGGAAACTAAAGCAGAATTTCGGTTTAATGACATGGACAATGTTCCTAAAGATCATATTGTACGCTATTTTGGGGTCGATATTTATCTAACCCGAGAAAGAAATATTGTTAAATTCAAGCGAGATGAAGTGGATGTTCCGGGGTACCCCGATAAAAAACAAATTCATCTGTTTGATGAAGAAGAGTTAAACATCAACGAATTATTAGAGGAATACCCAGATTTTCCCGATAAATTCTATGGATTTTTTAAGAAGGTAATTATTGAGTCGATTAATAAAAATCCAAAAAAGAGAGGAACTTTCCAGAAGATAATTGATTATATTAATCGAATCGAGGAAAAAGAAGAAAAAAACTTCAGGTAATAGATAATTTGAGTCATAAATAGGTTCAGAAACTTCTGGATGTATATCAACCTGATCTAAAATAAGCCAGTTTCTTCTTTTTATCTGTAGATTTGATCTATATATTTACCCCACGATTCGCTTTGCTAGTGCAGTAAAAACTTCATCAATATTGAAACTATCAATCTCGGAAGTTTCAATATAGATAGATCCTTGATTTTCTGCATACTCCTTGCATTTATTACGATCTATTCCCCCTCCTTCGTCTGGTAATCGTTCCAAGTGATTTCCAACTAGTACGAATGGAATATCTCCCGCAAACTTTTTCACCTCTGCTCTCCATTGTTTGATTTCATCGTATGTTTTAGCACAGCTTGAATCAAACACTAATATTGCCCCAGCAGCACCCTTATAGAAGGTGGATCGTACAAATGAGAATCGTTCCTGATTACCAATATCCCATATGCTAAGAGTACAAATTTGATCATTTGGTAATTCCACATCTTTCGTCAGAATGTCAACACCAACCGTGAGTTTGTAATCAGTTTGAAACCTTGACTTTACAAAACGATTTATGAGTTTTTCCTTCCCCGATCCCGCAGGACCACATAACAACACTTTAACTTTATAACTGCTGGTTATTGTGTTCACACCCCCATTATAATGTAAGTATTGCAAAGGTCCTAATATCTCTTATTGGGATCTTATGCAATTGATCTCAAGGTTTTTTCCAAAAAGTAACCATCTGCACATCGTATAATATACCTTGTAGATTCATTGGATCTTTCCAATCTCTTTTTCGTCCTTTTTTAGGAATACGCAGTAAATTTACAAAAAAATCCACGGATAAGTATCCCTTACCCACTTTATCCCAGACAAATATACCAATAGCCCATAATCCCATCAGAATTCCTAAGATGGCAAAAGTCCACCCATCTGCCAGTCCATAACGGGTAATGAAATCTACTGTAGAGGAGGGATTTATTGCATGCACAATTTTTCGTATTACCCAGCGGACTAGAAAATCGAACACTCCGAGAAAATACAGTGTTAGGGTAAATACTCCAAATCTGCGTATCCACCGAGTATATTTCAACCACCTTTCCTGATTCAACTTTGGATTAAATTCAATAATCGCAAGAGAAGCGAGAATGATTGGTGCTTGTAATCCTATCGATATCATTGCAAACCAGCGCGGGTGAACATGGAATCCAATATTCGCAAACATAGCATCAATTCCTGTCAATCCTGCATACTCATAAAAGAAAAACAAGTCGACAACCCCTACTATTACAGCGATTGCACTAGGGATAAGCATCCACCGTAATTGAGTTCGTTTCGGGTTTTCTTGAGTGATAATATATCCAAAAGAAGCCCCCACAAAATATGATCCGAGCATCGGAAATAGAGGAGCTTCCCTCCCTCCAATCCATATGATTACCGTATGTCGTAATAATTCCCAAAATCCGAATCCCCCTCCCTCAATTCGAACTCCATTGATGTGCCGAAAAGTATCAATTAAACTATCTCCGTAATGAATATTGCTAGCCCATTGGATAATCAGGGGACTAACAAAAATAATCGTGTAACCTATTACATTTAAGAATACAACTTTAACCAACCATGCATATTTTCCACGGAAGTAATGAAACAAGACAAAGAAAAATGATGTAATAATCATCATTAGACCGATGGAATCAATCGCTTCGATGATGAACACAAAAGCCCAGTGGTCTTTTAAATAAAACGCCAGAGTGATGGTCCCCCCCCAAAACGTGGAACTTGGATCCCTAGACCACAATTCAATAAATCCCCAATAGGGAAAGGCAAAAGCCCATATTTTCCCAATGATTATCAAAACAATCCCCGTGATAATTTGTTTAGCAAAAATTACCCCCATATTGGAATCATACTTCTTTGCAGCGGTTTCCAATTGGTAAAAATTCACTACTGCTGAAATTAGAAGAAATAATCCTCTCCAGTGGATAAATACGAACATTACAACTGCTAGAGCAATTAATACGTAATTATCTCCAGCTAAAATTTCTGCACCATTATTTTTGAATTTCTCCCATGATACAAACAAGAAGTGGAACATAGTAGCGATAATTATACAAATGCCTCTCCAAAAATCCATACTTGTAATTCTTTTCATAAAAATTGTCGGTTGAAAGTTCTATAAAAATATTCCGAACAGTAATTCTTTAAATCGCTTTTAAATATGAGGAGAACATTCCAAGTATGGAATAAATTAGTCTAAAAAAGTTGATCAAGGTGAAGAGAAAGATTTATTTTACGTAACAGAATCGTTCATAACCCAATATTCCAAATTTTGACTGCAGTGAAAAACATCCCCCTCTAATGAATCCAAGCTTTTCAAAAAATTCACAAGAAGCTTCGTTGTAATAGGGTTTACTTACCACGAATGAAATCATGAGAAATCCTTCGAATTTTTTTAAAATTCCATGAATTAATTGTCGACCAATACCCATTCTTTGTTTTTTTACCGCAATTTGAACCAAATAAATATATTTCTTTTGACGCATCTTTTCTAGGATCTTATCTTGGATTTGGACATTTTCCCATATTCCAGTTCTAAAATTCTTCCTTTCTATCTTAAAATCGATTTCCAGATATCCAAGAACTTGATTTTCTTCTTTAATGACGTAATAGTTGCCAAGAGAATTCATTATTTCGGACTTAGAGCGTTCTCCTAATAAAAATCCTCTATTTTTATCAGAAACATTCATTCGGAGAAGTCGGTGATTGATCTGGCAAATTTCATCGATATCGGAGAGGGACGCGTTCTGAAAAACCATCTTAATCATCATCTCCTATAAAATACCCGCAGATTATACCCTTATCGGTAGGAATTTTATTAAATCCCCATCCTCTAAAGTAAATTTCTCCCGTAAAAAGTGGGCAGATACCAATTCTATTACCTCTTCTTCATGATCTGGACGACTAAATCGCAGGATCAGCCCTCTAACGCTTTTCTTTGGATTTTTTTTCCAAATTTCACACGGATAACATTCAATACACCAGTCCCCCAGATTAGCATCTTGTTTTCCAGAAATCACTGATGGTGAGATAAAGCTCAAAATTCGATTCAATTCTTCATTATCTTTTTCTGAAAATAGAACGTTTAATGTACCAGGATAGGGAGGCGCTCCCAAAAGATCAGTGAAACCTTGAAAATAATGTGGTAGTTGTACATAAAAGGCTCCCGTCCCGAAGCCCTTTTGTATGGTTCCTTGAAATATCATTCTTACCCTCGATGGTCCATCAAAATTTCCTATTTAACCTTTTTTCTGTTTTTCCAGTTCAATTTTTTGTGCTTTCCATAATATTGGTCGAGTGACTAATATTGCAATGATAAATGGGATTAAAATTTGTATAATTAGACCCCAATAAGTTGCAGGTAGCAGAATACCTGGTGGCTCGTGGGTCAATCCCGGAATCGCCCACGGATTTCCTTCTACATTCACATAAAATGCAATACATGAAGTGATCCATGTTATGAGCCATGCAATAAATGTTACCATCCCGACGATTTTACCTTGTTTAAACACCTTTTTTTTAGCAAAGTACGAAATAACTGTCTTCCATATTATTATCACCATAATTGGAAAACTAATCCAGACGTGCAAATTGAATGACACCCTATCTGGTTCGAATGGAGGGGACCCCTCCATTTGCAGAAGACCCCCAATAAATCCTGTAAGGCCTTGAAACAAACCGATGAAGTATAGTACGGTTGCAAATCCACCAAAAGCACGATGACCGATTTAAGGCATCATTTGTGCGCAAAAGAGAGATTTTACCCTTATAATAAGCTGCGTAAGTACCTGTAGCCGCTTGAACAGAAGCACACAGAAATCCAAGCATGGTGATAACAGTGTTAAATTCCGCTACAGAAGAGATTCCCAAAGACATGACTCTAATAACCTTGGAAGGTATTTGAATCTATCAACAATAATGCAATATCTCTCTGGTCAAATTTCTACCCATCTAAGGGCGAAATGTTATTAGTATTCCACCAAAGACTAATTTGATCTTAGTGACCCAAATTCGACCTAATTCTCACACTACCAAAGATTTCTCACAAATGATCCGTATTATATTCTGGAATAGCTTCGGGTTTATGTTCTTCGGTTTTGTAATTCCTTATGTAACGAGCGAGTATTTTAAAGTCAGTGCATCGATTATTGGGGTTTTAATTGCAATGCAACCCTTCGGACGGTTGATTGTGACTCCTCTGGTCGGATATTTGACAGATAAAGCCTCCAAGAAAATATTAGTAATGATCGGTTCCTTTGGTCGAACCGTTAGCTATACGATATTCTATTTCTCTATTATCTTCCAGTCAGTTATTGCATTTGGAGTAGGGATTTTCATCCAAGGGCTTCTCGTTGGGTTTTTCTGGCCCCCTTTTAATACATTAGTCGCAGAGAAATCTTCCAAATATTATAGGTCTGAAGCATATGGTAAAAGGTTCGGAATGATTGGGTACGGTTCACTTGCTGGTGCTATTATCTCGTTTGCACTGTTTGCATTAGGATTCTACATCTTTGGGGAAAATCCATGGATTCAATATTCTCCCATGATCATTTTTGCTCTTATCAATGTATTTGCGGGATGGCAATTTATGAGAAAAGTCGATGAAACCATAAAATATCAAGAAGAGGACGTTCTTGCTGATAGTTCCATAGGAAAAAAACCACTATCTTCACCATCCACAAACTCTCGGAATTGGATCATCATTCTAGGTTTAATCTTTCTTTCTATGACTGTGTTATTTTCTTCAATGAATGAACATACTACACAACCTTTTTTACAAGTATACATGTATGAGAATTTGGAACTGAGCACTATCTATGTGATGATTGCGCTTTATAGTTCTAGAATTTTTAGTTTAATTGCCGCCCCAAAATTAGGAGTAATTGCAGATAAAGTAGGTGTAATAGGATTTGTCGTAGTGAGTCTGATTGGAGCAATTGTGACTGGAATTATCATTACTACCAGTTTAACATGGCTCTTCTTGATCTTATTGTTGATGGATTTCATATTGGCTACAGCGGGGCAATTACTCGCTCAGAATCTTTTTAGCAGAATTAGCCTTAGCCATCGTGGTCGCATATTCGGACTGATAGAACTCATGAACCAAGGTGGGTGGTTGATTGGACCGGTGATTGGAGGATGGTTATGGGACATTTTCAGCCCCAAAGCACCTTTTATATTATCTATTGCTTTAGAACTTTCTCTTATACCCCTATTTCTCTTAGCACTTAAAAAATTAAGAAAAAATATGGATGAAAGAATTGAGTAGAAATCCACCATTTTATTAAACACTTCATCCCTTTAACCATTAATATACAATGGAGGATATATTATGGAACAACCAGATTATTCTCATTTACGTGCGGATCTCGCTAAAGCCCTAAAAGTAAAAGATTCCCAGTTCAATAATGGATTAAAGCTATTTGCAGAACAAGAAAAGATTCCTCTAGACCAGGTGCTCCAAAAGTTCCAAACACAAGAGGATTCCTTATTTGTCGTAAAAGCCCATCGGTTTGTGGACGATTATATGCAAAATTTAACTCCTCGCCCTTCTAATGTAAACTTTCAGCGCGAAACCATTGGATCCATACTTGTAGAATGGATTCTACCTAAAAAAGCGGATGAAACTGGCTTGATTTTATATTTTCACGGAGGTGGTTATGTATTTGGCTCCCTTGACGCCAGGTGGAAAACTCCTACTCGCTTAAGTACCATCATTAAAAAAAAGATTTTGAGCGTTAATTATTCTCATGCTCCAGAACATCCCTATCCAGCCGCCTTGGAAGATGCAGTGTTTGTATATAACTATCTACTGGACCAAATGGATATCGATCCAAAGACCATCATAATTGCAGGAAGTTCGGCTGGAGGAGGTCTTGCGCTTGCTCTATTACTAAAGCTTCGAGACGAAGACAAAAACCTTCCAGCAGGGACTATATTATTTTCTCCTTGGACTGATCTCACTTTTACAGGACCTTCTTTATTCTCGAATAAACAAAGTGATCCCGACATACGCGAACAAGATTTACGCCTATTAGCAGCCGCCTATTACGCAAATCATTCTCCCCAAGATCCGTATATATCTCCCTTATACGGGAATTTTCGTGGACTTCCTCCTCTATTACTGGATGCGGGGGAACTTGAGATTTTATTAGATGATTCTGCACGACTCGTCGAGAATGCACAGAAAGCGGGAGTAAATATTCAGTTTAAAAAATGGAAGGACATGATCCACGTGTTCCATAATTTGTATGAGTATATTCCTGAAAGTGATCAAGCATTCCAGAGAGTAGTAGAATTTTTATCCAAAATCCTGTCTTAACTCGGGGAAAATAATAAATTTTTCCTTCCTTGTAGGATATTTCCATTTTACAATATCAGTTTCTATTAATTCCTTAAGAGTTAAGTAAATGGATAAATCTGATCAGTGAGTATTCTGATCACTCCGGGAAAATCTTACGATCTTGTAATTTTTTCTCATATATTCTAGTTTTGTCCATTTTTTAGACAATGAATTTAAATTACAATAAATTGACCTTCATGCGATGGTAACTGATAAAAAAAACGTTCTTTTCATTATCTCAGACCAACATCGTTATGATCACATGGGATGTTCGGGCAATTCAGTGATTCAAACCCCCTATCTAGATAAATTCTCACAAGAAGGCATTCATTTCTCAGAAGCCTTCTGTAACTCCCCCATGTGTATGCCTAGCAGGGCATCATTGTTAACTGGTCTTTATCCCAATGTGCATGGAGTGCGCAGTAATGGCATGATCCTTTCAGAAAAGATTCCTACGTTGACTGAAATCCTTGTAAAAGAGGGGTATCAAACCGCTGCAATTGGGAAATTACATCATCAATATAATGTTGCCCCCTGGTTTGCAGGGTTTCCATCTGCTGAATCTTTCAATGGATGGGTATTTGATCCGATAGGGATGCCCGTCCGAGAAAATTTCCCTCTCCCTTATTACGGCTATCAAGAAGTGGAGACATGCTTAGGACACGGCGCGACTTTATGTGGTCATTACCTTGACTGGCTCGAAAACCGAGCTCCCCATCTCGCAGAGAACATGAGAGAACGCTGGAAGGATATGGGGAACTTTTTTTCCGTATTTACAGACCATGAAATCCCTGTAGAACTATATTCGAGCGCTTATGTAGCTGAGCGAACCATCGCATTTCTGGAACGTCATGCAAATGGAGAGTATGGGGATAAACCATTCTATCTTCATTGCGGATTTCCCGATCCCCATCAACCTGTTTGGCCTCCTGGAAAATATCGAACGATGTATAAACAAAAAGATATGGAACTTCCACCGAATTTCCACAACATCGAGAATTTACGCGATCATCGATATTTGGGACAGTATATTAATGTAATGCCTGGAGCTATGCTAAGGGAATCCACGGAAAAAGAAACGAAAAAATTCATTGCTTATACTTATGGAATTCTTTCGTTAATGGACTACCATATTGGAGAGATCCTAAACGCAGTAAATCGATTGGGGTATCATCACAATACCATCACGATTTATACTTCAGACCACGGAGATTTAATGGGGGAACACGGTATGCTTTTCAAAGGACCGAGTCACGGTATGGGTGTATTTCATATTCCCATGATATGGCGGATACCTGATTTACAGCCAGCAAAAACCAATGCATTGATTGCCCAAGTGGATTATCCCATCACAATATTAAATCTCCTCGGTATTAATAGACGAAAACGTCCTGATATGCAAGGAATAGATATGACTGCTGTATTGGAAAACCCAACAGACCCCTCCATTGATCCGCGTAACAGTGTATTAATCGAAAATGATGAAGAAGTAGGGAGACTATATGTGAGATTACGACATCTCATAACAAAAGATCACAAACTCACGATGTATGAGGGGCATCCTGGATATGGAGATTTATTCAATCGAAAAAAGGATCCCTGGGAGCTGCACAATTTATGGAATGAGGAGAAATATAAAGAATTACGATTTCAGATGGTCACGCAATTATTGCAAGAATGCTTGAAAGCCCAATCCAGACTCCCAAAACGTCTTGCTGGTACATAAGATAAATAAAAAAATCAAAATTAATAATTAATCTACATGGGTTGTCCGCATTTACTGCAGAATTCGGCGTCTTCCGTCTCTAAATAGCCGCAATTTCGACATTTCACTTTTATGACTTCTTTCTCACCAATCCCCATTCCATGTTTTTTTAAACCGGAAGCAAAACCATCCGTTACTGCTTCTGAAGTGGTTTTCATTGCGGGAGCCGTTTCTGTAGCAAAAAATTTCGTAATTTTCCCAGTTTTCGATGCAAAGAGAAATTGTAAACCCACAGCTGCTATACCAAACCCTATCACCGTCATAAATCCTCCAGGAACTGCTAATGCTGGCGATAGGTTAAAATCATTAACACTAATTCCAACAATAAAAAGAACTATACCACCGACAAGGACAAAGAGTCCTGCAATTATAAATCGCTTTCCTCTTTTTCCAATTTTTTCTCGCAGTAAATTTTGATCTTCTTGATCATTCATCAGACATCATTCAGTTAAAGCAAATTAATACTATTAAATTTTTTCTTAACAATATTTTTTATGCAATAAATCTAATGAATAAAGAATTCCTTATTATCATATATGGTAGAGATTTTTCCAATACAGACAGTCAAGATTCAACCTAGTCAATTATATATTAGTGAACAAAAACTGCAAAAAATTCAAAATAGGCTAGATTCTATGAAACCTATGCTGGAGGAGCCGATTCCAATTAAAAATCTACATGGGAAAACAATATTCGTTGATGGTCACACACGTGCTCTTGCTTTATACCTGCTTGACAAAAAAACCATACCAGTTTATTGGGAATATGAAGAATTGGACTGGGAAGCCTATGAAGTATGTGTTCAATGGTGTTTAGATGAGGGAATACATACTGTCTTAGATTTATTACCCAGAATTGTTCCCCATGAGGAATATGTAAAACTATGGTACCGAAGATGTGATAAACTCCATCATGATCTAGAAATGAAAAGAAATAACTTTACTACTCCTTCATAGTTTGAGTTTATGCCACAGATTTATTCAAAATTTATATGGTCTATAAAATGACTATTAATTCTTATCAAAATATGTCCAAAATGAAAATTTAGAAATGGGTTTTGGATCTCTTGAAAGCATGAACATTGCATGGGAAAAACTAACCGAAACCGCAAAAAGTAAAATCATAATACTATCACTATAAGATGGTAACTGAAAAATATAATTCGCAACATTTTGTCGAAGAATCATTATTGGTACTTATTTCTGACAACCGTCGCTTTATTTTTCATGGTAGGTATATGTAAGAAATATGAGTAATAGTTTTCCGACTCCGCAATTATTCTGCTCCCGTTGCATTACTTTTGACTATTGCAGATGGAACGCGGGAATTATCAGTAGTGAAAAAGTAGATCGGTTAAAATCAGTGTGCGAATTTGTTACTAACTGCCCCGAGAAAGAGATTGGATTGGGCGTTCCTCGAGACTCTCTTCGCCTTGTGGAAATAGATAAAACCATTCGTCTAGTCCAACCTGCAACCGAAAATGATTATACTGAAAAAATGATTGAATATTCAAAGAATTTGTTATCTGAATTCCCCGAAATTGACGGATTTATTCTGAAGGGCAAAAGTCCTTCTTGTGGATATGATGGAGTAAAACTTTATAGTGGTTCTCATAAAGCAGATGTCCGAGATAAATCTGCAGGCGTCTTTGGAGGGATTCTAATAGATACATTTGGTGAGTATCCGATTGTTGATGAGTATCGTCTAGAAAATCCCGCAATTTGGGAACATTTTATCACGCAAATCTATACTATAGCTGCATTTCGGGAGATCAAATCTGATAAGACGATTCAAAATCTCATAGATTATCATTCTAGACATAAATTTCAGCTGATGGCATATGATCAAAACTTAATGCGATTAATGGGTCGATTAGTTGCAAACCAAGATAAGCAATCTATAGAAGAAATTTATGCGGATTACGAAATCTTACTTCTGAAAACCTTATCCAATATGCCACGGTATACCCAAAACATAAATGTACTCTATCATGCACTAGGCTATTTCAAAGAAAAAATCGGAAGCGAAGAAAAACAATTCTTTATTGAGGAGATTGAAGCTTTTCGTCACGGGGTCTTTCCATTAAGTGTATGCTTGCATATTATTCGTAATTGGATCATACGCTTTGAGGAAGAATATTTACACTCCCAAACTTATTTTCGACCCTACCCTGATATTTTGGTGAACCTACAGCCATTTTCTTCCAGAATAGAAAAATTGGAACGATTGCAAGGAATAAAAAAGAATTAAGGGTACTTTCGTCAAAGGGAATAAAATTAGAAAAAAAATAGCTAAATCGAATAAGTTGGATATTGGGAAGTAGCTTTTTTCCGATAAAACACATTGATTATAAGGATATCGATTATTGCTGGAAGAATACCTATTCCCAATATTGTAATGGAAATAAAATATATCCATGAGTAAGCTATCGTCGGGATTAACACTAAATTTCCCAATGCATCAATTAGATAATGCCCGAGAATGCATGAAATAATGCTATTGGATTTCACAAAAAGCAAAGCCCATGCTATTCCTAAACTAGTGGCATATACAACTTGGAATGCTACACTCTGAACGGTTGCAAAGTATAGCGTGCGCGTCCAACCCTCTACACCAGAAAGATAGTATATAGTCGGAAATAAAAGATTCAAAAGGTGATATAATCCAAATAGTACTCCATCTATCACCACAGCAGTTTTGGTTTTATATTTTTTTAATAATAAACTAAGTATAATTCCCCGAAATGCCAGTTCTTCCATAATACCTGGAGTTAAAGCGTAATATATATTCATGGATGCATAAGGATCCAATAAATAAGTCGGATCCCAATTCACTTTAGGTTCAATAGGTATTAATTCACTATACCCTCTCCATTCGACAAGATATATTTTTGACAATACTGCACTCAGATATACTGCACCATAGCCTAAAACAAATACAACCGCTATGGTGATCAATCCCACAAAAATCGCTTTGACGTTCGTAGTGGATACTTTAATATCCTTCATGTATTCCACATACGATTGATTATTGTTCGGAATTCGAAATACAAAAGGAATCAGTACCAATAACAAAATCCCTAAAGATATAAACTCAATAATTCGTGGAACATAAGGGTATAGAACAAAAAAGATTGGTTGAACTACTAATCCTAAAATAACTTGAGGTATGAGTTGGAAGAGAAAATAAAACACCATCACTAATATGACACCTAACCATGGATTACGAATTAGAACTGGTTCATACATTTCAAAATCTTTGGTTATGATAGGAGGATTTCCATTTTCCATAATAAACACCTATATTTCCATAACAGTATTAGTCCTTTTACCTAAGTAACTTGAATGAACGAGAAAAATTGATTGGATTACATATCATCCAGATCAAGAAGAAATGCTGCAATACATCCCACAATGAGCAATATTTTTTGAGAGACATATAAATTGAATATCAGTACTACCCATGGTGTTATAATACCTAACATTTCGAATAAACCAGATAATAGATACCAAACTATCGCAACGAACACCAAAATCACGAAAATTAGATCAATATAATAATCTATCTTTAGTTTTTTATCGGCTGGTTTTGGTACGTGCTTTCGAATAAATCGAAGCAATTGTGCGATAAAGTTGAATAATCCAAAACCCGTAACAAACAAGGCTGCACCAATAAAATGATACATTCGAAAAGTGGGATTGGGATGATCTGAAGGGAAAGCTGTTCCAACCGTTCCAAAGAAAAACACGAATAAAAATAGAACTTTAAGACTGGGACAATAAAATCCTTTAACATTAATATAGCCTATCATCATAAATAACGTCCCAATTCCTAACAGAGAAAATCCTATTGTAAAAATCCATTGTGAAATGGGATTCGGAAGACCGCTGGGCCAACTAGTAATTTCCCCCAGAGAACTGATAGTTTGTTTAAAAAATTGATATGGTTCGGGATAAAAGGCTATGCATAAACCAATAGTCAGAAGGAGCAAAAAAACTAGGCTCCAAAATACCCATCGCATACCTCTTGAAGTGATCCAAGGATGATTTGAAGACATTATAAGTGTGTATTGATTAAAGACCTATAAAATAGTTACTACTCGACTGAAAATACACAAGATAGAAAAAAAAGGACTACCTACATATCGTCTCGGTCGAGGAAAAACACGGTAATGATAATTACAATAAGTAAAACCTTCTGTGAGCTTGCGACATAGATTCGTGAGAACATGTCCAAAAACTCGTACATTCCTGTGAACATGAAATGGGCTGCAATTGTAATAAATAATATAATAACCATGATAAAATCGACATAGTAATCCCATTTTCGTGTCGTTGGTTTCTCTGCATGTTTCCTAACGAAACGCAGTACTTGACAGACGAAATTAAATATCCCAAATGCGGTGATAAACACAAATGCACCGATTCCATGGATTAATCGAAATAAATCATACATTATAGCTGTTCCGAATGTACCAACAGCGATAAAAATCATTAACACGCCTTTAAAGATCGCATAATTAAAATCTACGTAATTTGTTATGTAGACAATTCCCGTAACCAAAGCCAACACGGACACTGACAAAAACCCGAATGTAAAAATTGCATAAGATGGAAAATTGTTATATCCATTTTCAGTATGTAGTCCTCCTAACATGGAGATGGTTTCCTGGAAAAATTCATAGGGTTCTCTCAAAGAGTAAAAAACCCATGCAAGCCCAATGGTAATAATGATGATGATGATAATAGTCCAAATCATCCATCGTAATCCATTAGCATTAACTTTTTGTGACATTTTATAGCTCCTATAGATCTATAGTTATTATCAAAGCAACGGAATCCTAAAAGTATCAGCTGTTGAATAGTGAACATTTGAGAAAAATGTAGGAAATAACCATCAAATCATATTTTTCGGCTCATAAGAATACCCCTTCCGATGGGAATTATAACGCTATCCACTAGAGGGTCTTGAAGTGCTCTATTCAACATAGGTCTCGCTTCTTCATAATGGCTGATTACATTATCTACAGCGAGTATACCTCCACTTACCAAGTGGGGGATTAACGATTTATAGTATTCATTATAATCCCATTTTTCAGCATCCAAAAAACAGAATGCGATATCTCGGAATGTAGACATGATTTCCAAAGCGTTTGCAAAATTAATATCAATATGTTCCTGTGTCTCGGTCACTTTTACTGTTTCTAATGCAAGATTATATTTTTCAATATTGTTTTCAAATGTCTCGATTTTTTGTCCCCGTTCTTTTGCTGCTAAAGACAACCACAATGTCGAATATGCTGCACTAGTGCCGATTTCGATAAGTCGACCAGTGGGAGCAATTCTTGCTAATAGTGTAATAAATTTACCCGTTTCCGGTACAATTTGTCGCAATCGCTTTTCACGAGCAGTTCCATTTTCCCGTTCAAGAGTATCTAAACCTTCTAAATAGGTCATGCGGGACAGAATTTTTTGGGAAATATTGTGAAACATATAAGGATCAAAATCAGATTGGAAAATAAGTTCTTGTAATTCGTTTATACCATGGATTTTAAAAAGTATTTGCGTGATTTTTTAGAATTATTAGGAAACCAATATTTCTTGTATGTTCTCCCACGTGTATCCGATCAATTCATGATTTGTATTCCATTTTTTATAGTTTTTAGTTTCTCGAGGTTCTCCCCCTAACAGATCATAGAACCTTCGATAGGGGTTATTTATCAAAGTCCACACAATCATAGTTTTCCATTGTTGTGAGATGAAATATTCTATAGCTTTTCGTACTAATTGACGCCCTATACCTTTTCGTTGGAATTCACGCAGGATATAAATGGCACTGATCTCACAATCATATGAAGACAAATCCTCAGGTTTTCCGCCCTTTAGGAATCCAACAATTCCAGCCACAGAATCATCCGCAACATAGACAATGGATTTCTTGTTTTGGATCTTAATTATTTTGGTCCAGTTATCTGCAACTTGTTCGATCGAAACCGCATTCAATTGTTCTGCGGGAAAAATATCCAGATAAGTAGATTGCCAACTCTTAACATGAACAGATGAGATTGCATAAATGTCTTCAATAGTTGCTATTCGAAACTTAACTGACATATGAAAAACTTTCTCGTTTTTATACAATGCAGATCTTCTAGTCTTAATTTTGAAAGATTAGGGTTATTATCCCGTTTATAGTAGTCTCGTTTATGATATTAAACCCATGTCGTGACAGCTGCTCTTTCATTTCCTCCACATCAATCCCTATCCTCTGATGGTTGGATAAGTTTTCACATACGATTTTCTCAATAATATGATCCTCTAAACCAACTAAATCAATAATCACCCCATACCCGTCGTTTCGGAGTATTTCTTTCATCTTCGGTAAAATCCAATTAGAATCATCTTCGTGAAGAGTGAATACAGCAATTGCGATATCCACATTACGACTAGTAATTTTATCTCGATCTTTTACAGAAATAACGTGTTGATGGTTGAATGTAATAATCCTTTTCTTTAGAAGTTCTGAAAGGTCTGCATCAAAATAACTATCCTTGCGAATAATATATCTTCCATCGGGTTTTACAAATTCCGCTAATTTGAGTGTAACTGGATCGAGTAAACGATTAGATAAATCCACACATAATTTATCGGAAAAATCTAAATTCTGATTAAGGTTTTCAAGGATTTGTGTTAATTTTTTCCCAATGCTAACCTCCATTAAATGAAAAAATATGGCGAATTGCTTTTGAATTTCAATTTCTCCCAATTTGGTAATGGAGTAAATCACATGTTTAATGTTTTCGATTTTTTTCTCTTCAGATTTAACCAGTCCCACTTTTTCGAGCCTTCGTAAAGCAGGGTAGAGTTGTCCAGAACGTATTTTTTCCTCATCGACATGTTTATATGACAAGATATCGGCAATTTCTTGACCGTATAACCCTCTTTGTTCCCACAATAATTCTAAAATTCTCTGTTGCAGCCAATTGAGGTGTTTTATCTCTTTGTCTTTCTCGTCCTTTCGTTTTAATCTTCGGGATTTTTCTAGGGACACGTGTATCAATAAGAGTTGGATGCTTTTATTTTTATTTTTTGATAAAGGTCTATCAATATTATGATATATTCTTTATTAGTTAGATAAGTTCCTATACAAACAATAATTTCCCTAATATTCTATATAAAGCTCTAAATTTTGGAGAGTTTCGGGAAAAAACATAAAAAACAATAAGGATGGATTTATATTGCCACTCTAACTATATTTATTAGAAAATGGATAGAGCTATATCAAAATTCTTACATAGCTCAAATACCTCTATAATGGAGAAAAAGACGGAATATGAGTCATTTGGTTACAAAAAAGAAAAAATCTTTCCGAAACAACAGTTCCCCCACCTACATGAAAGAGAGCCAAATAGACAACCCAATGGAACAGGATCATAGTAAGAAACATGATTCCGAAATCCTCATCGAAATCGAAGATGATGAAAATCACTTCATAGAGCAAGATATATCAGATCTGTATTCCACGAAGTCAGTTTTATCCAATTTGAATAAACCTACATTAATATTTGTTAAAAAAGGGAGAAAACGAAAAAAGAAGCATGTATGGACCATTCCATTATGAATTACTAACATATGGAGTCTAAAAAGCCTATATCTATCCATTTCATATTACCCGATAGGAGGGAAAAAATTGTCATCATCCGTGACTGTACAAAAAGAAATGGCTGTATTAGATTTAATAGCAATTGGGCATGTTACAGTGGGTACAATTGCTTTTACACTTATTTATTATCCTTTTGTCATGCTGGGAGTTTCATCCGCAGTTATGGTCGGATGGGCTTTCTTTATGGCATTAATAGCTAACCGTATCTATTTAGGATTAGAAACAATCATATTAGAGTATTTAAACTTAGAAGTTAAACGAGATGGTCCAGGTGCTGTGGTATTTTTGACAGTTCTCACCTTGATTGGTGCCCTGGTTGGCCTTGCTATGTCATATTTTTGGATAAACTGTATTGTAATCGGTGTAGAGGCGCTCGGATTTTATTTACTATACACCATTCTTAGAAATCACCAGAATGTGCCACCCTTGAAGCGAAAAGTGAATGTAAAACGTCTTGCTCGGCAATATTCGCGAGTAAATGCATAAAACTGTATTTTTTTTTTTATAAACTATGCATTCAGAATCTCAAATGACAAAGTAATCAATGGTCATTTAAAGTAGAACTTTAATTCTTTCAACCATAGCACTTAAGGACTCTTGGGATAATACTCGTGTTGAGGGTGTAAGAGAGTTCTTAATCTCATAGAGTTTTTGACATAATTGTTCGGCAGTTTCCTCCTCTAAAGCGGATCCAAAAAACATTACTGAATCCTCTGGAATAATTTCCAAAAGTTGTGCTTGTTTTCTCGTGAAGGTTTCCGTATCAAGTTTATCTACTTTATTCATAAAATACACTACAGGAATATTGTATGCACCAATTTTGACTAGTACTTGAAAAGTGGTTTGTAATTTTTGGAAAATCTCTTCTAATGCATCAGATATATCCAGTGTGAGAATTATACAATCTGCAAAAGCCACTTCCTCTAAAGTAGACAAAAATGCTTCAATAATTTCGTGAGGAATGTCATAAACGAATCCAACACTATCCGAAATCGTCAATTCTTCTCCGTTCACTGTAAGATTTCGGGTTACACTCGAAACAGTAGTAAACGGGCTATCTTTAGTATCTAATTCCGCCCCTTTCATCGTATTTAATAGAGTTGTCTTCCCTGCATTGGTATACCCCACAATTGACACATTATATACATCTCTACGGGCATTTCTACGAAGATCACGTTGTTTACGTATCACTTCTAATTCATTCACCAAATTTTTTCTTTGTTCTTTGAAAGAACGTCGATAAGCTTCAAAAGCACCATATCCTTTGCCCATGAAATCCCGCCCTTGCCGTTCAGTTACTAATTTATCCGACAATTCTTTTTGTTTTCGGGTCGATTCTAAAAATAACCGTGCAAGCTTAATTTGGATGTTTGCCTCACGAGTAGTGGCATGAGCCTCGAATATTTCCAAGATCAACAAATCCCGATCAATGACTTTGGTCTTCAATACGGCAGACAAGTTCCGTATTTGATTAGGTTTTAATCTGTTCAAAAATAAATAAACAAAGTCTTCCTCTCTTCGCTTTTCTATTCGAGTTGCAAAGTCATCCCGATGGCCTTCGAAATCTCCAGATTGGTTCTGAACTATCTCTTCTAGTTTTCCAACACCGATAAGATATTTGGAGTTGATTTTTTTCAAATTTTGAGAATACCATTTTATGATTGTATATCCCGCTGCTTTCGCTAATCCCTCAAATTCCTCTTTATCATATATGGGAAGTGTAGGGTGACGTGCATGCAGCACGATGGCGATCTTATTTCTTCCGTTTGACATAGACATCTCCGAGAGTCGCTCGAGAGGATTTTCCATGTAAATATTGGTCATATGTGTCTTCTTCAAAGTCCGAAATTAATTCTGTGAGGTTCACGTCAAATTTTTTCTCGATTCGTTTCGCTTCTTGAATGGTTAAATCTAACTTACCTGATTCAATATGTCGATAACTTGCAAGAGTTATACCCACGCTATTTGCAAATTTATTCTGATCCAAGTCATTATCCTTTCGTATTTTTTTCAAGATATTTCGATAATTATCTACTAACTGCAACCGATCAATTGGTATATTTTTAGATCTTTGTGGGGGGACTTTATTTTTCTTAACGGGCTTGGTAGTAGAACGTGGTATAAATTGCGGTTGATCTAAGTAATAAGAAGGGGTTTTTCTATGCACTTGTGTGGGTTTTTGTTCCGATTTTGGCTTTTCTCCCAGCATGCTGCAATTTTGGCATACCAACATTTTTACCCCTTCAATGGTTCGAAATATTTTCCGGTCAGTTAACTCACCACATAGTTCACATGTGTACATTTTAAAACTGCACCTTTTAGATGATTGAAATAAAGAGTCGATTTTTTAAGTAATTTTCGGGACACATAAAAATATACTCGTGCAGAATTCCATTTTTATTTTAAACTATAGCCCAAAAGATAAATAGGCACAATTTCTTTTTCAAAGTAGAGATACTATTGTTAAAAAATTTCCAAAAACCTTGCAAGAAACTAGACATAAAAGATAAAAACTTATCATAATGATATTAGGACTGCATACATTAACCCCTTTTGATGGTAGAAAAATGAGCACACTAAAAAAAAACCAAGACGATTCTGAAGATGATGAGAAACGTGCGAATGATAATTATCTCATAACGTATACTCGACACTTAGAACGTAGGTTAAGGTCATTAGAAACAGAGAAGCAGCTTTTAGAAACCGAACGATTGCGTCTTGATAAAGAACTGCACACCCTGCGAAATGAATTAGATAGATTACGACAACCGCCTTTAATAGGAGCTACGGTTACTGATATACTTGAAGATGATCGAGTGGTTGTTAAAAGTAGCACGGGTCCACAATTCATTGTAAACGTATCCCGTAAAATCACCACTAAAGAATTAGAACCGGGTATGCGGGTTGCTTTGAATCAAAGAAATTTTGCTGTGATGGAAATCATGCCAGAAAGCATGGATCCTCTCGTTCAAGGCATGGAATTAATCGATACCCTTCCGGATGTATCCTATAATGATATTGGGGGATTAGAGGAACAAATTACGGAAGTAAAAGAAACTGTAGAATTACCCCTGTTATATCCTGAATTATTTGAAAGTGTGGGAGTTAAACCCCCCAAAGGAGTTTTACTATATGGCGAACCGGGTACAGGAAAAACACTGACAGCTAAAGCGGTTGCTCATGAAACAAAAGCCAGATTCATCCGAATTATAGGTTCGGAACTGGTTCAGAAATTCATTGGTGAGGGTGCACGAATGGTTCGGGAAATTTTCCAACTTGCACGGAAAAAAGCCCCGTCAATTATTTTTATTGATGAATTAGATGCCATTGGTAGTCAAAGATTACAGGTTGCTACCTCGGGAGATAGAGAAGTACAAAGAACATTAATGCAATTGCTTTCGGAACTAGATGGTTTTGACGATCGTGGTGATGTCAGAATCATTGCAGCAACCAACCGCTTTGATATTCTAGATCCTGCTTTACTAAGACCGGGCAGATTTGATCGGATCATCAAATTTCCTCTACCTAAAGAAGAAGACCGTTTACAGATCTTTAAAATTCACTCAAAAAACCTCAAATTAGAGAAAAATGTGAACTTCAAACAACTTGTGCAAAAAACGGAGAATGCAACTGGAGCCGAGATTAATGCGATTTGTATTGAGGCGGGAATGATTGCTATTCGAGCAAAAAAGACCATTATCAGCATGGAAGATTTTGAAGTAGCTTTAGAGAAGGTATTATCGAAAAAACAAGTACCCAAGAATCTGTATTCCTAAACGATTTCTTATCCCCATTCTTTTTTTACTACCATGAGTAACACATAATACATGACTGAAAAAACTAAAACTAACAATCCCGTGAACTTGAAAGATATTCCTCCTTTTGAAGCTTTACCGGGTATATATAGACAGACTCTTGCATATAATTCCGAAACCATGTTGTGCGTATTCCACTTAAAAAAAAATGCAGAAATCCCCCTCCATAATCACCCCAATGTACAAATTGGGTTTATTATCTCAGGAAAAATAAAATTCCTTTCAGATGATTTTAATAGGGAATTCATCGCTTCTACGGGAGATAGTTATGTCTTTGAAGCAGATGAGAGACATGGTGCGAAAGTTTTGGAGGAAACACGTCTGATTGAAGTATTTTATCCTTATCGACCGGAATATAAACCAATTTGAAAAATCATGACAATTAATTAGTGACCTATTATGCCTCTTCCAACAGACCGGCTTGATCTCGACATTAATAAATCCAAATCCAGAATTCTCAAGAAAATCCTTTCAATTCTTCATTTTCAATTTGGAACGGATATATTTAATGGAATTTTAACGGAATCACGAATTGATATTGATTTTTCCCGTAACACGGGAAATATTAAATATATCTATTTGGATTCAGAACGAATTTTCTCCTACAAACCCACTGTCGGATTATTCTCGCTTTCCATTGAGGGCGCACGCCTTTTGCATACCCATACAACCTCTCCACATCATCGAGTAATCATTCAAACAGAAGTGGAAGAATTCATTCGAGAAGGGAAATCAGTTTTCGCTCAACATATAGTGGGAATTGACGAAACTTTACGAATTGGTAGCGAGGTTTTAATTGTCAATGAGTACGATCAACTGATCGCTATAGGAAAATTGAATGTACCCCCTACCTATGTTGGTTTATCTGTCGGTCAAGCAGTTAATGTGCGAAAAGGAATTCCAAAAATCACATAAACCTACCAAAACAATTTAATGGGACTTAATATTTTCTTTGCATACAACACGCTTCATATTAAACAATAAACCTGATCATTCATGCCAAAATTGCCAAAAGAACTCCTTGAAAAAAAAAAAGAAAAAATGCAGAAAGTGAAACCTTCAACCAAATCTGCATCTTCCGCTTCTCGAGCGATGCGTAGGCAGTTACAAAAACAAGGCATAGATAATGTGAATGAAATTGAAGCAACACGGGTAATTATCCAATGCCCCGATAAAGAAATTGTGATTGAAAATCCGCAAGTTATGCAACTGACCCAACAAGGAATGACGATTCACCAAATCCTCGGAGAACCTGTAGAACAAGAGCTCTCTTCCTATGGAGACAATGAGTACGATGATGAAGAATCCGAAGCATATGAAGAACTTGAAGAAGAGTTGGAAGTCGTGAGCAGCGGAGAAATTCGATCTGAAGATATTGCGATCGTAGCAGCTCAAGCAGGTGTATCAGAAAAAGAAGCAGAACATGCCTTGAAGGAATCAGATGGAGACCTTGCTCGAGCGATATTATTCTTAAAATCTAAATAGTTAAAGTGAAAAATTATGGCAACAAAAAGTCCGAAGATCCCCAAGGAAGAACCAGACCGGTTTTTAAAAATGATACAATTCCAATCATGGTTTTTTGTGGGATTGCTGATCATTGATGTATTATTTGTGATAATTAAAAGCCTTGCTACGAGTAACGGATTATTTGGAGCGTTATCCGATTATACATTACTCATCGGACTCCTATCGGTGATTGGTGGTGGATTAAGTTTTGGTCTAGGGTATCAAATTCAATTAAATCCTGAACGGAGACGAAAACTCTTTCTTTCCTATTTGATATCACTTATTATTGTAGGGGTTATCGCCGTGCTCGTATTATCTGCCTATCAATGGAATTAATGGGGTAGGAATGTCTCAAGATCTTCGTAATCTGAAAGGAACAAGGGATCTTAACGTAAAAGAAAAATTGATCCAAAATTTTATAGTACGCGCATTTACAGAAGAATTTGAGAAATTCGGATACAACCCTATAGAAACTCCAATAATAGAATTTCAGGAAATTCTTGCATCCAAATATGCAGGAGGATCGGAAATTCTAAAGGAGATGTATACGTTTCAAGACAATGGGAAACGAAATCTTGCATTACGATACGATCTAACGGTCCCCTTGAGTCGATATGTAGGAATGAACCCCCAACTTATTTTACCTTTCAAACGCTATGAATTTGGCAAAGTATTTCGAGACGGTCCCACAAAAGCTGGTCGATATCGGGAATTTTTTCAGTTAGATGCGGATGTCATAGGTTCCAATTCCTTGATTTATGATGCGGAATGCCTTGCAATTGCAGCCGGTGCGGCAGATAAATTAGGATTTGACATCTATATTGAATTAAATAGCAGAAAGCTTTTATTTGGGATACTTAGAGAACTTGGAATCACTTCAGAGGAACTGGCATCTCAAATCGTCTTATCGATTGATAAATTAAAAAAAATAGGAATTAAGGGAGTTCAAGACGAATTGGGGAATAAAGGTATTGGCGTTACTACTTGTGAGGAAATCTTCAAAAAAATAAACGTTAAAGGTACGAATCAAAAAAAAATTCAATTTTTTGAAGAAAATTTAATCCATCCTCTTGCACTCGAAGGGATTACAGAAGTAAGAACGATTTTATCCTTTTGTAAGGACATGAAAATCGCTAAAAAGGTAAAATTTAGACCCGATCTTGCTCGCGGTTTGGAAATTTATACGGGGCCGATTTTTGAAGTTTTTTTTAAAAATTCCACTATTACCAGTTCAATTGCTGCAGGAGGGCGGTATGATAAAATTATCGGTAAATTTATCGATAGAGGTAAAGATTATCCCGCCGTAGGTATTTCCGTAGGAGTGGATGTAATATTAACGGAGATTTTACAAAATCCTGAAAAATATCCGAAAATTAAACAAAATGAATCCTCTATCGATGTTTTACTTATCCCGGTAAAAATAGCGGTAGAGAAAATGATTCCTCTTATGAGTCTGTTGAGAAATGCAAATATAAAATGCGATTTCTCTTGGGATCGTAACATTCGGGACTCCCTTGGATTAGCTAGTTCTTTAGGAGTCCCTATTTGTCTTATTTTGGGAAAGCGAGAATTAGAATCAAAACAAGTCACTTTAAGAAACATGCGGGATGAAACTCAAACA
This sequence comes from Promethearchaeota archaeon, assembly GCA_016933055.1. Taxonomy (GTDB): domain Archaea; phylum Asgardarchaeota; class Lokiarchaeia; order Sigyniarchaeales; family Promethearchaeaceae; genus AMARA-1. The sequence goes on along the minus strand of JAFGBS010000002.1, from coordinate 154,604 downwards.
GAAATTATGATTTCCTCCGTGGTTAATTCTGTGAAAAAAATTCTAGACACTGTTTAGATATTAATCCGATATTGATTATCTCACATAAGATTTTTAATCTTGTGTCGGTAAGTAGCTTTGCTGATGGTGAAGGATTGGATAATCAATTATCCTCCACAATCACCGACATATTTCTATTTTCATGTAAAACAAACAAAGAGTTCTCTACTAAAATGTCAGATCGCGAACACAAGGAAAATTCCGAATATATCCACAAACTCCTCCCTGAAGTATTTATGAGTACTGGGGATGTTCAAAAGTTTAATCCTAAAAACATACTGGCTTCTATTATCAAAGAAGCTGAACTCCCTGCAGAAGATGCAAAAAAAGTAACTGAACTGGTAGTAAGGAGGATAATTGCCTCTGGGATTCGATTTTTATCTGGTCCTCATATCCGAGAATTAGTGTGTTCTGTTCTCAGTGAATTGAATTTCGAAGAAGCTCGAAAAAAATATACCCGTATTGGGATGCCTATAGCGGATTATGAAGTTCTTCTCCACACGAATTATAATCCACGTTCTGTCGAGTATAGTGCACCTGAGAATATTCATCGATGGGCAGCAGGTCAGCTTGCATCTGAATATGCTTTGTTGAAATTGCTTTCAACTGATCAAGCTAGGAGTCATTTATCAGGAGATATTCATATTCATTCGTTACGGTATTTTGACATGAGACCTTTTTCCCAATCTTGGGATTTACGGATGATCTTAAAACATGGAATTCCCCCAGCAGGGTATTTAACCTTTACTATGTCTAATCCCGCCAGAAACGCCACAGTCGCAGTCTTACATGCGTGTAAATGGTTAGCTTTTGTGAATTCGGAATTTTCTGGAGAACAAAATTATCTTTACTTCAACACTTTTCTTTCTCCTTATTTGAGTAAATTATCCCAATCAGAAATCGCACAATTAGCTCAAACTTTCCTCTTCGAATTAAATCAACAATATTTTTCTCGAGGATCCTATGTACCAATATCGTCCATCATCTGTAGTCCCCATATCCCTGATTTTCTGAAAGATGTGGATGCTATCGGTCCTGGAGGAATTATTCATGGGACTTATTTGGATTATGAGGAGGAGAATCGGTTGTTTTTCAATGCTTTATCTAAAGTGTACACTCAAGGCGATGCAAGAAATCGGTTATTTGCATTTCCCAAACATAAAGTACTGTTATCTCCTAAAGATCTTCAAAATCCTGATATTTCGCTTAATTTATTTACCGAAGCCGCTAACATGGGAACCCCCATTTTTATAAATAGTCTAAATCCTTGGCTACGGGAAGGATATCTTGGCTCGATTTTTTCGAATGAGCATAAATCTTCTTATTTAATGAACGAACAAAACCCGAATCTGTTCGATTGGCATCAATCTTACGTAAATGTAGGAGCATTACAGAGTATTTCAATTAATCTTCCCAGAATTGCTTATAAGGCAAATGGAGATGAAACTAAAATTTTCGAAATTCTAGAACAACAAATGGATCTTTCGCGTGACATATTACAATTAAAGTATAAAATTATCCGTACTCTCCTACAGAAAGGCAGATTACCCTTGTGTAATGAATTAGTGAATAATCAACCATTGTTAGATCTCAATCGCCAAGCATTGTTGTTCGGATTTATTGGATTAGACGAGATGGTGTATTTTCATACAAATTCCCATCTTCATGAAGATAAGAGTTCTTTGGAATTAGGCTTGAAAATCTTGAAATTTTTAGTTGATCGTGCGAAATATTATAGTAGGACTCAAAACAAGTTCTTTACTGTCTGGGAAGAACCAGCGGAATTTGTAAGCTATCGATTTGCTTATTTAGATCTTACCCACTTTCCTATAAATGCTAAATCCATCGTTAATGGGAATGTAGAAACGGAAGCAGTATATTATACGCCCTCCTCTCATGCAAATTACTCGTTGGATATTTCTTTACAACAAAAGAGTCAAATCCATTCTCAGAGTGCAAGGGTTATTCAGAATAATAGTACTTTACCTATATGGTTAGATAATTCACCAAAAAATGAAAATTTGGATCTATTGAAAAATCAGACAATTAGTCTATTGAATCAGAATTTAAATTCTTTCACCTTCAATTATGATTTCTATTCTTGCCCAAAATGTGGGTACTTCAAGAAAATGCTACCTGCTGATTCAGAACAGCATAATTTAAAACGCATTTCAAAAATCACCGATTATTATACTCCTCTTGAATTATGGAATAAAGGAAAACAACAAGAATTTGAAGACCGAAAGCGTATAGTATTATAATTAGGGTTAAAGGTTTATCACTTATGGACGACAGTATTAATGAACTACAAAAAATAGTGAACTCTTGGATTCAAGAGACTGGGGGATATTGGACCCCTTTAGGAATGCTCGCAGCCGTTATGGAAGAACTCGGGGAGGTTTCGCGAGAATTATCCCACTTATCGAATATTAAAACGAAAAAACCTGAGGAACCTCTGAATAAATTAGAGCAAGAGTTGGGAGATTTACTATTTAGTATAATTTGCATTGCAAATTACTACAACATTTCCATATCTAATGCTGTTGAACAATCCCTCAGGAAATATCAAGTACGAGATAAAAATCGGTTCAAATAAAAAAGAAGAAAATTATTCATGGAATTTATTCAATCTTTTGTACATCTTAACGTTGCGTTTGTATAATCCTTTATATTCTTCAAATAGAGTAGAATAATGGTCTAAATATTCTTTTTGAGGAGTATATGTCTCTGCATATTGTACAATATGTGGTATTTCTTCCCATGTCATTTGACCCAATGCAACCGACGCAATAAATGCTGCTCCGAGACTATTCGACTCTTTGGGATATTTAACCCGTTTCACACGATGATTTAACACATCCGCAAAAATTTGAGACCATACGGCGGAAGTAGCACCTCCTCCAATAAACACTAAAGGATCCAATCGCTGTTTTAATTTCACCTCCATTGCATCCAACAACCATTTCGCATTATAGGCAACACCCTCAAATATCGCACGTAAAATATGTCTTCGGTCTACTTCCAAACTAATGTTATTTAGTGAACCCCGAATAGTGTGATCTTCCACGGGAGCGCGTTCTCCAAACAGCCATGGGGTGAAAATCATAGAATTGTCTAAAGGATTGATTTCAGCAACCAACCTATCAAATATCTTATATACATCAGGGACTTGTTCTTCCACGAGTAATTCATCTTTATGGTATAGTACGTTATCCCTCATCCAAGTGAGAATAATACCAGCGGCTTCTTGTTCTCCAAAGAACATATATCTTGAAGGAATAGCACACGGTAACGAGGTGATCATATGATCAATATCTAAAGTGCGTTGTGAGATGTGAGTATACACCCATGAAGAAGAACCGACACAGATATGTCCTTGATAATCCAACACAGCCCCTGAACCTATACCTGCGGATGCAATATCTCCCGCCCCCAAAATGACTTGAGTATTGCGTGATAAACCTAACGAATCTGCTATTTCTGGGAGGATAGAACCTAAGTTATATGTAGCAGCTTGGACCTCGGGAAGCTTATCGCGATCGATTTTAGTTTTACGAATTAACGAGGGATCTAAGAAAATATTATTGGGATCCTTAGTATTTAACATCCACGTGAGTAGTGCCATATCATAAGAGGAAACGGTCTTTCCCGTCAGTTTAAAATTGATATAATCCTTTGTATCCAAGAATTTCCATGTTTTAGCATAAAGTTCGGGTTTTTTCTGTTTAAACCATAACATATGAGCAAGACAATCTTTTCCGCTTAACGCGGGGATTCCAGCAGTTTTTGGTAACCATGCCGCTAAATGCCGTAGTCCATATCCAGAGACCTTGATCAGCCCCCGAATCATTTTTTCAACCATAGGAGCTCCTCTGGTATCCATCCAGGTTAAGCAGTTATATAATGTTTCTCCATCTTTTGCAATGGGGACAGTTCCACTCATTTGATTGCTGGAAACTACAGCTATTATATCCTCAACTGGTACCAAATTTTTATCAATTAAATGATGAACTGTAGTTTCTACTGCATTCCACCAATCCTGCGGTTTCTGCTCCGCACATCCCTGTTCATAATGATACAGACCATATTCCTCCACGTCAAATCCGACAATATCCCCTTTTGTAGAGATAACAGCTGTTTTCATTCCGGAGGTTCCATGATCTAAGGCTAGAATATATTTTTTTTCTTGACTCATTTTATCATCTTCTAAAAATACACGCTACCACTTTATTGGTCAAGTGAAGATTTATAGATGATCTTTTTCTGAGTTTACAGTTTGTCCCGATGAAGTAACTCTTTTAAAATTCAATGAATTCGTAAAAATTATTACGTAGCATTCATACTTCTCAACTACTAAAACCAATTACGCAGGGGTCGCATAGTGGTAGTGCGCGGGCCTGCAGACTGATGGTGGCCAGCCCGTCCCTCGGGGGTTCAATTCCCTCTCCCTGCTCTAAAATTCATCCCCTCCCTATCATGGGGTGTCATGTTTTTACTGTTTTTGTTTAGATCGCATTTTAAAATTTTATTATAGATATACGTAATTAGGGGATCGTGATTCATCCCTTTTTCTAAATTTACCTATTATATTAGTTGTAGTAGCAATAATATTGTTATTACCTCAAAAAAAAAACAAGAATTGAAAAAATTGAATACAAAATATTTTATTATTTGTTTACAGGTGACCCGCATTTGTTACAGAATTTATAGCTTGCACTTAAAATAGCCCCGCAAGTGCTACAAATCACTATACTACTTTTTTGTTTCTTCTTTCCCCTTAGTTTTCGTTCCTTTTTCTTCATTGCTTGTTCCTCTTCTTTGACGTTCTCCTCTTCTTTTGGTTCTACTTTAACTTCGGGGATAAACATCGATGGTTTCGAGGTTTTCTTGAATGATGTTGAACCACCAAATAACGGTGTAGTAGTAGTTGGGGATGATGGTTTTGAAGAAAGCGCTCCTAGTAGGTTATCAATAGCTTTTGTACTTGATACTTGTTCTAAACCAGTTTCTCCCGTAAAGGGACTTTTCTCTATAGTAGTTGTGGGTTTTGCTTTAAAACTACTAGGCGCAGAGGCGGGTTTCGCATTCGGAAATATTCTCGGACTTGGTTTCCATGGGGTTTTCTCAGGTATGGTCTCTGATTCCTCTGGTTTTGGTTGGAAGACCATCGGAGGAGGAGCAGAAACCTTTTCGCTGGGTTTGGAGGTGAGGGATGTATCAAAAACAATCGGTCCAGAGTCCATAGATGTTGTTTTCTTTGGAACAGGTGGTATAGATGCTTCAATCTCATCCATTGAGGTAGAGATTTCTTGAGCTGTGGGTTTAGGTTGACTTATTGGCTTGGGAGGAACATTCCATTCCTCTGTCTTTTGCGGTACGGTAGGTATATCTAAGTCTTGCTTTGGATGAGGAGTCGGAATTTTTACGAATTCCATTGGTTCTGGTTCAGTCATTTTGAATGCTGGAGTTGGAGCTGGAGTTGGAGCTGGAGTTGGAGCTGGAGTTGGAGCTGGTTTTCCCATGATTTTTCCCGTTTTATCAGTTAAAATGGTACCTTGTAAATATTCATCAGGAACGGGGGTACCAACCATTAAACAAGATAGAATAGCAAATACATCCCCTACACCGGTACCATCCTTAGCAGAGCTTTCAATGTAGTATAATTGAAATTCTCGTGCAAAAGATTCGGCTTCTTCTCGGGATACAGAGCGTTCGTTTATTAAATCTGATTTGTTTCCAACAAGAAGCATCGGAATTTCTCCTGCATTATTCTTCACTTCTTCAATCCATTTTGGGATATGATCAAAGGTTTCACGGTTGGTGAGATCAAATAGTAATATTGCTCCCATGGCTCCACGATAGTATAAAGGTCGAACATACTGGAAACGTTCTTGCCCACCGGTATCCCAGATTTGAAGTTTTACTTTAATTCCGTCTTTTATGATGATAGTTTTAACTGCAAATTCGACTCCAATAGTTAATTTATATTGTTCGAGGAAATATCCTTGTGAAAATCTAACGACAATTGCAGTTTTTCCACATCCTCCATCACCAACAACGATGTTTTTGAATAAGTAATTGTACTCTTCGCTCATTTCTACCATTCTTTACTACAGTCTACAACTGTTTTTTTCCGATTACTGTTGTCTATGTCATATCAATCATATAAATCGGATTATTTAACTTTAATTTTTAATCTGCTTTATCATTTTCTTTTTATAGATGTGGTCATTAGGTTAAGAAATCCACAGTAGGTGAGAGATTGCCTAAAAAACTACTTATTTCAGATCTTGATGGCACCTTACTAGATTCCGTTCTTCAGTTGTCCCAGAACCTCTCCGACAAATTGAACCGGCTATTAAAGAAGGGAATTGATTTTACTATTGCTACGGGAAGAGATTTTGAAAACACAAAAATCGCCCTTTACAATACTCATATACAGAATCCAATTGTATTAACGAACGGGGCTATTATGGCTGATTTTCCCTCTGGATCAGTTATTGAATATCTCACCATTCCATCCGAAACTGTGAACCACATTCACACACTTGCTGAATCATTTGGATTGAAGACGATGGTATTTGCATCGTATGATGAAACATGCAATTATCCGAGATTTATTAAAGGGGACTGGTGGGATCCGCATGAGATACGAAGATTAGACCTTACGGAATATGAAAAATTTCTAAACGAACCAGTAATTAGTATCCAATTCATGAATACTATAGAATGTTTGAGTGAGATGTATTCCCAATCTTTGAAGAATTCCGAAATCCAATCCCACACACATATACTATTCTTTGAGGACGCTTTCTTACGGGGAACTTATTGGTTAGAATACAACCCCAAACAAGCGCGTAAAGAGATTATGGTAGAATCATTGGTCCGAAAGAAAGGATACAGTCTTGAGAATACTGTAGTGTTTGGGGATAATTATAATGATGTTGGGATGTTTCAATTGGTCAAAGATGGAACTATAGTTGTGGTAGAGAATGCCCCGGATGAAATTAAGAAATATGCTGACTATATCGTTCCTGCAAATACGGAAGGAGGGGTTTTTCACTTTATTGAGAAACATATTGAAGAACTTATTTAAAATTTGGATTTCCGTATACTTTTTTGAAATGATTTTAAACTTTGATTGATGATATTGGATAAATCTCCCCATTGGTTCTGGGCAACGAGTTCCATTGTCCATTGAAACAGCTCTTTTTCAATTTGAATGAGTACTTCTACTCGATCTCCCAATATTTGAGTTATTGTAAAGGATTCTTCTACGGGTGATAAGCACCACTCAATAATATTTTGCATAAATTTCAAATTATCCCTGGCTTTAAATCCATAATTATTGCTAAGAGAGGAAAGAAGAGAAGGAGTTCCCAAAGCTATGACTCGCCCTTCAAAATATCTTCCCGCAACCGCAACTATGGAATTGGTGGCAGGTTTTTCGATCCATTTCTGATTTTCAAATTTTTTCATCTTTGCACTAGGGGAAGTAAAAGCAATAGGTTTTATGGATACATCCCGATAATCGGCAAATTCTGCGTCGTCCATGATCTCAAACGAACATCCAGAGGAATATACAATCGCGTTGATGTCCGTGGTGACGGGATGAGGTAAAAAATTATTAATGATAGGACGAACTATCTTATCCACATAATTACTGGGATCATAAATAATGTTGGGTAAAATTTTAAATCCAAAATTAATAGTCAATTCGTTAAAATTCGAGCGATTTGATAGATCCCCCCCCTCGTCTGAGAATATAACAACAGAACCTCCTTTTCGCACAAATTCAAGAATTGCATAGATCTCATTGATGGAGTAAGTGGAATCTTGAGCATTTCCTAAAATGAGGATTTTATATGGTTTTAAGGTTTCATTTGTCAAACTAGCCGTTAATTTACCCACTCGCATATTTTGTTGAAACAAATACTGGATAAATGAATTATAAGCATTAGTTTCAATCGTTATGGAATTATTGTGGATTTGATCGAATACAATATGGAAATCCTCTGCAGCAGCCATTCCTTTCACTCCAATTCATATATTACTCAATTGCATACGGTAAATTCTAATCTCTATAAAAAAAGAAGGAGAAATTCACCTAAACCTTTTCGGGTGCGGTAACGTAATAATTGTCAGCATCTTTCACACTTAGCTGGGGGTGGAGGATATCAACGATCACCCCAACTAATCGAGCAACGGGGTAAATTATACCTAGGAATATTGCAGCAATCAGGTTGTGATTTCGGATTATGGGGAAATGTGTTCGTATGATTTTTGGCATAATTTTCGCAATTAATTTTTGTTTATTATGCTCATCCACGATTCCCTTACGATTATAGCCAGATTGATAAGGATTTAAACGCATATGACTTTTAAAATCCCGATAGATCCAAATAAACCATCCTGCCATATAGTCTCTAGAATTCATAGTTTTAATATGATGAGAGATCACGGACGCTTGATATTCTTCAGAAAATTTAAATGCCTTTCGTAGTGGTTTATAGAATCCTGATTTAGCTCCTGCTCCAAATTCCGTTAAAATCCAAGGTTTTTTAGAGTTTGTGTATCGAATTGTATCCATTAAAAATCCAACGATACGATGAGATAAATAATACCATCCAAAATATGTGTTAATGCAATTAATATCCGACTTTCTTCTCACACGATCAGTAAACATCGTCATACTAACATAGGAAATCAACCGGTTCGGGTCCAACGAACGAGCATAAATCATGAGATTCTTAATAAATCGAGCGCAAGAGAGATTGGAAACCGGAATTTCGTTGCCACAACTCCACATAATTACACTAGGATGGTTATAATCTCGATAAATCAGAGTTCGCATCATATGTAATGCCGTTTTGAATACAGTGGGATCATCAAATGCAACTCCCCAATAGACGGGAATTTCTTCTAAAATTAGGAGACCTTCAATATCTGCAAACTCAATTAACGATTCATCATGCGGGTAATGGGCAGTACGTAATGCATTGAAACCTAAAGCTTTGATTTCTCGTATATCCCGTTTTCGAATATCATATGGTATAGTTCGATAATAAGGGATTTGTTCTTCATGTAAACTTACACCAAAGAGTTTGATTCGTTGCTTATTAAGAAATAGACCTTTTCGGGTTGATTCTATTTGCCGGATGCCAAACCGAATACTTTTTCGGTTTTTCGCACCCACTAGATGCACTTCAAATTTATATAGTTCTGGATGATCGGGAAACCATAATTTCGGTGATTCCAAATTAAACGTGAATTCATCCTTTCTTTTTCCTACAAAACGGTGCTCTCCCGACTTTATTAAAACCTCTGGAACTTGAGGAATTCCATCGGATATTTCCTGATGTTCTAATATAGGTTTAGGTCCTGATTCGCGCAGATAATCGTCGATAATATCTTGTTCTTCTGATATAAATTCTTCGAACTCCAATGCTAAGGACGATTCTTTCTCACGATCGATAGCGTCTGATCTTTCTTTACGAGCTATAGTGGATAGGTCTCCAATATAATAGAGATTCCAGGTGATATGATGCATCATTTCTTCCACGGCGGTAATATCTTCGCGATTATCGACAATTCTTAATTTCACCCGCAATTTTGCATTTAGATCAGAATCAATATGAGTGCTGACTCCCATCCATTCAATTCGATACTTCTCTTTTATTTGGATTTCAAAATCTCGATAAATTCCCCCGTAATTATACCAATCAAAAGATTTACATGGAATACGGTTGTTTTTTCTAAAGTTTTCTACTCGAACAGCAATGTAGTTTGTTTCCCCTAGTGTATCTGGAATTACTTTAAATTCAAATGGAAGAAATCCATAATCATGAGAACCCAGCTCTACCCCGTTTAACCATAAATTACAATGATAATTAATGCCTTTGAAATGTAAATAAAGATCATAGAGTCTAGAACTATTAGGAATATCGGAAAATCCAGGAATCGTGTCAAATTCGATGAAAAACCATACAATTCCCTCAAATTTTCGTAAGGATGGAACAATATTCCAACAGTTGGGTAGTTCAATATTATCAAGAGTAGATTTATGCTCTTCTATCCACGAGGGAACCCACCATCCTTCTTTGATTCCCTCATTATTCAAATCTACCTTATAGGCTGATTTCCGATTTAGCAGATAATTCATTATCGTGTGCTCCGCTTCATTATCTTTTTCAATAGTATAAAAATAAAAGTTTTCTACTCCTACGTTATTTACTATCAGAAATTCTTTCAAGTCTCTAATGAGGAGTTTTATTAGCACTTTGGACCTATATTACTTGTGAAGGTTAACTGGCGAAGAACCCACAAAAATAAAATATACCGAACCGTAGATCACTAGGAGAGAAGATCGTATATGGCGAAAAAAATCAAAACTACTCGATATTGGACCCGGAAATGCCCAAATTGCGGTTTTGAATACCCAAATTGGTTTACCGTGTGTCCCAAATGCAAGTCGGACTGGAAAGGGGAGGGAGGCATTTCAGTTAGGGAATCCAGTGCTACTCCTACAGAAACTGAAGTAACCCCGCCACCTAAACTGGAGAAAGAAAAAACCATAAAAATCATTGCCCAACTAACTGAAGATGATGTAAGAATTTCGAAATTAACCCTTTTTTTTTCCGCAGACAACGGGATCTCATGGTTCCAAATGGATATGCTTCGTGAGGGGGATTATTTTGCAGCAGAAATTTTGAATGTACCCATCAATTCTACAATCGTTTATTATCTTAAAGGAATAGATGAGAATAATATGGAATTTACCGAGGATAATAATCAAAATTATTATTATTATCATGTTTCCGAAAATGTAGAATCTGAAATTCCTGAAGAACTACCTCCTGCAACAAAGCCATCCACAAATCCGCCTCTTTATACGGGTCCAACTCAGCAGTCTTCTCCAAATATACCAAGCGAAAATAACCTGGAATTAGATATACCCCCCGTCCCTCCTAGGCCACAACCAAAAGATATTTCTTCTTCAAATCAAATATCTTCAAATAAAACTTCAGGGGTTATTTTTACACCTTTAGACCAAGTACAACGAGATTCCAATCTTAAAATTTGCCCGAATTGTAAAAGTAAAATCAAATCAGATTGGGGGATTTGCCCAATTTGTGGAAGTGCTCAACCCAACTAACAATTAAACACAAATTATGGGTAGCTGGATCGGAGAGAAATTTTCATTGCAGGATTAAATCCTCCTCAATTTCCACTATAAATCCAGCTACAGTTGTACCAAATCATGCTCGATTTTATGTATTTGCTAATCCAATAATCGGTCTAAAATGATTTTTTGGATGAATGCCATAATCCGTTCATCTTTAGTAATTTCTTCATATACGGAATTAAGACAATCTTCTTGTGATTGAGCCACTTCTTTCAAGGTTTTTTTAAGAAGCGGCATTTCTAGTGTATTAATATCTATATTCCGAGTCAAAGCATTCAAATTTTTGATGATTTCTGGATCTTGGGAGAGAATTTGGTAGAGTTGATCCACTTCTTCCTCCGAAAGCTCAAATTGGTTATCGATTAGCAAATCAAGGGATCTTTCAAAAGATGGAATAACCATATTTTTTATTTACTAATATCTATTAAAACTAAACAAAAGAGGGACAGAAATGCCATATAAAGCATTTAAAAGGCATAAAATCAAGGGAGATTTAGAGAATTAAGTTGATCCCCATGGAAGAAAGAGAATCCCTGACCAAATTTACTTCCGATTTTCATCGGATGGTAAGACTTCTGCTGTTTATTGGACTGGCATTTTTTTATTTGGAATTCATGATCCCTGTTCTTGCAGATGTGGTATTTATGATACCGGCAACAAAATTAGGACTTATTTTCTCGATGCAAACCGTTGGCTATATGGCAAGTTCTCCTATAGCTGGATTCGTCTCAGATCGGGTATCCAAAAAGAAATTGATTTTAGTTGGAAGTGTAGGTAGGGGGTTTGCTTATATTGTCCTCTATATTGCGGTTTTTTTAGGTTCTTATCCCTTATTCGTAGTAGGCACATTCACAATAGGTTTCATGGTCTCTTTCTTTTGGGTACCGTTTAATTCTTTGATAGGGAGTAAATCTCATAAAGACCATCGTTCTAACGCTTATGGACAACGTGATTATTGGTTGGGAATTAGTATTATGGTAGGCTCTTCTATCGGTTTAACTTATTCTAGCTATATTGGCGATATTTATCCTGATTTTCCTTTACTCATCTTTCTTCCTTTAGTAATTTTTGGAATAGCAAATATCACAGGAGGATTGTTATTTCATAAATTTATAGATGAAAATCTAGTAATTACCATTCCTGAATCAGAATTTCAGAATTCCAAAGATAAAAAGTCTACCGCGTTTTGGGTCACTTTCGGAATTGGGTTTTTATTTTTTGTGTTACTACTTTCCTCCACAAACGGGTCGATTTCCAAACCATTTATTATAAAATATCTTCTTGAAGTATTTGATGTAGATACTATGAAAGCGGCATTAGCATGGGTACCTGCGGGTATTTTGAACCTAATTTTGGCACCACGGTTAGGAAAATTAGTGGATAAAATGCAACCCAAGATTACCATTCTTATTACAGCTTCTTTAGGTGCTTTTCTAACCTGGGCATTGATCTATTTGGGCTCACAAAATATTGTGATATTTGCGATCATCCTCGTATTCGATATGGCGATCGCTACCACGGGGGGATTAATTATTCAGAACTATCTAAGCCGAATATCTAAAAAACATCGTGGGAAAATCTTTGGTTTAAGCTCCTTTTTTTCTAATGCTGGAGCGGTGATAGGTCCAATTTTGGGAGGGCTTGCTTGGGAACTAATTGGGAGGAAGTATCCTTTTATTATCTCTATAATCGTAGAACTAAGCCTTATTCCATTATATTGGTTTTCTGTTGTATTAACGCAATCATCTCTTGAAGAGAAGTATTCACTAGATTCTATTGTACCAACTGCAGATCCCCAATCGTAATAACCCTCCTTTTTTCCATTTCTTTCAATCCTAAAACCTTTAATCCTTGACGACATAAATAGGGTTATAATGAAGATTTCTAAGCGCTGGAGAGGAATTATCTTCGGTGTTTTGAATGTAGTTTTAATTGTGGGGCCATTGGTCTATTTGGCAATCTATCCCAATCTTCAGCAAGAACCTTCTTCATATTCTGAGTCCCTATTCTTTTCACTCTTAGATGAAACAAATTCCACTTTAGCTATCGCCAAGCGTACTGCTGATGAGGGAGATCTGTCCATAGCAAAAAGCACCCTATTATATTATTTCAGAAATCGCCCTCCTGACCCACTGTATCGAATCCAGAGTTATAACCTTACTGAGGAGATGAACCGTTCCAATCTCGCAATGGAACGAATTTTTAATCTACACGGTAAAACCTTGCAGATTGCAAATTATCCCGATTCCGACACGATTCTAGTAAATGGTAGGCAAATGCCCAATACAAATTGGCATAAAAATCCCTATCCTCAAGACGATGAATGGATCTGGCAATTTTCCAGATGGAGTTGGATTCAAGATTTTGCGAGAGCCTATATTGGGAATATAGCGATTGGTAATACTATAATTGCGGAACTCTATGCTCGAGAATGTATCGATTTGATCACTGATTTCATCCAAAAGGAACCCGTTGGTTCATCCTACACTTGGAGAACTTTGGATTCCGCGTATCGAGTACAGAATTTATATGGATTGGGGGATGTTCTAAAAAATTCAACTTATTTTACATCTGAATTTTGTTTCTTATTCCTCAGATTTATTGCTGATCATGGTAGATATATCGCCGATTTTCATAAAACCCAATATAATTGGGCATTTACTGAATCGAAAGGATTATTAACCATTTGTGGCTACTTGGATTTTTTCACCCCAACACGGGATTGGGAACAAGAAGTATGGAATACCTTATCTAGAGCGGTAAAAAATAGTTTTTATCCCGATGGGGCTTCTCGCGAACATGCATTCCGATATCATATGATTGCCGTTTCTGACGTACGGGATTGTTTATATATCGCCGATCAATATGAGCATCTGACCAGTAATGTTGAATTAAAAGATTCTATCCAAAAATCCTATCTATTTCTATTGCATAACACGATGCCTGACCACTATGGAACAACCTTTGGAGATTCTCACATGAGATTTATGAAATATTATATTGGGCAAGGCACTCAACTCTTTCCACTCAATCTTGAATTTTCTTATTTTGATTCAGAAGGAGAACCAATAGGAATATTTCCTCCTAATCTCAGTGTATATTTCAATGATATTGGAGTATTCTTATCCCGTACTGCATGGAATGACACTGATGCCCTCTTTACATATTTTGATGGAGGATCATATGGAGAGCATTATCATCAGCACCAAGACTTTGGAAATTTACAGTTATACGGTTATGGAAGACGGTTGATATTGGATCCTGGTGTCTCTTCTTATACTAATGATCTCTATTCCAATTATTTTCGACAATCCTACTCCCATAACGTAGTATTGTTTAATAACAATCCTCAATCCCGTGCAATTCCTTATGCTACTCAATGGACAGCGGGACTTCTTGGAAGTGTGGCAAGGGCTAGCACAAAAGACTGTCGATATATTTGGGATCGAGAAGTGACTTTATGTAACTTTAGGGGTACATTCGATTCTGATCTCTTGGAAAGCGCATCAAATAGTTCGGATCTGAATCGTTATTGGGTAGTGTCCGATTTTTGGCATGGAAGGGAGGTAGATCTAACCATGCTATGGCACCTTCCCTATGCAAATTTAACAAAATTAAATTCCTACTCAGAAATCATTCCCGAATTTGGAAACAATAATAATTTTAATATCCGCACGGATTTTGAGAATGGAAATATCGGGATATATGGATTTGGACCTTGGAATTCCATGGATATAATACAAAATGGAACTCTAGAACAATACAAGCAACCTTTCGGGATCCGAGCAGATCGAACTGAAACGGGATATTGGGAAGAAGCGACAACTTTACGTTACCAAGGTTCAATAAATGGAAAATTTTCGTGGTTCACGGTTTTATATCCTTCTGCCAATCAACCTTACATTAATGTTACCAGAATTCCCTTCAGCTATCGAGATCATACTTATCCAATCGAACCACTAGGAAATGCGATAGGGAATGTATTTTCTGTAACAACAACTCAAGGAGAGGATCTTCACATTTCACTGATGAATCCTACAGAAGAAAGTCTCTATTTTGAGTATAGGGGTTCCCATTACCAATTTCATGGTCAGCAGGTGGTGTTACACTTCAATTCCACTCATGCTTTAACTCAGATGCTTGCTGGAAAGCTCGATAGGTTGGTAGTAGATGGAAATACTCTCTTTGAAAAACAAGAAAATTCATTTCTTTTTGCAGAAGATACTGGTTTAGATGCTATCACTATACATATCGATAGTATAAATCCTTATATCTATATAGGCAATAGACCAGTGCCTTCTGGTTTGTTTTGGGTACGGAACAATGCATTAAGTCTCAGTCGGTTCATTTTAGGAGGAGAATTCTAAATGGAAACTAATAGATCAACAAAAAGGTACGAATTATTTTATTTATGGATTATAGCTCCTCATCGTTTTTTTATTGAATTAGTTTCCCGATTTAAGGAAAAGAAAAATTCCCTTCAAAAGATATATGTAGGATTATCTTTTCTATTTCCTTTACTGAATGGAACTTTACTATTTTCATTTCTTGCTCGATTCGCTATAATTCAAATTGCTGATAAAATCTTTCCTGCTGCATTGATCTGGGTAATCTTAGTAATCTTAGCATTTTTAGCAAGTTTATTGACCTTATCTTTGATTCCCGGGTTTTCTTTAAAATACCAGTTGCAAAAAAGAGGATTTGGAAAGCTCAGGTTCTTCAATAGGATCAACTTGATGAGAAACAATCTATTTCAGATTCCCCTTCTAGTGATTTTAATTATTGTAAATCTGACCACTTTTCGTAGAACTTGGAAAATTTATAATCTAGGTATATATCTGGGAATGATTATGATCATAGCGTTTATTTGGGTAACAGTTTTCCAAGTGAGTTCTCTCTCTTCAATCCAAACTCAACTACAACCGGATCAAAAACGCAAACACCTTATTCCCTTCTATCAATATGGATTGAAAGCTATTTGGTCCACTGCTTTATTCACCAGTTTTTGTATTGCACTGGATATTACGTTAAGATACTGGTTAGGTGCGGAAGGTATGTCCTTGTTTCATAAACTCGCGATGTTTCTTCTTCATACAACCTAAGTATTTTATATTCAACACTCCCTTTAGATCTGGATATGGAAGAGAATATAGTTTATTGCGGATTAGATTGTGCTAAATGTCCAATTTATGTTGCAACAAGAAATAATGATGAAGATTTACGAAAAAAAACAGCAGAACGATGGAATCTGGATATCAATGAATTATATTGCAATATGTGTAATACCGAAGAAGGAAAATTACCTTTTTTTTGTCAGAAATGTACAATTAGACTTTGTGCTAGAGAAAGAAATTTTATAACATGTGCTGAGTGTTCCTACTATCCCTGTGAAAAATTAGTAGAACCATTTGAGAAATATCCCATGCAAAAACAAACATTAGATGCAATCCGTAAAAAATTATTATAGTTTTTTATATTTCTAACACTAACTCAATGTCATGGAATCCATAGAACAACCTAATGAAACTCAGCGTTCTAAAGGATATTTACTGTTTCTTTTCATCTTTCTTTGCTTTATGGAAATTTTTGATACCTATACAACACAATATCCCAACGTGATTGTATCTAAGGTTCAAGCGGAATTTTTAAGTCATCTCAGTCCAATTCAAGCAGATTCTACGATGGCATTAGTAGTCGCATTAGCTAGTATTGGCATGTTATTTGTGGTTATCAATCAAGTTCTTGCGGATGTGTTCGGCAGGCGCATTTTCTTGTTCATTACCATGTTCGGCATGGGTGTTGCATCATTAGTCATATTTTTTTCCCAATCTATCATTCAGTATGGTATTTCCTTATTCTTTCTGTATATCTTCTTTAGTTCGGATATTTGGACGATCTATATTTCAGAGGAATGTAGAAAGGAACGTCGGGGGTTGAACTTAAACTTAATATTGGTGTTTGGTGTAATTGGTGCCCTTTTAGTGCCTACTTTTCGGAGTATTTTCCTTCCGGAAGACACCTCAACCAATTGGCAAGGAATGACGTATTTTGCCTTTTTAGCTATCCCTATTTCTTTTCTCGTCATTTGGATCAAAGAAACTCGTAAATTTGATGAATTAAAGAAAACCCAAACTCAAAAAGCAACCCCCAAAGAAAATCTACGAAAATTCATCAAACCCTTTGGAAGGAAATATCGTACTGCATTCCTACCTATCTTGGTTATGTCATTCCTTCAGGGATTAAATTATACATTCATACAATTGGGGGAAGCATTCATATCCGATCATATTACGGGAGAACAAGTAAATTGGGTCATAACTGCCATGGGAGTGGCAGCAATTATCGGATATCTTTTAACAGGCATTCTCTCGGACACAATTGGTCGAAAACCTATGTTCATTATTTATTCGATTCTCCTTCCTGCGTCTATTGCATTATCCGTGTTTGGAGCTACCTCGAGTTACGCATTTATTGCTCTTTTAATAGGCGCTTCTCTTGCCTCTCTAACTTATTGGAGTTTAGGGGTCGTAAACCGATTAATTTCTATCGAAATTCTTCCTACTGATATTCGAGGTACCGGTACAGCTATTCGTTCGGTATTGACGGCTCTGGGCACGATTTTAGGGGGATTTCTGAATTCTTGGTTGATTACTAAAGTTACTTTAGGCCCCTCATTTTTTATTGTAAGTCTTGTTCTCCTAATCAATATACCGTTAATTCTAATTTTTATCAAAGAAACAAAATCTATCGAGTTAGAATTATCTTAGGATGATATTACCTTGGAAAACGCTTTTTTTCTTTATTCTTTATTACTCTAAATCTCTCTTGAGTTTTTCAGACTGATTATGTAGATAGTACCTATGTACCATCTAAAGAGATATCTTGAGCCGTAAAATGGAAGTTTCACGAACAAAGAAGAAAAATTAGCATTCTAGGACATGAAATAGTGCTTCTTTGACCAATTTACGCTCTTGTTTAGATAAACAATTCCACGTTACGGAACTATAATTTGTCTGTTTGGTTTTGAATAAATTTAAAATCAGTAATATGGCATTTTTTGCCACATCCTCTATGGGTGCGTCAGAAATGGGTCGTTTACTTTTCAGATCATCTAAAATGCTGATGTATTTCGAACCCATCCATTCTTCAATTTCAGTTTGGTTTGCAGAAGATAATGAATCTTCATAATAACGAATGATTTCCTCGTAATATTCTAATTCGGTGCACGTTGTTTCAATATTCAATTAATTTCCCTTCAGAACGTTTGATTATTCATTGATTTCGTTATAATTCCTTGTCTATCTATTTAAAATTCGAAGTTTTTTGTCTCTTAAAAACCCTAGCTATAATAATATTACAAATATCTTTGATACTTCCCCTTGTAAGAAACGGAATGCATAGTTTGATTTAAATAGGGACCGACAATATGTTAGGTAATTAATTGTGTAATAGTTGGTAATAATGGTCTTATCATTTTGGTTAGCATACTTGTTTACTTTTCTTATAATATTAGCACTTTTTGGGGGATTATACCTTTATGCATATCTCAAAAAGAGATATAATTCAGTAAACATTGCATATGGAATAGGATTTCCGGTTGCAGCAATATTAATAGGAATATTTCGTGGTAATTTATTTATCGGACAGAAACTCATTGCTACATTTTTGATTTTAGTCACGGGTGTCCGATTAGCGGTAATACATTTCTTGCGAAACTATGGAAAAGATGAAGAAACTGGGGAAACCCGACGGTTCAAAGAATACCGAGATCACTTCGGAAAATCTGCATCATGGAAAGGATTTCTGTTTTTATATTTACCACAAGCGATCGCAGTAATGATTATTGGATTTCCCGTTTATGCAATTAACTACACGGTCTCCAGCGGATGGCAAGGAGATGGTTTGTTCTATCTCATTGGAGGGATAATCTGGGTCGGGGGATTTTCATTAGAACTTGTGGCAGATCTTCAAATGTGGAAATTCAAGATCAATCCAACTAATCAAGGGAAAATATTGCGGACAGGGTTATGGAAATACTCAATGCATCCCAATTACTTTGGACAAATCGTTCAGTGGTGTGGATTTTTTGTTTTGGGATTAATAACGCCTTCTCCTTACGAAGTAATCGGTTTAATCAGTCCAATTGCGATTTGGGTCTCGTTAATGTTTCTGTCTGGTATACCTCTGCTGGATAAACGATTCCAAGAAAATGTTGATTATCAGCAGTACCGCCGAGAAACCAATCGTCTTATTCCATGGTTTAAAAAATCATCCCTATCTAGAAAAGACTAATTAATTCTTTTTTTTATCCAAATTACAAGTGTAATCGTCTTCTTAATTTCACAATTTATCTCTAGGCTTTTACATTGACTGTAAAAAAGAAAAAAATGGATTATTTTATACTAGAACCACAAAAAGTGCAAAATTTTGCATTAAGGAGTAGTTTTGCACCACAATATTCACAAATCTCTTGTCGAGATGTGATAGTCTCAGTACCAGCACGCCTCCCTTCTCTTTTTTCTCCACATTTCTGGCAATAAATATCTGTGGACTTCATGGAACTACCACATCGAGGACATGGCACGGTTGTTCTACTGTCTGTTTTTACTTCTACCGCATCTCTACCCGACTCATTACTAATTCCTGGTGCGTCACTTTTGGTCGTTTTGAACTCTTTTTGTTTTCTCCGATTAAAAACTGCGAATATTATAACCACTCCTGCCACAATCCCAAAAAAGATTAACCATGGTCGTGCTCGTTCCCATGCAAGTAGATTTCCCTCTTTTCCGATTTGAAATTGAACATCGAAAGTTATTTCTTGGGTTTCCTCAGGAGAATGCATGGGATCAAAATACACAAAGAAATACCATCGTCCATCACTGGTTACGGTAAAATCTCCGGAAGCAAAATCGGTAGCAATTCCATATTTATCTGCTGCTGTGAGATCAGGTACTCCGGTTTCTAAATATTCAATATTCACATCCACATCAATGGCAGAACTCCCATCATTATACCATACGACATAATAATCCTGAGCAGTGTTTATATTAAGAATCCCCGTTCCGGATGTCACATCAACTAGATGTCGGTAAAATACCGGAGTTCCATAATTGTTCCACGTTATCATATCTTGTGTGTCTGCAATGAAAAATTCAATAGGATCTGAAGCATTGAATTCATAATCGATTCTGGAACCTGGACGTAAAAACAGAAGTATGTACTCATATCCTTCATTTCCAGGCACGATAACCCTATCGAGAAACTGCCCGTTTCTGGTGGTTGTGGGTAATTCCTCGAAAGATTCGTCTGATATTGCCCACGATATCACTCCTGGAGACGATTGGAACGAATAAGTTATAGTATTACCAGTTTTCATATCTTCATACTCATACCAATACTCATTAAAACTGAGTGTTTCGGTTGAACGGTAAGTCACGGTTCCATCGCTACTTATTCCTCCGGAGAAAGGAAAATACATCGCAACTCCAAATAGAGGTAGAAGAATCAAAGGAAGTACGATTAATAAGATGAGTCCACCTCCAATATACGCAGGCGTATAAAACCAAGGTCTATAGTAATATCCTGCCCACCAAAACGGTCTGTACCACCATCTCCAATACCAAGGGCGATAATACCCGCCATACCAACCCCAATACCGTCCTGCAGGACGGTAATATGTATGACGGTAAGGTCCACTAGTCGGATGTGATACTGTTCGAGTAGCCCCTGTTCGTCCGAACGGTCTTCCATTAGAACGAACAGTCCCTACTCGGAAACTTCCTGCAGAACCTCGAAATCCTCCGCCACTAAATCCACCTGAAAATCCACCACCGGAGAAACCTCCACCACGGAATCCTCCTCCCCCTCCCCTTGGCATTTATTCTTTCATCTCCTTCACTTGTTCTCTAAATACCCAATCTCTTGCTAATGCAGCGAGAATCAATCCGATTGAAATTATGGAAAATATTAATCCTGGGATGTTTAGGCTAATCTGAAAGCCTGTAGAGGATGCACCGAATGCAATGAGATATAATATCCATTCTAAAGCAATTAATCCAATTGTCACAAATGGCAATATGGTTCGAAATACCATATGGGTCTTCACAAATCTTGCATCAGAGTAACTGACATATACTAGTGAAAAAATACCTACCATTCCCACTATCAATAATAAGTAGCTGCAAATCACCACAAGTACCCATATTCCACCGCTCTTCAAAATCAATTCGGTCAATAATCCGGCTCCTTCCGCACGAAACATGGAAAATAAATAGTTTCCTAATCGTATATCCGGAATTCCATATAAAGAAGCAGCATTTGCTGTGAAATACCCCGTTATTCCAGCCATAGGAAGCATGATTCCCAACACAAGTGCAAGAATTGCGCATCCACTAGCAAACCAAAATTCAGCTTGTTTTGGATTCTTCACTGCAATGATTCCTACATCGTCGGGACGTTCACCTGGAATAAAACTCCAGCAATCTTGGATGGTGCAAACTCCGATAAGCTTATCCTTTTCTACTACAGGAACCACAGCTACATGCAAGTCACGCATTCGCTCAAATGCTTCGGTTACAGTAGTTTCAAGTGAAACAGGTGATATGGTATACATTGTATCTAACACTTTCTCCGTTTTGGGATCTCTTCCGGACGCGATCACCTCTCGTACAATATCGAAATCTGCAATCACACCTAGAACTTTTTCTTCATTATTCAGAACCACCAGATCAGGAACATTTAATTCTTTCATCTTTCTGGCTGCTTCTTCCACCGTAGCTTTTGAATCTATAATACCGTATTCATCATCTATCACAAGATCGGATACACGATATTCTGTAGATTTTATCATTATAATTAGCACCTTACCTTGAAACAATCGTAAGATTAATTTTTACTAGCTATACGATCTTTTTATGTATTTGCATAATGTTTTGATGTTTTTCATGGATCAATTTACTTATTTGATCAACCATATAGCTAAAGGGATCTCCAAAAAGATTATTTTCTTATATCAAGTCGTTCTCCGAAATAACCATCTAGATTAGTCAATCTCCTAGATGACTCAAATTTCTTTAAATATAAAAATTGGATCTATATAATCATACCATTAAAAACCCACATGGAGGTAAAAAAACATGAACGATTATATGATGGAAAAAATCCAAGAGTTTGAGAAGAAAATCCGAGAACACCGTAAATTTTAAAAATTTTTTTTAAAATCCCATATTTTTACGTACTCAAAAATTAATAATTAAATGCAATGCTTGATGTTTTCACGAAGGAACGCAATTTGCTCCCGCAAAAATTCTTTTACATTTCCATTTTCGAAATGATTTAAACTCGAATCACACTTAGGACACCGGAAATCTAATTCCATCGCCTCCTCAAATGGTGCTAGATAACGGCATTCTTCATTTTCACAGCGATGAAATACATTATTATCCTCATATTCCATACGAAGAGTGAGTTTCTGAATCACCTGTTCCTGTTTAAGTTTGATAAAAGAACGTACATTATCGAAGTTGTCCCGCCAATAATAGATCCACCAGTTTTTCTTCTTCTCTTTCTCTTTTCGATAATCACTGAGCTTATTTTCGTACAGTATATAGAGAATTTTTCTCACAACGTTCTTGTTAATATCGCAGATTTCGGCGAGTTCTTCGTCAGTAATCTCTGATTTATTAATATTATATAATTCTTCTGCAACTTTAACGCAGATCTCTCCGCCTATCTCAGAAAGTATTTCAAAAAGCGTACAGTCTAATTGTTTTTTTGGTCGAAAAACTCCAGTATTCCCTTCTTCGCGATGATCAAGGTTGTCCTCATGCATCATATAAAACTATGATGCAAGATTAAATATCATTTCGATTTTGTTCTAAATTGATGGAAAAAAGAAAAAAATGGAATTAAAATATCTATATCTTGAACTGGATAACAGTCTCAAAACAGTTTCCATCAACATCTAGAATTCTTTCCAAACTTCCTTCTCGGATCGTCATTTTGCGGAATAGTTTTGAATTTTTTCGCAATTCTTTAGGCGGAAATACTAGGTTATTGATATGATAGTTATTAACCAGTTCAATTTGCTTAAAATTGGATGGAATTTCATCCAAAAAATCAGAGGTGATTTCATTTAAGAGTAATTTTTTAGCGGAATCCGTGTTGGGCATAGTTGCTTGACAAAATTTAATTTTGGATGCTAATTTTTGTTTTTCTGATTTAGGAACCCCTTTCTGTTTCGTAGTAGGGCGTGGTGGACTTGATTTTGTGGTAATACTGTACTCAACCTTTGGCTTTTTCTGTTCTATACCGCATGATGCACATCGATATAATTTTTTTGTGCGATCTAATACCATATTTGATGCACATTCAGAACAAAGATATATCTTAAAATCCAGTAAAAGATAGCAATTGGTATGTAGTTTGTTCATAAGTTGGATCATTGTATCTTTTGTGACCCAAACTGGTGATTTGGAATTAATATTACATACATAATTTTGTACTTTATTTGTTTCTTTATCTTTTTTCTGGGTTGCTCCTAAGTCCAATCCTAAGTTCTTCATAGTGGGTGTAAAATCAGATCCGCTGATAATCTTACCTGAAACTGCAAATTCTGCATCAAAGGAATCAGGTAACTCCTTTAGTAAAATAATTGTTAATATATCCTCGTATTCAAATGAGGAACCAATAACTATCTTACTTTTTGAGAACTTTAATCGTATCATTGGTCCATCAAACACTCCTTTGGAATACCGCACAAATCGTCGGTGAATATGAGGTACATTTTCAACGGGATTTTCATCTTGGGGATTTTCAATCAGATCTTTAAGAAAGTGTATTTTTTATCACCATTTCTCAGTTGTTCGTAGGTATAACGAATATACTGTATTTATTATAAGTTATGGTTGTCAAAATTTGCCTTAATTCTTAACGAAAGCTTGTGTTTTGTATCAAAAAAGTTTTAAGGTTGCATGTAAAGCAAAACTTATGATTCTAGTTTTTGCGTGGATTCTGATTGTGTTTGGTGTGCTTGCCGCAATTGCTTTGGTGATCTATACAGAATTTGGTCGAGATGTCTCGATCCCGTTTTCTGTTATCATGATATTGGTAGCATCGTTATGCATTGGATTTAGTATTCATATGTTTTTGATTGCTAGGTCTTAAGAATTTTTCACTCTAATGATTAATTAAGCTTTAAATTTTTTGCTACTGATAATTAAGTACAGATTCTGTCTGTTACGAGATGATGAACATGATCTTACAAACTACACAAGATATTTTATTTTTTATTCTTTGGTTAGTAGTTGCCACCATGTTACTCGGATTATTTATATGGTTAGCAACTCGATGGATTGCATCTAAAACCAAGGCAAAAGATAAAATCATTATGATTTTTATACTAGCACTTGTAACCATTTTGCTGTTACCTATCATTGGTGGAGCAGTTGGATATGTACTAACTTGGTTGGATACCATTGTGGGCTGGCCTGCAAGCCAATGGCCCTCAGTATTAGGAACTGGTGGGAATTATTTATTCACTTTAGTAGCTGTTATTCAATTTTTAATATTCATGGTGTTAGTAAAATTCTTCATTAATGAAACATGGGGAAATGCTGTTTGGATAGCGTTGATTTCGTTATTCTTGCTTTTCTTAATGTATACATTAATTCCAAATCTATACTCGTTCCTAAATTCTGCGTTAGGTATGCCTTGGTAATCCCCTTTTATTTTTTTTTTTTATTTATTGCGGAAAATAATGAAATTAGCAGGTTAACTTCTTTTAGAGACGAGAATGAACGCCCTAATATGTTTTTTAAAGCTTGAATCACATCATCCTTAGCATTTTTTTCATAATTTAACGTATTCAATATTTTTTCGACCTCTCTATAGAGGAATTCTCGATTGGATCGAGTGGAAGTGATGATATCTCCTTTTTGTACTATTCTTGTTTTTAAAAAAAATTGAGATAAAGTTATTGTAACAGCATGTGATAAATTCAGAGCCGGATAATCATCTGTTACAGGAATTTTAATCACAAAATCGCATAATTTCAATTCTGCATTAAACAAACCTTTGTCTTCTCTTCCAAACACCACCGCAATTTTTCCGTGAGAAGATTTGAATAATGTAAAATCTAATTCATTCACGTAATAGGTTGTTCGTTTCACATTTCCATATCGAGTTTTTTTACTCGATGTTCCAATAACATAGTCAAACTCATCAAATATGTTCTTTAATGACTTAAGACGATCACTTTTGTTTTGAGAATTATCATTAATAATCCGTGCCTTTTGGAGTAGATCCAAGCCGTGCATCGAAAATTTTCTTGCAACAGAACTGATTTTACATTCCGGATGAAAAATAAGTAGATTCTGAACCCCAAAGTTCTTCATTACACGAGCAATTAGGCCTATATTGATAGGACCTTGTGGTTGAACTAAGAATATCGTAAAATCCAAATTCTCGAATTCAGATTTGATTGTGCTTGTAGTTAGTTTTTTAAAATTTCGCAGTTCTTTCTTCTTCATGAATAGTATACATAAAAAAAGGGGAGTAGAAAAATTATGATTTTTCTCTTAATATAAGCCGTGGTGCAATACCTAGGGACATCATCTCTTGTAAAAGCAGTTTAAATGCATAACTACAAGTAACTGGAGAGATCATAACTTTATCCCCACAAACGGGACATAAGAATTTATCCTTATTTCTGTCATGAATTGCTAAAAGTCCACATTTTTCGCACACAAAAATTGTAGTCTTGTCAGATTCATCCAATAACCGTTCCTTTAACAGAATAGTGGCACCATGTCCGATTAAACAATCCCGTTCCATTTCTCCGAATCGAAGTCCACCTTCACGGGCACGACCTTCGGTAGGCTGGCGGGTTAAAATCTGAACGGGTCCACGAGCTCTTGCATGGATCTTATCTGCAACTAAGTGATGCAATTTTTGATAATATACAACTCCTAGATAAATACCTACGTCATATTTTCGCCCGTTGACTCCATTATATAATGCATGTCGACCAGAGTAGGCAAATCCGGCCTCTATTAATTTTTCTTGTAATTGAGCAATATCCTGCCACTCAAATGCTGTTGCATCTTGAATTTGTCCAAAGGAACATGCAATTTTACCACTAATTCCCTCAAACATTTGTCCTAACGTCATACGGGAAGGCATAGCATGCGGGTTGATAAGTAGATCTGGTGAGATTCCGTCTTTAGTGAAGGGCATATCCTCTTGGGCGGGGATTCTCCCAATCACACCTTTTTGCCCATGTCGGGATGCAAATTTATCTCCGATTTCTGGTATTCGCAAGTCTCTGACTTTTATTTTTGCGAGTTTGTTTCCATCTATAGTTTCTGTAATAATGATTGTATCTACTGTCCCTTGTTCGCTATGACGGATAGGGATACTGGTTTCTCTCCGAGTGGGTTGGTCTACTCCAAATTGGTCATACGATTTGATAAATCGAGGTGGAGATGTTCGCCCTATTAAGACATTTCCACCTTCTACTTCTTTTTCCGGTTCAATGATCCCATCTTCCGAGAGGAAGCGATAATCGTCATCATTTGCATACCCACGAACGGTTTTATCTGGTTTTTGGAATCGGTCGACTTCTCCTCCGGGGTATTTCCGTTCTTCTCCTTCATAAGTCCGGAAAAATGTGCTACGGGCTAATCCACGCTCAATTGATGCTTTATTAATAATAAGAGCATCTTCAATATTGAATCCTTGATAGGTCATTACGCCGATCACAAAATTCTGACCAGCTGGTCGTTTCCCAAATCCGATGATATCCATCGGCGTTGTTTGAACAATAGGTACTTGGGGATAATGGAGGATGTGGCCACGAGTATCTAACCGTAAATGAAAATTAGCTGCATAAATCCCTAGTGCTTGTTTAGCCATGCCCGCTTCGTATGTATTTCGAGGACTTTGATTATGTTCTGGAAATGGGATAAGAGAAGCAGTAATCCCTAATATTGTAGTAGGAGATATTTCCATGTGTGTGTGCTCGGTAGTTAATTGGGTTGCATCCAAGGCAATCAATGCATTTTCTTCCTCCTCTGCATCCAAATACTCGATTAAGCCTTTCTTAGTGAGATCCGACCATGTATATTCACTTGTACGGATTTTGTTAAAATCATCTTTTGAGATGAGTACTTCTCCATCCTTCACTACATAGAGAGGTCTTCGAGCTCTTCCTGCATCACAATTTATTTGGATCTCTCTAGATGCATGATAATATGCTATGTTTACGGTATTATTGATCTCAGCACGTCTCCGTCGCATCCTGACGTTTTCAACTAAACTCTCGATATCTTGATGGATTCCAACCAGTTTTCCGTTCAAGAATATCTTGACATCTTTACTTGTATATTCGGCAATTTCCTCAATTGGAATCACTCCAAGGTCTATCAGGATTTGCTCCATATATTTTTCGTTCCAACTCACCGAAATAATAGCAGTCAGGCTAAGATTCTTTACCAAACCACAATTTGGTCCTTCGGGAGTTTCAGCAGGACAGATCTTTCCCCATTGGGTCGGATGAAGATCACGCGCTTCAAAATGGGGTTGACTTCTGCTTAATGGAGAAATAATACGACGTAAATGGCTTAGAGTAGAAATATAATTAGTTCTATCCAGTAATTGAGATACACCTGCCTTTCCTCCTACCCAATTTCCCGTAGCCAGAGCATGTCGAATCCGCTCGGAGATCACATCCGCTCGAACAGCGGTTTTGATATTCGGTTTACGTCCTCGGGTGTTGGTCCGTTCTAATTGATATTTAATATCCCGACACAAACTAACAAAAGCCACACGGAAAAGCTGAGTAAATAAATCTCCTGCGAGTTTAAGACGTTTATTCGTATAATGATCTTTATCATCAGCACGGCGCTTTCCTAATACTAACTCTAATACTTTTTGAGTCATTTGACCGAGATAATAAGCTTTCTTGATTCGATCTTCTTTTTCATTTCCAATATGAGGAAGCAAGTAGCGATCGAGGACTTGCAGTGCTCTTTTTATACGGAACTCTGTAGGTTGAGTATATGCAACTCGTTTACCTAAATAATCAATTGCTTTTCTCTGACTCTCTTCCTTGTCTCGCGATTGCAAAGATGATGCAATATCTACCACAGGGATGAGTTCCTTTCGAATAGCAGGGTCATCAGAAATGGATTCGAAAATTTTTTTATCAGAATCCAATCCTAATGCACGCATTAAGATCGCAATGGGAATTCTTCCTGGCACAGTGGGGATCTGAACTTTTATGCTTCCATCTTTACGACGTTCGATAGTTACTGGGGCACGAAATCCCTGAGTTGTGGAAAATACTTTAGCGATATGGGTTGCAGAAGCACTTTTACTGGTTTCTTCCACCATTATACGATTAGGAGCAAGGTCTTCTTGAGTTACGAGTACCCGTTCGGTGCCATTGATAATGAAGTATCCTCCGGGATCTAAGAAATCTTCGCCTTTTTTAATAAGTTCAATCTCAGAATTATTTGCTAGGGGGCATCGAACCGATTTCAGCATGATAGGAAGCTTCCCGATGTACATTTTTATAGGCTCATTATCAATTTCTCGTTGAATACGCTCATCAATAGTAACCGGAGTCATATCCAAATAGATATTTGCTGAATAACTTAATTCTCGGATTCTAGCTTCCATAGGAGTAATTTCTTTCTTTGCACCATCTGCTTCCCGAATAATAGGTGTATCAACGCTTATTTGACCAAACCGTATTTTGTAACCTGGAATTTCAGGAATGATTTGTCCTGAATCATCTACGATCTCTTGCATCTGATTTTCAATAAAATCATTAAAGCTATCCAGATGCTGTCTTACTAATCCTTTTTCTTTAAAGAATGCTTTTAGAAGGTTCCATGTATCTTGTTTATCAATTGTAATTGACATTATCTTACCCTCTTTCCTTTCATTACGAATCGGTAGGATTCTACTTCCTTCACTGTTGTGTCAGATTTTCGTATAATCTTGATCACATCCCCATAACGAGCGCCAATCATCTCAACAACAGGGTCATCAGAGAAAATTCGAGGTAAATTGAGCAGTTTTATTGAATATTTCTTCAATAATTCTTCCGTTTCTTCCTTTGTAAGTATTTTGTGCTTGGGAGTTATTTCATGAAGAAGGATATCAACTTTAGGTTTTTCTTTTACCAAATTTTTTCCACCAAAAAGAGCAAAGTTACTTGAACAAGTTAACTAAACAATTTCTCTAAAAATGCATGTAAAAAAAATTTTACGATTCTCCAAAGAATAAATCGCCAAAATAAAATTATAACAGACGGCTCATTAGATTAATTTAGTTTTTCTTTATATCATCTATATTTTATAGTAATAATTAATAGTATTGAGCTAATCTTCTATCCTTTGAATCTCAAAAACCCAATACCCCGAATTTTTTCCTAATAAAACAATTTGGAACTGGCTCTCTAGGTTGTTTTCAAGATAGTTATATACACTCTCCGCACCTAATTTCTTCTTTATAACAATATCCATTACTCCTTTTACTTTTAGAAAGCTTATTGCATTCAAAATCTGGTTAAGGTAGACCTTTTTTCCTAAACGAATTGGGGGATTGAAGTAAATTCCGTCATAAAATCGGTGGTTTTCTTTAAGAATTTGCATAATATCCCCGGTAAAAGTACTGTATGCTTTCAAATCATAGAATTGTGCATTTTTTTTTGCAAGTAAGGTTGCACGGGCATTAATATCAAGAAAATGGATTTCCAAATTAGGGTACAGTACCCCAAGCACTACCCCTACCACTCCTATTCCACAACCCATATCTAATATCACTCCTTCGTCTGGAATGTTCAAATTTTTCAATAATACTGAGGTACCTGTATCGATTTTATTTGCACTAAACACCCCTGCTGCTGAATAAAATTCAAACTCACGATTACGGCAAATTCCTTTGATTTTTCGCAAATTCTCGGGAGAGTCAGGATTACTAGAAAAATAATGGTCAGGATCCGTCATAACAAATATCCTTCTTTAGGTGGTTTTCCAATGTGGATAGGTTCTTCGAGGCATTGCAACTCTCTCTATCTTAGCCACAAAGCCCGAACTAAGCTTTGCAATTTTTATTGCTGAATGAAAAGTCTCACCAAATGCGACTAATTCTCCTTTTTGAGTCATGATAGCAACATGGTCCCCTTTTTTAATATCTGCATGAATTTTTAAGACTCCATTTGCTGCTAAATTAGCTCCATGACATAATGCATCCACCGCAGTATCCCGTACAATTATTTTCTGCATATGTTCCACCGCTTTCTCCATAGGTTGGATCAGTTTATACAAATACGAATCATCTCCTTCCTCAGTAGATATGTAAAACGCATCATTTAGGTCTTGCAAAGTGACCACGCTGTCCTCTGTGAATAATCCCGCTCGAGTGCGACGAAGTTCTGCCATATTTGCTCCACATAATGCAACTTCTCCTAGATCAAAGCACAATTTTCGGATATAGGTACCAGCTTCACATCCCACCCGAAAAACAGTATATTTTCCTACCGTTTCCAAAATATCGATATAATAAATTCGACGTTTTCGTAATACTCGTGCG
The DNA here is from genome assembly GCA_016933055.1 of Promethearchaeota archaeon. GTDB lineage: Archaea > Asgardarchaeota > Lokiarchaeia > Sigyniarchaeales > Promethearchaeaceae > AMARA-1. The sequence continues at coordinate 123,781 of JAFGBS010000002.1, read as the reverse complement.
ACTGCAGATTTCACGGGGGGTCTTTGCCATATTACAGTAGTGAAAGTGTTCATAAGCCCTTTTATTTTCTCAAGGTCTAATTCTTGATGAAATTTAATAACACATACATATTCCTTCCCTGCATTTAACAAAGCAGAGGTGACTTTTGTCGCTTCCCCTAACGCAACGGGAAGAACTCCTGTGACTTTAGGATCTAATGTGCCCCCATGACCAGTTTTTTCGAGTTGAAGAACATTTTTTACCCAAACCACCACTTCATGGCTGGTAGGTCCCATGGGCTTGTCTAAATTTACAATTCCATAATTGATATAATGGGATAGGGGTCTACGATCCTCTGGTTTGCATCCATACTTAAAATCGGTTTCTTCTTCTGCTTTGATAATCCATTCTTTGGATTCATCAGCAGGTAAAATTCGACGTTCCATCCTATCCTACTCAAAAAAGATTTTCGTTCTATTCAAATTTTTGGATTGAACAGCAAAAGTCCAAACTAATTTCCATAATGATCCAAACGAAAAAAGAAAAAAAAAAAGGATTATGTTATTGTCAAAAAATTCTTCCGTTTTTTTCTTCGACTTATAATTCCATCCGTAATTACCATTACTATTGTACCTGCACTGCCTCTTATCATCCACCAATACCATTGTAATTCAAATTTCTTGGGGATTGAATTTGCACTAAATTTCCTGAGGTTTGAACCAAACCAAGCTTGTAGTAAGGTGGTAGAGAACTAGAATTATCGGACATACAAGACATTTTTCCCATAGGAATGATATTCACCCTGCAACCGGAAAGAGATGTTTGGGTTAGGGTGTAAGATGGATTTTAAATCCATGGATTAAGAGATGCTGTTGATAACTCCACGCAACGTGGAACTAATGCGTTGATATGTATGGTAATGCAGTTTCTGAGTACGTGTGTGAGATAAGGCATCTTGGTATATATCTGATAATGACTTTCAAATCCTCTCCCCATTCATTTTATTCCTAGGTAAACTCTGACATCAATCAGCCCCATTAATCCTATGGTAGTAGGCGGTTCTTCTGTTATTCAAATCAAAATCGGATTTTCTCGCTTATTTCATAATTTTAGTTTATTAGAAAAACTTATGCACTCCATTCGTACCTGCATGTTTGACAAACCAATTTTTTTCCATAAATCACTTTTGGGATATAACTAATTATCTTAGTTTTATCTTCTACTTCCCGAATTTTCGTTCCATTACACTTAGGACATTGATTCCGACGTAAACCTATATCAATTTCCTCATGCATAAATCCAGAACTCGTACTGGGAGAGGGAATGGATGATTGGGCTAAAGTGGGCGACATGACAGCCCGGGGTTCCGTTAATTCTTTAATTTTCTTATCTTTATGGGCTACTTCGACTTTTAATTCTTCAATTTGATGCTGGAGTGCTGCCAGCTGTTGAGTTCCCGCAGCTATTTGTTGCTGATACTGCTGGTTTTGGAACTTTAGTGCATCATAATCTTCCTTGGAAACTTGCGTGTCCTGTAAATTTTGGAGTTGATTGGATAATTCTTGTATATTCAAGTTTAAAGCAGAAATTTGCCGTTCTTTAGCTTCTAATTCCTCCCGAGAAATCAAATGTTCTTGTATCATCTGTAATTCTTGAATTTTATGGGTGAGCATTCTATTTTGGTTTAGTAATTCTTGATTTTGAGCTTGAAATTCCATCATTTTTTGCTGTTCCATCTGCATCTGGCTAGATACTTGAGAATCCATACCTAGTTCCATGTTGGTTAATTGGTTTTCGATATTAGCTGCCAAATTCGCCAGTTCTGCATTTTCTTCCTTTAATTTTTCATATTCCATTTCAAGGGTTTCTAATTTCGCTTTGTCTTCGATCATTTCTGCCCGAATATCAATTAATTCTTGTGCTACTATTTTCACGGATTTGTCTGTCTTTCCCTTGTCGATTAAATCATCAATTTCACTCCAAAAACTCATATTGTTCACTTTTTTTTAGTTTTCTATGACAATAAAAATGAACCACGATCTTAAATCATTAACTGTCATGGTGATTATTTGGGGAATTTAAATTATTTTTAAAAAGTTTCCAATAAGTATCTATTAAAAGAGTGATCATACGTTCTTCTTTCAAGGGGAATAGTTGGCATATGACACAATTAGTAAAAATGAAGATTTGCATTATAGGGGATTTCGCTACGGGCAAAACTTCACTCATACGTCGGTATGTTGATAATCTTTTTGCACGTGATTATCGTCCCACTATAGGATCAAATGTATTTATCAAGAAAATCGAATTATCTCTCGATGATGAATCGTATTTAGTATCTCTCAATATATTTGAGGTTGCGGGTCAGGACCGATGGGAAACAATGCGCAAAACCTATTATTCAGGAAGTCAAGGTTTGATATTTGTGGGGGATTTAAGTCGAAAACGGACATTTTATCAGATTCAAGACTTTTGGTACAAGGATGCGAGGGAGTATGTTTCTGAGACTATCCCTACCTTGCTAATTGCAAATAAATGTGATCTTCAAGAGGATATTTCCAATAACGACATTCAACAGATTTCTAACCGCATTAATGCTTTTTCCTTTCTTAAAACCTCTGCAAAAGAAAATATTCAGATTGATAAGGCTTTTTTCAAATTGGTAGAAACGGTATTAAAAGCTTCTGTGAATATGAAAGTCTCTTCGACCATTATCACCAATTAAATTAATATTGAACCTGTTCAATCTTTCCTGTTTTGGCTGACGTGTACATGGTTTCTATTATTTGAAGAATTTCTAAACCGAAGGTACCAGGACTTAGTGGATTTTTCTCATATTTAATGCAATGGATGAAATGAGCAATCTCTTGGGGATAACCAAAAGTGTGTGGTTCATCGGGTACGGGAAAGGTCCATCCTGCGGTAGTACTAGCTTTTTCTACAGCATATCCATATCCAGTTTCACTGTAGACAGTTACTGGAGTCATTCTGCACGGGTCCGCTATAATTTGTCCATTTGTACCATACAATTCGATTTTCATATCATATCCTCCTGGTGCAGTCCATGATTCTTCGATTACCACTTGGGCTCCATTTTCGAAATATAATATGCCCATCGCATTATCTTCTACCTCACACTTACCAAATTTTCCTCTATCCGGTTGGATGGTGGTTGTTTGACAAAATACTCTTTCTACTCTAGAATCAAGATACCAACGCAATAAAGCAATATCATGGATTCCTAGATCAAGCAATGCACCTCCTCCTGATGCGTTCTTTTTATAAAACCACTGACTATGAGGACCAGAATGTTGCTCTTTACCTCTTCCCATATAGATAGAACCCAGAGCCCCTTCCTTAATTATTTCCTTTATCTTACTAAATGAGGGTGCATACATATTGTTCTCACAATAATAGATGGATTTTCCAGTCCGATCTGCAGTTTTGATCAAATTTTTTCCTTCTTTAGTCGTACGTGTTAATGGTTTTTCTACTAAAACGTGTTTTTGTGCTTCTAAGGCTTCAATTCCAACAGTTTCGTGAAGGAAATTGGGAATACATAACGATACTACATCTAGGTCCATTTTCAATAGGTTGGTATAATCGGCAAAGGGTTCTCCTGGAATCGAATATTTTGTCATTAATTTTTTAGCTTCTTGCTTCATTAAAGATGAAATTCCCATTATTTCTACATTAGGTAATCGCTTGTAGGCATTTACGTGATGTTCTGCAATAAATCCCGAACCAATAAGTCCAACTTTGATCTTGTGAACCATACCATAAGACTCGTTAGCAATTGATTTAAGTATTTCATTAACTCATTCCCCGTATAATAATGGATGATGATGGCTTAGAAAATAAGACTACAGAACTACTAGGTAATTCAATCCCTATAGGGATCCTTTAATAAGCTATTTACAATCCTTTATCGAAGAATCTACAGGAAATGGATATTATAAAGTTAAAAAAACTAAGAAAAACAGTTGCTTTCTAAAACTCAACCGTATTAGAGTGAGTATTTTAAATTCTATTTGATCTAGGCCTGCGACTGAGTTTGTATTTTTTGATTTATTTTTTTTGCTAATTCTTCGAATTGTTGTTTCTTTGACTCGTAATTACGCTCAAATCGTTTAAGACGCATTTCTAAGTTACTAAGATCATCTTTCAAATCCTCCAGAACTTTAGGTTTTTCAGAATTAATGAAAATACGCCCTACAAGCTTGTAAACCACCACGTTGTCTTCGGTTTCTGTTAATTCTTTGATCGTACTTTCTATTTCAGTGATATTATTCTTGGTGACTCTAATTGTGGAGTTTAATACTTGTAATTCTTCTTCAAGTTTTTGAGCTTGGTTAATTTCCTCTTGGAGAGCCGGAGGGATTTTTTGGTTAGACATTTCTTTCATCCTTTGTTGGCGATAAATAGACCTATATCTACCACCATTTGAATTTTATCATTTTAATGAATCAACCTTTTCCACAATTCGGAACACAACATTACTAAATTGCAGTAGAGAGTTGATGGTAGCTCGGAAAGCAGTGATATCCATCGCTTTTACTGAAAATATAATTTTCGCTTCATTTTGTGCTAAGGTTACCTTAGATCGTTTCTTAGGCATTGTACCATGTTCGGGAAGATAGGAAGAATAAAATATAGAAGCATCTTGAGCGGACTTAAATTCCAAGGTTAGATCGCAATAAATAACCCACTTTTGCATGTAGCAACTTCCAGTAAATCGAAAAATTATGAGAATTATTCTTTTGACTTTTCTTCAAGTTCTCGTTGGACACGAGTGGCTATCCGTTGTGATTCAAGACCTGGTTGAGTCATTTGTGTATAACTACCTCCCGTGTACTTTGCACCACATTTTTTACAATACCAAATACCTGTACTGATTCTCTTGGATACCTTGGTTTCACATACGGGGCATTTCGTAGGTGCTTTCATGGATTCCTCAACTTGGCGTACACGTTTACGTATACGTGATCCATAACGCGTACCATATCGACCCGTTATTCCCATTTTCTTAGTTTTTGCCATGATCTATGTTCACTTGATGAAAGAGATGAATAGGCGTATTTGCGATAGTTAAAAAATTTTGTCACACGCTAAAGATACCGAACGCATCGTAAAAAAAAGAAAATTTAGAGTTTTGGCACATATTGCCGCAAATTTAATTTATTTCGCAATTCATTCACTTTTTCTACAGCTATCTTGGAATATTTAATCAGTTCCTCTTCTGTCCAAGTTATTTCTCCGGATTTCTGCATAGAACAAATTTGACCTTTCTCATTAACTGCAAAAGAAACACGACCATCTAGCACAAGTTCTTCGTCAATAACCGGATCAACGAATACATAATCTTGGATTCTTCCAAAGGTCACAGAAAGGGGAATTTGATTGATGGGAACTAGCATATACCCCCCATTCCATACTGCTTTCCCATCTTCAATTTTAGCTGTGGGTAATTTTGTTGTTAACAAAGCTGTCATAGATGAGATCGCACCAGTATCAATTAAATTACCAGCATGGTTCATTACATACATATCAATGAACAAAATGTATACTAATTCTCCTGCTTTTATGCAGAGTTTTTTATATTCAATACAATCTCCATGACGGATTCCTCGATCTACAACACGTGCAACTTCAACGGCTTCGACATCTGGGGGACCACTTTCAAACATAGGAGAGGCAAAGGGAATGAATTCTGCCATACATGTAGCTACACCCTCATCTGGGGAATCTGGAAATGGTGTTCCTACATCATATTTTATCCCTGTGATGATGAATGAGTCTCCTAAATGTACTGATGCGGACCCTTCTGCTTTCGGAATTAAATCGTCATCAATTCTTACTTCACGGAAGTCTAAAAAGCCTCTTCCATCCATTCTTTTTCCTTGTTTTAATAAATCCAATATGTATTTCCTTTGGACAGTAGAAATGACTTGGGGGGTATCCATTATTTATTCTCCTCCGATTTCTTTTCCTCTTTCTCTTTTTTCGGTTTCTTTTCTTCTTCTTTTGTATCTGAGGGGTCTTCTTTTTCTTCCTTGATCTCCTCTGCTTTATCTGATTTCTCTTCTCCAGCTTTTTCTTCTTCTTTAGTACCACTCGCATGGGTTATTTTTTCTTCAGGCGGTACCAATTTTTCAATCTTTTTGTTCTCTTCTTCCGTTTCTTTGCGTACAGTATCAAATTTTTCCTTTATTGCTGCAGTTTGTTTTGCAAATATTTCTCGAGCACCTTTTTTAATGAGTTTAATAGATTTTTCAAACTCCTCAGGAGTCATCTCCCCATCGAATTGAAGTAAAGTGAATTCTTCATCAATCATGCGTACTGCTGCCGGAACATCTGCCGTTCCTGCTTTATCCTCCAGATCTCCCAAATCTAATATAATTTCACCATCCGCTTTTCCTGCTGCAACGGCTGCTACCAATGATTTCAGCGGTAAACCCGCATCTGCCAGTGCAAGGGAAGCGGCTGTCGTACTTGCACAGCGTGTTCCACCATCGGCAGCTATTACTTGTACATATACTTCAATAGCTGAATTGGGGTATAATTCCAAAAATAACGTGGGTGCTAACGCATCTTCGATTATCTTTGATATTTCTCGTTCTCGTCGATTGGGAGCAGGGCTTTTCCGTTCATGGACGGAAAAGGTGGTCATCCGGTAATCTACTCGGATAATTCCTCTATCGGGTCGTGCCAAATGTCGGGGGTGAACCTCTCGAGGTCCATACACACCGGCATAGATTTTATTTTTTCCATGCTCCACATAAGCTGAACCATCAGCATTGGCAAGAACCCCAATTTTACAACTGAAAGGTCGTAATTCATCCAAAGCTCGTCCATCTAATCGTTTCCCATTTTTATCTATCAGTTTTTTGGGGTATTCTTCTGGTATTAATATCGTCATTTTAAACCTCTTTCCTTTTTCTTTTCTTGAATATAATAGTTTATTCTATCAGTTAATCCTGTAGTATGAGCTTCTCGCTCGATTTTTCGAATTGCTTCAATACATAATTTTTCATATTCGGACGTGGCCCCCTTAACCCACACCAATCCATTTTTTGCAATAAATAAACGGCAAGTAGTTAAATCTTTCAGTAACTTAATCATACTACCTTTTTTTCCAATAATGCGTGGGATTTTGGGAACATCGATACCAATAATAGTCCCTTCATCAATTTTCCCGAGTGATTCTCCCACAGTAGTTAATACGGGATCACTCACCCGATCCACAGAAACTACGTTAGCGATTAACATATCTCCCAATTCATACATCTTCATCGCTTCTGCTTCAAGTTCTCTGGATGATTTTTTTCTTCCTCGTTGTGAACGTTTATCATAGACGTCAATGGCATCACGGGGTTTTAAAATCCCGGTGTCTTTTGCATTAATATCAACCCGCCATTTTACGCTAGTAATATCAACGATTTTCCCGATCACCTTATCACCGATCTCTGGACGATATTTACCGCGTAAAGGAACAACATTGATGTATTTTCCTCGGACTTCTTTCAATCCGATATATATGGAGATAATTCTATCCCCTTGTCGAATAGCGCCTCTCCCAGGAATAAAACTCTTATCTTCCGTTAATATTTCCCCTGGGATGACGATCTCACGAATTTCATGATTATTTTCTGTCATTTTTTCTCAATTATGATCGATTTAGTATTTTTATTTGTACACGGCCATGGGTAAGCTTATTTATCTTATCTAAAAATTCTGCTTCCATGCCTGCAGGAAGATCCACGATTCCTACCCATGACCCATCATTCTGCCATTCGTCCTTTTTAATTTTACCGTAACGTTCCACAATATTATAAGATTTTGCTGCATAACTAGCTGGAATTTTTACAGCTAACTCAATATTTTCCATACGGATGGGAATTATTGACGAAATTGCACTAATTACATTCTTTACTTGCTCTTCCGCAGATTTTATAATATCAATATTAAATTTTGCTTCGGTGATAGCTTTCTCTATTCGTTGCGGGGGATGAGGCTTTTTAGTTTGGGGATTTATGCAATTTTTTGCAATGATTGCAATAATTTGACGCTTCTTCTTTTCAAAATTTTCATCTCTTTGTTTTTTCGTCCATTGCCATTCTGTATCTCGATCATAGAGCATTTGGTATGCAATTTCCACCGGATCCGTACTACCGAAGAGTTGTTCTAAATCTGAATCAGAATGCTCTTTTCCACGCATAGCGTCTTCAAATACAATAAAACCTTCAAAAATATTATTAATGTCGATTTCTGGCATTTGTTTTAGGTCTTCCAGACTAAATTCTGCGTTTTCATTCTCTTCTTTAAGTGCACGGATGTGAGCGTCAATTTTCTTTTTTGCATTCCATGCCTGTTCCGGCTCTACAATCATTTCTACATTCTTATTTTGCTTGTATAACCGGGCAATGGTAAATTTGCCCAAATCAACTCGTTTTTCTCCACCAGATCTTAAAGACATATTTTTTACCTTCTATCCTATTAGATCCTCACTGAATATAAAGAACAAAAAAATAGAAATTTCTGTTTCTGTTTACCTTCTACCTAGATTTCTTTGAGGAGTTTTTGTTTTTCTTCAGTACTTAGGATTGTTAAATCCAGATTTTCTTTGCGTATATAAGCAACTTCAAACATCTCATCAGTGATTTCCGATTCCAGAACTTGTTTTATCGTTCTAACCGCAAGTTTAAGCAATTCTTCAAATTTCATGTTTTTCTTATAATTTTCTTCTAAAAATGTTCGAGCATTTTGTTGTCCAGAACCGATTGCACATGAAAAATAACCCCAATAGGCTCCTGATGGATCGGTCATAAATATCTGGGGGTCTCCCTTGGGATCAATCCCACCAATCAACAATGACACTCCATAAGGACGTCGTCCCCCAATTTGGGTATATTGCTGTGCTTGATCACAGATTTCACGAGTAACATCTGCAACAGAGATTTTTTCATCATAATTTAAAATATTAATTTGTGCTTGAATACGCGCTTGATCGATTAATGCTCGTGCATCAGCCGTTAAACCCGCAATCGCAGCACCGATGTGGTTATCAATCTTAAATATCTTTTCTGAGCCCAATCGCTCTTGAAGAGGATTGCTTCCTCGCTTTTCTACAGCAAATATAACACTATCTTCATTTCGTACTGCAATTGCTGTTGTCCCTCTTCTAACCGCCTCAATGGCATATTCAACTTGAAACAAGCGCCCATCTGGGCTGAACATCGAAACTGATTGGTCATATCCATTTCCCGTTCTCGAAAACATGATTTTTACCTTTTACTCCTTTATGTCATCCTAAGGTGCTCAATATTAATTTCTAATGCTTTAATTTAATTCGTTCTTTTACTCAATAACGATCTTTTTTACACACTCGTTAGTTAGTGAAATAAATTGCATAATAAATAATTTTCTAAAACAAGAAAAAAGTAACTAATTCATATTCCACACGAGTTTGTTTAATTCGATGGAGGAAAGAAGTAACGAATTTTCGGGATTCGTTTCGGTGTCCACAAAACCAATGGCATAATTGTATTCTCTATCCATAGAACCGACGATCCCTTTTTTTAGGTGTGGATTTAATGCAGCAAATTGGTAGATATCAGTTTTTAAAATCGTATAGCGGATCTCGTGTAAGTTAAGTTGTTCAGCGGAGTGTAGCCACGAATTTATAATTTGTTGACAATCGCTAGAACTTAATTCCAAAGATTGCGTGGTAAATAAAATATCACCTTGATTAGAGCATATTATTAATCCCGTGAATTCGTAATGCTTTTCTCGAAACATCTCAAACTTTTCAAGTAAATCTTCATACATGATCGTTAAATTATAATAAATTCCGCTTAAAATAAAAACAAATTCCCAAAATTCATATTTTTTCCTACATAAATGTGTTTACAAACTCATCTACTGTGAAAACGGATGCTCCTACTGACTCTTCTAGACAATTTCTATTCTTATTCCCCCCAAAAAATCGTGGATGAGAACTATCTATCTAGAGCTCTTCTACAATTGATCTCGCAAAAGACTAAAGAATATGAGGTGGAGTTCGAATATGTAGGTTTGCATCAACCGGGAAATCGACCCATGATTGCTATGAAAGGGAAAGATGAAAAATTCGTAAAAAATTATCTTATTCATGAATTTGGAACAATTTATGAATTTGAATCTCTTCAACCCGGTCAAATTGTAAGAGGACGATTTCGAGACCCGGAAACGGTAAATTTTGGATTATTCATTGATTGCGGGATAGAGAAACCTGAGAAAGATGCGTTGTATCCGTTATTTGAGATGCGAGCGCAATTATGCAGTAATCACAAGGTTTCCAAAAGACAACTCGTAAATGCCTATGGATTTTTTGAGAATATGCCTATGTATTTTGAAATTACTCATGTTGATCGGGATAACTCAAAAGCAGAATGCAGACTGGCTAAGAAATCCTTAGATATGATTCAGATGTGGATTTCAGATGGATTTGAAATGCTTTTTTCCTCAGGAGAACCCAGAAAACGTATAAAAAAAGCCATCAAATTCACTAAGCATTATCCTGATTATATTATCATCGAACGGATGGGATTTTTAGAAACAGTAGTATACTTGAAACAGGGTACTTCCGCACCCGGAATTCTCGCAGATATAGGACCGCATTTAAAGAATACGCAATTCTCAATGTTCCGCCCCCAGAATATTGTAGAATTGTATCAATCCAAAAATTCGAAAAATTAATTTGTTCCCCAACTATTAAGTCAATCATCTAGAGGGTCACTCCTCTAGGATAGTCGTCATACCTAAGTACAAATGCAAGGAGTCGTGATCTAGTGGTTATGATGCCGGTCTTACACACCGGATGTCGAGAGTTCAATTCTCTCCGGCTCCATTTCTTATTTCCATAACGAAATAACCCAAAAACTCAAATGGACAGTTATTATGTTTACCATCAATGTCGTTGTTAGTTGGAAACAACACCCCCAGACCCTGCAACTTACCGATATACAGGATATATATGGTAGCTATCCCACTATTGCAAAACTATTTTTCCAGCACCTTGTTATGAACATACAAACAGATCAACGGTATTTTGCCGAAAGTGGGTTAAGGCGAATAGTAGATTCCCACAATCAAGAATTTGAACCCCATCAATGGATTTTTGTATGGGCAGAAGATTTCCGGGAGAGATACTTTTACATATTGTTTTCTCGTGCAGTGGAATATGGAGGGAATGGAGCACTAGCTGGGGTGGGACCCCCAGAATTTGCAGAATTTTTACGAAATGAGGGAAAACCTGGAATATTAGCGACATTAACCTTACTCAATCAACCGGATAAAATCAAATCCCTTGCTGTAGTCGTATCTTCTCCAAAAGAAGCACGACAAGCACAAAAAACTATGAATTTGAATCCTCAAATGTACCAATTTTCTAATTGGATTAATAATTTAAAAGTTACTCCTAATGTTCAAGGACAGTGGTTCCCTACTTATTCCCCCCGATGTCCTGTGTGTAATGCAGAATTAGTGGGATTGGAAGGGTATGAAGTCGGATTTACCCAATTGGTTTGTCCACAATGTGGATTTTCGAAGAAAAAAGCAAAATAATAGTCTACATCTATTCTGTCCTACATGTTTAAGATTGAGAGGTTTTAAGGTAATTATATCGCAGTACAACGTTAAACGTCAAAAATAGCATCGGGTAGGGTGTTAGGACCTCCTATCCTAAAAACTATTGTAGTTATTCTTAGGATAACGAAAACGACTTTTAGGGTAGTATGAGAATGTAACGCTCAAAATTCATGGGAGGGTAAGTGGTAGTAAAAAAAATTAGATTTTTTATTTTATAATCCAAATCGTAACTTATCCTTCAACACAGTTTCTAAATCGATGCCTTCCATGTTGCAGAATTGCAACAAATCGAGAAAGATCTGTCCTATGGCAACATCCAATTGTCCATTGTGGTATTTGATAAGGTCCTTTAGATTATTAACATGGTCTTTGACCATTTCAAAATAATCCAATTCCTCTTTTTTCGGATCAAATTTATGCAAATTCTTCAGAAATTTTTGTATTTTGCTTATCTCCATACTCTACCCCTTTATAGTAAAATATTAAACGAAACTATATAATTTGTTAGAACGAATTAGATTTGTATTTATTAAATTAAAAAATTGTGATGATCATGAATTATTATTGTGCATTGGATTTAGGAACAACTGGATGTCGTACAATTGTATTTGATGAGGAAGGAAAGGAAGTATCTCGACATTATGAAGAATGGGAATCATTCTTTCCCACACCAGTAATGGTGGAACAAGATGCAAACCTTTGGTGGAATGCGTTGAAAACCACCATAAAAATTGCTCTAAAAAAGGGAAAAGTAAAATCTAAAAATATTAAAAGTGTGGCTATCACAAATCAACGGGAGACTATCGTACCCGTTGATAGCAAAGGTATTCCATTACACAATGCCATTGTATGGCAAGATCGAAGGACCACAGAGGAATGTAATTTTATTAAGAAAAGTATAGGTGTTGATTCCATCTACGAAAAAACAGGTCTAACGGTTGATCCCTATTTTTCCTCTTCCAAAATCTTATGGATAAAAAACCATAAACCAGAAATTTATCAGAACACTCATAAATTTTTACTCGTACACGACTTTATTGTAATGAAACTAACAGGTAAATGGATGACAGATTATTCAAACGCATCCCGAACGATGCTATTCAACATTAAGAATTTAAAATGGGATGAAGATATTGCCACGAACTTGGGTTTGGATTTGGATAAAATGCCGGAAGCCGTACCGAGTGGAACACAAATAGGTCCTATCATCGCAAAAGATACTGCATTCGATGGTAATACTATTGTGGTTGCAGGTGGGGGAGATCAACAGTGTGCTGCATTGGGGGTAGGGGTTTCTCAAGAAGGTCGAACAAAATGTACCACAGGAACGGGATCTTTTATTTTAGGATTTCTTAATAAGCCTAAATTCGATCCGAATAAAAGAGTGTTATGTTCTTGTCATGCAGTTCCTGGTGCATGGGTACAGGAAGCGAGTATCTTCACTACAGGATCTGCCTATCGTTGGGCACGGGATGTGATGTGTACGGATGAAGTGCAAAAAGCAAAACAGAAAAATATCGATCCCTATGAAATCATGAATTCGCTTGCTGCGCAGTCTCCTCCAGGTGCTAAAGGACTACTATTTGTACCTCATATGGTGGGGGCAGGTGCTCCTCATTGGAATCCCAATGCACGCGGAGTCTTCTTAGGATTGGCTCTCGGTCATGAGCGCAAAGATCTGTTACGCTCAATTTTAGAAGGCACTTGTTATGAAGTAAAGAAGAACATTGATGTATTTAGTGAATTAGGAAGTCACATCCTAGAATTACGAGTAACAGGTGGGGGATCTCGTAGTGATATTTGGAATCAAATTATGGCAGATGTGTTGAATATTCCGTGTGGTCGTGGGGAATTAGAGGAGAGTACAGCCGTTGGCGCAGCCATTTTAGCAAGTTACGGGGTTGGTGATTATAAGAACATCGTAGATGCCGCAGAGTCAATTGCAAATATAACCAAGAAATGGACACCCAATCCAAAGGCTGTAGAAAAATACGAAAAGCTCTATAAAATCGCTAAAGAAGTGTATTCCAAAATCGCCGATTCTGGAATCTGGGAAGAATTGTTATAATTTTTTTAATCTTCCATATAAAGCCACGAAAGAGGAATGTCCTGATATTTTCCACTGGGAAGAGTTCGTCTGATGGTAAGTGGCAATATTCCTGACAATAATTCTTTTTCTGCTATTTTCATGGAATCCAATTCAACGCTGTTACCACTGATATCAGTTAAAATAGGCGCTCCTAAACTTATTTGAAGTGCGCGCGCCCCAATTATTCGCGCACGTTCATAGCGAGTCAAAAAAACAGGGCCGACCGTAATTTTTTCTCTTGCTTCTTCTAATTTTTCGCGCTTAATTCTCGAGTATACCATAGCTATGAGACCTAACAAAAGAAGTGATAAGTTTCGCATATTATTGCTTAAATTTTAATTTTTCCATTTCAGATTGTGCAGTAATCCGCAAATTTCTTAAAATAACCGAGATAGATCTGTAAGATAGATCAAGATAAGGGGAGTAGTTTAGTGGTTATTTCAGCCCTTTGTTGCGTTGAAAACCGTAAATAACGCCAGTCTCACACACTGGAGATCGAGGGTTCAATTCCCTCCTTCCCTATTTATATCTGACATTAATACTTAATGGGAAATCTCCCCCCTCGCTCCCGATGACACATCCTTTTCTCACTTTTACACTCTTCTTCTTTACTAATGTCGCAATAATAACGCTTCTATACCTAACAAAGATCCTAGATCAAAGAAACACAGACTGAGTGCAATGAGCGATACTGATACATTTTTAGATCTACCCTTTATTAAATCTAATCTAGTGAAACAGCGGGATTATCAAACCAACATTTTTGCATCTTGCATCGGAAAGAATTCATTGGTCGTTCTCCCTACGGGAATGGGAAAAACCATTATTGCACTCATGCTTGCATTATATACTCATTCCCAAGTACCTGATAAAAAAATCTTATTTCTTGCTCCTACAAAACCTTTAGTGGCACAACACCAGCAATCATTTATTGAAATGAGTACCTTGGAAGAATGGCAACTTCCTATGTTAACCGTTCCTCCAACAAAACGAGAGACATTATATCTCGATGCGTCCATTGCGTTTTTGACTCCTCAAATTCTACAAAATGATATTATAAATAAGAAAATAGATCTAAAGGAAGTTTCTTTGATTATATTTGATGAAGCCCATCGAGCAGTGGGAGATTATGCTTACACCTTTATTGCGAAAATGTATCACCAAGAATATCCGCACGGTCTGATTCTAGGAATGAGTGCTTCCCCGGGGGGGGATGAGGAAAAAATTCAAGAAGTATGCGAAAATTTATACATTTCAAATGTAGAAATTCGTTCGGAAACAAGCCCCGATGTAGCCCCTTATGTCCAAGATGTACAGATGAATTGGATTCCAATTCAGCTTCCCAATGAATACCTTCAACCCAAGAAAATTTTGGAATCGATGCTGAAGATCTTCCAAAAGGAACTATATAATAGTAATTTTCTAGATCATTACAGTCTGAATAAAATTTCACGTAAAGATTTGCTTGCCTCCTCTCGGAGGATTGACTTTAAGATTCGGGACACCAGTGCTTCAAGTGAGGAATTAACAAATGCATTTTATTTGAAAAAAGTAGTATCGAATTCTATTCGAGTTTCCCATATGCTGGAATTACTGGAAGCCCAAGGAATCGATCCGTTATACAAATACCATCAAAAGTGCATAGCGGAATTAAAAACTCCTAAAGCCTCAAAATCTCTTCATGAATTAATGCAATCAACAGAATATCGCAAGGCTATGCAATTAGTTCGTTCTTTAGTGGAATCTGATTTTGTGCATCCTAAATTAATAAAAATTAGAGATCTACTAAACCAACAGTTTCAACAAAATCCAGATTCCCGAGTATTGATATTTGCGAATTTTCGAGATACGGTAGATTCTATTGTCGAGTTTATCAATAATACGGAGTCCATAATAGCGGAGAAATTTATCGGACAGCAAGCTCGGAAGAAAGGGAGAAAGATTGAGAAGGGGATGACGCAAAAAGAACAGATTGCAAAGCTGGATTTATTCCGTGCAGGTGATATCAACACTCTGGTAGCAACTAGCGTTGCAGAAGAAGGATTAGATATTGCAGAATGTGATTTGGTGATATTCTATGATGTAATACCCAGTGAAATCCGAACTATACAACGCCGTGGTAGGACAGGAAGGCAAAGTGAAGGTAAATTATATATTCTCATGGCAAAAGGAACTCGAGAAGAAGGATATTATTATACGGAAAAAAAACGCGAAAAACGAATGAAACATGTGTTAGCAAACTATAATAATTCTCACACAAGTACATCGGGACAAAATGGAGTAAAAAAATCTACCAAAAAACAAAAAATGGGTAATATTCTAGATTTCATGCATGAATCAGAAGAAAATAGCATCAAGGATGCAGAAATTCTTCTCTCTGTTACAGAGCAATCAAACTCTTCTCCTTCATCTGATTCTCAATCCAAACGCCAAGTCATTATTGCGGATACCCGCGAAACACAATCACCAGTAGTTCGTGAGCTCGCTGTGAAAGGTATGGACGTAATATTAAAAACTCTCAATGTAGCAGATTATATCTTATCTGAACAAGTAGGAGTAGAGCGTAAAACCGATTCTGATTTTGTAGAATCACTTAAAGATGGAAGATTATTTGATGAATTACATCATCTTTCTCAGAGTTTTCATATTCCTATTCTTATCTTGGAAGGCAATCCAGTTAACCAATTCAGCATATCAAAAACCGCAATTTTAGGAGCGCTAGCCAGTATCATCGTGAACATGCGGATAAGTGTGTTGTATACTCAATCGGCTACAGAAACCGCTGATCTCTTAATCGCACTGGAAAAAAAAATCCATCAAGAGAAAACTCCAATTGGCAAAGTATATACGAAAAAAACTACCTCGGAAGCAGAAGCGCAAGAGCAGATTATATCGGGAATACCAGGGATTAATATATATCGAGCCCAAGAACTACTTACAGCATTTTCAACACTCGAGAATATATTTACTGCAGCTGAGGACGAACTAGAACAAGTCCCGGGTATTGGAAAAAAAACAGCAAAAAAAATACGTGAAATCGCAGAATATGATTATAATAAAGAAAAAAAGTAATCATTGCTTTGCAATACTTCGAAGGAAGCGAATATAGAAGAAATAGTACCCATTTGTCCACACAAAAATAACGAAAATCAAAATCCAAATAGAAATAAGCAATAAACCACTCGCTATCATCGATAGAACACCATTTGGTAAAAATGTAATAATTTCGATAAGGTTTTCCATCCCTAATAGTGCAAGAGACCTATTTATCAAGAACTGCACTAATAATCCAAACGAACCCACCGCTACTAATGCGATGGCCACCAATAGAGTAATAGTTATGATTTGGGCAATTACTTTATCTTGTTTTTCTACGTTGTCTGGAATGTCTTCTCTTCGAACAAATAGCATTTTACTGATAAAAAATACTAATCTTCGAGCGAATAGCAAACCCCCTGTAAGTAAAAGAAAGAACACACTTCCCATGGATTCAATAATTAGGAATTTTAAGGAGATTCTGGTCGTAGAGTCGGTCCATTGTGCGGAAAATTCTTCCATTCCCCACCAGATCGCTCCATATATAATACCAAATACACACAACCAGATTAGAACGTAAATGATCACTCCAAATGCTACTTGAGCGTTATTATGCTTATCGCGTTCAATTTTTTCATTATCTCGCAACACTTTTCTGGCATTCGCATTGAAAAAAAAGAAATACCCATGGGTCCATACGTAAATTATGAAGATCATAACCCAAATTCCAACAAATAGCATTCCACTAAATAAAACCGTCCATATCCCATACGATGGCAAGGTTACTAGCCATTCAAGAAAAGTCCCCCCGGACTGCTCTTCCGCTAACTTCATCAAGTAATCCACTAACATGCCCATTGCACCGATGATAAGGAGGGCGATTGCGATAAGCAAAGTCACTGTAATCGAATCTGCTAAATTTTTATCCTGAGTGTCTAATTCTTCTGAGATTTTCCCTTTACGCGCAAACAGCATATGACTAATCTTATAGCTGCCTAGACTGAATAGAACTAACCCCCCAATAAGAACTAGAAATACTAAACTCCCTAATCCACCAATTACTAAAAAGGTAGTTCCAAAGTTCGTCCAATCAATGGGAAACACAAAAATGTCCATTCCATACCAGGCACCCCCTAGGGCTACTCCCAATACGCTTATTAAAACGATAATATAGAAACTAACACCCGAATTCCATTCAAGTTTCTTTACTTGGGCTCTGTCTATCCGTGCATTGTTATCCGAGATTAATTTGAGAGTTTTCTGATATCCGTTAATCCACACCCAAACAAACACAATTACCAGAATAGTGAATACAAGTAACATCGAAGAGAAAAGCATAATAAGTAACCCGTTAGGTGTGGATTTTAGGAACCCGATAAAACTTACTCCGCCTTCTGCAACAATCCATTCGATAAATGCAAGTACAAAACCAACAACAATGATAAAAATGGATATTAATAGACCTGCAGTTATAAAACGTGCAAGAAAAGTGCCTTTTTCGAATTGTTCTTTAGTAATGGGAGGATATAGCATTTTATGGATAAGGCGTGTTCCTTTGGGATACAGTAACCAAAGTACTATAACACCCCCAATACCAATAATACCAAAACCACCAGCGATGATGATTTGTAACATTATCCCGAGGTCTTTAAACCATTCCCATTTTCCTGTAGGTTGGATTATATCCATAATTGCCCATAATCCGCCGATCATTAAAGTAAAACAAGAAATGGATAACACTAGATAAAATGTAATACACAATCCAGAACGGGAGGGTTTTTCCTTATGTTCCGTAGCATGTATATTTCCATAATTTTCATCAGATTCAGACATAATAGTTCACGTTAAGAGTATAGTAGTTAATTAAACCTATATTATATGCCAAATACGAAAATAATAAAAGCATCTAATATGCTTATTTAACGAGTTCTTCACCTTTTTCAGTCAATATAAACGCTTCTCTTTCCTCTCCGTCATACACAAAACCTTCAATACGCAAATATCCTTTCTCTGCAAGGCTTCCAAGCCTATCCCGTAATTCTGACTTGGTTTTTAATGACAGATCCAAATTCTTTCGGGTCTGATTGAAAATTATGTAAATTCGATCAAGAATCAATCGATTTTTTTCTTGATAACAAGCCATAATTGTTCTCTCGTCCGAATCTAAATCTTGTCCCAATAAGCGTTTTTCTTGCGCAAGTTTAGATTGTAACGCTTCTTCCAAACTGATGGGATGATCGGGATCCTTTTTTTCATTTTCTTTTTGACTCATAATTCTCAAATTCTGTATGTTTATTTTTCTTCATTTCTTAATTGATACAATTTAAAGAAAACTTTGAATCTTCTTCCAAAAAACCTTTGCACCACTATCTCACTCGATTGAAATGTCGCAAAAAACCATTATCTTGAAAAACAATAATCGTATCCTCCTACGACACATCCTCAAAGAGGACTTGGATGATATATGGGATAATTATAATGAAGTTATTGAGGAGGGAATATATCAGCCCTCATTCACCAAAGTAATAGACAAATTCGAGAAAATCAGTTGGTATAATGAATTAGTCGGATATAATAACTTGTGTATTGTAGCAGAATATTCAACCTCCAACCACAAGACGATCGTTGGGCAATGTACCATCCACCATGATGAATGGGAAGCTTCTGAACATGTAGGTCTTCTGGGAATCATCATTTCCAAATCTTTCCGCAATCTGGGACTAGGGTGTCACTTAATTGAATTTGCTATTGAAGAATCCAAGAAAAACGGAAAAATGAAAATTGTTTTGGGAACCTTGGTTACTAATACTTATGCCATTCATTTATATGAAAAATTAGGTTTTCGAAAAATTGGCATACGTCAAAAACAGTTTTATATGAAAAAAAAATATATAGATGAATTACTCATGGAAAAATGGGTAGTTTAGTTACGGAATAGTACCGTGGAATACACCTTTAACAATTCTAAAGCCATGTTAATGTCATCTTCTCGATCCGGCATTTCTTGCGCAAGTTTTTCTAACACCATCCCCACATCTTCTTCTCTTCCTAAACCGGAATGGAAAGCAAGTCCAACTAGAACCGTCCCCAAATTCATGGGAGTTAGTTTTTCTTTTAGAATAGCTGCATGTTCTTTATACCAATTCCATAACCATGGTTTGGTTGTTTCATTTTGTGCAGCAACTAATATGGGAATGTATCTTACATTCAATGGCATCTTGTCTAAAACCATGTCCAGAATTTCTTTGAGATCTTGCTCACTTCGAACCTCTCCGATCGCTTGGCACAGATATAATAGTTCTTGTCCTGTGGTTTTCGGGTCCATTAGCTTTTTGAAAAACAGATGTTTCGAGTTTTTATCATAGGCAGCAAAAGATCTGTACATAGTACTAAGAATGTCGGCATGAATAGGAGTATCCTTCTTAAAGTCATCATATTTTCCTTTCACAAAATTTTTCACCAATTTGGAATCAAATATAAAAGAAGACCATAACAAGATATTTCGTATTCGGGAGGTTTCTAAACTATCATCTTCTTTTGGTTCTAGTCCTATTTTCTCTAAGTAACGATCAGACATTGTTCGGCCAATTTCTGCGATACGGGAGCGTTTAGAATCCATAAAGAAATAAAGTGAATTCAAATTTCCGGAAATGTTTCGTAAGGATAAATAACTATCTTCTTGGGAATAATATTTACTCAGAAAATCCAAATATTTGTCAACTGAGAAATCTCCACGGATTGTAAAACTGAAAATATCGTTCTGAATTCCAAACACATCCAGATGGGATAATTTCTTTTCAACAATAAGTTCACCCAGTTTTTCAAAATTGCCATCAGTATATAAGACGCGGTAAAAACCTTTTTGTTGGGTATTGAGTTTGTATGTGACCGTATTCTCAGGCAATTCTACTTCCATCGTTGCAGCTTCCATTACAGTTTTTTTATCCAATTGAGTACCATCGCTAAGGAACAAAGTATAGGATATGGGAATCAGCCAAGTTGTATCTGTTTCGTGAGGAAGATAAGTAAACCGAGCTTGCTGTAATTTGAGAATATTACCATCCTTATGCGCGGTAATAAATGGGTATCCTTTTTGATGAACCCACGAATCGGCAAATTTTTTGATAGGTTCACCCGTAGCTTCCTCAAAAGCCGCCCAATATTGTTCGGTGTTGGCTATATCAAACTTATATTTGTCCAGGAAACTTTTAACTCCCAACTTGAATTTTTCTTCACCCAAAAAATCACTTAGAACCCTTATGATAGAAGCGCCTTTGTCATAAATTATTGGAGCCGTAGCGGTGTTGATATCAATTGGTTTTCCTCCCGGAAGTTCTATAGGAAAAGTGTTAATCAGTGAGTCTCGAGTTAAAGCTCCAAGAGTAGAATCCAAAATGAAGTCATCCCAAATATTCCACTCTGGATAAATACGATCTGTCACAACCCGTTCAAAATATGAAGCAAAACTCTCATTAAGCCAAACATATTGCCAATCTGCTGGAGAAACCAAATTACCAAACCACATATGGGAATTTTCATGGCAAATAACAATTACAATTTGAGTTCTGGATGACTTTGAGGTTTTTCCAGGATAAACTAATATCAGCGGTTCTCGATAGGTCACTGCTCCATAATTTTCCATAGCTCCAAATTGGAAATCTTTTACTGCAATATTGTCTATTTTTGAAATGGGGTATGGAATTCCCGTCAATTCTTCCAATATTTCTATAGATTTTTTACTAATTTCCAGACCTAACTCCCCATATTGACTATTTCCAGGAGTAGTATACACTCTAACGGTAAGATTCTCGCTTTTTTGCTCAACATATTCGAATTCACCTACACCAAAGTACAATAAATACGTGCACATCTTTGGAGTTTGTTCAAATTTCACTAGCTTTTTACCATTCTCAAGCATAATTTCTTCAGAAACTGCACAGTTTGAAATTCCTGTCAAATTCTCATTAATAACAAACTCAATATCAAAAGGAGTTTTATATCGGGGTTGATCAAAACAAGGAAAAGCCCATCGAGCGTAACGTTCTTCGAATTGAGTGGTTGCAATATATTTTGTTTCCTCTTGTCCCTCTATTGTATAACTACTTCTATAAAATCCTAGTAGTTTATCATTCAATTCTCCTTTGTAATGGATCTTTATCTCAAAATTTCCAGAGATTTCTTGTGGAAATTTAACAACTATTTCCTCTTTGTTTTCATCATAGTCAAAATCACATGCAATGTATTCCTCGTTTATCTTAATTTTGCAAGACAAAATATTGAGGAATTTTCCATTGAGAACCACTTTCCCGATGGTATCGTCGGAAAGAATAGTGATTTGAGTTGTACCGAGAAAAACAAATTTTTCAAGATCTGGTTCCAAATGCAACAAATAATGTACTGGTTCCATTTTACTCATCTTACTTTTTAATAGTTCAACATGTTTCTTCCTATACAAATAGTTTTCTGAAAAGGAGGACATAATACTTAGTATTGTTGTGTAAAAATTGTATTAAAACCAAAAAAAAGGAGATTCATTATGAATTCAGTCATAATTGCGTTTTTACTTACAATTATTGCCGGTTTATCCACAGGTATTGGCTCATTGATCGCCTATTTTATTAAGAAACCTAAAATTGAATATTTATCATTTGCATTGGGTTTATCGGGAGGAGTAATGACCTATATCTCTTTCGTGGAATTATTACCACAAGCAATCGAGGCCATTGGAATAACCCAAGGTGTGTGGGGAGAGGTTTGGGGGATAAGTTTGTTTTTTATTGGTGTTGGATTTATGTGGCTGATAGATCTAATCATCCCCGAAGTTGAAAATCCCCATCACATCGTCATTGTAATGGAAGGAGAAGAAGATGCTGAACAATCGCGAACTCCGCCTATAGCACAAATAAAACGACAACCACAAAAAGAACTGAAAATATCAGAATCCTCTAAAAAGGATTTGATGAAAACTGGATTAATTACCGCGTTTGCAATCGCCATTCATAACTTTCCCGAGGGTCTTGTTACTTTTGGTACAGCTTTGCGCGACACATCTCTTGGTATAGTACTGATGATAGCAATTGCCATTCATAACATTCCCGAAGGCATTTCCGTTTCAATTCCAATCTATTACGCTACGGGTAATAAGAAAAAAGCATTTTGGTATTCATTTCTTTCAGGTGCAGCTGAACCAGTGGGCGCCGCATTAGGCTATTTGATTCTATTTTCCTTTTTAAATGATCAAATAATTGGAGGTATGCTCGGATTTATTGCGGGTGTGATGGTGTATATTTCCTTAGATGAGATTTTACCAACAGCGCAAAAATATGATAAAAAAGGACATCTCACTATAGCAGGAATTGTGGTTGGGATGCTAATAATGGCAATGACCCTATTATTATTATAACATTAAAGAAAAGTTATCGTAATCCTAATTAACACCATCCCCCCAGAGAAAAATCAATAATGCTCGTGTGTTTGTATTCAATTATCTTCACTGTTGGGATAAGTACATCAACCAAAATATACATCATGATACCTGCTGTTAGTAGTAGCATAAAATTTAGCATCATTGTAGAAATAGTACCTGATAAAAAGGGGAAGATTGTACCATACGCTATTAAGCCCCCTACTGGTTCTGCCAACCCGCTTATAAAAGCATAGATTAATGGATAATCGAGACTTCACTATCACTCAAATTCGATGGTGCTGGGAGGTTTATTACTGATATCATAAACCACTCGATTTATTCCTCTCACTTCATTAATGATTCGGGAGGATATGTTTTCTAAAAGTTCCCAATCGAGTTTTGCAAAGTTACTGGTCATAGCATCTTTGGACTGCACTGCTCGTACAACACAAACAGATTCGTATGTACGGGCATCTCCCATTACTCCAACAGTCTTTACAGGTAAAAAAACCGCAAAATATTGCCATAGGGTATCTTGTAGTCCTGGGATCTTTTCAATCTCCTCTCTCACAATAAGATCCGCTTTTTTCAGAATGGCTAGTTTTACTTTGGTGATCTCTCCTATACAACGAACCGCTAAGCCAGGTCCGGGAAATGGTTGACGATTTATCAAATAATCTGGGAGTAAATCCTTGCCGATCTTGCGAACTTCGTCTTTATAGAGATCACGTAGCGGCTCAATCAATTTCAATAGCATGTTATCTGGTAAAATCACATTATGGTGAGATTTTATTTTACTACTCGCTATAGAAGTCGCTGAACTCTCCACCCGATCGGGATATATAGTTCCTTGAGCAAGATAGGTGATATTTGGGTATTGGTGCTTTAATTCGGCAGCTTTTTCCTCAAACACTTCAATGAATGTATTTGCAATAATCTTTCGTTTTTCCTCGGGATCCGTAATTCCAACCAAACGTTCTAAAAATAGATTGCTAGCATCTACATAGTGAAAGTTCTTAAATTTCAATTGTTCTTGGAAGGTATCGATGATTTCTTTCTCTTCATTTTCGCGGAGTAATCCGTTATTCACAAATACTGGATGAACGCGATCAGCTATTGCTTTTTGAAGTAAACGTGCTGTAACTGATGAATCTACTCCTCCCGATAATCCTAATAATACACTTTCTTTTCCCACTACATCTTGAATTTCTTTAATTGCCTTGGTAATCCAATCCTCCATTTTCCAGCTTTTCTTGCATTTGCAAATTAAGAATAAAAAATTGGACAAAATCTTATTTCCTGATAAAGTATGCACAACTTCGGGATGAAATTGTAATCCATACACTCCTTTATCGTCAGATCCATAAGCTGCTATTGGACAATTTACCGTTTTCGCATAAATTTTATATCCATCGGGTAAAGATTCTATCTGATCTCCATGAGACATCCATACAATTTCTTGTTCTTGTAATCCTTCCATCAAGGATTCTGAACGAATTACGCTAAGAGTAGTTTTACCAAATTCTTTATTATCCTCATTTTTTACTACTCCCCCCATCATCTGAGCAATCATATGATGCCCGTAACATAATCCGAGTATAGGAATATTTTTATTAATAAAATACTCGAGTAATTTTTTATCCAGATGAGGAGCATTGGGATCATATACACTAGAGGGTCCTCCAGAAAGTATTACCCCTTTTAGATTCGGAATCTCCTTTATTTTGGAAATCCCTACATTAAAGGGTCGAATTTCCGAGTATACCCCTAAATCTCTAATTCTTCGACTGATGAGATGGGTGTATTGACCCCCAAAATCTAAAATAACAATAAAAGATTCATGAGGATTCATGAGAATGATAATGAATGCCTAGTAAAAAAAATTGATGAATTAGATTACAGCGCGTATAATTTCTTGCTTGAATCTATCAATATTCTCCTTATATTTATCAAGAACATCAATTTTTGGACTCACCATAACCAAGATCAAATTCTTTTCAAATTCTTCTAAAAACAGATAGCCATTTCCTAATGAACAGGTAATCTGTTGTAATCCCGCAAGTTCAATATCGTCTGCGAGACTGCCCAATTGATGCCATACTTTATTTATGGTACCCACCAAAACTTCGTTATCTAATAATCCTACTGATCCACAAATCGCTAAACCCGTTCTTTTTTCTAGAACCAAGAGGTTGTAGAGGTTCAATTTTTCTTTCAAGTTTTGTGTGAGAATATCTAAACTTTTATCTTTAGGAATTAAGGATTTGAAGATTTGTTCCCAAGCAAGATAAATTGTATTATTCCGAACGCTTGTGGGGATAATATGGATCTTAGTTTTTATACCATTCACGCTATTTTCGATGAAATCAGAAATACCTTGAAAATTATCCACTTGGGTTGCAAGATCAGTTTTATGTAATAGACAAAATATACGTCCCTCAGGGGCATATTCAGCCATTTGGTTCACACTCCAAGAAAATTTATTGACTGCATCTTGCAGGCTTTCTGGATCTGAAACATCAATTACAAACACTAAAGCAGAAGTAGTAGAGAAATATTTAGACGCATCTTTACGATATAATTTAAAGTCATGTACATTTCCTGCAAAATCTAAAATATAAAGCTTAAAATCCTTTAAGGAATTCACAGTTTGTTCATATTGCTGTATACCTTGAGTGGGTAAAATATCTTTTAGGTCCCACCATTTTTTTTGTTCAAAAACTACCTTATATATCGAACTTTTACCCGAACTGGATAATCCCATAATGTTAATTTTTTTATCTTTCATTTCTGAAAGGTTCATCATGGATTTGATGGTGGTTTTTTTTCGTTTTGGTTTATTCACGGTTAATTTATATATGTCTCCAATCTGTTGGTTTATAAAATATTGTAACCGGTTTTCAGGGATTAGTAGATTCTCACGTTCCAAGAATAGTTGAAAAATTTTCTCTAATGTTCCCTCTTTCTCCAATATAAATTGATGCATCACGTGAATACCCTTGATAAATTCCACGATAACGGTAGGATCATTATAAGAATCTTCAAGTTGATATACTTTCATGTTCCAACTTGTTCCGGGGATTTTCACTGAACTCTCCATAGGTATATCGCTAATCCCATTTTGTTTTTATACTAAATCGGTAAACCACTAGAAAATAAGAAAATAAATCCTTAATGATTTTTCACACACATAGGATTGATCTCTTTAAGGAAAGGAAAAATTAAATAGAAATCAGACAATTCATAAATAATACTATTTAAAAACAAATACCAAATAACTAATCCCGAAATAGATTTACGTTTCGATTTAATATGGGTACGTTGTTTTGAAAGAAAATTGGGTTCTGAATAATGATTAAACTAAAAATTGTCATCGGTGGGTCTAAAGGGGTAGGAAAAACCTCATTGATAAGAAGGGCAGTGGATGATCGATTTGAAGCTGACACTCTTAGCACTATCGGTGTAGAATTCGAAGTGAAAACTATCACTGTAAATGATCCATCTGCCAGTCCGGACCCCATTAAGTTACAATTTAGTATATGGGATTTTGCGGGTGAAAATAAATTCCGGCAACTTTTTCCAGCATATTGCTCGGGAGCTAGTGCCGCATTTCTTCTTTTTGACATCACCGATCCAAGCAGTTTTCAAGATCTGGATAATTGGCTATCCCTGGTAAAAAATGCTGAATCCGACCTTATTATTTGTCTTATTGCATCAAAAATAGATCTGGAAGATCAACGCCAGATATCTCGCAAACATGCGTTAAAATTCAAGAAAAAACATAAGATGGATTTATATAAAGAGACATCTGCGAAAGAAGGATTGGGGATCCAAGAAGCTTTTGACGAGATTGCTAAAATTTTGGTAAAACGATCCCTACAGACTTGTCCTCACTGCGGACAAAAAATTAGTAAAAATTTGATTTTATGTACGCATTGTGGAAAAAAAGTTATTGACACTAAATAAATCGGTGAACCAAAATACATCCTATTATTGAAGAAGATGTAAATGAAATCAAAAAACGTCTTCAAAAACGAGACATTTCCTTTAAAGATAAAATTATATTAATTACTGGCGGAGCGGGATTTTTGGGTTCATGGGTATGTGATGTTTTGACTGCACAAGGAGCTCATGTCATTTGTGTAGATAATTTTTCGAGTGGTAAATGGAACAACATTAAGCATCTTAATAATCATCCTCATTTTCGTTATATTGGACATGATATTGCGACTCCCATTTACTTTGGTAAAACTCATCCTCACGCATTTAGTGTCCCAGATATAGATCGTATAGATATTGTTATGCATATGGCATCTCGTGCATCTCCCTTTGAATTCGAAAAACACCCTATTTCTATTTTAAAATCCAACACAATGGGGACCTTTAATGCGCTAGGAATCGCAAATCTTCATAACGCTGACTTCATCTATACTTCCACAAGCGAAGTATACGGGAATCCTCCAAATGAATTTGTACCTACTCCTGAAGATTATTTCGGGAATGTTAATCCCATTGGCCCCCGCTCGTGTTATGATGAATCAAAGCGAGCTGGAGAAGCCTTTGTAATGGCATATATTTTAGAACATCAGATCAATGCATGGGTGGTTCGAATTTTCAATACCTATGGTCCTCGTATACGTTGGGGAAAAACTTTTGGTAGGGTTGTCCCAAATTTTATTCATCAGGCATTAAAAAATGAAGAGATCACGATATTTGGAGATGGGGAACAGACCCGTTCTTATACATACATCGTTGATGAAATTGAAGGGATTTTGACGGATATCGCCACCCCTCAAGCTAAAGGCACTGTGATTAATATAGGAAATAATATTGAGGTATCGGTATTAGAACTCGCCGAACTTGTTATCGAACTCACGAATTCCAATTCTAAAATTGTTCATCATCCAATGCCAATTGATGATCCCGTAAGACGACAACCAGCATTGAAAAGAGCAAATGAAATTCTTAAATGGCAACCTACTATCCAATTGAAAGAAGGATTAAAAAGAACTATTGAATGGTTTAAAACTATCATAAATTGAATATAATCACTCTTTTGCGCTTACTTTTACGTCATCTACTTTTATATAGGGAACATAATGCGGACCTTTTCGATGAATCTTCTTGCCAATCCCGGTGATATTATTGTAAAACTCCGAAAAATTTATACCGATTAGACTCTCACGTAATGCATCTTTAATTTCACCATCATGAATCAAATATCCTGATGCAATTAATCCCGAAAATTCTCCTGTTACAATGTTAGGGTAATCATAAGAGGCTTCAATTAGAACTCCTTGAGGAATACTTTCAATCATAGAATCGAGAGAATTCTTTCCAGGTAGAATTTTCAAATTAGAGGGGCTAATTCCTACTGAAATTGAATTTAATCCTCGAGAAGCATGACCTGTACTCACAGTTTCAAACAAGTTTGCTGTATAAACATTGTGGAGATAGGATTTCAACACGCCATTTTCAACTAGTTTTATGGGTTGGGTTGCTGTTCCTTCCATATCCCATGCAGATGTCGCCAGTCCTTCCTGTAACCAAGGATCATCCAAGATCTCTAAATTATCAGAAGCTATTTGATTCCCTAACTGATTTGATAAGAAACTTCGTCTTTCATATACTGTTTGTGCATCAAGAGCTGCCGACAGAGTACGATTAAATAATAATATAACTACTGGAGGTGCACATACCACTGGATAATAACCTGTAGGTATCTTGGATTTTTTTAAACCTTTTTGAGCTTTATGCAGTGCTTTGTTGAATATCTCTTCAGGGTTAACTTTATCGAAAAATATGTAACTTTGTCCTTCATAACCATTGGAGTTTTCTTTCTTTCCTTTCAGTATTTCTTCCATAATAACTTCAGCATATAAAGAAACAGTAGATTCTTTATTTTCAAGATTTATCCCATTAGAATTTAAAAGTATATACTGTATATCGTAATATGAAAATCCTCCTGATACTGATACAATTCGGTCATCACGGGATTTTAATCGTATAAACTGATCTATGATTTCTTTGGTATCATCAAATGATACATCCTTGACTTTAGAATCATAAGGAGTGTTTATCGGGGGATAGGAGGAAGGAGGTTGCGATAAGAATTTAAATTCTGGATTAGGAAGTGATCCCTTCATTAAGCTAACGGTTCGATCAATAGCCGAACGGATGAAAGGAAGATTCATTTTAGAAATATTTACGCTGCCTGTTTTTCCTCTCTCCCCGAATAAGCGAATATTAATGGAATATTCAGTTGAACTCTCAGAAGTTTTAAGAAATCCTTTTTCTATGCTTATAGAGGAGCCGGATATTGTTCCTCCTAAAATATCCCAAGACCGCACTTCGGGGAAAATCTCACAATACAAACCAGCTTTACGAACCATTTCAGGAATATTTTCCATTCATAGGCCTCCTATAACAACGTTATTAATTCGAATATACGGACTGCCTGAACTTACCGGCACATGTTGATTTGCTTTTCCACATGTTCCGTCGTCCAACAATTTTTCTTTCCCAACAGCTGAAATATTATTCAGTATATCAAGCATCATCCCTGATAGAGCAGCATCGCGCAATAATTGAACTTTTTCTCCATTCTGAACTTCCCACGCGCGTGCCATTTTAAACATAAATTGTCCTATTGATGGTTCTGTATAACCGTAATTCCAACTAACACACAAGATTCCATTTTTTAAATCCTCCATCATCTCCTCTAAACTCCAATCTCCTGGTTCAATGAAAGTAGTTCTCATACGAACCACTGGGATTGAAGAAAAGGAAGACGCTCTTCCATTTCCAGTCGGTTCAACATCCATTTTACTGGCAGTTTCTCTATTATGCATAAAACCATTTAAAAACCCCTCCTTAATGAGCTGGACCTTTCGTGCTTCCATAGCTTCAGAATCGTATTTGACGAATCCATATTCTCCTTCCATGGTGGGGTCATCAATCACATTTATCGTCTTATTTCCCATACGTTCACCAATTCTCCCTGCTAGCTGACTTTCTCCTGCTAGCACACCATCTGCTTCACAGGCATGTCCAAATGCTTCATGGATAAAGGTTCCAGAAAGATAAGGATCTGCTATGATATTGTATTGCCCTCCTTTAACCGGTTTGGCATTCAAATTCTCAATAGCTTCCTCGGCAGCCTCTAAACCAAGGTTATTTGCCTTGTCAATAATTTCAAATCCTCCCGAAATTCCCATAGATTTTTTTCCTTCTTGTAAATTCGTTTCTTCCTTCGAATTCGTTAAGATTCGAATTCGTACATGACTTTCAATATTATCTACAATCCGATTGTCAGAAGTACTAATAATTGTACGAGACACATTATCCATATAGTAGGAATTGGTATTCACAATTCGAGCATCATAGGTACTTGCAGCTTTATCTTGTTGGAGTAAAAAAAAGATCTTGTCTTCATTAGATACATCAAATAGATTTCGTTTTTGAGGCTGTTCATATGATACCACAAGAGGATCATAGCTTTTCATATGAAATTTTTTCCCTGCTCTTGAACTGCTCCATTGTGCTAATTTTACGGATTTTTCAAACATTCTCTCAATTTCAGAAAGGGAAATTTCATTACTAGAAGCAAATCCATACCCACCATTAACGAAAGTCTGGATAGAACAGCCATAGTCATAATGATTATTATTTTGCTTCATCTTGCCTTTATTGATATGAATAATTGTAGATGTAGCGATATTAAACCGAGCATTATAATATTCGATATTATATTTTTTCTTTAATTTTTGGAGTTGCTTGTGATAAGCATCGTCCACCGGAAGGTCAAGGTTTGGTTCTGATTGCATGGTTTTTACCCAATATTGTCTTCCTCCTCTTCAAGAAGTGGTCGAATTTCATCCATTTTCTGCATTTCACACTTTTTTTCTTTTAATTTTTGGACAATTACCACTGCTTTTTGGATGTCATAGGTTCGTGCACATACAATAACATGTTCAAGATTTATCATTTTTCCACATTTTGAGTTTGGACATCTTCTTGAATGTTGTATATCTTTCACAAATTGGATCAGACCGCAATGTGGGCAAATAAATATCTTATATTGTGTAAATACTTTTCGCATTATATATTCTTGATGAGGAAGTGCTTATAACAGTGAACACTACACGCAAATTATATTTTGTGTAATGATTTATTACACTTGTAAAATGGTGTTACATCCTATCGAATATCGGTATTTTACCGAAGAAATGAAAGAAATATTTTCCCAAGCCCATAAATTTGAGATGTGGTTGAAAGTGGAGGCAGCTCTGTCTCAAGCACATGCAGAATTTGGAACTATTCCTAAATCGGCAGCTGACGAAATTTCTGAGAAAGCATCTTTAAAATATGTTAAAATCGAACGTATCCATCAAATTGAAAATGAAATTGATCATGATTTAATGGCAATGGTACGTGCGTTGTCTGAAGCATGTAAGGGAGATGCTGGTAGGTACGTGCATCTCTCCGCTACTTCATATGATATCGAAGATACTGCCAATGCATTGATTCTTACACAAGCTAGTAATCTTATACTGCAGAAGCTCCTATTGAATTTAGAGGAATTAAAAACAAAATGTCAAAAGAATAAAAAATTAGTTTGTGTAGGTAGGACTCATGGTCAACATGCCCTACCAACTACGTATGGTATGCGTTTTGGAGTTTGGGCTGCAGAATTTTGTCGCCACATCGATAGGATGAGAGAATTATTGCCTCGTATATCGGTTGGCAAGATGTCTGGGGCCGTAGGAACAATGGCAAGCTATGGGGAACTTGGAGTCCCTATCCAAAACAAAGTGATGGAACTTCTGGATCTAAAACCTGTATTAATCGCAAACCAAATCCTACAACGAGATCGATATGCTGAATTGATTCTTATTCTTGCATTAATTGCAGGTACTGTAGATAAGATTGCACGGCAGATCCGCATATTGCAGAGAAATGAAATAGCTGAATTATATGAACCTTTTAAAAAGAAACAAGTTGGGAGTTCTACAATGCCCCAAAAGCGTAATCCCCATAAATCTGAACGATTATGCGGGTTAAGTAGAGTAATTAAATCTAACACTTACATTGCGCTGGAGAATATGACTCTTGAAGATGAACGAGATCTGACCAATAGCGCATCAGAACGAGTCTTATTTCCTGAGACATTTGTCTTATTAGATTATATGTTAAAAGAATTGCACACGATCCTAAGTGGGTTAGAATTTAACAAAGAGAACATTACCAAAAATCTGTATTTAACCGAAGGAGCGATTTTAACGGAACGTCTTATGCTAGAATTAGTAAATAAAGGCATTGGGAGACAAGAAGCCCACGAAATTCTGCGTACAGTGGCAATTCAAGCAAGAACGGAAAAGAAATCTATACGAGATCTTTTAAAACTTCATCCGATATTCAGTAATAAATTCTCACCAACGGAATTGGATGAATTGCTGGATCCGAAGAATTACATTGGAAAAGCGGTTGAACAGGTAGAAAATTTAATACAAGTAATTCAATCAAAGTATTTTGATCGATCACAAGGGAACAAGTCATGAAAAAACGTACGATATATGAGGAACTGGGAGTTTCCCCATCTAAAGAAGAGGTTCATAAAGCATTAGAAAATCAGGAAAAAGGGCTTTATCCGGGAGCATTCTGCAAAGTTCTTCCAGATATTAGTGGGGATACTGATTATTGCTCGATTTTCCATTCAGATTCTGCAGGTACTAAAGCAAATCTTGCGTATATGATGTATAAAGAGACGGGAGATCTTTCCTTTTTTAAGGGAATCGTGCAAGATGCTATCATAATGAATGTGGATGACGTACTATGTGTAGGTGTTTCTGGAAACGTGCTCATATCAGACACTATCAGTCGAAACAAACGCCTAATAAATGGAGAAATTCTTGCTGTATTGATCCACGAACATATTTCATTTTGTAAATGGTTAACGGCCCTTGGATTTCCTATCCATTTAGCTGGGGGAGAAACGGAAGATGTAGGTGATTTATGTCGTACATTGGAAGTGGGAGTATCGCTGTTTTCCCGAATAAAACGATCTCAAATAATTGATGCTAACAATGTGCAAGAAGGGGATATTATTGTGGGATTAGCAAGTTCAGGAAAAGCTAGCTACGAAACTAGGTATAACAGTGGTATTTCGAGTAATGGATTGACACTGGCTAGACATGGAACTCTTCATCATCAATATTACACAAAATATCCTGAGTGTTATGATAATGGCATAGATGAAAAACTAATTTTTTATGGCAAACATCTCTTGTCTGAACCATTGTCTGGAACGGATCTCAGTGTTGGAGAGGGATTACTTTCTCCAACCCGCACCTATTCTCCCGTAATTGTGGAGATTTTTCAGCATTTTAAAACTAAAATCCATGGAATATATCATAATACGGGAGGTGGTCAAACTAAATGCTTGAATTTTGGGAACAATCTCTGTTACATTAAAAATGATTTATTTGAAATCCCCCCTATTTTCCGTTTAATTCAAGCGTCATCGGGAGCATCCTGGGAGGAAATGTACCAAGTTTTTAATATGGGACATCGTATGGAGATAATTATATCCGAAGAATTATCCCAAGATATAATCAACATCTCCGAACGATTCAACATCCCTGCAAAAATAATTGGGTACATAGAAAAATCTCCTGACAGTGATAGAAAAAATCATCTTCTACTTGACACTACAGAGGGAAAATTTCAATTTTCCAAAATTCTAGGAAAAATTGTTTAGGAGCTACTGGATTAAGAAATCCAAAATCAAAGGTATCCGATATGTCAGATGTAAACCCCGAGAGCCCCGCAGATTATTCCACTCATATTGTAACTCGCAGATTTTATGTCTTGTTAGAAGTCTTTATGTTGATGTTACTGAATTTTTTAATTATAATTGGCTTACAATACTTAATTCGACTTATCCCGATTTCCGAATCCAATCCATATCAAGGTTTAATGTTGTATGGCACAAATTTGTTATCCGTTCTTATTGCAACAATACTTTCATTGATATTCGTTCAGTTGGTATTTTACAAAAGCAAGTTGCCTCTCCTAAATCCTGAACCCCCTTTGAAAGAAACTTATTCCTTATTTACTTTTAAGAACTTTGGTACACAGCTTCTTTTCACATTCTTATTGCTTTTTTTGGTTTACATACCTCTCGACTTTCTGACTTATTCCCTTCCAGGGGGTTTGGATTATTCAAAAAGATCCTTAAACACAAACCCTGATGTGAATGCATATCTTAATTTTCCAAGCTTTGTCACCTTCATCATCTATTCTATCTTTCTGCATTTGATGGTTGGAATCCGGGAGGAAACCTTTTTTCGAGGATATTTAACTGTACGGGCAGAAAAATACCTTAATCCCAGTTCGTCGATTTTAATTTCATCCTTATATTTCGGATTATCTCATTTTGCCTATCTATTTACAAGTGAAAATTTAGTTATCGATATCTTACCGGCGATCGTATGGAGTTTGGGGGGATTTTTGGTGGGTTCCATTTCAGCTACATTTCTCCTTAAAAATCGTATGATCTGGCCAATTATCCTTGCACACACCTTAAATAATGTAATATCCTCCAGCGCTCTGTGGTTATATAGTACTCAAAATTTTACCTTATGGAACCTAGCAAAATTAGTCTACTTTCCTTTAATAGGTGTATCGGTGATATTAGCTGCGTTGTTCTTTCGTGAGCTTAGAACAGGGATAAAATCCTATCTTGGGTTTTTTAAGTCATATAAGATCATATTACCAGAACCCTATATAAGAAGAAAAATTATTCTTGCAGACATTTTCTTTGGATTATTATTCTGGGCTATTGGAATTTTTTTCATTTAAGAGATGAATCATATGGAAATCGGCATCATATCTGATACTCATTTAGATTCGACAGCAAATTATTCGGGACTATATAAACGTATAGAACAAGCCTTTGCAGAAGTTGACCTTATCCTACACGCTGGAGATATTACCAATATTGCGTTTATTAATGATTTGGAACGGATTGCACCTGTGGAAGCTGTTGCAGGTAATGTAGATGACTCTACTATCCATGAGAGATTTGCCACCTTTAGGAAACTAGAACTTTACCATAAGAATATTGGATTAATCCATATAATGCCCTCCTTTTCTTTTGTGAAACAAGAAAATTTGGATATTCTTATTAGTGGCCATACGCATATTCCTCTAATCAAGGAGTTTTATGAATTAAATCATGGATTTTTATATCTTAACCCCGGTTCCCCCACACATCCTAAAGCCCCTCCATTAAATACGCGCTATCAAGTTCAACGTAAACCCCTTCCCACCGTAATAATTTTGGATTTGGACGAAGAATTGTCAAGTGCATATATCGTCACTCTTCGATAACTATATTGGGATTGATGAGATAAAGATAAATATATAAAATATAACGAATTTAGTAGGGTTCCACAAATAATGTCAACTTCACGATTGATGGAAATTTTGAAACAACTCACTGAGAATGGATACAAATGTGTAATCTTTGCATTGAAGGATGGTTTGCCAATTGCTTCTCAAAAAATAGAGGATATAAATGAAAAAATGGTGGCTGCAATGGGTGCAATGCTTTCCGAATCTAGTGAACGTGCAAAAGATGATTTGGGCTTATCAGATTTAGAATATTTTAAGACAATTTATTCTGATGGTTGTATACTATGTCAAAATATTAGAACTTCATCGGGGAAGGTGTATCTTCTTATAGGACTCACTGATAAACCAGAAAACCATGAAGTCGATAAATATAATAATGAACTGTTTGATTGGGCAGTGGAAAATGCTCTTCCTATTTTGGAGGACCTATCAAATCTATAAATTCTCTGATCTTTATTCCTGCTTCTTTTTCCTTTCCATTATAGAAATGATCCGTGGAAATTGGAATTAAAATGGGCTCAATTCTATGAAATCTGTGAATTATTTGTTGGACATTTTGGATTGGGATAATATCATCTTGTTTTCCGTGGAGAAAAAGAAGAGGGACGTCTATCTCATAATCAGGTTGTATATGAGGAACGAATCCGATAGGATAAGATATTAAACTCATACCGGTAAGATTTTCTATGTGTAAAGCTGAAGAAAGGCATATTAGTCCCCCATAAGAATATCCAATAAGAAATAAAGAGGTAAAATGAAATATTTTCTGAGCATATGTACATATCGCTTGTAGATCCTGCTGTTCCTCAACACCTGTGCCCATTTTACCAGTAGATTTCCCCACACCCCGAAAATTGAAGGTAATACATGGGTAACCTGATTTCACGAGTTGATTTCTTACTCCAACAACAAGATTATTATTCATAGAGCCGCCCCACTGGGAATAGGGATGACAAATAACACAAACGATTGGATAATCTCTGTTCTTATCGATAAGAAATAATCTGGCTTCGATGAGAATGTTCTCCGTATCTGAATGTACTTTTACCATAAACTCGTCTGTATGCATAATTCTTTTTTGAGAGACTAGGTTATATTATTGTATCGAATTTGGAGATATAATTTATGCCAATGGTTTCCTTACAATTATCTGATGATATTTTAAATAAATTTGACGAAGTACAGCGAAAATCGGGATACTTATCCCGCAGTGAAGCATTGCGGGATGCCATTTTAAAATTTATAGGGGAGCATGAACGCAGACAAGACAGTTTAGAAATCAAACGTGCTATTATTTCTGTAATCTATTCTCCTGATCCGAGTAAATCAGAAGAATTT
The DNA here is from genome assembly GCA_016933055.1 of Promethearchaeota archaeon. Lineage (GTDB taxonomy): Archaea > Asgardarchaeota > Lokiarchaeia > Sigyniarchaeales > Promethearchaeaceae > AMARA-1. The sequence continues at coordinate 86,888 of JAFGBS010000002.1, read as the reverse complement.
GCAACAATAGAGCACCGTTTTGAGGACATAGTCAAGTCGTTTTCTGAGTACATGCTAGATGAACAAACTTTACGGATTTACGTGATAATAGGAGAACATTCTCGTATTTATGATTTTACTCAGTCATTTAATAAAATCAAAGACACTCTGACGGCATCTACATTCATCTGATTTCTAGTCCATGATTTCCAATGATATATCAATTGATTTTTCCGGATGAAATGTAATTTGACTCGTACTTATCACGTCAACTCCGCTTTCAATGTATTCACTCACATTTTCTAGGGTAATGTTTCCAGACGCTTCAAAAATTGGAATCCTTTGGTTACCTAATTCTGTAACTATTTTTTGGATGGTCGATTTAATGATAGATGGCTTCATATTATCAAACATGAGAATATCCACACCCGATCGCGCTGCTAAAATTGCTATTTTTGCGGTTTGTACTTCAATTTCTATTTTTTTTGAAAATGACGTCTGACTTTTCGCGAAAGCAACTAAATCTGGGATAGTTCGGTTAGATGCAGCGATATGGGTATCTTTAATCAGAACCATATCATCTAAACTCCATCTATGGGTATCGGAATATCCTTTTCCTCCAACCAATACCGCCCGTTTTTCAAATAACCGAAAACCAGGAGTTGTTTTTCGTGTTGCAGCTATTTTCACGGTATTCTTTGATTGATTAATTAATTTCACATATTCGTTTGTGGTTGTTGCGATTGAGCTCATCCGCATCATAATATTAAGCAATGTCCTCTCCATAATCAATAGGTCATGAAGTTTACCAGATAGATGCATGATTTCCAATCCCTTTTGAATATTATCTCCATCATTTAAGCTGAAAAGGATTTGAACACCACAAATATCACACATAATTCTTGCTTCTTGAATTCCACACACTATTCCATTACTTTTAGATAAAATTTTTGCACTTACTTCCAAATTTTCAAGTAAAGTGCTGGTTATGTCCCCATAGCGAATGTCTTCTTCAAGAAATTGCTCGATTTTCCGTTTCAAAATATGAGTTTCAACGGTAGATAAACTTTTCATAGGCACTCCCTTAATGAGTTGGTTTCCAATTATATGACCTCGCAATAAATGTTCCCTTTGATTCTAATAAGTTCTTGCCATTCAAAAATACATCAGATATGAGTACTTGAATATTGTTTAGTGGATATGGACAGATAGGTGAGGTACTCTTGAAATCCTCCTTATTTAGAGAATAAACGGGAACCTTTTCAAAAATTATGAGATCCGCAAAATAACCTGGATAAATTAATCCCCTTTTCTTTATATGGTAAATTCTTGCTGGATTATAGGAAGAGTAAAAAGTGAAATGCCGTAAATCCCATTCATTTTCAAAATACTTTGATAAAATATATTTGCTATACACATCTAAGCTCGGGAATCCCGAAGGAGTGAGTAAAAAATTTTTCGCTTTCTCTTTCTCGGAGTGAGGTGCATGGTCACTACCATAATAAAACTGTGATAAATTATGAGAATGTAATAAATGTTGTATATACAGATTATCTTCTTCCAATCTCAGTGGAGGCAGAACTTTTCCATGGGATGAATAGGGTAATTCTATTTTTTGGGAGAGATAGGTATGGTGAGGGGTGATTTCGATGGTGATCTTAATATGTGGAAGGTCTTTTCGTAATTTTTCTATCAGTTGAATCGCTTGCATTGATGAAACATGACAAAAAGTTATCGGAGGGCATAGGAATGATTGATTTGAATTCAAAATCTTGAAAATAAAAAAGATGTGTAATAGTTCTTGAAGCTTATTATAATTAGTGGAGTGGGCAACTAAGGAAGATTTATGAATTGCGTCAAAGGTTTTAAAACGAATCTCCCGGACTTGAGAATCCAGAGGAACATCAGCGTGAAATAAAAGATGAAGGTGACTTTTAGCAGTTTCCATAAAAAGTTCTTCCCATCCATGGATTTGCTGGGCAAATTGAGTTTCTGAATATAGATTGTCAACATAATTTTGAATTTTCACGAGGAGTCGATCTTGATCATCAATATACTCATTGAATTCTTCTTTGTTGTCCTCCCATATTCTCACCAAAGGTTCCCAGTTTATTATTTCAGGATTGTCTCCTGGGTATATTTTTATCCCAAATACTCCAAGCTTCTTCAAGTGTCGACAATATTCTCTGAGATTTTGTGAAACCGAGGGGAGCTTTGCATATATACCCACATTGCAATGAGCGGTTTGTCTAATTTTCCTAGTATACTTTTTAATGGTTTCAATGCAATTCAGTGGGGGGGAGGTATTCGGCATTGCAATTATACTCGTGATTCCATTGGATATGGCTGCCTGAGTACCCGATTCAATCGTTTCTTTATGAATTTGGTTCAAGTCTCGTAAATGTACATGGGGGTCAATAATACCAGGTAGGATATATTTTCCCCTGCAATTTATTCTTTGTTTCTCATCGATCGCAGGCAATTGTTCATCTTCAGTAAAAATATGGGAAATTTTCGATCCTTTAATAAGAATCGTACCTATTTGTGTCGAGAATGGTGTCACAATCCATCCTTTTTCTAATAAATATCGCACTTTGCGGATGCCTCACTCAGCAATATTTGCTTGTATATAACTAATCAGTTCACTTACGTAAAATTTTTCTTTCCAATCCATACTATTGAATTCATATAGGTTCCATTCTTCAGGGAAATCGAAATTGAGATCTGTTGTGGGAATAATAAGTACTGAATTTGAGGTTATTGTTTCTTGTAATTCGAAAACAGATTGAATTCTGTTATACTTGTTGGAAAAATTTCCTATGATAATATAATTCTCTGCTTGAAATTTATGCATTTGCCAGATATTTTCGATGGATATCTTTTGCATGAAAATCCCGGGAGTTGATTGAGCACGTTGTAATTGAATAAATTTTGCATGTTCTTTTCTTTCTTGTTTCTTATTTCCTTCCCCTGTGATAATCTTGTGGATTTTTAAGAGAAGATACAATATTCCTCGTTCATCGGGTGCTAAATATCGTAATTTATCTCCTTGAAAAAATATCATCAATTCCTTGGGAAACTCAAGAAATTGATCCAAACAAATAATAAAAAAATTATTTTCATGTAACAATGAATTAGATAAGAGAAATACCGAACGTAAAATATCGGAAATAGATAAAATCTGTTCGGAAACATGATCTTGGTCGATATCGTTTTTAGATAAGGACGGGAACTTATTTATGATATATATGAAATCCATACCAATCCCAAGGATCACATTCCTAGTTTAGAAAGATCTGGCATACCTGGTGGCAGTCCCCCTGGACCTTTCTTTCCTCTTCGAGGTTTAGTCATATGAGAAATCATTTTTTTCATATCATCATATTGTTTCAATAATCCTTTAATATCCGAGTAACTTTTGCCACTTCCCTTAGCGATCCGTTCAATTCGACTTTTTTTAATCACATTGGGATTTTCTTTCTCAAATTGGGTCATACTGCTTAGAACGACTTTCCAATTCTCTAGATTGGATTCTGCCATATCTTTCATTTCATCGGGAATATTTTGTCCTCCCATCATTGTTAATAGTTTCTTAAATGGACCCATTTTCTTTAATGATTGTAATTGTTGGTATAAATCATCTAAAGTAAATTTTCCTTTCATCAAACGTTTTACCATATCTTTATCGGGTTCAATTTCTGCATCTTTAATCTTCTCAAGGATTCCTTCAATATCCGGAATCCCAAGTAGGTTGCCAACGAACTTTGAGGGTATGAAATCTTCCAAAGCCTCAATTCTCTCTCCCACTCCAATAAATTTAATGGGAGCATTCGTGGCAGCAACCGCAGACAAAGCTCCTCCACCCTTTGCTGATCCATCCAGTTTTGTCACGATAATAGAACCTACATGGGTTGCTTCGGAAAATGCTTTCGCTTGAGAATATGCTTGCTGACCAAGTGTGCCATCAATAACTAAAATTACCTCGTCTGGTTTAATCATTTTTTCCATTTTCTGGACTTCATTCATCAAGTTTTTCTCTTCTTTATGCCGTCCTGCAGTATCTACGATTATAATATCGACATTTTCATTCGTAAAATGTCTAATCCCCTTTTTTACTATCTTCAAAGCATTTTTTTCTTCAGGTTCTCCAAAGAGTGGAACTCGTAGTGGAGTCAATAATTGATCCAACTGCTGGTAAGCTCCTGGTCTCCATGTATCGGCAGATACAACCCCCACTTTAAATCCTTTGCTACGGTAATAATGGGATAATTTCCCAACAGTAGTAGTTTTTCCCGATCCTTGGATTCCCACCATCAGAATGATATTTAAGCGGTTGGATTTAAGTTTTCGAACATTTTGATTTCCTCCTAGCAGAGTAACGAGTTCATCATGGATTAGTTTTATGACAAAGTCCTTACGGGCAATTCCTGTAGCGATCTTTTCATTAAACGCTTTCTTTTTAATATTTTCAGTTACTGCAAGACAAATTTCCACGTTTACATCGGCGGATAATAAGGCTCTTTGAAAATCTTGGATCACTAACTTCAAAGCATCCTTGTCAATTCGAGGGAGTTTTCGGATCTTCCGAATCATATTATCCAATGATTTACCAAATTTTTCCATTACCATGTACTTTCTACTCTTATCATCAATGAAGCACCCATTTTAAATTTATAAACTCTCAAAAAGTTTCAAATATTGGAAATACTTAGATTAGAACTAATTAGAAAAAAATAGTGTTTTTATATGAGTTTAAGACGAACAACAGCAAACAAGCTTAAAAAAGGAAATTATTTTATGGTCGATGGAGAACCCTGTTCAGTGATTAGCACAGAACATTCAAAATCTGGAAAGCATGGACATGCTAAAATGCGAATATCTTGTGAAGGATTATTCGATAAAAAGAAACGCAGTGTCATGTTTACCGCAGATGCGATGATAGATATTCCGGAAATAGTAAAAAGTACTGGCCAGATTACGGATGTTTCAGACAATAGTGTGACTTTAATGGATTTAGAAACTTTTGAAACCTTACACTGTGATTGGCCAACTGACGAAGAAGACGCAATTAATAAATTAGAAACTCTCAAAAATAATCCCGAACAAATTGGGGATTCCCAAGCGGAATTTTGGGATGTAGTTGGTAAAAAAATCATTCGACGAGTAATGATTCAATGAAATTTGTCGTTCCCATGGCGGGGGTGGGCACACGACTTCGCCCGTTCACTTTTAGTAAACCAAAAGGCTTTCTTAAAGTAGCGGGGAAACGATTAATTGATCATATATTGGATAAATTCACACAGATTGCATCTCCTCCTTCTGATCTATTAATTATCACGGGTTCAGAAGAACGAGCGGTTCAACAATATTTGAGAAATTATTATTCATCATTTTTTGATTTAAGTTTTGAATCCCAAGAACCAAAAGGATTTCATGGAAATATCCCGTATTTTGGGGGTCTGGGACAAGCAATTTTGCTTTCTGAAAATTGGTATAAAAATAAAATATCTTCTTATGATTCCACCGATCGAAATGACTTTGCTATTATCAATCTTAATGATATGGTACCTTTAGATGGTTATGCCGAATTTATCTCCCTACTATGTGGGGAAGAAGTGAATATAAAAAGTGAAAACCGTGCAGACGACTTCAAAGACAATAATGAGATAGGAGCTTCCCCTCTACATTCTCATGGAATCGATGTGGATGGTGTTATTGGAATCATGAAAGTACCAAGAACCCGAATCAGTAGTTATGGAATTGTTACTGTTGACAAGGAAACGGGACTTATTGAAAAATTAGTAGAAAAACCCAAATCATCTCATTCCAATCTTGCCATCGCTGGTGTGTATGGATTCAAACCTAAAACTATGAAAAATTTATACAAATATCTAAAAAAAGAAGTGTCCAAATTCGAACATCGAGAAGGAGAAGCCCAGCTAACTCCTGCGTTAGATGAGTTAGTAAAAAATGGTTTTAAATTAGCTCCCATGGAATTTAACAAGGGCATTCTAGATTTTGGTAAACATGGCACCTTACTACAAGGAAACAAATTCCTACTAACCCAGCAAGACAATGTTTTGGGAGATTTAATAGGAGAATTAACAAATTCCTCTCTTAACTCTCCTTCTTTTATTGGAAAAGATGTTCAGATACGAAACTGTGTGATCGGACCATATTGCTCCTTAGGAGACAACTGTGTTTTGCAGGATTGTATAATCCGAAATTCTGTTATCGGTGACGGCTGCCATCTAGAACGGATCATTACTCAAAATTCGATTATCGGAGATAATGTAATTATGGATGATATTATTAAAAATAATATGATAATCGGGGATCAATCCAATATACGATCTTCAAAAAATAATAAATCTACTACATTATAACAATTATCAATAATAGTACAACTAGAAAAAAGGAATATGCAAAATGACAACTAGTTCTTATTTGGTAGCTTTTGATGAAGCCCATAAACCCCGTGCCAAGATTAGTGGAAATTATAGTGAACTAAAAGAACATTTGGAATCTATGGGATTTGTTTGTCAAACTTTTATGGAGTTTCCAATCACAAGGCAAAATCTTTCCGCATTTGATCTCCTTGTCATCCCCTGCCCCGATTTTGCAAAATTTTCTACAAATGAAATTGATGCGATTGCGCAATGGGTAAAGGAAGATGGAGGAGGATTGCTTTGTTTATCCCATGCTGGAGGAGATAAAGGAAGAAGATCCAATCTTAGTGAACTTGTCGAGAAATTTGGATTTAGTTATGAAAACGATCAAGTGTTAGACTATACGAAAAATTTTGGTTTAGAAAATCTCCCCGAAATTACAAATTTCACACCCCCTCATCCTATCACCGAAGGAATCACCTCTCTTTGTTTCCGCGCTGGATGCAGTTTAAGCACGCTGGGATTAAATGTAGTTCCCGTTGCAATTTCAAATGAAGAATCTGAACCATTTTCCACTCCTTTGGTTGTTACAGCAGAAGTTCAAGAAGGCAGAGTGGTAGGAATCGGAAGTTATGAAATGTTTCGCAATGAAATTCCGGGTGGATTCCAACATGCAGGCCACAAAGAATTTTGCACCAACATCTTTAATTGGTTGAAAACAGACTACCGTGAAAAGATAAAAACAGGGGAAATCGAACCTAAAATCAACATACAAGAGATTTCTCATAATATCGGTGATATCTCATCGAGTCCCCTATCCCCAAGTGGGATACCTCAATCTAAATTAAACCTATCGTCTCGTATTATAATTTCTGATAAATCCGACCTTGCCGCTCTCTTTTATGGATTATTAGAAGAAATAACTGTTCTCAAGGATCAAGTGCAAAACATAATCAATACGATATTAAGCTCGGAAGAACAGATTTTGGAAACCCAGAAAAAAATTGATGAACCTATTCCATTCGAACCCAGTCCACTTCCAGAACTAGAATTGAAACTAGAACCAGAACCCAATCTGTTGACTGAAATGCCTGAAAGACCGAAATCCATGACAAAACCAAAAAAGAAACCAACCTCTAAACCTTCCAAGAAGGAGGAACCCGATGACGAACAACTCCCGCTAACCAAAGAAGAAATTGCTGCCGAACTAGAGACGCTTAAAAATAAGCTGAACTCTATTGAAAATTTGAGGGATTTAGTTGATTCTAAATACAAAAACGGTTCCTACACAAAAGAACAATATAACAAGCAAACAGAACGATTGAACAACGATCTCAACCGGACCTTAAGTCGCATAAAAGAATTGGAAATGACGTACAAAAAGAAAGAATAGAGGTGTAATTTTAATGTCCGAGAAATCTATCCGATGGTTTTGTCCTTTTTGTAATGATTTTATTAGCATCCGAAAAACTGAGAAACTTAAAGAAGCCGTATTACAAGCTAAGAGATTACCTTATCCCATTATTGTAAAACACGGAAACCCCTCCCATTATACCATATTACAATTAGATAGAGATCTACACGATAGAGGACGATTAACCACATTTGATTTTTTTGATCTCTCCACAGATTAACGGAATCCCAAAAAAGACGAAGAACGCGTTGCTACAAAGGAAATAAAAAATCCATTAGAAGAGATTTCGCAAGAACTTACGGGTATTCAACAAAAAATCTTGGTTCTTTTAGACGATTAGAGTTCTATTTACGTAATTCATTTGAAACTATGTTCTGAATTAATTTACCCATTTCCTGCGTAGTAACTTTTTTTACTTTGGGTTTCTCCTTAATCTTGGGGTAAATATCAGGAGTTCGATGGGTTTCTAATACACTTGCGATGGAATGATGCAGAATTTCCCCTATATATGAATCTGCAAATACCAGTTCCATCATTAATCCTATGGATAAAATAGATGCAATGGGATTTGCGATATTATCTCCAGCGATATCAGGTGCAGAGCCGTGAATTGGTTCGAACATAGAAATTCCATTTGGACTTGGATTAAGATTTGCACTAGCTACCATACCTAATGATCCTGCTAAAAATGCAGCTTCATCACTGATTATATCTCCAAACATGTTCGAGCTCACTACAGTCTGAAATTGATAGGGTGCTCGAATTAACCACTGGCAAAACGCATCTATGTAATAGCTCTTTTTTTCTAAATTTGGATATTTTTCCCCCAGCTCCTTAAACATAGATCGCCACATCGTAGAAGTATATAGTAAATTTGCTTTATCTACGGAACATATCCTCGTATGATTTTTTTTGTGGGCAAACTCAAATGCAAACTCTAAGATTCGCTTTACTCCCAATTCTGTAAAGATCATAGTATCGATTGTGGCCCGATCTTGAACTTTACCTCCGATCTTAGAATAAATTCCCTCACTATTTTCCCTGAGAATGAACATATTAATTCCATCCCCAATAAATTCATCTTTTAATGGACAGATATCCCTCAAGGGTTCATAAAGAAAAATGGGACGTAAATTCACATATTGATTGAATTCTTGTCGAATTTTTAGAACTGCATATTCTGCTACACCTTGCGGTAGTCCGGGTATACCCAGTGCACCTAATACAATGGCATCTACAGTTCTTAATTTTTCAAAAGAAGCATCGGTTATGGATTGTCCTGTCTCTTTCCAGACCTCTCCACCCGCAGGAATTTCTAGAAAATCAAATCGATGATCGGTATGATTTGCGATAGTAAGCAATATTTGTTTTGCCTCAGGAATTACTTCTTTGCCAATCCCATCACCCATGATCAATGCAATCTTTTTGGATTTCATACACATCATAGTAGAAACTCTTTGAAGATAAATAATTGGGAACATCGGATCGTTTTTTTAAATTTCTATAAATAGTCCATTTACGAAGAAAAATTGGATAATTTAATTTGTTGAAGAAATTTTAGGGGTTTTCTGATTAACAAATTCGTAATTTTCTACTCTTTTATTGCACTGCCGATGGAGATGTGATTTCACAATTTGATCTCCGAATCAGTGCCCCGGTCCTTCAGATCTGGCAGAAATTACAATTTCCCTACTTTTTGTCGAACTCGCAAAATCTCTTCCAAAACCTCATATTCCGTTAAATTTATTAATGGAATCCCACATATAGTTCATAGTTGCTCTGAAAAGGGCTTCTATACAAAATAACAAAAAAAATTGCGGAGGAAACTATCATGCCAAAAGTATTTGCCTGGTCCCCTATTAAAGAGTTAATGAAGAGTTGTGGGGCAGAAATGGTCAGTCGAGAAGCTGTAGATGAGTTAATTGCTCATTTAGAATATATTGCAAAAGAATTAACAAATAAAGCATTAGAACTATCTCGACATGCCCAACGAAAGAAATTAACTGAAGATGACATGAAGCTTGCTATAAATCTTGAGTAAATCTTCATCTTCATAACATTATTTTATTTTTTTTTATTTTTTAACTGAATATCATCCTTTTCACTATCTGGACATAAGTCTATTTTGCCAGGACTTGGTCTGTAAACTGTACCTTCATTTACAAGATTTTCTAATAATTTTCTCAGTTTCGATCCTTCGATATCCTTATCAAATTCCAGATCTGCCAGAAATTGATCCTCATCAATAGGTTGCCCATTATTAGCATCAATCTTCTTCTTGAGTTCATCTAAAAATCCGACAATTTTTGCTCGTGCTGCTGATATTCCGGTTAATACTCGATCGGCATCATATTTTCCTGTGTCGGGGTCTCTACTAGTATCGTCTAGACTCCTTCGAGCTAGTTTTAAAACATCTTCGGCATCCTCTTTGGTTACATAATTACGTAAAGCCATTCTTGCATATGCTTCTGCTATTCGGATATAACCTTCTAGATTTCTTGCAACAACTGCAATTGCTGCATTTTCATCATTTCTATTTACCTTTCGTAGATCCACATAAAAATCTCGAATCACTTTTCGAGCTTCTGGGGTTAATTTTGGAACAACTTTATTTCGAGCATATTTAATATATTTCTGTAGCTCATCACCTGGTATAATAGGATCTTTGTTGGTTCCCGTATTTGTTAACGCATCCTCGGTGTTCATATCCAAGATGAAGTCTGCAATTTCTTGGTCAAAAGTTTCATCGGGAGTATCTTTTACTATAAAAATAAGATCGAACCTAGAAAGGATCGGGGGACTTAAATTAATGTTTTCTGAAGGAGTTTTATATTCAGAATATCGTCCCATCTTCGGATTTGCAGCAGCAATAATGGATGTACGAGCCCTCAAAGTCGCAATTATACCTGCCTTGGCGACACTAACCGTGTTATGAAGAATTACGCCTTGAGAAATAAAGGTATGATTGGGTTCTACGGTTATATCATATACCCACGGAGTGAAATACTCTCCTTTATTAGAAATTTTCCGGATTTCTGTGATGTGTTCCCAATGAATTTTTCTATGATCATTTGGCTGGGGACTCTTCTTCACCAGATTCAGAATCTTATTGAACCGTTTGTCATCTTTCTCAATTATTAGTCTAAAGAATTTTAAATAACTATGAGCACAAATTTGTACTTGATAGGAGTCATGATTATGGATTTCCTGAATGATACGGGATCGTATTTCTAATTTGAGGAGTAAATCTTGAATGTCTCTTGAAAATCCATCGGATCTACTCTGGTAACATATGGAATCCGATTTTATTCTACCATTTTTTTTAAATACGGCTTGGAGAAAGGAGCGTGCTATGGATTTACTTCCAGCCATGATTTTCGATGGTATTCGTTTATATCGGTCTGATTTCAGTATTTCTCTAAAATTTGCATGAAACCATCTACATAATTCCAAAGAATTAAAATGCAACGTAATTAATCCATTTGGTTGCGTGGAAAACGTAGGACTGAGATGAAATTCGTTTTGACATAATTGTGTAATATCATTGATCACTGTGAGAACCTTACTAGAAAATCCGATTTCTACTGCTGATCCCCAACAATATTGATCTATGTCAATCTGATATCCCAAAATACGTGCAATATTGTTGTTAAGACTCCTTGGTAGGAAAATTGTCTTAGAATTTGAATCTAGTGGTGGAATAAGTCCCTCTAATTCTATAGGTTCACTAGAGTTTGGTAGAAATGAGGGAGCTGGTATAAAATCCCCCTCTTTACAATATTCAGCAGGGATGGTCATAATCTCGCCGTTCTTAAACACATACATAGGATGCTCTGGAGTGACGATAACCGATCGTCCATTAGAAAATTTGACTTTGCAAAAAAAATTAGGAGCTTTATGTCTACTTATTCGGTCAATTCTTGTTTTAAACACTTTTTCAAAATCTGAACTGTAGATTTCCACGATTGAAGTGGGTAAAATTTCACAATTAATCCCTTGAATCACCTGTTGGGAATGGTTTTTCATCAAAAAGTCGACAAATTTTCCGATTTGAATTCTTTCACCGTAAGTAGTCAAAATTTCTGTTTGTGGGTGATAACTTTGCTGCTCCATAGCTTCATGGATAGCTACACGATCCCGATTATCCATTTTATCGAATTCGTCGATAATTGCATTTCCTCCATCAGCAAGAACCAGAGCACCTGCTTCTAACGATAGACCCGCGGCATCGTTTTCTCTGACTACAGCAGCAGTAAGTCCCGCAGCTGAAGAACCTTTACCGGAAGCATAAATTGCTTGTGGGGATATATGCGCACATTGCTTCAAAATCTGGCTGTTATGCACAATCAAGTTACCATTCGCAACCACAAAATGTCCATCTGAGGTACCAATATCATATACAAGGAATTTTCCTTTTACTGGTTCTATAGAAATAATTGTATCCCAAAAAATATCGGAATAAGCTAGTTGCTCTAAACGTAGTAACTCATCTGAGTATGCTTTATTTTTTTGTTCAAATATCTCCTTTAATTTTTCAACTTTGTTTTGTAAATAAATTCTTTCTACTCGTTGTCTACAGTTTTTTGCCCAGAGTTCTCCTTTATAACTTCTTTCCCTACTTCTTCGTTTTCCGACATGTTCAAGTTGATTATCTACATCGTTAATTAAATTCCCGATATTCGGGATTATGTCATTGGATTGATATCGTTTACGGCTAATCCAAGTTTTGACAAATGATTCAAGGGTTCTTTGTTTTTTCGCAGAAATAAATCCTATCAGCTTAGCATATTTATATAGTTCTTTTCCTGTGATTTTAATTTGGTAATATTTATTATCCGTATATTCCCCTTTCTTCTTCTTTTTAATATGATAGGAACCATAAATACCAAAAGTAGTTAGAAGATCCAATATAGACAGTGCTAATCCTTTACTTTTGGTTAATACATTTAAAGTCGCACTTTTCAGTTCAATCCACCCATCTCCACTAAAATATGCAGAGAGTATGCTTTTACGGAATTTCTTCGGTGTCATAAAAAAGTGGTATGGAATCTTCTTATTGGTAGCACAAGTTCCAAAATTTATCTTAAACCATTTATATATGTTGGATTGATATAAAAGGCATCCATTCTCGATGATAATAGATTTTTGAAAGATTTTGTGAAAATCATAATATAGAATATTCTTAATTTCATCATTCGTATTAGTAATCTTTAATATGGTTTTTTCTGAATTTCCTTCAACTAAATAAGAACCAATTAATCTCCCGAATTCCTCAGTAAATGGTATGGTTCTCGGAAACCACGGTGTGTCAAACTTGGTTCTTATCCAATCTCCTCTTGGTAGTGAACCCAAATTGCCGGTATATATATTAAATGTTCCATGAGTTATATTTGCATTTTCACATGCTTCCATTTTCCCAATATGATTAGATTTTAATAATTTACATGGTTCATGAATATTGTTGGCGCTTATATTTTCGTTTTCAAGGATATTTATAGTCATATCAGCAAAATTACTTATTAGTGAATCATTTAATTCCAGATGTCTGGCGACAGGAAGATAGATTTCTTGATTTAGTTGATTTGCTGTTAACACTTTTAGTTTACCGTTAATGATAGTACTGAATGAGTGATCGGGAGTAGTTAGTATTCTCCGACCTGAATTTGTGGTTATTTTAATTAAATTATCCGTCTGATGTCTACTAACTTCAATAATTTTTGCTTTCTGGGTTTTAAATGTATCAGAATTAAATGAAGCTGTGAATAATTGATTTTTCTCATTTAATCGAAGTATTTCCGAACCATTTATTGATAGTATATCCTCCCTGTTGTCATTCATTAAATTATCAATAAGATCTCCTATTGGGATTTGATTCCATTTGATTTTTTTTTCCACGGGATAACCGATATATACTTTTTCGTCTCCATGAATACTTTTTCCTGTACCGGGATCTCCTACGAATAAAACATGAATATCCCCACGACGTGCACTCCCATCTTTCATTTGTTTCCTTACTCCTCCAAATAAAGCAAGAGCAGCTGCCATTTTGAGGTGGTCCATTCCTAAAATGGATGGTGCTACAGAACGTGCAATAATCTCTTGGATATTAGGTTTTGCGGCAAGCCGTTTGAATTCTTTCTCATCCTCGGGGCTTATATCCAACGCATCTCTTTCTGTGTTCTGTGCTTCAATGCTAAGGATTTTCATATAAGGCGTAAAGAGAGTGGTTTTTTTACCTCGAGAATTTTCATTCACATAGGTTTTAAATATTCCAGTGATTTTCACGCGATCTCCAGGGCGAGTAATATCCACCAAATCGTGCGTTAGGATTCCTTTAATCGAATAAGGAACACGACCTGGCTGCAATTCTTCGGGTAACTCTTGGATTTGAATACTTTGCCAATCAATAAATTTTGAGTCCTTAGATTTTACCATAAATCCCGATTTGTTTTTACAGTTAGAACATTGTTTGGGCACGATCAAAGCATTTTCAATTTGCTCAACTCGGGTTTCTAACTGACAGACAGGGCACTCGAATATTGCTTCAGTGATTTGTGGGATAATTTGAGAAGCTCGTATCAAGATACCATGAATATATACAAGTCTATCAATATGCTCCGCTCGGAGTTTTCTTAGATTTACTTCATTAGAATTATTATTGGTGGTGATTCGAACGAAATAGTCCCTTTTATCGTCGATCTTTCCTCTTGAATAATACCTTAATAAATCTTTAAATGCATCCACTCCTTGCTTTAAAGTTTCTTCTGGCTCTTTCCGTAAGATTTCTGCTAAGGAGGGATCATAGTACAAAATGTCTTCGAATAGGACATAGATATACTGGATTTTACGTAATGCAGCATTTTGTATTTCTTCTAAATATTTGAAGTGATTAGGGCTATCTTCGTAGTTTCTAAAAAAATCTTCAAAATTGGTTTTCGGATTTTGTGGAGGTTGTCCAACTGCATTTACCATACTAATATTTCCTTATTCTCTTATATTGTGTAATTATCTTGTAGTTCGATAGCGTATTAACCAAAGAATATCCAAATTGCGACGAAAACGGTGAAGAGATATTTTTGTCTGTTTTATTTAAATTATATTATTAACCCAATTGTAGGTCCCCGCTATTCTATGATTCTTTAAGTAAGAAAACTAAAAAAACAGAAGAAGTATTTCATTAACCCATTATTAAATGCGCGAAAAAACTTTCCCAAGATTAGCCTTATTCTATCCACCGTCCCCTCAGCCTTTTTGGAACAATATAGCCGATATATACGCAAAATTCCGCAATTGATCCCAAAACCCCTCCTAACGTCACAGGTATATTATAATATTGATCTGATGGTCCCATCGGCATACGCTAACCAATGATAGGAATATTCAAAAAATTAACCTAACAACCATATTCCCCTCTTTATTAGCTTTCTCCCTTTATAATCAACGAATGTTTAAATTAGAATAATTCAATTAGACACAAATGTATCTAATAACTCTTGGAACAAAATAAGTAAAAACACTTCTGTTCGAAAGGGTATGTTTTTACTGTCTAAAAACTCGTCGATACGTATTTCAATTTCTGTGGCCATGCTTCGAATATTTTTTGCCAATATCTGTGTATAGGGAGTATCTTCATCCAACTGCATAAGATTTGTAACTTTTCGCAAAACCTTTAGAAATTCATTATTTTTATTGGTTTCAAATATCTGGATTAGGTTTTCTGATTTTCCTAAAATTAAAGGATCAATTCTTTTTTTCATGCTGTTCTCCTCAGAAAGATAATTTTAAACCAAACAGAAAAATAATATTCTTCGAATTATTTGCACTACGCAGAAGATAAATACAGATGAGTAAGGAATAGAAGAAAAATAGCGGGTCCGGCAGGATTCGAACCTGCGACAACTGGCTCCGCAAGCCAGCACCTTATCCTGGCTAGACTACGGACCCTTAATGAAAATTATTCCAGTATTCTTGATAATCTAGCGATATAGAAAAATTTTTTTAACTTCATGAATATGATAATATACTTCTAAAATATAATACGTGGGACAGTGGTCTAGCCTGGTATTTCTCCCCGTTGTCATAATGGGGAGGTAACCGGATTGATACTCGGCTGGGGAACTAATTTAACATAGTACAGAAGCCGAGTGGTCGGGAGTTCAATTCTCTCCTGTCCCATTCCCTTTTTTAGTAATAGGGAGATTCATCAAAATTCAAAGTTCTCTGAATCGCCCCCCAGTATTCTTCAATTCCCGTAAATTCTAGACTAGAAACACTAAGTAAACGGGGAAAGTTTTGTAAACGTTCAAAAATTTCTGATATACCACTATCTAATTCTCGAACTAACCCCCGTTCAGTTTTATCAGTAGCTAAGAACAATTTATCATAGTCTTCACTCCATGCGAGAACCCGTTCCAAGATATCCGGTTCTAAAAGGTCGGATTTAGATAACACATTTATTTGAGGAATATTCGCAAAACGATATAGAACTGATCCTGCAAGGAACATTGTGGAAATGTAACCACTGGGGTGTCGACAAATGGTTGGATCAAATAAAAATGAAACCACTTTTTGAACGTCTCCATAACCTAAAGAACTAACTACCATGGGTCCAGTATTTCTAAATGCAAATAACTCCATCTGACCTGGTGTATCAATTAGTACAACATCGGGATTATTATACTCAGAAATCTCAAATTTCAAATCCTCGATACTATCGATGATCATGTCCGTGGCAGCAACTAATCCCCCATTTGGTCCCAATCCATACCTTTCCATGACCTCTTCTAATAAAATGTAATCCCGAATATCAATATGTGGAGTATATGGTAAATTTCTCACCCCTGGATCTAAATTAACGGTAATGATTCGTAATTCTTTGTATTTTTCGGTTAGATAATTATACGTCGTAGCTATTAAAGTGGTTTTTCCGGATCCTGCAGGACCGATACAATAATTGAATATCATTTTGTTACCTTTGTTTAATTCGAAGAATGAAGTATACAATCCCCCATCTTTTTTTTCATTTTCGAAAACACCATGAAGATTTATTAATAAAGAAGCAACCTCAGAATCAACTGTCGACAAGTTGAGGATATTTATATGAAATATCGATTCTCCAGTAGGGAAGTACGAGATCAACTCTACGATTATAATTTTGATATGGGAGTGCTCCCTAAAGATTATCCCAAGAAGGTTGAAATATGGGATGAAACACTTCGAGATGGAGAACAATCTCCTGGTGTATATTTGACGCAAGAGGACAAAATCACCATTGCCAAAGCTCTAGATGAAATTGGAGTCTCGCTTATTGCCGTGGGATTTCCTGCAATTTCCTCAGCGGAGTTAGAAACTGTAAAAACTATCACTAATGAGGGATTTAGCCGTAGTAAAATTCTTGCAATAGCGCGTCCTCGAAAATCCGATATTGATGCATGCATTCAAGCGAATGTGGATGAAATCGTTCTTTTCATGCCGGTTTCTCAATTAATGATGAATATTCTTAAACTGACTCCTTCCAAAGAAATCAGCTTAATTGAAGAGATGATCGTGTATGCAATAGATCACGGATTAGTTGTAAATTGGGTGTCTGAAGATGCTTCTCGGGCCGAATGGGATCATCTGCTAAATGTGAATAAAGTTGCCGTGGAAAATGGAGTAAAACGCATCATCCTAAGTGATACTGTTGGAGTTATGATTCCCTCTTCTATTGCCTACTTAGTTGAAAAAATCAAAAAAGAAATTCAAGGTATTAATGGTTCCATCGGATTAGGCGTGCATATGCATAATGATTTCGGACTTGCTGTAGCTAATACTGTACAAGCAGTTCTATATGGTGCAAAATACCCCCATACTTGCGTAAATGGATACGGAGAACGCGCTGGAAATGCTGCTTTGGAAGAAGTTGTAATGAATTTGGAACGACTGGGTATAAAAACAGGAATAAAACTGGAAAAATTATACGAATTAAGTCAATTAGTTGAAGGCTTATTTTGTTTGCCTTTGAACATGCACAAACCCGTAGTAGGGCCATTTTCCTTCAGTCATGAAAGTGGGTTACATGTAAATGCGATGCTTAGTCATCCCTTAACTTATGAACCTATTAATCCAAAGGTTGTGGGAAGGAACCGCAAATTTTACTTGGGAAAATTATCAGGTAGTGGCGCAATAATCAATGCATTATCCGAAAAACTCAAATTGATTGATATGGATTTTCCTAAAGAGGTCTTAGGTAAAATTGTAGCGAAAGTCAAGGAGCATCAAGAAAAAGCACCTAAAGATGATATAAGAAAGATTTTTGAAAGGATTAAGAAAGATTTAGCTAAAATTACCTCTGGGGTAAGCGATAAAGAATTTTACGCCATTGTTAACGAAATTGTGGGAGAGGAACTAAAACACTATCTGAAAGATAAAAAAAATAAAAACTTGATGAATCCATAAGTCTAATGCTCCATTCACTCCTTTCTCTCGTAAATTTATTCAAAACCTTTTAATTTTGCGCACTCTATGTAATAATATTCTCCCTTGGAGGAAACTAGAAATGCAGAGATCAATACGGGATCCTATTGAAGAACTACGGAAAAGCTTGGACAAGATAATTCTGATAAAAATAAAGAAAAACCGTCTGTTTCGAGGCGAGCTTAAATCATTTGATCAACACTTGAACCTATTTTTAGATCAGTGCACTCAAATTTATGAAATTGAGAATGAAAACGGGGAACTTGTGGAAGAACGCGAGGAATTAGGTCAAATTCTCATACGCGGAGATAATGTTGTTTTCATCGAATTTGGACAATAAATAGAATTCTTCCAAGAACAATTCCAACTCTTTCTCTACTTCCATTACTTACATTTAAATATATTTGTAGCTATTTTTTCTAGCAAGTCGTACATACGACAAAAATCTATCATTACTATCATTACTATCAAAATCACCCCAAGGATCCATGAAAAATGCCACAAGAGAAAAAAAACGACGACGAACTCTCTGTATACATCGGTAACAGTCCAAAAATAAATTATATAACAGCCAGCATGTTGATCATTAAAAAGAACCGTTTCGTGTCTCTAAAGGCACGAGGAAGAGCCATTAACGCCGCAGTTGACGTAGCTGAAATACTAAAAAACAAATTTGTACCCGAAGCCGAATACGAAGAGATAAGACTCAATACCGAACAACGACCCAATCCCGATGGGAAGACAAGCAATGTTTCCTCAATTGAAATTGATCTTGTTATTCCCGAAACTGAAAGAGAAAAACTTCAATAAACTACAATTCTTCTCTATTTTTCCTTTTTCCATGAATTGTGAAGCAAATTCCCCCCCACAAGATTCATTCGATAGTTTTCAAAAATTTTAAATACGGTCTGCATATAAAAGTTACAAGTCGTAAAGCTGTACAACGACAACACCAACATAGCGACAAACCAATTTAACACATTAGAAAAAGTGATATAACTCTCGAGAGGTAAAAGATATGACCAGAAATGATAAAGATAATGATCAGAGCGTATACATCGGCACACGACCTATTATGAATTATGTAATGGCCGCAATGGTTATTTTAAATGAGGAAGATGAGGAAACGGGTAAGGCTAAACACTGTACGATCAAGGCACGCGGCAAGCGAATTAGCAGAGCAGTAGATGTAGCAGAAATCCTAAAAAAGAAATTTGTAACCAATGCAATCTACGTTGATATCCGATTAAGCACAGAACAATTAAAAAACGCCGATGGTAAAGTTTCAAACGTTTCTTCCATTGAGATCGAAATTGCGAAAAAAGACGAAGAAAAATAGTTCGTAGAATTCAGGAGCAATATTCACTACACTGATTTCCACCTAATACTGATTCCTTTTTTATATTGAGGTGGTTTACAGTAGACAAACTGTACGTTTTATTTATTGGTATTCCAAAACCATTTTGGAATGACCTTCGATGTACGTGATATACATGAATTCAGAGATCAGTTGTGTTGTATGCCATACTAAAATAGTATTAAATCCTGAGGAATACCTAGAGGATGCAAATTATGTGGCATGTGACAATGGGCATTATCTCCATATCGATCCTTGCTTAAAGATGTGGCTGATACAATCTGAATTCTGTCCTGTGTGTAATACGAAATATTCTGAGGTTATTTTGGATCGATATTCCAAAAAATCCCAAATTGAGGAAGTACTACCCCCAGATATACCGCATGAAGAAGCAGAAATTGAAGAATGTGTGGTAGTTATCGATAAACTGAACCGAGCAAAAAAGCTCCTCTTAGAACAGAAATACGCTGCGAGTCTAAATATTATTTTTGATGTATTGGATCATGACGATCCAAGCAATGAGGAAGCCAAATTCTTATTGGGAAAAACTTATTTTCTCAGTGGCCGGTATGACCTTTCCGTAGCAACTCTCATGCGCTTAATCAAAAATAATTATAAGTATCCTCTTGCTTTTTATTACCTTGGAAAGGATTTTGAAAGTTTAGGATTGGATGATAAAGCGTTGTGGGCTTATCAGCGATCCTATCAAAATCTTACAATGATCTTGAATGAATCATCCCGGGATTCTCTATCCAAGTCTAAATTATCAAAAATTTTGGAAGAAGTAGCGAATATTATTGAAAAACTCACTTCTGAACAATCTTGCTAATGTATTAAGCGAATAGGATAATCAAAATGTCGAATCATCCTATTGACTAACACACGTTCTCTAAAGGTAAGATTTGAACCGAAATCATCTGAAAGAACCGTACCATAATAGGAATTAACGAAAATGGTATGAGATGTTTTTAAAAGGGATCGTATTAGCCTTAAGGAACCCATATGCAAAAAAATACTGAGATCATTGATAATAAGAGCACACGAAATACTTTGTTGTGAAAAAAGGTATTCGACTATTTTTTCCATATCCTTAATTATTATTTTATAATTTTGCAAGGATTTTTTGTAGATTTCCAAGTAAGAACTTGAATTACTACGTGGTGGGGTAATAGGGTAGGAAAATGTCGTAACTTTTGGATTTGTGTGATATGTGTCATCAAAATCCGATATTTTCCCGCCGATTTCCAACCCTCCCATCCGAAATCGCTCTGGACCGATATCAACAACATAAATTTTCTCCAATTTTGAAGAGGAAAGCACAAAAGAGAGAAATTCAGAAGTAATTTCGGTTTTTCCCACATTAGATTCACCAAAAAGTAATACACTTTTCCCTAGGCATTCGGAGAAGGCTAATAATCGCAATTGATGACATAAGTACGGATCAGAATATAGAACAATATTATTTCTACCAAATTGTGAATATTTAGAGTAAAATACTACATCTTCACCCAATCGCGTTCTCACCAAATTGAAAGTAATTGATGTTTCGCTTTCGTAGTATCAAGAGGATTGTAAAACCAAGAATGGAACCAAGAACTGAGGAAATAGCAAAACCACCCCACAAGAAAATAGTCGAAGGTGCTCCCATAAAGGCGTAACTAATAACTGCGCCAATACCCACAGTTCCAATTGGTTCACATAATGAAGCAATAATTCGGAATCTTTCTCGTTTCATTGCACTGATCACGGCTGCTACAATTCCCACTACTAAAGCCCCTGGTATTCCCCCTGGAAAGGCAAAAATAGTTCCGATGCCAACACTAAACCGAATTATTGCTATAAATAACGCTGCAAGGACTGCCCAAAATGGACCTAAAAATACACCTGCAATGGCATTAATTAAATGAGCAAACGGATTAACTTTAAAACCTCCCAATTCGAAATACGCAAAAGGATTAATGAAACTAAGAACAACGCCCAACGCAGTAAACATTGCTGTCAGAGCAACACGTAAAGCTAGATGATACCCCCGACTTTCGTCCTTTTGAAAATATATTACCGATGTCAATATGCTGAGGGCTCCGGTTAATAATAATATCAATAACCATAATGAATGTCCTGAATCACTAAATATAAGCATCAAACTAGTAGTACTAGATAGAATAGCAATTCCAAAAATCGCAAATATAATACTAAAATATAGTTCTCTTTTTTTAGCTGTACTTTGTGCGTAGATAGCAATCACAATGAAAAATAAGGATGGAACTGAGATCAGAATAGCTGCAACGATATAAAGGTCTTGCATAGTTGTTGTAATCATCATGAAAGCAACTTCTATAATGAAAAAAATACCAGAAATAAAAGTACCAATGAGATATTTTGAACCTAATAGGATCACAAAAGAAATTGCGATGAGTAATGCATTGACTAGACCAATACTAAATATAAAAACCAATTGCGTCTGAAACAACGTTAAATCGAACGAAATTAACAAAACAAATAATCCATATAGAAATGTGATGATCCCAAGAAAAACACGTTGATCAATACCTTGGAATTTGGAAGATTTCCAAATTAAAACGATAAAAACAGAAAGAAAAATCATAAAAAAACAAAATATACTACCCAAGACAATATTTGGGATCGACCCTTGCATAACACTATACTACAAGCAATTCCCTAAAAATTTTGTACTCTTTATAAGTGAATCCCTCATGCGTTCAAAACACAAAGAAATACTAGAAAAAGTGAAAAATATTATTGAATTTATCAGCAGTGCTAAGAAATTTTCTAGACTCATTCCAGAGGTTCGGACAAATGTCGCTGTAGCTTCACCAGATGCGACATCTCTTGATGATATTGCTGGTGTGGATGGCCGAATCACTATTGTGCAAGGTATGCCAAAAGCAGCAGGGCCTATCACATTCGGTGCAACGAACCACACAGGAAGATTATTACTTACCGCCAGAAAGTTTGATCCAACCATTTCAGCAGTTATTAATATTCGATACAGTCCAAAACTCATTGAAAACCTGTCCCGCACACATCTTCTTCTTGTGGAGATCGATCGCACTAATCAGCCCATGGAGACTCAACAAACCGAAGATTCCTCTATGTCTTGGATCATCAATAATGTATATCAAAAATATCAAAAAATACCCGATATTATATGGGATACGGGAGAAATGGGAAAAGAACCCAT
The DNA here is from genome assembly GCA_016933055.1 of Promethearchaeota archaeon. Taxonomy (GTDB): domain Archaea; phylum Asgardarchaeota; class Lokiarchaeia; order Sigyniarchaeales; family Promethearchaeaceae; genus AMARA-1. Next base: position 64,092 of record JAFGBS010000002.1, on the reverse strand, counting down.
GGTCCGTCTGTTTGCTAAGAATTCAGATGAATTAATCGAAAAAATTCAACTGATTTTAAATTTAGTCGATTAATCCTCTTTATCCTTTTTTATTGTATCTTCCAGAATTTTGATGGCGCAGAGATTTCCACACATAGTACATGGTTCATTCCGTTCAATAGCACCGTCTCTTTCTCGAATACATCTAGCTTTTTCTGGATCAATCCCGATTCTAATTTGCTCCTCCCAGTCTAAGTCTCTTCGAGCTCTATCCATTTTCTGATCCCAAGCGGAAGCTCGATCCCAATTGCGTGTTAAATCAATCGCATGGGCAGCAATCTTGAATGTAATCACTCCTTCTTTCACCTCTTCCAATGTGGGGAGTCCTAAATGCTCTGCTGGAGTAATATAACACAAATAATCTACTCCACTCAAACCTGCAATCACTCCCCCAATAGCCCCCACAATATGGTCATATCCCGGAGCAATATCCGTTACAAGGGGTCCTAACACATAAAAAGGTGCTCCGTCGGTAACGGATTTTTGTAATCGTATATTCTCTGCGATCTGATGAGCAGGTATATGTCCGGGACCTTCACAAATAATCTGAACATTCTTTTCATGCGCGCGTTTAACTAATCGAGATAAGGTAAGAAGTTCTTGGATTTGGGGGTAATCGGTAGAATCGAAAATGCAACCAGGGCGGAATCCATCCCCTAACGATAAGGAAAAATCATAATTTTGAGCCATCTCCAATAAATAATCAAAATTAGAATAGAATGGATTTTCTAGATCGTTTTGTAAAGTCCAAACTGCGGTTATAGTTCCTCCACGACTTACTATGCCCATAAACCGGGGATGTTTTTTAATATATTCGGCAAGTGTTTTTGTTACTCCGGCATGAATGGTGAAAAAGTCTACCCCCTCTTTCGCCTGTTCTTCCACAACGCAGAACATATCATCTTCCGTCATATTAACGATTCCTCCTGCTTTTTCAATCGCACGAACTGCAATTTGGTACATGGGAACCGTCCCTAAAGGTACTGTGATATTTTTCAAAACTGCCGAACGCACTTCGCGTATAGCTTGTTCGGTGGGACCAGATGTTAAATCCATAATGGTGTCTGCTCCATATCGTTCTGAAATTTTTGCTTTTTCCACTTCTTGATGGATGTCAAAAACTTTTTGGGAAGCACCAATATTGCTATTTATTTTAACAGATAACCCTTCTCCAATTCCTAATGGGTTACAGGTACTAGTTGTACTCTTGAAAATTACTATTCTTCCGCTTGCAATACCTTTCCTTACCAATTCGACATCGATGCTTTCATTTTTCGCGATTTTTTCCATTTCGGGACTTATATTTCCAGCTTTAGCACTTTTCATCTGGAGCGTCATTACAACATGATCAATCTCACAAACCAAATTAACCTATGGATAGCAAAATGGAATATTAGAGAATTGAAAGATCTTGCAGAAGGGTTCGTAATGATCCCGTGATTTCCAATTTTGAGATGTTCTCTAAGAGAACAAATTGAATATCCTCCGCATCAGAATGTGCTTCCAGTTTCGGCATCCTCTTATCATCGGAAAACCGTTCATCGATGACTTCCATAAAATAATTAATTAACACGTAATGATATTTTATTTTATGCTGGTCATCATAGATTACCGTATCGATAATCCCTGCTAAGTCTTTTGCATTTGCTTTAAGAGCAGTCTCTTCCATAAACTCTCGCTCTGCACCTTCTTTACACATTTCCCCTAATTTTAAATGACCTCCTGGGATAGACCACTTATGAGCACCGGGGTCATATTTTCTTTGGATTAGCAGAATATGCCCTTTATGTATGAATAATCCACCAACTCCGATATGTGGACGAATGGGGTACTTCCTTAAATCATATTTTAGTTTTTCTAATTCTTTCGGGGATAATGGATCCATCGTGATTCATATCTGCTATTCGTGGCTGAAGTAGATAGCTATCCTACAAGTACCTAACTTGTACATACTAGTACCTCGACCTTAGAATATTTATATCAGGCACATTAATTTTGTTTTGAAATGAAAAACGGGGAATTTCCTACCTAAATTAATGAAACAAACACCTTAGTTCATAAACTTAAGTTGCGAAGTTTAAGTGGTAACCTTCATTTAACTATTTTAATATGACAAAGGTAAACTTAGAAAAATCAGACGAGGAATGGAGAAAAATCCTCAACCCTGAACAATTTAGAGTCCTGCGTGAAAAAGGGACCGAACCCCCTGGTACGGGTAAATTTTTACATAACAAAGAGAAAGGTGTATATGTATGTGGTGCTTGTGGTGCTCCATTGTTTAAATCTAACGCCAAATTCGAATCAGGAAGCGGATGGCCATCATTCTACGAATCTGTGAGTGATGATGCCATTGTTGAACAACGGGATACGTCCCATGGCATGGTCCGTACGGAAGTTCTTTGTGGCTCTTGCAAATCACACCTCGGCCATGTATTCAATGATGGCCCACGAAATAAAGGTGGATTACGTTATTGCATTAACTCCATCTCACTGGATTTCAGAAAAAAGGATGATTAATCATCCAAATCCCTTACAGAAACCATCAAAGTTGGTTGGCATTAATGAATAGTTATATCCTCCTTCTAGTAAAGCATAACGACGACCTTCACACAGTTTCTGGCTGTATTTCTTAAGTAGCATACCAATTTTATGGTAAGATTCCGTAGATAATACTCCTCCCCAATCCCCTTGAGCATTATCAAACCCAGCACTGCAAATAAAAATGTCAACATTCTTTAAACTAAGTAATTTTTCCTCAATTTCTCGGACATATTTGATTTCATCATGGGAATAGGGATTAAGAATGTAGACATCCCGATATCCCTCCAAAATATTAATATTTCCATCTCCGGTGTGAAGATCAAAATCAAGAATAAATGCAGAATGAATAGGATATTTCTGCATTAAATATAACAGACTGACTGCAATATTATTAAAAAAACAAAAACCCCAACACGAATCTCGGCTTGCATGATGTCCTGGAGGGCGAATTAATCCAAATGTTGCTGTCTTTTCCGTATATGCAATATCTGCGGCTTGAATCGCTCCACCAGCTGCCAACATCGCCATGAGAAATACATAGGCATCTGATTGAATCCGTTGAAAATGTCGTTCAGTATGGACTCGTAAAATATCTTCCTTCTTTGCAGGTACTGGTTCTATGAGCTGATAGAATGGATCATCAAGTATCTTTCGCACAATAGGCTCTAATCTACCAGCCGCCGCAGCGGGATCGGATTCATAAACATTATAAAAATCTTCATGAAAAATAACTTTCATAAGAGCTAATAAGGAGAATGAAAAATAAAAATACACAGCAGATTTTATCGAAAACTGATTTTTTTACTGTAGTACCGGAAGGGTATGGGAAGTTCTTTACGTGGGAAACCCTTAAGTTCCTTGTTAATAATTTTTTTCAAATCTGCTAATTTTATATCTTGAATTTGTTCGTTAGTCTTATTGTCTACCAGTTTTTCACCGATTAATCGTTTCCGTACTGAAATTGTATTGTTCTGCCGTTCCTTTGATCCGACAATAATTGTATATGGGATCCATTCTACTTCCGCTGAGCGTATTTTTTTGCCTATTTTCTCATCCCGATCATCATAATCTGCTCGAATTTTCACATCATTTAGTTTTATCATAATTTTTTCGGCATATCTCTTGTCTTTATCCGTAATTGGAATAACTCGCACTTGTACCGGTGAGAGCCATGTTTTAAATCCTGTAACTATCTCATCTTTATATTTTTCATTAGATTCCAGCAATGCCCAGATGATTCGGCAGAACGCCCCAGAGGGGCTGGTATGTAAAATAATCGGATGACCCGTACTACCATCTTTTGATGTGTATATTATATTATACTTTTGACGTTTCTCACCAAACTGCTCGATATAATCTTGGCTTGATTCTACATCGATCTGGATGGTAGAAAGCGTTGCAGATTTGCCTTGAGAATCAATTACGGGCCACTCAAACTTCAAGATGAAGTAATAATAACGTTCGGGCCATAACTCAAAGATTGCAGGTTGACCCCATTCCTTAATGCTCTTAATAATCCAATCGTTATTTTCCTCCCAGAATTGTTCTGTTGCTCTAAAAACTATGTGAGAATTTATTCCAAGGTCCTTAAGGATTCTCTGTACCATTTCGAATTCTTTTTTGAACTCTTTAACGGACTGAGGTAAATCTTTACATAATGTATGAAGATCTGGCATCACAAAAGCTCGTAGTCTTCTTAAACCGGATAATTCTCCTTTTTGCTCTCGTCTGAATGAATAAGTCTCCCATTCATATACACCCAATGGTAAACTTTCTTCCCTTATTTGCATTTGAGAAAACATATTAAATAAGAGAAAATCGTTCGCAAATCGCAATAAGTAACGATTATTCCCAGAATGTACCCAATACGTTTTTGCAGGGAATCTTGCCGTTTGAGCTGTAAGTTTCTTATTCTTAACCGTGTACATGACGGGTGTGTCCGCATAGATAGCACCGTTTTCTATCATTACATTCTCCAAGTAATCCTTCACAAGATTTTTCATCAACACTCCTTTTGTATACCACCGAAGGTTCCCTGCATCACTGGCATCATCAAAATCTGCCAATTCCATACTCTGCATCATCTTGATGTGGGGGGGTTCCTTTTTTTGTGTCGCCCCAGATCCAAGAACCTCATCAGCGATCAATTCTTGGAACGACTTCCATTCCTTTCCTTTATAACGATCGGGAACAATATCTTTATTCTTAGTGTCTTTTTTAGGATCATATAAATGCAATACTTTACCGTCCTCTGTCAGTATCTTGAACACAGAGTTTGCTCGAACCTCATCTGCGAGGATGGATAATTTCACATCCCGATACATTTCCGCGACTTCATGGCCTAAACAGTTCAAGCTAAAGGATTTATACCATCCGAATGGAGAAAAATCGGCTTTATATCCTCGATCGCTGAGAATAGATGCTATTTTTGGACATACCTCCATGGACTCTTTTTCTTGACTTAAGAATCGACTCAAATGTGCCCAAGGGTATACCAAAATGGAATCAACTGTGTAAAATTTTCGATCCATGATAAGCTTTTTCTCGGATTTCAGACTTTCCGTGGGAGTAGGGATTTTAGGATTATCTTTTGCAAGTTTCCTGCGTTTTTCGAGTTTTTCATTGAATTCACGAATTTCTTTATTATGTTCCTCGATCTTATCGGGGAAACCCTCTATCAGCTCTATTGCATCTTCAATAACATTGGCTCCTTGTTTTGCAATAACAGACGTATCAAAAATATCCTGATCTTCCACAGATACGAAAGCAAATAGCACCAATCCATCAATTTTCAAGTCTTTTTCCTTAAAATCTTGAGGACTGGATGTAGCTTTCATTTTTTTTTCCATAAAGGCTCCATCGGAATGGATCATTAGTATCTTCATATAATCAACTACAAAATTTCGTCATTCATAAAAGCTTAGATCACAACAAGTGAATATTTCTAATCTTATAGGAAAATATTCAAAATATGTATTTAAAATTATCTAGTCACCCTATTTGCCTACATCTCTTAAAATATTTAATCTCTACTGTACACATGTTGCCTTTACCAAGAAAATATTTTTATAATTATCATCATCGTATTTTTTAATAAAAGATTAACTCTCTCTCTCGATCTCACGCCTGTCAGAGTAAGTATGAGAGTTACCCACTAAATAGTAGTAGTTATGGTTGCTGTGGTCAAATTGACCGAATTTAGAAATTTCTTATTTATAGAATAATTGACAGGCGCAACCATTTTTTTTCACATATGCGAGATACAGCAAATATAATCGATGAAAATTTAAATAATTTTGGTACTATACATGGTGGGCTAAACTTAAGGCTGCTGCGATAGCAGCTAAATTGGCAAGATATTGTGACTTTCCGGTTCCTAAGACCAAAACATCTGACTCAGAAAATGGATAATTCAAATTATTAGGGTCAATAGCAACAGGAATTGAGGTATTTTGCATAGTGGGAGTAGGTGGAAAAAAGAATTCTCCATTTTTCATGATTAAACAAGTAGCTCCCGATCCCCCAATTTTTATGGCTTCATCCCTTTGTTCTAATCCTGTTTTTAACCGTGATCTACCATTATGCACAATACTGTATCTGACAAAATCTCCGATCACTATTTGAGTAATCTCAAAATTGGGTTCTTTCGGAGGAGTTAGGATCTTTGTGATATCAATTAAAGTGGAATATCCTTTTTCAGTTAGGACATGTACATTTAATTTGTTGTCCACTTCTATCAAATGTTTTTGTTTCATGTGCTTTAAGAGGGATCTGACCTTTCCCTCTGAAAGACATAATTCGTTTTCCAATCGATAACGACCAATACCTTGAGTCTCCTGTTGAAAAATGACAAGACTAAGGAGAAGATGAACTAATTTAAAACTGGGTTTTATCGTTTTGCTTGCATGCATTTCATTTGATAATTTTTTAATAATATTCATTGAAATCTTAACCAGTCTTATCTTATTCGTATTAAAATAAATTTTTTCTTATCGGCAGTATTTGAGAGAATATGGATGAAGTAGAGAAATGCATACTAATCGAAGCACTCAAAAATGCAGTGAAATATGGAGAAGCTAGGTCCAATGCCGTAATTGGTAAAATTATGAGAGATTTTCCCGAATATCGGTCAAGGTCTGAAGAGATAAAATCCCATATTGATAAAATCGTACTAGAAGTAAACTCATGGGATAAATCCGCACAACTTACAAAACTTCAACATCTTGAACCTGAAGCATTAGAACAGAAAAAAAGTGAACCAGAAATAAAAGAACTACCGGAATTACCCAATGTAACAAACGCCAAGAAAGTGGTTATGCGTTTAGCTCCTTATCCAAGTGGAGCATTACATATTGGGAATGCCCGAATGCTTGTATTAAATGATGAATATGTAAAACGCTATAATGGACGACTTCTCTTAGTATACGATGACACAATTGGAGCCACTAAAGATGCTATTGAAAACGATCCTAATGCAAAATACATTATACCTGAAGCATACGATTTGATTCGAGAAGGCTTGGAATGGCTTGGAATAGATTATGATAAAAACAACGTAATATACAAAAGCGATCGGGTAAAGATATATCAGAATTATGCACAAGATCTCATCCAGAAGGGGGAAGCGTATGTATGTACTTGTGACGCAACTGTGTTTCGGGAGAAGTACAAAAAGGTAGGGAAACCGTGTCCATGCAAAGAATTGTCCATAGATGTTCATTTAGATCGCTGGAAAAACATGTTAGATGGATCTTACGAGGAAAGAGAAGCCGTAGTACGGATAAATACAGGGATGGATCAAAAGGATCCTGCATTACGTGATCATGTTATAATGCGTATATCTGATGCAGAGCATCCCCGAATTGGAACCAAATATAGAGTATGGCCAATTTTGGATTTTTCCTGGGGTATTGATGATCATGAATTGGGAGTAACTCATATAATCCGGGGGGCAGATTTGCAGAAAGAAGGATTCATGGAACATTATATTTGGGATTTAATGGGCTGGGAACCTGCAGCTATTTTATTGTACGGAAGAATGCGATTTAGTAACGAATTCATACTGAGTAAAACACTGGCTCGGCAGAAGATTAACACGGGGGAATATGAAAGTTGGAAGGATCCCCGAACTTGGTCATTACAATCACTTGAAGCAAGAGGAATCCAACCAGATGCATTGCGTGAGTCCTTGTTGGACTTGGGAATGTCCCAAAGCGGAATTAGTTTTTCCGAAAAATGGATTTACGCAAAAAATACAAAATTGATTGATTCAGATGCCAATCGATATTGGTTTGTAGAAGATCCTGTTAAATTGGATATAATTAATCTTCCAAAAGAGCGATATGTATCTACTCCCTCACTCCATCCCAGTTATGAAGAACGAGGTACTCGATTAATTGAGTTAAAAACCAAAGATCATAAAGCATCCGTATACATTTCCCGATTAGACACGAAAATACAGATGTCTCGGAAGGAGACTAAAGTAAGATATCCCAAATTTTCGGAAGGGACGCGATTTCGATTAAAAGACTTATTCACAGTAGAGATCCAATCTGTCCATCCAAAAAAGTTCGAAGCTAGATTCCTAACCGAAAAAGTAGAACCTTCTATCCGAAAGATCCAATGGGTACCATATGAATCCAATGTCAAGGTGCACGTATTGAAACCAACGGGAGTTATTACTCATGGAAAGGCTGAAAATACCATTAAAACGGTAAAGCCTGGTACTATCATGCAGTTTGAACGATATGGTTATGTAAAAATGCAAAAATCTCAGAAAAATGGATTATATTGCTATTTTACCCATTAGTGATTATCGAACTAGATTCGGCGTGTTACAATATTTACACTGGATTGATTCCCCTGGTTTGGGAAAGTAGGGCAAAACAGCCCCGCATTCTGCGCAAAACAACTCAAATATTTCCTTTTCACTTCGAACTACATTCGATATCAAGATCCTTCTTTTTAAGTCCAGTGAAAATGCCGTCAATAATGCGGATAGGATCTGTTCGTTGGTGCTTGATGCAAAAAACTCGATTTTATTATTAACAATTTGACCTACGACCAAAATTTCTTAATGCATTTCTTCCGTTACCCCAAAAAACCAGGCGATTTTTCGGTCTTCTTCATCTACTTTGGTGAGTAGTTGGAAATTTTTGGATCGTATAATTTGAGTGATGTGATTAAATGCGGTTGTCGGAAGTAGTTTTTCTGGTAATCCGTAGGAACGAATGTCCCTTTTCATTTGATCAGACTCATTAAATTGTTCAATCAGTTCAGTAGGTATTTGCATGGGCTGTATTTCGGGAATTGTTAAATTATATTCCAGATCCTCAATTTTAAATAATCTTACATAGTCCTTATAATTTACAAATTTGAGTTGTCCCCCAATCTTTCCCTTTCCGAGAGTATCTGGATTTAAGTAAAATGTGCTTTCAAAACTGCGTTTTTCTTGTATTAAGGGAAATAGTGCAACTATTCCCTTCCCATGTTTGACATATTCGAGTTTTGGAGATACACGAAACACTTCAAGAGGTTTTGAAAATTCCAATGTTAGTTCAATTTCGGTGATGGGAAAATCACTTTTATTAGTTATCTTCACGGTGAAACGCACATGACTTCCTAAATATCCGAGCTGGATTTCCATTTTAATAAAATCTTCTTGTGACACTTCACTAGTTTTAACTTTAATGAATTCTGTTTGACCATTGTTATATTGATTTGTAGGCCCCGGTAATGAACGAGGTGGTTCAGTTTGGTGAGAAGATTGAACGGTGGTCGATATGAACATCTGATTAGCGTTGTCAATGGTTCCTTGGATATATCCTGTATAAATCATGCGTTCTAAAGTAAAGATGAGTATTTCCAGCTTCATATCAAGCAGTGCGGCAATTTTCTCTAGACTTACTTGTGGAGTTGTAGCCGTAAATTTCAGTATTGTGGATTTGATCAGAGAATCCATCCGTGGTGTCACATTACTCTCTCCCTACCCTATTTGATATTGCAATATAAATTCGCAAAATTCCTAATTAAATTACCATAATTCCTATTCAAAAATCTAGCGTGTTGATTACTTAATGGGACAATTAAATATTTCCCGTGATTTGCAAATGAAACTTATGCACATTTCAAGGTCTCACTATCCCCAAGAATCTTGTGCTGCTCTGTTCGGAAGAAAAGATAGTTCAGACGATGATACTTATTACGCAGAAGCAGTAGTTGAACTCCATAATGTCATTCATTCATCAGTTGAATTTCAGATCGACGAAATGGAATTGTTCCATCAGTGTATTGCCTACGACAAAAAAAAATTACTTCTCATTGGAATTTTCCATTCTCACCCAGATGATGCATATGTTTCAACATATGATAGAGTCACGATTCAACACATAGGAAAATTATATCCCTATCTTGTCTGGGTGATATTTGGGAACCAAACCGTTCAGATGAAAGCGTATATTCTTCAAAAGAAAACTCAAGTCAAAGAAATTCCCATTATTTTCTCTGATAAAACGACATAATCAACCTTATCAAGTAATATTGCTTCTATATCCCAATTACAAGGGTATCCACCAATGAACGATTCATCCAATTCAAAACATGCGATTTTAAGATATTGCCCAGGTTGTGGTAAACCGTTAGAGTGGAGCTCAGATATGAGATATTGCATGTCTTGTGGGACATACTTGATAAAATTTATACCTAAAGAGAAAATAGAAGAATGGATGAATATTCCTTTAACCTCTGAAGAGATCGATAGCTTGTATAGCGTTACACCAAACAGACCTCCTCCTCCTCACAAGCAAGAATATGATCCCCAATCGATACCGAAATATCATCCCTCTTATCGAGCTCGAAAACCTTGGAAGTGGGGTGCGGCTCTGGGTGTTCCCATATTGGCAGTATTGGCTAAATTGATACTATCAGTGGTGATTTTACTTGTGTATATGGTTTTGGTTATTGAGGACATTACCAATCTTGATGTTAATGCATTTTTAGATGAACATATTTTAGCCATTACTATAATAGAATTCAGTACACAACTAGTTTTTCTGCTAATTCCCTTTTTATTTACAGCACCATTTTTCCCTCAAAATGCATCTAAAAAAGAACGCTGGAGATCAATAGGCATACCATTTGGGTTAACTACTTCCGAGTGGTTCAAGGAAATTGGAATTGGAGCTGGATTTTCTTTAATAATGACGGGTTTAGTTTATGGAGTTCAATGGCTCTCTGCATACCTTACCCAATTTATTTTTGGTATCCCGGCTCAAGAAATACTAAACACAGATGTTGAAAATATCTCAGTGGCTTTCCCAAGCACTATTCCGCTTATTATAATATACTCCTTACTTATGATTTTTTCGATAGCTCCCTCTGAAGAAGTATTATTTCGAGGATTTACTCAAAAAGGTTTTCAAAATTCCTTTAAAAATCCTCAAGTGGGAAAACTAATGGCACTAGTAATAACTGCAATTTATTTTTCTGCCTTTCACATTTACCCCTTTGTGATCTCCCCACCATTACTCTTTTTTACTTTCTTTCCTTATTTCAGTTTATCGCTGATACTAGGATTTCTCTTTATTTGGAGAAAGAATCTTATTAGTGCAATCACTGCCCATGCGTTATATAACATTATTCAATTTCTAATCTTAATATTTATAATAACTTAGAGCGATCTGGAGGAACTAGATTGAAAAAAAACATATTAGATATAATAGAACAAAATATCAAAGGACATCAATTTAATATATTAATAGGTTTAGGAGAAGAGAAGGATCAAAACCAGAAGATACAAACTGTTTGCGAGACATTTGCGAAAAAATATAAGAATCTTATTGTTCTGGTTGGTGGATATGATTCCTATCCAAATAATAAGAAAGACTCTGAGATTAAGGGGTATGATCTTAAAATAGAAAGGGAAATAGGAAATATTTCGCTTACACAAGGAGAACTGGAATTTGAAACCGATGATTCTCTGAAACCAGCGGATGCACTTAAAGGAGAAACTATAGTAAAGGTTAACGAATATCTCGAGCATATTTACCAGATTATCCGTATAGTGTATGAAAAAACGGAAGAAATTCGTAAAACTGGTGGAGTATATAAAATAGTATGCTATCATCCCGAGCGGATAATTCTCAGCATAGTGTTTTTTGATTTAATCGTCGAATTAGTTACTTCTAAACCTATAGCAGATATCGTGAAGAATCCCAAATTAGAAAAATGGATTCATCAATTTTCAGGAATACGGGGTGCAATATCAGCAGCCCGTTTTCTGGGGTTTTTAAAGCTGATGTTAACATCCTTACGGACTGATATATATGATGTCTTACGAATTTCACGGATCGCGTTAATGGAAACTTCTGATAATTTGCAATTTCTATTTGCTCCCGTAGGAATCGATGAAGCAACAAATTTTGAAAAAAAGAAATACATTTTGAATAATGCTGCACTCATATTAACAGAATTAGGAATTGAACCCCATTTATCCGTGATGAGTGGTGGAAGATTAGGAGATATAGGTAGAAACAAATATGTGGATGAAACATTAGAAACTGCCGAGCTTTTAGTAACATATTTCGAAAATGACTCGCCTACTAAATACCAAATCTCAAATGATCAAATTTTAATTGAGAACGCCGTGAAAAAGGGTAATTTTCTTTTGGCACCGGATGGGGTCTCAGGTAACTTTATTTATCGAACTTTAGTGTATTTAGGTGGAGGAAAAGCATATGGAGCTTTGTATTCTTCCGTATATTTCAAACACCAAAAAGTTTTGCTTGATACCTCGAGAGTAGCTAAAGAAGTAGAAATTGAAGGAAGTTTAATGCAAGCAGCGGGTTTTACAGAATTAGCGTTAAAGAATAAAAATAAAAAATAAAAATATCATGATTCAATGAGGAAAACTTTTCCTCCTGCTTTTTCAATTTCTTCTTTCGCATATTCACTGATTGACCTAACTCGTACTTGAACTTTTTTTGTTATCGAACCCTTTGCGAGTATTTTTTGAATATTTAAGTTATCTAAATCTACGGAATAGGTGTCACCAGACTTCTGTGCCAGATCCTCCTTTACCCATCCATCCAATTTTGCATTTAGGGAACCGATATTAATGAAGTTCTTCCTGTAGATTCTCACTTGGGTTTGTGGTCGTGAGAATCCATGTTTTCCGAATTTCCATGGACTACGCTTGATTTTCTTACCATATTTTTGAGTGGGAAATCCTAACGATTTTTGTTTAACCATATAGGATTTTTGTCCCTTTTGCCATCCTGTGGTTAACCCATGTCCGTGCTTTCGTCCGGTTTTTCTTCGACCTTGTTGTCTTCCGAATCCATGAGTTCGTTTTCCTCGGTATTTGTTCACATGTTTTTTAAATTTCATTGTCATGATGTTAACTCTCCTATATCATTTTACTTGCAAGCACATTGATAAATTCTCCAACATGCCCAAGTGTTCCTCCCGCGTGATAATGTTTTTTCACAGTTCCACGATGTCCTCCAATGGGAGGGTGTAATCTAAATACAGGTTTCAATTCATTAATATCATTTAATTTTACCTCACCACTAATTAAAGCATCTGCAAATGCCTTAACACTGGTAAATTTCGAATGCTTTTTGATATGTTTGTCTGTGAGTGGGAGATTACCTTTAACTAAAGCACGGTTGTTGAGGAGTTTAAGTACAGTTTCTTTATCTACCTCACCATATGCAATGTAATCTTTCGCTCTTCGCAACATCCCCATCATACTTTTATCAGCAAATACTAACGATGCATGATTAACTTTGTTTAATCGCAACATTTTCAGTGTATCATGAATCTTATAGTTCATGTGAGGAGCTCCTCGAACCCGAATCACAAGCATGAGTTTATTTTCTGTTTTAGTACTACCTTTCTCCTTTGCCATTTTTTACACCCTGTGGTTATTTTTATTACCGACCCCATTCTGATGGAGCCATTGTGTTATATGCATTTTTTAAAGCATTAATCACAGCTTTTGCGGTATTTTCTGCGTTCTTTGAATTGCCTTTTATATAAACGAAACAATCTTTGATACCAGCAAGTCGTAATGGTATTTTTGCTGCATCGGAACATACTAACCCCGTTCCCTTGGGGGCTGGCGTCAATCTAACTTTTACGCTTCCCATCTTTCCCTCAGAATTGTATGCCACACTGTGATTATCTCCACAGTTACATTCCCAGCTACCACATCCTCGTTTTACTGGGATAATATTTAGTTTTGCCCGATTGATGCTTTTCCGAATTGCTGGACCGACTTCTTTATGTTTAATCGATCCGATCCCAACATACCCTTCATCATTTCCTACGCAAACAGTTGCCTTAAACTTAGATTGTTGACCAGCATCCGTCTGCTTTTGGACCATGTTAATATCTACAACTTCCTCTTTCATATTAGGAAGCAACATATCAAAGATCTCTTTTTCTCGAACCTTATAATTATTCTGAAAGATTTCTTCTATGGTCGTGATCAACCCATTCTTCACTGCTTCACCTAATGATGTACGAGGAATCCATTCGGGGGGTTGTGGTCTGCGTCGTACTCTCCGATCCCTCCCCCTTCGTGGTTCGGATCGATTTTCTGTATTGGAAGACATATACTTACCTTTTTTATAGTTTCTTCGTTATTGAATTTTTAATTTTATCGAAATCCTCAGTAATTTTACTTGGATCTAATCCATTTTTTAAGTAAGCTGAGAATTCTCGCTCGTATTTCTTTTTATCCTTCTTTTGAATTAATATTGCATAATCTTTTATGTGTGTACCATTGATTCGGGATTCCAAGTTTAGTTTCTTGAATACAGAATCCCCATGAGGGACTTCTATTCCTCCATCCAAAAAACCTTTGAATGCTGCATATACTCGGTGTTTATGAACTAGTATTCCCAAATCCAGAACACATTCTTTTATTTTTTTATCTTTTGCGCGTAAACCACATAAATATCCCACCAGATAAGCTGAAGGGATATTACCTGAATTATACTTCCATCCATATTTTACTAGTTGGCTGGAATGCGCACTTACAAGCACTTTATCTCCTTTCAAGCGTGCTTCGACCACTTGCACTATTATGGAATGGATACTTGCACGTACTACTAATCGCGGTTTTCCTGATAACACTAATTTTAACCGTGATTGATAATTGGTTTTACCTTCTCTCCGTCTGCGCATTGATACTCGATATCGTGGACCTGCCATAATTCTCACTTCTATTTTTTAATGAGCTTCTGCTCCTGTAAATACCGGCGAAGGGTTGCTACAGATTTAAAAGATCCTCCTTTAGCTCGAAGATACATTTTTCGGTATACACTTTTTTCAATTTTGCCGGTATCTCTTAATTCTTTTAATTCTCTCCGTAAGGGTCGAATGGTATTGATCCATGCACGTTTACTTGGATTCCGTGCAGTGGTCACTCCCTTCCTTTTTCCATATCCGCGAGCTCTTCCCCTTTTCTTGCGTTCTTTTCTCAGATTATTACGGTATTTACTTATTCCGATTTTCTGACGCTTTTGAATAATCCCTTGTTGGATCAAATTCCGGATGTCTTCCCGTGTGATCGCCATTATTACATCATCTACATATTCGGGATCGATGAAGATCCGATTCTTTCCACATTTTAGGATTTCAGCAGCCATACGCTTTTGAGCTGTTACGTTCATTTTATTTCACTTACTTTTTACTCGTACTTTTTTTACTTGATTTCTTTTTTCTGGAAGACTTCTTTTTCGCTTTCTTCTTTTTCTTCTTTTCTTCAGGTTCCTCTTTAATTTGGAGGAGCTCAACGTAGGGAATCCCTAAATTCAATACTTTAAATCCTTTTGCTTGAATATCTTCTACTAGCTTTAATCGTTTTTTTATTCCAATTCTGGAGGAAATTTTTATCCCATGGACTTTTGGATCAAGATTCTCGAGTTCCTCAATGTGAGTAAGATGTACTTCGATCAATCCTGATGGATGCAATCCCCTTACTTTTTTGGGAGAACGATATCCAACATTGGGACTTTTCACTCCACTTTTCAGTTTTTGACGAGTTTTGGAATCAATTCCTTTTGCTGCACGCCATCCCCCATGAACCCGCTTATACCGCCAGGATTCAATTCTCTTAAAGGAAGGCTTCTTTTTCTGGATATTTTCTCGTTCTTTAAGTAACCTTTTTGTTTCTGTATTTGTCATAATTATACCATCCTTATACTTTCAATTTCCAGAAGATTTCATCTCCAAGATGCTTTTCATATAAATAAATTCCATCTTGGAATATTCGTTTGTCTTTTTGACGGATACGACATATTTTTTGAATATTAGCAGCAGTTTGTCCCACTTCTTCTTTATCAATGCCGGTTATTACTACATCTTCTTTTGTGGATTTCACTTCAATTGGATGGGAGCCTGCTTTGTAAGTAATACGTGGGCTACGTTCTCCAATAAAATTTTTAACAAGGATTTTTTTTCCATCCGTATCCACAGTAATTGGAAAGTGGGAATACGCAATTTTCATTTTGTAGGTATATCCTTTGGAAACACCCTCAATAGCATTTGTAATAACACTTCGGAGAGTTCCCATTTTAGCCTCGGTCGATTTTCTTGGGAAAAAACTTGAGAGGATTACTTTTTTATCAGTGTATTTTATATCCACTCTCTTCATATGGGAAAAATCTTTTACAATTTTACCCTTCTTTCCCTCAATTGTTATTTTCTTTCCCTCAATTAAGAAGGTAATATCTTCTGGGATTTCAACAACAATTTCTGATTTGAATGATTTTACCATTTATTATCCCACTCCATTTGATTAATAGGCATACGCCAACAGGCGTCCACCTAAATTTCTCCTTTTCGCTTCCGTATGAGTCATTACACCCTTAGATGTAGATATGATAAGTAATCCAAAATTTACAGAGGGTAGGAATCTTTTCTCCATAAATTCGAATCGAGTTACCTTAACGGGTTGTCGTGGTTTAATAACTCCACATTTATTGATTCTTCCAAGTAGTTCCAATCTAAATTTTCCGGTTCGACCATCATCGATGAATTCGAATTCCCCGATATAGCCATTTGCTTGGAGTATCCTTAAACAGATACCTATAGTTTTTGATGCAGGTCTCACAATTACATAACGTTTACCAGCATGTTCTGCGTTCTTTATGTTTGAGAAACAATCTGCTAATGGATCATGTAACACTTTTTTTCTCTCCTAATCATATTTTTTAAATCCAATTTTATTGGCCGTTTCCCGAAAGCAGCGACGGCAGATCATTAAACCATACGATCGAATAATCGCTTTATTGGTACCACATCTTCTGCAAAATCGGGTTCCTTTTGATGATCGTTTTTTTGATTTTTTCTGTGAACTCATAATAACACCTTTAATAGAATCTTTCCTCCATTACATCCACAACTTCCACTTTAAATAATTGCTTCATAAATTCCATGGCTTCATAGCGATTTACATAGTGATGTCGGGGAATTTTTGAACGTTGTTTCCTTCGGATTTTTACACGATATCCTGGACGGGTCAGACGTACAGAGACATCAAATCCAGTGATTCCTAACTCGGGAATATATTTAGTGTCTGGAAGTTTGATATGTTCATCCACACCGATAGAAAAATTCCCAAAATTATCAAATGCTGTCCGTAGTATACGATTATCATAGATAAATAAAACCCGTTTTAGGAATTGATGGGCCTTGTCTCCTCGTAAAGTGGATTTCACTGCGATAGATTGCCCTTTACGAATCCCCCACTCTTTGACATTTTTTTTCGCTTGCACTGTAACTGATTTACTTTTAGTGAGTAATTCCAAGATGCGTTTTGCTTTATTCAATTCCTCTCCACCTTGGCCTACACAGATATTAACCACTATTTTTTCGATTTTCGGTTGACGAAAAGGGTTTGATTTCCAATCTTGTTCATATTCCGCTACTTGCTTTTTCTTTGCCATGAATGATCACTATTCCAATTTGATTGCGGGTTTTATTTTTCCTACCACGAATGAATATGCATATGCCGTTTCGTGGGTTTCCTCTTGGGGTGTTTTAATGGTAACTATGCTTGCATTAGGACCATATCGTTTTTCGATTTTTGTCACAATCCCATTCATTCCGAGGTTCTTTCCTCTCATTACCAGAATTGGGGAATTTTCTTTCAGGGGATAATAATCGACTATCTCTTGACTGGGTATTTTTATTTTTAAAACTCCCATCGTTTTATATATGTCTTCCTTCGGTTTTTTGGGGTCTTTTACGGGAATGTGAATATTTCTTCCATCATGTAAATTCAATTGTATATTTCCATTTTTCACGATACTCTTATTTTCAATCCGACACAATTTGAAGGAACTTTCGTTCTTCTCTAATTCATAGGGGACCAATCCCTTTTTCCATTTAGGTAAAATCCTATAGGTTTTTTCTAAATCTGGGATTTCTACCACATCCATTAATCCCACTGGAAACCGCGAATCGGTACGAATTATTCCATCCACTAAGATTTTTCGCATGTTGAGTATTTTTCGTGCTTCATTATGGGTATCCACAACTTTGAGTACATCTCTTAATAGCGACCCCAAAGGAATAGAATTCCGTTTCGGATGAGGTCCTGCTCGGGTATTATAGAAATATTTTGCTGCTTTTTTTTCGATCGGCATATTTTTCGGAGTATTAAGCCGTTTAACATGTCGTTTATTGCCTTTCGATCCCATTTCTATTTACCCCCCTTTTTTTCCGAAATCTTTTTCTTTGCATCGACTTCGATTTCCAATTTTTGTTTCCGATCGATAATTTTCTGACGCCATGAGTCCATTTTTTTTCCACCAAATTTTGTTAATATAACATTTGAAGGGGAGATTGGAATGTAATAGGTAGCACCGCTTTTTTTCTCAAGAGTACACTCTTCAATTTGGATGGTACGGGTCCGTCTATTCAAACTTAAGACTTTCCCCTCAACATCAACCATTTCGTTTTTAATGACACGTACTTCGTCATCCTTACGTAACGGCATTCGTTTGATACCCCATTCTTCCTGTAGGGGTTCATCTAATCGAACCATGAACAGTTTAGATGTTTGGTGTTGTTTGATTGTGTGAAGAGCTAAACGTTGTTTTTTTGGTTTTTTTGACTTTACTTTCATTTCTGTTTTCCTCTTTAGATTATCTGACTTGCTACACTAGCCACTCGGGGGTACAATTCAGCAGCTTCCCGTGCGATGGGTCCGCGAATATCCGATCCCTTGGGTTCTCCATCTGGAGAAATTATCACCGCGGCATTGTCTTCGAACATTATTCTCGTTCCATCTACCCGATGGATTAATTGTTTTTGACGTACAATTACTGCACGCATTATCTTTTTACGCATTTCGGGAGTCCCTTTCTTTACACTAACTACCACCGCATCCCCGACAGCTGCAGATGGAAGTCGATTCAATCGTGTTTTTAAGTGAAGCACACTAATGATCTCTACGATTTTTGCTCCACTATTATCCGCAATTCTTACTTGAGCCCCAACAGGTAATCCTCGTGTAATCTTCTTTCGGAAAATACTTCCTTTCTTTCCAATTTTCCTCTTCTTTCCCATCCTTCATACCCCTATTGTAATTTTTGGATAACCACAGATGAAATGGTTTTACTTATTTTTCGACATTGCATGAACCGAACGACATCTCCGGGAACAACGTCAATACACGGTGGGAGATGTACACTGGTTTTGGTATTTCTCCGTTCATATCGTTGATATTTGTCATTGAATTTGTTGTAATCGATCTGTACGGTGATTGCTTTTGTCATTCGATTTTTTATCACTGTTCCAGTAAAGATTCGCCCATGTGTTTTAAGATTTCCATGGAATGGACAGTGGGGATCATCACATTTCTTGCTGGGTTCGGTTACACCAGGAATCCCAATTTTTGATGTGTTACTCATTGGTTTTCACATATCGTATTTTTCTGATTTGTTTTATTCGATTTTCTGGTCGTTTTAGGAGTTTTTCTCCATCTACTTCCATAATAATGTGCCCGTTGGCGTATTTTGGTACTTTAAACCGAAATATGTAATTTTTTTTAACATATTTCTTTTCATCTTGATGATAGTGTGCAGGATTCTCCATTTTACTGGTAATGATAAGGTTATAGGTCTCATCAATTACTTTCCCGATCGGGATGAATTCCTGCGGTTTTGTGTTGAATTTATGTTTGATCCATGCTTCCAAGCCTATCATATCCCGATAGATGAAATACATAGGATCTTGACTGATGTTGTGCATTAATTTCATCTATTATTGATTTATTCCTAAAATTTCTTCATTCTCAATGGTTTTGAGTCGTGCAATTTCCTTTTTTACCAATCTAATACGGGAGGGGTTATCTAACGCTCCACCCATGGAATTTTTTGATTTCAGTAATAATAATTCATCACGTAAATCTTCCAAGCGTTTTTGTCGCTCAATTTTACTTAATTTCCGTAAATCTTTAATAGAATCGGATTTAGGCATGATTACTCCTCCTTGTCCTCATTTTTTTTCTTTGTTGTACGATTTCTTCGAGTTCGCTTTTTCTTATCTTTTTGTGGTGGTTCTTCTTTCGGTTGTATCTCTTCGATTGTTTCTTCTTCCTCTTCTATCGCTTCTTCAACTTCGATATCTTCAATATCTTCTTCAACATCATCAAAGAAATCTTCTTCATCTTCCTCATCTCCTGCATCTAGTACAACTTTCTTGGAATCCTTGTCTATCAACGGATCTCCTCCTTCCACTTCTTCCTCTAATGCTTGTTTCTTTCGGTATTTTTCTAGACGAGCTTTTAGTTCAGGATCTTTTAGAATGATCTCATCGGGAAGCTGATAGTCTAACGGCATAATTTTTACAACAATTCCGATTGTACCCGATTTCAATACAACTTGAGCTACTCCTTTGTCTACACCTTCAATTGCAGGAGCTCCGCATTTCGAAATGATACCCGCCCGAAATATTTGCGTTCTAGCGCGCTGAGATGTGGATTTACCGGAAATTTTCACTTCCACTCCTCGAGCTCCGGCTCGTATAATTCGACGCATGATGTTATAAGCGGTTCTTCGGTAGTTCTGTCCTTTTCGGATACCGAAAGCAATTGCTTCCGCCATGATTTGTGAATTTAATTCTGGATTTTCAACTGCTTCTACATCTATTTGAGGATTTTCAAGACCGAATAATTCTGTTAATTTTTCTCCGATCTCTCGAATACGTACTCCTTTTCGACCTATTACAAGACCTGGTCGTGCGGTCTTTATAGTGATTTGGTAACCTAATGGATAGCGCTTTTGTAATTCAACTCCCGCATAACCTGAGTTATCCAATAATTCAGCTAGATATTCATCGATTTGCATTAATTGAATTCCGCGTTGCACGAATGCTCGTTTTAATGGCATAATTCTTTATTCCTCCAATAGTACAATTTCAATATGTACAAGGGTATCAAAGTAAGGTGTACTTCTTCCATGTGCGCGTTCGATATATCTCTTAATGGATCGCCCCTTCATCACTGCAGCGTGAATGATACGACATCTCTCGGTATCCAATCCTTTATATTCAGCATTTGCTTCTGCGTTCGATAATACTTCATATACAATTCGTGCAGATTTCTCAGGATATCGCCCGGAAGCCCATTTGTATTGCTTTAAGCCTTTTCGATGTCCAACTTTTTTATTGTGACGTTTGAAAGGAACTGGTTGTCTCATGAAGATTACTTCTTCAAGGAAACGTTTTGCTTGTTCTAAATACATACCCTTGATAGTATTAGTAACTTCTCTTGTATTTTTTGGGCTAACTTTAATATCCCTACCGCTGGCTATGGCTGTTTTATCCTTATCGAGTCCAGTGATAGAGTATCCGAAATTTGGCATGATATTTGGCTCTGTTTTAGTTTCTTAGCTAGATTCATGAGGTCATCTATTCAATCTGTAGATTGAGGGTCCGAATCAGTATTCCACAGTCGTGGCGCAGATTTGTGATATATATGTATATCCAGCACCTGCGTTGATAACGGATATGCGTGGAAACGGTGTCACACAGTAACACTTTTTCCCTGAGTGATCGTATCCATCCTGAATAGCTGGGAATCAATCTCTTTATAAAGATGTCTCAGTATTCCTAGGTTTCTAAATACTAACCTATAAAGATGAAATTGAAAAGCATTTATTGTACATTCGATTTAAATTTTGCGCATAGCGATCCCGCACGAATAGATAAAGTAGGAAAGAAAGGGGAAAATAGATAATATTTTGTTATGATGCGGTACTTTTGGGTTGGTCTTGTCGTAGCATAAATTCCAGACATTGTGCAAAAGATCGTACTTGATTTAAAAATGATAGAAAAAAAATTGTGTTCTTATTTTGAAGCTTCTTCTTCTCGCTCAAGTTCTTCTTCTAATTCCTCTAATGGAACGGGAGGTGGGGTTGTGATCATCGAATAACCAATCCAAACCATTACCACACAAACCAATAATACGACGATAAACATCGGGACCATTACTGAATATTTCCAGTTAAATCCGGGAACATTTCTCAGCCAAGCCATTGCATCAGATCCGAGACTCTCAAGTATCAAGTCAACGGGACCAATTAATGTATAAAACACAAAAATTAACACTCCAAGGGCGAGTAGAATTACTCCAAGAATCTTATCCTTAGCCATTTTATTCACCTAAACATTGGTATTATGTTGGAACTGTTGTAATAAAAATTAATCGTTTTCCGTTGGATAAAGATCTTGCTTAGGAACATTTTAACATTCTGCATCTTATGACACCTCATGGGGTACGAATTGATCTTAAAATCGAGTCGAGGAACTAAATTATACCAAAATACTGATACAAAAATGCGAATAAACCTAGATTCGAAAGGGTATCTCTCTAACTCAGAATTTTTGATCATCCAGGGAAATTCAATTTCGCTACACAAGCTAACAACGGATGTTAATCCCCTTATTATTCCGTTTAACCAAGCTTATATGGTCGTCAATCTATCTGATCATCCATTTCTCCTTACCTTCTCCCATGATTATAGCAAGCATTTCATTCTATTTGATCCGTATCGGTATGAAAAACACCCTCCTGATGTAATAAATCCTAAAGAATTCGAAATGGTCCACAATGTACCTAAAGGGTACATCGATATACTTCCAAAATGGTATTCGATTAAATTCACCTATCCCACGAGAAATATTATCTATATTCGACCTAATCTGGGCATAAGTATCCAAAAACATACAAAGAGAACGGAAGAATGGCGAATTCTAGAGGGCTATCCAATCATCATCGCGAATTCTCAAGTATATTATTCAGTCAAACCGGGAGACATTTTTCATACAGACAGGGGAAAAATGCATAGTGTGTTCAATCCTACTGACAAGTGGGTGATCATTGAAGAATCTTATGAAGGAACATTTGCAGAAGAAGATATTATCCGCATTTTTAATCCGAACCATTATCATTAAGTTTCTGTATTATAGAATTGAGTATAGGCATTTCCAAATATATCATACAGTAGTACAGTGAGGTATTTGATATTTCTCCATCCCTTGGGTAGAAGAAATTGATAGCTCTTATGAATAAGTCCTTTCTTCTTGCGGGGAATATCTGAATAATGGATATTGAATGAAGACTCGTTTAACTCCTCTGAGCTAAATGAAAAATAGATAGAATCTACCAATGAGATTTTCGGATGATCTTTTATCAACTCTATAAGTTTTGGAAATTCGTCCGGATGAGATAAATTAAGATCTTCAAAACTAACAGTAATTTTGTTCTCGTTTTTCACATAATGGAATTTCGCACCATTTTTTTGAATTTCATTTTTCGTTTCTTGGCTTCTCCAAATTTGAAATAATCGCGAGGAAGTGCCAGTTTCTTCCTTAGTAATTATTCTTTGAAGGCGTTTGGAGCTCGTATGGATTGCATGAGGATTAGCATCACATAAGATCCATTTTCTTTCTAGTCTTTGAGCAACTGCAGCTGTCGTTCCCGATCCCCCAAAACAATCTAGAATCGTATCTCCGGGATTAGAAGAGCTTAAAATTATCCTTTCCAATAATGCCTCGGGTTTTTGTGTAGGATAAAACACTGACTCCCTGCTAGCTATTTTGGCATAATTAAATGATAAAATATCATTCCAAATGTTCGTTATAGGTTCTCCGGGATCTTCTTGGAGATATATAGTATTATTTCTTCTTGTAACTCGGAATCTGCCTTTTTCATCGCTATATTTGTATTTCTTTTCTATAAATTCTTGAGCATGAGGAGTAAATTGTGGATTAAATGCATACACGTCTGATTTCGAATAAAATAACAAAATTCCCGTGGCATAGATGTAATTATCGCGTATTTGTCCTTTAAAACCCGCAACGTTTAGTGATGCTGTATTCCAGATAATTTGCCTTCGAAAATTTTCTCTACCAAAAATTTCATCTAATATTACTTTTACATAGTGGGCTGCATCCTCATCAAGATGCACATATATGGAGCCTGTATCCTTCATTAGGTCTTTAATAACTACGAGTCGTTCATATAAGAACTGTAAATACGATTCTAAATCCCATGTGTCGGAATATTGCTTTTGTTTGAAAGGTACATCTTTTTGAGTACCTCTGAAGTAGACATGTCGAAAAAATGACACATTTTTCATAAAAGGAGGATCTATGTACACTAAATCGATAGCATGTTTCAAATTCGAATTTAGGAATTGGAGGGCATTAAGATTATCTCCCAATAAGAAAATATTATTATTAGTAAAACTGGTCTTGAGACTTGTGGGAGTATTGCTTTTTGGTGTCTCCCGGATAATTGATTTTAGAATTACTCCTCCTTCTTCCAGAGAGTCTTTGTGTTCTTCAAACACGGGGTTATATACTTGAGAACAATGGAATGTTGTTTGCTGAGGTGATTTTTGGGTTTTATTTTTCCAATGTAACATAATGCCCCAAGACAATATGGAAGCCATTGCCATTTTAGATTTGTTATTACTTAAAGATTGTTAGGGGGAGCTAAATTATTTACTTTAATGGCATTGTTTGAAGAAACCAATCCGTGTGATATAGATATTAACGAACTTATCTCCACTCTTAAGAAACACTACACCGTTGTAGAAAAAAAGGATCTACGTTTTTTCTACCATGGGACCTACAACGTGTTCGAATTCAAGGACTTTATATTGCGGGTTCCTGATGTCACCTTCAGAAATCAAAAGGGAATACAATTAATTCAAGAGGAAGCAATGAAGTTAAAAAACTTATCCAGCTTTCTTAACATTCCCATTCCTCAGCCCACTAAAATTTCATTGGATGAAGAAATGCCGTTTATGGTCTATACTAAACTATCGGGAGTGCCTCTTTCTACAGTTTTTTCTGATCTAACTCATCAACAATACAAACAAATCGCAATCGAAATTGCGGAATTCCTTAATCAGTTACATTCTCCGACTCTATTCCATCAAGTAAATGCAAAAATATTCAATACGAGTTTTCAAACCGAAGACTACAAGCAGTATTGGAGAAACAAGTTCGAGGAATTTAAAGAAAAAGTGTTTCCAATGCTAAATCTTCTACAAAAATTCTGGAGTCAACAAATTTTTGAGACTTTTTTAGAAAATCCTCGTAATTTCCAATTCACACCCGTATTAACTCATGGAGATTTTGATATGTCGAATATTTTAGTGGATCCGAAAAAGAGTAAAATTACAGGAATTGTAGATTTCGAGCAATGTTGTGTATGGGATCCTGCTGCCGATTTATTATTTTATGAACAACCTATTTTTCAAGATACCATAATTAGTGCATATGCTTATTCTGATTCTGTCTCTTTATTTGAGCGAATGAAATTTCTTTACTGCCGCACGTGGCTGGAATATGTCTTATTTGGACTTCAGCATCATAAACAGAATATGGTAAAATACGGTTTGATGAGATTAGAGAAGCTTAGAAGAAAATTTCCGTGCTTTTCATAAAGTTATCGTTTTATTGGTTTTTAGTTTGTCATCAAAACGATGGAATAAACGAATTGTACTCCAACTTTCCTTGAATAATTTTATTAGAGATGAAGATCTTCAAAATATCTCGAATCTCCCGCTCATCGATCCAAGTCTTCTTTCGCATTTCCTTAAGGTTATGTATATTAGCGGTCGCTACTAAAAGATAAATTATTTTTCGTTTAGCATAAAAGGCTTTTCTTCTCAGCAAACGACCAATATTACTCAGTAATATCTCAGTAGGTAAAGCAATTATGCAGAATATTAGTGTAAATTGCTGAAATTCTCTTATATTATTTACGATATCTCGAAAAAGAATACCAATCATCGTCAACATAAGAAGTGTTGAGATAATCGCAAAAATCTTGGGTGAGATTTGTTGGAAATGTAACGCGCGGACGGATCTTCTGAGGGATTTTGCATTCTGGATATCTTTCACGCCAATAATTGATGCTAAGTAATAGTGATTATTGAGTTTTGTAATCATATGTTTCTTTTGAAAATAATCAAGATAATATTCCAATTCTGCTAAACCCTTTGGTTGAAATCCTAGCGGAAAGATATTCAATACCTTAGACGCATTTTTATCAAATTCTTCTAAAAAGGATTGTTCCATTTGTTCTTTTGTGAGAGGATTTTTTTCCAATTCTCTATGCAACCATCCGAAAATAATCCGTTGTTTCAGCTTTTCCATCGATCGTTTTACATAGTGAGAAACAGCCGAATCTTTATCTTCTTGTTCTTTTCGAAATTCAATAGTTAATTCAATCGCACTTTTAAGAATTAATATCCCTACTATTACAGATGCGAATCCATCCCCATAATTCAACCATGTTAATCCTGTTATCTGTGCTATACGTGATAAGACAATTCCTGCACTTACGAGTAAAGAAGTATAAAAATGGTTTTGAGAATCGACCGATTGACATAAAATAGGGAAATTCTTGTGAAATTGCCCTGTCAAATACTGATATCCTGATAGGATTAACATTAAAATCCCACAAACAAGCGTTATGCTGAGATTGAGTACCCACATATCAATAGGTTCGGGATTGAGGAATTTTTGGACGGATTCGTACCCAATCAGTCCTATACTAGCGTACATCAAAATAATAATAATCAGTGAAATGAGTTTTTCTTTCTTATATTTTACTCCCAGCCAGATCAACATAGAGCTTCCGGTATCTACTCCATTATCCACACCATCTGCAATTAATCCGGCGGATCCGAACAAAAATCCAAAGGATAATTTCACAACGGTTAGTATTATATGCAATATTAATGTGAGTGTCGAGACCAATTTTGTAGAAAAAATCTTTTCTACGAACTTAGGTACTAATTGTTTCCCATGTTCCGCTATTTCTTTACCTTTTAGTGTGAGGGAATATGTGTCACCGTTGTATTCCAAAACTTCGAATCCAATTAATAATGCGAGGTCTTGTTGGAGTTTGTCATTCATATTTTGCTTTTTAATTTGCATTCTTTGTGCTTTCTCGGGCTTGTACTCAGAAAAATACTCAAATCGTGCAACTATCCGTGTATTCGAATCAACAATCTCTTGATAGGTTTTCGGTTTTTCTAATAGATCAATCAACACCTCCCACATGTTCCCTGATACCGATTTCATGACTAAAGTTACTTTTTCTTGACTCTCCCAGTAAACAGGATTCTTGATAGCGACCGATTCCTTTAAATTACGAAATACCATATTATGGTTACCAATCTATTAGCTATGGCTAAAGAGTACTATCTTAATTATATAAAACTTTAGAACCCCAAAAATGGCAATATTATGGATAGCACAGATCCCACGTGGGATGATAGAAATGAACCAATGATAATAATTCATTGTATGCATCGCTAGATAGATATTTCTGAGGACAATATTTTTCATTTCCCTCAAACACATCAAAATGAATATGTGCTCCCCCCCCAACAGCTAAAAATCTTGCAAATTCTTGACCCTGTTCCACCCAATCTCCCACTTGAACAGATATCATGGATTGTTGGTTTTCCCAATCTGATGTCATGTTTGTCCAAGATTCGAAATTGTAAGATAATTCAACTGTTTGATTAAATCGAATATGAACTGTGACCCAGTAACGATTATCATACACTTCTCCATTATCCCGATATTCTATATCCACAACCTTACCCGGGGCGGCTGCTAGAATTGCTGAATTGTTGACATAGAAAAAATCTAAGCGTTCATGCGTGAACCCCCATGGACATGCAGGACTCGATGAGAACCCCTCGTTCCAGGCTACTATATCAGACTGGGACTCATAAATTACAGTCATATTATTCAAAACCGAATCATCGTATCGTCCTTCATTATCAAAATCAATAGGGGAAAGAGAACCTCCATCATCACCCCGTAAGGCATCCTCTATCAATTTATAACTCACAAAGCCTATTACTGGAACAATTATAATTAACGAGATGGTTAGTAGGATTTTTCCTCCTTTCTTCATAATTTTAAGTACTTTCATCAACCTATAAATATCTCTTCATACGAATATGATGTGGAATGAAGACCATTCTCATCTTTAATGGTAGTCCCCGAAATAACGGTAACACATCCATTTTATGTGATACCTTATCCCAAAGTATCAAAAATCACAACGGAAAGACGGAGATATATGCAGTTAACTCAATGAATATCCACCCTTGTCGTGCTTGTGATGTATGTATGAAAAATAAAGATGGAATGTGTGTACAACAAGATGATATGATCCCATTGTACGGTAAAATTCTGGATGCGTCTGGTATTGTGTTTGCAGCGCCTATTTATTGGTTCAACTATAGTGCGCAATTGAAGCTGGTAATTGATCGATTTTATGCTCTTTTCGGAAAACATGGAAATGCATTGAAAGGAAAAGCAATGGCAGGTATATTAGTATATGGAGGTTCGAATGAACAGAATTCTGGTGCAAACAACGCTATAAATGCTCTAAAAATGATGTTTAGCTATTTAGGGGGCGTGTGCAGAGAAATCGTACATGGCACTGCGATGGATCTTGGAGAAGTAGTTAAAAATAAGGGTTTCATCGAAAAAGTACAGCAATTGGGTAAATCGATTATGCAGAGCATATAATTATAAACTTATTCCGCTGCCTGTTACGGTCTAAATGATACTAAATTTCGCTTTCTTCTTGTCAAGATGTGCTTGTGCTATATCTTGGCATTCTTCTAACGTATACAATTCGTATTCATTCCTATCATGCATAACATGCCAGACTTGAGCGAAATAAGGATTCTTTTTTGCAATTTCATTGTGTTTCCAAGGGGGTTGAGCGCATTTAGGGCACCAATGACCCGTTTTTAGTACCGTGTTCGGATTTGCAGTAAACTTATGGGATAAGCAACACTCCCATTCCAATGATTTAAACATATCTCCGTCCCATTTTTCAGAGAGAAGAATTCCCCCTCGAAAATTTGCAGCTTGGTGCAAATCTTGCATATTTAGCTGATTTTTATTTTCATCATAACCATGATCGAGTAAAAATTTTTCACTTTCTTTTACCGTGTCCCATGGTCTCGATAAATTCCATGGTGAGATGGATTCGTAAGTATCTAAATCTTTATAAAAGGCAGTGATTCGTTTTACATTTCCATTGATATACCAATGTCGTGTTCCATTTCTGTGGTTCTCTGCAAGGTCTTTCATCATTTTGCGCGTAATACGATTTACTAATTTTTGGACTATTGGAAATTTCAAAGTTAATGTTCGGAAGAATTGGAGAATTCTCGGCATATTTTGGATAACTGTAGTTTTCCAACTCTCTAATGTGTCTCGCTGAAACTGTAAGTAGTCATTGAGAATAACACTGTCTAAATATAATTGCAGGTGGAAATTCCGCAAAGCAAACCAATTCCTATCCATTATATCTTCTACACTTGAAATGCCGTTTATACTTAATGCTAAATTAAGATATTCATACCCGGTACAACGCATACTGGGACCTCCACCGAAATTGTATACCCTCCTCCAAAAATCAGAATTTTCTGAAACATCAAGGCATTTTATTAATCCATATCCTGCATCCCTATCAGTGGTGTTCTCCATACAAGTATCAAGTGGCATATGGAACAAGATTGGATCCAATAAACTAGAAAATTTTGCGAAATCAGTAGGCATGATAAAAGTCATTCGGAGAATTGCCCAATATCGAAGTTTAGATTCTAGAATTATTCGTTCCCCTGCTATTTTTGTGATTGCGTAATAATCATAAATTGATGGAAATACAGGATCCCCAATTCGTCCGTATCGAATCGGTCCCATACGATCTCCCATAGTGGCAACAGAACTCGTATGGATTAATTTTATTCGTTGCGGACCTCCTGGCTCTGATTCGATCGCGGTGACAATATTTTGGATTCCTTCCGTATTCACAGCATACGCTTCATTTTGACAATAATCTGCGGTGGGTGAAATCAAAGCCATACAATTAAGCACCCAATCGGCTCCATTGACAGTCTCCTTCACATCTTCGTATCTCGTAGCATCTCCCCACACGATCTTAAAACCGTTCTGTTCAACCACCCCTGCAGATGGAATGGAGCGAATTCCCTTTTCTTTTTCATAGGAGCGGAATAATTTTTTATTTTTTTTGGATGGACGAACTAATAATATTATATTAAATTCGTTCTTTCGCTTCCATAGTCCCTTAAATGCCTTGATTCCCATGGTACCAGATGATCCAAAAAGTGCAACGGTTGGTTTTTGCATTATTAATTTGGTAAATTGTAGCATATTGAAAAATTCATTTCATAACACTGGATATTCTTTCACAAAAAGGTGAAAAAAAAATATAATGAAAAAATTGGGTTTACCTCAGATAGCGATATAAAAATCGATTGCATCGCTTTTTGAAATAAAATAAGAAGAAAAACATAAGACGGAATAGGGAATAATAGACTTATGGTGAATCGAAAATATCTGAGACCAACATACTACATGAACTTTAAAGATCCCCACATAACGCAAAAAGCAACGAAACTAATAGAAGGAATACCAACCAATCACGATATCGAGAAAGCAATTAAATTGTTCTATTTTGTTCGGGATGAGATACCCTATGTTGTGAAAAATAATAATGAATATTATAGTCGTGAAAACATGAAAGCAACTGCTACATTAAATCGAGGATTTGGATTTTGCATCCAAAAAGCAGTTTTACTCGCCGCACTTGCTAGAGCAGTCGGAATTCCCTCACGACTTCATTTCAATGATATAATCAATCATATGACCTCGAAAAAGTATATTGAATATATTGGAAACGACAAATTTCTGTATCATGGATATACCGAACTATATTTAAATGGAAAATGGGTGGAAGCTAACGTCGCGTTTGATAAAGAGTTATGTGTACGTAAAAACTGGCCAATTGTGGAATTTGATGGAGTTAAACCGGGATTATTCGCACACCAAGATGAAACAGGTAAACCTTTTGTTGAATATATCAAGGATCACGGCACTTACTCAAATGTTCCTTATTATTGGATTTTATTCGGTTGGATGAAAGGATACGGTTTCACGTTGCATGGGAAAAGGAAAATTAAGAAATAATAATGATTAAAGCTACCATTTAAACTGTCATTACTAGATAACTTCAGCTTTAATCGACTCTAACCTAATAAAACAATTTTCCCGCCCAAAGGTCTCTTACTTATGATGCCCTTCGTTCGGAATGATGGAGATTTAGCTTCTCTAAACTCGGATCTCCTTTTACGTCTCGAACTTAGAATTGCGGTCTTGATGTCCTTTTATATGTATTGAGTTGATAAGTCGGAGAAATTTAATTAAACAGAACGGTGAAATTTTTGAAAAATTTGATTTATGGTGCTTACAGTTGTTTTATATCATTTTTGACATCTGGAATTGATTTTAAGTCGTGAAAATAATGGATAAATACTGAACACACAATTTTTGCTAGTTAAGATTATATATGGAATCTTCGATAGGGACTTAATCATAAAAAGGTGATGATGATGGTAAAAGAAAATAAAAAACGAAATGTGATTCTTACAATCTCTCTTATATTTGTCGTTAGTGGAGGAGCTTTTTTTATTGGATGGCTTATTGGGAACGATTGGCAGTTCAGTGAAAAACCGAAGCAATTTACTCCAACAATTGATGGTATAATTGGAAAGCGGGAATGGATCCGATCCTCTTATTTCATTCCTTTTTATCTAGACGTGGATAATTCGATTGATATAACAGAAGGAAAAGCTAATGTTGACGGATGGAATTACATGTATGTTGCAGAAGATGAAACCTATTATTATGTAGCATTAGATCTATGCTCGGATCGCACTAACAATGAGGAAGGGGAGTGGATAGGATTTCACCTCGCTAATAGGCTTCCTGATGCATCAGGAACAAGTTTAGCATTCTATTCTCTAGAGGATTATGGATATGAATATTTCTTTTATAACGTTAGCAGTGAGAAGGTTTTTGATTATTTTTACGATGTGGGGATAGGTGGTACAACTTACAGTGATATTCCTCTTTTTCCGGAAACCGATTCAATAAGTGTGTCTCGAGGAGATACTAATGGAAATTTCTATGATTTTTGGATAGGTAATGATAATAGGAACTATACCGGAACTTCCAATTTTTATAGTGTTGACGGATCATGGTTGTCGGGAGACTATTTAGACCTCCATTTTGCGGTCAATATCTCAGAAAAACTCCCTGATGAAGAAATCAGTTCATTTCTTTCGAGTATTACTGATTTGAAGTTAAGGTACCGATTGAGTTCAAATCTTACTTCGAATCCTTCTGGACATTATGGAATAGCTGACGAGTTTTATTGCTCAGTGTATGAACATGGGGGAATGCCTAGTGATATAAATGACCCCAGTTTCGATTCGAATAGTAACAATATAGTTTTCTCTGCAAATTCTATTGTGACTGGTGGGGTTGATCTTGACCATAATACCATTAACACAACGAATGGGATGTTTTATTTCACCATTCACTGCTATAATGAAGAAAACGCTACTGATCCAACAGCTTATGATCTAAAAATCGATAAGCTCTCCCTTCGAATTACTTCAACTCAACTAATTTATGCAATAGTTGGTAATACGATTGCTTTAGGAAATTATGATATCGCCTATTCATATGGACCAAGTGAGAATTGTGGAGAAGATCATCGAATTTTTGAGTTTAAGATGGCAAAATCGGAATTTCCTGTACTGGAGGATGATATGCTCTACATTAATGTATGCGGATACGGCACAATGGCTTTAGTTGGCTCTAATTACTGGCTATATCCGATGTACGGATATCCGGGGGTTCCGTTATATTCAGCTCTTGATGAAGTTAATGATTTTCTGCCCTTGGATATGAGTATAACGTAATTATACCACCTTTTTTCTTTTATTTACTATTTTTTCAACGATACTTAATAGTAAGAAATATTTTTTCAAATTCTTCGACAAGAGGATGAACTAGGATAGATGTTTAAGGAATTCCGCTGGGAATTGAACTGGATATTAAAAAAGAATGGGTCTTTTACATTTTCTTCTAGATCATAATTGGTGCTTGACTTTCTGAACTCTTTCTGGAGTTAAATCATAACGAAGCCAAAAGATAAGAAATGTAATTATTTCTAATAGTATTGGTACGGCTGCGAAAAGAAATATTATCCCATTTTGGGCACTCACTGGTTGGAGCTCCACATTTTTATCGAAATTCGTGATGGTATGCACCACTCCGAACACTAGTGATTGGAAAACAATTGCAAGTTGGAAAAAAATTGATCTAATCCCAATAAATGTTGAATCGTTTCTCTTGCCTAAATCTGCCGATAACTCATCTAGTACATCCGAAGACAATGGAACACGCAAGGTGCTCCAAAATCCGGAAAAACAGAATGCAAATGGAAATAACAAGATACTAGCAATATAATAATTATAATTCTTAACAAATATCATGGGAATTTGACACACCAACATACATAATCCAGATAATAAATAACTAAGTTTCGTATTTTGGAGTTTATCCGCTATTTTTACCCATGCAAAGGATCCAATCAGAGCGCCGCTGAAGTATCCGATATAAAAAAATACCGAAATATCTATATCTTCAAGGTAAATGTATTTAACAATATAATGTAACGACCCTCCAACACATGACATGATAACTTGATTAGTAAAGGACAATAATAGCAAAATCCGATAATTTTTGTGCTTTGCAGAGAATTTCACCATAGTCCAAAATGATTCATTTTGAGTAATTCGGGCTTCTTTGAATTTGGGTCGTAAATTAGGAGGTTCATAAATTCCCGGAATCATACCAATGGCAGGAATAAACGCAATACCTACGATTATTAGGGACATAACTCCGTACGATTGGATATTACCATAAGAAATAATAAATGTAGGAATTAGAGCACCTAAAAGCATCCCTAGGAAACTGGAAATTCCAACATATCCTTGTACACTTCTTCGTATAGCATCTTCTTTAAATCGCACGGGAATTAATCCAAAATAATTTATTGAAAAAATAGAAATAAAGAGACCGTACGCTAACATAGAGAAAAGTAACCATAGAAAAATAAGCCCCTCTTGCGATTCTACAGACCATCCTGGTGTATTATAAAACATCAACAAACATGCAAACCATGGAAGAATTGATAGAAGGATCCATGTGAACGATTTGCCCCATTTTTGGAATACCTTTGAAGATTTTCCAAGTAAATATCCTAAAATCGGATCGATAATCGCTTTCCATAAGCTAAACATACTAAAAGTCACTGAAACGAGAGTAATACTCAATTTTATCTCGGTCTCATAGAAAAAGAATCCAAATGCGGTATAGGCACCTTGGAGAAATTCGATCAAGAATGCACCCAAGCTAAAGGAAATGAGAAATCCGATGATTTTCTCTCGGGGGGTTGATGATTGATCCATATATTAAATCCTCCCAACAAGGAAAAATTATAAGCCTAACTCTATAATTTGCTCCTTAACTCGTTTTGTTCTCTCTGGAGTGAGATCATAGAGCTTTATGAATACTATTAATCCAATTAGGCATAACACCATGGGGATTATAGCCGTATGTAAGCGAATTCCAAATAATGCTAAATCACTCTGGCTGGTTGCATCTGGGTTAAATCCTGTCAAAGTATGGACGACAGCGAATATAATTTGCTGTGCGATCAAAGCAAATCGATTGAAGAATGTATAGATGCCCATAAATGATCCTTCTAAGTGCTGCCCGGTCTTAGCGATGGATTCATCAATCACATCCGCCATTACAGGATGCCTCGAAACCCTTAATGCCGCCCCTCCTACCCCTAATACAGCTGCGAAAGCTACTAAAGACCAAATATCCCAGAAAAATGCTAAGGGAAGGAGAAAAATCGTGTTCAGGAAGACTCCTAAAATAAGCATTTTCCGGTTATCTTTCCATTTT
Source organism: Promethearchaeota archaeon (assembly GCA_016933055.1). Lineage (GTDB taxonomy): Archaea > Asgardarchaeota > Lokiarchaeia > Sigyniarchaeales > Promethearchaeaceae > AMARA-1. The sequence goes on along the minus strand of JAFGBS010000002.1, from coordinate 29,085 downwards.
TGAGCTATAACTAACCAAAAAGGAATGAATATTAAAGCCGCTCCAATAAATCCTAAAAGTACGAATGTTGCATAATTAGATTCCAACTCGAGACCATATTCAACCGCATAATGAACTGAAGCTACTAAACTTGCTCCAATAATACTATCCAAGAAGAAAATAAGAACCACTGCCATGAAATTTCTTTGTTTTAGCATTATTTTTAATACTTGAAAGAATGACTGCTTTTCTCTGACCGCTTTGACATCTTCATATCGCATGCGTAATTCTTTTGATTCCAAGTGACCGGGAATATAGGATAAGAAAACTAAAAATCCAATTCCTGCAAACCACCATGTCATTCTCCCATAGGATTCTCTATTTTGATATTCCATAAGTAATGGTGCACCAGCACCCAATAAAGTACCAAAAATTTGAAGCGTCATTCTCACTGCGCTTGTACTTCTACGATTTTGATCAATTCGAAATTTCGCCGGATACAGTGCTTCGTGATTTAGGCTGATTAAGGAATAGAATGAGTCATAAAAACAAATGGAAATTAATAACCATACGAAATAATACCATTTTTGATAGGTACTCACATCCCAATAGGGTGTATTAAACACAAAGGGTAAGGCGAGCGAAAATGGTAATCCCCCCATCAGAATTAAAGGTAAACGTTTTCCAAACCGTCTCCAATATTTTCGGGGTTTGTCTGCAAAGAATCCGATTAAGGGATCATTTAACATATTCCAAATTACGAACACCACATATGCCGCAGTGTAAATCCATATATTTAATCCAATCTCGGTTTCCCAGTACAATAATAAAAACTGGGAAAAAATACTGGATATCATTTCCAAATGCAAATCTGCCATCCCAAAACTGAATTGGGTAAAAAACCCGTGTTTTTGAATTTCGGGAGTATCATAATGTGCCAATTTCGTCACTCTTCTATGTTTATTAAAATTACCGATGAGAAGTTTTATTTAATTCATTATCTCACGATTAACTACTAAACTTTTCAAACTCTCACTTTAGAGTAATAAAAATTCACTTAAATCATAATCAAAAAAAAGGTAATGAAAATATGATACATAATCTGCTACAAAACTTAACAAAATTGCGAGATAATTCTGTGAGACGCCGTCGCATTTCCAGTCATCATCCCGAACATAAAAATTTCGATTTTATGGTTGTAAAGCGCAAAGAACAAAAAATATTTGCCGAAATCCATGGTGCTGGATGTATCACTCATTTCTGGTGCACTATTCAAAATACGGATCCGAATCATTTACGAAAAATTGTGTTACGGGTCTATTGGGATGGAGAGCAACATCCCAGTATTGAAGTTCCCATTGGGGATTTCTTTGGAATGGGACATGCAATAAGTACAAATTACTGGTCATTACCATTGTCCATGTCTCCAAAGGATGGAAAAGGATTTAATTGCTGGTGGCCAATGCCATTCAATTCTTCAGCCAGGTTTGAGATAGATAACCAAACCAAGCGATCTACTGTATTTTATTTCTATGTCGATTATGAAGAATACGACAAATTAGAGCCAGACTATGGAAGATTTCACGCCTGCTGGAATCGGGTCAATCCTTGTAAAGGAATTTCCGACGAAGGAATGACTACTGAAGAATTTTTGTTACAAGGCACCAATTCGGATTTCTCGAAAAATTATATCTTGATGGAAGCGGAAGGGAAAGGTCATTACGTGGGGTGCAATCTGAACATTCATAATTTGCGGGAACAGAAGGATGACAAAGATAATTGGCCGGGTGAAGGTGATGACATGTTCTTTATTGATGGAGATGACAATCAAACAATTTTCGGAACGGGGACAGAGGACTATTTTTGCACCGCTTGGTGCCCCAGCAAAGAATTTTCAACGCCATTTTATGGGATTATCCTCGGTGGTGGAAAATATCACTCGGGTAAAATAACCTATTATCGCTATCATATCATGGATCCGGTATATTTCACCAAATCAATTAAGGTTACAATTGAACACGGTCATGCAAATCGTCGCTCGGATGACTATTCCTCTACTGCGTATTGGTACCAAGCCGAACCACACAAACCTTTTCCACCGCTTCTCGATGTCGAAGCTCGATTACCCAGAGATGGTCCGAAAGAAATCGAATGGGATCAAGAATAATGATCACATGAATACATTGTACTATCTCCAATCTTTTTTAATGTAAATCCAACACGAATATATTGCCAATTAACATTTAATAACTTCAATTCCGATATGAGAATCAATTAAATTGCCTAATTGGATCGAGTTTCTCCACTCAGGTAAAAGAATGAGATGAAAAATAAATGGTTAATCTTAACACAGATTGGGCGTGGCCGTGGTGGTCCGTTATGGTACTTATTAATCTAGTGAACTTGATAGTTTGTGGAATGGCTTTCAAACGATCACTAAGCTCGCAAGATGGAAAGGATTCGAGATATCAGAATTGGATGAGAATTATGGGGGTAATCTTCACAGTAGTTGGAGCTTATCGCTCAGTTTTTGTATCGTCGTATGGTCCTCAGCAGACTTGGTTTGATACTATTGCAAACAGTGCTCTGTTGATTCGTATACTCGCCATTTTTGCAGAACTTTCATTCAGTGGATTAATTGCTTTTTCAATGATACAATTTAACAAATATATACCCGATTCTAAACTGAGTGATAGAAATAAATTTGGGGTATTCCTGACCACAAAAACCCCGTATATCCTAGTAATTTGTCTATTTCTGGCCCAATTCTTTGCCACAGCTGGTGTGATTACCAAGTCAGAACTTTCGTTTGCAATCGAGGAAACTTTGTGGTTGATTGGATTTTTAGCAATTCTACCCCTTGCAATAGTACAAGTACGTCGTGTATTCTCTAAGAAGGATAAGGAAGAGACAAAGCGATTATATATGTTAAGGACATCTAGCCTAATTATTCTGCTTTGGTGTATGGTATATGTTGGGTTTATGATATTCCTTAATTTACCGGATCTCTGGCTAAATGCAGTTGATCAATTAGAAACAGGAATTCCTGCAATTAAAACAGGTTTAAATGCAATATTAGATGCCTTTACCATAGTAAATATGTCTAGATTATATAGTGATTGGGGTTTTGGGTTCCTCCTTTGGCATTCCGGCTATTTTACACTCTGTGTTTGGATATCCATATTCCTAATGCAAGCCCCACGACCTCGGGAAATTTTCGGAAAACTTAACGCTAAACAGACAAAATTAATCTTCATCTCTATTGGAATAGCGGTAATTACGTTGTTGGTACTAATTATCTTACCACTCTTTTGATGACTTTAATCGAATTTCATGGGATATCACTTCGAAAATAGTGAATAAAAAGAAAGAAAAGAAAAAATTCAGCAACTGGGCAAGTTTTTATTAACCAACTTTGTACCCACAACCCAATATCCGACCGGATTTGAGTACAGAGAATTAAACCGTTATAGCGTTCACAAAACGGATTAGAATACCTTCTACATCTATGGGGACACACTAATCGCTCCAAGATGTTGACGGGATAAAGAGTCCACTTTATTTACCTGATCTAATCCTATCCACCTCAAGAAACAATGCTTTACATTTGTGTTACAAAATTGAAGAAATTTTATTGCATTTTTTGGTGAATCAGAATCTTTATAATATTACATATCGAAGGTTGTTTAAGTCACGAAGTGACGGTTCCGAGGTAATAAAAATGTCAAATGGAAAAATAAATGCGCTCGTCATAATTTCACTAATAATAGGCGCATCAGGATTAGGGATCGGGGTGTTTTCCGTCCTAAGATTTCAAGTTGTAGAGGGTCCACAAGGAGATCCTGGTGCTGATGGCACTGATGGTACCGATGGAGTGGATGGCCTAGATGGAATAAATGGGACTCTCAATAATTTAATTGGGGTGTGGGAAACTATAGAGGGAGGTCCATCAACGATTTTTAATTTGAATTTTAGCGAAAATGTTGTCAATGAAAGTGAGTTCTTTACGCTGGATCAGGGGTATAATCTCACGTTAATTAAACCGGGATGGTATCGTATCAACATTCGATTTTTATGGAGGGATCTCATAAGTACCACGGGATGCGGTTATTCTTTTTTAATCGTTAAAAATGAGTCGTATGAATATGCACTCGAACAAATATATTTGCCTCCTCACATAACTTATCTTGTAGATACTTATACGTATGTATATAGTGACGGGAATGATCATTTTCATTTTACTTGTTTAAATTGGGGGATCACAGATGAAACTTACATTAGCTCGTCGCAAAGTTATAACCAATTTGTGCTAGAATACGTCAAGGAAGCCTAAATTCTCCCTTTTTTGTTTTTATCTTGATTTGAACACCTAAATGAGATCCTAGCTTTCCTCAAAACTGATCCTATCACTCCATAGAGATAAATATCATAAACTGGGTGATTTCTTTTTTTTTTTAGACAGTTCGATCTTAGTATTCAAGCAAATGACTTTATACCATTTTTTTTGATGTTACATCTAATGCTATTATTAACAAATCTCGATGAGTTTAACTCGCAATGAAATTCGTAATTTTTTCGTTTTTAGGTTTTTTCATCGATTTCATCGACTTTATAAGTATCCACGAAATAACAATTACTACGACGACCCCTCCTGATGAAAAAATAATTACCAGAGGAATATTAGGTTCAAACGATACATTCTTCCATTTAATTAAAAAACAATCTATTCCAATATAAAGGTCTTTATCATGTCCCCATAAAGATATGACTCTATACCGATATTCGTTTGTAACATGCGTGGGATCCCATAGCAACTTTCCCTCTTTATTGAACATATATAACGTTAAATCCCCCCTAAGGAGAACTAAAGCGAATATATTCAGTGAATTCCCCGATATTCGGAGTGGTAAAGAACCAAGTGAGCAATAATAGTCATCATAATTATGTTCAAAAAATGTTGTATGATTCCAAAGTTGTTGTCCTTCCTTATTCCACTTACAAACAATTATGGCATGGAGATAGATTTGACAACCCATTGGGTAAGGTTTCAAACGGTGTTCGCCATGAACCGTGTACAAACCCTCCTCATCCCCCCATACATCATCACATCCCCCCATATACACATTTTTGCTGGAGAAATATACAGTTTGATTCCATACTAGACTTCCATTTTCCGTCCATTTTGTGATAAATCCCTTTTTATCCTTATCCCCAGTAACATAAACGTAATCAGCATCTCCCCATATTTTTACATTATCATTAAATACTGTGGTATTCCATTTCTGTCTCCATTCTAATGATTCGTTTGCTAAATTCCATTTCATCAGTATAACTTCATTCTCAGAAGAACATTCATTCCGGTAGGTTATACCCCCTATAAATATACTTTCTTTATCCCCCCATATGTCCTGGAGGATGTCGTAATATGAGTCAGAAAGCCATGATCGTTCCCATGTAATTGTCCCATTTTTGTATAACACACATATATAATTCAAACCTAAATCTGTGCTTGGACCCCGAAATCCTGACCAAACTATATACTTATCTGTCACCCAAAAACCAGACATAAATTCTGTGTCATTCCAAGTTTTTTCCCAAATTTTCCTTCCACTTGTATGCCATTTAGTAATGCTGATATTCCGGACGTTAGACCAACCTGATGTATAAAGATATTCAGTTTCTCCATAGAGATTCGAGATCAGATACGAATTTTCAATGATACCAAACCTATTCCAGTTACTACCAGAATCAGGAATATTTGGTGTTTCTTCAGAGATTAGGAAGGTTTTTGTGTCAATGTAAACCCCAGTACCAACTGTTAGTACTATCATTAACATCAGATTCGCACGATTTGTTGTCAATCTAGTCATATTCACCCCTTATGTCCTCTATGAGCAAAAGATGTGCGTAGAACTGATCACAGATTTACATTAATAGTAATGTATTGACAACAATTAAAATATTACGTTCTGAGATAAGTATATTGATACGCGTCCCGTTTTTTATCACGTTTAGAAATCGGAATAAAGGAAATTATTACCTGGAAAAAATTATACAAAATCGTAATTCTGAAATCTTTTCATCCCGAATGTTAGATAAGATGTAACTATTGACAATAACTAAGAATTTTTGGACATCGCATTTGCAATGAAGCAGAAAAATTCACTCAATATCGTTTTCTCCAGGATGTACGGTATTATTGACTTTCCACAAGATAATATCTTGATCGTGCACACAATACAAAGATCAGCCAAGCCCCAGATGATATGATTTACATCACTATGCGGGGAAGAACACCCTTAAGTAACAATCATACCTCGAATAGGAAATCCAAATCAAAGAAGTATTTCGTATGGGAACTTGATTTCCCCTGAATCTATGTGAAATTTAATAATGATACTCACTCTTTTATCTAAGTTAGAGTCTTATAATTCGACTATCCATATCGTGCTCACAATCAAATTTCTTTGAGTAATAATCGGTTTAAATATTCTGGCCGAGAACGACAAATTTTTTATCCTACCTTTCACACAACAAGACCATCCCAGCGTGCAGTGGGAAAGTTGGCTCGAAAAGTTAACGGCGCTGCAACGCATCGAAACACACTTTAGGGTAGTATCACATGTCTACAGACGAATTTGAACGAAAGAAATTTACCTACCGGGGTAAAACGCTCAAAGAATTGCAGAAAATGTCCATGGACGAGTTCATCCAACTCGTACCGGCACGTATGCGACGCTCACTCAAGCGAGGACTCCCCAAAAGACACAAGAAAGTAATTGAAAAACTCCGTAAAGCTCATCGCGCCGCTCGTGCAGGAAAAGAACTCATCGTCCGAACCCACTGTCGTGACTTACCTATCTTCCCCGAATTCATCGGTCTCACCATTGGGGTCTACAACGGGAAAGATTTCATCCCGGTGAAGGTAACTCCTGAACACATTGGGCATTATCTCGGTCAATTTGCACCTACCACCCCAAAACCCGTTACCCATGGGTCTCCGGGGATTGGTGCAACAAAGTCCAGTCAATATGTACCGCTGAAGTAAAATAGGACAAACATTGTCTCTTATTTTCTAATTCTGCAGAAAATGTCTTTGAAATTAAAGAAAAAGTCATCAATTTTATATTCTATGCTTTCTGAGATACGTATCCAATGTATCTAAATTATATTTTGAGAATTCAGGATCCTTTTTCAAATCCACTGCAGTTAGTTTTTGGCGTTCTTCATTAGATAACTTACTGAGAGCTCTTAGTATCTTATCGTTCAAATTTAGAATATCTCCTTTTATAAAATGTTCATATGCTTGATTAACCACATTATGGACGCTTCCCTTTTTCATTGTCATTTTTCCTTCATCGATCCAAATTCTGGCTCTTGCACGTGCTTCTTCTATAGATAAATTCGGTTGATTTTTAAACAAAGTTACAATTTTTGCTGTATCACTTTCTGAATCTAGTTTAATTCGCTTTTGGACTCCAAATGTGACCAGATTGATTTCTTCTGCATACAACGATGCTATATTTTCGATCTTTATTTGATGCCATTTTACAACGAAATGGAAGACTGAACTAACCGTATTTAAAGGCAAAAGTGTATCCGAAGAAGGAAAGAAACGAGAAAAAGGGAAAGAAAAAAATGAAAGAGAGGGAAAAAAGGGTTAATTTTCAATTTCCTGTTAAAAAAGGGACAATTAAGTGTTTTTTATTATTACAGGTTCACGAAAATTCCGATTATCACCACAAAATCCGTTCCCGCATGAAAAAGAATGGATGCAAGGAGGCTATCCGTTTTTTTTGTGAGTAATCCAAATAAGAGTCCTAACAGGAAAGTAATTCCCAAAAACATAAGACTTTCTGAAGTATAGATCACCCCAATGTGAATGGAAGCAAATATAATAGCTTGCAAGAGGTTGTACACATGGAAATTAAAAAAAGGTTCATATCTTGTCAAGAATAGACCCCGATAAAGAACTTCTTCCAAGATCCCATTTGAAAAACAGAATAATAAAATCCATGGAAGCCATGTGAACACAGCAGACCACGTGAGAGCACTTCCATAAAACAGATATTTCGCAATAAACACCGCCCCTATTGCAAACACAAAAAAACCGCTAAATCCGATTATTAATCCTAGATATAACTTTCCCTTTTTCATGTAAAGCTCTTCAAAGATCTTTCTTTTATGTTCCGTTCTTTGGGCAATTAGGTTGATTAATATCACAGAACTGACGATTACAAACATTTCAATAAATTTTACCGTTGAAAAACCCCATTCCGTATTAGTTGGGATAGTAAAAAAAGCATCCAAGCTATTAATTAATAAAAAAACCAGCTTTACTATCAACAATGCAGATGTAGCAGTGAAAAACATGAAAAATATCTTGAAATAGGGTTCTAGATTGGTCTTTCGTCTCAATACAAGGGAAATTAGTAAAAATACAAAAGGTAATACGATTTTGTATGGATATATCCATGGATCGGGGAGTGTGATATTACCCCATTGTATTGGTCCAAGTGCAAGAATTCCACAGAGAGAAAATAAAAAAAACAAGCCCAGTTGTTCATACCACTTTAACCTCGATTTTTTTACTTTTTCATCACTCTGGGGGGGGTTCATAGACATATTTATGAATTCAACTCTTTTTTAAATCGTTCTGTTAGTGTCTCCACGAAATTTTTTTCTTTGGTAAAACGCAATTTTTTCATGGATTAGAATAAGAATGGATAGTCGTCCTCTTAAATTAGCATATTGCATACCAAAATTTCGGGAACTGTAATTTTCGAATCAATATCCCATTGAAACACTCCAGCTTGAGGTTCCATAAAAAAAATCCTTAATTTGGTAAAAAATGAGTCAAGAAAATAAAAAATCCGCAAAGATGGGTATGTAAGAATACTGATTGAGTGATTAGATGTCTCTGGCATTGCCCTCCAGATAATAGCTATCTATTTCAGTAATTATTACCTAAGAGCGAGGACCCGCATGCAGGGCAGAATTTCTTTCCCTCCCCCACTTCCTGACCGCATTTCGGGCAAAACTTCGGTGTTAGGGGTTGAGATACGGATTCAGAGGTATTATCAAATCTATCATGTCGAGCATCGTGAGATCTATCTGGTACACCTAAATCAAGACTTGTAATTCTAATGGGTCGTTTTTCAAGTTTCACATCTTCTGCTATAAAAATTTCATCCACATATTGGATTTTTCCGTCAATTTTGCTATTCTTCCCGATTTTAACCACTCTACCACGGACATGTCCTCCAACATGAATATTTTCAATATCCACTAGTTCCCGTCCAAGAATGTTACCCTCCACGTGAGAACACCATAGTCGCCTAAATAGTCGTTGGACATCATTCGGTACTTTAAATTTCACGTGTTCTGCAATAACGTTTCCCTCAACTTTCACTAATCCCTTAATTACCACGTCAGCGTCTGAATATAAGCTTCCCTCGGTCTTGCTTCTTCCCGAGACCCACACACCCTTTTTACCATTCACACTGCCTTGGACTTTCATGGATCCCGAAACTTTAATCAATCCGGTAGAGATGATATCTCCGTTAGCTTTAGCGGAACCCGACACTTCCATATTTCCTAACACAGAGACACTTCCATCGGCTTTTAACGCACCCGAGACATGAACATCTCCATGACTCTGGATGGAACCAGCACTACGAACCCAGCCCGAACAACGTATACCGTTTAATTCGATTTGGTCAAGAATTTTGCATGACCCCGATACTCGTAGGCTTTTTCTTATACTTCCACCAGGTAAACGTGCAGATCCGGCGATATTAATCTCATCCGGAGTAACTGTTTGACTACCTAATACTTTAATATTCCCAAACATGTCCATATTATTCATTTTGTCTCTGGAAAATGTACGTTGTTCTTCCATCTGTTTGGAATACTGCTGTTTTAAATCATGATAGGAATCCTCATCAATTTTACCCTCTTTGAATGAGTTTTCCAGTTCTCTTAGAATTTCATCATATACATTATTTTCAGAGGATCTTTCCATGGTGTATCACACTTTTTACAGTGATGATTAAGATGAATGGTTTCTATTTAAGCGATTCAGATTCCAATTATTATGGGATTGGAATACGGCATATAGAAGAGAATAGAATTAGTTTTGTGCTTCTTTGAAAAATTAGAGATTGCAAATATCCCCGAAATCCTATTTTCAAAAAGCTTCTTTACTTATCAGTAGGCGGCTCCGAGCCTCCTTTACAATCTGCGCACGAATTGGTACAATGTTTCAATTCGAGAAATTGTTTTCCCGCTTTCTGTTTTTTCTCTGCCTTTTTCTTCCACGAATTGAGAATGACTAATACCAGAATAATCAGTAAGAAAAACACCCCAAAAGTAATCAACATAGCTGTGCCTTCCGATAAGATGCCCAGGAGACGTAGTAACTCAAATAGCCATCGAATCATGCCTCCTACAACAATTGCCGTCACAACCTCAATAAACAAAACCAAGAACATAAACTTCCGTCCTATCTCCTTGCGTATAGTTACCAATGTTGCGAGACAGGGCACATAGAGCATTATCACGACTGTAAAGACCATCATTTGGATGGGGGAGAGATACTCTGTCATCGTGATTCCGAGCGTAAACACCACAAAATTCTCTAATAACACCAGATTTAATTCTTTCCGGAAAACACCATAAAATAGAAACGCTCCCACGCTCACTGGTAAGCCCAGAAAGATTGATATTGGGGATAATGCGACATTTATGGGATTCAGAAGATTGAGTTCTATCAGAATTTGCATTACTGCTCCTAATCCCACAATTAATGGCATGGCGATTATCACAAAATCCTTACTTCGGTGCCAGGTTTGCTTCGCAATCACTTTAAAATTCGGTACTCGAAAATCATGCAATTCAATAATCAATTCTGATTCTATTGATGCATCGAGAATTGTTATAATTTTTCCAATGACGACTATTGCTGCAAAATTTACGAGATACAGCAAGAATGCATATCCAATTCCCATATAACGTGCAACCAAACCTAAGACAATAGTTGTAACAGCAGAGCACGGAATCATGGTGCTCAGTAAAATTGATCTCTTTCTTTCTCGTTCTGTATCTAGGATCGAGCCTGCAGTTACGGCAGGAACATTGCATCCAAATCCAAGAATGATAGGGATTATAGCCTTCCCATGAACCCCAATTCGATGCATGAAATGATCCATTAAATACGCTGCGCGAGGTAAATACCCAATATCTTGAAGGATTTCTATGACGATGAAGAATGGTAGAACATATGGAAGTACTCCTCCTACTCCTCCTATCAAACTTCCGAACAGACCGTTCCACACAATTTTATATAGGGTTGAATCCACTCCTCCTAAGACAGCTGCTGCACCAGGACTCCATTGTTCAAACAAAGTATCTAACAATCCGGAAATCCAATTTCCAAATTGAAACACTATAAAATACGTTCCAAAAAGCACAACAATTAAGATGAAGTATCCCCAGAGGGAATGTAAAGTCACATGATCCACTATTTCCGACCATTTCTGTTTTCTGGTTAGTTTTTCTATAGTCTCGACTTTACGGGCAATATTATTGGTAATTTTATAAACCTCGGCATTGATAATTGTGGATATCTGTTCTCCCCGCAAGCCTTCTAATTGGTTTCTATTCTTTGCAGCAAGAGTTAGCAATTCTTCACCCTCTTTCTCCTCTAAATTTAAACTCTCGATACATTTTTCATCATTTTCGAGAAATTTGATTGCTGCAAATCGAGCGGGACATTTATGTTCACGGAAGTTAGTTTCGAATGCGTAGATTAATTCCGTTAGTCTAGATTCAATTTCTTTGCCATATTCGAACTGTCGGAAAGTGATTTTTTCCTGGTGTTCATGTAATGCAATAACTTTCTCTAACAATTCATGGATTCCTCGGTTGTGAACTGCAATAGAGGGAACCACGGGAACACCCAACAATTCCGATAGTTTTTCTATATCGATTTCATATCCTCGTTTTTTCAAGATATCATATTGATTCAGAGAAATTACCATGGGAATCTTTAATAAGAGAAGTTGCATGGTGAGATACAAATTTCGCTCGAGATGATTGCAATCTATTATATTGATGATGTAATCCGGTTGTTCCTCCACAAGATATTCTCGAGTGATTATTTCTTCTAGTGTGTATGCAGATAAAGAGTAGATACCTGGTAAATCTATAATATGGAACAGATAATTTCTGAATCGGGCAGTGCCTTCGGCTTTTTTTACGGTTTTTCCCGGCCAGTTTCCAACAACTTGACTTAATCCAGTGAGCTGATTGAATACCACACTTTTACCCACATTTGGATTCCCTGCTAATGCAATATTTAATATGGTTGTTTCAGAATCAATACAACTAATTCCACACACCTTCTAATTATTGATCTCAGATACCAGAATTTTCGCAGCCAAACCCCATCCAATCACTAGACGCGTATTTCTAACCTGAAGTTGTATAGGTCCTTGAAATGGAGCCGAACTCAATTTTGTGATTTTCGTACCGGGTGTCAATCCAAGACTTGTTAACCTACGTGTGGCACCCATTCCCGCGTTGATGTTTACAATAAAAGCGGTGTGATTTTTCGCCAAAGAGGTTAGTGGGATATTTTGCATTGACTCCTTCTCTCTATATGTTCGTGAATTTTTCATTCAAAAGGATAGACATAACTACAATTCTTGTTAAATCACTTTTCTTAATCCATTCCTTCATAAAAATATTAGCTATAGCTAGTAATAATAAACAGAACAATACTCCATTGATAATGAATTCTTATTTTTTCGAGATTTGAGCAGTTTCTTCCTATTAAACTTGCATAAGATGTGTTTAAAAGGTCAAACACCGACAGAGTTATAGAAGATATGAAGATCTCCAAAATTGAATTTTTTCACATATTCATTCCCATTGATGAACCTTTCCAACCAGCATGGATTCCCGGATACACTCAGACCCGTACAGGTTTTACGTTAATACGATTAACTACTGACACAGGATTAACGGGTATTTCCGTTGGGATGAGTTTTGCGAAAGAGCATGCGGGACTTGGAACGCTTGTTGCACCTTATCTTCTCGGATTGGATCCTGAGGATCCCGAGAAATTTCATAAGCGATTAATAGAAGGTAGTTATTTTGGACAACGTAATTTCTGGATGGATACTGCAATCTATGATATTTTAGGTAAGAGTAAAGGAGAGCCTATTTGGAAACTCATTGGGGGTAAAAAGAAACCAATCCCTACTTATTGGGCGACTGCAGAAGTGTGTGAACCAGAAAAACATTCAAACATCATCGAAAGAGCCCGACAACTAGGATATAAGGGAGTCAAATTACGAGTCCATGCTGATACTGTGGAAAAAGACATTGAGACCATAACCCAAACTCGTGATCTTGTGGATCAAGATTATCCTTTGATGATTGATGCTAACCAAGGTGCACATGTCTCTATTGGGGGGTATATTCCAATTTGGACTCTAGAACGTGCAAAAGCATTCATTGAGGGAATTAAGGATGCTAATATCTACTGGCTGGAAGAACCCTTAGAAATGCATCGATACGAGGAATTAGGAGAATTGCGAGAATATATGAACTTATTTGGAATTTACCTAGCGGGTGGGGAGTTAAATTATGGATGGAATGAAGTGCGTATGATGCTGCATTTCGGTAGTTATGATATTTACCAATCGGATATTACTACATATGGAATGTATGATACCATTACATGCGTGAAAAATGTGCTGAATCGGGGATTAAAATACACCCCCCATGCTGGAAGTAATGCAATCGGCTTATTAATCAACATGCATTGTTATTCTCTATCAGATTATTCGGTTCCATTAGAATATTCCTATCGATCCTCTTCCTATGATCATTCTCTGTTAATAAATCCTCCCATACCAGTAGACGGATATTTGGAACTTCCGGATTCACCGGGATTGGGAATCGAAATTGACTGGGAAAAAGTGAGACAATATGGAGAAAAATTTTTCGAACTGGAAATATAACGAGTATCCACAATAACCTTTTTATAATTGAAGTCCCATACAAATTGTGTCTATATATTTGTTATTTATGACCATTCCTCTACTAATTCGACCCTCTTCTTTAAAACCGTGTTTCTTATACAAGTTGATTGCGGGTGTATTCCCTTCTTTTACCTGCAAATTAACTTTTTTTACTCCGCTAAAGTTGGCCCAATCAATTAAATATTCCATTAATGCATTTCCTACTCCTATTCCCCAAAATGATTTCATCACACTCATACCTAGCTCCCCCCGATGGTGCAATCTGGGCAATGAAGGACAACTGATATCAGCAACTGCGATGACATCTCCATCGATCACCCCTAATGCCATGACTTTTCGGGGATCGGAAGTAAGGCTATTGATATATTGAATTTCAGCTTCCTTGGTGAAGGGATTATCCCCTGGACCAAATGATAAATTTTCTGATTCCGTAGAGACTTGGTTTACATACTCCACGAGAGTTTGAGCATCCTTCAATTCGGGGCTTCGAATCGTGAGTAGTTTATTATTTTTCAAAGTGATTTTTCGTGATGGAAATGTTGCCATGCAATACTCTCCGCATTAATTAGGGTTCATTCAAACCTTTAATCTAAAAAATTTTATCGATCCCATTTTCACATCTGTATGATTGATTAGATTTGATAAAAAATTGTCTATTCAAGTTTTAAAGTTACCCCCTTCTATTTTGCAAGTACTGGTGTTCCAAAAATGAAAGCATGGATTGTTCACGATTCGAAATTTGGGAATGGAAAATCGCTTGGGGAAGCGATGATGAGGGTATTAAGTGAAAAAATGGAAGTTGAAATTGGACACGTAAAAAGTACATCTCCGCGTCGGGTTGCTCGGGATAAACCTGATCTTCTAATTGTTGGCACCGCAGTCCGAATGTTTTCCACCAGTTTTGCTTCAAAAAGCTGGATAAGAAGACTTAAACGTCAGCTTCGTAAAGAACATTATGTGATTCCACTTGGTGCAGTGTTCTTGACACATATTATGAAGAAAGCAAGAGTGCATTTCTGGGGGAGGCGATTTCATAAAATACTAGACCGAGGAATTGCAATTAGTGAAGTATATCCTGAATGGTTATCGGGTAGGGTAAAGGAAGCCGAAGGTCCATTGTACGAAGGAACTATAGAGAATTTCACGCATATCGCACACCAAATCCTGAAGAATACTTCCAAATCGACTTAAAATTGAAAAAAATTAGGACAATTTTATAGTTCGGATATTGTGTACAATATCCCCTAATTTGAAATGATTCTTTGTTCTTCCTTTACAATACACGGAATCCCCCACTTTAGGATTCATTTTGTTGAATAAATTTTCACTGATCTGAGCATATACTTCATCAAAACTGGTTTCGCCTTCTCCTTCCACCTCATAAATCCCCTCCACAAGGTGGAGAAGGTATACAGAATAGATTTCCCCCTCATATTTTTGCGTCATTTCTTCAATATTTTGAATTGTTCCTTTCTGTATCGTTATTCTCTTATTGGGGGGAAATAATTTTACTTTCTTCGATTTTGAGGTACTGGGGGTAACTGTACGTGCCTTCGTAACGAGACCACTATCTATTGGATTCATCTCGACTGCATCAAGGTCCTCAAAAAATCCCTGTACATCCTCGATATCAAAATCCCCTGGAGAAAATTTCATTACAATTATATCATAGTATGTGGGTTCGTAATTCACCTGCACTTTTTTATTTTTAAACAGCTTAGCCACCACGCAACTATAGGGTAATTTTCCATTACGATTTACAAAATCAACCAAGCTTTCTGAAAGTACCTCTTTTATTTCACTCAAATCTGTCCGTTCAACTCCCTTATCCGTGACAATAAACCAATATTTTTCGAAGAAACCTTCTGGTGCCTTTTGCTTCAAGAAGAGAATATCTCCTAGTTCTACTTCATAAGAAGCGATATTCTGTAGGCGTTCTAGAAATCCAAAATCCTTGATTTTGATATGATGCCACCAATTACTTTGGAGACTATGCCTATCATTAATTTCAAATAGATTTACTTCCACGATTCTCCCATCTCCAAGTTTTGATCTTTTCTTTCTCATACCACATATTTAAATTGCTACTTGTTCATGATTTTAATACGGGTGAAATCAATGGGAAAGAATTTACCAAATATCGGTGTTCTGGGTTGGGGGATTACTGGAGAAACCTCCTTTATGGGTGGATTAGCAGAAATCATGAAATATCATCGAGAACCATACGATTATGTGGATCTTATGGGATTCTCTGGTGCTGCTTTCCGTATCAATATCGCACAACCCCAATGGTGTCCCAGTGCACCTGACATGTTTCCACGATTACACTTTGCTAAATTTTTCGGCTATGAATTGACCCCTTTTTTTAATACTGGTAAAGATGAACTTGAGCGAACACGAAATCAAGATACATTTAAAAAACTCATTAAAAAGGAAATACGAAAAGGGAATCCTGTTTTAGCAATAGATCTTATACGGATTCCCGAATGGGGAATCATTACAGGATTTAAGAGATCTAAACTATATTGTCGAACTTATTCAGATGGTGTTGATAAAAACTCCGATAAAACCCATCTTCCGGAGTACAATGTTGCCCAAAAATTTCCATGGGGTATTTTCACACTACATAAAGTAGGAGAACCCATGGACCGAAAAAAAGCTATAAAAGAAAGCCTTCGGTGGAGTCTCCAACATTGGAATGTTCCTATAATTGAAAAGAATCCAGATGGTTATTATGCAAATGGATTAAACGCATATGAAGCTTGGATCGCCCAGTTACAAAATGAGGAACGTCATAATTACACAGAGGACCAAATGACTCAGCAAGTCACCTTCACAAATTTACACCATGCTATGGAAAACAATCCCTATTTAACAAACATGCAAGCAAATGCGTGGATGTACGATGCCTACTATGATGCACGAAACGTTGCTGTGAAATTTTTTGAACGAATATCTAATGAATATCATGGAATTGCCCAAGATTTAATCCTTCAATTAGTAGACCAATATAGGGAAATCGAAAAGATTTGGTACTTGGGATGGTTGGATTTCCCATTTCCATTTTGGGTAGATTGGAAGAATAACCGTATTGCCATCTATGGAAAAGAGAAAGTTCGGTATACGGAAGGAATCACAAAATGGGATTCTAACATGCGAAAACGAGGCTCTCATACACTGAAATTACTGCGTGAAGAAGAAAAAAAAGCCTATTCAATCTTAGATCGAGCGGTTAAATTTTTGTAAAAAAAAAGGTTATAAATAAAGTCCAAAGGAGCTTGGGCTAAAAATTAATACTGCTACAATGAATATCAGCGTTAATACGGTTCCAATTATGCATAAAATCAATGCTGCAGTATTTTTTTTATTCTTTCCTTCCGTTTTAAATGTTCGAATTGCTACAAATAACCACCCTGCTGTGAAAGGTATGAATAACGGCACTGCAAAAGCAGCAATTGCAAAAATAAGTGCGATCCGAGAATCTCGCTTAGACCGATGATATTCTTCTGTTTCCTCTACGATATTTACCCATTCTGCATTATAAAAAGCTTCTTGTACCGCAAGATCCCCTTTTTCATACCATTTTTTCATTAGCAATGATTCAGGTTTTTCCACAGGTACAATATAATACCCAATTGTTCCCATAAACCATTCTAAAGAGCCACGATAATTGTGTTGTTCCCAAATTCGCATAATTACATGATATACTAAAAGCACTATCGCCAGTTGAAAAAAGGTCCCAAACCATTCAGTTTTTCCATAAGGTCCCAGTCCACTGGGCCAACCGATGGTACTGTTTAACCAATTCGCAAGTGCTCCAACCCCAAAGAACAGTTGAGGTGCCCAAAAATTAATGGACGTATATATGTATTGTTGGTTATAATTCGAAAAGGCTGTAAATCCAAATCGACGAATAAAGCGTGTTTTATCCGCAAACTTCTTACCCTTTCCACGGAATTCTACCACATATAGCACCGCGAGTGTAGCCATAAGACTCCACCCATTTACAGAGAGAAATTGCCATAACCATGACCACCAAGTATAATACTCACCAAATTGGGGTTCATCTGGAGCCCAATGACGGTGAAAGGAGATAAAACGGTACACTTCTGCCGCATCCGGAAAACTAGTGGGGATGATTCGGAGCATCATCAAAATTATTCCCACAACACCAACCAAAAACATGCTTACAGCAAGGAGGAGCATGAGTTTCATGAAACCCTTGAATATAGCCAAGTCAGGTTGAGCACAAGCAATCCCAATTATGCTACCGATAAAAGAGACGGCAAGATAAGGGAATAATGGTTCCATCGGAGCAGCCCATAATCCAAAAAACCATCCTTTCACTATTTCAGGAAAAGTATTTTTGAATAGATGCGGTTTTGATTGAACGAAATCCCCTGCTAACTTCTCCCAGGGGAATCCTGGATAGATCTTACTAATCCCCACCCATATAAATTTAGTAGCAATTAAGACTGCCACGGTGAGTGCCGCGTAGATTGCCATTTGAGTTCGAGGTTTCTTCCACCTTTCATTCATGGAAATTAACCCATGAATTGCCCCATTGATAATAACACACAATGCAATAGTATGAATTGCCTCAAAATTCCCCCATTGTGTAAACATTATATCCCAATCCCATACAAGTGGCTTATCTAAGTTCCGCGCTAACCTTCCGAATGCTCCCCAGTATCCAATCGTGCTTTCAGTTAACATAGCAAAAATATATATAATAAATCCAGTTATCACTTGACGAAGAGCTAACATACCAGCGGATCTTCCGCGCATGAGTTGTCTTTGCATGCTAATCATATTCGCAATTGCGGAAACTAAAAGAAATAGTCCCGCTAAACCCCCTAAGAAGGGAAGTGTAACTAGTGCTATTACATTAATTAAGGGTATATCGTTTATTTTTCCCAATAACGCGTCTACATCTAAGGTATCGGCTATGGTATGTAAGCAAATCATCATAAAAATTGCAATCCCGCGCATAAAATCAATACTTGCGAATCTCTTCATTTTGATCCCGTCTACTTAAATCAATGAATGGACCTAGTTCAATCATTATCTATAAAAAGGTTCAAGTTGGGAAGAATACCTTATGAGTGAAAAACAATCTACCATATCAAAAATTGTGATTGTAATGAAATTTATTTTCAGGATTCTTATCCAAATCCGCATCCTAATTTCTTCCCGCTTGGACTATTCGATGCATACAAGGTTGGATATGGATCGGCCTATTTTTTGTATACGCAATTTGTGTCACAGTGTATTTATGGACACATGATTTGGAATTGCGTGCAAAACGTCTGAGTTATAAATCACCTACCCAGAAATGGGATAAAATCATAATGGTTGGATTTTTTATAACAGTACCCCCCTTTTCATTGTTTCTGGTTTTGATTTTCGATTCGGATTGTCATCTTCTGTATGGTGGGTAGAATTTATAGGAGGAATAGGTGTGATTTTCTCACTTCTTAACATCTTTTTCGTAATGAAATATAATAGTTATCACGCACGTATTGCTGAAATCCAAAATGAAGTGGAACACAAAGTAATAACCACCGGACCCTATCGAGTAGTTCGACATCCTATGTATAGTGCATCTTTACTTATGTTTAATTGTTCTCCTTTGCTTCTAAGTTTCTATTATCAACAGATTTATGTTTTACCCTTGGTAAAATTCAACGAAAGACGCTTATTTCGTTGAATATTGTTGATAATAGAACTTCCCTTGAAGATAAATTTCTCCATAAAGAGCTAGAAGGATATATGGATTACGCTCAAAAAACCCGAAATTGGCTAATTCTGGGAGTTTGGTAATTCCAGACCCGATTTTTTCCGAACATTGATTAGGATGGCGTGATAGCTCTCCCAAATGAATAGCCAGGAGTTCTATATAGAGAAATTTTCTATGGATATGTATGATCGTGTGTATGTATTATGGACAATGGGGAATTTAACACTAGGATCGTCCGATACCCGTGAACGGATCCAAAAAGTAGCTAAACGCAATCCAGACACCTTTTTGGTAGGAAAAATTAATGGTAGCATTGTTGCATGTGTAATGGGAATGAATGACGGATTCCGGGGTTACATATACCACTTAGCTGTAGATCCGAAATACCGCCTAAAAGGCTATGGGATACGGTTAATGCATGAATTGCATCAAATCTATAAACAACTAGGGATCCTAAAAATCCACGTTTTGATTGAGAAAAGAAATAAGAATATACAAGATTTTTATGCAGACTTGGGCTGGCATAATCGGGATGATTTATTGATAATGTCATTTATCCCTGATGAAGAAGCCTATACCAGAAATGCTCTTATCTGAGGTTTTGTATGATATTTTTCAAAACTTCATATAGTATTGCCACATCCTTTATTTTCAACCTTTCTGCTGGAGTATGTGGATTTTGAATGCTTGGTCCTATCGAAATCATTTGTAATCCGGGAATCATTGCGCCAATAATACCAGTTTCTAAACCACCATGTACCGCTTTTAATTCCACAGACTCTCCGATTGTCTTTTCGTATTGAAGTTTTGCGAATTGGAGGAACTCCGCACTCGGATCGGGAATCCAACCTGGATAGGTTCCCAATTGCTTTACTTTCCAACCAGCCAGCTTCCCCAATTGAAGTAACACCAATCGGAATGCATGCAGATCTGCATCTATACTGCTCCGTGTGGAAAAAATAAATTCGATTTTTGATTCAGAAGTTCGTACTATGGCGAAATTATTTGATGTTTGTGTCAAATTCCTCATAGAAGGAGAAAATTCAATCACTCCAGAATGCACCATATTCGCAGTAGCAATGATATCGTTCGTATTTGCTCTCGAAATATAAGATTGTATTTTTATTTTCTTCCATTTCATAGTAAAGTTTGGTTCAATTGCTTCTTGAGTTCTATAGGAAATTGATTTATAGTATTTTTCAAGTTGTTTTTTCTGATCTTTTAAGCTTCTCTCTATATTTTTTGTGTCTTCTACTTTTGCAGCAAAAACAATAGTACTCTCCCGCGGGATTGCATTATGTTTGGATCCTCCCTCCCATGTGCACAAATTACATTTAACTGTTTCTAAAAGATTCGACATAACTCTTGCTATAATTTTATGAGCATTCCCGCGGTTTCGATGAATATCGCCTCCTGAATGACCACCACGTAAACCAGACACATATAATTCGAAGAAAACCCTTTTTCCATCATTTTTGGGAACGGTTCTTCGTAATTTTTTAGTAAATATTGTATCACCCCCTCCAGCGGACCCCATCGTGATTTTACCTAGCTCTTCAGAATCTACATTTATCAAATATTTACTTTGTATCTTATGTTTCTGTAAATCCAACTCGAAAGCACCTGTTAGACCGGTCTCCTCGTCTACCGTTAAAAGCACTTCTAAAGGTCCATGGTTGATTTTCTCATCTATTAATAGACCAAGAATTAATGCAACCCCAATTCCATTATCAGCACCAAGGGTTGTTCCGTCCGCATCTACCCACTCTTTATTGTTCTGTATTCTAACGGGTATTGGTTGTGAATCAAAATCAAATCCTCCTGGACGATCCGTTTCGCAGACCATATCCAAGTGTGCTTGTAAGAGAATGGGGGGAGAATTTTCTATTCCTGAACTAGCAGATTTTTTAATACAGATATTTCCTATTGCATCTTCTGTAATTGAAAGAGGTGCTCCGTTTTTTTTCTGCTGGTTCAGCCAGTTTTTCACGGCCCCACGGATCTTTTCTTCTTTTTTTGACGAACGAGGGGTTTTTGTTAATACTTGTTCAAAGATGCGCCAAACATGAGATGGTTCAAAGTGCTCAAGTACCATGTTTTAACTTAGGGAATACTCCTCATAAAAAAGTCACGTTTTATTCTTGTTTCCCTTAGTTTCTTAAATTCCCCTTCATTGGAGAACATGACCATCATTGAACGAAATAACCACAACTTACACGTTTCGACCGAGAAAATCCCATGGGGGAATATGGTCGATTAGTTTTTTTGTTGGTTCTCTGCTCATTTTAGGAATTCCTATCATTTTTTTAAGCGTAATAGGTGATCCATGGTTTTTAGTGTTAATCGGAATTCTTATGGGACTGCTAGTACTTGTTTTAGGCATAACCGCTCATGGATATTATTCCATGAAGTATATTTTGACAAAAGATTCTTTAATTCTAAAATGGAGTGTTTTCAGAAGACGAATCTCTCTTGAGAACATTCAATCCGTTGCTTCGGTCACAGATCCTAAATTACAAGGAATTCGAGCCTTTGGAGTCGGTATTCCCGGACACTTAGTAGGCAAATTCTATATAAAAATAGATGGAGAATTTGTTCCAACCACATTTTACGCTACAAATCTCGAAAATCTTGTTATTCTTCGAACTTTAGATGGAAAAATTTTTGGGATCACTCCAGATGCACGCGAAAAACTTTTATCCTCGCTCGCTTCAAATCAGGCCTTTATAACTATGGTGGAAATGGATACCGAATTGCCTCTTCGCGCTACACAAGAAATTATTAATAAGGCACGATTATGGATTTCCGTCTTGCTTTTGATATGTATTCTGATGGGAGTTGGAACGTGGATTTATACTTTTTTCGTCTATATTAACCTACCAGACCTCATTCCCCTCCATTGGGGGATTAGTGGGCTTCCTGACAGATTCGGAAATAAATATGAATTGCTTATATTCAATTCCGTATTTACAGGAATCGATATTCTACTTAGCACGTTGATATTTTGGTGGTTGCGGAAAAGCGATTTAGGAAAAATAAAATTAGGGATAACGATTATGCTATTTCCGTTATTGATCACGATAGTGTTCAGCGTTTTAATGATAATTATATCCCAGTTAACGTTAAATTATGTATTTTAATCCGGACCGGAGTAGTCAATTATGTGAGTAATATTGGGATTACTATAGCAGCAGCAATTACAATTAATGCACCGAACAACATCAAACCAAACCAAGAGAATATTACATTTCTGACGAGATGAATTCTGGCGTCAACAGCGCTGTAAGGACATAATTCAGCACAACAATAACATGTAATACACTTCTTCATATCCCATATCGGCACATTCCCCTTCTTTATCTCCTTTGGGGGGCTTATGGCATTAACGGGGCAATTAGACCAACAAGTTGAGCAAAGTCTGCATTTATCGTTATCAAAAGTTATAGTAGCTTTAAAAACTCTGCGTGCTAAGTAATCTGCGAAGGCTCGCGGTAACCAAGCGGACACTGGCTTGATTGTAGCAGGAATTTTAAATTTACGCTTGATGTTATCAATTGATTCCCCTCGAATCTCGATTTCATCTTGATTAGTGGTTCCTAATCCTTTCTTTTCGGCAAAAGCTAGATATTTTACGTTTCCACTATTGACTCCGATAATTTTACATACGGTAGAATCAATTGCAACCCCATCATATCCCGCAAGTACGATATCAAGTTTTACCGGTTTTCCCGCAGATGGTCCATTTCCCTCCATACAATAATATCCATCCACCACAGCAAGTTGAGGTTTTGAGACAGAGTAAATATCGGTTAAAGCTGAAGTAAATCGGTTTAATGAGGGATACTTTGCATGCGTACGGGCTTTATTTGTTCGTAGTATTGTACCAAACATGTTCTTGATACAACATGTCATGGTAGTTTGTCCGTGTGTCTTAATCTTAGGCAGATTAATGATGAGATCGACATCGTGAAGTAAAACTGAACTAGGAAACTCTTCTACTTCTAATGGATTTTCTACCTTGTATATTCTACGTTCTGTTTTCTCAAAAGGAAGACATTCTACTAAATCTCCCTCTTCCTCACAGACAGCTTTCAAACCACTTTCTTTCATAGCACGTTCTGTGTTACTTTCTCCAAAATTAAATCCTCCACTGGAATCACATACATAAATCTTGGTAGGATTAAACTGTCTTACCCATTGAATTACAGCTCGAACAATCATAGGATGTGTGGTAATTGCGCGTTCTGGAGGTGCTGGTTGGAGTAAATTAGGTTTCAAGAGAACTGTCATATTATCTCTCATTAGCTGTTTTGCATTAATAAGTTCCAGACTGGTGAATACAGCTGTTTTCACGTCATCTTTAAGAATCTTCTGGATAGCAATGGGAGTCTTCTCTAGCATACACACATCTTTGAGGGGAGTATTTAAAAAAATTAGGAAAATATTTTCGTAGATATCGAATTATAATAATATCAGCAAGAGACTTAGTGTTGCCCCAATTACTGCTATAAATCCCAGGACAGCTAAACCTAGCCATGAGAAAATGGCATTTTTCGCAATGGGTACCTTAAGCGTTACAGCAGCTTCTGGACATAATTCATGACAGCAGAAACAAGTTATGCACTTCTTCTTATCCCAAATAGGCGTGCTTCCTTTCTTTCTCATCTTGGGAGGATTTATAGCTCCTACTGGACAGTTTTCCCAACAAGTACCACACAATATACACTTATCTGCATCGAAGCCTATTCGAGCTTTAAATACTATTTTTGAGATATAATCTGCAACTTTTCTTGGTAACCATGCAGAAACGGGTTGGATACCTGAGGGTAATTTGAATTTCCGTCTAACATCCCCAATACTCTCACCTAAGATTTCAATTTTAGTTATATCCGTTGTCCCCAATCCCTTTTGTTCTGCAAAAGCAAGATATCGAACATCTTCAACGGGAATCTCTGTAATTTTGCATACAACGGTATCTAGAGCTACCCCATCATAACCCGCAATGATGAGATCCAATTTGACAGGATCTCCCGAACCCGGACCACTGCCCTCCATGGCAAGATAACCATCTATAACAGTCAATTGTGGGTTAGAAACGGAATAAATATCAGCTAAAGCTGAAGTAAATCGGTTCAACGAAGGAAATTGTGCGTGGGTTTTCGCTTTATTTGATCGTAATATTGTTCCAAACATATTCTTAATGCAGCATGTAAGAGTGCATTGATTATGAGTTTTGATTTTTGGCAAATTTATGATGAGATCAGCTTCTTTTATAAGCTTGGAACTGGGGAACTCGTTCAACTCTAAGGGATTCTTTACTTTGTAGATTTCTCTTTCAGTAGCTTCAAAAGGAATACATTCAACTTTATCACCTTCCTCATCACACACTTGTTTCAGTTCACTTGCTATCATTGCTCGTTCGGTGGTTCCCGGTTTCATTCCTCCGCCACTCGAATCGCAAACATAGATCTTAGCAGGATTAAATTGCTTTACCCAATGAATTACTGCCTTGACCACCTTTGGGTGCGTTGTGGCTGCAAGCTCGGGCTTTTTTGCAGAAAGTAGATTTGGTTTGAGAAGAACTGTCATTCCTTCTCTGTTCATCATGTCTTTTGCGTTTATCAGTTCCAGTGCAGAAAATACGGCTGATTTTACATCATCATGATATACTTTTTGGATCGCGATTTTATTTCTACTCAATATGCTCATATTCAAGAATTACTTGAATTCATAAAAAAATATTGTAATGGATAAAATTCTTTATATACCAGTCGAGTCTGTTTTAGGAAAATAAAAGGGGAGATTGGGTTCCTTATAATGATAAAAAAAGGGGATTTTAATTACAGATGTTTGGTAACTTCTGATATTAATTTGTCTATAGTACTGATTAACGTCTTATCACCGAGAGCATCAAAAATCGTCCTAAGATAACGATAATTGGAGTATGCAGTCAGATATTCTTTCGCTTTGTATTTTTCTTCTGCTTCTACTAATAATTTGGCACTGATTTCTCTAATCTCCGGAATATTGGAAATCGCATTTTTAATCTTTGCTTTTGTAGCTGAAATTTGGGATTTATCTTTTATTTCTTCCCGTAATAACAAAATTTGATGGTAGATTATTAATGCATTTCCAAAATCATCAGCATCTTCATAATCTTCCGCCATTTTCAGATACTCAGCTGCTGTCTGTTGAAGTGCTTGTTTACCACCTGGTTTAGTGGATTTTTGCGCTTTCTTTTGATATTTCGCAATCTTAGCTCTATAATTCTTTATGTTATCTATTGCACTGGACTGACCATACTTGAAAAGCTCGTTGGCAATTTCGATAAGTTTCTCATACATGGTTACAGCAGTATAAAAGTCATTTGCTTTTTCAGCCTTAATTGCTTCTTTTTGTATAGATTTATGTTGTTCGAGTAATGCATTTGTAGCATCTTCAGCTCCTTGGATATCGAGTATTTCGCGCTTGGATTTTGCTTTTCTAACCGCTACAATAGCGCTAACAAGAATAGCTACTGCTGCAACCCCACCGATAATGTAGAATGCCCATGTTGGAAATTCAAATGGAGGTCGAGGTACAGCGGTTATGTGGAATGAAAATACATTAGTTTGAGAGGTAGTATTGCTTGTACTAATCCCTGAACTACTCACATAGAATGTGACCCCATAGGTGTCTTTTATTTCGAAGTAATACGATAATACTTCTCCAGCATCAAAATACTCAGAAGAAATTGTTGCTTGACCATTCACAAGTGTAATGGATGTCCAATCAATTGGCGTGGATGCTTGTAATCCAGATTCTATTTTAAAATACACTTTTGCCCAATCTAGGGTACTACTATCATTGAAAGGTAAAGTTACAACAAAATCTGTATCAGCTGTTAGATTTGCAACAGAATAATCCAATATATCGAAATCTATTATATATTGCACATATTCCGATACAGTAATATCTCCTGAAATTGATTGTACATTGTTATAGGTATCATTGACATATATCGTATAACTATTGAGGCCAACATTAAGTATTCCAGTAAAATTATACATATCTCCACTCATGTATTCTAGATCATAAGTGTTTCCACCAATTGTAATCCATATTGAATCTATAAGCGATAAGTCAGTAACATTGACTCGAATTGTTACGGTTGTATTATATGCAACGGGATCTCCACTTACTTCTACCAAGTTGTTTAAGGTAGGAGCAGTAGTATCCTCAACAGTGATAGTTCCAGAAAGGGAGGTTGCTTCATTACCGTGAGTATCATTTGCATAGATCGTATAACTGAATGTTCCGACTCCTGGAGCTGCCGTATAATAGTACATTATTCCCGATAATAATGTCATGGAATAATTGGTCCCTCCGAAATCTATTAAAACTGAATCTAAGCTGGAAACGTCAGTAATATTAACCCTTATATAGATAGTGCCATTAAATTCCACAGGATCTCCGTTAACTTCCATCAAGTTGGTCAATTCTGGACCTAACGTATCTTCTACAGTAATATCACCAGGCAAGGGTGTGGCTAGATTCCCATACGTATCATTTGCATGTATTGTATAACTATAAGTATTTGGTATTTGCGTAGTCGAGTAATAATACATATCTCCACCTAAGTATGTCATAGTATAGTCTGTCCCTGCAAAAGTTATCCATACATAATCAATAGTTGAAACATCTGTTACGTTGATTCTGATATAGATGTCTTCATCAGGTTGAGTTGGATCCCCACTCACTTCTATAAGATTAGATAAGGCTGGACCTACGGTGTCTTCGACTGTAATGTCACTAGAAATTGGGATTGCTTCATTTCCATATGTATCATTTGCATAAATGGTGTATGAATAGAATTTAACTTCCAGATTAGCGATATAGTAAAATAAATATTCATTATCGTAAAAATTGTCGAGAACCATAGAATAATTTATTCCATTAATTTCAATTAACACTTCATCCAATGCAGATAAATCTGTTACATTTACTTGGACATATATTGCGTCATTATATTCAACGGGGTCACCATTCACTTCCTCAAGGCTAGATAAGATAGGATTGGTAGTATCTTCTACGGTAATATCAAAGAAACTCGTATTCGCGGTATTTCCATACGTATCGATTGCAAATATTCTGTAATTGTGGATACCAACCGATGTTGCTATGGTATAATAGTACATTTCATCAATGATGTGGTTCATAGTATAATTGGTTCCATCAAGTTCTAACAATACAGTTGTACCAAAAAGACCTGAAAGCTCACTAATGTTTACACGAATATATATTAATTCCCCGAACTCAACTGGATCAGCACTTACCTCCACCACATTGGATATAGTAGGAGCTGTCGTATCCTCTACTCTTATATTTCCATACTGCACTGTAGCTAAATTCCCATAAGTATCGTTTGCATGAATACTATAACTATAAAATCCAGGAGGCCATGGGTATGAATATGAATAAGTAGTTCCAGAAACAACTGTCATTGTATAATCCGTCCCAGAGAAAGTTATCCAAATTTTATCCAAATCGGATAAATCGGTTACATCAATGCGAATTTCAACATCATCACCATATTCAACCGGATCTCCACTGTATTCATCCAAATTGGATAAAGTGGGCCCTGTTGTATCAGCAACTTCAATAGTACAAGGTCCGACTGAATTCTCAATATCGTTTGAACTTTTTGCATATATTGTATAGGTATATGTTCCGATACCGTAAGTGGCTGTGTAGTTGTATATACCATTATATTGATCCCCACTTAGAAGAGTCATTGAGTAGTTTGTCCCTTCCCAGTTGATCCAAACGGAATCTACTCTCATTATATGAGAAACATTTATTGTAATATACACATCCTCACCAAACTCGGTTGGTTCTCCACTTACTTCTTCAAGTTCTATCATGACGGGGGGAGTTGTATCTGAAACTTCTATACTCAATCCAGTTATTGAATTTTCATTCCCATAGGTATCGTTCGCATAAATTGAGTAAGAATAGACTCCAAGATCTTCCGATTGGGTGAAATAATATAAATCACCACTGAGATGGATCATTGTATAATTTGTACCTTCAAACTCAATTGTAACAGTGTCTATAGTCGAGTTATCTGTAATTTCAACTCTGATATAGATTTCAGTTCCAAATTGCGTTGGGTCTCCACTTACTTCTTCAATATTTGAAATTACTGGTCCCAATGTATCAGATACTTCAATATCGGGTCCCGCTAGAGAATCTTGATTGCCGTAGGTATCATTTGCATAAATGGTGTATGTATAAGTGTTAACAGGATGGGAAGCAGTATATTGGTACACTCCT
>JAFGBS010000019.1 GCA_016933055.1 Promethearchaeota archaeon | reverse complement strand
TCGTCATTTACGGGATTAATGGTGATAGTTATAGATACGGAATCCGTTAATCCCCCCGAATCTACCAGCCATAAGGTAAAGGTGTCGGTTCCGTAGGCGTTCAGGACGGAAGTGAATCTAAGAATATCTGTATCCGAATATTCTCCACTCACAGTAACCAGATTTGAGTCTAAATCTTCTATATACCAATCTAGATCCGTTCCCGAATCTTCAATGTCATTTTCAAAGGCCGTGAAATCGAAATCAAAAAAGCCGAAATCTTCATCCTGAATCCATCGAGAATCCTCTTCTATGGTTGTGGGACTGAGGATTTCTGGTGGACTATTGATATGAAAGGTAAAATCCAATGTCTGATTGTTAACAAAAGTCTTATTTGAAGTGATTTCAACAGTTTTATCTCCATTTCCAATAATAGTATTACAATCCACCGGGATCTCATAATATCCTGAAGTGCCATTATTGGTTGAGATGCTTAGTTGCCCAGTTCCATCAATATCATAATAAATTGTTGCTCCATCCATCGGTGTGAATATCCCGATATCTTCAAGATAGAGGATAATTGTAAAACTATCAGTAGGATTAAAAATAGCATCTAGAGAGGGAGATATTAAATTTAAGGCAGTATCAGCAAGTACGGTGAAATTTTGTTCCCAATACCCTATATGTGTCGAATTCATCCATTTTGAACGTATTGAATATATTCCATATTCCGAAACATTGTCGCTAAGGTCGTATGCAGGAAAGAAGACTGTTTGTTTTTTTTCTACCGATGAATTTACATAAGTATATTTCATGTTTTGTGAGGGATCATATACGCTGATATTCACATCCCCCGAAATCTCTCCATCAAATAAAGCTCGGAATGTCACATCGTTGCTAAAATTCGCAACACTGATTGGATTCGAATCAACATAACTGGAAATCGAGGATCCGTAATTTTGGCTGGATGCTTTTAGCTTCCATTTACCATTGGTCGCAGAAGAACCCGTTACATGTACTGTCTTCGTTGATGCTGAGCTAGTTGTTGCATAGGTTATGGAAGTGGATTCATTAAGTAGATCCGATATTGACCAATCATAAGGAATGGTAAAATTAATCTCATTGTCGCTGAATTGCGATTCAAATTCCGAAATATTCACTGAACCATTCCAGTATACCAGTTGGTTTAGATCTACGCTATATTCAACACGTTCATCAAAGGTATTTTTTGTGAAATCTATGGTTACTTCATCCACCTTTAAAGAAAAATCATACCAATCTGCCGAAAATGTGAAATTTAGTTTTCCATTACTTCCTGAATAGGGATTAGTGTCAATCCATTCTCCCTTATTGCTTGTAGTATCATCTACGATGGTTCCATTTATCTGTAGGTTTATATCCGTTGGATCAGGTGTAGTTGTGTTTAAACTTAAACCAACTTTTGTTTGAAAATCTACGGTATCACCATCCATAACTAAAGACCAACCAGATACTGTCCATTCATAAGATAGAGTCTCATCTTCATTATCACCATTGTTATCATCCGCATTATAGTACCAAAGACCATCAAAAGTCGCTGTATTCAAATCAAAAAGACCAATAAACCAAGTATTATTATCTGTATTTGAATTATTTAAGTAATGATTAATGTTTGTAAGATCTTTCCACCCAGAACTATCTACGGTTATATTTCCCAAATATACGTAATCATTGAATCCGCTTGGTTTACTTATGCTGTTATCACTATCCCATGTAGAATTATAAATTCTAACCCTCAGATCGTCTGCAGTACCAGATAATCTCATATCAAAACTTGCATTTGTTAAATAACAGTCAATTGGTACGGTAAATGAAGTGACTAAGGGTTTATTCTCATCAACTAATTTTCTCCAATATCTTCCACTATCCTCAAGAATATCTGTATAATTATGGATGCTGATATCTTTTACACTGATATTGATAGTTGATGATAAATAATCTTTATCCATAGGTGCGGATGTTGTAAATGATGTTGTCTCTTGATTTATATTTATATCTGTTTCATTAGAATAAGTTTGTTTAATTGAAACATTAACTGAGCCTGAATTTAGACTTGAATCTTGTAATGGGGATTTAGAATCGGATAAAGCGTGAATGATATCCTCGTTAGGAGCCACATCATTTGTATATTTATGATGATGAGAAACAAAATCAGCTTGGGAACTCGTTATAATAATTAACACGAATATCAAAATTCCAGTGTTTCTGAAAAATTTCTTTAGATGTTTCTTTGCTGATAATTTCATAATTGTGGTGATGGTTATTTCCACTTTAATAATTTTTGAGATGTAACAAAAAATAGAAAAGAATAGTAAAAGAGAAGTTATAATTTGCGGGAAATTTCATCGAGTTTCATATTAATAGTTATTACTAGATCCCGTTTTCCCAGAGCTCCACACAGTCCCCGAGCATATTGATATTCCCCAAATGCGACATCATATACTTGTTGCTTGTAATGATTTTCTGCGCTTTCGAGCAAATTTTTAAGAACTTGTTCAATATTTGGAATGTTTTCTACAATAGAGTGAATTTTCTCTTCGAGTTTTGTTGCACTATCGGAATCTCCCAGTTTGTGGTGAATTTTGATAGCCTCCTCATAAGCAACTATTGCTCGGAGATAATCTTGTACTTGTTCGGCTTCCAAAGCAATATTTAGGAACTGAGATTTTTGATCTAATAAAGCCTCTTCATTTATTTGTGCTAAACCCTCTTCTGTTGCTTTTAAGGCTTTTCGTTTGAGTTTTGCTACTTTAGATTTGTATTTCTTAATATTATCCTTTGCAGAAATAACTCCGAATTTGAAGATTTTATTTGCAATAACTGTTAATTCAGAATATGCAGAAACTGCCTCATTATATTGTTTTTCTCGTTCGTATTTCTGTGCTTTTTTCAATACATCTCGTTCCAATTTCTCGTAATGTTTTCTGTCATCTTTGAAAATTGCATCATCGCTAGTTTCATAATTCTGAAGTTTCTTCCGAACTTCTTGAAGCATCCCTCCAAATTTCTTTACTGTTTTTTCGTATTCAGTGAACCCAAGTTTAAACATTGAGGATGCAGCTTCGTATGCTTCTTCACAATAATTCAAAGCTTCCTCCTCTTCTCCCTTTCGAATCAATTTGGGTACTTCTTTCTTACCAACTCGGATTTTATTATTAAACGCTGCAATCTGAGTATTTAATGCTTTGTCTCGGAA
The DNA here is from genome assembly GCA_016933055.1 of Promethearchaeota archaeon. Taxonomy (GTDB): domain Archaea; phylum Asgardarchaeota; class Lokiarchaeia; order Sigyniarchaeales; family Promethearchaeaceae; genus AMARA-1. The sequence continues at coordinate 193,460 of JAFGBS010000019.1, read as the reverse complement.
CTTTTTCGACTCTTCTGGCATTTTCCAGTTACTTGCTGTTACTGAAGCTGTCTCATAACATAACACTGCATCTGCGAACCTGTTTTGTTTCAGCATTTTATTAGCTTCCTTCACTAATCGAGAGATTTCATGTTTAGCATCTTTTTTACTTGTAAACATTTTCGTCGTAATCATTCGGTGAGAAACGTCGGAAGTGATTTTTTGACCTTGTTGGATGCTTGCTAATGCTGCTTCACGTTCTGCAGCATTCATACGAACAAGATCTTTCACCAAAGTTTCCCGTTCTTGATTAGTTAAATTAGGTAGTTGCAGGACCCTTTGCGCAAGTAAATTCATTTCTTGTTCAGAAATTGGTTGTTCAGTATAACTTGAGATGTCTACAGGAGAAATGGCTTCATTTTCAAGTAATTCATTTAACGCTAGCAGAATTTCTGGAGGTGATTTTTTCAATTTATCTTTTGCGTCTGATACCAGTTGAGCAATAAAGAAAAATGATCTTTGAGCAGTAGTTAATTCACGGGCAATTTTTAGCAATTTTTGAGCTAGAGGAGATTTGATACTCTTTAGAATTTTTATGGAAGTTGTAATTTGGTGAGGCAAGATTACTGATGTGTGAAGGGTTTCATCTATGAGTGGACCAGCATCTTGGAAAACATTTAATGCACCCCTCCAATTAAGTAATTGTTCATAATATCGGTTTTCAAAAAGCATCACTAATCGTGCTGTATTTGAACGTAAAAACTGGGAAGCTCCTTTAGCGAGGACCAAGGTTACCCGCACTAATTCTCCATCAGAAATCAATAGGTGGTTATCACCCGATTTTATTTCACTAATTCCATCTGCAGACATACTTTCACGTACAAAACTCTGAGCAGCAGATAAGAATCCACTGATTAAATCGGGATCAATATCCAAAATGCCGAAGGTTTTGAAAAACACACAAGTACCTGTGTTTTTATGAATCACCAGCACATGCTGGAGATTTATTGCATCTTCAAATACCGCAACAGTATTATATAATAACTCTCTGTATTTCTTTTTACGTGGTTTCACAATACCTTGTTGAATAGCTACAACTGCTAGAGATAACCCTACTGCTATTAATACTCCATAAAGAATCCATTCAGAAATAGTCCGTGCTCGTTCAACAGATACGGAATAAGATTGAGTTCCACTTCCAATACCATAAGCACCCCCTTCATATGTCACAATAAATGTCATTGCGTTATACCTTCCACTTGGAACAGTCACTGTAAATTCTACATACCCGTTAGCATCAGTTGTATTAGTTAATGCAACAAAATCAGTTCTATTCGATGATAATCGGATTAATGCGCCTACTAATGGCTGTAATGTGCCATTCATGTAGGTGACTCGAAATTTTACTACTGTGGCATTAGTCTGGGTAAACACAGAGGGTAAAATAATACTGCTAATTATAATAGCAATGGGTTCCAAGAAAGTGACATTGAAAGTAATAGTTGCATTTTCATAATTTTTCTTGCCAATTGTTAGGGTGATATTTCCAGATCCCACGTTTAATCCTGAAGGCAGTGTAATAGAACCCACATTTTCATCATTATTTCTATCATAAATGAAATTAGTAGTTAATGGTTGGGTATCATTAAACCAAGCCCAGTATTGAAAGATTCCACCGCTATCTGAAATAAATTGATTTTCATTTTCTAAATCGTTCAAATTCAAAATCAATCCTACTTCAGAGGTGTCTAAATAAATCTGATAAGTCTGTTCTACTTTCGGGATGACAATTCCAGCATTGTTATTAAATTCTTTAATGTCGATTTCTGTATAATTTCCGCGAAGGTAAAATGAAGTTATTAACACACTAAAATTATAATTTGGAGAATAGGAAACATTCAATCTCACGGTTTGCATTCCGTAATCGAGACCAAACAAGCTGATATTTACTCCATATTCTCCCGATCCAATTTCCCAGACTTCCCAGTTAAATGTGCCAACATCCCATAATAAAGATGTACTATCATTATAGACATAGAAATAGGAGTCAGGGATTCCTTCTAAATCCATCGAATTGGTTGTATCTTCCACGTGAAAATTAATAGTAGCATTCTTACCAGAATTCCTGGCAATTATATCAGTCTGACTGGTTAAACTCAAACTTGTTTGAGCAACAGTGACTATTAAGTCGAAATCAAATAATTGAGTTTGATACCCTACTGTCGCATTTATAAGTGTTATATTAAAAATACAATTGAAAGGGCTTAGATCTGCATCTACTGCAGATGTATTAATCTCAATAATGTAGTCCCCACCACTAAGATCCATAAAGCTCCATTCAAGAGTAGGATTAATTGAAACTGCTCTAATGTTCGCATCTTCGATAGGAAATTCATCACTAGTTCTGTTGTAGTTCAAACGAAACGTAGCATTGTTTCCTCTCTCGACTATAAGAATGCTATCTCCAAGGTTTTTATAGATTTGACTTGCTTCTACGATGTTAAACTCATACGTGAATGTGTGGTTCATATAATGAGTCTTATTTAGAGTGATTGGTATAAGATGAGTTCCGGAAGAATAATCTGCAGGGTTAATAGTTATATTATAGCTTTCATCCAGATTTAATTGAACCTCAGAATTCCATTGACCAGTTGCATTTTTATAGCCGATTGTGGCTCCTGTAACATTGACTAATTTAAATTCATCTAAATACTGGAAACTTATGTTATAAGGACTATCTATAGTAAGGGTCTCGTGACCAGGGGGAGTTAATACAATCACTGATGTGTTTGCAGCGATAACTACAGTAGAATCAATTATTCCAACATCGGTATGATTGTCCCATCTCACTTGCACCCGATATATCCCATAATCAGAAATTGTTGCTAAATTTTCGACATCAATATCAAAGGTCGAGAGATCAATAAAATCGGAATCAGTGATCGGAAGCTCATTTGTGAATATCATTTCATCATCCAATGTAGGATGATATATACTTAGGTTTACCGTTCCAGTCACGGCTTTTGAAAATGTTGCATTGAATTGAAGAGTTTCATTGACATAAGCATAACTTGACTCTATTCCATTAACTCCAATTTTAATATTAGACAAAAGATTTGAAGATATTGTAAGAAGGGTCCAATTGCCATCAATAGCATTGATTCCGCGAACTGTAATAATTTTAGCTGTACTATTTGTATAGGTAGAATAGGATGGAATTGAACTTGAATCTCTTTCTAAACTTGAAAGGGGGGTGTTCCAACTTAGAGGTATGGTGAAATTAACGGTATTGTTTTCAAGTCTATGATCAAACTTGTTAATTTCTGAAGTCGCGTTCCAAAATACATTTACACCACTCTCGGCAGTATATGTTGTGATTGCATTAAACGAGCTTGTATAATTCACTAATGTCTGATTAACACTTAGGGAATAAGAAAACCAATCAGCAGTAATAGAAAAATTGAGTTCATTATCATGACCATGGTAACTGTTGTAATTTTCCCAAATACCGCTATTATTATCAGGTATTAAAGTATTATTACTAACAGAAGTTCCGTTTATCTGCAGATTAATTAGAGTGGGTGCTGGAGTTGGATTTTTTAAGGATAAACCGACTATGGATCTAAAATCAATAGTTTTTTCATTATCCGTGACTAATTTCCAACCAAGAACCGTCCATTCATACGATAATGTTTCATCTTCACCATCCCCACTTGATTCATCTTCATTATAATACCAATATCCATCGAAAGATCCAGTGTTAAAATCAAATAATCCTATATACCAAGTATTATTATCTGTGTTAGAATTATTGAGATAAAACTCCAAATCAGTCAAATGTTTCCATCCAGCACTATCTACTGTGATATTTCCTAAATATGTAAAATCATATAACCCTGCCGGCTTATTTGTTGTCTCAATACTACTCCAACTTGAATTATAAATTCTTACTTGTAAATCATCAGGTGACCCTTGATATCTAACATCAAAGCTCGCGTTCGTGAGATAACAACTGGTTGGAACGGTAAATGATGTTACTCTTGGTTTGTTTTCATCGATTAAATTTGCGTCAGTGCGTTCATCATCTTCAATAATATAAGTGTAATTGGATACAGCAATATCTTTAACCGAAATTTTGGCATAAGATGTCTCATACCCAGTCGCATTCGGAGCAGGTGCTGTAAACGATGTGTTGTCTTGGTCAATTAACACGATACTTTCGTTCTTATAACCTTGTTCAATAGTGGTGATTACAACATCTACACTTCCCGATGAGTTTGTTTCATAATCTTGAGCTAGGGGATTAACAATTGTTCGGGGATTGGAATAAAATGTTGGTTGTATTCCTATTTGAGAGGCGATACCGACAAGATTGATCGTAAAAATTAAGAGAATAATCATGACTTTTAAGTGCTTCTTACGCATTAGTTGAATCCTCCAAGAATGGACTGTATCTTATATCTATACTTGATGATTATTGTTTGTATGTGTTATCCTAAGAGGTTTATGCTAAAAACAAAATAGACAGATTTGGTATGAAATTATATCGAGCTAATCAAATCCAGCGTGAAATTTAAAAGTAAAAAGAAAAACGACTATTCTTTTGTTTCGGAAGTTTTCAGTATGATGCGTGCATCCACAATTTTAATGCCTTTTTCATATATGAATACGGGATTAAGGTCCATCTGATCAATTTCTAAATAATCCATAGAGATTTCAGAAATGGTTTTCAATAAGGAAATTAGAGCTTTCAGATCGGCCTTGGGACTGCCTCTAAACCCATCCAATATTTTGAATGCCTTAATCTCGTGAATCATCTCATCTGCATCAAATTCGGTGATGGGACAGATACGAAAACTCACATCTTTCATAATCTCAACCAAAATGCCCCCAATTCCAAACATGATAGCGGGTCCGAATTGAGGATCCTGTAAAGTACCAACTATTAATTCAGTAATTGGTTTTGGAGCCATTTCTTGGATGGATACGTGTTTCTTTGTCTGCGAAGGAATTTTCATTAGTTCGTTGAATGTGGATTTTATTTCGGATTCATTTTTAATATCCAATTTAACTGCTCCCACATCTGTCTTATGCACAATATCTTCCGCCATCAATTTCATTACTATGGGATACCCAATTTTTTTCGCAGCACTAACAGCGGCTTCCTTTGTTTCTACCAACATTTGTTCGGTAACGGGTAATCCTAAATTTCCTAGAAATTCTTTGGCTTCATATTCCGTTAGTGCAGTTCGGTTTTGTGCAACTGCTTGCTGAATGATTTCCGATTGTTTCATCTTAATTCATTCCGAGGTGATATATTTTCAGCTCACTCGTACAAAAAAGTTTATTGTATTGTATATCAAAGTTTCGACAAGAATTCTAGCAATAAAATAGAAAAAATTAAAGAAAAATAAGAGAGGTTATTGTTGAATGACATTCAGGTGGAAATCAATTCCCATCTGTTTCCGGTAAAATATTTTCAATATTTCCACTGTAAAGAATACCGGAGTGGCAAATGCGAAGGTTATAAGCCATTCATCCCAACTTAGAGGAATCAATCGGAAAATTGTAGATGCAAATGGTACGTAAAAAATCAACACCGTTAACGCTAGGGATATGATTACTGACCAGAACAATGCCATATTGCTGAAGAATCTGATATTGAATAAGGATCCGTACTCACTTCGCGAATTGTATGCGTTAATTAATTCTCCTATGACCAAGCAATTGAATAAGGTAGAACGAGCATCCCATACATTATACCAATCTAGTTTAGAAATTTCAGATACTAAGCCGGGATTATCAATAGCCCATTCTGCATACCATTGCTCAAACCAATTAGGTACCAAGTAACTGCTCGTTGGGAGTTCCTTTTCAATCAACCACCCTGGAAATTTATCGAGCCATCCTTGAACTGCTCCTCCATACATCCAGTACAGAAACAAGATGAAAATGGTTATTACAACACCACGTATGACCATTGTTGAAGCAAATCTTCGCGTGATGATAGATTCGGAGGGATCTCTTGGAGGTCGTGCCATCAAACTCGGATCGTATGGATCCACACTCAATGCAACACCGGGCAATCCATCGGTTACTAGGTTAATCCATAAAATTTGCGTAGCAATAAGGGGTACTTCCATATTGATGATTATTGCAAAGAAAATGATCAACACTTCAGCAATGTTCGAAGAAAGCAAATACATGATGAATTTTTTAATATTATCATAAATACCTCTTCCCTCTTCAACTGCTGTAACGATTGTATTAAACTTATCATCTGCAAGAACCATATCAGAAGCTTCTTTAGATACATCGGTCCCAGTAATGCCCATGGCAACTCCTACGTCAGCCATTTTTAATGCGGGTGCATCATTTACTCCATCTCCCGTCATGGCTACAATATGATTTTTGCCTTGAAGTTTTTCTACGATTACTTGTTTGTGTTCGGGTGATACTCTCGCAAATACATTGCAGGCTTCAATTTCTTCGTATGTGAGGTCCCCAATCAATTTTCCCTCGTAAGCAGCCCCATCTGCAGTTGTGATCCCTAATTCTGCAGCAATAGCTTTTGCCGTTATAAGATTATCACCAGTAATCATCTTTACGGCAATACCAGATTGTCTGCATAATTCAATGGATGGTTTAGTTTCTTCACGGGGAGGATCAATCATGGTTTGCAATCCAACAAATACCACATCGGATTCTAATTCCTCAACGGTATATTCACGACCATCTTCGAATTCACTGAGTTTTTTGTAGGCAAAACCTAATCCACGTAAAGCATCTGAAGCCATTTTATTATAGGCTTCCATGATTTTGTCTTTATCTTCTTGAGTAATTTCGCGTTCTACACCATCTACGACAATTTTTACGGTATCCTCTAGGATAATTTCAGCTGCACCTTTTATATACGAATAGTATTGTCCATTTACGTTACAGATTACTGACATTTTCTTCCTCGTAGAATCAAATGGTAATTCATACACTCGGGGATATTCTGTGTTTGCTTGTTTTGCCTTAATCCCAGCCTTCTCTGCAGATACTATCAAGCAACCCTCGGTTGGGTCTCCAAATATAATCCACCCCTTTTTCTCATCCGTCGCCAATCGAGAATTATTGCACAGCAAACCAATTTTGAGAATTAAATCAAAATCTGGAAGGGTGGTGGGTTGTACCTCGTTACCTTGGGAATCGGTAAATGTACCCTCAGGAATATACCCCGTTCCACTTACCTCATAGATTTGATGATCAACGTATACTTTCTTCACGGTCATTTCGTTTTTAGTAAGTGTACCGGTCTTATCTGAACAGATTATATCGGTGCAACCCAGTGTCTCAACGGAAGGTAATTTCTTAATGATTGCATTCTTTTTCGTCATCCGAGTAACACCAATGGCCAAACACGTAGTAACTACTGCGGGTAGCCCTTCTGGAATTGCTGCAATTGCTAGGGATACTGCAACAATTAATTGTTCTGCCCAGGCATCAATATCTCCCCAAGCTCCTAATCTTGCAATCTCTGTGACCATAACGACCCCACATATACCCAAAATGACGTAGCCTAACGTCTTTCCAAACTGATCAAGCTTTTCTTGCAATGGAGTCTGTTTTTCTTCAACATCTTGGATCAATTTCGCAATTTTTCCAAATTCTGTATTCATACCCGTTCGAGTAATCACCGCCTTTCCACGACCATAGGTAGCGATTGTACCCAAATACATCATATTCTTTCGTTCTGCTAATGGGGTTTCACCGTCTTCCAATCTCCCATCCTTTTTGTTTACGGGAACAGATTCCCCGGTTAAAGATGCTTCATCAATTTTCAAGTTCACAGCTTCAATGAGACGGCCATCCGCAGGGATTTGAGATCCTTCGTGAATAATCACAATATCACCCGGAACTAACTCTCTTGCGTAAATTTGTTTCTCCATTCCATCCCTAATTACCTGTGCTTGTGGCGCTGCAGCTTCACGTAATTTTTCAATAGCTTCATCAGCTTTACCCTCCTGAATAAACCCAATGATTGCATTCGCAATGATAATAGCGAATATAACGATTGCATCGGTGGGGTCGATAGAATCTTTCACATCTCTTGCTACATCCCAAATTTCCAGCGCGATACTGATAAGGGAACCAGCAATAAGGATATATATTAAAAAATCGTTGAATTGGAGGAGAAATCTTTTCCAAGCAGGAGTTCTTTTTCCCGCCGCAAGTTCGTTGGGACCGAATCTCTCCAGTCGTTTCTCTGCTTCCTCGCCAGATAGTCCTTCCTCTTTATTAGAGTTAATTTTCTCAAGAACTGTCTCACTAGATTCGAGAAAATAAGGCTCATCAGGTTGGGCTTCATATACAATATGAGTTTTTTTTGCCAAGGTCTTATAACTCCTTAAATGAAATTTTCCTTATATATAATTAAGAAATTAGGTGACTATCAGAATAACAGCTAAAAAAGTTGTTGATTTAAAGGAACACTAAATGGAACGAAAAATGGGAGAGAAAACCTACTAATAATTGACAGTGGATCTATGGCTAAAATCTGGTCACCAAATAGATATTAAATAATCTATAACTCTTCAAATCATCAAAACTGTATAAAAAAGTGAAAATTAAAATGTTCTGTCCTGTATGTGGAAAAGAATTAGAAACTAATGCTCGATTTTGCCCTGAATGTGGAGCGACGATTATTGGAAGTACACCCACTCCATATGTAAAAGAAACGGAAAAAACAGTACATGCACCAAAGTCACCAATTCCAAAACAATCCTCACACCCTTCCAGACCATCACGATCCAAACAACCCCATCATCATTCTCACAGAAAGCGGCGCGGATTGACGATCGGATTGATAATTGGAATGTTACTATTAGCTGGTGGAGGAATATTCGGTATAGTTATGGCGGTCAACTGGGGTAGCATTGAGGGATACAACTATTATTATTATGATAACCCTACACCCTCAGCAGTTGAAGCATTTCAATTCGATGTAGATGTTGCTGATGTGGATATTGGATATAATTCAAGTCCAACGTCCCATCTAATTGAGATCATATATCATTATCATGCTTCAGGAGGGTTCTTGGATGGAAAATCATTCGAAGATATCTATGAAGTGACTTGGGAGAATACTTCTGCAACGGTGTTTTTCAAATCTCAATTCAAATGGTGGACCAATTGGGTATTTACTGACCGTTCTGTCATTAGTGTAATCCTACGGTCCGATATAGTGTATTCGATTGATGGAGATGTCTCAACTGGGGATGTCGATTTTACTATGTTAGATAATACAAATGTTAGTACATTTGCTGTGACTGATTCAACAGGAGATATAACATTAACTATCGGAAACGGGACTAAATTCCAAGAAAGCTTCTCGGCTGCTGTAAGTACGGGTTCAATCACTATCTATGGAGATGATATAGAATTTCAGAAGACATTTACCGTTACTGCATCCACCGGGGATATAGATATAACTGGTGAACTGGTTCGGTTTAAAGATGATCTATATGCGGAAACTTCTACTGGAACTATTACATTTACTTTTATTAAACCCGAATTCAGTGACAAAATTGAACTATATGCATCAACTGGCGATATTGTTGTGTATGTGGACGAACCGGAATATAATACCGCAGAATCCTTGTGGATAGGAGATATCTCAACCGGGTCATTCACATTGGGAATAAAGCAGTCTAATCCGATGGGGGCAAATATCACTGCAAATATTGAAGCAAGCACAGGGGATATCATCATTGATATGGATATTGATTTAAGTATTGGGGCTCAATTTATTTCCTCAGTAGGTATAGGAGATTATAGCTATTCAAATCGCGGGGGATTCGAAATTCTTGGTAGTGTATTTCAAACTACCACCTATCCACGCACTAGTAATTATGAATTTAGTTTGAGTGTATCCACTGGAAATATTGATGTAATGGGATTATGTAGTTAAAAATTAGTCGTACTCATTGCGGACTAGCCCACCCTTATTTTCCACTATTTTTTTTATCTTATTTCGTAGTTCAAGTATACTCCTTTTTCTCTTATCGATATCCTCAAGACTTGGGGAGTTAATAAAGGAAGTTAGATGCAATTCTACGCAAATTGGCTTATGTATGGGTTCATGGAGAGATACTACGATCCTTGGATGGGTCTTGATCCAAATTTCCGGATGTTCCTCTTGTAGCGTGTCTATCTCTGCCGCAATTTGAGATTCTCCCACATTTTCGAAGATGAATCCCGCTTGGAGATAATGACTATCTGAATGCTGTAATAGGGGTACTACATAATGATTAAATGCCGATTGAAATTCGGATGGCACTCCGGGCATTGCAAAGATCTTTGTCTTATTCGTATTTTGTGCTTCGATCATAATACTGGGGGCAGTTCCATTAAGATTTCGTAAGGGTATTGCACCCTCTGGTAATAAAGCCATCTTTTTGCGAGATTCATAAAGTTCGGTGGAGGTGATCCCTTCTTTTCCTAATTTGGAATACCGTTCTTTAATAAATCCTAACGCTTCCGAATTCAGCACTAAGGGTAAATTTAGCGCTCTTGCGATTCCCTCAAAGGTTAAATCATCGTGGGTGGGACCTAAACCACCTGAAATAAATAGAAACATAGGTTCTCGAAAGAGGGATTCCAGAATAGTCTTTGCAATGACGGTAATTTCGTCAGGGATTAAGATCATACGAGAAACATCATGGCCGTATTCTAACAATCGTTGAATCATCCAATAACCATTAATATCTCGTATTTTTCCGATGAGGAGTTCGTTTCCTACCAAAATGATTTCTGAAGTCATAACACCCAATCCTTGGTTTTGATACATCGAGACTATTGATAAAAGTTTAGCTCTGCAATCAAATGAAAGAAACATATATCAAGAACTTGCACAAAAATAACAACCAAGGAGAATTGAAATGAAAAAACCGACAGCATTAATCATATGTCCACATCCCGATGACGGAGATATTATGTGCGGAGAATTCTGCGCACAATCGGTCAATGCGGGATGGAATGTTCATGAATTATTAATGACTACAGATGAATATGGTACTACGAGAAACGACTTCAAAGGAAAACGTATTAAGGCAATTCGCAAAGCAGAGATGATACGCGCTTCTAGATGTTATGGTGTCGATAACAATGGTAATGCTCTCCTACAATTGCATTGGGCAAATTATATTGACGGATTTGCTCCATTCACGATAAAATCTGTCGAGAGACTACAAATGTTTATCCAGAAAATTAATCCCGATGTCATTCTCGGTCCGGATCCATTTGTTCACCATGATGCCCATGTAGATCATTTAGCTACGGGGAGAAACTATTATTATGCATTGAAATGGATGGACCCGAAAAAGCGTCCGAAATTAATGCTATTTTTCCAGTCCTTAATGCCAAATTTTTTTATTCCGATTTTAAATCCCAAAACCGTGTTTTGTGCACGTATTGCTCACAGAAGTCAATGGACGGAGCGAACTGTGAAGATTTATGGCAATATTCAACGATTTTTGTATCCTTTTAGATTGATAACAGTTGCAGGAGGAAGAAAATCCGAGGGCTTCCGAAAAGTTACATTTAATTACAGTAACCATTATCCTCAAGGATTTGCAAAATTTGTCTTTAGATTGTTTAAAGATCGTCCCATTGGGTATAAGGAAGGGCATTTTATACCTACCCCCGGTCAATTACAACTAAAATTAGAACCTGAGGGAGAGATCGAGTGAGTAATGGGATAACTGATTTTGATTTAACCCCTATTTTTGCATCATCAATAATCACCATAACTGCCAGGGGAAATTTCCTTCAGTACTTAACATATGACTATGTGGAAGACACTCACAGATACTATTCTCAGATAAAAGAAAATGATGAATTTTATCTCAGTGAATTAGAAGCTATTACCTCTAATATGCAGTCGTTCATGAATGATTTGCCCAATTCAATTAACGGAAAAATCACTATACCCCAAGTTATCCATACGGAGATAGATTTCAAGTCGGAATATTTACCGTTTTTCTATTGGGTATTAGAATTTCAAGGACCTCTTAAATCAGGTTTAAATACCTATGAATCGGCAATGAGTAAGGAAAAATTAGAATATGATGTCAACTCCATTTATTTATTTGATTTAGGATTAAGTCCTATTTCCGTTCAATCCTCCCTTCACTTTGAGATTCTACGAAAAGAGCGAATTGTAAAATATTGGGGCTATAAAAATGAAATAGTGGGACCAACAGAAGTTTTAATCTTTAGTAAGGAGTAGAATGATTATAATTCTGCTCCACATTTTGGACATTTTTTATCTTTTGCCCTAATGGAGGCACCACATGCGTAACAAAATAATCCTTCTCCTTTTGAATCGGATTCATCTTCTTTTTCTTCTGGCAAGTCTTGTGCATCAGGACCAAATGGATCCTTGATTTCGATTGTATCCTTGGTTCCCTTATATGGGTCAATGGTATCGGGACGTTCCACGGGTTCAATCGAAATAGAGGTATTCTTTTCAATAGACGTAGGGGACTCAATAAAATGTTCTCTTGAAACTTGAGGAGGGGGGGAAGAGGGAGGGATAATAGATTTATCGGGAGTATAATCAGGTGGTTGAATTTCTTTGAAGATTTCCGGCATTTTTCTTAATTCATCTTCCATCTTTTTTATACGTTCAAGAAAATTATTTACTTGCACTTGTGATTCCCGTTCTTCGGATTTGGATGAGATTGCATCTTGATAAAGTAATTTATCTTCGGCATCTTCGGAGCTTGTCCCAATATCCTTGGAAGTTGTCGGAGTATGAAATGGAACGTTCTCTTCCTCTTGGGAAAGTTCACTATCTCCTTCTTTAGGAACGGAGGGTAAATCAAATCCGAAGTCTACTTCAAAAGGAACGGGGGATTGTTCGGTTAAAGTTTCAGGTACAGATTCCTCAGATGAAGTTTCTTCTCCTTTTACTTTTTTCAATATTTGATCAACTTGAGACCAAATTTTTAATCTTAGAGCACGATCTATATTTTTTTGCTTGGAAAATTCAATTGCAAACTCACAGATCTTCAACCACATAGCATTAGCTCTTTTTTGGTCGGTCTTTTCCAAAGAACGGGCGTCTGCAATAAAATTAGCAAGTTTACGATTAAAATCGCTAATATCCATATGATAGAAATAGTGAAATTCGTAATTATTTTTTTGTATGCCAACCATTATCATTTCTTGATTTCTAATTCACCAATTTTTATCGAAAACACATCAAAAAAAAAGTCAATTTATAAAATTCTGAAAAACATATTAAAGAAAACAGAACGTACAAATACCATTGATTTTCTTTGCTGTCATCTAATTAATCTTCAGTAGGATAAATATGTCGAATCAAGACGAGAAGGGTAAGAATTTACAGGATGTTAAAAAAAATCTTGAGGAAATGAAACAAGACAGAGATACTGTCGATGCAGGAATTAGAGAAATCGAAGATGACTTTGAAAACAACGATTCTACTAATTCAGTGGATTCGGAACTTACTCAAGAATTGATCGAATCTCGAGCTAGCTTACGTAAACAAGTAAATAAACTCAAAAATGAGATTACCGAGAAAGAAAAACGACTAGAGGAATTAGATGATAAAATCATCGGATTGGAAAATTTGCTGCAGCAAAAAGAGTTGAATTTGAAATCTCTTGATGAGGAAGTTAATCATTTAACTGAGAAGCGAAAAACAACCGATGAAGCATTAGAGTCATTAAAATCTAATTATGACCTCTTAGAAAAGAGATTAGTTACTACTAATAATGAATTACAGCAAAAGACCACTGACTTGGAGAAAGTTACTGAGGAAGATCAAAATTTACAGAAAAACCACGAGGATTTGATGAAACTAGTTTCTGAAAAGAAAAACGAAGAGCTCAGATTAACGGACGAATTGGAAAAATTAATCAAAAAGATGGAAGAGTCAAAATCCGATTATGAATTATATGATACGAAAGTAAAGGCTTCTATAGAAATACTAGAATACCGAGAGAAACAAAAAGAAGAATTGGATTTCAAAATTACTGAACAAGAAAAAAGGCATAATGAATTATCAGAAAGTATAGGTGCGATTCGGGAAGAAATTGATGAACTAGAAGAGGATAAAAAAGTCTTAGAACAAAAAACGAAAGGAATGGAAGAAATTTTCGAAAATAAAGAGCAAAGAATTCAAGAATTAGAAGATAAAATACGTGAACGAAAAACTGAACTTCAAAAATTACAAGAACGGTTGGTAGGAACCGATAATCTTATCGAGCAACATAAAAAACGATTAAATGAACTAGAACAAGACCTTCACCAGAAAAATGAAGAATTATCACAAGTAGAGAAAAAGTTTAACCTCCTAATACAGAAAATTGAGGAATCGGAAGAAGATTTTGACAAATCCGAAAGCAGAAGACAAATTGCAGAAGAAAAATTAAAAAAAACTGATCAATCCCTATCGATATTGAAAAAAAACCTAACAACCGTAGAAAAAACCATCCGAGAGGCAGAAGCGAATATTGAGCAAAAAATGACATTAAATTTTGTCCGCAAGGTCGCTAAAATATTTGGGGGAGTGGTAATTGTTTTTGGATTTACCTTACTATTTTTAGGAATCATCGGTTTAAGCGTGGATAATTTTCTGGGAAGTCCCAGTAAATTCATTGAAATTATGTGCATTGTCATAGGTGTGATTATGACGGTTTCGGGGCTTTTGCATCTTGACACTTAACGAAGTATCGTAACAAGGAAGAATTTTTATGCGTCCCTTATCCCATCAAGAGAAAAATATAGTATCGGAATTGTTAGAAAATATTGGATTCAAGAACACAATTACTCCCTCACAATTATATCGATACTCCATTGAACAAGATCAGATTGTCGCTTTGCAAGTAAAATATCCGATTGAAATGGGTGTTAAATTAAACATACCATTTGAGATCTGTTTGTTTAAAAATGCTTTTTTCTTTCACCCACGACTTATTAACAACAAAGTAATTGAAGATATTAACTTTTTGGCACAAAACTTAGTACATATTTCCAAAAATCTTTCCTTGGAACATTCCATTCCCATCCATCTTAAACAGCAAGATTTTCTACAACTGCTAACTACTTTTATGCCGGAGAGTTATCCGAATGAAACCGAACGACAATGGTTAAGTAAGACACGAATTTCCTTGATGAATAAATATTCCATGTTCCAGAACATCGAACATCAATATCACGAAAAATTGACCCAATCCTTAGACATAGTGGGTTTATACCCTACATGGAAAAAACCAGTATCATTGAGTGATGGAATTCCTCCTTCTCGGCGAGAATCTTGCCTATTCTACACAAATGAGGAAGAGAATGAATTTCTGATCGTTGAAAAAGGCTTTATCACGTATGTTCGCGATTTTGTTAAATATCACATTCAATCTCGATGTTTTTTTGAGACTTATTCCTTATTATTGTTAGACTCTATTTTTCAAGACACATTTCCTGTGCAAGACTTACTTTTAAGCTGGATCCGATTTTCCAGGATGACGTTGAACCCTCTAATTTCGGTTTTGGATTCAGATTTTATTAATTCCCAAGAATATTATGACATAAATTTAAGTAAATTTCTTCTCGAAGGAGACTTTGGAGAGTCATCAATCCCACTTCCCGCACTTTCTCATGAAAAATTGAACAAATTTCAACTATATTTACCTGATGAGCACCTTACTCTACTGTTAAAGAATCCTCCAAATAGTTTTGAGGAACTCACCGTAGGAACATTTTATGAAGATGCTATGCAATCTATTAAGAAGGGAGAACTCCAAGAAGCTATTCAAAATCTTGGGAGAATATTGGTTATACTGAACAGGTACAACCAAAAAGATGGTGTAGTAAAGGTACTTTTTCTTCTTGCAGATATAGCTAGGGATTTAAACAAATTGCAGGATGCAATTGGATATCTGACAAATGCTTTAGAACAATGTCGATCAGGGCAGATTTCAATGGAGAATATAATTCAAGTCCACGAGAGACTTGGAAACATCTATCTGAAAATGAAACAATATGCGCAAGCCAAAACTCATTTCGAAATAATCGTTAATTTTCTGAGTAATAAGGATTCAATCAAATACAAAGCAGCGATCTTGTATATCAAGTTGAAAATCATACGGATCCTAGTAGAACAAGATCAATTTAAGGACGCAAATCTCCTCTTTAAAGAGATCGAACGAGAAGGTTCGCGTTTTCCCAATGTAATCGTCAATTATTATCTCGAAAAAGCGAATTATTCAATGAAACGCAATGCGTTATCCAGTGCAATTCAATACTTAAAGAAAGGCAGTCAAACTAAGGGGGCAAGCAAAAAAAGATTGGGACTATGCCATTTAGAATTAGGAAAATTATATCTTTATGACAGGAATAGCGGATATAAGTCACGGGATTATCTGGAAGTGGCTGATAAATTGATTGACGAAGATAAAATTGAGGACTTATTCATAAAAGTAAAGATTTATGAGTTATTAAGCGATGCCTATAAAAAAATAGGTGATCGGGAGAGCATGAATTTCTATTCAGACCGGTTACGCCAAATACGAAACGTTTTGCAAATACGGGGAGTATACTAATCCTTTCTAGTATTATTTCTTCTGTTTTGATTTACGTACCACCACGCCACCAAAGGCGGCTTCTCCACGAAGTTGATCTTGCGCAAAAGTTTTGGATTTCACTGATCGGCCCTCAAGGGTATCGTCCAATTTCATGGACAGTTGGATACGATTGGTCTTCAAATTAATTTTGATAACTTTCACATCGATTATGTCTCCTACGTTCAACACTTCCAAAGGATTGGAAATGTATCGACTATCACCATCTTTATGAGTCATTTGGGAAATATGTACCAAGCCGTCATATTTTACTCCGATATCGATAAACGCACCAAAATCAACTACATTTCGTACGGTTCCTTTCAAAATTTCACCCTCTTTTAAATCCTCTAATTTTTTAATGTCTTTACGCAAAATAGGTTGAGGGAGATCATCACGGGGATCTCTGTCAGGTCGAATTAATCCCATTACGATATCTTTCAGTGTTGGAAGACCGATATCTTGTCTCAAGTACTGCATCAATTCTTTAGGGCGAAGCTGTTTGATTTTTTCAGCAAGCTCTTTCTTACGAGAGGGATCATTAAGTATTTTGAAATCCTCTCCAATAAATTCGAGAATTTTTTCCACAACCCAATAAGATTCGGGATGAATGTTAGTACCGTCCAAGGGATTAGTTCCATCTAAGACTTTGAGAAAGCCAGCACACTGTTCAAAGGCTTTATCTCCCAATCCCGTTACTTTTTTAAGTTCTTCACGGTTTCTAAAAGGACCTTTATCATTGCGATGTTCGAAAATTTGCCGTGCTAGTCTTGTACCTAAACCTGAAACGTATTCAAGTAATTTATAAGAAGCATTGTTCACTAGAACTCCCACTTTATTTACACAATCCTCAATTACAGCGTCTAACTGCTTTTTTAGTGTTGCCTGATTCACATCATGTTGATAGAGACCAACTCCAATGCTTTTTGGATCAATTTTGATTAATTCACTTAAAGGATCTTGTAAACGACGGGCAATTGAAATTGCACCACGTACAGTTGCATCTAGTTTGGGAAATTCTTCATATGCCAACTCAGATGCAGAATAAACTGATGCTCCTGCCTCAGAAACAATCGCGTATTCCAGACGTTTTTCAATATTCACTAAAGCAGCGATGAAATCCTCGGTTTCTCGGGAAGCTGTCCCATTTCCAATTGCTATTGTATAAGCTTTATGTTTATTTACCAACTCCGCAATGATTTGTTTGGATTGGGCGATGGCACTTTTTGGAGGAGTCGGATAAATGACAGTGTCTTCCAAGAAATTGCCAAATTCATTAATTATCGCTACTTTGCATCCCGTTCTATACCCAGGATCGATTCCGATGATCTTTTTCCCTTTAATCGGAGGTTGCATAAGAAGAGATTCCAGATTTTTCGCAAACACGGAGATAGCATGCACTTCAGCTTTTTGGGTTAAATCTGAGCGTATTTCTCTGTCAATTGCACGGATAATGTACCTTTTAAATCCATAGTCTACAGCTTTAACATACTCCTCTTTAAATAAGGAGATATCCTCCTTAATCGTCTCTTTCAACATATAATTGATCAGTTCTTCATCGGGATGCTCCAACGAAATAGTAAGAACTTTTTCCTCTTCTCCACGATTCATTGCTAATATTCTATGGGGGGGAATTTCCTTGCTGCTCTGTGAAAAATCAAAATACATCTCAAATACTAAGGGATCGGCTTCCTTCTTTCCCAATGTGCCCCCTTCAATATCATCGATAAGCCCTGCAGCTTTAAGTTCTTTTTTCTGTTTTCGGAGAAGATCTTCTTGTAATTTTTTCTGCCGCTCCTCTTCTTTTTTCCTCTGCTCTTCCATTTGTTTTCTAATTAATGCTTTAATGGAATCGTGCGAGCTTAAATCTACCTCTTCTTCAGTTTTTGAAGCTGTTTCTTGCACGGAATTGGTTTGTTCCCCTTCACCCTTTTCACCTTGCCGTTCTAATTCATCTCGTTTCTGGATCATTTCTTGAAGAACCGCTGCATCAGCATCTTCTTCTTTTTCTTGTTTCTCCTTTAAAAGATGTTCATATTTTTTAACGACTTTAGAAATTATGGTGGAGCGTTCAAAGCACACTTCCCTAACGTATTTACGAAAATCTGCATGGTTTCCAATATCTTCTGCAATAATATCGATAGCACCTTTCAAGGCTTCCTTGGTGTCTTTCACTCCTTTTTTCTCATTCACAAAACGATTTAAGATTTCCTCCCGGTCCCCATCAAGTCGCTCTTCTCGTATAATTTCAGCTAGAGGACCTAACCCCTTCTCTAAAGCTTTCGTGGCTAATGTTTTTCTCTTAGGTTTGTACGGGAGGTATAAATCCTCTATTTCTGTAAGAGTTTTTGCGGTAAGGATTTTCTGCTTGAGTTCTGGAGTGAGCTTGTCCTGCAGATGAATGGATTTTAGAACTTGGATTCGTAGTTCCTCTCGCTTATAAGAATCCTCATAAGAGTCTTTGATTTCACGAAGTTCATTTTCAGTCATAGCACCCGTTTGTTCCTTGCGGTATCGTGCAATGAATGGGACGGTACCCCCTTCTGCCATTAGGCTAATGGCATTGGATATATAAGTAGGGCGCAGTTGCAGTTTAGAGGCTATTTGGCGTATAATATTCGATGTATCAATTTGCAATTGCATGCTATCGCTCATAATCTAATAAAGAAATATGTTAAGAACTTAAATAGGTTTTTCTAAAACGCAATCATAAATTAGAAATTACAGGAAAAATGAGAAAAGGATTATCTACTTACGGATACCTTCCGATTATGCTTTTGAGCACCCATACTGGTAGCTTGACCAGCATACTTATGCTTTACTATGCGTTTTATGTAATTGTTTCGATTTCGTACCCGTGGGATGTTCTTCTTCTTAGAATTGACGCCTGTTTTAGGTACTTGAGGGGTTTGTCCCCGAACTTTTCCTGCTTTTGTAAGTGAACCATGCGAACCTGGAATTTTATGTCACCAAGATTTCTAAAAAGCGGTCTATTTTTAATTTTACGATTTAAGATTGAAAAAAAAAAGAATTTTGAATTATTTTATTCTATCGGCGCTTTACTTAAAAAGTCACAATAACCCACTGATCACTGTACAGACCAAATAATGCCTTAGCTTGCAATGTGGTGAGATCCCAAGCGGTAAGGCAAGCGCCTACCGGCATATCGGGTCCGCCCGTATAATAGTTATAATTAGGAGGATGCAGATAGTCAATTAATGTTGCTCCACTATGTAGATCTATAGTTCCATACATATTTAATGCCAGATTCGTTAGCCAACTATATCTGTTCTTCGAATCATCAATAGCAGTCGAGTCAGCTAGGTCATTCATCCGTACGTAAATGTAATGATTCGTCCACGTCACTAAATCATTTTTCTTTTCGATTGTATCATATGAGAAGATAGCCCACCACGGTCGAGTATATCTCATATCCCGAACTCGATAATAATTATCTGATATCTCTAAGGCACATCCACCAGTTTCTCCATTTCGTCCATCTCCAATTCCATAAATCCATGAACATCCATGAACAGAAGATGTAATGAAATTAATTGCTTCCGAATATTGATCACAATGTTGTGCAACATAACGAGCTGTGAATAGTGTCCCCATCCCGTAATTGGCTGGATCGCAGTCTTGGGCAGGTACCATGTCTTGACCGATTCCTATTCCTTGATCATTCATTGCACTTGTCAATCCTACGAATCCTGGAGCAGATGTTGAAATGAACCTATTTCCACTTATTGGGTTGTATTCGATCATCATCAGTTCTTCAAATAGAACGTAACTGGAGAACTGCCAGTGTCGTCCCATAATTGTATGACCGCCAACTGTACCATATCCTTTTACAACATAACCACTACAGGATAGGAAGGAGAATAAGTCCATCCAAAACAGCCAAGGTTCTACAACGGGATAGGCTAGTGCCAAAAGAGCATCCATTCCCATATTTAATAATAGAACATCCTCATATGTCACATCATCGTATCCAGCGGTATTAGCACCATCTGCGACACCTTGGCATTCTGTTAGAAACTCTTCTGGAACATATATCATGTTATGTGCAACCAGAGCGCGACATAATACAAGAAGTTTGTCCAACATAGTATCAATACTATCTCCCGAAACATACTTCACAGCTTGCAGTATAGAATAATCCACAACACTACCCACAACATTTACCAGACGATTGTAATCCAAAATATCTCCTAAAATTATGTCTAAAATAAAGTCGGGGGCATCTAATAAACCGGTCACGATATTTTTAAACCAATCCTCTGATGCAAGACGACTGACACTACGGGCTCCGAGATAACCTTGTTGTTCTCCCATTTGATATGGAGTTCCCTCTAAATGCATTCTGTATTTCCCCGGGTATTCGGGAATTTCTTCAATGTATCCTTTTCCATCAGGAGAATAAAGTCTATCATTATTTGCCCCTGCTGGTTTAATCAAAAAAACAAAAGGCACGATTCCTATCATCAATGTTAGAAAAATCGATAATATAGTAAGGCGAGTATTCTTTTTCATAATATCAAACCCACCGAAATTAATTAATGGATTTTTGCCTTGAATAAAGGCTAGTATGTAGTTCTCGATATATTAATTTAAATCCTTCGTTAGAATATCTGGTTTTTAAAGTATTAGAAAGACATGATTCACGATGTGGAATAGAATAATGTAGAGTTTTATGGGATAGAGAACAATAGTTCGTTTAAGTCTTGATTGAACACCGATAATTGAAAATGCTTTATATCGTAATTTATAATTTAATTTACGATAACTTTCTCATGAGAAAATATATGTCAATCTAATAAAATTTACCAGGATTTTCATTAACAAAGAATTTGACATATCTACTGGATCAATTATGAAGGTACACCCCTGTAAAATATTTTTTTAAAAATTGTCCCACATGTTAAATCCCAAACGATTGTTGAAAAGAATTCATTTCTCTCTCCAATCGGTATTTTCGCGTTTTCGCTTTCCAAGTAGGGTATTTTATATAGTTTTTCTCAGATTAAGCTAGATTATCAATGGTAGATCAGATGATGATCTTAGAGCAATCCGGTGAAAAGACACCAAAAAAGAAACATGAACAAGATGGGAACCCTATTGAACATAAAAGAGCGAGCAAATCAAAGAGATCCAAACCCCATCCACCCATTAATAAGCAGACAATAGAGAATTCCAGTATGAGGACAATAACAAAGTTTCGATCGATATTTAAGGACATTCCCGTTCAAGAGTTGACAAAAGATTCCCTAACTCGTAAATCAGTTTCGATTGATGGTCAAGTCTATAAAACCATTAAACGTATGAAAAGCACCATGAGTCAAAAAAGTCACGGACGATTCACATTTAACATGGTTATTCAATCTCTGCTTCAAGATCATGTAGATCTCCAAAATTTACGTTCAGAATTACTAGTAATCAAAAAGGAAATGGAAGAAACCCAGAATTACTTGAAAGAAATGCTAAAATTGGCTCTAATTAATTCTAAACCACAAGTCCAATATATACCGATTTCTGGGCAACCATTAACAACACCTCCCCCCCTTTCTCCCTCCCGAAATCCCCCAAAAAAGATTGAGTATATTCCTCCAAATACCGGCAATCTTATGCGAGATTATGTAAAAGAAATCAAACAATTGTTCAAAGGAGAAATATTAAGACCATCAGATGTTGCGGAAATCACAAAAATAAAAACGAACCCCGTGAAAGAACTGGCTGAAGATAGGATTATCCCCGATATCGAATTAATATCGGTTGCAAAACATTTCAAACCGATTGTGGAAGAGGAATTGGATGCTTGAAAAACTGCATCGGGAGATTAAAAAATCCGGTGAAGATGATTTAAAAATCTTCATGCAAAAAAGTATTCTGCATATCGTAAAGATTCTGGAACCGCCATCAGTTACAAGTATTGCCACTGATACTAGGCTTATTTTATCCGATACTCACACTGAACTTCAGATATGGATCGAAACAAATCGAGAGCGATTTGTCAGCCAAAAGAGACTATTCGATCAATTCCTCACTCGCTTTCAATCATTACACTCAAAAATAGAAAAATTGACGGGATAAAAGTGAAGTTTCATCGAATATTAAATATCGATGGTTTCAATCCTTCCCATTTCATCCACTTTTTGTATGATTAATGGAGATTTTTTAGTTTTATCTTTTCCGTCTATTTGCATGATTTCTCGCATTAATGAGAGAAATTCCATCGCATTTACGCTTGCCTCTGGAGGCAATACACCCGGACCATTCTTGATTTTTCCTCGTAATAATAATAATGCACCCAATGCACATGGTATTCCCGTACCCTCTCCCATTGCTTGTCCTTTTCCGGCACCTTCAGATACCAAGGAAAAAATATATTTCCTATCTAATCCGAGTTCATTCTTGCCGATTACCACAATTTTCACACATCCACGCTGCTCTCCAAAGTTGGTTTCCCTCAAAATTTCATTTCTTCGTTTAATCAAAAATTGAGTTGCAAAATCATGGGGAATCACAGGGGTACCATTAACCATTATGGGTTCCTTTGAAGCCATCCCACATTTATATAAAGTTCGGGTGAGATCGTAATATTCTTCAGGAAGTACAGTTCCTTTGTTCGTAACTCTCTTAACTCCAGGAATCCATTTTGGCAAAGTTATCGGTTCTGGATGAGGATACGGATAGACTGTATGTTTTCCTTCCAGGTTGATGAAATCTACTTCCTCAATGTAGTCCTCACTTTCTTTCTGGCTCAGGTTTAACATTTCTCCATCAAGAAATAAAGGAACATCTTGTTGCATGCAATAAAATCTATGTCCAATTACCCCAACACCTTCGACCGGCTCCCCTCCATGTATATGATATAGATCAATAGATTCACATTCTGCCAGAATATTTTTTGTGGTAGCTGCAAACGCTGCTAAAATATTGGTAACTCCGGGACTGGAACCCATGCCGATTAGGGCTGTTACTCCCTTTTCTTTAGCTCTCTCATCAAGATTTAACGCATCATATGTCGCACCAGTATCATCACATACATCCACGTAGTCAATACCCTCTTCAATCACGGCCTCGAGGATTTTTTTCTCAAACATGTAATAAGGTCCGACTGTATTTACGACTACCTTAGCACCTTTTATTGCATTTCGAATGTCTTCGGTGTTGTTTACGTCCACATTCACTGCGGTAACTTTCTCACCTAACTGCTGAGCCATCTGCTCTGCTAGATCCAGATTAATATCAGCAATGACCACCTTATCTACATCCTTAGATTTAGCTAATGTTCGAACGGTGTGACGACCAACCGCACCACAACCACCGAGAACGACTATTTTCTTCATACTAGATCCTTATCTTATTCATTTTTAAACACTCATTACAGTGAAGATGAAAAAATTTATATCGAGGGTAATATACAACAAAATTGGCTACGTTCATACTCCTTGAGGAAACATCTCTTCCCATTCCGAACAGAGTAATTAAGCTCAAGGGGGTTGATGTAAGTACTGCTATTACTAAATAGTGGGAAACTTCAAAATGTAGCCTTTCTTTCTTCTTTTCCTTTCAATCATACGGAAGTAAATTCTCTCTATATTTTTTGCAAATGAAATACCCGATAAATCCCAACAGCCCTATATTTGCCAGAAGAACGAATATGAATGCAACAGAAACAGGGATAGTAAAGATCATGTTGTTATTCCAATAGGTGAAGGTATAATTTTGCCCAAAATCATACACATATAAAATGTAAGCATACTCACCCGGTTGCAATCGTGGTAATTCGCCTTTTACGCTTAGATGTTCGCGATTAAAAGGAAATTCATAAAAATCATATGTGTGGAATAAATCCGTTGACAATACTAATACGCCACAAGCTATATAAGATTCGTAATCAACCACGGGGATATTGAACATTATTTTATCGTTTACAGTAGGTTTTCCTGGAGAGTAGGAATATGGATCTGAAAATAATGGAGCGTGATCATCTTCCACGGTATGAAAAGTACCAAATTGAGGGATCATGTTATGGGCTGTAATTGTATAATTATAAAATCTCGCACCATAGGGTAATTGTACTTGTACTAATCCATTTTCATCTGTAAAAAAGGTTTTATAAGTGGAATTTTCGCCTTGCAATGCGACTTTAGCGAAGGGAATAGGATTATTCGTATCATCGGTAATTATTCTTTGGATGTAACTACCCTCAAAGTATGAGGTGTTTAGGATAAATGTCTCATTTTTGAATATTCTAGGGGCTTGTGTGAAAATATCTAATTCCGGATCTCCCAACAAGTTATATGTCAAAACGTTTTTTCGTTCCCACTCAATATTATGGATAGTGTAAGAATTACCGAACCGTGGATTGCTCTGTAACCATACGGAATTTAAATAAGATAATCTCATTTCGTTAAGGGTTTTCCCTTGCTGATAATGTTGATTATTGAAGAATTCATGAAAAAACAATCGTGTCATTCCTCGATTGAGTTCACATAGGTTACAAGTATTCTGGGAATCATTTGTATAGTAAAATGACAACCGCATACTTCCGATATATCCGATCGCACCTCCACGTTCTTTTTTAATTAGAACTTCACCCATTGAATCATTGATATGATCGAACATATTGGTAGAACACGCATCGGCAAAGACAAAAGACGGCATTTCATAATTTTCAAGATTTAAAGCTGCAGTTGTTGTGAAAATTGTGGTAGATACTCCCCCATTGATTCCATTAAATGACTTTGGAGAACCATGTCCAGCAAATAAGACCAAGGATTGACCGAGCTCGAATGCATTTCGGAAAGTAGTGGAGGATAAATTGGTTCCGTAGTCAGTGGATTCTGCCAAAAGAGTATAATTAATATTTCCCTTTACGGATTCTTCTATAATTTGATTCGCCAGTCGAATCTCTTGTTCTCCGTCTAAATCCTTTGGAGTTGGCCAATCCTGAATTGCAGCCCCAATTAACATACTATTCATCCACTCACCAGGATTTTGTACAGTATCATAAAACAAAGTTTTGTTTATCATCTGCTCAATTTCTTCGATAGAATTACCTGGAAGTCTACCCACATGGACCTCAGGAGTCCATTCAATTTCCTCTACTCGATTTTCGTACAAACTCTCTCCGAATATATTATCTCCATCAGTATCCCAAGTTCCTGTTAAATCCGCATAATAATAATCCGTAGGTTTATAGATATCATTTGCACCAAGGGGTTCATAATCATTTGTCCCTTCTTCCCGTAAAATCCGTGTGTCGGGATTATAAACATAACGTGTAGGGATTAAACTTGTATCTCCCGCTAGTAATACCCATTGGATTTCGTAATTCTCGTAATAATATTTGATACAATTCCGTAAACTTTCCGCTTCATCCCGACCTGGAAATTCTAAATAAGTAGATTGGTTAATAATTATGCTGGGTACTCCTTTTAGAGTTTTCCAATCAGATAATGGCTTTACGGTACTTTCGTAACCGTCCGGAACAATAAATAACATTTCAATTTTCGGAATATACCAATCCTCGAGATATCCCGGATTACTTTCCATCAGGATATCTTGGTGAATTTTCTCATAGTCGATTTCTATTTGCGCTCGGGTTTTATTAAAAGAAGAAGTGAAACCTAGAGCAAGAAGAGTGAAAATAATCATTCCCAAAAGGATAAGCTTGATCCGAATTCGCTTCACTATACCCAACCCTATGAAGTATATGTAACACAACAAATCATGCATTTATTACTTTATTCTTTTACTCGATAACTCAGAAAGTTATGAAATTGTCTAAGTGTAATCGAAAATCACCTTAATTGCTTGAGTACGTGCCTTATCCTCCAGCGTTGCAAATGCTTTTTTATATTCATCTATAGGGTAGCGGTGAGTTACAAATTGTTCAAACAGAGTTCCATGATTCGCCATGAAATCAAGGGCTAATTCATAGGGGTCTACTACTTTTCCATCGACCTCACCTATACTTTGGAGGAAAGTCCCTGTTAGTGTAACTTCCTTATATATTTGGATCGCCCAATCTACATTTTTTGTGATAGAATACCCCATCCCCATTACAATTATGGTTCCACCCGAACGAATCAAATGGAATGCATCGTTTATTGTAGTCTGAGATCCAACAGAATCAAATATTATATCTGGACCCCTCGTTCCATATAGATAAGATTTACGCATTAAGGGAGTAACTAGTAATGAATTATGCATATCCGCAATAGTTATGTACAATTTTTCTTTATCCCCTGAACTTGTCAATACAGTATCCGCACCTAGTTGTTTTGCAAGTTCTGCTTGATGAGAGTATCGAGCAATTGAGGTAATTTTAGACTTAATACCTAAGGTTCTAATAGCAACAATGGTCATCAATCCAATGGTTCCTGCTCCTATTATAATTATTGAATCCGTATCTGAGGGTTTATTGCGCATAACTGCATGCAATGCAACTGTAAAGGGTTCTGTCAATACTGCTACATAATTTGGGACATTTTCGGGAACTTTGTACAAATTCTTTTCAAAAGCAAGAAAATATTCAGTGAACCCTCCATAAATTTGCCCTTTAAAGGGTTTAAAAGATGATTCTCGTTCAGAATTATCTCCAGTCCCCACTAGTGTGTAGCAATGCTGCCAGTCCCCCTTTTGGCAACTGGGACAAGGAGTAAAACCATAAGATGCGCAATGTGCAGTTGGATTTAACACAACTCTATCTCCTTTTTTTAAAGAAGAATTTTTGCTTGTTTTCTCTACTATACCCACAACTTCATGCCCTATTGGTGAAGGATTTAAGGGACTGGATAACACACTTGCATAATACGACATATCAAGATCTATTTGATGGATATCCGATCCGCAGATTCCCGCATTGAGAGTTTTTACTAGTACGTGACTATTATGTGTGATTTTTGGAATTGCCCAGTTATCCTTATAATTGATGGTAAGAAATTTGGGTGCAAGTCGTAGTTTACTTAAAATAATTTTCCACATTTTTAGATCAAAATAGATACCTTTCATCTTCATTACCCTATTTCACCATTGAATTTATCCATAAATAATCCCTTGGGATGAGATAATAAATTTTTCATTCGCATCTGGTTTTTTTTCAGAGGTTTTTAATTGGTTTTTTCGACAATGATATTGGAAATGAACCATTCATAAGAACCATTGAATTCCACATGTTTCGAGTACTCCTGAGTTTTTTGAATTATATCTTTGCAGTTAGCTTCTTCGCTGGGAGTGGTTGTGCTACAAATCGAATGGGTTCTACCTCATATAATATTCCTTGTACATCCACTTGGCGTTTTCCCTTTTTTATAATTTGCATAATCCACTCCAGAGATCCTTTGAATTGAATTTTTTCCCATAACCGAATAATTCCATCCCAAATAGCAGTTGTCGTCAGCATTAAAATAAGCATGGGTATTGCGGGAGTGGAATGTCGGGTGATGAAATCGTAGGGAGTAATCCAAGTTCCCAAATAACGTAATAGAAGTTCAGGATATGCTTGCCAGAGAAATATTGACATGGATAATATGCCCCATCTACGGAGTAAAAGTGTGTGTTTTAGATAGTTTTTACCTGTTTTTTTCCTATTGAACTCATTCATTCCCAAAAACCAAACAATAATTATAAGCTGAAATCCATTGGTCATCAACCAGAACCATAAAGGATGCACATCAAATTGCTGCTCAAACATAAGATAAATTTCATCCAGTCGTGTCAATACAATTGAAGTCCCGGTCAATATCATTATTGCAGCAACAATTTTCCCAATTTGGATTATACGTATCGGATAAAGTAATTTGTCCGTGTTAGTAAGATATATTGCGAAACTAGTTCCAATGCATGCAGTTGCAAAAAAGGGGAATAAAGGTTGTGGAATGCCAAATATCGGAGATAGCCCCAAATTTTTAAAGAATTCGCCAACATTACTCACTTCATAATATCCATCCCCCGGATCAACCCCCACATAAGGTAAAGAATAAATCTGTCTAATATAAGGGGTAAGAAAAAGTGTCATCAATCCCAAAATGACATATACAACAAAATTACGTTTGTATCGTAAATATCCCTTATTTATACTCAAAAAAAAATGAATTGTGCTGATGATGATCATAGATAAGCCAATCACCATCAGGGTCTCACAATGGAGAGAGCGAGTTAAAAATTCAGGTGATAGTGTCTGAGATTCAATTGATATAGGGATAAAAGCATTATGACTGAAAATTCCTTCTGCAAGTAATCCCGCTACATAGGTTATAGAGCCACTGATTAGTTGTTTTTTCCATACTATCCCGGGTTTTTGACCGGACAGTAAATTATACTGCATTGAGACAGTATTGACTACCGCACTGATCATTAGAAAAAACGATCGAAAAGATGCAGTTAGCATAAAGAGAAATCCTAAAAATATGATAGACCAGTGCAAATCCTCTAAGCTTTGACGAGCACTTTTATCAAGGAGGTGAGTGATTACGTGAAAAGCAATCATACACATTAAACTTAACCCTCTTAAAAAATCCAACGTGATAATTCGTTTCATCTTCCTTCAAAACTCTGAAGATTTACTCAGCATCATCAAATATTTCAATCGCCTATTAAAATCATTACCTTATAAAACACAGTTTGAGTAAAGATTATTAATTTGGGCGAATTGTGTTTTCTTACTTAAAAGGTTCTGGTACGAAAGAATCAATATCTTTTGCTTCCGTGGCTTAGCGGCTATAGCAGCTGACTTGTAATCAGCAGGTCGAGGGTTCGAATCCCTCCGGGAGCTTTATCAAATCGATTTTTCCGACAGTCATCTTTTAGATCATATTAATTCCTAAATTCATGTCCCGTTTTTAACCAATCCTACCAAGTGAATAAATATCGTGGTGTGGATAGGTTGAAAATTGATTCTATAAATCATCAAATCAAAATTTCCATTCGGGAACTCATTTACCCTCAATCTTCGAATTTTAGTTCCTCCAGTTTACCATTCTACTTACGAACGAATAAAGGAATGGAAATTCATTCTGATTATCAGAACTTAGCAAAAACCCAAACAAAAAATACCAGAGTTTCGGTGAAATCCGAATATCGAGTGAATATACTTCGGAAGATTGGCAGATGGAAATTTGTTATAACTGGAAGGACCGACCTTGTTCAGATCTCGGGTAATGTAATCACAGTAGAAGAAATTAAATCAGTGAATAATCTGAAAGATTTTACTTTAAATTCTGAAGCAGGACAATTATATCAACTGCAGCTTCTTTTTTATGCCCATTATTTCAAAGAAACTTACCCTGATAAAAAAATACAATGTAAGTTGGTAGTAATTGATGTGTTTTCCCAAGAAGAAACAATCCACTCCATCCAATTTAAAAATATCTATGAAATCTTAGACGAAAAATGCAAAAATGTACTCACTACTATTTCAGAGACAAAAAAACATGAAAAAAAGCAACAACAACGAGCACACTCAATAAATTTTCCATTTGAAACAATTCGACCGCATCAAGATGAAATCATTCATATATGTGAGAATGTGTTAAATGATCACGGGAATCTCATGCTATTGGCACCCTCAGGACTTGGAAAAACAGTAGGAACGCTATTTCCCGCCTTACGGTATACAATTGATGAAAATAAGCGATTATTTGTGGTTACCTCGAAAACAACTCAACAGAAAATTTATGAAGATACCTTGAGGTTGTTTGCTCGGAATAAAGGAAAATTCAACTCGATAATTTTAACTGCAAAGGAAAAAATGTGCTTAAATACTACCTACGCATGCGATCCTGCGTTATGTAAATACGCTCAGTCTTATCCCGCAAATTATGAAGACATTTTGAAGTCTATTCTAAAAAATAAAGTAATTAATTCTAAATATGTCAAAAAAAAGGCAAAAGAACACAAAATTTGTCCATTTGAACTCGCATTAGATTGCTCATTATTTTGTGACGTAATTGTGGGGGATTATAATTATGTATTTAGTCCGATTATTAAATTACAGCGATTTTTCAAAGGAAAGTACAAGGATTGTATATGCATTATTGATGAGGCGCATAACCTACCCGAGCGTGCACGAGAATATTATTCTCCAGAGATTTCAGAAGAATTTTTAACTGAATTAGTTGGATATATTCAAAATCAAGCAATTTCAGCAGATTTGAGAACTGAAATAGTTGCTAAACTTCAAGATCTGATGAAATACATTCAAACCATTAAATCTTCACTAGAAAATCCCTTATTAAGAGTCACTAAGGTGCCACTGGATCTCAACGACTTCTCAAAATTTTTAGATGAATTTGAAAATCTACTTGTTTCTTACTTAGGTAATTTTGTGCAAAACTACGAAATGGAACCTTTAGCAGGGGATTTGTTTACTATTTTCGTCAAACAACTTCATTTTTTCCTTCAAATCTTGGAACAAACGCATCTGGATGAATTCGAGCCTTTAATCTACCCCCAAGAAGGGAGAATTAAAATCTACTGTAAATCCGCTGCGAATTTTTTGAAAACACAGATGAAAGGTTTTCATAGCGTAATTGTGCAATCTGCTACGTTGTATCCTGTTGGATATTATAAAGAAATGCTGGGTTTACCCGAAGATACAAAAATTTTGCAATATTCCAGCCCATTTCCCCTTGAAAACCGATTATATATGGATTTTCCTTATGTTTCTACTCGCTACATGCAAAGGGAATCATCCTATCATACAATAGCCCAACTTATCCACGATTCGATTCGATGCCAATCGGGAAATTATTTGGTATTTTTTCCGAGTTTCCATTATTTATACAGCGTGTTGAAAGAATTGCAGGAGTTACCGTCATCCAACGAAGTCATTGTGCAACAAAGACGCATGAGTGAAAAAGCAAGAAGGCAAATACTATCCCAGCTACGATCCCAAACCACATCATATCTACTTTTAGGAGTTCACGGTGGTATTTTTAGTGAAGGTGTGGATTATCCGGGAGATATGGCTATTGGTGTATTCATAATCAGTCCAGGATTGCCCCAATATTGCTTTGAACAAGAACTCATTAAAGAATACTTCCAAAAGCAGTATTATCGAGGATTTGAATTTGCATATCGGAATCCGGGATTAACTCGTGTAATCCAAGCTGCGGGTAGAATTTTTCGGTCTGAAACGGATAGGGGATTTGTAGTACTCATTGGACAACGCTTTCACACAAATTATTATCGTAGTGTGCTGCCTAAGGATTGGGATATTGAAACTCCCGAAGATCTTCCTCAGAGAGTAAAAAAATTTTGGAATATCCATAAGGATAATTTAAAAATAAAATGCACTAGTCGTGATATATGGACAAAGTTGCAAAACATGTGATTTTACTGGTTGCAGATGATGTGAGTGGAAGATTATTCTCGAGACTTTATAATGAGGGAAAACTTCCTAATTTGAAACTATTGGGAGATAAAGGTATCATT
Source organism: Promethearchaeota archaeon (assembly GCA_016933055.1). Taxonomy (GTDB): domain Archaea; phylum Asgardarchaeota; class Lokiarchaeia; order Sigyniarchaeales; family Promethearchaeaceae; genus AMARA-1. The sequence continues at coordinate 161,406 of JAFGBS010000019.1, read as the reverse complement.
TGCGATAAATGCGTAACATCTTATCCTTCAATTACATTACCCACCCAACCAAATTTAATGACTGGAGCTTATAGTGGATATTATCCAAAATCGGGAAGTGGTATTCCTGTATATCATTGGTTTGATCGGGAAGCAAATCCCCCACAATACCGGCATTATAGTGCATTACATGCATTACGACAAACTCATGAGATCGAAGATAAAGTAAAAACTCTGTTTGAACAAATTGGAGAGGGAAATTCCTATTCAATTGTTCAATATTGCTCTAGAGGAGTTACAAAAGTATTTCCTCCCAATAAGTTCATCGCAGCAATTTTTTTCTTATTTGCTATCGTGTTATCGAAAAAACCAGAAAACTCTCATAAAATTGTAACAAAGCGTCTGATCGATGTGTTCAAAAACCCTAAACGATTTTTTGGAAATTCAAAATTACCCAAAGCCGTCACTGCCCTTTATTTTCTCACCGATTCCCTTATGCATGAGTATGGGTTCGATTCCGAACGATATTTACAATCAGTATTAGATTTAGATGTAGAAGTGGGAAAAGTTATTGATGCATTACAAAAATTAGGAATTTATGATGATACAATTATCGTTTTTACTAGTGATCATGGTAATTATAAAGCAGAAAAAGCCAAGGATTTAGAACCGTTTATAAAAAGTAAAGGGCTGGTTCCTTTCAGCAAAAAAACGGGAAAGGGGGACTTTGATTGTTCTTTTGGATCAGTAGGATTCTTCAATTTTCCAGGAACAAATAAAAATTGGAAACTACATCCAACATTGGATGAATTGAAGCATTTTAAACCTACTAATAGCCAAGAGGAGATCAATTTAATTGAGATGATGTTTGAGATTGAGGGAGTAAAATATGTCTACTATCGGGGAAACAAAAATACCCCCGAGAATGGCACTATTCATATCCGTATGAAAGATGAGAATGGAAATATCCACAATGCACAAATTGATTATAATGGGGATACAACGAGATACAGTTTTGAAGATATGGATGTATATCGATATTCTGAGGATTCCAACGCGTCGAAACTGCTAGATGGAAATTTTCATACGATAGAAGAATGGTTAAAGTATACATATTCGGTAGATTTTCCCATGATTCCCGATCAATTAATGAGGTATTTCATTAACCCACGTTCATGTGATATTATGGTATCAACGGTAGGGACAGTGTGTTATAATTACGAGCATGGGGAGACAAAAAATGATCATGTGTATTCTCATGATATTGGTCTACGTGAATCTATGCACGTTCCTTTAGTAATCGGTGGCAGTGAAACACTATTGACTCCTAGGAAACTAGAATACTGTAAAACTACGGATATCGTACCCACGTTAGTAAAACTACTTGGAAAAGAACCTCATCCGAGTGTAAAAGGAAAAAGTTTAGTGAACTAGATGAATTCACTATTGTATTTTTTTGTTTTAAATGAAATACCAGTTTTCTAAGTTTCCAAAAAATCTAGAAATAGAGTTTTAAATTGACGCCCACTTGAACTAGAATTATAAACTCAAGTGATCTCAGTGTCAAAAATTAAACTTAATTTAACCAGTGGAGCTACAATAGACCAAGGTGTTATTATAAAAGGTGGAGGAAAAGGTTTACCAATTTATACTCGTAATGCGGGATTAATTTTCTTAGACCCTTCTGATTTGAAGAAACTGGACTTGTATCCGATGTCTGTTGTGAAAGTATCCAATGAACTTAATGAGGTAATTGTGTATGCGCAAATCTCTCCAGATGCTCCTCATCCCGGACTAGCATTTATGCCGAGAGGGCCTTGGGCGAATACGCTCATCAGACCCGAGACTTATAGTTCCGGAGCTCCCATGTATAAAAATACTGAAGTGTGGGTTGAATCCGTGACCACGAATGCAAAACCAATGAACATGCCCGAATTAATGAAACACTATTATCTGAATAAGGTGAAATAAATATGGGGAAGAGAGAACTTATAAAAGACGTTGTTTGCCCATTTTGTGGTTCAAATTGTGATGATATAGAAGTTGAAGTGGAAAATAACAAGATAATCAGCGTGTATAATGCATGCTCTGTAGGTACTGCGAATTTTATTCCCGTTCCCGGTGCGAAACGTTTTACATCCCCTCTTTGGCGAGAGTCAAAAACCGAGGATTTTAAGGAGATCTCTTGGGAAGAAGCTCTTGAAAAGGCAGCAGATATTATGGTTGGTAAAATTCGTCCCCTTTGGTTTGGTTGGAGTGAAACGAGTGTGGATGCAATTCGAGAAGGAATAAAACTCGCGGAGATGACAAATGGGATTATAGATGGACAGGTTACTCACTGTCACGGACCATCAGTTCAAGCCATCCAAATGGTAGGGTATCCCAGTTGTACATTGGGAGATATAAAAAATAGGGCGGATGTGGTGATATATTGGGGATGCAATCCCTTAAATGCGCACCCACGACATATGAGTCGATATACAGCCTTCACTCGAGGTTTTTTCCGGGAAGATGGCAGAGTGGATCGTACAATCATAGTAATAGATCCACGATTTTCTGATAGTGCGAAAGTGGCAGATAAGTATTATAAAATGAATTTAGGCGAAGATTATGAAGTATTTCAAGCACTACGAGCACTTATTAATGGAACTAAATTAGAGCAGGATGTTATTGGTGGGATTAAGAAAGAAGATCTGGAAGAATTAACCAAAATCATGAAAAACGCAAAATTTGGAGTCGTATTCTTCGGTTTAGGATTAACCCATTCGTTGGGTAAGTCCCAAAATGTTGCAGCTGCGATACAGATGGTCCAGTTACTTAATAAAGTGAGTAAGTGGTCAATTATGCCATTACGAGGTCATTATAATGTTACGGGATTGAATATGGTGTTAAGTTGGGTAACCGGATATCCCTATGCGGTAGATTTTTCCCGAGGATATCCACGATATAATGTAGGCGAATATAGTACTGTAGAAATGCTACAAAAAGGGCAAATTGATGCGATGTTTTCCATTGCTGCTGATCCCGGGGCACATTTACCACAAAAATGCGTAGAACACATGGCTAAAATCCCATTAATTGCTTGTGATATACATCCTACACCCACCACCGAGCTAGCGAATTTAATTTTACCGGGAACACATGATGGGATTGAAGCTGAAGCAAGTTCATATCGTATGGACGCGGTACCGATTCATATGAAGAAAGTAATAGACCCTCCCAAGGGATGTATGCCCTCTAATGCATATTGGTTGGACAAATTAGCCAAAATCATTGAAGATAGAGTAAAGTGATGATGATATCCGTCTCAGAAATACGAAAAAAGATACCGGATGAGATTATTAAAACAGCGATAGATATTCATGGGCACATGAGTCCCGGCTTAGCAACGGGATTTAAACTCATATTATATGCTCTTGATCAAATTATAATTACTCCCCAAGACAAGGTTATAATAGTATCCGAGAGTGTTCGGTGTCTGCAAGACGCTGCATTTTCCATCAGCTCATACCTCAATCAGAAAAACAAATGGCGTATTTATCCAAAAACCTATGATGTAGGGAAACTTTCTATCCAAATTCACAAAAATTACGATAAACATACAGAAAGCGGTGAGTTGTTTCGCGTTGTGATAGAACCACACAAAGTAAAATCGTATCCATTTTTCTATAATTGGCTGTATCAACAAGAACAAGAAAAAACCCCCTTAGATCAATTGGTTAATGAAATAAATAGTGCTCCGGATGAGGAAATTTTCAAAATTCTTCCCTTTTCCGGTAAAATGACCGATTTATGCCATATTATGAATAAAAATTTAGTAGTATGTCCCGATTGCGGAGAATTCACAGAAAAAGCTACTCTTATCAAGAATAAATGTCGTATCTGTGCATATTTTGAGAAATAACGGGGTTAAGCAAATGGGTTTCGAGGATCATGAATTAATTTTTTTAGGAACTGGAGGTGGGCGGGTTTTATGTGCAACCCAACACCGACAAACTGGAGGTATTATGTACAAATTCAATGGGAAGCAGACGCATATAGATCCAGGACCCGGCGCTATTGTATATTTGAACCGGATGAAAATCGATCGCTTGAAAACTGAATGGATTATTGCAACTCATAATCATACCGATCATATCAATGATATCCCGATCATAATCGAATCCGTTCATGAAACTTTAACAAAACCCGCTGGAATCTTAATCTCTACAGAGGAATATATACATACTTTGCATTCCTATTATCGGGATCTGTTAGTCGACATTATCCCAATGCAGGCTGGAAAAACTGTTAAACTGACAAATCACACTTCTATCTTAGGTACAAAAATTGTTCATGGTAATACGCAAGGTTTTGGGTTGATTTTTCAACAAATAGATGCAAAAGATCCTTCCAAGACTTATCAAATTGGATTTACATCAGACACGGAAATCTATGATGGGTTTGGGGAGATATATAAAGATATAGATATTCTTATCGCTAATGTCTTGCGTCCTTCAAACAAAACTTGCCCACGTCATGCATGCGTGGAAGAATTCATTCCTGCTTTAGAAATCGCCCAACCAAAAACTTGCATTATTACCCATTATGGAGCCCTTTTTGATCCTCCATGGTCAGATGGCAATATTATTTCCCAACAGATGACGCATATTCAAGAGTCCATTGGGAAAAATACAAAAGTAATAGGAGCACAAGATAATTTACGTTTAAAAATCCCAGAGTTACTTGGAAGTTAATCTTTCTCTCTAGTTTTAGAAGATTTCCCTTCTAATTGTTTACGTATTTCCTGTATCTCGTTTTTATATAAATCTCCTTGTTTCGAAAGAAGCTTGTGTACTGTTTCATTAAAATTGTCCTTGTCCTGCTCATAAATAGTTCTTAGGGAATCGACCATTTTCGAATTATAGTAAATATAGGTATTTTTCAGCAAAATAATCATTCCCGGACATTTTTCTTCTTTCATCATCTCATATAATTGTCTTCGGACGGTAACCAACTCATTATGTAATCCACGAGCGATAGATACGTCATCTATACGATTATAACTTTCTAAATAAGTTTTAAAATTTCTCAATTGCAACAATGAAAGCACAATCTGAAGAATTAATCCCACAATAGTCAAGGATAAAATAACAATTGCGGCAATTTTGGAGGGTCTCTCTCCCAGAAAAAATAATAGCAATACCATGATAATCGTTAGAAAAAACCATGATCTTTTTAAAAAATACCACAGCCTTTTGAGAAAATCAATTATACTCATTGTAATCAAAGTCTTTTTATTAAAAATGTATAAGCAGAGAAAATACTCAATTCCTATAAAGGTTTACCCGCGTAGGATCCGAATTTATTTTGTATAATTGAATGACATAATTTTTATTACGGACTAAGGAGAAGTATGCAGTATGGAATCATCAACATTTAGGTTTAAGACCCATGATGATAAGAATATATTTGTTTACAAATGGGAACCTAGCGGTAAAGACCCAAAAGCAATTCTATTAATCATTCATGGTCTTGCAGAGCATGCAGGGCGTTATGAAGATTTTGCAGAATCCGCTACTCAATCTAATTATATAATTTATGCCCCAGACATTCGAGGACACGGAAAAACAGCCGAGGGTGCTTCAGAATTGGGAGTAATTGAGAATAACGGTTGGAACTTAATATTAGACGATCTACATCTGTTGGTTGATGATATTAAAAAAACGTATAGTAAATTACCCTTGTTTCTCCTTGGACATAGCTTAGGTTCGGAAATAGCTCAAGATTATAGTATGCGCTGGGGAAATGATTTACAAGGAGTTATACTCAGTGGACCTCAAGCTCAGCAACCCATATATATTTTATTATTTGGAGAAATACTTGGAAAACGTGAAATTAAGAAACTAGGGCCTAAAGCACCTAGTAAAACATTCAAAAAAATTGCTTGGGAGAAATTCAATAAACCATTCAAGCCTGTAGAAACCGATTATGATTGGTTATCAACCGATGCTAAAGAAGTAAGAAAATATGCGGACGATAATTTGTGCGGATGGACACCTTCAACAGTGTTTTCTACGGAAATTACACGAGGATTTAAGAGAACACATAAAAAATCTAATCGTCAATTAATCCCTAACGAGCTACCAATATATGTTCTTTGCGGATCCAAGGATCCTACAAATGATTTCACAAAAATGGTTAAGATAATGATCAAAAAATATGAAAAGTTGAATAAGAAAATTGAAGCGAAATTTTATGAGGGAAAACGCCATGAATTACTCCATGAAATAAATCGGGATGAAATTACACTCGATATTATCCAATGGCTTGATTCTCAAATCTGAACTCGATTTTTTTCCTTATTTTTGAAGTACACGTATAATACCCCATATAATTAACGCACTTACTCCTAAAACCAGCAAAAAAATAATAAGATAATCAAAAAGATGGAGTTTACGTTTTTTGGGGGGGTTATTGGGCATATGAGTGATGATGGGTGATATGAAATTTAAAATTAATCACTGGATTATGGAGTCTATCCGGACAGAACTTGATAGATTTTGACTATGATGATGACACTGATACACAAGATGGTTAACCCAATCATGATAGGTCCAAATAGATGTAACTTTCGGTACATTTTTTTCGATTTTTTGCCTCATGCTTCTTTTAGCAAACAAATTCTTCAATTCTCTGCTAGGTTTTTTTATGTTTTATTGGTTGATCGAAAAATACTTGAGGTGTGAAAATCCCATAAGTTCAATTTCCATAACAAAAAAAAAAAGGTTTAGAGAACGTCATAAAGCAATTATCTATGTTCCAATAGGGAATCTATTGTTATTTGCTCTCGGATCCATTAATTATAATTTATTCGGGAGTGATTACGAGTTGATCGTTAATATCAATTACACCAGTAGTGAAATCGACAATATCCATTGCAGATCGATAATCATACCAGTTCTCAACCGTACCACTTAAGGTAACTTTACCGCTTGAAACCTTCACATCTATATCTTCAGGATCTAAGGAATAATGTCTGTCTATCGCATTTACAATGTCCTTTGCAATTGCTTTATCCACAATATTATCAGTTGGTACAACTGCAAGTTCATTTTTTATATCTTTAACTCCTGAAGCACGTCCTGCTACAGTTTCGGCAGTTAGTTTCTTCCAGTAGGCATCTACCGTTCCTTTTAAAGTTATATTTCCCGCTTTAACGCTGACATTAATATTCGTGCTGTCTACAGATTCATTCCACAATAGTAAGTTTCTAATATTGGACTCAATATCGCTGTCAGACGGTACTTTTAGTACTGGAGGATATTGTACCTTTAGATTATTTACGACTTTGGTAACACCATAAATTGCATAGGCATCAATATAAGCAGCGTTACGGGCAAAATAGGAAGGTACCGTACCGTATAGGGTTACTTTATCGTCATCAACATCTACTTTCACATCGGATGCATCGACCCGATGGTCCCAGTAGAGTTGGTCAACGATGTCTTTCTTAATAGTTTCTTTATCTCTAATCATTTTAATATCGTCCGGGTGACCGGACACTACCTTATATTAAGGAATTATCCTTTATAATATTTACTAACTGTTGTCAACAAAGTGATGTATACATGAAACCAACAATCAGAGATCAAAATCAATAAGAGAAATAGGAAAGAGAAAAAAAGTGGGGACGATGGGAATTGAACCCATGATCAACGGGTTTCTCTACGGTATTCCAGCCATCTCTTCATTCGATTTCTCGTCAGATTTATGGGTTTTTCTCGTGCTGGAGCCCGTCATCTTGGAGCATTCCACGACGATTCTTTTCGTAGAAAACCACTAGACAACGTCCCCTTAATAATAAGGATGATTATGAAGAAGGTTACTCCTCTTCTAAAAAATTTTTTCCCTCACTCAATCAAAAGGATAAGAACTGGCACCACGAAAATCCTTATTACTTTGAAACCGTTATCATATAAACAAAGGAACACTTATCGCTAGTGTTCAAATTTCGGTGATAATAAAAAATGGGTAATAAATACGAACTTGCTCCTAGTAAGGAGAGTGTTGTTGGAGCTTGGACTGGTTTTATAGTCTGCTTTATCATTTTCTTCGTCTTAGGATATCTCATTTGGGATTGGGGATGGTGGATTTGGTTTCCGGTTATTGGGACCCTTATCGGTGGAGTTACAACCACTATTCAATATTTAACCATGGAACCTACATTGTGTCCAAATTGCGGTCAACGGGTAACAGAAAAAAAGAAATTCTGTCCACATTGCTCACACAGATTTTTGTGGAGATGTCCCAACTGCAATGCAAAAGTGCGACCAGACGAGCGATTTTGTGATACCTGCGGGTATGCACTTCAAGAGTCAGTAAAACCGGGTGAACCTACAGAATCTCCCGTTGTTAGTATCCCAAATCCGCAATACCAGAATCCCCAATTCATGTACTGTCAAACATGCGGTGCGCATATAGATAAAACTAAGCAAAATTATTGCCCTTCATGCGGAGTTGAATTAATCTAATGAAAACAGTAAGTCAAAATCGTTTAGTTACTGCTTGGACATCTGTCTTTACTACCTCGGCCATCTTTTTGTTAATCGGATTTCTTATCTTTTATCCTCCGTTTCCCTGGTGGTGTGCAATTGTTCCAGCCTTCACACTTGTGGAAGCGATACGAGTGACAATAACCTATTTATCAGGGGAACATACCCGAATCTGTCCAAATTGCCAGAAAGAGACATCTATTTCAAATCAATTCTGTGATAAATGCGGATATGATCTCCGGGCAGCTTCTTATCAGACATATGGAACAGTCTCAGAACCTATTGAAGAGAACTTTTCACGAGATTCTCAAAAAGGTTCTATTGAATCGAACAAATATTGTAGGACTTGTGGGGGACCCTTAGGTGGTTCTGAAGCGTATTGTCCAACATGCGGTATGCCTAATCCAGCAGGTCAAAAATAACCAATTTTTTTTCCTTTTTTCGATCCATGGAGCAATCTATCCGTAGAAATTCCAAATTATCAGAATATATTAAAAAATTCATTTTCGTTAGTATACTTATGTTCCATCAAATTCTGATTATTTTACTTGTCTTGGAAATTTATGTCTCAATTTAATGTGGATCTGTATGCAAAATAATGAAATTGCCGCCATATTCGATAAGGTTGCCATATTGTTACGTATTTCTGAAGATAATGAATTCCATGCTCGTGCTTATGAGAATGCTGCACGTATTGTCAGAGGATCCGGTGAATCATTCACACAAATGGTGGAGGGGGAAATAGACCTCGCAGAGAAATATCGGGGAATCGGTAAGGGAATTTCTGATCATATAAAGGAAATTGTGCAAACCGGGAAGTTGAAAAAATTAGAGAAATTATCTCAAAAGGTCCCACTTACACTAATTGAGATTACAAAAATTCGGGGAGTAGGTCCAAAAACAGTGAATCGTATCTGGAAGAAGGCAGATATAACCACTGTGGACCAGTTAGAAACCGCTGCAAAAAACGGAGGTTTAAGGACTATTGGGGGAATAGGGAAAAAAACTGAGCAAAATATCTTGGAAGGAATTCAGAAATATCGAAATTGGAAAAATCGATTACTATTATCTGATGCCGATGCGATTGCCGAAGATTTAACTGAATTTCTTAAGAGAAATGCAAAAATTCAACAATTTGAAATGGTTGGAAGCTATCGTAGACGAAAAGATACTGTGGGTGATTTAGATGTCTTAGTTACGGCGACGAGTGCCCCCGAAGTCATGAAATACTTTACAACTTGGAATAGGATTGAAAAAGTAGATTCTGCAGGTAAAACTAAGGCTTCTGCAGTATTGAAAAACAATTTCCGAGTTGATCTTCGCATCATAGAACCGAAGAATTTTGGTGCAGCATTATTATATTTCACGGGATCTAAAGCTCATAATATCCATCTACGGTCGTTAGCACTGGTTGAGAATTTTACTTTGTCAGAATATGGTGTCTTCAAAAAACCAACGGGAATATCTTCTTCAGAGGCACGGAAAGAAGAAAATTGGATCGCAGGTCGAGATGAAGCTGAGATTTACACTCTTTTAGATATGGATTGGATCCCTCCAGAATTGCGTGAAGATCGAGGGGAAATAACAGCCTCAAAGAACCATGCTCTACCTAAATTAATTTCATTTGATCAAATTCAAGGAGACCTACAAATGCATACAAGTTATACTGACGGCAATAATACCATTGAGGAAATGATTCAACAAGCAATTGAGTTAGGATACGCTTATATCGCGATTACCGACCATAGTAAATCTATGGCAATGACGGGTGGAATGGATGAGAGAAAATTAGATAAGCAAATCCAGAAAATCGACTCACTAAATGAGATTTATAAAAATATAACCGTGCTTAAGGGAATGGAAGTGGACATTAAAAAAGACGGAACTTTAGATTTGTCAAATTCGGTTTTAGATAAATTAGATGTTGTCTTGGCATCTATTCATACCCACCTCACCCTTCCTATTTCCGAACAGACTCAACGAGTTATTAAAGCGATAGACGGAACACCAGTCAATATACTATCTCATCCAACAAATCGAATTATTAATGAACGCAATCCATCGGAAATAGAATTTGAAAAAATTTTCGAGGTAGCGCAAAAAAATCAGGTCGCAATCGAATGTAATGCACAACCGCATCGATTAGACTTGAACGCTATCAATTTGAAGCGGAGTAAAGAATATAAGGTGAAAATTGCAATTAATACGGATGCTCATACCCGAGGGCAATTGCGATATATGAAATACGGAATCAATCAAGCAAGAAGAGGATGGATTGAATCCCAAGACGTGATAAACTCATGGGATATTGCTAAGTTAAAACAATTCTTACGCAAAAAATAGCATGAATCTGCTGACTATCATCCTGATATGATGAATATGAGGTCTTCAAAAAGGAAAGAAATACCTTCCGGTATTTATAATTCAATAGATGAAATCGAATCTGTTGAAAATAAAAAAACTGCACAAAAAGTGGTTTCAAAACTACGGGATTCCATACGGTATCATGATTATCGGTATTATGCAGAAAGTAATCCTATTATTTCTGATTCCCGTTATGATGAATTATTTTCAAAATTGCAGGAATTAGAAAAAAAATACCCAGAACTGCAAAGTGACTCATCTCCTACACAGAGAATTGGTTCTGAACTTTTAGAAGCATTTGAAAAAGATGAGCATAGTTCTCCCATGAGGAGTTTAAAAGCAATACACGGAAAAAAAGAACTTAAATCCTTTTATGACAGAAATCTCAAAGAATTAAATGAAAACACTGTTGAATATAGCTCGGAACCTAAATATGATGGAGTCGCCGTTGAATTAATCTATACTGAGGGTGTTTTTCAAAAAGGAATAACACGCGGAGATGGAACTACCGGAGAAGTTATCACCGATAATCTAAAAACAATCAAAGATATCCCATTAAAACTTCTACAGGTACAAAAATCTAAAATTCCATCCCAATTGATTGTACGGGGCGAGGTATATATGGAGAAAGACAGTTTTAACGAATTTAATGAAGAAAGAAGAAGAATGGGGGAATCAGTTTTTGCGAATCCCAGAAATGCAACTTCTGGTTCCCTTCGTCAATTAGATCCGTCTGAAACAGCAAAAAGACCCTTGAGATTTTTTCTATATGAATGCACCAAGGCAATGGAACAGGGATTTGAAACACAATTTGAGATGTTTCAAAAACTTGGGATATGGGGATTTCGAATTAACCGTGATAATATCCAGATCCATACGAATTTCGAGAAATTGTATGATTACTACCAAACTATGGAAGCACAACGTGAAAAATTACCCTATGAAATTGATGGGGTGGTGTTTAAGGTGAACTCATTCTTTTTTCAGAAGAAGCTCGGCACTCGTTCCCGTAATCCACGTTGGGCAATAGCCTATAAATTTAAATCCAAGAGAAACACGACACAGTTGCGGAACATAATCATGCAAGTGGGAAGAACGGGGCAATTGACCCCCGTGGCAATTCTTGATCCCGTAACAATCGGAGGAGTGACGATCACACGGGCTTCATTACATAATCAAAGTGAGATTGATAACAAGGATATTCGTATCGGAGATATTGTACTTGTAGAACGTGCGGGAGATGTCATCCCTCAAATAATAAAATCTATTCCGGAAAAAAGAACGGGAAAGGAAGAGAGATATACAATACCCGAAAATTGTCCAATGTGTTCTAGTAATATAGTGATTTCTGATGATAAAAAACACGCACGGTGTACTAATCTAGATTGCCCAGCTCAGCTTAGAGAAAGAATTTTACATTTTGCATCCAGGGGTGCAATGGATATTAATGGATTGGGGAAGAAAACAGTAGAAAAACTGATACGCAAACATTATATCTCATCGATCCCGTCGCTTTTTAAATTAACCAAAGAGATGTTGTTGAAATTAGAGGGATTTGCTGACAAATCAGCAGACAATCTTTTAAGGGAAATCAAAGGGTGTTTATCTGATCACTCTCTGGATCGGTTTTTATATGCATTAGGAATTCCTTTAGTGGGTAATCATCTTGCGCGCGTTCTCTCACAAAATTTTTCTTCTATTGATAAGTTATTTGGTGCTACGCGTGAGAAATTGTTGCAAATTGACGAAATTGGCCCCGAGATCGCAAATAGCGTTGTGAACTTTTTTTCAGAAGAACAAAATTTGGAAACCATATCAAAACTATTAGATTTGGGAATCTCGTTAGAAAATCCTCTGATTTCGGCATCAAATTCATTGGAAGGATACTCTTTTGTTTTTACGGGACGATTGGACAATTGGACAAGGGATGAAGTGGAAAATTTTGTTGAAAAATATGGAGGTCGTGTATTATCTTCAGTTAGTAGGAATACTGATTATGTGGTAGTAGGGAAGGACCCGGGAAGCAAACTGAACGATGCGGAACAAAAAGGTATTCCCCGATTAACTGAACAAGATTTTTTGGATCTCTTGAAAAAAAAAGATATTAGCCCTAAATAATGATACCGCATACTAGATAGGTGATGAGTTACAAAGTCTGTCTTATTATCCGTCTGCTAAAATTTGGATTATAAAATCTATTTATTTAGCGAATAAAATTTATGGTGAGATAAGATATTTTTTAAATTAAATCTAGGTAGGAATTCTCATGGGAAAAAATCGAAATGAAAAAAGAAAAAATAGATACCCAAGTCGAGCTTTTGCCACAATATGGTGGATTTTAGTAGGAATTGGTTTTGTATTAGTTTTTTCAATCCCGGCTGGATCACGTGAATATATTACTGCTATGGTGGTGGCAAATATTGCATTTGCTCCATTTTGGCTTGGCTCTTTATTTTATACGATTCATTACGCCCGAAATGGTATTAGAATTTGTCCAAATTGCGGAAAACAAGTGTATCGTGGTAAAAAATATTGTGATGACTGTGGTGCTCGTGTATTTTGGTATTGTCCAAAATGTAATCAACGTGCTAAGAGACGAGATTTCTGCGAAAATTGTGGTCAGAGCCTTAAAATTATAACATACGCACGTCAGGTGGATCTCGATGGAGAAAAGCGTGCTACGGAAGAGAAATTAATTCCAGATAATTCCAATCTGATTGTTACGGGATCTATAGTGCAATTCTGTCCCGCATGCGGTGCAGAAATAGATGAAGATCTAACCCATTGCAGCATTTGTGGATCGACCCTTAGTAGATGAGAACTATTTTAGGTTTTTTTTTAAAAATTTTTTAAAGGAAAACCTTTAAGATAGTTTGGATGGTGGATCATACCTATCAATATTAAACAGTGTTAAGCCAATGATCCAACATTTCCTTATAATTTCTGAAACAGGTGATTATTTATTCAGTCGTGATTATGAAGGGAAAAATCATACGGATCTCTCACTTTTGTCAGGTTTTATATCCGCTATACGAAATTTTGCAGAATCTATTGGAGAAGGACAAATTCGGACTATGGTAATCGCAAATCGTAAATGGCTTTACACGACAAAACAACAATTAATTGGGATTTGTATATCGGATCAAGAGGATTCCGATGATCTGATTAAAATGCATTTCCTCATCCCCCTTTTGAATCAGTTTATTGAGGAGTATAATCAGGAACTCGTTAATCATAACGGGGAGTACACTGTGTTTGATTCCTTCCAGGAAATAACAGATACTCAAAAAGAAGTATATCGTGCGCAAGCAGCGGAGGAATCAGTCGATCTTACTACTCGACAAACCTTAACTCTCCAAGGAGCAATTGAGTTAATTAATTTAGATAACCTTTCGTTAGTATTACGACATGCGGCAAATCATAAACTTGTTCTTGTAGGTGATGATTTCCTAACCAAGAAGTTGGGAGGATTGGTTCAGAGTTTAATTCCAATTCATGTTACAAGCGAATTAAATGCCTACACTGATCTCTACATTTCTAATAAATACCCCAATAATTCTGAAATTGAATTTTCAACCTTTAATGTGGACAATCGGGGTTGGACTAAGCAGAAATATTACACTGCAACCTATGAAAAACAGCTCATCCAATCAATATTAAAAAAAAAGGGATTGGGGGAAATGGATCTAATTTTGATATTCCGAAAAAATTATCTCGAATTTATTGATGTGGTAACTGAATACATTAATGTAATATGGAAATATAAGAATCAGTCCAATCTTGCTCGGGAATTAGGAAATATTGAAAAAGATAAACATAAAATCGAATTTTTACATGAATATATTCATAAGAATATTGGGATAGATGTAGAAGACTTTCTAAAGAAGTCAAAACGAAGATAAGTTCCCATTTTTCTCGCTTTCAAAAGAAAAACTTTTTAGTTTTTATGGAGTGTAGGAAATGTACTCTAACCGTGATATTCAAGATTCATGAAATTAAATCCAAAATATTCCGCGGGAGGGTTGTCTAGGCGATGTGTGCCGAGGTTTTATGAAAACTGGGCGCGATCGGGACAACTTGGTATGATACCCGGTTTGGGACCGGGTGGTCGGGCGTTCAAATCGCCCCCCTCCCACCATTTTTTAAATTATGGAGTAATGTCCTTTGCGTCCCTTTTCCCTCCTCATCAAACCCGCAGGTGCAAGTTGCAACCTAAAATGTGATTATTGTTTTTATCTCGATCATTTAGATCCTCATAAGCCATCACCACGAATGTCGAATGAGGTATTGGAGCATCTTGTGAAGTCCTATATGGCAACGCCACAACCAGTATACGGGTTCGCATTCCAAGGTGGCGAACCCACCTTAATGGGTTATGAATTTTACCAAAATGTTGTTAAATATCAAAAAGAATATGGTAAATCAGGTAGTCAAGTAGCAAACGGATTCCAAACGAACGGTATCGCTATAACTGAGGAGTTAGCGAAATTATTCTATAACTATCATTTTCTCGTTGGAGTAAGTATTGATGGACCTCCAGAAATTCATAATAAATATCGAAAAACTCAAGATGGAAAACCTACTCATCATATGGTTATGGGTGGCATTAATATTCTTAAAAGACATCAAGTAGAATTCAATATTTTGACATTGGTCACTCAAGCAAATGTAAGACGTGCAAAACAAGTCTATCGATATCTTAAAAATCAACATTTCTATTATCATCAATATATCCCTTGCGTTGAATGGAATAAGGACAACAAACTTGAGCCGTATGCCATTTCGGGGGAAGAATGGGGTAAATTCATGTGCGATATCTTTGATGAATGGGTAAAGGATGATATTCATCGCGTGTCCATCCGTCATTTTGATTCAGTGATTGAATATCTTGTGTATGGGAGGTACAATATATGCCAGATGGGAAAAGCATGTAATACATATTTTGTCGTTGAAGCAAATGGGGATGTATATCCCTGTGATTTCTTTGTACAGGATGATTTGAAAATAGGAAACATCTTGGAAAATACGTGGGAAGAATTACTCAATTCCGAAATATTCAGAAAATTTGCATCCCAGAAATCTCAATATTCTGAAATATGTAGGAAATGTGATTACTTGTTATTATGTAATGGGGATTGCCAGAAGTTTCGTGGGTATTCCGATTGGACCCGTCCATCATCCCTTTCTTCTTTGTGCTCTGGTTGGAAACAGTTTTATATCCATGCATTACCTAAATTAAAAGACATTATCCAAACAGAAATATTAAATAAAAAGAATAGAATCTATTGAATTTAGATTTCAGAATAGCGGAAATACTCTTCAAATTTCATTTGAAGCGTGATTACTTTATAGATATTAGAGATCGTTCCAATTACCGTCCCAAATATCGATACACCGATGACCACCTTAAACGCCAACCCAATAGCATTATAGACTTCCAGATCTGTTACCTGCAATGCATGTACCACAGGAACACTTAAGATGGCTTCACCTAATTTCAATAGGAATGGAATAAACACCAGATCAACGATTGTACCCATTATGATCAAAATTCGTTGAGCAGTGTAGTTGGTCAAGTCAATAATGGATTGGTTTACTTTAATGAATCCTCCGATGATAGTGAACAGACCTGCTATTTGTAACCATCGGGACATTTCTGGACCTAAATAGTTAGAAATACCCGGTCCTTGAGCTAGCATTATAATTCCAAAGATGAGTGCAATAATCCCCCCTACAAGTAACTCCCCACGTTTTAATGGGGGTTTGACTTGTTTGGGTCGTTTTTCTTCCCATTGTCTATCAAGTTTTTCTAGTGTATCGGCTTTATCCGAGGGGATAGATTTGAGTTGATATCTGCCTTTTGCTTTTTTAAAATCCTCAGGCAAATAACCTTCAACAGACAGTGCTACAAAAATGACGGTAACTATGAATAATGCTCCCCACGAAGCGGAGAAAATACTCCATAGATCACTGTAGACGGAATTGTCTCCCGGATTCTCCAAAACATTAATTATGAATCCGATAATATTTATTCCAACTATTACTCCAATTACAATCCCCAATGTTTTTAGATAAGCTGGGAACAACTCTTTAGATATCCATATTTTTGGGGTTCCCCGCTTTTTATATTCCGCTGCAATATCTCGAGAATTACCCATCGCTTGAATTGCTTGTTCAATATGATGCACTTGCACCTCTTGAGCTCCAGCAATTTCCTCAGACTTTTCCCATATGTGAGTTTCTAGTTCGCTTAGAACGTCTTGTAATTCGGATTTATTATCTTTTAACCATCCTGGTAGCTTATTTTTTACTTCTTTCAAAAATTCTTGTATTAATTGCTTTTGATTTGATAGTTCGCTCATTTTATTTACCTCTTTCATATAATTGATTAACAAATTCGGCTATGTGAAAACCGCATGCACTGCAGTATTGTTGACCTTTTTCTAACTCACTATCCGAGTAACGCATACTACAATTTGGACAATAGATATATTTTTCGGTTTTTAATTGTACATCAATCTTTATCATCTCCGACATAGATTCAACTAATTTAGAAAAGGCTCCGCTGATATGACTATATACTAATTTCCCATACGCGGTTAATCGGTAAAAAATACGTTTCCGTTTCCCTTCGTAATCTTCTTTTGTTTCCAATATCCCTGCATCTTTTAATTTTCGTAACGTTGGATATAAGTTTCCTTCTTCTAAAATCAACATGTTGTTGGTCTGAGTCTTCAGTTCATTTAAAATGTCATATCCATATCTTCCCTTTCCAGAATCACTAGAATCAATCACTGCCAGAACAGCCAGAGTAGAGATTCCTCGTAGTAGTTCTGACTCCCAGTTTTCGACATAACTGCGAAAATCTTCCCGAGTGAACAGATATTCCTGTTTTTTATCGGGATCCAAGTCATAATGCTTAATTCTTTTAATCAATTTCAATCACTTTTGTGTTAAATAGTATTTTCAAGAGTTACTCATAGAATACTATATTATGAATAGTATCTGATAAAGAGTATTTAAAGGTTTGTGGGTCCAATTATACCCATTTCATAAATAAGGATAAAACGAAAAATGATCTAATAAGATAATTTTAGTATCTGAAGGCCCCATGGATCAAAATTTAATTCAAGCACTGGATTATTTAGAGTACATTCTAACTTTTCGGCATTTCGGTGTAACAAAGATGTGATTTCATAGCTGATATCTTGTCGATGAGAAGTTAAATCCAAGACACAATTGACATTTTGGGAAGAGAAATTTACTATCACATATATTAGGAATCCACTGAGATTCCAATAATACGAGACCATGGGATTTTCCCATTCAGGAGTATTTTTTTTTGTGGCTCGTCCTAAGTTCCATAAATTACTCTCTGTGAGATATTTATGAACAATAGAAAGTAACTCTTCATAAAAATGCTTAATTTTCGTATTTTCTTCCTCCTTAGACCATCTTCGCAGTTGAATAGGCAATTTGGTTCGGAATCCCAATTGTTGACCATAATAAACTAAACGCGCACCTGGGAGACACATAGCAATAGTAGCGGCACACATGGATTCTTCTAATCCAAATGAGGAAATGGCACGTTTTTCATCATGATTTTCAATAAATCGAACTAATTTTGTAGAATAGTCCCAATCTGCTTGAAGATGAGATCGAATGGATCGGGGAGGATCGGATAATAATCGATCATATAAGGTTTTATCATAACAATAATCAAAACCTTGTTGTAACAATTCCCATTCCATATCCCAATATACTTCTGCGATAAATTTAAAATTCGAATTATTCTGTTTGATGGAAGGTATAATTTCTTTCCAAAATTCGGTATGTTGACTCTTAGGGACATATTTTCCCCATGTTGTTTCAAATACCGAACTTACCAATAACATTGCCATATCACATCGAACACCTTCACAATATTGTTGAATTTCATGAAGAGTTCTAATCGTCTGGTCTCTATAATCTTCAGAAAACGCATTTACTTGTAAGGTATCCGTCCACGGAGGAAAGTAGGGATCTTTTCCATGTGCATATAATTTGCTTGAAATTTTTACAAATAAATCGGGATTTTCTAATAGATCGTTGAAATCTCCTTGTATATAATATTCGGGGTGACTTTTCACCCAAGGGTGGTCTATTGCCGTATGATTTGGAACAAAATCTAGAATTAAGGATTTCCCAAGATATCTTAGGGTGTCGTGGAATGCTTTTAGACCCTCTTTTCCCCCAATTCGAAAGTCGGGGGCATAATTTTTTACAGCATAAGGAGAACCTATTACATCTTCTTTGGAAAAATCGGGCAACGCGGATTTATATTCTCCTTGGAGCCCAATATGCTCCTTAGCAATCTTGACACTCTCTTCACTTCTTTCCCATACACCCATTAACCATATTGCATTATAATGACGGAATTCATCCAAAATTTCTGTTGGAATATTTTTAAGCGTGATTTCTTTCTGTTCTTTTTGGGAGAGGTGATATAACCATGGTAATGTGTTAATTTCAAGAATAAGAGGGTGTTTTTGATTCATAACGCATGATTGCTGCAGATAAATTAAAATTTTATGAAATAATTATGTACGAATTTCATCTTTGATCTTATAAAACAAAAAGGAACTTAGGGCAATTCCAGAGGAACCTATCAAACTTCCAATAAATGAAGTACCATAAAACCAGCTGGTGGTTATGGCGGAAAGTGCAATCAAAAAAGCACCTCCCGCTATTATTGTTGCAGTGAGGATCCCGAGTGATACCCAAAATATTAGTAAATTCCATTTGTCCTTATCGCCATTTTTCATAAACAGAATCATTCCGGAAAGAGTACCTGTACTAGCAAATCCAAGAATTAAGGGAAGAATAACTAGAACGGATAAACGAAACTCGGAACTAAGACGAACCTGAACGATACTTGTGGATTTCCATTGCACAAATTTAGTTGCAAATAAAAGAATGACTGAAATCCCACTAATGACCATTGTGCTGATGGAATAAATCCATGTATAAATCAATTCGATCCGATCTTTATCGGGCATAAGGAGGAATGTCATAAAATCCTTTAAAAAATTTCTATTTGTTAGAGATTAGAACTTCTTGAATTTTTCCCCGTTTTGAGGGATCGCAATTGACCGCCCGAGTGGCGTGCAAAATGTGAATCGAAAATTCATTATACAATTCTAAAATGAAAGGAGTATACGAATTACTTAATAGCACGGAACATCCTTTGGAATCCAATTGTTTAAATACCTGTTTAAGCCTTTTTTGCTCCCCTGTACCGAAATCCTCCATCGTATAACTGGTAAAATTTGCGGTATCACTGGTAGGATGATAAGGGCAATCCATATAAATAAAATCACCGGATTTTGCACTCTCGATGCAACTAGCAAAATCTTCCAGTTGGATCTTAACATTTCTAAGAGCGATACTTACTGCACGTAAATTTAGTTCATCACAAATTTTCGGATTTTTATAGCGACCAAAGGGAGTGTTAAACTGATTTTTCTTATTCACCCGATATAATCCATTATAGCAGGTTTTATTTAGATAAATTGTGCGTGACGCCCGTTCAACTTTGTCCAAATCCCTAAATTGGACGGGATCTCGGTCAATGCTCCGAATTTTATAGAAATATTCTTTCATATTTACGTGATATTTAAGGGATTCGATTAATTCCTCTACCTTATGCTTGATTACTTGATAGGCGTTGATCAGTTCGGGATTATTGTCAATTAATACTGCTTTCTGCGGAAGTAAATAAAAAAAAACAGCTCCTCCTCCAACAAAAGGCTCAATATATTTATTGAAATTTTTCGGAAAATGTTGCGTTAATTGAGGTATTAGTTGCCGTTTTCCGCCTACCCACTTAATGAATGGTCGTGGTACTTCGACAATCTTCTTGTGTTTAAAATTAACTTGCCGCCATTCCATTAATTGGGGTTGAACTTCAACGATAAGCATCACACCTGCCATTTGTAATAGGGTTCTAAAACACGGAGAAAGTTCCGACAAAATCCACTATGATTCAATTCGAAAAATTCCCCTAAATTAACAATCCCAGAAATTTTTTTTAATTTCGGCGTCATCTGTATGTTATGCCCTTTGGAATTAACAAACTCACTGAGAAAATGCAACAACTAGAAAAAACTACAGGGAAATTAGAAGTCTCAATTCATACAATGTCACAAGATTTAAGCGAATTCAAAAATGAAACGAAAAACCTCAAAGAACAACTACACAATCTCACAGAATCCGTAAACAAATTAGCAAAGGTGTTTGAAATTCAAGTGGAGTCCTTAAATGAAAGTTTGCAGACCTTAGGGAAAAATCTGACTCAAAACGTTGTAGAGAACATACTCAGTTTACCAAAGATGGTTCCCGACTTTTTGAAGAAAAAACGGGATCACAATACATCAAACTCTAAATAACGGGCTTCAGAGTGGAAAGATTTATTTCACGTCATTTATTATTTTCTCTTGGTTTTGAGATTAGTAATAATAGCCATGGGTCCGTAGTCTAGCCAGGATAGGGCATCGGCCTTCGGAGCCGAGTGTCACAGGTTCGAATCCTGTCGGACCCGCTTATTTTTATTTCATTATACTTCTCCCAGCTTGCTAACTTCCAGATATAGTTCGATATTCAAATGGATACTAGATTAAAATAGTAGAAAAAACTAGTACATCACTAAAACGATGAAAACCATGGAAGAAAAATCTGTTAACAAAAAATTGATGTATCGGAACTTTATCTACACTACTCTAACTCTTAATATTATATCCATAGTGTTTGGAATCTTCTATTATATTTTTCGATTCTATGATTATGTTTCCAATGTATTAGGATTTGTGTTATTCGTAACTTTTCTCTTTAATTGGATCATAACGTTAAATCATGATCGCATTGAGACCGTTCCAAGGAAGACACAAAATGGTTTAAGAATAATTTCAGTGGTGTATTTGGTTTATGCGATTTTAGCTGTATTATTAATGCTAGGGGGAAATGTGTTAGTTCAAATCGAGTATGAACCCTCATTTAGAGACAATATCGCCGGATTACTTCTCAACATGGGAGGCTTTTTTGGTATGTTGGTGCTGGGGACGATTTACTCAATTTTCGCAACTAAACAGGTTACTGAGGAAACTCGAGTAACTAGTGATCCGGTCACCGAACGAACTAAGATGCAGAGAGTAGGTGCAATTATCGGACAAATAGTGTGTTTTCTATTGCTTAGTTTAGGTGTTTATACTAGTATAACGATTTTTACAGGGAAAATTATGTGGTTAAGTGCACTTAGTATTGCGGAATATTTCATTTCTGAGTGTGCATTATATTTAGCAATTTTTTTCATTACTGCAACGATTCTGGCATTGCGGTTAATCCCCAAGAGAAAGAAGGTGTACTTCTATTCCGTATTGACAATTGGATTAGCAATTTCTGCAGTTCATTTGATTCCTGCTACGATGACAACCCCTGAAATCGTGATTGCAAACAATCGATTTACAACTGCTTTTGGTTCTTCTTGGCAATCCATCCCCTCAGCTGACGAGAAATATATGACTCGTACTCCCTATTCGTTCTCGAAATACCTCTTAGGTATGCATCCTAATGATTACGTGGTGGAAAGAGATGTTCTATATTATAATGGATCTTTGAGTGGAGAACCAAAGGACGAAAATATAACATTGTATTTTGATGTGTACATGCCTACGCGTAACACAACGTTACTACCAGGGAAGAATAGTACTTTAATTCGATTCCATGGAGGTTCGCTTCAGTGGTATGATAAGGGTTTGCCGAATATGCAGAAGATGAACTATTATTTTGCCTCTCAAGGATATGTAGTATTTGATGTTCAATATGGTCTTTACTCAGCTGAACCCATCCCCACGGGAAATGCCTTAACTCCTTCCCATGTTATGGGAAATTTCACGATTGATGATATTATGCGCCATGTGGGAGAATTTATGCAATATTTATTAAACAACAACAGTTATGGAGCCAATCTCAATTCCGTATTTATATCTGGAGGATCAGCAGGGGGATTACTTACAGTTACCACCGGATTTACATTAGTACACGCCAATTATACATTCTATGGAGGACTAGAATCATCATTTGCTGTAAAAGGGATTATTCCTTTTTATCCTTGGGTTCAAGGGGCTGTGGGAGAAATAGCAGGTTCCCCCGAATTATTGGAACCCTTTAAGCTTGTGGACTCCACCTCGCCACCTTGTTTAATTTTTCAAGGAAACTTGGATCACGAGGTAGAACCTGAAGAAACACAATTACTCCAAGATGCTTATGATTCTGCAAGTAGACCGTGTGCAACTTTACCTTTCTATTTTGCAGTGCATGTATCGGATATGTTTTTTGAAGGGTATTATAACCAAATATTTTTGTATTACATGGAGAGATTCATGTATCTTTATCAATAATTTTTATTTTTTATTTTTTATTCCTTTTTTCCGAGTGTTTTAAAGCATCCCTTTCTCCATTAATCCTAGAAAAATGCCCAATCTAAAGGATAATATTTGGAAGAACTACCTGCTTTTATTTATCCAAGGATGGTGGTTCATTCTCCCAATATTTATCCTATATTTCCAAATATTTGGGATCTCATTCACTCAACTGGGGTCCTTAGAAAGTATTGCTGCAGCCTTACTTTTTATTTTAACAATTCCTTGCGGAGCATTTAGTGACCTAATTAGTAGAAAGGTCAGTGTTTTGTTAGGTACTTTGTTTACAGGATTTAGCATGATTATTATAGGTCTTAGTAGCAGTTATGGGATTTTTATCTTGGGATATATATTTTGGGCAATTGGAGATTCATTCCTATTTAACGCACGAGGTGCCATGATGTACGATTCGGTCATTCAGATTGGTCGAGAGGAAGAATATTTAAAAATATCTGGTCGTGCAAACATTTTTAGTGTGGTTTCACTTGTGATAAGTGGTTTCTTGGGACCAATCTTATTCTCTGTTAATCCGCGTCTTCCATGGTGTCTCATGGGAGGATTATGGATCCTGTCAAGTGGGGTCATTATCACTATGGAGGAACCAGAAAAGCAAAAACTGGATTACACATTTAAGAATTATATAAAAAAAATAGAAAGGGGAGTTAAATTTACCCTCCATGAAAAACATGTATTATGGGGTATTATGTTCATTATTGCGATGAATGTGCCCCTTTCAATTTATAATGATGTGTTTTCTCAAGCATACCTCCTTGAAATTGGATTTCGGGAAGAGTCATTTAAATTCATTTTCCCTATAATTTATGGACTAGCCAGCTTGACTGCTTCACAATCTCACCGAATTGAGAAGCTGTTAGGAGAAACGGGATCCTTCCTATTTATTGTCACTGTCCATTCCCTGGGATTGCTCCTTATGGGTCTATTTCGAGTTCCAAGCATTATACTCGTAGTTATTGTATTGTATATCTCTCGAGATTTCCGATGGGTGTTCGCTGATACTTATATCAATAAATATGCGAAATCTCAGATCCGAGCTACAATTTTATCTATTTTAATGATGGTCCAAGAATTTATATTATCAATACTGTATATATTTGGGGGATATATTACTGATATCTTCGGAATTCATCCGACAGTGCTTATTCTGAGTGGTTTTACTATATGCGCATCAATCACATTAATCTTAACTAAACCAAAGAGTAATCTAAATTTGCAATTGCAAACCACAAATCAGAACAATCACTCGAGACCATAAACTTGTCTCGGGGTAAGGAATTTGGGAAATTTATCAATCAGACTTTTTCGCATAAGGTAGCATAAATGACATTCATCCACATACTCCGATTCATGGTCTAAATGGTATTGTCTGACCAGTTGCGCGGGACCCCCCTCAAGTAGCGGACCACAAATAGGGTGCTTACGCGGATCATAATCCCTGATTATCTCGTTTAAGGGAGTTTCGAGAAAATTTCCGATACTTAATCCTTGACAGATTTGCACATTTCCGAAAGAATCCAAATGAACTCGCCCTAATCCTTCTAAGTCTTCATACGGACATTCATTTAAAGTTTCCCACGGGCGAGTTGGTAATCCAAATATAAGTTTTTCTACTGCCCGTCCGCGGAATACTGCTCCTCCTTTCATAATGGCACTCCCTTTATTTTTTGCTTCCTTAGAATGCAAATCAATCTCAGGTTTATCAATCGTAATAGTACTTATTGAGGGTATTCTCAGTTTTTCCGCTACTTTTTGAGCAATTATGGGAAGGTTTCTATCATCGTCAACGAAATGGAAATCATCATTACTGATTTCCATTGCCGTAACGCCACTTTTTGCGATATTATGTAGCCAAAGCTCAGCATCTTCCTCATTTGTTGCCCAATATGAATTTGTAACAATTCCTACCTTAAATCCGTAGTCCCTCGCCAGTTTTACTCCTTCTACCAGCAATGGGTAATATAAAAAAGGTTCACCACCCTCAAAATATATCCATTCGATGGTTTTTATCTTAAATGCTTCATCTAATATGTGACGAATTTGTTTTAAGGTAAATGTGCCCTTGGAACTGGGATTGCAATATAAAAAGCAATGATCACATTCATAATTACACGTATAAGTCAAGAGTAAATGCAATTGTGTAAGCATGTCTGATCCCTCGGTACTACCATAAAGAAAAGAGAAAATAAGTAATTTCCTCTTGGTTGTTTTATAAAATTAAAAATTAACGGAGAATTGGTGTTCTAATACGTAGTTTTTAATCAGAAGATGCCTATTATTTGAATAATGGCTGTTTTTGTTCTGTTATCTTGGGGACTCTTCACGTATGTCCCACAAAAAGAAACACACTCGAAAGAGAAAAACCAAGAAATCTAAACTGTATTCCTACTTATTCCATATATCTACACAACCACGGAAGTTCTTACAACCCTATCGAACTACCTATTGTTACGATTCTGAGGAGGATCGGAATCAAGCACTAGTTTTTTTATGTCCCCGACGGGAAATCAAGGTATGGATTGATTGGACAATCGGAAAAATTCGCAATAAGCAATGTCGACATGTTCAGAAATGTCTACAACACGGAGGTTATATTACTCTTTATATTCACATCGTGCGTGTGTTTAATCCCGATTTAATGATTCCTAAACCCCGATGTGGTAATGAATTTGTGTTGCGAGACCGCATCCGCCCTCGTGCTATTGTTCCCGTTCGAATCTATCACCATAATAAAATTGACCTTTCCAGATTAAATGCGGTTCTACAACGATTGAATCGATATTAAGGATTTTGTCTGCTTTATTCTATTTTGACGGTTGTGGAAGTAATTAAAATTCAATTTTATACCTACAACTTTATTAGAGATCGTGCTAGCTAATAGTTACCCAAAGCTGAAAATTAGCGATTTGTATCGTGAGATTTCGAAAATTTATTAAAAAAGCATGTATAGAAAAAGGGTAATAGTCACTCTAGACTAAAGAATAAATTACATTAACGTAGTTATTGGTGTTAATATGTCTAAAAAAGATAAGCCACACATGAATCTGGTGGTCATTGGTCACATTGACCATGGAAAAAGCACGCTAATGGGTCATGTTCTTGTTTCGGCTGGAGCCGTTACAGACCGTGAAGCAAGAGAATTGGAGAAGCTTGCAAAAGACCTTGACCGTGAATCTTGGAAGTATGCATTCTTTTTCGATGCCCTACAAGAGGAACGTAAACGTGGTATTACAATTGACCTCACTTTTAGAAAGTTCGAAACCGGAAATTATTATTTCACAATCATTGATGCTCCCGGTCATGCGGACTTCGTTAAGAATATGATTACCGGGGCTTCACAAGCAGATGCAGCCATCCTCGTAGTTTCAGGTAAAAAAGGTGAATTTGAATCTGGAATCGGTGATATCGGTCA
The DNA here is from genome assembly GCA_016933055.1 of Promethearchaeota archaeon. Lineage (GTDB taxonomy): Archaea > Asgardarchaeota > Lokiarchaeia > Sigyniarchaeales > Promethearchaeaceae > AMARA-1. The sequence continues at coordinate 134,647 of JAFGBS010000019.1, read as the reverse complement.
AACAAGAGAGCATGCCTTCCTTGCTAAAACACTTGGTGTCAAACAGCTTGTCGTTGCTGTTAATAAAGCAGATGACAACTCATGGGGGTATAAAGAAGACAGATATAATGAAGTCGTTGCAGAGACCAAAAATCTACTGAAAATTGTTGGTTACAAAACGGATGACATTAATTTTGTACCAGTATCAGCCCTTGAGGGTGACAATTTAGTGGAACGCTCCTCTAAAATGGATTGGTATAAAGGACCAACCTTAATGGAAGCTTTAGACAAGTTTTCTGTTCCTGAAAAACCAACGGATAAAGAACTTCGTCTCCCCGTTCAAGATGTATATAAAATCAAGGGTGCAGGAGTTGTACCAGTTGGTCGTGTTGAAACAGGTGTTATGAAAGTGGGAGATAAAGTAATGGTCAATCCGGGAGGTTTCGTTGGTGAAGTCCGTTCTATTGAAATGCATCATGAAAGTCAGAACGAAGCAATTCCGGGTGATAACATAGGATTTAATGTCCGAGGCGCTACCATTAAAGATTTCCATCGAGGAGATGTTGTTAGTCATGCGGGTAAACCATGCAACGTTGTTAACCCGGGCGAGAATATAACAGCACAGATTATTGTAATCTTCCACCCCACCGCTATTGCATTGGGATATACTCCTGTTGTGCATTCCCATACCTTACAAATTGCATTCAAATTCGTGGAATTATCTAAAAAATTAGATCCACGAACGAACCAAGTAACCGAAGAAAATCCACAATTCTTAAAGAAGAATGATGCAGCAGTAGTCAAACTCTCTCCCATTAAGAAAGCGTGTATTGAGAATTTCAAGGACTTTCCGGAGCTTGGAAGAATTGCTGTTCGAGATATGGGTAGAACAGTAGCAGTCGGCGTAGTTCTTGGAATAAGAACATAAAATACATCATTTTTTTCAATTCTTTTTTCTCTTCAGTGCACAACCATACGACATTCTTTTAAGGTCACAATTTTAGGATCCATCTCAAGGTGTACACTTCAGTTTACTTTTCTCCCATTGCACTCCCATCACCCAAAAGAACCTCATATATATAAATCCAAAGAACCTACAATTAAGTAAGGATTGTTGTTTTCAATTTCGTAAAAAACCAAGGCGATTATCGTGGATAATGCAGAATCTGATGAAGTGTGGGATTATATTGTAATCGGAGGAGGCTTAACTGGACTTGGAATGGCAGCATTACTCTCATTTGAGGGGTCTCGTGTTTTATTAGTAGAAAAAGAATCTGAAGTCGGAGGGCGGTCACGAACTACCCAGAAAAAGGGGTTCATTTTGGATGAAAAGCCTTATCATTTGTTGAAGTTTGGATGGAAGAATCCCTTAAATGATGTTTTACGCGCTATGAAACATGAAAATTACAGAAGAATTATGATTCATCCGATCCGTCATTATCATTTATATCTAGGTAAGGAAGAAACCAAAAAACTAAAACCGAATCTTTATGAACAATCCAAATTGAAGTATTTTAAGCAAGGATGGATCTCAGTACCCCGAAATATTAATCAGATGCGCAAAAGCGACTATTTTGGAGTATGGAAACTCATTCGGATTTTCACAAGCGGGTTTAAATGCACTTATGAAGATATGTGTGATAAATCTCTTCAAGAATTTAACGAAAGTAAAAAAATGAATGAGACCTCTGCTCATTATTTAAAACTGGCTGCAGGAGCTCTCATGTATTGCCCTTACCCAGATCTGGTGTCTGCAGGAGAAGTTTTACGGGCGATAAAATGGAGTTCCAAGCAACCGGTCTTATTCGGGTATCCGGAAGGAGGTTGGCAAACGATCATCGATCGGTTTGTGGAAGTGATTCAACGGAATGGAAAAATACTGTTGGAATGCGAATCCAAACAAATTCTATTTGAAGAAAATGATGAAAATCGCATTGAAGGCAGAGTGTTAATCACGGACAAGGGCAAATATCAAGCGAGAAATTTCGTTTTAGCCTTACCACCGAAACGTATACCTCGATTATTTGAGCAAGAAAATGAAAACCTATTGGATCCAGAAATCAGAAATTTCATCGATAAATTGTTACCAATTTCTGGCATTTCGATGGATATTGCAGTATCTAATCGTCCCTATAAAGGTCGCAGTTTATTGTATATTGAAAATCCGGATGCATACGGTATTTTTCTCTCTAACGTGGAAGATTCAGTTGCACCGCCTGGTAAACTCCTCTTTACGGTGTTCTCCCCAGTACATCCCGATAACATTAAAGATTCGGACTTTTTGGATAAACGAATAACGGAATTAAAAGACAGAATTTATTCCATGTATCCGAAACTTAAGGAAAATCTTGAATTTGAACGGGTTAAAGTACATGAACTGGTAGATAATACATTCATTAGCACAACCCAATACAAAGATATTCGACCCAAAACCCAGATTCCGGGAATAGATAATTGTTTTTTAATAGGAGATTATGTTTCAGCATATGGATGGGGAGAAGATATCGGATTTAATTCCATTTGGGAAGCGTATCGTGTTCTAAAGGAAAGGAAATAGGAGAATTGTCGTTAAATACCTGTTGGAAAATAATTTACTGCCTTATTTGGGATATTCCACACGCGTGATACCGTTTTTATTCTTTTTTATATCTTTTTCCGAAATAGGCGGTTTTTCCTTCTTTCTCCAACCATTGATTTACTAATGGTTTGGCAGTACCTTCAGATATTGCTAAATCAGGTATACAGAAATCCAATTTTAAGTTTCTCAAGGTTTCTTCTAAGGGGAGTCCATCTTTAGCATAACCCATTTCTTCATAATAGGATTGTGCCATTATCTCCAAATCCAAGCTTACTTTTTTTGTTGGACCTTTAGTGAGAGGAGGATTTCCGATAACCCGTTGGCTAATTTCATGTCGGATCGCTCCTTCTCTGGCATTAAACATTTGTCGTAGGGTTTGAATGCGATGTCCAATATTCAGTATTTCGGATGGAGTTATTTCCCATCCCGTAGCGGATTGAATGAATTCAAGTAACGGATATTGAGCGAAATTGACTGCAAACATGCAAATTCCTAGTGCTTCGTATACTTGATGGAATTGTACCACTTTTGCTGATAAACTGGCTTTTTCTTCGGGATCCTTGGAATTTTCGAAATCAATTTCTTTAATGAAATAATTCAATCCCAAACCCCCTTCGGTATCCATTGTTCCTGCTGTATGCCTACCGGGCGTAGGGTCTGTAATATAAGTCAATCCGATGCTGGGATTGTAGCGAGGGTCATGCATAGGTAATTCTTGTCCATTACAATGCATAACAAATTCCGATGTCCCTGCAATCTTTTTCGAAGCTAATAAGGTACCGTCCGCTAATGTATCACCAATTCCTTCTCTGTTTACGATCAATTCCAATAATGATAATACTGCATCGGAGTCCCCCCATGTGGGTAAAAATCCTTCAGAATATTTTGAACATTTGAAATCTTGTTGATTTAATATATGTTTCTCTACGCATTCCATCACATAAGCAACAATGTTCCCTGCAGAGATGGAATCCATACCAACTCGATTTAAAAATTCGTTGATTTTGAATAATGCATCTAAATCATCACATAAAATCAACGACCCAAACGAACTTGTGGTTTCATATTCGGGACGGTGGGTCGTTTTTTTTGAATATGGTAACCCCTCATATTCTAAAATGGCACCGCATCGTACAGGACAGGCAAAACATCCATATCGCTTTTTCATAAAAGATTTCACGCGTTTTCCTCGTAATTTCATAGCCTTTTTCATGGGAAAGTCTTTATGTCCGACTCCTTTAAAATTTTTAACCGGGGAATCTCCGGATTGAGAGCTCATTACATTAGATATAGTTGTACCCAGACCCGATCCACCAAGACCTACCGTTGTCATTCTTGCTAAACTTTCTCCCGACCCCCCCGCACTTTGCATATCGATATTCAAGATTCTAGATAGCGGTGTTATGTAATCTAACATGGGAATGAACTTATTCATTATTTTACTCTTGACATAAGATTGGATCGTTTTTCCATATGCTTTGGCCATTTCAAGCATTCGTTTTTTATCATAATAGTGCATTTGAGTTTTGCCTGAAATACAAACTGCCTTCAGTTTTTTGGATCCCATTACTGCCCCTAATCCACTACGAGCTGCAATACGACCTTCATCCGTAACAATTCCCGAAACTAAACTTAAATTTTCTCCTGCTGGACCTATGGAAGCAACCTCACATGTTTTTCCGTGCTTATTTTTAAGAAATTCCTCAGATTCTACACAATCTTTGCCCCATATTTCATCTGCATGTTCGATAGTAATAGAATTATTATGAATCAATAAATATACTGGTTGTTTTGATACTCCCTTAAAAAATATACCATCAAAGCCTCCTCTTCGTATAGCAGGTCCAAACTTACCCCCAGAATTTGCATTCCCCCATCCCCCTGTCCCTGTTGAACCGTCTTTCCGGATTCCTTTCCCAGTTAATGGGCTTTTTGCGCAGACAACATACCTTCCTGACATGGGAGCAGCACTTCCTGTAAACAGTCCGGGACAAAAACCGAGTATGTTATCCGGTCCTAAAGGATCACAACTGGGTTTGATATGATTATACACATAATATACACCTAATCCATATCCTCCCAGATAAAAACGATAGATCTTTTCCTCGGGCGATTCTTCACGAATTTCTTTGGTACTTAGATCAACCCATAATATTTTCCCAGTATACCCTAGCGGTTGGTTCATTCTGTAATCATCCTCAATTAGACGATGTATTTCCCTTTAAAATATAATACTTAATCGGCAAAATATAGAGATTTAATGAAAAACAATAATTCAGTTAATGCGTTAATATCGGCTTCTCGCTTCATTTGAGTGTTTTGCCATGGATAATCCTTTTTTCCAATCCCATGAAGGATTTTCTCTACTAACTCTGATATTGTTATTTTTTGCTGTAAGAAAGCGTATGCTATAATAGCTTCAGCGCTATCTGCAATAGAATGGGCATTCGCCCGTGATTTTGCGAGATGTCGTAATCCGGATCTTTTCATGGATTCAGCTAAAATACTGGCATTGACTTTTTCTCCCGTCGGATGGGTTAAAAATAATGATACACCAAGGGAATAGACCATATTTACTATCTCATCCCCCAATTTAGCTAATCCTTTATGTTTTGCGGCAATTTCTATAGATTCTATTCCTTCCAACAATTTAGAATACTCACTCAATCTCTTTATTACCTCTCATTTATGATATCCCTATCATCCAAATATTTTCATTAACACTTTTTTTAGTAAAACGGGAGAATTAAAAACCACTAGGGTATCTTATGCATATGAAGAAAATATACCTACGAACTTTGATTAGTACCCTATTAGGGTCGCTCTTGGGGATTTTTTGTATTCTTGGTGTAAGAATGCGTATGCCACCATCTCCCTTACCCAGTGCTTCGATTTATTTACTCGGAGCATGGTATAATCGCTTGATAATGGGATTAGTAATTGGATTTGCCGGTGAGTTCCATTTCTTGAACGAGAAGTATCGAATTATCGAAGCCGTACTAAGAGGTGTACTATTAGGAGCCTTAATTTCTGTAAGTTTTTCATTTTTACAACAAGCAGTTACATTGACGTATTTTTTTGCCGGTATTGGCTACGGATTAATAATAGACCTTGTCACCACGTTTGCTATTGTAAAATTAACAGAAAAAAAGACACTTACTTAAAATTCAGCTTTAAATGCATTCTGAATAGCTTTTAATTCATCATCTATTTTTTTGCATGCATTTTGGAGAATTTTCTTTATCGGAGTAGATCCATCTGTAATAATGGTCATGATGGGATTTCCCAAGGTAGTTTTTTTATATGCCGCATATTCTACTTCATTTTCCGTAAGGAGAATATTTGTCAAATAATTAAGAAATCCGTGAGAAGCAGCAATAAATTCTATACGATACGTATCTTTCTTCTGGTCCATCAACCGTGCTTTTAGGTGTTTATAGTCTTTAAGCTGCTCTTCCTCTTCTTCTTCCAATGATAATAAATCATCATCGTTTTCCAACTCTTCCGAATTTTCCTTTTTTTCCTCGGTTTCGATCTTATTAGGTTTTTCTTCTGCCATTGTACCCATTTCTCTTAAAGATAATAACAACTATTCAAATTAGATTAGAATGTTTTTAGGATTCTTCAAATTTTAATTTTTTCAATTGTAATTTAAGATCTATGTCCTCACTTTCATCTTCTGAAAATGTATTAATCTTACTTGGGGATTGTATAAGAGATTTACGTAATTTTTTTAGTTTTTGGATACTGAATTTGATGTTCTCAGGAGATCCGACCAGTGTTAATTCTAATTTTCCCGATGGAAAAAAATTTGCCGTAACATTTGCATACATCTTTTTCCGTTGTACTAATTCAAGAAAAGCTTCGGCTTCCGAGAGGTCAATAAAAGTGAAATGTATTTTCTTTTTGGAATGTTTTGCCATTTTTTCTTTCTCCAAGTGCAATACGAATATCATTCGGAGAGAAAATCATCCGATAATTTTCTCAATCCTTTATTTCCACAGAAAGGACATTCAACATTTCTCCTACCAGTTCTTTTCATGGTAGTTCCACAAATGTTGCAAGAACACGAGATTACACCTAAATCAGGAGCATCTGTCGTTAATTCAAATTCATCATTCCATTGTTCAACGACCCGAGCCCTCACGATGTCGGTTTTTTTATAGGCTTCCTCTACTTTCTCGGTATATTGTTTGCTGATGTTACTAATATGAATATTGCCATATAAGGACCCATCGAAGATGTGACGATCATTAATAATATAAATGCGCAAGCCAACAGTATATCTTCGCATGAATTCCACTTGGCCTACCACTAAATCACCTGGTTTTACTTCACGGGATTCAATCTTATCATTTTCAACATTTATTGTACGTTTTACGGGATCAATATGGATTTTACCCGAAATGGATGCGTAAAGTTTTCCATCAATTTCATGAATGCGGGATGGATCTTCATACACATATTCTTCTGCACCGGCGATAAAATCTCCTATCATCACGAAATGTCCTTCTTTAACTTCAGTCATATAAATCTCACGAATTTGTAGTTTCTCAAGAGAAAATTTGTCTTTTTCCAAAACTTATTGTTTTCTTGGTACCAATTACAAGCTTAAAAATTAACCAAACCTAAAAAAATTAACCGAAAATGAAGTATCCTATCAAAAAGAAGAATTTAATCTCTATAGTTCAATCCATGCAAGGATTTGAGTCTCCAGATATTAGATTAGAGCAATACGTGACTGACGCAGTCAGCACGGTAGATTTTTTATACTATGTTGCAGTGGATAATGGGGATATAGCAAATAATATTATTCTTGATCTGGGTGCGGGTACTGGTCGTTTAGGGCTAAGCTCTTTATTATTAGGCGCAAAACGGGTGTATGCTTTTGAAATAGACAAAAGCGCGATAGAAGTTCTTACTAATAATGCTGACACTTTGGACCTATTAGATGATGTCGAAATCATTCAGTGTGATATCGCCAAGATCCATCCTGAAGAGATTTCAGAGCTTATCAATCGAATAAATGCATATAAGTCGAGAGCGTGCAATCAACTTGAATGCAATATAATCTGTATTATGAATCCTCCCTTTGGTGTTCACTCAAAAAATGCTGACCGTCCTTTCTTAAACCTCGCAATGCAGATAAGTGATACAATCTATTCTCTTCATCTTTCAAATCCTAAAACCAGGAGCTTCATCCAGCGCTTCATTGAGAGAAATGGGTGGGGTACTAGCACAATCCATTCCCAAAAAATTGTTCTGGTAAGTAGTTACGCATTTCATAAAAAAAAACGAAAAGAAATTATGGCAGATGTGTACAAAATGGAAAAAAAAAGGATTATATGAAGTTTCTCCAATCCTTGAAGGTTTTTGGAAACGTCGCCTTCATGTTAAGTTCCTCTTCAATCCGTAGTAATTGATTATATTTTGAGTTTCGATCCGAACGACATGGTGCACCAATTTTCGTTTGCCCGTTGCACAATCCCACAGCTAAATCACTGATGAAGTTGTCACAAGTCTCTCCCGATCGGTGGGATACAACCACACTATAATAATTTTTCATTGACAACATTGCCGCAGAAATAGCCTCGGTTAATGTTCCAATTTGATTGACCTTTAGCAATAACGAGTTTCCCGCTCCTATATTGATGGCTTTTTGTAGGCGTTTAACATTCGTGACAGTCAAATCATCAACTACAATATTCACATCTCGTACCTTTCGGGTTAATTCTGCGAACGCTTCGAAGGATTCTTCATTAAAAGGATCTTCTATGTTCTTCAAGGGATATTCTTCCACAAGTTGAAGGAAATATTCCACCAACTCGGGTTCATTCAATTTCTTCCCATCAATATTATACAGGCCATTATGATGGAACTCACTTGCTGCTGCATCTAGTCCCAATACAAAATCCAATCCCGGTGTATATCCTGCATTTTCAATAGCGGCAATTATAATGTCCAATGCTTCTCGAGTAGTTTGTAGATTTGGTGCGAAACCCCCTTCATCCCCCACATTGATGGAAGATTTCCCATATTTTTCCGTTAGAATTTTTTTGAGAAATTGATAAGTTTCGGCAACCATTTGGACTGCATGGCTGAAGTTTTTGGCACCAACGGGGAGAATCATAAATTCTTGAATGGATAGATTAGATCCGGCATGCTTTCCCCCGTTTAATACATTACTTTGAGGTATCGGGATTAAGAATCGTTCAGTAGTTTTTTTGTACGCAATCTCATAAATGTATTGATATAAAGGTTTGTTGCTCAATTTTGCAGCAAGTCGTGCTGAAGCAAGAGATACTGATAGTATGGCATTTGCACCCAAGTTGCCTTTATTATCGGAACCATCAATTGCAATCATCTCGGCATCAATTTTTTCTTGATCTAACACATCGAATTTCTGCAATTTTTGTGCTAAAATATCATTCACATTTTGTACCGCTTTCATTACGCCTTTGCCTAAAAACGCTTTCCCTCCATCTCGGAGTTCCAACGCTTCCGCTTCACCAGTAGATGCGCCAGAGGGAACAACTGCACGTGCCCAAATATCTCCACAATATACATCCGTTTCTACGGTAGGATTTCCGCGTGAATCTAGAATCCATCGGCTTTTGATTTTTGTAATGTTTGTATTTGCCATCTCGTGATACAATCGTATTACCAAAAATAAATTTGTTTGGATTAGTTCGGTCGACGCAGTAAAGATTTAAATGTGGAGTAAATTACAGCCATATACTGAGGGTTAGAATGGAACCATGATCGAGCAACCATTTGTTGAAAAATATCGCCCACGCCATTTACAGGATGTGGTTGGTCAAGAAAAAATCGTAGGACGCTTAAAAAAATTCGTTGCAGATTCTACAATGCCTCATTTGATTTTTGCGGGACCGGCGGGTACGGGAAAAACGACCTCTGCTTTGGCGCTAGTAAGAGATATTCAAAGGGGTAAAATGAAACATCATCAGACGTATCTTGAATTAAATGCGAGTGATGCTCGGGGAATTGATGTTATCCGAACACTCGTTAAGGAATTTGCTAAAACGATAGTGATTGAAGAGATTCCCTTTAAGGTGATTATCTTAGATGAAGCTGACCATATGACCGGCGCTGCTCAACAAGCATTACGTCGGACAATGGAAAATTATACCCATATTTGTAGAATGATTCTGATCTGCAATTATTCGAATCAGATTATATTACCGATTCAATCTAGATGCGTAGTATTTCGTTTCAGCAAATTGACCGAGGAAGACATAAGAAAAAGAATTGAATATGTCGCCGAACAAGAAAAAATTACCCTTACACCTTCGGGATTGCAAGCATTAATTTATGTGGCGAATGGAGATTTGCGTCGAGCAGTTAATTATCTTCAAGCTAGCTCCTCCATAGATAACACTATTCAAGAAGAGATCGTATTCAAGATTGCCGGGAGAATATCTCCCGAAGATATACGAAGAATGATTCATACGGCACTCAAGGGTAAACTCATGGAAGCCAAATCTATATTAGATACTCTTACGTTGGAACATGGATTGAGTGCACGTAATTTACTTTCCCAAATGCATACAGAAGTATATGACATGGAATTGGAAGAACTAATCAAAATGCGCATAATTCGAATTCTCAGTCAAATTGAGTATCGATTAAGTCGAGGAGCAACCGAAAAGGTCCAATTAAATGCTCTATTGGCGAAACTATGTTTGCTTGAAGGATGATTGTATTTGTTTTAGGAATAGTTCTCGTACCTGATGATATTGAATCCACGTACTTACCAAATTATTCAATTTTTGTACGGAAATTTCACAATTTTGAAACTTAACACCTGAGGGATAAAGAATATTCCATAAGATCAGCCCTTCTGGCGCCAACGGTTCAAGTTTAGTTGCATAAGAGGTATTATTTGGATCCAATAATGAATGAACAACATCGAATGACCAATTTGACTTACCAACTTCCAGGATTACACGCATCATTTTCCGAATCTGGTTCCAAAGAAAACTTTTTGCTTGAAAGTCAAACTCCCATATATGTTGCTTTCTCTGAAATTCAATTTTGTCAATTGTCCTGATAGTATTGGTATTCGGATGCGTTTTTGCAAAATTACGAAAATCATGGGTTCCGGTTAATTGAGTGACAACTCGCCGAACCAAGGAAGTATTGAGCTTCTGATTGACATCTTGAACGAAGAATTTATACTGACGTTGAAGTGCTTGAAATCGGGGGTGGATCGTAGGAATCTCATTTATTACCAGAATTTTAGTGGCACTCCAGATTAAGATTGTATCAGGTAAAGCGGTATTTACTTCCATGGGATGAAAATCCTCTCGTTGGTTGAAAAATCCGTAAGTCATTGCTCGAGCATGCACTCCTGCATCTGTTCGCCCCGCACTGTGTATTATCTGATCCTCGTAATGAGCATCACTGAGATATCCTTTTTTATGTAAAGCTTTAAGGATCGCCCCCTCAACCGTCAGCAAATCCGGTTGGCGTTGTGACCCATAATAGTCATCACCTAAGTAAAATGTTTTAAACAAAATATAGTTGGTTTTGATTGTCATTTTTATCCCATTAAATGGAAAATCTACTTTTAGGCGCCTGAGTAACGCAATAATTCAATTCCGTCCTTGAAAAGACTTTTGGTGATTGCTTTCTAACACTACTTTTTGTAAGTAAGTTGGATTTCTTCAATTTTGCCCGTATATCCTTCCAGTGTCTGAATTATGCCAAAATTTATCCCAAATATGATATTTTGAACGAATTGTTTTAATCCTACTCGTTTTTCGTTAATAAACAAGGTAACCAATGCAATTGGATCCATAGAAGATTTCGAGATTGCTGTTATGATATTGCCATCAGGATTATATTGGGGTCGGATGGTCAATTGAAAACTCTGAATTTCTTCCTTGGTGGGAATTCGCTTAAGTAAAATGAATAATTCCAAATTTTGGTTGAGAATTATATCGTAAATAAATTGAATCAATGAAATCTCCTCATTATCAACTGTTAATTTCATTGGAGCATTTACCAATGGGGGATGAATCGTAGGCATAACTAGGACTATTAAAATATTGATTAAATGTTTGCGTTTCCACGGTTTTCTAATTCAAATTTATCATCTAACTGTATGGATTTTATTACCCAATAAATGAGTTAATGAATAATTCGAGATAGTTACCAAATATCTTAAAAAGAGCTCTTCATCTGAAAACCTAACCAAGTAGAAATGAAAAGGATTTTCTACGATATCTAACAAGGGATTACAATGGTAAAAAAAGTCCAGAAATGGTTCACAGATATTTGGGATCGTATGAAAACTTCTGTGCGAGTGCGTAGCGATTCCGTTGTTGTTTTTATTGCGTTAATAGTCATCATTGCAATGGGAGTATTAATCCGATTAAGCCCAATTTTTAGAGGTGCTCCATTGATTAAAGCTTTCGATCCATGGATTCAATATCATACTACCGAATATCTCGTAGAGAATGGAGTGTACGATTTTTTTCATTGGCGTTCATTCCAGAGCTGGTTTCCCGAGGGAATCGACCGCTTTAACTTGCGCCCTGGACTAGTATTTGCCACAGCAATCTTATACAATATTTTAACATTCTTTGGAATTCAAGTAACCTTATACGAGGTTGCATTTTTTTGGCCTGCCATTATGGGAGGATTTACCATTTTGGCTATGTACTATCTCGGAAAGGAGGTATTGGACCCCCGTTGTGGATTACTCGCAGCATTCTTTATCGCATTTAGCCCCGGTCATATACAACGTACAGTTGCGGGATTCTTTGATAATGAAACTATTGGAGTGTTTTCCGTTTTAATGCTGTTTTTATTTTTCATCCGCGCGATAAAAACGGATAAATTTTATAACTCGATAATATCCGGTATCTTCCTAGGAATTCTTGCTTTGAGTTGGGGAGGTCTAACATTTGGTTTTCTCCTCCTACCTTTAGCTTGCTTGATAATGATACTGATAGGAAAATATTCGGCAAGATTATTAGTAGCATATATTGGATCAGTTGGAACGGGTGTATTGGTATATATGGTAAATCCAACATTTTCACCATCAACAACCGTATTAAATGATATGGAAATTGCAATTCCCGTTCTTTTCCTCTTTTTTATGATTGGATATCATATATTACACGTTCAAAAAACAAAGAATCCCAAAATTTATAAAATTATCTGGAATGTTATCAAGTGGGGAACTATTCCTGCTTTACTTGTTTTCGGGATAATATTTTGGGTAGCTCCTGAAATTCTTCCATTCGGTTTAAGCTCAAGAGCGACAAGTATCTTAAATCCTACCATTCGACAAGCAATCAATCTTGTGGCATCCGTTGGGGAGCATAAACCCTCCCCTTGGTCAGTATTTTACTATAACACTCTAATTCCCGTTATTTTAACACCACTGGGAGTATTTTTTGCGATCAAACGAAACCGGGAAGAGGATATCTTAATGCTAGTATTCGCTTTGACTTTGCTTTATTTTACCGGTTCAATGATTCGAATCATATTACTGTTATCCCCTGCACTTTCTTTGATCGGTGCGTATGGATTGACCTATGTTCTGAAATTTTTTGGTTCCTTAATGCAAAAACAACAGACCATCACAAGGAGAAGAAAACGGCAAATCCGTCAAACATTGAGTGCTGCAGAAGGAGTAGTGGTATTTATACTAGTCGGATTTATGTTTTTTGCACAAATTAACCATGCCACAACCGTTTCTATTGATCAAATGTCATATAGCGAATTAGTAACACTTAATCAAATACATGACTGGGAAGAATCCCTCTCATTTGTGCGAGAAAATTTACCACCGGGAACAGTTGTAGTATCGTGGTGGGATTATGGGTATTGGTTAACTGTTTTAGGGAATGTCACTACTGTAAATGATAATGCAACTCTCAATCATACACGTCTCGGTCTCACAGGTATGGCTATGATGCAATCCAATGAGCTTTATAGCGCAGAAATTTTCAAACGATTGGGTGCAGATTATGTACTTGTCTTCTTTGGGTTTATGATAAATTCGATTGGAGGAGACGAGGGTAAATGGCCATGGATGCTTCGAATCTGTAATGATTATACAACACGATATGAATCGTGGGGGCTTGCAAAAGATAATTGGTATCGAGATGAGCAAGGAGAGATTATTTCTGTATTTAATGAAGACGAATACATCAACTCAAGTTCAGGTATGTATGAAGATAAATGGTTCAACTCCCAATTAGTGAGACTAATGTTTTACGATGAACCCACCGACCTCAGTTCCCCAAAGATGCCATTACAGCAAACTAGTACCTATTATAGTTATTTGGCGAGCCAATATGCCCAAATGATTGGTGGAAATGAAGCAGAGGGAAGAAGTCCTCGAAGAGATGATAACGGCAAACTCTGGTCTGATCACATACCGACTGACGGAGAATATGATTTTAAAGTATTCCAGAAATATTATTTCTCTTCAAATCACCTTGTAAAAATTTATAAAATGGATTATACTGCCTTGGAATCCTCATTTGAAGTGCAAAATCCGCAGTTGTCGACCAATGGTTTAGCCAATGTAGAAGTTGTAAATACTGGAGAGCGAGATATTACCATTACTTCCGTGAAATTGAACAATGAAGAATACGATTTTATTATTGAAGATGATGATACCGTAATTGAGGCTGAGGAAACAAAGACTATCTGGGTAGATACGGAAACCACTTGGAACTTAAACGATCGCTATAATGTAACCATAATTGCAGAAGCGGATAAATTTGATGGTTTGAAATATGAATTTTCCAATTCATCGGACACAAAATTGGTAGTAGATGTCCCAACCTACTCATTGAGTATCAATAGAGAATATTCGAGTGTTTTATCTAATGGATATCTGGGTTTCCAGTTACAGATAGAAAATACCGGAGAAAGTGTAGTCAATATTAAGCACTTCGAAATTGATGGAGTTAGATATGATCGTTCCAACTTAGCACAAAACCATAATTATGTTCTATCTCCTGGAAACATCGAACAATACCTACTAGATACCAATTTAGTGGGCTCCCCAGCGGAGGGAAAGACCTATCAAGTATACGCGTATACTTCTGAGGGGGTATCTGATGGGATTGAATTATCTATTAATGTTCTCGAATATCAATTGACCATCCTACCTAAGGATCGAACTATGCATTTTGAAGAAATCGGCGAAGAAAATCCAGATACAATACGAACTTTACTCCCCCATAATGACTTAACTTACCTTTATGAGAATGGCACATTGAAGATAACTGTTCAAAATACCGGTTCACACAATTTATTGATGCAATCGATGTTAGTTAATAATGCACCCGTTGACTTTCTCGCTTCAGAAGGTGATTATTTCTTAGAGCCTAACGAGATTGAAAGCTACACAGCTCAATTAACAGGAATAACCAGAAATAACGAAGTTAAAGTAACAGTAATTAGCATTAATCAAGCGGGATATGATGTTGCAAGTGATGTAGCTCGAATGACACCTTTGTATGACGGGAAAGCAATAGAATTACTAGAATCCGATTACACTACAGTATTTACGGACGAACGGGTGGAAATTGCTGTGAAAAATATTGGAGATGAACAAGTTACACTGGAAGAATTCCGATTACTGGGTTCTTCATTTGATCTCGATAATATTGAAATCATTTATGGGTCCGCTGTTATGCAACCTTTGGATGTATTTAAATTCAGTGTGGATATTATGGGAGTGAAAATTAATGAATCGGATACAATAGATCTAACTGTTTTAGCGGACTCAGGCGCTGTGACAGATATGAAGACATTTGATGCAGAAGTTCCCTATGGTTATGATTTCAAAATTGATCTGGCTAACACTAACACAAAAGGTATTGCTGCCAATAATACTTTACAGATTGCGGTAATTGGAACAGATGTATACAACTTAACAATAGACGCAGTAGTAGTAAATGGTACTGAACTATCGGTGGCAGATATCACCATCGTAGGAGGAAATGTAATTACACCTACCAGACCGACCATTATCGATATATCGGGCACTGAACTGGGCCTGACAATCACTGCGGGTGTATATTATGAAGTCACAGTAATAACCGTTGAAGGTCCAACCTATACCGCCTTAATCTTGGGTAAAGCAACTTAATTTTTCTTTTTCCATCATTTCTTTTTTATTTTGTCTCGTTTTATTTTATTTTCACAAATCTGTGATATTACTGAGATATTATATGCTCTTAAGAAAATGCAAAGCTATGATGTGTATATAGCTAAATTTTAGGAAGAGCACATTACCCATCCCGAATCAACCGAAACTAGTGAAGCAACTGATGTATGGAAGTTTAGAAGATTTAATTGGCGAGGATAAACTCAAAGAGATTACCACAGATACTATTAATGGGATCCCGGTTCTCGAGAATGGGCAAGTAGTTCTGAAATCCAAAGACCCACTAGATGAGGAAAGTAACATAGAATCCGATGGGTTTAATGACTCGGACGAATATTTATCTGAGTTTCTGCAATTATTAAAAACACGAACCGTAATCATTGGAGTTGGGGGAGCAGGGAATAATGCCATTACCCGATTACAAGAATCGGGAGTTACAGGAGCGATTACTATCGCGGTGAATACAGATGCACAAGATTTGTATTATGCTAACGCAGACCAAAAAATATTGATCGGAAAAGAGGTAACAGGCGGATTAGGATCGGGTAATAATCCACGAATAGGAGAAAAATCAGCAGAATCAGATCTCGAGCGAATTCGTCAAATAACGCGAAAAAATATAGTTTTTATCACGTGTGGGATGGGAGGGGGGACAGGAACGGGTGCATCACCGATAATTGCGCGGGAAGCACAAAAAGCGGGTGCCTTAGTAGTTTCTTTTTGTACGTTGCCATTTAAGATGGAAGGAGCTGAAAAAGAAACTATCGCCAATGAGGGGTTATTAAGGCTAGCAAAATATTCTGACACTATAATTCCACTACCCAACGAAAAACTCATAAAACTGGTTCCCAACTTAACTTTAATGAAAGGATTTAAAATCATGGATGAGATACTTATTGGATCCGTTCGAGGAATTGTAGATTTAGTGTCAAACTGCGGATTAGTAAATCTAGATTTAGCAGATGTTAAAAATATCTTAAAAAGATGTAATGAAACAAGCGGTTATATCGGTAAGAGTGAAATTAATATAGATGACATTGCAAAAGATGGTAATACCACATCCTCTCCTTTAATTAAAGAAATAATACGGGAAAAAACTCTGAAAGCGCTTCACAATCCAATTCTTGAAATGGATCCTTCAGAGATTTCTAGTTGTTTAGTATCAATTACGGGGAATCAATATCTATCTTTAAATCAAGTGAATGAAATAGTATCTACTGTTTCAGAAAACATCCAATCTAACGCTAAGTTAAAATTTGGAGCAATGATAGACCCAAACTCAGAAAAAATTCACATCAATATAATAGGTCAAGGTCCAATATCACCCTATGTTTCCAATGCAGAACGAAAACATAAAGAAATGATATTTTAAGTTATGAACTTATATTAATTTGCTGATAGATGAAGAATGAGAGGAATTCTTCTCAATATGCACATGGTTTCTACTCAAAACGCATGAGAATTCAACTTATATAGGATTTTGAAACCCTATATCTCTAGAAATCACGAAATTTATCCCTTTTATTAATATATTGATTTATATTATTTCTGTTAAATCTAATTGCTTATCTAGTAATATCTTATCTTTATTGGATTTTAGATCTTTTGCAATCTGATTTTTCATTGTCGCAGATGGAACGATTATTTTTTGTGAGCGATTTAAAGTATCACGTAATATAAACCATCTGGTAAGGTGATAGAAGTATAAATAAATCCCATGTAGTTTATCTCGAATGTTTTGAGATTTAATATTTTCATTAACAATGTTCCGCCAGTAAGTTTCCATAAATATGATGAAATTGGATCTGAATCGTGAATATTTAATTAAACCAATTGCTGCAAGATCAAGTGATATAACATATGCAAAATGTTTGAATTTATTGATTGCATTGAAAATTCTTGCAGATTCTTTTATAAAATCAGTTGAAATCGTGAAAAATTTCTCCACGTGTTCGTCAATTTCTTGGTGAATTATTCCTTGAGGATTAGGTCCAGTAATAATAGATATTCTATAACCAGATTCGATCAATTTCTTGACAAATCCGATATTTATATCGGATTTGGTAATTACACAAATATTATTTTTTAGAACAAATTCACTATCTATTTCTATTTTTGTTTCCTTCAAAGGAATTAAATGTAGAATTTTAAACACTACTGATATCAATGACTCCAATTTCTTTTTCCATTTTTTCTGCCTTATCTCTTTATCGTTAGAGAAAAATGAATAGACGATACTCTCAATAATATAAAGATCTTGCTTTGTTACTGCTCCAAACATAATTATTAAGACATGGTATAACATAAGTGCACCGAAATAAATAGGAATCTTCCATAAGAAAGTTAGTCTTTCATGGAGAAGAAACATTGCGAGGGACCCAATGATGACGAAAAATGCAGTAATTAAGTATATTTTTTTGTAATATTTAAAAAAATGAACTTTACTAGATCTTTGGGTTAATAATATTGTAGTAACTATGTTTATTGTGTATGTAATTACAACAATCACAAGTAGACCATGTAGTTTATTGGTTACAATTGGTAAAAAAATGAATGATAATATCAAAAATATGAATGATCGTATCGAATTTATCAAAATGAGTATATGAATTTTCTTCTGACTTATCAGAATTGGTCTTACTGCGACTAATAAAACATTATAAAATATTTGAAAACATGAAACGAAAAATAATTCTTGGATTCCCAAATATTTATCACCGTTGAAAATTTGGATGTAAGCTTCTGGAATGAATACAATCGCTAACATAATGAGAGATAACAAGTATAGTACTGCCTTTGTTACATAGCCCGTCATTTTTTCTACCAAATCGTACTCAAATTTGTTCAAATAGGCGGGAATTATGGACAATAACATAGATCCCAAAAGTAATCCAATGATTCTTGAAAGATTTAATCCTGCATTTCTTATTGCTTCATAATTTGCGACTGTTTCCTCAGGAGCAAATATTGCTAGTACAATAATTGAGCCATCAATAAGGATAGAATATAGAATAAAATCTAATCCTAATCCTAAACTCTCAACTATTAAGTCTCCCAAACCCGTTAGTTTGTTTAATTTTACCAAAAATCTCCCATATTTTTTACGTACGATAAATGCAGTTAAGATAACAACGATTAAAGTTTTTAATATTAATCCAATGAAGATACCAAAATAGGGGGGGATAGATGTGAAATGCTTGAATAAAAGGAGAAAACCTACGCATAATACAAAATGAATAATCGTCGATATTATTTGGATTAGATTGTAGTTGAAATAATCCTTAATACCAACAAATACTATGTTATATCCAGATACTGCAAAAAATATGGATGCAGAGGCAAGAAGAAGCGGAAATGATAAACCTGTATTAAAAATTTGAATTGCGTTCCATCTTTCTAAAAAATACGTGATGATAAAAAAAAGAACAAAAAAAGATGATGATATAATACTATACAATACAAAATTTGTTAAAATTTGATTGATTTTTGGTTTGTTATTAATCTGTAATGAGATCTTCTTAATTACTATTTGCTGTACCATATTTACAAAAGTAAATGTCCCGGCAAAAGCGAAAATTGACCAAACTTGTGCATATATTCCTCGTTCAGCAACACTCAGTACCCTATATGTTATAATTCCTTGTATGAGTAAAAAAAATTGCTGGATTAAACCAGAAGTGCTGAAAGAAATAGATCCTTTAACAATAAATTTTCCCAGATTTTCAGTCTCTCTTTTCATATAAGCAATCTCTTGTAATGTGAATAAAATTCCAGTTAAATATCCTATGGGATCTATGATTACTTATTTTATGAAATTTATATTCAAAGTCCCAATGAACAATTTTCGCATAATAGGAAACAATAATGTTCATTTAATAAATGTCCGATTAACTATGATTATTCTTGATGGATCACGAAAGAGCAAAGAATTTTAAAGTTTTCACAAATAATGTGCAAATATGCTTAAAATCTTCTTTATCTGTTATAGATTTCCAATACTTAACTTAGGAGGAATGCAAATTCATGCATTAACATTATGTAAAGGAATAACAGATCGAGGTCATATATATGGGAATAATATTTACAAAATAACATCCTAAGGGAATTATTTTTGAAAAAATGTGTGATAATTTACAGTTTTATTGCATGGGAGAGCAAGCGGGAACATATCATAAAGATTTTGAAATTTGTATGATGAGAAAATTCTGAGAATTGCATAATCAACAACCCTTTAATGTGATTTATTCTGGCAAGTGTTTCAAGAAAAGACTATCTTGGAGGAAAGTTGTTTAAATATCCCGATTGTGGGTTTAATGCATGGGTTTTGGGATGATAATTATGTGACAAGATAGAGAAGAGGAGACATTAGAGGAAAGATTTCAGCAATATTTGGTGGATAAAAACAAAAAAAATTCCAGTTAGGAAAAGAGTTGCTTCAAGACGGGATCACCTCATCACCATAAGTAAAACGCACTGTAACAGCTATTTGAAACAAAATCTCAATTTAAAATCAAAAATCTCATTAGTGTATAATGAAATTGATACTGAGCTTTTCAAACCTAATTCTACTCATAAATGGGAAAATAAACTTGGATTTGTCTCCAATCACGTTTTTATTAATACTGGACGATTAACCAAAGAGAAAGGTATACATTTAATTTTAGATGCTAGTTACCATCCAAAATATGAATATGAAGAAATCCAAATACTAAAATTTGGAGCAATGATTGACCCAACTTTAGATAAAATACTTCTAAATATCATTGGACAAGGATCAATATCACCCTACGTTACCAAAACATTGCTGAAATACAAAGAAATCACCATTTGATTTTCTACTTTAATTGTTTTTCCACTTTATGTAAAACATTAATTATTCCATCCATCATTTTGTTTATACTAAAATTTTCTATTGCCTTCCTACGGGCGTTATTCTTCATTTTTTCGACTTTATCAGGATTTTGAAAAACCCAGTGGATTTCCTTTAGTATTTGCTGAGAGTTTTTAGGATTTACCAAGATGCCATCCTCATAATTTTCAATGATCTCGTCTACACCTTCGGAATTCGATCCTATTATGGCACAACCACATGATAGAGCTTCAATTACATTGTAAGGTAATCCTTCAATGGACAACGTTGTGAAAATAAACAAATCTGCTGTATTTAATAATTCGGGCACATTTTTATTCTCGATAAATCCTAAAAAATGCACACAATCCTGGATGTCATAATTTTTGGTCATTTTTTTCAATTCATTCAGATAATTACCAGTACCTGCAATTAATAATTGTATATCTGGATATGTTTTTTTTAAAATGGGGATTAATTGGATCATGATATGAATTCCTTTCGATTTTGTTATCCTGCCCGTATATACAATCACATGACTTGATTCCAAATTTAATTTTTCTCGCCATTTATTGGTAATAAATGGCTTAAATAATTCTGTGTCAATACCGTTATAAACCAAAGAAATCCGAGAGGCAAGTGAAGGCTTTTGTCTAATAAATTGCTCTAAATTCTTCTGACTAATGGTTATTAGATGATCACACTGAGAATAAGCTCTTTTTTTAACAGGTGTTTTTTTTATTATCAACCATTGCCTAATAGCTGATAATTTTCCACGTAAATCCCCCCTCTTCCATCTTTTTACATAATTATTATCAACAAAACCATGCATCAAACATACAATTGGGATTGATATATTTTTATCTCTGATCAATGCGGTTGCCGTAGTACTCTCTGAATAAATCACATTAAAATTTAATTTTTCGTGCAACTCCCAATATTTGCGGTGTAATTCTTGCTCGAACTCTTTTGAATACTTTCCTTGGGAACTTAGATAAAAGAATTCAAGATTTTCTTCAGATTTTTCACTTTGGATTCCCTCTGGATGTTTTGTGGTCAAGACTGTCACTTGATTTCCCCTATGTGCAAGTTCTGTACTGACAATGAACCCATGTTGCTCCATTCCTCCTAATTGATGTATCGGGAGTCTATCGGTGACGAAACATATCTTTAACATGACTAATCCTATTTAAATGATTATTTATAACATTTAGAGTAAGAACAAAAATGTATTTATATCTCACATATCTCATAGCGAGATTATCACTATGTTCTACATTACCTCAAGAACATTAAAATCCTTAGTAATAAATAATATATTCTCCTCAGAACCGGTATATTTTTTGACAGTTTCTTTAATTGCTTCAGATTTTACAACAATTGTTTGAACTCTGGTAAAAATTTCAAACATATTAAACCATTGCGACATTCCATGAAAAAATACACCAAATCCACGTAACTTTTTTCGAGTTTTGGAGGACTTGAAAATATCTTTCATTTGATTCCTCTAATAATTTTCAATAATAATGATGAATTTCGATTTAACTCTAGTATATTTTACAATTCCTAATCCTACTTAATCAATTGAGATTACATATTTAAATTTTTTATGACTATTCACTGCTTCAAAAATTCTCACTGATTCCTTAGGAAAATTTTTAGTCGATGCGAAAAAAAATTCAAAATATCCTACATTTCTTTGGTGAATTATCCCATGAGTGTTGTGGAAAGTTATAATAATCACAAAAAATCCCTATTTCTCGAAATTCTGAATTAAATTTTTAAAGTTATTGGATTGGGGGCTAATACACACATTTTCTTTTAATACAACATCGTTGTCTATACTTATTTGAGAATCTTTAAAAGGAATCAATCTGAGGATTTTAAATATCCAAGCAACGAAATCCTCACTTTATTTTATCCATTTCTTCCATTTAGTATCCTTATCTGTCGTAAAGAATGATCTAATGATGTTTTTAATAATCTCTATATCTTGTTTGGTAATTGTACCAACTGTAATTATCACTATATGGAATATAATGACCACCCCGAGAAAAAGGGGGATTTTCCACAGAAAAATCAGTTTAATATGAAACGGAAACATTATAAGGATGCAAATTGTCAGAAATAGAACTGTAATAAGAAAGATTTTTTTTAAATATTTTAAGAAATGTACTTTACTCGTATTTTGAGCAATATAAATTGTTGAAATGATATTAACAATGTAAGATATGGAGATAATTGTTAGTATTCCATAGAGTTTATTTTCTACTACCGGTAGAAAGATAAAAGAAAGTAATAAGAATATCATTGCCCGAATCGCATGCAAGAATATCATTATGTGAATTCTACTCTGACCAATCAAAATTGGGCTAACCGCTAAAGACAATATATTAAAAAGAATCTGAAAACAACTAAAAAAAAATACTCCTTGTATATCAAGATAGATCTCGCTATTAAAAACTCTGATATAAGCTTCTGGAATTATAAACATTGCCAGCATGATAATAGACAAAAAAATATAGGTTGATTTTTGTCACATAACCGGTCATTTTTTCCACTGTATCATATTCAAATTTTTTCAAATAACTGGGGATAGTGGAAAGCAGCATAGTTCCCAGCAATAATACAATAATTCGGAAAATATTTATTCCAGCATCTCGCATTCCCCTAAAATTCCCTACGACATTATCTGGTGCAAAAAACGCTAATATAATAATCGAACCGTCAATTAAAATGTCGTATATAATAAAATCTATTCCTAATCCTAGACTTTCACCAAACAAACTTCTAAATCCTTTTAAATCTTTTAGTTTTATTCGAAATCTCCCATACTTTTTCCAAACCATATAGGTTGTCAGAATTTGCATGATTATTCGTTTTCAATATTAAATCAATAAAACACCATAATAGGGAGGAATAGATGTGAAAAACTTGAAAAAATGAGGGATCCCACACATAGGACGAAATGAATTATCGCAGAAAGTATTTGTATCAAATTATAACTAAAATATTTACCCAAACCCACCAATAAAAAATTATATTCTACAATTGAATAGAATACAACAATTGAAACAATAAATAAAGGCAGTGTATAAGGAATAATCCGCATAATTTTCAAACGATCCAAAATAAAACAGACGAGGAAAAAGAACACAAATAAGACTGAAGTTCCTACTGCATAAACAATGTAACCCGTTACAGTCTGATTTATTTTTTGTGAATTATCTTTATTTGCAGCCACTTTTTTAATAACGATTTGAGAAAACATCTTTGTAAAGGTAAAGGTTCCCGCTAATGCAAATATAGACCAAATTATGTCATATTCACCTCTTTGCTCTACCGTTAATAATCTATACGTAATTATTGATTGAGCAAACAGAAGGAATTGTTGAATTAAACCCGCAATACTAAAAGTGATAGAGCCTGTAGCTATAACTTTACTTAAACTTGTGGGTTTTTTTTGGATTTCATGGGGCATTTTGTATATTAATTTTGAATAACACCATCATTAAATAGAATTTGGTACGTCAAACAATTCCTCTACCCCAAATTAAGCAAACTCAAATATTTTTCTAACCACTTTCTTTCTGGTTGAGTCCTTTCTATCTCAAACTACGCTACAAGCTAAATTTTCACGTCCCCTATATTCAAATTAAATTGACTATCAACGTGAAAATTTAGTTTGTATCGTAAGTATTCCTTTTAGCCACTGGATAATGTAATGATTGAAAAAATTGTTCTACGATTACTTCTTATACATTCAGACTAGTTTTACGATAGAATTACGTTAATGGGTTACAAAATTGCATGGATGGACCCGTATAGATGTTGATTATTAAGACAATGAGAATCTCTTTGTGGAACATATTTCAGCACCTTATAATTGTTGTTTTGATTTTTTTATTAATTATATGCTATTTTTGATGATTAAATGGTTAATTCCCTTAGAATTAATTATAAAATTTGTAGAAAATATATTAAATTTTATTGGGATGGATTTATACAACCAGATTACAATAGTTGTACCCATAGGAATTCATTTTTTCACTTTTTTTTGCTTTTTTATCATATATCTAATTATTTTTTAAGGTTATAACCCAAAGAAGATATTAACTCACATGAAAATGCAAAATTGAAAATTCCTTTTAAAAAAATTCTCCATAAATTTCTTAAAAAGAAAAAATCTAATAGGTTTTGTTTACCTATTTAAGTATTTATTAAATTTATTTTTTAAAAAGAACTATGACAAAAACTTCTATAAGCTAATCTTATTTTTCAAATTAATATGATTTTGGAAAGAATGCGATGAAAATGGAAAAAGGTCAATCAAAGAATGCATTAATACAACCCCATGGAGGAAAATTAGTGCAATCAGTGATAAACGATGAGAAAGAACGATTTAAAATCCTTGATTTGTTAAATAATTCCCCAAAATTAGAATTGGATGAGTTTAGCTTTACAGACTTTGAATGTTTAGCTACAGGCGTATATTCTCCATTAACGGGTTTTATGGGAGAAAAAGATTACCTCAACGTTTTAGAAAACATGAGATTAGTAGATGGAACTGTTTGGCCAATTCCAGTTACATTAGCTGTAGATGAAGACTTTGTTTCTCAATTAAAACCAAATATCTATGTAGGATTGACGTGGAAAAACACAATCATCGGTGTGATAGAGATTTCAGAAATATACAAGCCTAAAAAAGAAAAGGAAGCAAAATTAGTTTTTGGTACAGACGATATTGCACATCCAGGGGTGAATATATTATATAATAGAAAAAATGTTTATTTAGCTGGTAAAGTAACATTAGTGGGAGATCTTCCTCATGAAGAGTTTACGGAATACAGATTGAGTCCAAAACAGACTAGAGAATATTTTAAATCACAGAATTGGAATACTGTGGTTGCTTTTCAAACTCGTAATCCTATCCATCGTGCCCATGAATACCTACAAAAAATTGCGTTGGAAACCGTGGACGGTTTATTGATACATCCACTAGCTGAATCTCCAAAGAAAGATGATATTCCTCTCAATGTGAGGATGGAAACATACAAAACTATTATAAATTCATATTATCCAAAGGACAGAACTCTCCTAAGCATTTTTCCAGCATATATGCGATATGCGGGTCCAAGAGAAGCGATTATGCATGCAATTGCAAGACAGAATTATGGTTGTTCACATATTATAATTGGCCGAGATCATGCTGGGGTTGGAAAATACTACGGAACTTATGACGCACAAGAGATTTTCGACCAATTTAATGAGGGTGAATTAAGAATTCAACCATTTAAAATGGAACATGCTTTTTACTGTAAAATCTGTAAACAAATGGTTACAAGAAGAACATGTCCTCATGGAAGTGAAGCTCACGTATATTTGTCTGGTACTAAAGTGCGACAGATGTTAAATGAACAAAAAATGCTACCAGAAGAATTTACTCGCCCTGAGGTAGCAATGATTCTTAATAATGCGATTAATGGTAAACATTTAGCTGTTAAACAAAAGGGTGTAACAGTTTTATTCACAGGTCTAAGTGGTGCGGGAAAAACTACAGTATCAAAAGCTGTTGTTCAAGAATTACGAAAACAAGGGTATATAATTGAAAGGCTTGATGGGGATGTAGTACGTCAGCATTTAACAGCTGACCTTGGATTCAGTAAAGAAGATCGGGATAAAAACATCAGAAGAGTCGGATTTGTTGCTCATTTACTTACTCGAAATAACATAATTGTCCTAATGGCCAATATCGCTCCATATCGTATCATAAGGGACGAGATTCGCCAATTAATCGGAAATTTTATCGAAGTGTATGTAAAATGCCCGATTGATGAATGTGAAAAACGTGATGTGAAAGGATTATACGAAAAAGCCAAAAAAGGAGAGATTTTGAATTTTACAGGTGTTAATGATCCTTATGAAGTACCAAAGAGTCCTGAATTGGTGTTAGAAACTGATAAAGAAACTGTTGAAGAAAGTAAAGATAAAGTAATTAAGATTTTGAGGGAATACGGGTATATCTAAATTTTTTTTCCTTTTTTCCTCTTTTTTCTAGTCGATATCTATTCTGTTGAATAGATCGTACATGTCAATTCTTTAACGTAAAACTATCGTAAAACAACGTCAAGCCTATAAAATTGAAAATTTACGATCCATCCAAACTCAATTGCAATCTCACTTCACAAACAATAGGCTTGTCTATCCGAGGTGGTTGATAGACCACCGATGGATAGGCGTAACAAAAGGCTACAAAAAGGTAACAACCCCCATGTCGCTTAAATACCCGATCAGATATAATAAACAGATGTCCTTGGTGCGGGAACGTGGTCCAAATGGAAGATCCAATGCACATCCGTAGGAGTTAGGGAGCACATATATGATGAAGTTACACTCCCGTAGGGAATTGACGGCACTTCTTACTATATATCGTGTATTCAATCGAAGCAATATTTTTTGGTATCATGGAATAGATATTGATTAGTCAACATCTATTCTGTTGAATAGATCGTAAATATCAATTTTTTAACGTAAAAATATCGTAAAACAGCGTGAAATTGAAAAATCTTAACCAAATAACCATCTTCTGCCAATTTCATACCCGATCAGATGTAGAATACTTAAGTCCTTGGTGCGGGTAGGGAGTCGAAATACTACCCACCCGTTTATCATGAGGGTGGTAGGCTACACCCAAAGCCGAATGCGTAGCATGAGGCATAGATGCAAAGCGTTTGATGGTACACCAAAGGGATGGCACTTCTTACTATATACCCTCTGCTCACTTATCTTATGGGATAGATTGGGTATCACGGAATAGATGTTGATTATTTAAATGGAAGTTTTTTGAATTAGATTTTGACCAAATTTGATCTTTGTATCATCCAAAATCATATATCTAGTTTGATTATACTTAGGAAAAAGAGATCAAACATTAAAAAAAGTGGAATTATTTAACTAAAAGAAATAAGAGATGAAGTTTTCAGTGGCTCCAAATTGGATCTTTGAGAATCCATTCATCAGTCTTAGGATCTTTTGTGAATAAATCTGGATTATAGAATTTATCAACAATTGCATAGAATTCCGCTCTAGTATATCCCAAGAAATCACAGAACTCTTGGACAGCTCTTTGATCCAACTTATGATCATGTTTTTTCACCAATTCAATTCCTTGCTCACGGGTTAATTTACCGATTTTTATAAATCTACAGGCTGCATCAGTAGCAGTCGCGTGACCGAATTTCGGGTATTTCATCCACGGATGAATTAAATATGCCATATTGTCCACTTGGTAAAAATTTTCAATATGGTGCTCTCTTTCCCATTCGTTAGCTAGGTCTTTGAATCCGTATCTTTTTGCGATATTGTAACTCCGGTAATCATTCCATCTCATGAAATAGCTTAAATAAATCGGATCTAAATGAACTGAATCCATTTCTTCTTTCGTTGGTGCTTTAAGCATAACTAAATCTTTCATGGAAATATTTTCATCGATTAATTCTTCCCAAGAAATGTCAGATGCTACACCATTTTCGATCTGATCAATAGCAGAATATGTATCATTTGCACCAGGACCCCCGTATTCAAGAGAAATATTCTCCCCGAAAACAACAAGAGGTATATTAAATTTAATTGCCATATGGAGTGGATAAGTATAGATTAAACGATCAATATGCCAAGTTGGCTTCCCATAGTTTTCAAAGGTTTTTCTCATTAAATTCTTTTGGAGGTTTATATTAGGTTTCATTACTATTATATCGCATCCGAATGCTTCTGAAATATTATCAAAATTAGATTGTCCTGCTTTGGTCATTGGAAAATTATCTGTTACTGAAACCAACAAGGGATTCATTTGCATAATGTTTTTAATTATATGAACTTGAAAATGCGAATCTTTTCCTCCACTTACTGCAATAATACAGTCATACTCATCGGAATTTTTTCGATATTTATTGCACAATTTTTCTAATTCCCGATAACGTGCATTCCAATCTATATGATCTTTCTTTTCCTCACGGAGACAAGGATAACATACTCCGTTTTCATCAAATTTTATACCGGGGCGTGTATCTGGCATTACACATCTTTTACAATATCGCATCTAATCATACCTCAAAATTATAAATTTAAATATGTTTCAGAAAAATACACCACATATTAATTTGGCTCTAATAATGCTATATACTAGGTTAGCTTTCCTCAATATGGGATAAAAAATGAATTTACTGAGCTATCTATTTTAATTCAATTAATTGATCCTCTTAGTGAAAAAATTCTTTATTATGATATCGATTAGTAAATAAAGAAATAATACTAAATTATAAAAAAGATGTGGTTTTTACGTAATTTATCGTAAATCTTCATATAAATAATCCAACTTAAATAATTGGGTCATTTTCTTGATTTTCTTTATTTTATCTTCATCAATATTCGCTTTCCAAGCAGATGTTAAATCTAAATCGTTCAATACTGCTGCAAAAGGCCGAGTAGTTAAGGAAGCTTCTTTTTTTGTTGCTAATACTTCATCCCTATATGGTATATTCAAATATTGAAATACAGATTTTACTGTAGGTTCAAATTTATTACAGAAATCCTCATATAACACCAATTTGATATTCAATGGACATTCACGCATTTGTTGTAGGGGAACGTAATTTTCAATACACCACATCAACAATATCCTATCAAATCGAGTTACTGCACTATGTAATTCTTGCGAGAAATCATTTAGATAATCCTCCATCAACTCATGCTGATTAGAATACCATTTTATATTAGGGTCTAATCCAAGTTTCAGATAAGAATTTATCACTGCTCCAGGATGCCGAACTATCAATATCGATTTTAGATCAGTAAATCTTTGAGCCATCCATCCCATAAATAAATTTGTTTTAACGTCTTTAATCAATCGTTTATTGTTAACTAATTTCCGATTATGTCTGTTAATGAAATGTACTCGTGCCTTTCCGCTCAAAATTGTTTTTACTGCATCATAAAATAGGGGATATTCTTCATTCAAGCGTAAATATTGTTTCCAACCAAAAAAATAGCAAAAATCGACTTTCCCGGGATAGAACGGCTCGAAAATGTAACGAAAGTCATTCTTGTAGTTAATTATTTGAGATAACCAAGTTGTTCCACTTCTTCCTGTTCCAGAAATGAAAATTGTATTTTTAATATTTGAATTCAGATCAATATAGAATCTTTTTTTTATTTGTATCAATAACTGGCGGTTTTTTATTAACTTTGGAATAGATTTAATTTTTTCAATCATACTTAGGAAAACCCTCAGTTGGTTTTTTTTACACTACGATAAGAGTATAAAATTCATTATTAACACAAATTTTAAAACATACTTAAAATGAATCCATAAACTAAAAAGTAAATTTGATAGATCTTTACCAGCAATTATATATACTATAAATTGAGTAGAGCAAAAAACTTTTCAAGTCTTGAAACTGGTGCAGTATCCTTCGTGGACGTTATTTTAACATCCTGAGTAGATTTTAATAAAAAATCTAATCGATTTACAATATCTGGAGTACTTCTTTCATAGTATGCTACTCCTTTTTGAAATTGTTGAGGAAAATAATCCGATCCATTTTCATCTAACACGATAGATTTAAGATTGAATTGATCCGCGTCGATTACTACCGTTGAATTATATGTGATGTGCACATCGACGTTTTTTAATATTAATGGTAAGGGGAATTGACTCGCTTCAGTTACGGAATAATTTAAAATATTATTTTGTTCTAATAATTGGATTAATTCATCTATTTGTTCTAACATACGGGGATGAAGTCGAATCCACCAAAACCAAGTTTTGGGAGA
Source organism: Promethearchaeota archaeon (assembly GCA_016933055.1). Classification (GTDB taxonomy): domain Archaea; phylum Asgardarchaeota; class Lokiarchaeia; order Sigyniarchaeales; family Promethearchaeaceae; genus AMARA-1. The sequence continues at coordinate 104,248 of JAFGBS010000019.1, read as the reverse complement.
TTGCTTAATTATGTTAAAAAAATAATCCAAAGTATTGTTGGGTTGAAGGGACAGCAAAATATGGGAATTGTATTCATTAGTTTTTATATGTCGAATTTCTTTTAGAAATTTCCGAATCTCACCATTTTCTGCATTGGAACAAAAATCTAACCATAAATTCCCTCCCAAATATGGGAATGGGCTGGTTTCATGAGCCCAATTTTGAATATAGTCTTTTTCAAATTCTGTCCAAACCCAAAAACTCGTAGGTAATAATTGACGATATTCATGTTTCCATTCAGAATATGCAGAAAGAAATTCTCCTTGTAAACCATGTTGAATATCGACTGACGGAATGCTGCTTTCAAAACAAGCAAGAATAAACGCTAAATGTTCTGGTATGTAATAACCTGTACACATCCCTAATTCACTATGATGTTTCTTAATGAACCATTTGAAATAATTTGCTCGAATCCTCAACAAATACACATAATATCTAATCTTATTTTTATCCATAATACTGAGATTGATATTATGAGATTTCAAAATCTGGATAAATTCAGGATATTTCGGTATATTCAATTTTTGGGTTTTATGGAGCAGATTTTGCATATATGCTTTTATTTTAGAGAATTGGATTATATTATGAATGAATAGTGAAGGAGAATATCTAGGAATTCTTGTCAATCCCAAAAAATCAAACTCCAAATGAATTGATTTTTTTCCCATTTTTTTTAAATAATATCGCATGCTATCCAAATTTGGATCTAACCATTTTCCTTTCCATAAAGTATTTCTTGATGAAGAACGACCTAAAAGTAAAACTGAGGAATTTTTCTCTATTCTGTTCATCTTATAATCCAAAAATTTAGAGAAAACGACTTTAAACGAATAAGAAATTTTCTTACAAAGTTCTTTAATCTGGTCTAAAAATCCTGATGCTTGTACTCGTTGGGTATTAATTTCTCCTCCCAAATCAGTACTTATCGTTAAACGGACTAATGGCCAAATCTTTATTCCAAGAAATTCCCATTTATTAACTGGGATGTTTTCTTCTATCTCACAGATTAGATCTTTAATAATATTCATTGAATTATCTATATTGTTAATAATTTTGAGAAATATCTCTACTTATCTATAACCTATTGCTATTTTTGAACTTTTTTGATAAAATTCTTTAAAAACACTATTACTTTTTTAAATAGGGAGACTATAAAAACATAATTAGTAAATATCCCAATTTACATATATGAAGGAAATTTATGCAATTATTCCAGCACGAGGAGGATCTAAAGGGATTAAAAAAAAAAATATACGGTCCCTTAAAGGTCACCCACTAATCGCATATTCTATTAAAATTGCGGAAAAAACAAATGTGTTTAAAAGAATTATTGTATCAACCGATGATGATGAAATTTCTGAATATGCAAAGAATTATGGGGCAGAAGTTTTTAAACGATCCCCTTCTCTTGCACAAGATGACACACCCATGATAAATGTTGTTCTTGATGTCATTAAAAAATTAAAGGAGCAAAATGATGATCCAGAAATAATTGTGCTTCTTCAACCCACATCTCCTTTAAGAACTCCTAATTTTATATTAGAAAGTATTTCATTATTTAAAAGCGAGAACCCTGAAAGTGTAATAAGTGTATGTCTTTTTGAACATAATCCCTTATGGTCATTAATAATCGAGAAAAACAGATTAGTTCCGTTATTCTCTGAAGAAATGAAAAAAACTTCCAGACAGCAACTATCTGAAGTATATCGCCCCAATGGGTCTATTTATATATCTTCTCCCGATGTACTTCAAAGAAAAAAGTCATTTTTCACCTCGAAAAGCATCCCATATGTAATGCCTAGTGAGTTTAGTATAGATATTGATACTGAATATGAATTCGAGTTAGTAGAATTCATCTTAGAAAATAAGAATTTAAAGATACTATAAGGGTTATAATCATGAAGAAAATAAGTGTAGTTACGGGAACGCGGGCGGAATACGGATTACTACGACCTTTACTTAAAGGAATAGTTAATAATCCTCATTTTGAATTGGATCTAATTGTAACTGGAATGCATTTAATATCTATTTTCGGTCATACAATAGACGAGATAAAAAAAGATGGATTTGAAATTAATGCAGAAATTCCATCTGATACTGAACATGAAACTCCAAATTCTATGGCTCTTTCAGTAGGAAAAACTATTATAGGGGTATCCAATTATTTATTGAGCTCAGTACCCGATATTTTACTTGTTTTAGGAGACCGAACAGAAACTTTAGGTGCAGCAATTGCAGGTGCGTATCTAAACATTCCTGTAGCGCATTTAAGTGGAGGGGATATATCTTGGGGAGGATTAGATGAATCAGCACGACACGCTATAACTAAATTTTCTCACATCCATTTTCCTTCTACACTAAAGAGTGCTGAACGATTAAGAAAATTAGGAGAAGATGAATGGAGAATTTTTCCTGTTGGTTTGATAGGAATTGATGAAATTATGCAAATGCGATTTCCCTCTAAAAGGTATATTGAGGAAAAATACGATCTCCAATCAGAAAGACCATTTATCTTACTAGTTCAACACCCAGTTTCTACTGAATCTGATAAATCTGAGCAACAAATTATAGAAACTCTAGAAGCAATTAAGACATTAAAGATACAAACAATTGCAATCTATCCAAATTCTGATTTGGGGGGGAGGAACATGATATCACAAATAAAGAAATATCAAACTTACTCCTATTTTCAAGCTTATCCAAGTTTACCTCGTCATGAATATCTCACCTTATTGAAATATGCGAGTGTTTTAGTAGGTAATTCTAGTAGTGGTATGACAGAATCTGGAAGTTTTCACACTCCCGTTGTAAATATAGGAATACGCCAGATGAGTCGAGAACGGGGGGATAATGTGATTGATGTTCCCCATAATAAGCAAAAAATAATTGATGCTATTAAAATTGCTTTAGATAATCAAGAGTTTAAAAAACGTGTGAAAAATACGGTCAATCCTTACGGAGAGGGAAAAACCGTCGATTCTATATTAAAAATACTATCTGAAACTAATTTTTCAGGAAAGTGGATAAAGAAAATGATTACCTACTAAATAATTGTTTTTTGAAGATTTCTTTTTTGATTTTTCCAGGGACACCAACAACTAAAACGGACTCAGGAACATCAGAAATAACACTTGCACCTGCTCCAATAACAGAGTTTTTACCAACAGATAATTTTTGAAGAATTGAAGAATGTGCACCAATTAAAACACTTTTTTTAAGATGCACATATCCTCCTATTGCAGTTAACGGATTAATTGTGCAAAAATCAGAGATGTTAACATCATGACCAATTGAACATAATCGATTAATTATAACATATGAATTGATACTAATATTACTCGTTAGGATCACACCGGGGCATATAATACTTCCTTCCCCAATTTTAACACCATAACCTTGTATCACTGATGGATCGACCAAAGTATAGGGAATGTACTTCAATTTACGCGCTTCTATTACTACTTTCTCTCGGGTTGCAGGATCAGCAATAGAACAAACAAAATAATTTTTTTCGTTAGGATCTTCAGAGTTTATCCAATCAATGTCTCCCAATACTCGAATATCGTTAATTTTTTGATTGTGCAGAGATTTATTACTATCCAAAAATCCTTTTAACTGTATTTGTTCTCCTTGAGAAATCAACCTATTAACTATTTCAGAAGTCTGTTTACCGAAACCTCCAGCTCCAATTATTACAAGTTTTTTCATCTAATTCCCCCATTCGATGTCCTTCATATGAAGAACCTCATCTTTTTTAATGTCTTTGTTTATTTTTTTACCAATAAGAGTTTTGAAGAATTTTGGACGGATTCCGTTTCCAGGACGTTTTATTGTAATACAATTAGCATCTATACGGTTTCCTTTTTTCAAATCACATTTAGAGACAATGCTTTTTCTTGTTGTAATTTTATTCTGGGATTCAACATCCTGAATCATTTTAGTAGGATTTCCTAATGCAATCTCTATATCTCGAATATTTTGGATATATTGTTGTAATTCATGCGGGTTTAAGGAAGCTTGATGATCTGGTCCTTCCAATCTTTTATCTAAAGTGAAGTGTTTTTCTATTACTAATGCTCCCATAGCTCTTGCTGCACTTCCTAATGTTGTGCTTTGTGAATGATCCGAAAATCCAATTACGTAATTAGGGAAATTTTTTTGAAATGAAGTAAGAACACGCAAGTGAATATTCTTTAGAGGTGTTGGGTACGAAGTTGTACACTGAAGTAAAACTAAATCTTTAAAATTGTGTTTAGCAAAAAATTCAGCCACCTCTTGTACTTCTTGAAAGTATGCTGTTCCTGTTGATAATAAAATCGGTTTTCCATATTGTATTAGGTGTTCTAAGAAAGGAAAATTATCAATATCGCCAGAACTCACTTTAAATGCAAGTATTTGAATTTTATTGAGAAAAAGAGCTGCTTCTGCACTAAACGGGGTAGAAAGAAACATTATATTTTTAGATTCTGCATAATTTTTTAACTCTAAAAAGACTTCGAAAGAAAATTCTAATCTCTTAGCAAGGTCAAAAAAGGTTTCAGTATCATCTTCACCAATTTTCTGATAATCCGCTTTTTCGAGATTCCTTGTCATCAGATTTTCAGTCTTAAACGTTTGGAACTTAACTGCATCGGCTTTGGCCTGAGCCGCAACATCTATCAGTTTCTTGGCAATCCCTATATCTCCATTATGATTAACTCCTGCTTCAGCAATAATAAAACATGGAGAATCATATGCAATTTTCCTATTACCAATATGTATACTCAAGTAATTTCCTCCTTGTTCTGTTGGTCTTTAAAAAACTCTCGGATTTTATCAGCGATAAAATCTAAATCCTCCTTCTGGAAATTTAGAGAGAATGGTAAAGTAAGAATCCTTCTGCTAATATCTATCGTGACAGATAGTCCTTTCGATTTTGGAAACTTTTTAGCATAAAATTTCTTTTGATGTATTGGTGCAAAGTAAATTTTTGTATAAATTCCGTTTTCAACTAGAAATTTCTGTAAGGGAGCTCGATCTGTCGGGTTATTCAATAAGATACTAAATAATTGATAGACGGGAGTAGAAAAAGAATTTTCGTGAAAAATACTAATATTTTTTATTTCACTCAGGATTTGGTTATAATACAAAGCCACTTCTCGTCGCTTTGAGATTATTGTAGATATTTTTTTTAATTGAGACACACCTAATGCTGCACAAATAGAGGGCATTCTTAAATTGTAACCAATCGCAATATAGTCTTCAATTTCTGTATCATGAAAATAATCCACGTCATTTTTTTCTACTCTGCCATGAGAGCGAATTAATATTAAGTTTTGATATACATTCTCATCGTTGGTAATCACTGCTCCTCCTTCCCCAGTAGTAATAATCTTATTTTGACAGAAGCTTAAAAAAGCAGATTGACCAAATGTTCCAGCTAGTTTTCCATTTAAGGAAGCACCAAAACTCTCTGCATTATCCTCAATTAAGAGTAGGTTATGAGTATCTGCTAATGTCCGTAATTTTTCAATATTTTTACAAACTCTTCCTCCGTAATGCATTGGCACAATTGCTTCTGTATTTGAAGAGATTTTTCCCTCAACATCCATAGGATCCAATCCAAGAGATTCTGATTCAATATCTGCAAACACGGGAGTTGCACCTGCTAATAGAACTGCATTAGCAGTAGAAATAAAAGAAAAAGAAGGCACAATCACTTCACCAGAATTTATCCCGTGAGCTAGCATTAATGCATGCATAGCTGAGGTTCCAGAGTTAAAAGTTAAAGCATATTTTACTCCAAAATATGTTTTCAAAGCGTTTTCAAATTCAATAATTTCAGGACCAGCAGCCCAAGAAGTACCTCTGCGAATCACTCCATTGACTCGCTGAATATCCTCTTCATCCCAGTATATGTCAAATAAGGGGTATGTTTTCTTCATATAAATCAGTTTAAATGAATTTTAGGTATTTTAAGATTTTTTTTATTTCAGATTTTGTTAGTGGAGTCGCATTTTTTGTAGAAATTAAACCATATGATTCTTCACTGAGTGGTTTCCCAATTTTTGCAATTTTTTGTTCAATATCGTTTTCATCGAAATCGAAACTAGGAATGATGACTAGCATGTCTTCATTCTCGAAACAGTTTTTTTGTTCGATTTCTGAAACTAACTCTTCATCGAATTTCTCTCCAGGTTTTGGCTTAGTTTCAATAATTTTGATGTCTTGGGGATTTTTCCCTATAGTTGGACAATATTCCTCAACAATTACCTCCATGAGATCCTTAATCTGGACGGTTGGCATTTTTAAGACAAAGATTTCTCCATTAATTGAAACCATTGCTGCTTTTAATACTAATTCAACAGCTTCACTAATTGACATAAAAAAGCGTCGCATTTCTTTACTCGTTAAAAAAATTTCATTGGATCGTCTCAATTGTTCTTTTATTAGTGGGATTATCGAACCCCGAGAACCTAATACATTGCCAAACCTAACACATGAAATAGCAATATCATGAGTTCCTTTTGAAAAATAACGAGATAAACATAATTTTTCTCCTATCATTTTTGTTGCCCCCATTACTGTTGTTGGAGAAACTGCTTTATCAGTTGAAATTTGAATGATTTTCCTGACTTTCTTATTAATTGCTGCTTCAATTATGTTACTTAAACCAATTAAATTAACGGTAATTGCTTCCATAGGATTGTATTCACTGATATGAACATGTTTTATCGCTGCAGCATTAAAAATTATATCAATATCTTCCATGGCTTTCAAAACACGATCGTAATCTCGAATATCTCCTAATAAAAACCGAAGTTTCTCAGAATATTGGTCAAACCTCAGTTGGGTTTCCCATAATTCGTTTTCAGAATTGGTAAAAATCCTAATGACTCGTGGATTACATATTAGAAGTTGATTAACGATTTCAGACCCAATAGTTCCAGTTCCTCCGATAACAAGTATCCCCTTACCGCTAAAAAAATCCTTAATATTTTTATCCATATCTTGTTTAAATCATCAATATATTTAAGATCGGTATCTTAACTGCTAGCACATATAAATACAAATACAATCACCGTTTTACTCTTCAAATAAGAAGAATTATTATTTATCACGTATCTTACATTTCAGAACAACATAACTTAGAAAATTGAGAATAGTGATACTTACACCCAGTGGAATGCGAGGAAAAGTAAATGAAGATTTAAAAATTGAAGATGTGCTGAAATTCACTAAGAAATTTGCATTATGGTTAGGAAAGGGCTCTAAAGTTGCTTTAGGTAGAGATACAAGGAATTCAAGCTTAATGTATGCACAAATTATTGCTTCAGGATTAATTTCAATGGGAATTCATGTAACTGATTTACTTGATTTACCTACACCGATTATATTACATTATATTCATCTAAAAAAACTTGCAGGAGGTGTGATTATTACAGGATCTCACAATCCAGAAGAGTATAATGGAGTTAAATTTGTTGGTCCTTCACACACATTTATCAATAATGAGGAAATCGAAGAAATCCAGAAGCTTTCACTAAAAGGTGTTTCTTCCGAATATCCCGCTAAATGGGATGAAATCGGGTTAATTCATAGTGCAGATGCGAAAAAGTTGTACAAATCACTTCTAAATAAAGAATTAGATATAAAAAATATCAAGAAAAGAGGATTGAAAGTTATTGTCGATACAAATGCAGGGACAGCAAAAGGTGTTATCGATATATTTCTTTCCTCTTATGGATGTATTTTGATACACCTTCATGAAAAATTCAATATAACTAATGATTCTTCAATGTGTTATCCTCATTTTCCACGAAAAATCGAACCTATTGCTGAAAACTTAGAAGTATTAAAATTGGAAATGAAAAAAACTAATGCCGATGTGGGATTTGCTTATGATTGTGATGCTGATCGTTTAACAGTAGTCGGTCCAGATGGTGAAGTCTATCCCGAAGATGTTTCTGTACTTCTCCCCATGCATTACTTCCTTCATAGAAACGCATTAAAAAAATCTCCTAAAAAGATACTGATTGTAACAAACATCGCTTCTTCATTGGCGTTCGATGATCTCGCTGAAAAATTTGGTGCGAAAATTTATCGCACACAAATCGGGGAACAATATCTTGCAAGAAAGTTTACACAATTAAAATTGGACAATCCAGGTACTCTGATAATAGGTGGAGAGGGATCTAGCGGAGGATTTATGTATCCAAGGTTTAATAATGCAAGAGATGGAATTTTTGCATCCTGTGTAATATGTGATTGTCTATCTCAACATTCTGAATCATTGTCCGAACTCATAAAAAATATTCCCAAATATTCCTCTTATCGAGAAAGTTTTACTGTACCAAAATCACTAAAGATTATCGATAGATTAAAAATTCATCTTGAAGAGGAGAACTTGACGTATATTGCAAAGGGAAATGATGTGAAAATTATAAATAAGAAACGGAAAGAATGGATTTTGGTTCATCAATCCAATACAGAACCCGTTATCCGTGTCATTGCTGAAGCAAAGGAAGCATCAAGAGCAAAGAGTTTAGTTAAGCAATATCGTGTAGGTATTGAGAAAAAAAACCAAGAATAATCACTAATCATTATGACATTTGAAAACTCAGTTAATTTGTAAATATTAAAATCCTTATGTATAAAATATGGTGCTTCCTCAGCATTTAAAAGAATCTTTGAATGACTTAGGTTTTACTGATAATAAAACCTTGGTTTATCTAACTTTAGTTATCGTGGGTACATTTAATGAAAAGGAATTCAGAAAGGAAAGTAAATCCCCCTATCCCTGTATTTACCAAATTCTTCAACCTCTTATTGGAAAAGGATTTGTTTTACTTGACGGGGAGAATCGTACAACTTTTCACACAGCAACTCCTCCTTTAGAAGCGCTAGAAAATGTAAAAGAACAATATTTTGAAGAGTTAAATAAGAAAGCCCAAAATTTGATAGATATTTTAAATCCGATTTATCTAATGAAATGATTACCACAAAAAATTGAAGTTTTCTATTTAAAAGGGGCAGATAATTGCCATCGCAATTAAGTCAAATGATTAATCAACGTCTATTGTGTGCCTATACGACCTATCGCTTGCGATACATGGGTTAAACAACTCCTATGGGATATCCAAGACATTCCACCACGGACATACGTGCAAAAAAATGACGTGGGTATACCATAGATTAAGGAAATTGCGGGATAGACATACAACTCGTATGGTCTAATCCAAGTGAGAAAAAATTGTACATTGCAAGAGGATTCGTCCACGTACTTGAGAAATTATGTAAAAAATTATGAAAACTAAGGTTATAAGGAGTGTCAACAATTCGTCTGGTAATCCAAGACGACTTATTTGGAATTGATTAAAGGAACTCTAGTCGATTTTAAAAATTTATAAATCTCGTTTAAGTAAAAATTACTCTTTTATGTTTGGGACTATGTTAATAATTGATGAACGAAAAGAATCTTTTCTTTGTATTTAAGAAATTTCTATCTACTAATAGGAGTGTAAATGGTTTGTTATCTTAGATTCCGGTAGTCAGCTCAATTATTTGGGAATTATTTAAATATGTATTTTCAAAATAACTCAAGATTTGTATATTTTTCTATTATTTTTCGTTTTTTCAGATCCCCTCAGAATAAGTTTAAATTTTATATTTTTAATCCAAACTCGAGATGATTCCAAGAACGACAGTTGATTTAGGTAATGAAGAGAGAAATGCAATTGAAAGAGTTCTAAGCAGTGGTCAATATGTAAAAGGACAAGAAGCTGAATTACTAGAAGAAGAATTCGCTCAGTATCAACAAGTTGAATTTGCTGCAACAGTCAACTCAGGGACTTCTGCACTTCACTTATCTTTACTCGCATTAAACATTAAAAACGGTGATGAAGTAATTATCCCCCCAAACACATTTGCTGCAACAGTGAATGCAATAATTTTTACGGGTGCAAAACCTATCTTCGTCGATATCAATCCCAATACTTTTTTGATCGACTCCACGAAGTTGGAAAAAAAAATAAACATGAACACAAAAGCAATCATCCCTGTTCATTTATATGGATTAATGTGTGAAATGGAAAAAATCCAATCGATTGCACAAAAAAATAATATTTATATAATAGAGGATGCTTGTCAAGCTCACGGAGCAGCATGTAAAGGAAAAAAGGCAGGAGTTCAAGGTGATTTAGCAGCATTTTCATTTTTCCCCACTAAAAATACTACAGTTGGAGGAGATGGAGGTATAGTAATATCCAATAATGAAGAATTAATTCTAAAAATCAAAGCTTTACGAGATCACGGACGAATTAATGGTCAGCATGTTATGCCGGGTTTAAATAATAGATTAAGTGAAATTTTAGCAGCAATTGGTAGATCTCACCTTAAGAAACTAGATAAATACAATCAAAATCGAAGAGATCTTGCAAGTTGTTATGAAGAAAAGTTAAGAAATCTCTTTCATATAGAATTACCAACTGAACCACCAAATTTCAAACATGTTTATCATCTTTACACTATCAAAGCAGAAAAAAGAGATGAGTTACAAAAATATCTTAAAAAAAATAATATCGGTTCTTCAGTAATGTATAAAGAAAAGCTTAATGAATTGAATTATATTAAAGAGGTTGCTGGATATCAAAAAATGCCAATAAATGATGAAATAAGTGAAAAAATTTTATCTATTCCAATTTCTGGTACGTATTCAAAAGATAAAATCCGTTTTGTATGTGAAAAAATCATTGAATTTTACTCATAAACCATATTATCCATTTTGACAAATCTTCTTTTTCTATAAGCTTTAATAGCTTTCTCAATCATTAATACAGCTCTTTTACCAATAGTTCCATTTGATTCATATTTTTTATTTCCTTTTGACTGGATTATAAAGTGTCTAATTTCTTCAAGAAGCGGTTCTTTCGGTTCTAATTTCACTATAGATTCACCTTTATCAACGATATCAAAGTTTTTTCCCTTTTCTAGCTCTTTAACAATCAAATGGGATTGAATTATCTTTATTTCATTAGGTACGAGGAAATCAATCATTACACTCCCCAAACTACCAACTAAGGATAATTCTCGTAATTTTCCTTGCGTGGGATCAATCCAACTTTCAAAAGAATATGCAGAAGTTTTACCAAATTTTTGGAGGATTAATGCTGTTTCTTCTTGTTTATCATAATAGTAGTTTATATCTGCAAAAATAGAATCTGGTGTTTTATCCCCTAAAAGAAAACATGTTAAGTCAACCTCATGAATCCCAAGGGCTAACATCACACCCATATCCTTCCTAGGAGGCCTTAAAGCAATTCTTCTTATCATGATAGTGAGAATCTCACCAAACTGACCGTTTTGGATTCGATTGCGTAATTCAATCACTGCAGGATGAAACCTGAATACATGACCCACCATTAGTCCTTTTCCCGTCTGATTTTGTACTTCCAAAAGTATGTCACATTCTTTAGATGTTAGAGCCATTGGTTTTTCAACCAATACATCTTTCCCAGCAAGAAGAAACTCTTTGGTCATTTCAAAGTGGTATGGGGAGGGACTAACTATTGATACCATATCCAATGACTCATCTTTTAACAAGATTCTCCAATCTCTACATTTTTCTATATTAGGAAATTTCAGAGTTTCTTGTAATGCTGTTTCATTAATATCACAAACTACCAGTTGTTCAATTAATTTATCAGATCGTAACTTATCTAAAGCTCTTAAGTGATTTGATCCCCAATATCCAAGCCCAATAATTGCATATTTCGTCATTTCGGTATACTTTTATATGGATTTTTGTTTTTAATACCAGTTTTACATTTTAATTGATCAATTCGTTTTATTATTCTAGCTGGAGAGCCATAAGCGACCATATTATCCGGGATATCTTTTGTCACAACTGATCCTGCTCCAATAAATACATTTTCTCCAATAGTAACATAGGGGGCAATTGTCACATGAGCACCTATAATAACATGGCTTCTAATGGTAGGTCCCTTTAAACATTCCTTTACTTTACTACATAATGGATGATAAGCATTCGTCATAACAACATTAGGTCCGATCCATGCATTCTGTTCTATGCATGTATATTCTGGAATGAAAACATTTGAATGAATTCTAACATTATCCTGTAATATTACATCTCTTTCCAAAACGCTATGACTACCTACACTAACATTTTTTCCAATTACGCAATTTTCTCTGATTAATACACCATGACCAGTTTGGAAATTATCCCCTATTGTGGTGTTGGTGTAAATTACAGAATGGGATCTAATTATTGTATCGGCACCAATTTCTAAGGGTTGGATTTTCTCTACTCTTGGTATTTCACCTAAAATAACAAATTTCCCAATTTTTACATTGTTGCCTAATATCACATATTGAGGAAATAAATCCATGTATAATCACAATATATATTGTTAACCTTTTGAATTATAGCTGTCTATTACATGAAATTGTGAAAAAATGAAAAAAGATTATCTTTGCTTCTTAAATTGAGATCCGATCAAAAATATGCCAACGAAACCAATAATACCAGCACCGATATATCCCCCAATAGTAATTTGCCTGAGGATCTCATATGGATGGAGTTGGAATCCTTGAATATCTTGTATGATATATGTGGAAGTGTTTCTGAATATTTTCAACCAATCCGATATTAAATTCATTTGTGTAGAGTCTAGACCAAATTCTGCTGTAATTATTTGATATTCGACGAGATCAGAGCGCTCTGATTCAGGTGCTCTTGCGATTGTAAACCATTTATCCAAACCATCGGTTGAATTCCTCAAAGCGTTAGTATTATTCACAAACCAAATATCCTTTAGGACACTCAGGTCAATACCAAGATCATTGGGAGGTAATGTTACTTCAAATCCGGCATATAGCGAGTCAATTGAACCAAGACCAGTTGGAACCATAATACCATCTGCCCATTGCCTGATAATTCCTTCGTTCCTTTTCTCAGCTAATGTTTGAGTGCTAACAATGTTAAATATTCGGTTGATAACATTATCTAAGAAGTTAGTGTTAAATAAGTGATCCATTAATGCCGAAACGAGTGTGTTGTTTATTCCAAGACCATCTTCAATTTCGGTGAATTCAGTGGGGTCATATACTGTCCATATCCATTTCAAAATCCCTTGCTCATTGAACGGGGAATATTCATTTGTGGTGTTCCAGATGGTTTTTACCATTGAAAGGTTGAGATTCAAGTCGGGTTGTTTTAATTCCCAATTCACTACAGATACGGTTTGACTGAAAAAAATACGGATTCCATTTGGTAAAACAGTTCCATTTGCCCAATGTATATAAAAAAAATCTTCGGCGGTTAATGAAGTAGCTTCAAATGGTAAAGATCCTAAAGTAGGTACTAATGGAAATAGATAATCCGTCAGATAAGTGGAAACATTTTCCAGTTGCTCCCAAGTTGCATTATATAACTGCATCATTTCATTTCGATCGTCAAGATCGGTAACTGAATCTTCGTAATTTTCCAGAAATGACTTTATCCCATTAGTAACAGCATAATTTGTTAATATTGCAGATAATATTCTGTTTATGGCTAATGTGGAAAAACTTAAATTACCCAGTCCGCTGTACTCTGAAATTCCTTGTATCGAATAATTACCATCCGTGTTAATCGTGAATGTAGGGTCATTAAAGAACCATTCCGTCGCATTTTCTTGCCCTATATATCCAGTCAAATTATTAAGAACATTAGAGATAACTTTTGCGGATACAGAGCCATTAATTAATATAGGAATATTTGGAATGATTGTATCCTTTAACTCTTGCATCATCTGGGGAATTGATTCTTTTAATGCAAATGATTCTGCCTCAGTAGAGAATTCCGAGCGTATATTATCAAATGCAGGATTGATTGTTTGATCCATTCGGTAGTTAATTAAATTCCCCATTCCAATAGTACCAGGGATTAATCCAATTCCAATAACGAGTAATACTATACCCGCAATCAATTTTCTCTTTTCCATTCTATTAACACCTAAATTTTTTACATATTACTATTTTTGTTACCACTTTATCGTTATTACAACACTTAATTGATAATTGTCTATAATTGTTTCAATATTTCAATTTTTTCGTTTATTTTCAATTTTACTCCAAAATTTTGGACATAAAGATTATCTTTTACGATAGGAAAGGATCAATATTACTCCCAGAAATGCACATAATCCACCGATTAGTAAACCACCCAAGTTCAGTAAGTTCGATAGGTCAATAGGATGCATGAAAAATAATCCATTTTGCCATAATAATGTAGGAGCAAGTTCATAACGGAATTTCAGCAACCATTTCGATACAATTACTGAACGATCTAAACCTATAGTAAATTCTTCTTGTATTTGGGCAAATTCAATGGAATCATCTATAAGTCCACGCCATTCACCATCAGATAGTTCTCCGTCAAGATTAAATCGAGCTATTTTTAACCAATCGATGATGCCTGATGGATTTGTGAGAGATACTGAATTATTTAGATCCCATAAGTTATTACTAAGATCAGGTGGTAAATTAAAAACGATCGGCGGTAGTACCACTTCAAATCCTTCTAAAAGTGCATACTGAGACCCTAAGGAACTAATGCCTTCTGGAATTAGTACACCCGTAGCCCATTGGCGGTAGAAATTATCTAAAAAGATGGCTTCTATCGATTTTTCTTGCACATACTCGAGTAATGGTACCATAACAGTATTTCCAAAGTCGTCATCGAAAAAGTAGCTGACGAGACTTTCATAGATGGTATTAGAAATATCTAGCTCGCTTTGTATTGCAGTTTCTGTATCGTTATCCCCAAAAATCCAACTTTTAATTCCGTCAGAATTGAAAGGAGATAATTGATTGGAACTATTCCATATGGCATATATTTTTTGGAAGGATAAGTTTGATCCAGGAGAGTTAAATTCCCAATCTTCAATCTCAGAGCCTGATAATGTTATTTCCCAGGAATCTGGCAATATTGTACCATTCGCCCATTGCATAAAGAAGAAATCTTCCGCGGTCGCATCCGTTGCTTCATATGGTAATGAACCCAACGCAGGTACTAAGGGATACAAGTAATCTATTAAGTAGGTTGAGACGTTTCCCAATTGTTCCCACGTGGAATTATAGGTTTCCATCATATCATCCCGTTCATCTAAGTCGGTAATAGAATCTTCATAATTATCCAGAAAATACGGAATTCCGTTAGTGAATGCATAAGTGGTTTGAAATGTGGATAAAATGCTAGTGAGAGCTAATGGTGTAAAGCTTAAATTCCCCAAACCGGCATATTCCGAAATCCCTTGGATCGAATAGTTTCCATCCGTGTTTACCGTCCATGCGGGGTCGTTAAAAAACCAATCCGTGGCATTTTCAAATCCAATATATCCGCTTAAATCATCTAATGTATCCGTTATTTCGTTCAAGGAAATGGTTCCATTTACCATTTCCGGTACATGAGGAACTGCAACATTTTTCAATGCGATCATGGTTTCCGGGATAGCTCCGTATTTAGTGTATTTTTCAATTTCGGGCATTACTTGATCCCGTATTGACAATAATACCCCAGGTAATGCTAGATCAAGGTCTTCTTCAATTCTATTATGCAAAACATACCCCGTAGGGAGAACTCCTACGCCTATTAAGAGCAGTACTATCCCTAGAACCAATTTAACTTTTCCCATGTTCTTTAACACCTAAATTCTAACAAGATTCTGATTTTGTTTAAATGTTTTGATACAAGAATAGTGCATCTCAGAGAATAATATTTTGTCTCTTTCGATGGTATTCTTCGGATTATTCTTCTTTGTCTCGGTTAATTAAAAAACCTTTTTTCCTCAGAACAATAAAATTGCGATCCATTCGGTACGCGCTATAAAGTCGTTAGTTAGAATTTTCTTACCATCAACCCACTCCATCATATTTGAATTAAAGGTAAAAAGTGCTCACACACTCTTTAGTAAATTATCATTTCAAATATTGATCGAGTATGGAATTCTAATATGATGACAGTTAACCAACGAATAATTTTTCATCTTGATCTAGATGCATTCTTCGCTGCAGTAGAGATTCGGGATGATCCAAAGTTACAAGGGATTCCTGTGATAATTGGAGCAGACCCTAAGGAGGGAAAGGGGAGGGGAGTAGTAACAACATGTTCCTATGAAGCACGAAAGTACGGTTTGCACAGTGCAATGCCTATTTCACAAGCATATAAATTATGCTCCCATGGAGTGTATCTGCGAGGGAATTATGAAAAATACCAAAAGGTTTCCTATCAGGTCATGTCTATTCTTAAATCCTATCAAATAGAATTTCAACAGGCGAGTATTGATGAAGCCTATATGGATTTTACTAGATCTTGTGGAAGTTACCAAGATGCATACACACTTGCGGAATCTATCCAAAAAACAATTCTTGAGCGGGTGGGTATCACATGCTCCATTGGAATATCGAGTACTAAATCCATTGCAAAAATTGCCTCGGATTTCAATAAACCGAATGGTATTACAATAGTAGAACCCCAAAAAATTCAAGAATTTCTCAACCCAATGGATATAACCAAAATTCCGGGGATCGGAAAAAAATCAAAACTTGGGTTTCATAAAAAGGGAATATATACTATCAATGATCTTTATAAAACCGGATTAAGCAATCTGGTGGCATTTTTCGGTGACCATGGAGTGTGGATATGGAATGTGATCGGGGGAAATGATTCTCGTCCCGTTGGTGAATTTTATAACAGAAAAAGCATCGGCAAAGAGCGAACTTTTACTGAAGATGTGACCGATCACGAAATTATACTCCAAAAAATACATGAATTAAATTCTCGAATCCATGAAATATTGGAAAAACAAAAATATCGCTATAGCACCATAACATTAAAGATTCGTTTAAGTGGATTTGCCACTTATACTCGTTCAAAAACTCTGAAGGTCCCTTTTAGGGACAAGTTGTTGGTTGAAAAAAAATTACAAGGGATGTTTAATCATTTCTCAAGAAAATACACACAAGACAGAAATTCCAAAATCCGGTTAATTGGAATTCGATTTTCTAACCTAGAACAAGATGCATCTAAAATTCAAACTCAAATTACAGATTATTTGTGATATAAAAAAAAAATTATATCTTGCGTTTTCTACGCAAAACAAAATATACTGCTGTTACAGCTACTAATGATAGAATAATTATTAATCCGATTTGCATACCAGGAATTCCAAGGAACGCTCCGAGATTTCCGAACACGGTGAATGTTGGATCATTAATTATGGATTTTCCTCCCCACTCTGGAAAACATGTCAAATAGAAGAGAGATTCTGAATTATATATAATCAAATTCTGTTCATCGGTACCAAAGTCTCTATATATAGTTCTGAAGACTCGTTCTATGAAACTTGAGGCTATTGAATAAAGATGAGTCGCCATAGGATTTCTCATTTTTGTATTAGCGACAATTACGTTGATTGCTTGTTTAGGATTACCAATATCTCCATCCAAAATATATGTTTCCTTTCCCTTAAAACTAATTTCAAATGCTTTAACCAATTTCCGGCGAGCACGCAACATGATTTCGGAACGAGTGATATTGCGATCCGAATCTGGATTAAATTCGATATTCTCATCATCTCGTAGGACTCGCTCGGGAGGTCGAACACCTAATACAAATAAATTCGCATAATTAGCCACTGCCAGACTAAAACCGGGAATCGTTGCATCGCCATCTAAACGATCGGTGATACTGCTAGTCTCATTATAATACGCCATTGGTCTACCGGTTATGTAGGTGTAATTATAACCCCCAAAATGAACAGCTACCGTTGGAGTATCATCCATAATCCATAACTGAGAGAATTCTCCAATTTCATATGAAGTTGTAGTAGATACGTTAGCTTCACCCGATTCTGAATTAATTCCTTTCACTTCATATGTATAGTTTAAACTATCCAACACACCAAAGGCTGATACACGTTCTACTACATTGACATAATTTAATCGATCCGTATCGTTTAAACTGATTGTATTTACCTCAATTTCTTGCCAGACGACAAAGATATCTTCATATGTCATCCCATATCGATAGGTGATTTCATTATCTACGGTTTCTTCCGTCATCTGAATGGGTGTACCAGATGTTCGCTGAAGAGGGTTAAATCGATGGGGCTCGGGAACTCCCGATCGCTCTAAACCTTCATTAAATAAATGTTTGAAGAGTTCACTATATGCAGTCCACCCAAGATACATTTCTTCATTCATATTTGGTATTCCGTTTCGAACAGTTGCGTTCTCACGATATGCAAGTAAGCCCATGAAAGTGTTAATTGTAAATACTTCTAAATCTCCGGCAGTATGAAAATGATTTATCATCAACTGATATGGAGAGCATCCATATTTGGTAGCATTAAGTGTAGATAGAGTGATATTTTGATTCGCGATATACATAGATTGTATTTGTCCAAAATTCGTATATGCCACGTAAAAATTTGCATCTGTTATTAGTCGATCATCAGTAAGCCCATATGTAATATTTTCCGCAAAAGGTCCGGGGGAATAATCAGTTACTACTTGATCCCCAATCACATCATAAATCAAATTCCAAGAATCTTCACTCAAGCTATGTCCCGTATAGGATTGGAAATGCGTATCTGTGGGAGGAATGGCAAGTACAAACGTTCCTATCTCAACAGTTAGCAGGGATAGGCAAGTGAGTACCAGTGTAAATAATAGTTTAGTTGTTTTTTTCATTTTGTTATCCTCAATAACTTTTTTACTTAAAAACTAGTATTATGACATATCGAGCTGGACAATATAAATCGTTGTAGACCAAAGTTCCGAAAGGTTTCGGACCAATGGTCCATAAAACTTAACCAAAGTGATTTTCTTATGGGAAATAACTATCGAACTTCAAACATGATCATTCAAAATATACTGGAGTCCTTGTTAGATGATCAACCCGGTGAAGGAGTAGTTAAATCCCATCTAATCGAAATTTGTGGATTGAAAACTTCAACTGCAGAAAAATATCTCAACAAAATGGAATCTGCAGGATATATTGCATGTTTTGAGGAATCATGGGGGAAAGAACGGATGAAAATTCGTTATAATATCACAGAATTAGGAAAAACTCGGTATGAATGGTTCGTTAAAATCAATAGTGAATTATTAGAGGATGAGTGATAAATGTCAAAGAATAAAGAAAGCAATAGAAAGGAAAAATACGAAGATCTTCTCCGAAATAGTTTTAACTATATTATCCGAGAGCAGATGTATTTGCTTTGGAGTGGCATTTTTCCAACCTATTGTATTGCTGTAAATCTGGTCAATTTTTCTTTCGTAATGCTTGCTATCATTAAAAATTGGATCTTGATTCGTAGGTTGGTCGATATTATCATTCCTCTAGTAATTTTTACAATACTGACCATTTTTGCGATGGGGCAATTCATATTTCTGAAAAAATGGAAAAATGAGTTCCATGAGTACCAAAAACAAAAATATTATCCAAAAAATGTGCCTTTACCTGTAGAAAAGCAAATGTCACGGACATCTTTGACTAATATCTTTTATAGTATCATCTCTTATATGCAGAATACTAGAACCTTATTTATTTTATTAAATTTGGTTTCAATCGTCTATCTAATCTGGGGATTTGATTTCTTTATTATAGGTATGTCGCTTTCCTTAGCTTTAGAAGGTTTCGCGAAAGTAACATGGTATCTGAATGGAGCATCGGTGTTCATTCTACTCGTGTATATGGTATATCAATGGTACCATTTTATTAAATGGAATAAAAAATTAGTCCGAATCAAGAGTTTTGAGAAAGACATATTCACCGAATTAAAGCTATAAGCAAAACATTTTAGGCTTTCTGAATATTCGATAGATCACGGAGTTATTTGGATGCACTATTTTGAAGATGATGATTTAAGCGGAACTGCAGTTATCGGCTATATTCCCTCAAAAACGGAAGCAATCAAAATTTTGCAGGAGATGAATCTATCCAAAAATATTGTCAACCACGTTTTAGCAGTGTCCCGAAAAGCGATAAAATTTGCTACTAAGATTAGTGCTGCTCCCGTAAATTTTAAACTTGTTCGTATTGGGGCAATATTACATGATATCGGTCGTGTACGTTCCCATGATTATGATCATGCGGTGATTGGAGGGCAAATCATCAGAGAAGAGTTAAAATTCAGCGAACAATTAGCTCGGATAGCAGAAACTCATATATTAGGAGGAATTTCAAAGGAGGAGGCAAAAGAGTTCGGATTACCTCCAAAGGATTATTTTCCTGAATCTGTTGAAGAAAAGATCGTCTGTTTAGCAGATAAATATTTTATCGGAGTTCAACAAGTCTCAATCGAGCAAAGATTCAAAAATTGGTTTGCTCGCTACGGAGAAAATGAATTTTTATTGCGTTCCAAAAAAAGAGTAGAAGATCTCGAGATTTTTATTTATAAGTTAATGTTTCCCTAATTTTTCTTTCAGGAAATGTATAGTCCCCCCTTTTTCAATTAGATTCACTATGAATGAGGGAAAAGACGGAAATATGAATGTTTCTGAAGTGGTAGTATTTTGTAACGTGCCATTTCTGCAATCTATCGTTATAATGTCACCATTTTTCACTGCATGAGTTATGTTCTCTATTTGAATTGCTAATATTCCTAAGTTTATGAGATTTCGATAATATATACGTGCAAATGATTCTGCAATCACAGCAGCTATACCCATTTGCTTTAGCACAAATACTGCTTCCTCCCTGGACGAACCCGTTCCGAAGTTTTTCCCAGCGATTATAATATCGCCGCGTTTCACTTTTTGATAAAAATTTTCATATATACTTTCAAAAGCATGTTTAGTTAATTCTGAAGGATCAGAAGTAGCCAGATAGGCATGAGGAATGATAAGATCTGTATCAATAAAATCCCCAAAAACCCAAACTTTACCTGTGATGGTGTTCATCTTGCGTTTCACTCCATGTAAGTTGAGGGAGATGTTATTTTCCCTTGTATAACGGATGCTGCCACGGTTGCCGGGGAGGCGAGATATACTTGAGCACTATAAGATCCCATCCTTCCTCGAAAGTTCCGATTGGTGGTACTAATGCAAACTTCATTATCTCCCAACACTCCCATGTGACCCCCAAAGCATGGACCGCACGTAGATGGGCCAACAATACATCCAGCTTTCATGAAAATCTCAATTAATCCTTCCCGCATTGCTTCTAGATAAATTTCAGCGGATGCCGGAATCACCACACATCGAGTATCCGGATGAACAGTGTGTCCCTTAAGGATGTAAGCAGCAGAGCGGAGGTCTTCCAAACTTCCATTAGTGCAGCTACCAATAAAACCTTGATCGATTTCAATTCCGATACAGTCATTTACTTCACTTACATTGTCAGGGCTGTAAGGTTTCGCTATCATGGGTTGGATAGTTGAGAGATCGATGGTCTTAGATTTTCCTTCCACAATTTCGTCACAAGAGATAGAATTAAAATGCTCTCCATGACGCGATAGATAGTAAGAATTCTGCAATAACCAATTTTCTGTAATCGAATCAAATTCAAATATCGCATTTTTCGCACCCATCTCAACACTCATGTTTGCTAGGGTGACTCGTGAAGATATGGTTAAGTTCCGCAACCCAGGACCGCTAAATTCCATTGCTTGATAAATTAAATCGTCAACTCCATATTCTTCGAGCAAACTTAATGCCAAGTCTTTCGCAAAGACCCCTTTCTCAAAAGTGGATTTCTTGATAATTAGATGTAAGGGTTCGGGTACCTTAAACCACAAAGTCCCTGTAGCAAAGGCATTACAGATATCGGTAGCTCCCACACCGGTGGAAAAGCAATTGAACGCACCATATGTTGTAGTATGGCTATCTGAACCAATTGCAATCATTCCAGGTGCTATGAATCCTTGCTCGGGAAGAACTGTATGGCAAATCCCCTTATTTTCACCGAGAATATTTTCGATTTTATATTTTTTTGCAAATTCATTAGCTCGGATATGCATATTAGATGCGTCGATTGTAGGAGAAGGGACCCAGTGATCCAAGATAAATACTACTCGTTCCGGGTGTTTTATGTAATCTAATCCTAATTTCTCATATTCGGGAGCAATTCTCCCCCCTAGTTGCTCATGCACCATTATTACGTCAATTTCTACCTCAATAATTTCTCCAATCTCGGGAATCACGGGGGATGTGGAGTCATCCTTCACTATATGAGTACTTAGGATTTTTTGAGTCATAGACATGATAATGCTTTCCTATATTGATACTAATCTCAATGATTCATATCTTTATTGCTTAGGTTTTTCTTTTTATGATGGTATGTCGAATTCGTTGGATTTCGAATTCTCATATTTGTATTTCTTTTTCTCTAGCCATTCATCACTTTCTTCTATCGACATGAATTCATTCTTCTTGTATTTTTTTGCAGGTTGTCCTATGTATACCCAATCCGATTCGAGAGTTTGACCGACAGATGTGGAAGAATGTACCGCAAGTACGACATTATCCTCAATTACCGTCCCAGGGGCTACTACCGAATAACCCCCAATTACGCAATGATCACCAATTCTAATTTTTCGAAGAATTAACCAATCTCGTGTCACCATAGAACTCATAAGCACACTTCCTTGACCAATCATCGTGTGTTTCCCAATCTCAATAAATTCTGAATCTACCCAGGCATCAAATAAAGAAGTACTCATCGATACCTTAACACCAAACCATTTAAAAGCAATTATATCTAACCAAGGCAGGGGAAAATTATGACAGATAAAAAAAGCGAACTTCTTCACTGTGGCTCGTAAAGACCAAAATCTGTAATCATTGTTTTTCGGAGTACGTGGAAAATATCCTTCCCGAGGTTTATGAATAAGAGTTATGATGACCAGAGAGAGCTTACTGAAAAAAATTGCACTGAATAACCACACAAAATACCAAGCTACAACAAATATCGGTAGTGATAGAAAAAACACCCACGTTATAGATGAAACAAGGCGAATTCTCACCCAAATAAGAAACAATGGTGGTAGAGCTGACAACCAGATTAAGAGGATGTGAAGGAATATGTACCATCCTTTTGCTAATGTGTTTGTGGTTACTGGTCCACCTTGTAATGTAGCAGGCATTGAACTCATTTTGAGGGTTCCTCCTTAGTGGTATTTTTCAATTCACTAGGGAGTTGTACGAATTTCTGGAAGCGCTTATCTGATATTCGTCCTACCGGTAGTCCGTAATAAGTTGAATCTGGCTTAAGTTTTGTGAATTTTGTTATTCCACTCATAGGTAATATCTGTGTATTTTCACCAATTTCTACTCCAGGGCCGATCATACAACGTGTGCATAATACTGAGTTGTTTGCCATTACGATTCTCTTTAGGGAAAACCCTCCATAGACACCCTCATTGACATGTGTACTTTGAGCCGACATCGGACCAATATAACAATTTTTCCCTAATTCAAGATACTCTTGGCAGATATACCCCGGTTTATCTATAACGGCACCTTTTCCTATTTTGGTGGAACCAACATAATTAAACATCCAGTTCACCAACCATGGAAATGGGCATTTGGTAAACTCCCATTTAATAAGCCGTAAAAAAAAGTTCCGCGTCCAATACATTTGAACATCAGGTGCGGTCTCCCCTCGTGGTAATGCATTTATCATCTCTTTTCTGGGTCGGATTTTGTTGAACATCCAATAGTAGAACTTTGCCATGGTTGCAGAACAAAACAGTTTGAAGAGATAAAGTGCGAGCAATACGAGGGGAGTAATAAAAAATACTAAAGATTGACTCCATGTAAAGACAATAGAAGAATTGAACAATGGAAAAAGAAGATAATAACAATATAACGCTACTAAAATAATCGCGGGAGCAATACTCAACAAGTAATAAGGAATCCATAAGCCGATATAGATTGGGAATTGTAATTTTGCTCTACGATTATTGGAATTACTCGACATATGTAGAGAAAGCTTCCGCATTGCTTTAAAAAGCTTGTTGCTTAGGGAAGAAAATTCTATAAATGATGGTACTAGTTCCTTATCAATTTTAGAAGAAAATTAGAGATTAGTAAAGATGAAACAAATAGTGCTTTTTGGTGCCCCTGCTGCAGGAAAGGGCACTTTAGCGGGAAAAATTAAGAAGATCTTACCCCAAATTCCTCATATTTCTACAGGTGATATTTTACGAGAGAATAAAAAAAATGAAACACCCCTTGGACTTAAAGCGAAAGAATATATGGATAGTGGAAAATTGGTACCGGATGAGTTAGTGATTGATATGGTGGAAGATCGTCTTAAAAGGGATGATGTTAAGAATTACGGATATTTATTAGATGGATTTCCACGCACCTTAAGTCAAGCAGAGAAGTTGGAAGAGATCGCTCCGGCAGAGGTTGTATTGGTTTTGGATGTTCCACGACAAGAACTATTGAACCGAGTCTTAGGAAGAATCTCTTGTCCCGAATGTAATGCAATCTATAATAAATTCAGCATACCACCCAAAAAAGAAGGAATCTGTGATATATGTGGTGCAAAATTAGTCCATCGCAGTGATGACACGGAAGAGACGATGAATAAAAGAATTGATACATATGAAGAAAACGCTGGTCCCGTAATTAGATTCTATGAAGAGAAAGGGTTGGTCAAGCATGTTGATGGAACTAGGACGATGCATTTAACAGAAAAAGAAATAAAGTCATTTTTGGAAATTGTCTAAATTAAAGATCTATTTTTTCTTTTATAAGTAAACATCGGAGAAACCAACGGGAAAATCCCATATTTTTTTTATCCGCATTTTATTTTCTAAGGATCATCCTTTTTATTAGCTTGAGCTATACACTATTCGAAGCTTATACAGCTGTGAAACAATTTAACTAAATTACAAAGTGAAAAATATGGATGAAAATATATCAATGCCGTTAATTGGGGATATGCTACCGGATATGACGGTTACGACGACACACGGAGTGTTGAAGTTACCAGAGCACTACAAGGGAAAGTATTTTGTACTGTTCAGTCACCCTGCAGATTATACTCCGGTCTGTACTACGGAATTTTACTCATTTGCAAAATTGTATCCGGAATTCAAGAAATTGAATTGTGAATTAATTGGGTTAAGTATAGACCAAGTTTACAGTCATATGAAGTGGGGAGAGTGGATTAAGGAAAATCTAGATATGGAAATCTCATTTCCGATTATTGCAGACCATGGGGACGTTGCTAAAAAACTCGGTATGGTACACCCAAACAAAGGAGCCAGTACCGTTCGAGCAGTCTTTATCATGGATACTGAGGGAAAAATTCGAATTATTCTGTACTATCCACAAGAGATCGGTAGAAATATGTCAGAAATTCTCAGAATCGTGAAGATCCTCCAAATTGCGGATAAAGAGAATGTAGCCATCCCTGCAAACTGGCCAAATAGTGAACTTGTTGGGGATCATGTAATAGTACCACCCGCAAGAGATGTCGAGACTGCGAAGAAAAGACTCGAAGCGGCAAAGAAAGGGGAATTTGAATGTTATGATTGGTGGTTGTGCCACAAAAAAATCAAACATGATTAAACCTTAAGTCGAAATTTTCTTACATTTTTTTTTAATACAAAATATCATTATTTGAGAAAAGAAGAAAATGAGTTCAAATTTTCATGGATCTCAGATTTAGGAAGAGAGATTGGGGAATTAAAAATTAATATGATAAAATATTAGGAAATTTTTGTTTCCTTTCCTTTACTAAAAGCTGCCATATTCACTCCAACAAATTTCTGTGGTATTTTTGCTTTGATAGCTTCTTTTAACTGTTCTTCAGTAAAAGGTAGAATATCTGTATTCGCACATAATGCACCGATAAGAACAACGTTCATAGCTAAAGATATGCCAAGGTTTCTAGCAGTCTTGTCAGCATCCACCATTATTACATTGGGAGTTCGTTTTTTCAATTCTTGCTTTATTTCCTCAAGTGTTGGATATTTTACTTCTCCTCTACTTATCCTGACAGATAGAGGTTGATATTTTGTGGTATTCACAACTGCTATTCCATCTTTACGGAGTTTGACCATCGATCTAAGTGCTTCTAATGCCTCAAGAGTTAGTAAGACGTCAGCTTCTCCATTTGCACATAATGGAGATTCCCTACCATAACCGATAGCGATATCACTCACCACAACCCCTCCTCTTTGTGCTAATCCATGAGTTTCCATGGAGCTTACAGATAATCCCGCTAATTGGGATGCATAGGTTAGAATCCTGCTCGTAGCCCCAACACCTTGACCCCCCATCCCACTGATATGGACTTTTAGTCTGTCTTTTGACATAATAATCACTTTAAACTCGTTTGAAATCCTCCATCTGTTTTATTGGTTTCTCGATTAAAGGACAATTTTGCACACAACATCCACAGCCAATGCACAAATCAACATTTATCTCGACTTTCTCATCAATTTCCTCTATTGCAGGACAAGCGAACTCCGTTAAGCATCTTTGTATATTTCGACAAATTGCATGATCGATGTAAAATGGATTAGCCAGAGTACCAGCACGTCTTTCTGCGGAAGATCGCATTAAGGCACATGGTTCTTCTTGTATGACTACTGCAAGCGTATTATTCTTCTCCGCAAAGTCGAACGCTTCATTTAATGCATTTGTTACTTGTTTCTGGTCATAGGCAGGTACTCGCTTAATGAATTTTACGCCAATTCCTTCAAGAATAGAGTCTATACTCATTGATTTCTGGTTCATATATTTTCCAGTTAAGGGAGCTCCAAGGGATTTTTTACCAGTATTAGGATTAGGCTGATGGCCCGTCATGGCAGTGATGCCATTATCCATAACCATAAGTACTTGTTTATGTCTATTCCAAACGGCGTTAATTATTCCAGGAAGTCCAGCATGAAACAGTGTACTATCACCAATAAAAGACATCAGAGGAGTTGCAGGTAATGCTTTGCTCATACCAGAGGTTGAAGGGACTCCAGATCCCATAGAATATAATACAAGCCCTTGATTATAGGGGGGTAAGTATCCAAGGGAATAACAACCTATATCTGCCATTGAGAATCCACTTCTTTCTTCAATCACTTCTTTAGCACTCATAAAGCTTGTTCGGTGACCACATCCAGGACATAATTGAGGGGGTCTTGCTGGAACTTCTATTTCTGACTTTAAAAAATCGATTGGATTCTTTATATCTAAGATCTTGGCTAACATGGTGACTAACCTCGTGGTGTCATATTCCCCAAGCCATTCTTCTTCTTCAAACTCATATTCTTCTGAAGATTTCCCTAGTAATGTAATCCCGGTGATTTTTCTTTCATACAGACCTACTTTTATCAAATCTTCAAGGAAAGGATCCAATTCTTCAAGAATTTTTACCTTCTTAAACCGTTGCAAAAAGTCTACAATTTTATTCATGGGCAAAGGATATACAATTCCTAACTTCAAGATTGTTGCGCTTACTCCAAGAATTCGTAAAGCCGAAAGCGTAGCTGCAAATGTGTGACCGCTTGTAATGATTCCGATCTGAGATTCTCCATCCCCCACTTTGACTTCTTCTATTAAAGCACCTTCATTAGCAAGTTTTTCCCATTTTTTCAAGTTATTCAGTGATTTAATTCGCAGCGGTCGCAAAGTTCCAGGTAGAGGAATGTATCCTCCCTCTAAATCGGGTTCAAATTTCTTTTCAATAATGCTCGACTTCTTTGCGCCAAATTTTACCATTCCTGTTCCATGACAGATGCGTGTAGTCGACCGAATCACCACAGGCATTTTCCATTTCTGTGATAATTCCATTGCAAATACTATCATGTCTTTTGCCTCTTGAGAATTACTCGGTTCCAGCAAAGGAACTTTAGCCAGCCGTGCATAGTACCGATTATCTTGTTCATTCTGACTAGAATGTGGGCCAGGATCATCTCCAAGAATGATAACTAATCCACCTTTTAATGTGAACTTGCTAAGCTGTACAAAACTATCTGATGCAACATTCAATCCTACACTTTTCATGAATGTACATGCTGGTACTCCTCCAATTGAAGCACTAGCCGCCAGTTCCAGGGCTACTTTCTCATTTGTAGAGAATTCAAAATATATTCCAGATTCTTCAGATATTGCGGATAAGGTGACACCAATCTCAGAAGTTGGAGACCCCGGATAGGCAGCGGCAACTTCTACTCCCGCTTCATACATACCACGCACAAAAGCTTCATTTCCAATTAGAATCTCTTCAGTTCCCGCATCTCCTAAAATAGGAAATTTTGATTTACTCATACAATAACCTACTATTCAACAATAAAAGTAATACATAGCCTACTAATCTGGAATATTTAACTGCAATGCTAATAGAGTATTATCAGTAATTTTTTCCTCGTCATTTATGAATACCCGATGATTTTAGTCGAAATCCATCCTTCCTACTTGATCATGGAAAAGGAGGGTTTTAGTATTTATTTTCAGATTCTATTGTTATACCCGATGGTAGAAATAAGGAGAATTTGATTCCCAGATGAAAAAAGTGCGGCTTTGTTTTATAAATCGATAAATTTCTTGGAAAAACTCCAAAATCATAGAGGATTTACAAAAGTGAGAATCGCAGTTGGGGTACATCATTGCAGAGTTAAACCTCTCTAGCTGGAAAGGATTCGATTCATTATTTTTTTAATTCTCGAAATGCTATAGTTGAACATGGATCCAATACTTTCTAAGCATTTTAAAAGCCGACTACCATCTGATATTCGGTGTGCTCAAATCGAATTTCAGAAACGAGAAGACAAAGTAGACGCGATAGATGTCGCAATTGGAAACGTAAGTCTTCCAATGCATCCAGCTATGCAAAAACGAATAAGAAATATTACAAGTGAAAGCAGTCCATTTCGAGAAGGGGTAGTGAGATATACACCCACCGTAGGATCAGAAGAAACCAATAAGGCATTTTTAAATGTGATAGCAGCTTCGGGATTTGATACCAATCATCTGTATTCTATGATTACTGACGGTGGAAGCGGTGCAATGGAATTAGTGGTTTTAGGATGTTGTGGACCGGCAGGATCGAAAGAGAGTCCTTTAATGGTAATTGAACCCGTTTACACAAATTACATTTCAATGGTAAAGCGAACAGGAAGACAAAGTGTAAAAATAAGGCGAATTCTCCAGGAAAATGGCAAATTTACATTACCCGAGTATTCGGTTATTGATGAGATGATGCGAATTCATAATCCAGGCGCATTAGTGGTGATTCCCTATGATAATCCCGCAGGTCAATTTTATGATCACTTAAGCATGGTCGAACTGGCTAAGTTGTGTGTGAAACATAATCTATGGATGGTTTCAGATGAAGCCTACCGAGAATTATATTATACAAAAGGACGTGCCTCTAGTATATGGGGACTTACCGAAAAAGAGGTACCGGGTATCCTAGGGAGAAGAATCAGTATCGAGACTACCTCTAAAGTGTGGAATGCATGTGGTCTTAGAATTGGCGCATTAATAACGGATAATTATGAATTCCATGAAAAGGCAGTATTTGAAGCAACTGCGAATTTGTGCCCCCCCGCAATTGCTCAATATGTATTTGGTGGACTTGCTCACGAACCCCATGATCGATTACAGCAGTGGTTTTCGAAACAGCGCAAATATTACCAAGAAATAGGGGGGAATCTTCAAGATGAATTTCATGAAATGCTTCCCGGTGTTATCATATCTAGTCCAGATGCTGCCATATATTCTGTCGTGGACGTTCGAAATATTGCGAAACCTGGTTTTAATGCGACAGATTTCGTGATGTATTGTACTAAGGAGGGTAAAGTTACTTTAGATGACACAGATTATACACTATTAGTTGCACCTATGAAAGGATTCTATAGCTCTGAAATAGGTGAACGCAATCCGGGAAATACTCAAATGCGAATTGCGTATGTAGAAACCCCTCAACGAATGAAGTTAGTTCCTGAATTGTTTGCTCGATTATTTTTAGAATTTGAGCATAAACGGAAAGACCAATAAGTGTAGGTGTCAACCCAAAACAATAGAGGTTTGTCATGGATCTATCCCATTTTATGAAAAAAGTAATAATTTCAATCCCATTTTATTCTAAAGCCCAATTTTATGAGGAATTATTTAATTTAAGAAAATTAGATTTAGGTATTTCTTGTATCGAGATACGTTTTGATTTTCTAAGAGAGAAATTAACAAGAAACCTGATCGCAGATGCAAAAACAAATCTGAGAGATAATGATTTTAAGATGATTTTTGCCTATCATAGTTCAATGGGAGATAATCCATTACTCTTTCAGAAGTTACGCTCTCTAATTAGGTGTCAACCCGATTATATTGATTTAAATGCAAATATCCCGCTCATTCCTTTGACAGAATTAGCGGATCTGGCTGTTAAAAATCATGTATCCATAATTTATTCATATCATAATTGGGAGGAAACACCCTCCTTAGACGTTATTTCTGAGTTATGTGAATATTTTCTGCAGCTCCTGCCTCATTTTGCATCGGATCCTCAAAATATTCTAAAAATGGTCTTCATGGCTAAAACATCTGATGATCAGAATACAGTACTGAATTTCTGCAAAAAATATCATGATAAGGGATTTAAGCTCATTAGCTTTTGCATGGGAGAGGACGGTAAAATGTCTCGAATTCAATCGATTAAGAATGGTTGCAACTATACCTATGCATATATCGGGGAACCGACAGCTCCCGGTCAAATTCACCTCTCTGATATCCAAAAATTCCTCTAGGGAAACCAGAATCTGCATGGAAGAATCGAAAATATTAATTTTTCCGATTAATTAACTTTCTATAAGGTTTTTTTAAGAGTTATTAAGGTATTTGAATTGAGTAAAGTAGAAGAGAAAATCGCAGAACTTGAGGAACGTTTAGAGAAAACCGCCCCAAACAAACACACAATGAAGTCCATTGTATATATCAAGGCACAATTGTCTAAATTACGACAGCAATTAGTGGAGATAACCAGTTCGAAAAAGGGGGGCGGTTCTGGTTTTGGGATAAAAAAAACAGGGGATGCTCAAGTTGCATTTATTGGATTTCCCAGTGTGGGAAAATCTTCTCTTCTAAATGAATTAACCGAAGGCAGAACGGATTCAAAAGTAGCTTCTTACGATTTCACGACCCTAACAGCCATACCCGGCATGATGGAAATTAAAGGAGCTCGAATCCAACTTATTGATTTACCAGGTATTATTTTAGGCGCCGCACAAGGAAAGGGAAGGGGAAAGGAAATCCTTGGAGTGGTTCGTACCGCAGATCTGATTCTGATTATCATTTGCTTTCAAGAGGATGGAAAATTGAATACGGAAGAACTTGATATAATACGGCAAGAATTATATAATGTAGGTATTCGATTGAATAAATCCCCCCCTCGGATGGAAATTCGCCCTCGGCAAAAAGGTGGAATAGGAATAACGAGTCAAGTTAAACAGTCTGTTCTCGATGAAGATTTAATTAAGACTATGATGTATGAGTATAAAAAGAGAAATGCAGGAGTATATCTCTATGAAGATCTAACTCCCGATGAATTTATTGATGGAATTCAAGGGAACCGAAATTATATCCGAGAATTTGTTATTATTAATAAAGTAGATCTTGCCAGTAAGGAAGAATTGAGACGAGTTCCTCAATTATTACCGGATACGGATTACGTGACCGTCAGTGCTTTGGAGAAACGAAACATTGACGAACTTCGATCTGAAATATTTGAAAAATTAGAACTTATCCGTGTATATAATCGTCCTCCTGGAAAAAAAGCGGATTATAATGACCCAATGGTTCTAAAAAAACATAGTACCATTGAAGATGTGTGTATAAAGATCCATAAAGATTTCGTTCGCTTGTACAAATACGCCCAGATTTGGGGACCCAGTTCCAAACATCCTGGTCAACGCTTTATTCGGATGGACCATGAAATGATGGATGGAGATGAAATCACTATCATTCTGAAGAAATAATAGATAAGTTTTGTACAGCGACATGTTTCATTAATTCAATATTGGGCACCCAATCAATCCACCATCTGAATGCTTCTGCTGCTTGATATATAAGCATATCTAATCCAGATATGGTTTTAGCTCCATTTAATTTCGATTTACGAAGTAATTTGGTTTCGATAGGATTATATACCATATCAAACACCCATTGGTTTTGTTTCGGGATATACCCATCAATGGGATCATAATCAGATTGAGGCCACATTCCAATAGGTGTGGCATTTATAATGAGATCTGCGGATTCTAGAATCGATTCTTCTTGAGGGCAATGTAGTGGATAGCAAGTAATTTTTACTTTATTTTCGGGATGGGATACCATATTCCTTCTTAAATTTTCTGCATTTTCTAAGGTGCGGTTTATGATAGAAAGAGTAGTTGTATAATTGGACAAATAAGATGCGGCTGCATATGCAGCTCCACCACTACCAACAAGTACGACTTGCTGATTTACTTGATGCACATAACCTGCTTGCTCAAAACTATTCTGTATTCCTTGGATATCCGTATTCGTTCCAATGGTTCGTCCATTTTGTATTTTAACTGAATTTACCGCTCCAATTTTCTTTGCAATTGGAGAAATCTCGTCCAAATAATCCATTATTGTGTTCTTAAGGGGTATAGTGACATTAAATCCAATTATACCTTGTTTTTTAAATGTATTGAGTATATCTGGTAGTTTTTGAGAGGTCACAAGCATTTTTGTGTAATTATAAGGCAAATGAAAATGTTCGAATAAAGCATTAAAAATTTGAGGGGAGATTGAGTGTGCCACCGGATTCCCGATTAAATAAAATGTTGAATACGATTTTGAGGTATGATCTTCCATAGGTATAAGTTATAATATCGTGCATATTTAATGTACCCGTAGTGTGATGAATTCAAGGAAACAATTAAACGAGAATGCATTTTCAGAATACGGATTAAATACGGAAAAACAGCGCGCTAAATTGCAGCGGTGGGGAAAATTTTTAATCTATTCAGGCTGGTTTGTTACAGGAATCGCAGCTATTTGCATTTTAATAATTACAATTACTTTAGGGTCAAGATTTAACTGGGTATTATTTGGTATTCTCATGGGAGTGTTAGTATCGGGGCAAGCCCTACGTGTTATTGGTCGAATGATGAAGAAGAAATCTCAACAAAAAATTCCCTTTTCTGGCAAAAAATTAATTGATATAAAAGAGCAAAGGGAGAAAGAGGTTGTAGAATATTTTGAACGTAATAAGGACATAGCATCGAAAATAATGCAAATGGATGAACTGGCAAAACGAGGACAATTCAAAGATGCTTATAATCTCGCTACTAAACTAGCTAAACTTGACATTCCTCCCCCTATCCGTGATTTTCTCCATGTGCGCAGAAATGTATATGCTAAACAAGGGAAAAGTAAATGAAATTAAATGTTATTTTGATCGGATTTATGGGTTCAGGCAAATCTACGATAGGAAAAAAGTTAGCTGATGAATTAGGTATGGAATTTGTGGATATGGATGAATTGATTCAATCCACATTGAATATGTCAATTAAGCAAATCTTCCAAGAACAAGGAGAACATGCATTTCGAGAACATGAACGGTTACTTTCAAAAGAATTGAGGAAAAAATCAAACCTAGTTATTGCAACAGGAGGAGGGGTGATTTTGGAACCGCAAAACATGGAATTCTTATCTGAAAACGGAATGATAATTTATCTTAAATCAGATTTCAAGACGATTATTGACCGAATTGAACACTCTGCCTCTCGACCCTTATATGAAATGGATAACACCGAAAATTTCAGAAATTTGTTCCGATTCCGTGAGCCATTATACCAG
This sequence comes from Promethearchaeota archaeon, assembly GCA_016933055.1. Lineage (GTDB taxonomy): Archaea > Asgardarchaeota > Lokiarchaeia > Sigyniarchaeales > Promethearchaeaceae > AMARA-1. Next base: position 70,380 of record JAFGBS010000019.1, on the reverse strand, counting down.
AAATATGCAGATTATGTCATCCAAGTAAGTAATAACCACATTAGCTCTATAGTGAAGAAGATCAAGCAAAAAATAAAAAAAAATGCTAAATGACACGCTCGGTCCATTCGTATTCATCGGGAATTAAACCGTACTGGATCCCCGTAAGGTAATCATATAATTTTTGAGTTAATCCCCCTATCTCGCCGTTATTTATCACATAGTCATTGTTTTTATAATTCAAACTACCCGTGGGGGTGATTATCGCTGCTGTACCACAACCAAAAGCTTCAATTAAAGTTCCATTTTTAATACCTTTCACTACTTCAGTTATGGTGAGTTTTCGTTCTGATACATTGTATCCCCAGTCTCTACAGATGGTAAGAATGGAATCACGGGTAATTCCAGGGAGAATACTACCATCTAATGGCGCAGTGACAACTTCATCTTCAAACACAAACACCATATTCATTGTTCCTACCTCTTCAACATACTTCTTTTTGGAGTCCAACCATAAAACTTGAGCATATCCTTTCTTTTTTGCTAAAGTAGATGCTTTTAGACTTCCCGCATAATTTCCTCCGCATTTTGCATCTCCGGTGCCCCCTTCCCCCACAGCCCGAACATACTTAGTTTCTACAAGAATATTCACAGGTTTAAACCCATCAGGAAAATAGGGACCAACGGGGCTAAGAATTATGAAGAAAAGAACTTGAGAGGGAGGACGAACTCCAATAAAAGGATCTACACCAATCATTGTAGGGCGTATATAGAGAGAGGTACCGGGAGAAGAGGGTACCCAATCTTTCTCAATGAGGATGAGTTTTTTTAATGCTTTTAACACAAAATCAATATCTACTTGGGGGAGAACCATTCGTTCGGCACTATTGTTTAGTCGCTCAAAATTTTTGCGGGGGCGGAATAATATTATGTGATTTTCAGGAGTTTTATAAGCCTTTAACCCTTCAAATATCTCATTGGCATAATGTAATACAATTGCAGCGGGAGAAAGTTGTAAAGGTTCAAATTTTTTAATCTGGGCATCTTGCCAACCCTCTTTATCGTTCCAGCTCATCAGAAACATGTGGTCCGTAAATAATTCCCCGAATCGAAGTGCGGACTCATCTTCGGGTTTGGACTTTCGCTCGTTATCGGAAACTGTTATGACTTTAATTTGCATGCGAATATTCACACCTATGCGGTAAAAAAGACGATATTATCATTTTACCCTCTTTAGATTAAAAAATCTTGTGCTATCTTTCTAATAAGCCTTTAGGAATGGGATCTAGTTCCCCATTATGGGGGAAAGTTCCTACTTTTTCAGCTCTGTGATTTAACCGTATTTAGGTATTCTTCCAGTCCTAAATTAAAATTAAATACAAAATATTCTGCTGAATCAACACATTGGCATTCATTATAAATTCGATGTACAAACTCTTTCCGAATAGGAATAGGGAAAGTGTTCGAACTTGACTTAGGTATAAAAAAGATAATGGCCATTGAAGAACTAAAGAGAGAAGAACTAATTTCTGAATTTTCTGCAAATTTCATTACTTGAATTATGTAACGTTTGTTGTTTTTATCCGTATTGTACAATATAAGGGGATTAGAGCGAGTCAATAAAGAATCCACCGTGATATTCTGTAACACATTACGAGAAAAAGAAGGCATCCCTGGTTTGGACAAGAATTTTTTACCTAATAATTGGGGACCCAGCTTCTTATCATAATACGCCAATAGAAATATCACTTGTTCATTACTCATTTCGTTCAAAAGGAAAAGATGAAAAATTAGGTAATAAGTTGTGCTTTTAGAATTTTTCTAATGGAAATTACAGAGATATTACTCAGTTAGTGCTTTCTACTAATGATGAAGATGATTTCTTGAAGGATAAGATCCTCATTGAATATACCTCGTATGAGAGCCTGTAATAGAAATGGAGATTGCATAGTTCGTGGATGGTTGAGAGTAATGGGTAACGCATCTAGTTCTCCTCCCTCCATTATCCTTTGAAATACTTCATCCAAAGTCATTTGTGCTGTAATCGTAAAAAACGACCCAATAAACTTGTCCTTTACCTCTTTAAAGGGAATATCGCGGTTGAATACTTTAGAAACTTCATCCATGAAAATGTCATTGGAAAATTTAATTTGCCCCTCGGCATCCGTTATAACAATCAGATCGTTAACAGATTCAATTACTGTACGATGACGAATTTCGGATAATTTGAGTTCTTGAGTGCGTTGTTCAACGAGAAGTTCCAATTCCTCATTTTTTTGATGTAGTTCCTCTAATAAAGCTTTTTTCGTATCAATAAGTCTTTTCTTCTGGATTGCATTACGTACATCATTTAATAACACCTCTTTTTTAACCGGTTTAATTAAATAATCGAAAGCTCCGTATTTAACTGACATTTTTGCGGTTTCTAAACTAGGTGCACCGGTTAACATAATTGTAGGCAAATTGAGGTTTGCTTTATTGATTTCATGGAGAATTGATATTCCGTCTACATCCGGAAGAACAATATCCAAAATTAATGCATCATAATTGGAAACAAATAGTTTATCTTTGATAGCATTATAATCCTCTGCTGTTTCTACCAAATAATTTTGCTTTTGTAACATCGATCCGACTGTTTTTCTTATAGCCAATTCATCATCAATGACCAGTATTTTACCTAAATGAGATTGTGCAGATGATACCATTAGAGTAACACGCTCCCATCATTAGTACTAACCCGAAATATGGGGAGATTATTTTCAGATTCACTAATTTCCAAATTAAGTCTGTTTATCTTACAAAAATAGCGGATGTATTCGTAAAAATAATGTTCGGTAGCACGTTGAGAGAATATATGGTCTTCTATATAGATAATAACTGCGTTAGATTGATTATCTTGCTCAATAATTTTGTATTTTAAGATATTTGCAAGCTCCAGTAATTCAAATACGGTAATTAAGGCATTTTTCGAGTGGATTCCCTTCTTGTAAAATTGTTCATTCACATGATCTGCATTTAATATGGCAATTTTTTTCAAAGAGTCATTATCCATGATGTTATTTAACATTGTGCTGAAATTTGCGACTGACATACAAACTGCGGGATCGTCATTTAACTTAGAAATATTCCCCTCAGAGGAGAATTCAATCCCTTTATTTATCGCTCGAATAGCATTGCGTATAACTCGACTTATATCCCCATGATAGGGAAAAAGATCTTTAAGAGTTTTAAACATTGATTCATCTATTTTTATTGTAACAACGGGTATGGTGTCCAACTCCACCAGATATAATTCTAGAAAATAATATGATATAAGAGGACATAAACTTTAGGATCGGATATGAGAAGAATCTATCTTTTGTAAGATATTTGGGAACATCTCTGGTAAATCTTTAATACTTTCAATAATAAAATCGGGGTTATAATTCTTCATTTTTTCTTTAGTTGCATAGCCGGATAATACACCCACTGTAATGCATCCCGCATTTTTACCTCCCTCAATGTCTGCATCCATGTCTCCAATCATGATGAGGTTATGAACAGGTACCTTGATTTTTTGACTTATAACGTGGATACTTTCAGGATGGGGCTTAAATTTCCTTATATCTGTGCGAGTAATAATATTACCATTAAATAGGGTAAGGAATTCTTCCCGATCTTTAAATCTATCCAGAACTTCTTGCTTACTCGATGTTGTATTAATGGCTATAGGTATATTTTTCTTTACCAGAAATTCTAAGGTTTCTTGAGCACCGGGAAAAATAGGTACGGTTTTGATCATTTTTTTATAGAGTATTCCAGCATCTTTTACATACTTAATCCGTAGATGCCAAGGAACCCGATATTTTTTTGCTACATATAAGACGAGACGTAAAACCATAAATTTACCGCCCCGCCCTTTCAATGTATTCAGTATTTTTTCTTCGATCTCCTTTTTTACAGATGGACTGATTGATACATTGTATTTTTTTGCTAATTCTTTGGGGATTCGAGCTACAAGATTTGTAGAGTTTAAAATTGTCCCATCAAGATCAAAAATTACCCCGATTTCGGTTTTGTGATTTTCTTCCGATTTTTCTGACATCATTTTTAGTGACACACTTGGTCTAATTTATAATTTTATTGAACAAGAAGTATAATTCCGCGAATGGGAAAATTTCATGTAGTTATGGGAAATGATGTATTAATATCGTTCTGGAGGAACAATGCGTTTTTCCAATAAAGTAGATAACACTAATACACCGGTCGCACTAACGTTTTCCGCAATGAGAAATGCAGTTATGGGTTTCATTCCGCTAAAGATCCCATAAAAAATGAAAAAACCAATTAGAAAACTTAGAATTACAATGACATTAGGTCGAACTAAATCCTGTTGAAATAGTTTTCGCACTTTGACTTTCCAGTCTCCATCTCCATATGATCTCTTTTTAGGAGCTTGTGCATAGGATTCATAGAGTATTTGTGCACTATAGGTTAATAATATAGTAGAAACGATAGGAACCAACGTTAATATGTAAAGAGAGCCGACATTCACCCCATATTGTCCAAAAGGAATGATAATTAAGGCTTGAACTAATCCCATGATACCGAAAAATAATAAACTGATTCCTAGGTATTTACCACGAATCCAATTCAACTTTAAAGGCATAATTGAGGTTGTGTATTTTTTGAGCCTAAAAAAAATTGTGGTTCAAAGGGATCGTGAAGTGCCACAATTCGGACACTTCGCCACTGTGGGATCCTGAAATTCCATTCCACAATATTTGCAATACTCACGTGGAATGGGGGGAGAAATTTGTTCCACCGGGGGAATATACTTCAAAAAATCCCCCTCGGGATTCATAATGGTACTTTCCGTCCGTATTACCGTTCCTCCAATTAACGAGGGATCATAACTATCAGGATCACCATTGCGAAACGGAGGGTAGTGATAATCAATTTTGTCAGAAACGACCGAATAGCAAATGGGACAACGATTCTTCGGTTTAAATCCATAAAATATCAAATAAATTAAACCAGGTATTACAAAGATAAAAAGTAAGATTAGTAATGCCATTTCTGGTTTATCTCGTGTTGGAAATACGTTTCTTTGACATTTCACGCAAAATTTACGATCTTGCTGGTTCTGCACCATAATAATTTTTTCCCTTCTTATTGATCCAATTCAGTGCCGCAGATTTCACATAATTTGGCATCGGGATCTGCTTTTGAGCCACAATTGGGACAATAATTAATAGTTAGATTGGTTTTTTGAGAACTTGAAGAAGAAGGTTGTGGCTGCCCATATAATTCGTTGGTGGATGATGTCACTTCTTGGCCTGTAAACGGTATGGTTTTTTGACCACAGAAAACGCATCGATCTTCGGGTTCCGAGAAATATATAATCAGGTATATAATGAAGCCAATTCCTCCAGTACAACAAAACAAAAAGATTGCGAGACCCACATCTATCTCTTTTCGTGTTGTACGAACCACCTTCTTGCAGTTATTACAGTATGAATTTGAACTTGAAATTGAAATTTTTAATTCACCAAGAAAATAAGTGTGTGATTGGTATTTAAATTAAGGTGGAATGCTAAGTTAGCAGTTTCGTTTTAATTTATTCTTTAATTTTACCATCTTAGATAATATCTTCATAATTCTCCGTAAATCATACATAACGGGTATGTAATCTTCAGATCCAACCAATTCGAATTCTGACGAAAATTTCTGTTTTTTTTTCTGAAATCCACCAAATATTTGCAAAATAATCGGGATTTTTGGATATTTTATTCGAAGTTTACGTATGTACTCAAAATCCATGCCCGTTCTTACGCCCCCTATGTTGCACATCACAATAAAATCAAAATATCCTGCGGAGAGAAAAGATTCCAAAACCACATTATATGATTTAGTTTGAAATTGTTCAATAGATGCCCAAATATCGAGTGGATGAGAAATGTCGACCCATTCAGGAAACACACTCTTTAATTGGTGTATTGTCTTCTCAGACAAGGAATGAATTGTGAAATCATATTCTTCAGCAAGATCAGCAAGTAAAACACAACCCGCTCCTGAAATAGAGATAAGACCTGCGGAATTGCCTAATGGAAGAGGAATATTTGATGTGAGTTTACATGCTTGTATAAATTCTTGTAGATCTTCCACTTGAATGATTCCTAGTTGGGAACACATTGCCCTTATTACATCTGCATTCCCTGCAATGGATTTTGTATGACTCAAAATGGCCTGTTTAGCCAGGTTAGATTTTCCAGGTTTTAAGAGAATGAGTATCTTACCTTTCTCGTTAATAGCAGTTTTACATAAGTGAAAGAAACGAGTTCCCTCTACAATACTCTCTAAATACATGGCAATCACTTTGGTATTAGAATCGTCTAATAAATATTCCAAAACGTCGCACTCATTTATGTCAAATTTATTCCCGATTGCAAAGATCTTTGAAATCCCGATATCTTTTCTTTCCAAGAAGTCTATTAAGTAGCCGGAGACCATTAACCCTGTTTGCGCAATTATGGCAACAGAATTTGATGTAAATGGAGGGTAATCTTCCATAGTCATGATAGCAGTAAAAAACTTGTTTTCGTTATTAAAAACTCCTAAAGCGTTAGGACCAATAATTCGGGTTTTTGTGTTTAATTGTTTCTTGAGGGCCGTTATGATCCTCATTTCATTATTTGCAGCATCAATATCAGTCAACCCAAGATTTCCTGAACCTACAATAATACCTTTCACATTATAATGGATACATTCTAGGATGGCATCAGTAACAAATGGAACAGGTACACTAATAATTGCCAGATCAATAGAATTTCTGATATCTCTCGGCAGATCTTTGAATTTCTTCACACAAGGAATTCCATGTACCTCTTGAGCTTCTGGATGAATTACATATAAGTGTCGAGGATTATAGGATATCATGTTGGTTGCAATGAAATATCCAGTTTTTCCTACTTTTCGACTGATTCCGTACAACACGACAGATGTAGGTTCGGTAAAGAAATCAAGGTTCACGGTCATCTAAATACTAATCAATCAGAAAGAAAAAAAAAGATTCCTTCATGGATTTTTTTATGGAAGGAAAAAAAGTACTGTTCCTTTGGAATATTCGAAAAGAACTCCGAGACTATTTATATCAAAATCTAAGTGATATAAAGGATTTACATCTCGAATTCACAGAAAATGTGGAAGAGGATTTTACTCCTGATTCAAAACATATGAAAGATGCTGATATTATGGTAGGATGGCGCCCCACAAAGGAATTATTACAATCAGCAAAAAAGCTGAAGTTGTTTATCAATCCTGGGGTAGGAGTTCATCACTTAATAGACCTGTTTAAAGCTGTATCAGCAACAAGAGAAATTATTTTAATAAATGGACACGGGAATACGTATTTTACTGCTCAGCATGGAGTTGCCTTATTATTAGCAATAATGAATAAAGTAATACCGCATCATTATTGGATGATGGAGGGCGATTGGAGGAGAGGTGATGATTTTGCAAAAACTATTCCATTGCGAGATCTCACGGTGGGATTATTGGGATACGGAGAAGTAAATTCAAAAATACATCGATTTTTAAGCGGTTTCACCCTGAATTTTGCCGCATTACGAACATCATGGGAAGAAAAAGAACACTATCCCACCCCACTCCAAAAATATACTCCAGAAGAATTGCATATGTTTCTTGAAAGGATAGATATTATGTTTGTTGGTGTGCCTTTGACTCGATTAACTAGAAATTTGATAGATCGAGAAGCAATGAATGTGTTTACTACAGATAAATCCGCATTACTAGTAAATATTAGCAGGGGTCCAGTTGTAAATGAGAAAGCTCTTTATAACAGTCTGAAATTTCAAAAATTAGCAGGGGCTGCTTTGGATGTATGGTATGATTATAACCCTGAACCGGATCCCAACGGGAGGAAATATCCGTATCATTATCCGTTCCATGAATTAGAAAACGTTGTAATGTCTCCTCATCGGGCTGCATCGCCATTTGATGACCTCCAACGATGGAATGAGGTGATAGAAAACATCAGAAGGTACTGTATGGGACGCACTGACTATTTGAATGTAGTCAATCTGGAAAAAGAATATTAAAAAAAAATTATTTTGGTGGTTTAGATTGTAATGCTATGAGGAGGGGAACTTTTTTTCCAGATAAAATATCTAATAAAGCGCCACCACCAGTAGAAATAGTTATGTTATCAGTTTTCCCATACATCTCTGCAGCCGCGCCCATATCTCCTCCACCAATTACGCAATAAGCATCTGATTCATTCATTGCATCAATTAAGCGATATGTGCCTTTTTGAAATACTTCTTTTTCGAATATACCTGGAGGTCCATTAGCTACGACAGTTTTTGCTGATTTTATTGCATTTATATATAATTTTTGAGTTCTTTCTCCGATATCTCCAATTGGATAAGGTATTATATTCAATTGATCAATTGAGATTTCTTTCCGCTGACCATTTTCTTCAGTAGCAATATCTACCGGGAGCATGATTTGGGCTTTGAATTTTTGCATTACGTCAAGAATATCACCTTGTAGTTTATCGGAGTATTTTTTCACTAATTTAGTATCGGTTTCTGATAGTTTAACGCCTTTAGCTAGCAAGATCATGGAGGCAGTCAATCCTGCAATTAATGCTTTATCCAGATTTCCCTTTTCCAAATTGTATTTCAATGCTTTAAATTTATCATCGGCTTTGGCTCCACCTACAATCATAATAGAGGGATGTTCTGGATTCAATAACTTATTCACCATATCCAATTCTTTCTTTACCAAGGGTCCACATATAAGGGTGGGCCAGCCAATTAATGAGGGTTGTGCTCGATGTGCTGCTCCGAATGCATCATTGATAAAATAATCAAAATACGGACTGAGTTTTTGAATGAGTTCGGTTTGTTCTGCTTCCTCGATAGAACTCTCCACATTTTCCCTGTCCCATTTTCGAATATTATCTAATAGTAAAATCTTTCCAGGCTTTAATTCTTTGATTGCTTGTATGGCTTTTTCTCCAAAGATATCCTCTATAAATTGCACTTTAGTGGGTAGATATGATTCAATCTTATCGGCATGAAGTTTTAAGGAGATAAAGTCCTTTTCTCCAGGTCTACTTTGATGAGCAAGTAGTACGACTGCAGAATCTTTCAGTCTGTCTAGGGTGGGAAGAATTGCCCGAATTCGAGGATCCTCCCGAATACTATAGTTCTCAATATCTATGCTAGAGTTTATATCGACTCTGAGTAGAACTTTCTTCCCAGTTAAGTCGAAATCCTCTATGCTTTTAAAGTTCATTTCAACCATATGTTCAATATCTCCTACAAAGAAGAGTAATTTCAATTTCTCAAAGTTTTGATTGCTTCCCGTACCATTTGGTGGCAATAACCCCATTCGTTGTCGTACCATGTCATTATTTTAACTAAATTACCCGACACGACAGTTGTCATACGTGGATCTACGACTGAAGCTCGAGGATCGCCTATAATATCCGAGGAAACAATAGGATCATCGGCAACACCAAGAATTCCTTTATAGCGTTCAGTTTCTGCTTCTTCCCTGAAAATCTTTTCGATCTCTTCCGCAGAAGTATCTTTTTTTGTAATAAAAGTTATGTCCGCAATAGATCCTACGGGTACAGGACCTCGAATTGCAACACCGTCAAATCTTCCCTTCAAATTGGGTAATGCTAAAGTGGTCGCAATTGCTGCCCCTGTGGTAGTAGGCACAAAGTTCAAGGCTGCTGCCCTTCCCCGACTCACATCTTTTGCAACGGGACCATCTACAAGTGATTGGGTAGAAGTGTATGCATGAACTGTTGTCATAATAGCTTTTTCAACACCAATGCGTCGGTCCATAATTTCTACTACAGGGGTGATACAGTTCGTGGTACATGACGCACATGAAAAGATTACCGGTTTTCCTTCTGGAGAATTTACTCCATGCACAATTGTTGGCATATCACTCGATTTTGTGGGAGCTGATAGTACCACATATTTGGCACCTGCTTGTATATGTTTTCGGAGGTCTTCTGTCTTTGTGAATATCCCAGTACATTCGAAAACAAGTTCTACTTGGAGTTTGCTCCATGGGAGTTTCGTAGGATCTCTTTCTTGATTATAGGAAATGGGTTTTCCATCAATAACAAGATTTGAGCCTTGTATTTTCACATTTTTCTTATATTTTCCATAAACCGTGTCATATTTTAAAAGATATTCTATAGTCTCGATAGGAACGATATCGTTAACCGCAACCAACTCCAAATCTGGAGTATCCATCAATATCTTCAAAGTTGCTCTTCCAATACGTCCCATTCCATTTATTGCTACTTTATGTGTCATATTCTTTTACCTCATATTATCGCGTACATCCAGAGAAAATAGTATAAAAAGTTTATAGATTTAGCTAATTTAAAATGTATTCTTACAATAAATCAGTAAGAAGAGTGCTTTTAAGAGAGAAGAAAAAAAAATTACAGCTAGTCTACGCTAATTACTTCTAATTCATTACCTAATTGCTTTCGTAAATATTGTTCAATTCCCATCTTAAGGGTATATTGAGACATTGCACACCCTCGACAATGCCCTTGGAGTCTAACATATATTTTGTCTTCTTTAACTTCCACTAATTCAATATCTCCCCCATCTGCCTGCAACTGGGGTCTAACCTTATCTAAATGAGTTTGAACTTCTTCTTTTGAGAGGGTCATTTTATCATCCATTATTTTATTAATGTCCAGATGAATACGATCTGATTTTAAATCTTTATTGTATTGCATTATAATCCATCAACGACTTTCACCTTGTGCTTAAATTAAATAAGATCAAAATGTATACTAATCATAAGAGAACCAATAAGGCAAATAATGAGATAAAATGAACGTTTCCGAGGTTGGAATCATTCTTAATGGAGTTAGTATACTTTACAAGCAATATTCATCGGATTCCAATTTAAATAAAATTAATAATGACCCCGATCTGAGAAATGCCTTATTAGATGCAATTTTAAACATGAGTAGGGTAGTGTTATCTCAAAATATCAGTACTCTTAATATGAAAAACTACAAAATTGTGCTGACTAGTCCCTTTAAAGAGATTACTCCAGAGGCGCTTCAAAAAGCTCCACATCTGATCTTTTATGGAATCGGAGATAAAGAAATGAATGTACAATTATTATCGGATTTACTGGAAAAAATACAAGAGAAATTTTTAACCCAATTTCCCAAAGCTCATAAAATGTCGACGATCCAATCATCAAAATTCAATTCCTTTCTACCTGTTTTTGATGAAGTGCTTCAAGATTTGAAAGAAACCCCTTCTGAACGATTTGATCATATTTTTTAATATAAGAAAAAGGTATCCACAATGCAAAAAATACGTATGTTATCGGATGATGAAATAGAAATTTTGAAACAAAAACAAAGAGCATATGAGCGATTGGACAAAGTCGTCCAGCTCGAGAACGATGAACTCCGCACCATCAAAGAGTTCGCGAAATATTTAACCCGGATCAGTCGGGAAAAGCAAAATTTGATTGATGAAGAGAAAAAATTATTACAACTGGTAGAAATCGCGGTAAAGAACCCTGTTAGTGATGTGTCTGAAGAGGAAATTCGTTCTCTTAAGAAAAGCATAGATAATCTTGAGAAAACCTCTGTGAACCAACTTAATTTATCTGAAGCATTCACCGACCTTCACATGGCTATGAAAGAATTTCTCCAGCAAAAAAATGATTATAAACGAGAACTGAGCACCTTAGTTAGTTTACGGGAAAAATGGCAAAGTTTGGTTTATGACTATTTAAAAGCAGAAAATCGGATGGTTGCAGAGAAAAAATTAGAGAATAAGAGAAGACAAATCCATGACATTGATACAAAAATAAAAAGGTCTCAAAATATCGTTGACAGGAAGAAGGAATGGCTGGTAGATAACGTCAAAACGCTAGATAAAGCTTGGCAAAAAGTACGTGAAAATATTCGGGATTTTGGATGGTAGAATATTATTTTTCGATGACTTTCCCTCCCAATGATGCGACAATTGCTCTTACTTCATCTAAAATGGAATCAACAGTATCAGAAGCATTTTCTAAATTGAAAGCCGTTATTGATAATTCCAATTCTACGCCATATTGAGTTCTAGGATGCGTTTTAATCCATAATTTCGGATTCTTTTCCTCGAGTGAGGTAATGAAAGGGGCCAGTTGGGATTCTCCGATATCTCGAATGATAAATCCTTTCTCAAGGAATTTCCCTTTTTTTTTTGATAAATAAGGTATAATAAATTCACGGAACATTTTTTTTAATTCGGTCGGTACTCCCGGTAAAATATAGATTATTGAATTTCCCTCTTTAATTTTTACACCTGGTGCTGCACCGACTAAGTTAGGGAGCATTGTAGAGTTAGTGGGTAAATATGCCATTTTTTCACGTTCTTTCGTCATCTCTCGTAATTTCAATAGCCCCTTATCATAAGCTTTTTCATAACCTTTTTTGATAAGCCTATAGGCGTGTTTGTCTATCGTCAGTTTTCGATTCAATCCTTTTGCAACACTTTGCATAGTGATATCATCAAATGTGGGTCCAAGACCCCCTGAAGTGATGATGATATCCGGTTCACGATGAAGAATGCTCTGAATCGTTTCTGCTATATCATCCTCAATATCCCCAATAGTGGTAATTCTTGAAAGAATATGACCATATTTTGCGATACGTTTTGCCATCCAATTAGAATTGGTATCCTGACATTTTCCAATGAGAATTTCATTCCCAATTACTAAAATTTCAATTCGCATTTTATCATTTCTTAGAAAGAAACTTAATCAGATAAATTGTTACCATATAACGTAAAAAAAATAGATAAATGCATGACCTAGTCTTTTTCGATTCTATTCAATAAATAGTTGAAAAGTTAAAAAAAAGGATGGATTCTCATCTATCTCAACATGTGGTAGTTTCAATGGATCCGGAGGTACAATTAGAGTTAATTCAATTTGGGTTAATTGTTACGTCCTCTGTAGTCATTCTTCTTTTTTCATGGGGAGTAAAGCAATCAATTTCCGCTAAATAGTCTGTTAGGCTAAAAAGAAGGGAATTACAGTTTTCTGCTGCAAATACTTTTGACCGATTATATAGAGAATTTTTCAAAATTTGGAAACTTTTAAGGTTCTATAAAAAGGAAGAGGAAAAGGAAGGGACCAAAGATGTTTCACAATGGGAACTTTTGGCAATGAAATGTGAAATTGAAGCCGGAATGGAGGGAATCTTAAGAAAAATTGCTCCCTAGTTCGAGCTTAAAGATGAGGATATAGTAGTTTTAGGACGTTTTAGACAAGTATACCAGACTTTACGTGAAACAATACGAGAAAACAAATCATTAACATGGGATCATACCTATCATCCTTAATATTGGCGTTTCAAGCAAATGGGAGCATATATAGCGGCGATGCTCAATGGTTTTCATAAAGCAAAGGAACCTACTCGGGAAGAAGCAATGTAAAACCTTCAACGTATTACTAGTACGTAATTTAATAATTGGTGGATCAACTAAGCTAATAAGGAGTTAGAAAAATTTGATTTTAAAGTAATTGGACTCGAGGAGGACAATGAGTAAATATAAACAAGAGATCGAGTTAGCGCGCAAGTTAGTAAAAAAGGCGGCAGGAATCACCGAATGGTTCCGAGAAACAGGATTTAGAACGTTGGAAAAACGAGATCATTCTCCTGTGACCCTAGCGGACTATGCTTCACAGATTTTTATCAATTATAATTTGAGGAAAGTATTTCCCGGTGATCAAATATTTGCGGAAGAAGTTATAGACGAACTGAGTTCATCCCAAGAGGAGATAATCCAACGGTGTTTTCACGATCAAAAAATAGATATCAAAAACTTGAAATCCACGCTTAATTACCGGGGAAATCTATCGAATCGTCAATGGACTATAGATCCTGTGGATGGTACAAAAGGATTCGTAGAGCATCTTTCCTATTCTATTGGTATCAGTCTAGTAGTAAATTCTGAACCTATAGTGAGTGCAATCGCTGCTCCGAATTACGATGATGATGGACTGGCAGTCTTTTCTGCCGAACTGGGGCAGGGAGCAGAAGCGTCATTTGGGGGAAGAAAATTTCATCCAGTGCATGTCAGCTCCCAAAAACAACTTAAAAACGCACGAGTGTGTATATCATTACATAATTTATCAGATGCAACCTTAAGTTTTCTAAATAAAATTGGAATAAAAGAAAGCAATCGACTTTCAATGGATGGAATGGGAAAATTCTGTAAAATTGCAGATGGAAGTTATGATTTTTATACACATCTAAATCGATCCAAAATGTATTCATGGGATTTTTGCCCGGGAGATTTGCTCGTTCGGGAGGCTGGAGGATTTTCAACCGATATTTCGGGAAAGAAACTTCAATTTAAAGAAAAGATTTGTGAAATTACGGCTCCCGGATATGTTTTTTCCAATGAACATCTACATAAAGAAATTTTGTCATTTTTTTAGTACTTCCTTTTCCGTTTCTTGATTACAGCATTTTTTAGTTGCAAATCCCATAAAATATTAGGGTTAAATTTTCTTTTATACCTTAATTTTGCTAAAATGTGAATCTGAATAAGATTTAATTAAAGCAGTTTTTATACTAAACATCAGAAAATGGAGTCACAGCTAAGAAAAAATGTCCTCAACAGATTCAAAAATGCTTAAATATGCAAAACAAATCGCATCGCAAGCGATTGCATTTGATAGAGCAAAAAACTACCGGGAAGCGACCATAAATTATATTAAAGCTGCTGAGATCTTAGTGGAATGCACGAAATACACCAAAAATGCGAATATGAAACAAATGTGGTCCGATAAAGCGCATGAATATTTAGATCGTGCAGACGAATTAAAGAGCATGGGAACTAAGCGAGTTCGATTACGATCCTCTCTATCGGGTAAATCCACTTCCGTACGAAAAGATAGCGAGGAAGGGGAAGCAGAAGGAGAGGAAGAAGAATTAACCGAAGAAGAACTTGAAATGGAAAAGATGGTCATGGGGACGGTTTTAATCGAAAAACCCGATATTTCTTGGGAAGATATTGCCGGTTTACCTGATCCCAAACAAGCACTTCGTGAAGCTGTAGTTCTCCCGTTAAAACGACCCGAGCTATTCACCGGTGCACGACAACCATGGTCAGGCATATTACTTTTTGGACCCCCGGGTTGTGGTAAGACTATGCTCGCCAAAGCAGCTGCAAATGAAATAAAATGTACTTTCTTTGTTGCTGATTCCGCTAGTATTATGAGTAAATGGCTCGGGGAATCTGAAAAATTAGTGCGCGCTTTATTTGATGTTGCTCGAAGAAAGGCACCGAGTATTGTCTTTTTTGATGAAATTGATTCTGTTGCAGGTACACGCGGTGGCGCCTCCGAAGGAGGGGGTGAACGTCGTTTGAAAACTCAGCTCCTCCAAGAGATCCAAGGTGTAAAAGGCGGAGGAAGTACTGCGAAGAAACTCTTAACCATCATGGCTGCGACCAACCGCCCGTGGGATATTGATAGTGCGTTCTTACGTCGATTTGAACGAAAAATTTATACACCCCTACCCGATATTGATTCCCGGGAAGCCATATTTGCCTATCATACAAGAGGAATTGATCGAGAACAAAGTGTAGATTTTCGTGAATTAGCCGAAATAACAGAAGGATACTCCGGAAGTGACATTGCAATTGTGTGCAGAGAGGTAATTATGCGCCCCATACGAGAATTAGACAAAATGGGATCACTCGAAGGAAATTCAGATGTTCAAGTTCGTCCTATTAACCGTGATGATTTTGATCATGCGTTACGAAAGATTCGACCTACCGTAAGTGAGGAAGAGATCCAGCGTTTTGAGGATTGGAGAGAAGAATTTGGAGGATAATTTAATTTCTTTAGCCAATGGGGGTTTGTGCCATGGCTGAAATAGAGAAGAAAAAACCTGAAAAGCAAGAAAGCAGTCAATTAGAGAAAGAAAGAACTGCAAAACTCCAGAAATTGAGAAGACTAAAACAAAAACTTGCAGAAATGGAAAAGCAAGAGGAAATTTTAGCCCAGCAAAAGATAATTGATGTCAAACTCCTCGCAGGTACAGAAGAATTTGAAGTAAACGATCAAATTAAATCAGAATTAACAGATTTGGAATCATCCATTGCTCACGAAGTGGCTCATTCCACTTTGGAAGAGGAAGAATATAAATTATCCTCGATACTCAATAAATTAGCTGGAGTTTCCAATGAAACTGGTAAAGTTGAATTAAGTAAAGCAGATCTTGCTTCGATTGATGATGAAATTCATAGATTAGAACAAGAGATCGAGTTAGAACAAACCAAAGCGGCTGTAGTAGTTTCCATTTTTGATCAGCTCTGTGAAGAATATACATGGTTGAAAGAACCAGCGTATGGATTTATGTATTCGATGCCGGATAAGCGAAAAAACAAGAAAGATTATGAATCTTGGTTAGATGATTGGTCAAAAGTGCTGTTTGATTATGCACAAATGGCTGCGAAACATATTATCTATACCAAAGAATTATTATCCGAAAAACCGTGGAGTGAGTTTAAAGATAGAACGAATGTTATTCAAGAACTCGCTGACGGGTTAATAAAACAGAAGGTCGCAGAATTTCTAGATAAGAAAAAGGAAAAATTACGTATATATTGGAAATCATTAGAGTTCTGGGCTGATTCTATAGTGGATTGGGCAAAAAACGTTGCATTTACAGAACCTATCTTCATTGAAGATATTCGAGAAGCAAATCAAGAATTTAGCAATCTTCCCGAGGAAGATATTAATAGAATTTTTAACATTATCGCAAAACAAGGGCTTGCAGATAAAGTTAAAATCGACAATAAATACGCAATCAAAATTATTTTCTGATTTTATCCCAATTTTTTTAGGGCTAATGGATCTGAAATTGTAACCAAACGGGAAGCCAGGTGTAAGGTCATTGTCTGATAATATCCGATTTATCAAAATTCATCGTACATCTCGTTTCTAAGCTTCTCGAATCAGCTCAATTTCAGAACTAAAACCGGGTATAGTCTCATCAAAATAAACATATCCCTTTTCCTTCAAAGCCTTTAAAATCAAGCGAACTCCTTCAAACTCATTTTCGCATGCGATTTGTATTTGTTTATAGTTCATTCTATTATTGTTATGTCGTAACAAATCAATAATAAACTGTTCATTTTCATTTAATACCATATACTTTTCATCTTTTTTCATAGTTATTAATCTGCGTCTCATGTATTGAAATCAAAACTAACTATATGTGAAGTTCTTTGGAATATGAATGCGTTTTCCAGATTCTGAGGATAAATAAGCTGCGTAAATGACCTTGGTGGTATTTATCGCCAAATCCAAATTTGAAAGGGGTTGTGTTTTCACAATAACACTACGAACAAAATCTGCCATTTCGAAAGGGTAACCAGTCATCCAATCTTCCGAAGGTTGAGCATAGCTCCATCCTGCTTGTGTTTCTGCTTTTTCTATTGTATATGCATCTTTGAACTGTTTTTCCGTGGGGGCATACGCCATCACGGTATTATTGTTTGAAATTTTTGCTTCAATTCGGGTATTGCTCCCATAAATATTCAACCAATTTTCGATTCCGCCTAATGTAACATCTGATGCGACTATTACTGCAGTAGTATTATCTTCAAACTTTAGAATTCCTGTGGACCAATCCTCCACATCTTTAGGCCTACTCTGGATGCAATCTTGTTCGGGTGGTAAGTTATCTAATAACTCTCGATTTTTCGTTGTAGTTGCAATAATTGAATGAGGTAAAATAGGATGCCCATCCCGAATAATTCCTTCCCATTGTTTTAAATGGAGACTAGCCCCAATGGGGTGACTACCCATTCGGATCAATGCCCCACCTCCCGTGTATTTCCATTCAGCAGCGAATTTTGAATGAGAACCGGAGTGACTTTCTCCACAGCGAATCTCTAGAATTTTCCCTCTGGCAGCTTGTAATAAAGATTTAATCTTTGAAATGGGTGGAGCGTATACCCAATTTTCTGCGTATCCAAATATGACTTGGTGTTTTTCGATAACTTGTTTAATTTTCTCACATTCCTTTAAGACTTCTTCAAGCATTATCAATTTATCCACGTTTCCGACGTCTTGACGGTCTTCTACTGGTATACTAGTATCACCGAAAAACCCGGTCAAGGGTTTCTCACATATGATGTTTTTCCCCGCTTTGGCAGCCTCAATAGCATATTCTGAATGAGTGTGAGTTGGTGTACAAATGTCAATAATGTCAGCATTCATGGATCGAATCATATCAAAACTATCAGTAGTAATCAATTCTGGACCAATTTTCATTTCCTCGCAAAATTTTTTTACGTTTTCCTTTTTTCGGGAGGATACAGCAACAATTTTAACATCCACATTTGGGATTTGTTTATAAGCAGTAGCATGAATTTTAGCGGCAAACCCCGTCCCTACAAATGCGATCTTTATTGGTTCCATTTTCCTCAGTCTGTTTTTATGGATTAGTTTACTCACTTAATAACATTTAACGTAGTCCATTTAGCGTTATTAAAATTAAAATATGTGAATTAAATTAATTTATTTATTCATCTATGATATGATTCATTCTATTAACACAGAACGATTAAAATGACGCAATCCACACCTGAAGACGAGCAGATAGTCATAATTGATATCGGAGAAGCCTATACAAAAGTAGGCTTTGCTGGTGATGAGCAACCAGTTATTTTTCCCACAATGACGGGGAAGGAAAAATACAAATCAGTAATGGCGGATGTTGATACCAAGGATCAGTATGTTGGCGAAGATTGCATGCGTATGCGTGGAGTACTTAAAATAACTTATCCTTTTAACCGTGGAGCAATTATGGATTGGGATAGTTACTATTCTGTATTGACTCACATTTTTTATAATGTTCTACGAACTGATCCTTCAAAAGTCAAAGTTATTTATCCCGAAAATGCATTAACTCCTCTAGATACGAAAAAATACATTACACGGCTCTTTTTTGAAACTTATCGAGTGAGAAGTGTATATATTGCTAATGCACCGGTGATGGCATTATTTAGTGCGGGATTAACCACTGGAATGTTAGTGGAAAGTGGTGAGGGTCTAACATGGATTGTTCCAATCATAGATGGAGAAGTAGTTACTCATGCAGTTCAGAAATTAACTCTATCGGGAAAAGATGTATCAGAATATTTACGTACACTACTGCTAGGATATGGAGTTAATATCACGTCTACAGCTCAAAAGGAAATTTTACGCGATATAAAAGAAAAAACCTGTTTTATTGCACTAAATCCCGAAGAAGTTGCAAAGCACAATAAGGATATCACGTCGTACATTTTACCCGATGGAGAATCTGTAAAATTTCCAATGAGTGTCCGAGTAAATGCACCTGAAATCTTGTTTCATCCTGAATTGTTAGGGTATAATGTATCCAATATTGCACAAGCAATCATTAATTCCTTATCGAAACTGGATAAACAATACTGGAGAACCATGCTAAAAAGTATCGTGTTATCGGGGGGTAATACCATGTTCCAAGGATTGAATTTTCGTTTAGAAGAAGAATTAAAACAGTTATTACCTCAGCTGGGTCCGTTACCTAAGCCATCAATATCAAGAAAATCGTTGGAAAAACCGCGAATGATTAATGTTGACACTCCCACTAAAATGATGGATACTTGTCCAAAATGCGGGGAACGCGTAAATCTCGCAACCACAAAAATTTGCTCTAAATGCGGTTACATATTTGGTGCTACTACCATAAATATTCCTTCCGACTTTGAATACCCCAATAAATGTCCTCACTGCAAAAAAAAATTAGAAGGTAAAAGTTCGTTTTGTCCCTTTTGTGGGGGAAAGATAGTGCCAATTCCCTTGAATAGCCCAAAAAAATTTGGATCGGAAGAATTTATACCCAAAATTAAAGATTTGCAGGCAATTAAGGCGACAGAGTTCGAAGAGGACACATTTGCCGACGATGGCGGAGATATTATCAAAATCGTGTTACCCGCAAAACGGAATACCGCAATTTTTAATGGTGCGTCGATTTTGGGATCTATCCCAAGTGCTCAGAAACTGTTTATTACATATGAGAAGTATCTCGAAAATCCAGATACTATCGGTTTAGATTTTTCTCAACTTCTATGAATGTACTAACAATCTTTTTATCTTTACTACTTTTAACTAAATTAATATTCTACGAGACTGTTGAAGCGGTCCCTAAATGAGCGATTAATATGATAAAAAAGCGAACATTTTATTCACTTATACCAGTTTTAGTAATTATTGGGTTAGTGGTCTTTCCTACCTTTGGGTTGTGTAAAACCCGAAGAGAATATACAATCGATTTTATATTAAGCACAGAAGACGATGTTTGGGGATCTTTTAGCGAATTTAATCAATATGAAGATAGCAATGATGAAATCGAAACTATAATGACTACAAAATCAGCTTTGGGAGGTTTATATCTTCTCGATGCAACGGATGAGGCTGATATCGATAAAGTTCGAGTCTGGTTAAGGGATCGGACTAATTGGGGTATGGATTTGGAAATGATACAGAATTCCACTTATGGTATTGAAGGCTTATATTATATTGATAATATTGATTATTGGAATGGAGTAAATAATTTCAAGGAGTTTGCATCTAATTTCACCGAAATCTACGGGGACGCAATAGGATATACGATGGAATTGGGATTAAATGCTTCAATAGCAGGGACCTATTTAATAGTAAAAAGTTACTATTTAATGGATGTTATAGAGGATTTAGAAATAACGAATATAACGAATTTCATAACGGGATTACTACATACAGATGGTGGCTTTAAATATTCCCCTACTGCAACCGAATCTTCCCTTACTTCTACATACCAAGCAATACAAACCTTATGGTATTTAGGAACATTATCAGAATTTGAAAACAAAACTTTAGTTCACGAGTATGTATCCCAGTTTTATGTCGATGATGTAAATTCAGTCGGTCATTATGGAGGATTTTCCTATAACCCTGAGTCTGAACTGCCTTTTGCTACAGTAAGAGCAACTTATGAAGCAGTAATGACTCTTTATTCCATAGGTTTCTCGGTACAAGATCAACAAGCAACTCTCGATTGGATACTCAGTAATCAGAACCCAGATGATGGTGGATTTTCAGAAAATGTATTACTTGGAACGGAAAGACGATCCTCTACAATCACCACCCATCAAGCTCTTAGTATACTTAATAATATCAATCCTGAATTATCTGCACTTTCAGAGCAGTTTGGTGATTATAAATTACGTTGGTGGATCGTTCTCATTATAGTTCTAGTCGTTTTAGGTGCTGCAATTACCGGAGTAATTTTATATCAACGAAGAATAAAATTATAGTCCTTTTTTTAAAGGTGCTTTCGTGTTTATTGTATATGGGACTAATCTTAGATGGAAAAAAGACTTCTGAAAAAATCAAACTAGAACTGCAAGAAAAGATAATCCAATCTGTAAAATTGCATGACAGGCACCCTGGATTAAGTACTATACTTGTCGGAGAGGATGCCGCAAGCAAAATGTATGTTGATATGAAAATCAAAGCGTGCGACCAAGTAGGGATCACTTCTAAGAGCGTTCATTTGCCAGAAAACTGTTCATTTTCCCAATTAGTTGCGGCAATTGATGAAATTAATTATATGGATGATATAGACGGAATATTACTACAATTACCTCTTCCCCCCCATTTACGAAATAGAACTGATGAAATTGTTCAAAAAATTTCTCCAGAAAAAGATGTAGATGGTCTTAGTCCATATACCATCGGATTAACCACCATGGGAGATGAAACTTATACTGCGGCTACTCCCAAGGGAATGATTCGACTTTTGGAAGAATATGACATCAAAATTGAGGGAAAAGAAGTCGTAATTGTGAATCGTTCTATCATAATCGGAAAACCCTTGGTTATGATGTTCCTTAAACGAAATGGAACAGTCACCGTATGTCATACAAGAACTAAAGATCTGGATTTCCATATGAGAAGGGCAGATATACTAGTTACGGGTGTAGGCCGAGTAAATTTTGTTACCAAGGATCGAATTAAGGAGGGTGTTGTATATATTGATGCGGGGATTAATCGCGATGAAAAAGGTAAATTATGCGGAGATGCGGATTTTGAGGGTATAAAGGATAAATGTACGGCTATTACTCCCGTGCCCGGGGGCGTGGGTCCCATGACTATTGCAATGCTATTAGAAAATACTTATTTATCTTTTCTTAAACGAATCCGTGCAGAAAAAAAGGCATAAATTAAGCATATTAGGAATCAACACAATGTGTATGATATGCAATCTTCAACCAGATTCCTTTAACAGTAACCCAATTGGAAGAATATTTGATAATTCATTTATCTTATGACTTATCAGACATCGGCATTGAAACCGTATTGTAGATTGTACTGAAATGACCTTAATCTTGTTTTTATAGTTTTTAAATCGACGGAATTAATTTTTTCTTAAAAGACTACTAGGAGGGATATTTTTCAAAATTTATTCAAGATTTCGTATTTCAGAATCAATATTGTCATTCGGGTCAATATTGGTTAGTTTCCATGATAGGATCTTATGTGAGTTCAAATCGTATTCGAAATGTGAAAAATATATTATATAAGTGAATCTATAAAGATAGTGTAGTAATTATGAAGTTTTTAAAAAATCTTGCAGAATCTTCAGCTAGTGAAATAATTGAGCAAAATTATCCAGTAATTAAGTCTTCTGAATACATTTCTAAGTTGATTTCCCTTTTTAAGTCATCAAAAAGTTACGAAGTGGTAGTAACAAATGGTCAACAATCAAAGCTTGTTACGGTTAGAGATGTTTTAGAAGTAACTCATCCTGAAAGAACTCCCGTTGCAAGTGTCACGATAGAACCTCCAAGTGTAACCCAAGAAACTCCTATTTATGACATTGCGAGGATTTTTATTGATTATAAAGTCCGAATTTTACTGGTAAGAGAAAATAAATCCGTAGAAGGAATAGTGCGACAAAATACACTCTTAAGCAAAATGGCATCTTGTAAAGATCTAAAAGGGCTTACCGCAGATGAGTTAATGGTACAAGATATAGTTACAGTTGAGATACACTCCTCAATAAGTGTAGTTAGGGAACACATGCGTAATAAGGGAATAAGTCACTTACCCGTAGTAGGTAGAGATGGAAAACTTTTAGGTATATTAACAGCGAAAGATTTGGTAATTAATTATATCCAACCAAGTGAAAGTCAAAAAGTCGGGGAGAGAATAGGTAATAACATAAGAATTTGGGAAAAAGGTATTAAAGAAACTTATGACAAACACCCTCTTAAAGTTACACGAAACACAAGTGTATTAAATGTGATTCGCAAAATGATCACTAAAAGCAAGGGTTATTGCCTTGTTATAGAAGACTCCATCCCAGTTGGAATTATTACTCCCCGGGATATTATAACTCTAATAACTCAATTTATACCAGCTGTTCAACTCCCAATAATCAAATCTGGTTTCAAGGACTTTGATAAAAGCATTGTAGATTCTGCTATGCGAAAAATTGAGCGAATCACTTCAGCAAGTCTCGAATTTCATCCGGATCTTCAAGAAATTATAGTAGATGGTCGAGTAAAATCATCGACAGGAAAAAAAAGAAGGTTTGAGGTAAAAGCCCGAGCATTTATTCCAAGTAATGTTGTGTCTGTCTCTGCAGGAGGGTGGGATTTAAACACAGTTTTTGATGAGCTTACAGAAAAACTAGATAAACGATTAAAACGTATTAAACGAAGACGGATGCCTTAACCCCCCAATTCAAAGTACGATTATAATTCATGTGCTACAAAATCCGCCATTGTTTTTGCAACTGACGCAAAACATCAATCCAAAATATTAAAGGAATCTTCTATCTATTGAGAGGTAGTCTTTACCTTTTCTACGGCGTTGGCAATATTACTGGAAACACCATAAATGAGCGAATTAAAAACCCTAAATCGGTTTGGCAAGGATAGCTTTGATTCTTGCGTCAAGAAAGTTATGACTAGAAGTAGCTTTGATCCAACATACGGTATCCGCCCCTCTACCTGTTCCACCGACACTGATTACATCAGATCCGGGTTTTACCAATCCAGAATCCGCGGCTATCAAGGCAATCTCGTGACAAACCTTCACTCCATCAGAAAATAGTTTGCGTACGGTTCGAGCAAATATGTTGGAGTAGTCCCAAAATCCCCATTCCTTATGAAGAGCGGGTCCGATTCCAGAATATACATGTGTGCTTGAGTGAACGTGGACACCTTGTTTTTCGAGATTTTGACGTAAAACTTCATTAAATTCTTGGTCAGTACCATCTCTAAATCCAAAACTGTGGGTTATAACAAAGAGATTGTATATGTTTGGATCAAAAATTTTTACTGCCTGTTCCGCAGTATATCCTTCCGTAGATGCGATAAGAATGTCCTTTATACCTAATATGTCAGCGTTTTCCTTGGCTAGGGTGAGCGCACGAACGGTATTTTGTTTTCCCGATTTATCAAATGCATGAAATTTTAAATCCATTTTTATTTCTCCTTTGCAAACTTCTCCAATTTATCGCGGATCAAATATTCAAGTTCTTTATAATCCTTAAAAAACCTCTCTGAAGCAATGGTTTCCTCTGCATTGAACTCAACTGAATCCCCGTATTTTTCGATAATTTCCTCCCTATTTAATTCAAAGGAAATTTCTCCATCTTTAATGAAATAGAGTTTATCTGCGATTTTCCGTAGATCAGAGTCATGGGTGACTACTAAGACAATTTTCTGTGGATATTTTTTAAGTACATTTCTTAATACATCCATGATGTGATATTTCGATTCGGTATCTAATTCCCCCGTGGGTTCATCACAAAGTAGAATATCAGGATTATGAGCAAGTGCTGCTGCAATAGCAACTCTTTGTTGTTCTCCACCAGATAGTTCATCCGGCATGTGTTTTTCTCGATTAAATAAACCAACAACATTTAATAATTCATTTATTCGATTTTCACGCTCTCGTTTTGAAACGTTAGTTAGTAGTAATGGCAAACCGACATTTTCTGCTGCGTTTAGTTCCGGAATTAGGTTCATAAATTGAAATACATAACCCACTTTCGTTTTACGATAAATTTCCAGTTCTTTTTCCGATTTTCCACTTACATTTTCATTTTCAAAGATAATTCGACCAGAACTTGGAATATCTAACCCCCCAATTAGATTTAACAAAGTAGTTTTGCCGCAACCGGAAGGACCCATTATAACACTTAAATTACCCCGATCGAACTCACAAGTTAGACCTCTCAATGCAACTACTTCAATTTTTCCGCGTTTATAAATTTTAAACAGATCATCAATAACAATTCCCCGTAATTTTTCTTTCTGCATATGATTTTCACCCATTCACGCTGTTCGAAAAATTTCACTTATTTTTTTGACATTTGATTGTTTTAATACAAATAATGAAGAGATGATAATAATTATACCAAATAATAAGATGGATCCGCCCAATTCAACAAGGATTCTCCAAATCGGTATCGCGAGAGTTCGTGGAACGGCAGGCTCTAGGATCCCCCCGATTGCATTGTTAAGAGCCCATGCAGATAAGATCCCATTTAGACTAATAATGGCTCCAAGTGTTAAAAATACTAAACCTTCGCTTAACTGAGTTTTGACGATCGTCCATTTTTCTACCCCTCTAGCTCGGAGTAATCCGAAATCTACTGATTTTTCTTGAATCGAATTATACATTGTGATAGCAATTCCAATAGCTACTAATATGAGAAAGTAGTATTTTTCGATTTCTAAGAAATTTAAGAGAGAAAATAATTCATCCTCCTCAGAATCATAAATTGATCGGATTGTAGATGAAGTATGTAATTCTTTCATTGCTTGGATAACTTGTTCGTTTTTAATGTGTATATTTTCTGAATTTTCATAATTTATTAGCCAAATATGGCGCTCTACTTCTAAATCGGACAAAAAATCCTTGCAAATCAGGTGATTATATGCATACGGATTTAAACCAGGCATAAGTTGATATTCTCCCACAATTTGAAGTTCTTGGGTAATATATCTAGTCAAGTTGGTGCTGTTAAGATAGGTAATAAAGATTGATTGACCGATTGATAGTCCCATGAATTCGATGAGATTGGAAGGGACTAGGGTTCCATTAGGAGTATCTCTTAACGCATTAAGCAACTGGGCGCTATTTTCCCCCAAAAAGCGGTCAATATCTCCGACATGGGAACTATAATTCGTAGGGTCTACATACACAATACGTCCACTCATATAGGAACCCTCTAAGTCGAAATAACCAGTAATACTCAAAATACTTGAATGTTGCACTGTTAGGTTTTCTTGTTCCATTAATGTCGCACTATAGCCCCATAATTCAGCACGCGTTAAATTCGTCGCAGAGATATCAAAAGCTGAATGTCCTCCTGTGTATGCAAACATTGTATCTTGTTGATGTTGAGTTTCGGTTGCTGCGGTTATATCTGCAATGAATAAAAAACTCAACGCAATAGCGATTATTGCAACAATGCGAGTGGATCTCCATCTATTTCGAGTAATACTTCTGGTTACAAAAAAATCTGTCTTCCTATTGAAAAATCGAGTAATTTTTGAAATTAACTTGGTGAAAAATCCTAAGGAAATTGTACTAATAAATTTGGCAATAACCCAACTTAAGATAAACGGAGATAATGGCAAAATTACCGAAAAAAATGGAAGCAGTATTAATAATAATATCTGCCATAAGGACGGCCCACTGAAAACAGCATCAGGATCTAACAATATTGAAAAAATTATGGATAATGAAGTCACTATCAATAATAACCAATCCCACCAGCGGATTTGAAGGGGTCTTGTTTGTATTTCCACATTATATTTTTGTAAGGATTCAATAGTAGATAATTTAGAAAAAGTGAGTGTTGATTTGATTGAGGCTATTAATGATAAAACAGTACCAAGTATAACTCCCGTGAGAGCGCTGCTGAGAAATGAACGTAATGAAATGAGAGAGAAGAACGTGGTGTTTTCAGAAAATATGCCATAAATATATCTTGCACTAAGCAATCCAAATCCAATCCCGGCTAATCCACCTAAAATTCCAAATACAGTTGATTCGGAAAAATATAATCTACGTAGTTTTGCGTTTGTGAAAAAACGTGTTTTAAGCAATCCAATTTCTCTACGACGATTGTTGAACACCACATGATAATTTGTGCTCAAAAGAACCCATGCAAGCAATAAAACTGGAATAGATATGGAAGACGCAATGGTTTTGAATGCCAGAACCTGATATTCCATTTCTTCTATTAAATTCAATGCATACGCATTTACTTCAAAATTATACGAAATATCTGAATAAACAATATCTGTAGTTAATTTATTATAAAATACTTGAATCTTTCGTGGATTTAGATAATCAAAATTTGTGTGATCCAAGACAATTCCTACATGCCAGAACTGATTATACTGCCAGGGATCATAGCGCTGAAAATTACTTATATTATTCCATAAATTCGTCAAAATTTGATATATATAGTTCTCACTGGTCAAAATTCTCACAGAATTTTCACGTTCATAGACATAGTTCTGTGGGAATAAATAATTAAATTTGAAATCATCGAGGATGTTGAAAAAACCCCCCACAGTAATATTTTCTATTGAATACGTATGATTTTCCTCATCTGGATAATAAAAATGAAAATAATTTCCTATTGTAATATTATCCCCTAAGGTTATGTTATTTCGAATTGCACTTTGGAGATCGATATAAATTTCATTTTGGGATGGAGAGAAAGTTCCCAGGGGAGATACAAATTGAATTACATTTTGCATTCGATCTTGATTTACAACATAGGGGTCAATGCCAAAAAATATCGTCTGATTAAACCAACGCCAATCATAATCCAATTGCTCGTAAAAAGTCCAATTAATGGGTTCTGATTTTTTATATACGGTGAAATAAGACTCAAACTTGATTGCACCGAATATATTTTGAATTTCTGGATATAAATCCGTAAGTGTTTGATTAAATAAGGATGTAAAATAAGTAAAATTACCCGAAAAAGCCCGATCCGAACGTATCGAGACATCAACGGTTTGATTTTCGAAATTTTCACTCAATATATCATATCCCATCGCATCCATGGATAAATTTATGCCTATCATTAATGAAGTTGCAACTGTAATGCCTAAAAGGATCGAGAGGGTTCTACGCTTGTTCCTCCAAAGACTTTTGAATAGAAAATTGAAAATTCGCAAACTGATGTACTTTTTTCTTTAAAATCATTTAAAATTTATTTTTCTTCAAATAAGAATAATAAATAAGTTTTTAGCAATAATACATAGAATTAAGTATACTTATCAATGGTGATTCGACATGGCATACGATGATAAAGCAGTTGCGGAAGTATTTTTGAATTGGATTGAAGATACCGAAGGCGGTCTTGCAGCATGGGTAGAACACTATTTGAATGCCGGAGATGAACAGAAACTAAAAGAAATTCGTGATATCTACAATCAAATCAAAAATGTTTTTGGTTTTTAGCGAAAATTTTTTCTTTAGGGTATTTTTGTTATCTGTGTAATTTTGCATACTTTTCAAGTCTGATATGGTGCTAATGAGTATTACAAAAACGGCCAAACTGTCTTTTCTGATAATAGACAGAGACAGTTCGCACAAAAGAAAGAATTTCTTTAATTTATATGTTTTTAAACTATTAGAAGACAATCCGCAGCGTGGTGTTCTCTCGTATAATAAAAAACCCATATTTAAAGGTTTAGTGCAAATAGAACGCATTGGTACCTCTGAAGAAGCATCAATTGAAGCATATAAATTCTGGAAACGTATTGCAAAGCCATCTAAAGAGGAGATCAAAAATCCCCAGCAGGATTTAAAGAAAAATTTGAAACCCTTGGATGTTAAGCTATTTAAGCAACTAATAAAAAATATCAATTTTATTGTAATTCCCGCCGAATCCGAAGAGGAAGATTTGAAACTGTTTTTGGAGTTATCGGAAAGGATGCAAGGACCTGAAATCCGTAAATATTTCATGTGTAAAAGTTGTAAAGCTCAAAAACGGTTTACTTTAGTAGATAAGAATGAATATTTTTTAAGTCGAAATAAAGATAAGATCTGTAAGGAATGCGCGGGCAAAGAAATGTATTACATTCTTGAAAAGGACTTGGGAATACAAGTTAATTCTCAGCTTAAATTAATTTTAGGAAGACTATTATTGCGATATCGTTCAATTCCTCAAGCCATTGCAATGCTTAATCCCAACTTCAATCCTGTTAACCATCCTGAACTTTCGTTATGGGATTCAAAATCCAGAAGTGAAGCCCTTATAAAAAAATATGAAACTACGAAACCTAACTTCATTTCTAGATTACCTATAGCTAATCCATTGAAACACTACTACAAAACAAAAAAAATTGATAAATTACTCCCCATTCAATCGATTGCAGTAGAAAAAGGATTATTTCGGGATAAAAGTCTTTTAGTTGTATCATCTACATCCTCCGGTAAAACGCTATTAGGGGAACTCAGCGGTTTTTCCAGAATTTTAAAGGAGGGGGGAGTAATGATCTACGCTGTACCGCTTGTAGCATTAGCTAATCTACGGTATGAAGAATACAAGGAACTAAAAAAATATGGAATACACCCCTTCCTCTTAATTGGGGGTTCGTTTGTCAGAAAACGAAAACAAAAAACTCGAATATCATCCAATACCAATGTTATTGTGGGGACTTATGAAGCTATTGATGCTATGTTGCGTTCTGGATATTTGCAAAAGCAACACGATAGAATTCATACTTTAGTAATTGATGAAATTCAAATGCTGAATAATACTGATCGGGGGTATCAGTTAGACGGACTCATTGCTCGTTTACGTCATCAATATCCAAGTGCTCAATATTTATTCCTTTCAGCTACGCTTTCAGACGCACGAGAGCTTGCCAACCATTATACTTCTACTTTAATTGAATTTCGAGGTCGACCCGTTCCTTTAGAACGACATTTAATCTTGGTGTTAAATGAATTTGAAAAACAAAAGATGCTAATGGATTTAGTTGTTGAGGAGTTTAAGATGCGATCTAGTTTTGGATTTCGTGGACAATCCCTAGTATTCACAAATTCAAGAAGAAAATGTGAATCCATTGCAAAATTCCTTAATCACAATGGGATCTCGGCCGCAGCGTACCATGCAGGACTCACCTATGATGAACGTTTACATGTAGAAGATGCTTTCCAAACCCAAAAAATATCGTGCGTGGTAACTACAGCGGCACTCGCGGCAGGCGTTGATTTTCCCGCTAGTCAAGTGATTTTTGAATCTCTTGCTATGGGTATTAACTGGCTTACTGTTGCAGAATTCGAACAAATGTGTGGAAGAGCGGGTCGGTATAGAAAACATGATAAGGCGAAAGCAATAATTTTGTGTGAACCGGGAAAGAGCTATAATGCGGGACAGCTAGATAGTGAAGAGAAAGTAGCGATTTCTCTTCTAAAAGGAAGAATAGAAAAGATATTTCAAGATCCAGATGAAGATCGAATGTTTACTGAGGTTTTAGCTTTTATCACAATGAAATACCGCGATCGGAAAACTGCATCCCTGAAAGATCTCCAAAATTTTCAGAAAAATATGTTAAACAACAATTTCAGCTTGAAAATGTGTTTGCTTAGCCTTATTGAAAACGATTTCATAAACCCTATCCCTCGGAAATCGTATGAAAATATAATTCCTACGAGATATGGTATAGCTTCTAGTAGTGGTTTTTTTACATTAAGTCAATGTCTTAAAATACGAGAAAGTTTGGAACTAGGTAAAAATCGGTTTGATTTAGTAGAAAAACTCCCAGAAAATCTAAAAAGGAGTAATATATTCGTAGATATTGCGATTGATCTCAATCCATTCAAGAATTTTTACATATCTAATGCTTTAGCTAATGAAATTAAATCTGTTACTGGAAAATCTAAAACTTCAACGCTTCTATTTAGTAATCAAGTTATGTCACTTCTGCATGCTGAAACCTTTGAGAAAAAGCGAAAGTTGCCTAAATTCATAAAAAATCTCTTATTAAGCTGGACCCAAGAGTTATTCACCTGCTCTTGTGTGGATAATCCTTACTGTGAATGTGGTAGAAAAACTATTCAAGAGAAAATGATTCATATGCGCCTTAATGGAAAAGAAATGGATGAGATAAAGAAATATTTCATGGATTATTATCAAATTCAAATTTTTCGGGGAGACCTCTATGATTTCTTCGACCAACTTATTTATAATTTACGATCCATTTTTGAAATAGCGAAAACCATCGAGATCCATCCAAATTGTGTAGGAAATTTTGATGAAATTCCCGCAATTATTGAAAGTTTAATAGATTGATATTGCACTTAAATATGCTCAGTAGGGATCACATACGTAGGCATAGATTTTTTTATATGAAATCGTACTATAGATCAGTAACTATTTGATCAATATTTTATTTACACAAATAACACATGGTGTCGCATGGATGAATCGATTCAGAAGATATGTAAATGAGGAGGAGAGAACTTCGAATAGTTCTGCAGAAGATAGTAAAAATAATCCATTTAATCAACTAAAGATGTGTAAAGAGAAATTAAAAGATATATCGGATGTTTTGAAAAATCTCTCGAACAAATTGTAATACATTAATTTTTCTTTTTTCCTCAAAAGTGGTAGTGTTTTAGTACTTTGGTATATTTTGGAAAATATGGGATTATCTATTGATGAACGTGTACACTTGATCAGGGAAGTAGCGGAAGAATTAATAAATGAAAAAGAACTCCGAGAAATGCTTGAAGTTAAGCTCAAGTCGGGGGAACCAATTTACGCGTATGATGGATTTGAACCCAGTGGTAGAATACATATTGCACAAGGACTTCTAAGAGCTATAAATGTCAATAAATTGATACAAGCGGGTATTAAATTCAAATTCCTAGTAGCTGACTGGCATGCGGCAGCAAACAAGAAGTTTGATGGAAATCTTCAGACGATAAAAAAGGTGGGAAAATATTTTGTCGAAGTATGGAAAGCATGTGGTATGGATTTGTCGAATGTGGAATTTATCTGGGCTTCCGATTTAGTGAAGAAATCGAAATACTGGGAGACCGTCCTAAATATCAGTATGAAAACGACCCTAAACCGTACTTTGAGATGCACTCAAATTATGGGCAGAAAAGATACGGATGAATTATTAACTTCCCAAGTTCTGTATCCAATGATGCAATGTGCGGACATATTTTACATGGATGTAGATATTTGTCAACTGGGTATGGATCAAAGAAAAGTAAATATGCTTGCACGGGAGATCGCTAAACATTTCAATCGACCTAAACCCATTGCTGTCCATCATCATATGTTAGCAGGTTTAATTCAGCCGCCCCCAGATTCGGAATTGGATGCTATAGAACGTGCAATCGAACGGAAAATGTCAAAATCTAATCCGAATTCGGCTGTGTTTATGTTAGACACAAAAGAAGAAATCGAGGCAAAAATAAAAAAAGCTTGGTGCCCACCTGAAGAAATTGATGGAAATCCCATTTTAGAATACACGAAATATATCATATTTGAGAAAGAAAGTGAGTTTGAAATCAGACGATCTGAAAAATACGGAGGAAATTTTACATATTCGAGATATCAAGATTTAGAAGATGACTATGCGGCAGGAAAATTGACTCCTATGGATTTAAAACCCAATGTTGCTCGAATTCTTAATGAATTTTTAATTCCAATACGGGAACATTTTGAAAAAAATGCAGCTGCTAAGAAGTTATTTGAGTTTGTGATGAAAGTTCAAAGTACTCAAACCAAATAAAAAAAATTTTTTAATTTCCTTGTTTCCCTAGTTTTCATGCCTTTGGCTTTACATATCCAAAATAAGCGAATACAATTCCCACTAGAATCAATACATCAGCAAGATAGTAGAATATTGAATAGGGGTCTTCAAAAAATATTCGATCGAACACAAACATCAACATAGTCGATATGAAACAATAAGCCATTATTATCAATGAAAGGATCGCATTTCGGTAGGTTTTATCCGTTTTTTCTATATGTCTGTAAAGCTTAGTCGATTTGATTATGAATTCTATGTACACTATAAAGACATACAAGAATACTGTCAAAAAGATGCCTAGATGGTAAGATGTATCCGATAACGCTGCGGTCGAAGGGCTGGCAATAGAAAATATGATCCCACCAATACCAAGCAATACTATAAATACATGCATTCCTCGGTTACGTTTAGAGTCGAAAATTGCTTCTTTGAGAAGAAAGGAAAAATAGGTGGAAACTATAATTAAAGCAAATGAGAAACGATACCATCCAATCCTTAATAAAAACCATCGTGCTAATAAATTTGGATAATTTTCCACATCTAATCTATAATATGTTAATCGAGATATGAATACTAAAAGAAATGCTAGTAAAATGAAAAAGAAAATCCAAAATACCAGTAATTTCAGTTTACTTTTTCCTTTCCGATATTTTATTAATATAAATAGTAAAAACACTCCGATGAGAAAAATCAAACTACCTTCAAAGATAGTTGAGATGAGTTCCGGATCTGCCATGTTTTATGGTGATGCGTTTTAAGTTTATATAATTGATCAAATGGAGTGAAAAGTTCATAATAACTCGCTAGTAGTCCATCGAGGTTGTTCTATCAAGTTATATGCTTTATCTGCATATTCACGGATCATTCGATGAGTATTGAAATAAGATCCTAAGGCGATTGCGTGTCTCATACGATTAATCCATTCAGAACGATTTTTATAATACAATGGAATTACCTCTTTTTCCAGTAAGGTGTAAATATTTTGAGCTTCTACTCTATCGTTGTTTTCCTCACACCCGGGTTCTCCAGGCGCTGGTCCAATAGCCCATCCCGCAAGGGGGTCCATTTTATATCCTTCTATCCACCATCCATCAAGAACGCTTAAATTCAATAATCCATTATGTGCTGCTTTCATTCCCGATGTTCCGCTTGCTTCTCGATACCGGATAGGATTGTTTAGCCACACATCACAACCGCTAATCATTATTTTTGCAAGATCCATATCATAATTTTCAAGAAAAGCGACTTTAATTCGATAATTATTCCATAATACTTCCGAGTAATCATCAATCATTTTAATGAGAGATTTTCCATAATCATCTCGAGGATGGGCTTTCCCGGCAAACAAAAACTGAATTTTCTTCTCAGCGATCTTTGCCAGTTTCTCAAGATCATTGAAAATTAAGGTTGCACGTTTGTATCCCGTGAATCTTCTCGCGAAACCTATAGTTAGAATTTCACGATCGAATAGTACATAGTGATTGGATTTTTCGTAATCCAATAAATCGTATTTAGCTTTGGTATGAGCACGCCATAAGTCATCAGCATCAAGTTTCCATATTTTATCAAACCAGGAATCAGCCCAATGTATTTCGTCCGTTTCAAAAGAATCCAATACTTTGGTGAGGTGGGGATTTGTCCAAAATCTTGAATGGACACCATTTGTAATATAATCAATTTTAGTTCCCGGGAACATATTTCGGCTAACTTCTCCATGTTTTTTAGATACTCCATTAATATAACGAGACATAGAAAGCGCTAACTTTGTCATGTTGAGATCATTTTGTCCGGCATATTTTCTGATTTCATCGGGTGTTTGACCCCGTAGAACATCTTTTACTAAATTATAATCGAATTGATCATGACCCGCTGGTACAGGAGTATGAGTTGTAAAAACGCATTTTTCTTTTACACGTTTCAAATCCCCTTTGAATTTATTAAATAAATATAATGTAAGAAATGCTGCATGTCCCTCATTCATATGATACGTTGAAATATTTTTATAACCCAACTCCTCTAATAATTTAGCACCCCCAATACCTAAAATCACTTCTTGAACGATACGCTGAAATGGTGTAGAATCATATAAAACGTGAGTGAAATTTCGTTGCCATTGTTCATTACCCTCTACATCCGTATCTAATAAATACACTGGAATAGTCCAACCGTGCTCCCCCTTTACTTCGTATTTCCATGCACCTAATTTGACTTTTTTTCCTTGAATTTCTAAATCAATGATTTTAGGAAGTAGATCGAACGTGTCAGAAAAATCCCAACGGATCTCGTGTTCGACTTGATATCCATCTCCGTTAATAATTTGGAAGAAATAACCTTTATCATAGCATAGGGTTACAGCTACCATTGGAATCTCTAAATCAGCAGCACTGCGTATAGTATCACCCGCTAGTACTCCCAATCCCCCAGAATAAGTAGGAATATCACTATGGGCTCCAATTTCCATGGAAAAATAAGCTATACGCCTCATTGCAGCATCGTTTTTTTGATCTTGCATAATACCATTATACTATAGAGAACTTTAATAACTTTATATCTAGAATTCATAATGCATATGGAACCAATACGTCAATTTAAAGATAGAAAATTCTTGCTTACCTCGGAAATTGAAGGGGGTAATGCAATAAATTTTAGAAAATATCCGGGGGATATCTACAGTTTCGAACCGAAAAGGGATCCTGGAGAGAATTATTCTAATCAAGCTTATTATTTTAAATTCCAAATTGAGAATCTACAAAAGGATCCCCAACATGTTACTGTTACAGCAATTGCGGATTATGATGATGTATGGAAAGGATGGCAATTTAGTCTCAATCCTTCTCTATGGACATTCTCTCCTAATAAGCAAATCTTACCGGAGAAACTTCCCCGTGATACCATTCGAGCAACACCTCAAAGCATGTCTATCAATCTCTTACTCCAATCTTATCAGAAACTCATAATTTCTAATATGTTAGCTTTTCCATATTCACAATTACTCGATGAAATTGAGCGTTTGGCTGAACTATATCCCACTTTCTTAAAATTGACACAAATAGGACTATCTCCGATGCGTAATTCCATATATTCTCTTAAGATAAAATCCGATAGTGAAACTCAAGACAACTGTTGCAAGATTCTCATTGCAGGTTCTCCACAACCAAATGAATGTGGAGATTTTGCTACGTTAACAATTTTACAAGAGTTCTTAAACAAAGGTGCAGAATTTTGGGATGATTTTTTATCTCATTTTTCTCTAGAATGTATATTTTTTCAAAATCCAGATGGTATGATATTGGGAACCAATATGGTCAACTCTAAAGGTGAGAATCCCTTTTTTGCGTGGTTTGAGAATACTGATGATATGCCAGAAGAAAATCAGCATATTTGGAAATACTTAGAGAAAAACAAACCTAATTTATACTTAGAAATGCATTCCTTTTTCCAAGATAATAAAACTATACGTCCTTACATTTATCCTGTAGATTTATTAAGTAATAAAAAGGCTCGCAACCTCTACCAGAAGATTGTAAAGCTCTTGATCAGGTATTGTAATGGCATGAAAGAAGAAATCCAGCTCAATCAACCTTATTTCAGAAATACTTTGTGTTACAAGCTTATGGAACGATATCACATACCGAGTATACAGTTCAAATTGCATTCAGCAATGAATCTTTCCCAAATCACCCAAACATCTTGGGATGTATTTACTAGGATTATAAAGGGAATCAAAAAGGGGTAAATAACTCACTTTGTAGGTTTTTGTCGGATTAGTTCTTGAATGGGGGAATGATAATAGGAAAGGGGTTTGTAAGAGCCAGCATATCGATATAAAGATGAATGTTGGTAATTTATAATCCGTGAGAACCCGAATGAATGGATTCGATTCCTTAAAATAGTCTTAAATGAACCCAATAAATGCGAGGTTTCTAATGGGTGGGTAATATCAATATTTAGATACGCAAGATCCATATCTTTTTGATATATTTTGAAATTATGAGCGAGTTTTTTCAAATTATAAACGGTATGGTTGTTAAATACTGAATGAGCATACACCGATTTATCTTTGTTTTGATTTTCTTGATCATTTTCCAGTGATATCTTGTTTTGCATCAAATAATGTATTAAACTCGAATCTTGGTGAAATCTAACATGGAGGTAATTGTCTAGGTGGGCTTGACTCAGTACATAGCTAACACCATTCGGTTGTGAATTACTTTTCAATAAATTGGAAACTGTAGAAAGTATTTTGGTTAAAAATGCGAATGATTCCGAGTGTTTATCCGCTGAAAATCCTGTGAAATATTGCACTGTTTCTGTTAAACCGTTTAAACAAATCCCACAAAATATAGGGATGTGTCCATCATAATCAATTAAATCCGTCGGTTTTTGGAATAGATCCCTGTTAAACACCTTTTTGGATACGGAGTTCCACAGTTTGAATTTCCCGATATTTTTCGATATAAGAGCCATTTTCTCGTCAAAAAGGTTGATTGCATGGCAGATCCATTCTTTTAGAGTTTCAGTGAATTTGTTAATATCTCTCTCGATATCTTCTTTAGTTTTATCTAAAGAAAAAGAACTCTTGGTCGTAAATGCACACGCTACTCTTGAACTATGGGAGGTTGGAGGATTTTCACTGATTTGGATGATCTTTGGGAGGTTTACATATATTTTATCCAATACTAGTATAGATTCGGAAGTGTTATCGATATATATTGGATTCAAGTGGGGAGTGATTATCATTTTTTTAAATTTTTGACTTTTAAGCGCAGGTGGGGATATAATCGTTATATTATGAGACTGCGAAATTTCCAATATTTTTTGGTAAATTTCGGGTAGATCAGTGAACTGTTTTGCGTCCAGAATAATAGTTTTACATTGGGGTGAGAAATTCATTATAAGATTGGGTTTGTATATTAATCCACTTGAAAAATCTGGTGAACATTTTCGAATATCTTCATGATATTTATTTATAATGCATTCAATTTCATCACTGTATGTGTCTAAATTGTTAAGATCAATTTCAATCCAAAGCTCCCAAATCTTGCTATGATTTGTACGTTTATCATGGGAGTATTGGATTTTAAGCGAAGGAATCATCTCAAATAATAAATCTAGAATTGCTGCCTGTGACTTTTTGAAGTGGAAATGAAGTTCCCGTAGAACGTATTCAAATTCTGTAATTACCGCACCACCGCTAAAGAAATTACGAAGATATTCAAAAAAGTTATTAATCACTAGGGGAAGGAACTGGTTTAATGAGGGCTGTTCCTCTGGATCATCTGGATCATATTCTTCACACATCTCTATTATAATTTTTGTAAACTTTTCTCCTGGAATAACTACTTCGAGGGGAATCAATCCCCAACTTTCAGGATGAAGAAAAAATAGCTTGCCAGATAGGTAAAAATCAGCAAATCTTTGAGGTAAGAGGTTTAAAAGAAGGAATTGTTCCATTATGTGTTTTCCAAGTTCATTATACAGCATTATACTTGTTTCAAAATTCCCTTGATGTAGTAACTGTTTTACGTCAAACGGAGGTAATCCCAAACGTGTAAGTTTATGTCGTGCCTCTTCTTTTCCTTCCTCCAATAAAATGACATTCATATACTCACGGATGAGGGGAGCTGTTAGATAGGTGATTTCTGCAGTTAATAATTTACGCTTTGCGATTTTTGCAAGAGAAAAGGCTTCTTCTTCCGAAAAATCAGCCTCTCTAATAAGATTTTCAGTGATTTTTCTCTCATCAAAAGACTCAAAACAGAAATCGGAAGTACGTACTAGTATATCCTTGTTATGTTCTTCTATTGTTTTTTCGATACCATCAATTTGATCATAAAGTTGTAGTCCTAACTTGGTAAGAGCATAGGTACTGGAATCTTTTTCAACTAAACCCAATTCTACTAATTTTTTTAAATGATTTGCAAGATTGGAGGAATTTGCGGGATCACACCCGATCCCTTCCATCAATTTTGTAAAACCAACGGGATTGCCGATTTGGAATAATAATCGTACTATTTCCATCCGAGTTTTGTTCGAAAATGCACCAAGACTACTATACAGATCTGGTTTCACTTTAAGCCCTCATTTTTGTGTGTGATATTTTGACTTTTGTCGGAACGTGCCATCGAATTATGCCATTTTATTAATTCTGTCGCTTCCGACAAATATAATAAGATAATATCACTAAATACATTAGATAAATTGCTCTATAAACGTTTTCCCCAAGTATTATCTTTTGAGTTTCGGGACCTAACTGAATGAAAGTATTTCATCACCAAGATAAAAACACAACAAATATAATCTCGATTTGGGTTAGTATTAATAAAAAATCGGGAGATATTACATTATGAAAAACGAAATTGACAAGATAGAACGAGCTATCACCTACATGGGTATTACAGAAGAAAAATTAAGCAATGTTTTCACTGAAATTTCACAAATATTAGTTGAAACAAAAACTAATCTTGAAAAATTGGAACAAAAAAAAAATGAATTAGAAGAGGAAAAAATCCGACTGTCAGAAGAAATAAATCGACTAAGTTCTGAGAAACAAGATATAGAAAATATGAAAGATTCTTTGGAATTAGAGAAAAATGAGTTAAAAACCGAAGCACGTATTTTAAAGATAGAATCCAAGGAAAAAGAAGTAAAAATTGGAGAATTAACCTCGAAACAAAAAGAACTATTGCAAGAATATGAGATTTTAAAAGAAGAATTAAAGACTTTTCAAGAAATCGCCACGGCTGCTCAACGGAAAGAGTTTGATTTAGAGGAGATAAAGAATTTACTGAAGATTTATGGAGTTCTTATCAGTGAAATTTATGACGCAACACCTCATTACCGAATTTTAGATTTATTACATGGAGATAAGGAAGAAATGAGTAAAGATGAAATTAAAGGAGCGACAGGCATATCAGGGGCAATGGTACTGCGTGCAGTGTTTGACTTACGGAAGGCGAACCTCATTTCCTACGATGAAGAAACAGGACTAGCAAAACTAATTCGTCGAATTTTTACAAAAGAAAAAAGGAAATAAAATAACAATTACTCAGCCGATTCTTCTTCAGGTGTGTAATCTGGTAATTCTGGAAATATTATTTGTGCAATTTCATAACCCTCTACTGAAGGTTTTCCTGCTCCAGCTCCTCGTAATAATGTTTCACCGTCTTCATTATCTAGCTCGATTATGTTAATTTGAGAATATTGACTTAAAATCGATTGATATTTTTGACCCTTGGTGTTTTCGGGAACGATAAGTATGGCTTCATCAATTTGGTTTTGCATAATTGCGTTTTGAATGCGTTGAGCAGCATAAAATGCAGCAACTCCCCCTGATCGATCAAAATCTTTTACAGCAGGTACTTCAAGTGCTATTCTACGATTATTATAGGTTACTAAACCTGCGAGAGTTACTTTACGACGACCTAATGGGAATTTAAATTCCAAATCCACATTATAATCGTATTTGTTTTTATCTCCTATTATTTTAATGCATTTCAATGCCGCAGCTGCAACGGAAGGTTGATTTACCTCAATTATAAAATCTTCCTCCTGCATCATTTTTTCAATTGCTTCTGCTAGAGATTCTTTGGTTGAACCCTGGCTTTTCGCTTCTGCTGCGAGTTTCTTGATTTCTTCATCAATTTCGCTTTTAAACAACTCCGGTTTGGCAACAGGTACAATGGATTCGTCTTTCATGAGTTCTTCAAGGGTCATCTCACCAGAAATAATTTTATCTACAAATATCCGTATGAGTTTAATGATAGACCTCTGATTTCCATCAGTTTTATGGTAAATCGAATTCAATACTTGGTCATTTAGAGGAAATAATGGATATGTTGGTGGATTGAGATTATTCTGATTCCAGAAATGGAGCATAGATTTAGCAAAATATAGTTTAAGATCATCATGGGTCCAGTTTTGAAGTTCATGTTCTGGTTCCATTCGCGATCGCAAGGGCATATCTGCAATTTCTAAAATACGTGGCCAGATTTCTTTCAATACGGCGATAATTATAACCAGATTTTTGACTTCATTATATAACCGTTTGATTATTTCCAAAAATTTTCGTTCAGCATCGGGACCATGCATTCGGTATGGGGATTCCAACTCATCTAAATATAAAACAATTGTTTTATCAGTATGTTCAGTTAGGAGTTTGATCATTGCAAGACAAATATCATCTTCTTCAATAACCGAGTTAATACCAAGGATGTCCAATTCTTCTTCATCTAAATCCTCTCCGAGTAGCCAACGTTCAGCAAGCACTTTTCTGTCTTTATCCATTTCGTAAATAACTAAGGCTTTCACGCAATCCGCGAACACTCCCGGATAGTTTCGTATGCCAGCCTGAATCACTTCTTCAATGTCTGCTGAACCAAATAATCCTAAATGCTTTTTCTTTTTACCGCCCCACTTCTTTACTAATTTACCGGATACGATCTTGAGAATATCTGCACCCATTTCATCAATTATGCAGGAATAAACATGTAATAAAATACGAATCGACGCAGGTGGGCTTGGAACATACACAATCGTCCATCCACTAGGTCCTTCATAAACAAGTTCTTCCGCGGTATCATCAGTTATGAGCATTTTGCGCTCTCGATCCTTATAAGCCCAATAGGCGTGTGTTTTACCCGTACCCGCAGCTCCGAGAATGGGAATTAATCGTGTTGATTGATCCAATTGGGTCTGCTGCACAGCTCGGAAAACGTTCCGATCGATAGTTTGACGGCTTCGAGGGATGTCTATTACGTCTTCTATATCTCCACGACTTACAAATCTATCAAAGGGGGTGGTTCCTTCCCTTAAAACCTCGAGGTAGAGTTCTTTCTCTTCCTCTGAAATGTTCTCGTATGACATGACAAATCAGTCTTATTTTCACTCTTTACAGTCTTTACAAAAAGATAATAGAAATTTGTGACCTTTAAGATTATCTACAACTATGATCTTTCTAAAATAAAAGTAGGTAGTATAAGTATAATGTGGGGATGTTATTGATCTAAATTTCGTAGATTTTCTTGTCGTTATTTCTTTCTTCTTATTTTTAATATCATAGGATTAGTATTGACCGAGAAATCTTCATAATAAAATAGAAAAATAAAATATTGTTCAATCCACAGAGATTTTTTTCCCTTTATGTTTCCCTTGAACTTTCTCTAATTTAACTTCTAAAATTCCATTTCGATATCGCGCGCGAGCATGATCGGGATTGATGCTAGAGGGGAGATCTACTGTAGTATTATATTTTCTCACATCTTCTTCATCACATGCAATAATAGTTAATGACGAATCCGTAGCCTTTAATTCAATATTTTCCTTAGCACATCCAGGAATCTCTGCTACTACAATAACTTCATTTTCCTCTTCCATAATATCTACTAAGGGTTCTCTTTCGTCCTTGACAACCGTTTCACCGTAAGGTTTGGGTTCTACATTTCCAAAACGCTCAAATTTTGGAAATCCATCCTTACCAGGAGTCATATTAAATCCAAATACCACAGGTTTAGCTCCCATTCGAGCAAGGTTTTCTTTCATAAACTTTTGTAATTCTTCCTCATCCATATCTTCCATATCGGGGTAGAATTGTTTCATTAAATCCCGTACTACTTTTGAAAAATCAACACCCATTCTCTTGCCCAAGCTATCCATCATTTTTTGGAAATATTTCATCGGATCGTCATCGTCATCGTCATCGATCACATCTTTCTCATCAAATTCATCGGGATTGTCTGATTTTCGCGATCTTCTCTTCTTCTTTTTCTTTTTTTCGTTCTTATCTGTCATGCGATTTATCGTTGTACTTTAGTAGTTACTGAAATTTATTTATTGGGACTTATAAAAAAATGGATTTTCCATCAACTTTTAATTAAAAAAAAGTCTACGCCATATGCCAGTGCAACCATTTTATCATATTTTTCACTATCCCCAAAATACACAATTTCTGATTTCTTTACATCTGGGAATTGCTTATGTATTTTTTCTATTCCTTCGATCTCAGGTTTTATTTTCGTTACCATATCACGCCCTACATACGATGCTATAAATCTATCAATCCCATATTTTTTAGCACCCATCCGAATAGTATCTGTATAATTATTCGAAAGGATTGTAATATATCTGGATTCTTGTGACTTTTGGATCAAATTTGAATGAATTTCTTTTAGTAATTCAAGACCTACCGGTTGGATAGTGGATTTTGTTTGTAATGCATTTATCTCTCCTTGTTTGAGTTGATTCATAATGGAGGAATACTCCTCCTCGGTGATCTGATTTTTCAAGTACTCTAATTTTTCCATAATGGGAGTAAAATTCATAGTAATTCCAAATCTTTCCTTAACCAATTTTGAGAGTTCTTTCTTTAATTGCTCCCAATCAACATTCAAATTAATTAAGGTTTCATCGAAATCAAAAATGAACAGACGCTTACAACGCAACTTGTCTACAATATCCTCAAAATTTACCATCGTTATTCAGCAAATTCAATTCGTATGTTGAATGTATGGATTCCATCGATTGCATTAGCAGGTGCTGTGGAAAATGTATAAAAAGTTCCGGATTCAATGCCACTTTGTGCGACTTCATCCTTTAACCCGGGTGATTTGGGATTTCCCGGTAGATAAACATAGGCTTTCGTAATTGGGTTGCTTATGGACCATTTATCCGGATTCATGTTATATTTCTGAGATTTGATCAATTCAAATAAAGTGTCAAATGTAGCATCTTTAGGTACTAAGAGGCTTAAATTTTCCACACCTACGATTTTTCCGCATGCTACACAATCATCGCGGCGGGATAAGGGAATGGCATCAAATTGACCAAAAACCCCATTGTAATTCACATAGGGAGGATCCATAATCTCCCCCACATCAATGCCTTTCATCCGAAATAAAATTTTTAGAGCCTCTTGAGATTCAATTGATGCAATCACAGAGCTTACTGTTTGAATCGCAGGCATTTTATTTTGTAGAATATTTTCCATATCTTCCGGAGAGAAATCTGGTCCAAAGGTAATTTTAATATTTTTTTTCCGTTCTTCCATTTCCTCTGTACTAATGAGAGATTGTTCTTCAGGACTAATTCCTTCACTTAATACACGGGTTCGAAGTGAGTCCAATTCCTTCTGAGCGATTTGGGTCAGTTTTTGTACTTCTTCCATTTTCGAGAAATCAACATCTTTATCTTCTCGATTATGATATAACACTTCAGCTCGTAATGCACATTGTATTCTATTCCGTGGTATACCTTTAAGGGTGCAAGCAGCAGCCATTTTGCCCATTGGAGGGGGTACCGGGACAGCACACCGATAACAAGGAGTATAATTATTGTTAGAATGGGACTGAAGTTCCTTGGCAGTCTGTGTACGAATTTTTTCTACTACAGGTTCTATAAACACACTAGTTAATCGTTCTATTTTTTCTTCCAATTCTTCTATTTGTCGCATCGCAGCGAAATAGCCCGGATATTTCGACTCTTCCAGTTCCCATAATTTATTTTGAGTGAGAGTGTCAATCATTCGGGATTGATTCCCATATTCCAGAAGATTTCCAGAACTGTCCACAGTT
The DNA here is from genome assembly GCA_016933055.1 of Promethearchaeota archaeon. GTDB lineage: Archaea > Asgardarchaeota > Lokiarchaeia > Sigyniarchaeales > Promethearchaeaceae > AMARA-1. Next base: position 25,913 of record JAFGBS010000019.1, on the reverse strand, counting down.
CCTTCGGGAATGATTACTTGAACATGACCTTCCATTCCAAGTGTACCACCATCGATCATTGGTATCTTCAGATCCAAACAGATTTTGTTAAGATCAATACGAGCTTTAAAGTTATCTAAGGCTGCTATGATGAGGTCACAAGATTTATACAATTCCATGGGAAGTTCTTGGATTGGTTTAAAATAATATTGAATTTCTATAAAAGGGTTCATTCTTTTTACTCTTTCAGCTGCAACTTCTGCCTTAGGTCGACCCTCATCTCCTTTATAAAACAACATTTGTCTAGATAGATTTGAGGTTTCAATTGTATCCAAATCGCATAAAATCAGTTTTCCAACACCACAAAGGGCTAAGTCTTTTGCAATTTCACATCCAAGTGCTCCAACACCTGCAATAAATACAGTGCTATTTTTTAATGCGAGTTGATCCCAGCCCTCGATTAATTTTTGACGCTTGGTAATTTCTTTCTCTTCTTGTGTTAATTCTTTTCCCATTGAAACCATCTGCAACTTGCTTGTAATTTGTACTAAGCGTAAAAACAAGATAAATTTATTCTGTTAGCGATATTTTGATATTATTTTTGAATAGCCACATATCTTTCGCAATTGAATCAATTAAAGTATCCACCATAAATCCACTTTTAGAACTGATTAGAAAATGTTTTTGGATGTTTAGAGATTTCTTCAATTCGTTTATCTGTACTTCTATCATATTTTGAGACGTGGGATTAATTTTGTCATGTTTGGAAGCAACTAAAAACAATGGAGTATGGGGTTCTGCATTTTCATTCCAAATGTTCAACCATTCCTTCAAATATTTTGTTGTACTATATCTGGTCAGGTCAAATAGTAAAAGACCCCCGTTCGCTCCCTTCACAAATCGAGGTAACATGAATCGAAATCTATCCTCGCCACCAAAATCCCAAATCGCGAGAGAAATTGGGAGCAAATTTTCATCAGAGGTACGTGGATCCAAGATTTGCATTTGAAATAAGTGGAAATCTATGCCTATGGTCATCTTTGTCGCCGGATTGAATACTCCCGTTAATATACGGTTCGCCAGAGTGGTTTTTCCTACCCCTCCTTCTCCCATAACGCAAAGTTTAAGCATATTTGGATCGCTCTTCATCATCACCCTTCACTTACGTATATATTAGAGTTTTTCTCCTATGTGGTTTTGTATATTCAATATATCATTCTTCTTTAAATACTGCGCCGGAATCAAATACGTGCCAAGCAGTTTCAAACCAATCTTCATCTTGAGGAATATTTTTTCGCTTTTCTAAAAACGAAGAAAAATTTCTAGAATTTTCTTCCAAATTCCACCGGATTTTCACAATGTATTCATCAAGCGTTGGATTATGTGGAATGCGGTTTCCTGATTGGTCAATAATATAGCTACCTCTGCTTCCCCCTTTTTCAGCAATGTAGGTAAGAATACTATGTAAATATGCAGCATGGGTGATTAACGCATCATACACTCGTATAGAATATATAAATTCTCCCCACGTTGGATTCTGAAGTGATAACCTTGAAAAATAGGTGCGAATTTCATGATCTATTTTTCCAACTTCCGTTTTCAAATTCGAATCTGTTCGAAGTATAAATCCATATTTCGCCATACGGTTCTGTATGATTTCAAGTACATGAGAAGGGTAAATCTTGTTGGATTTATGGTGAATTATTTCAGCTATCAAATTACAGTACCCATTAACCAATTCCAAGATATGCTGAGAGTCCAATTCAAATTTTTCCTGTTTTTGTTGGGGATAATACTCATGCAGAATTTTCAAAGCTGCCCTTAAACCTCCTACTTGACCAGAATTAAGTGCAGCACCGCCTGGCCGATGAATTCCATGGCTTCCATTTGCTTCTCCAATTACAAAAACTCTTGGTCTGGAAGATTCCCACCAAATATCACCCGAGATTCCTCCATTGCTGTGTTGGGCACAGACTGAGATATCCAATTGTTCCCGCTCCAGATCGATCCCCCGAGACAAGTATAAATCATAAGCCTTAGGATTAATTTTCCGAAGTCTACTAATGGGAGTAGAATATAAAGGATCTGCAGTAATCTTCGATTTCAGTAGATAATTCGCGTATTCCTCGTCAAGTAATTCCAAAATTTGGTTAATGGATAGATTGCACGGATTCGTAGTATAATCTAATACTACTTTTCGTCCTTTCTGTGTAATTTCTTTAAAAATTAAGAGATCAATTAGAGAGGAACCATAGTCACTTATCCGTTCCACATTAAACGGCCATTGATAACCTTTCAGAAAAATAGCATTAAGAAGATGGGATTTAGTTTGAAAACATGGATTTAGGAATTCTACAGCATCCCTAATCGTTTCCTTCTCCCCATATGAGCGATAAGTTGGAAGAACTTGTTGATAGGTACCACTAAGGTTCCAACGAACTTTTGTAGAAGCGATCCCGAACTGAGATTCAGTGAGATTTTGAGTTTCACAACCGTAATCGATCAATACACCTAAACTCCCCCACTGACTCTTTGGATAAACCGAATGTCTATAGATACAACTAGTACCTCCCGTAGCAACTATAAGGTTATCCACAATAAATAGAACTAAGTTCCGATTAACGATTTTCATAAAGTTTTTAGAGATATCTTGAAAAAGATCATCAATTTGAAAGCCAATAACGAGTTTTTGCAAACCTAAATCAAAAATCTTACAGCAATATACTTCATTGCAAATTTGAATTCCTAATTGTGTTACTCTTTTTAGTAATGCTTCGGCCATTAATTTTGAAGTTAGGGGTCCTGCCGATGTCGCTCTTTGTAATGGATCGTTATCGGTTTTGTATCCAACATACTCACCATACTTGTTAGTAGGAAACGGTACCCCCAATGAGACAAGATGCATGAATTCCCGTACTGAATTTGCAGATTCAATTAAGGCAATATCTCCATGCATGGAACCGCCATTCCAATAAGTTTCTGCCATTTTGTAAATATTATCAGACTGATTGCCTGCCAAAGAAAGTTTGTAATAGGTTTGCTTATCTGATCCTGCATTAAATGAGGTTCCACCCCCAAGCAGTTCAGTAGCGATTAGGATATCATCAGAAGATCCACCTTCTTCTACAAAATGTATAGCTACATTCATACCTGCTGTGCCTGAACCTATAACTAAAGTATTAATGCGATAAAGAGTATGTCCATCCAAGATCATTTTTAATCCCTACAATCGCTTTAGGTGGAACCCTCCATCTACATTAAAGACTTGACCTGTACTATAGGGAAAGTACCCTTGAACGATTGCACTGACACATTTTGCTACATCTATGGGTGTACCCCACCTCGAAAAAGGAGTTATTCCCTCTTTAAATAGAGTATCATATTTCTTTTCGACAGATTTTGTCATGTCAGTCTTTATAATACCCGGACGAACTTCAAAAACAGGAATGTTAAATTCTGAAAGTCTATCGGCGTATAATTTAGTCATCATTGCCATTCCTGCCTTGGATAGACAGTATTCTCCTCGATTGGGTGAGGATGTGTAGGCAGAATTTGAACCAATATTGATTATTTTTGGATTATAGTCAATTAAGTGATTGTTTTTGAACTGAATCATGAGTTGGGCTACTTGTTGGGTTAAAAAATATGGACCTTTCAAGTTTGTGTTCATAACTCGGTCAAAACTGGTTTCCGTAGCTACTAATATATCATTACGTTCCTTAGGAGCAACACCAGCATTATTTACTAATAAGTCAATTCGGTTAAGCTGGATGATTTTTTCCACTAATTTTTGTCTATCCTCGACAATGGATATATCTGCTTGAATATAGTGGATAGTTTCTTTTGATCCCGAAAACTCATCTAAATATGATTCGGGTAAAGAATGTTGGGAAACCCCATTGATTATGAGAGAATAGCCAAGGGAGTGCATCTCTTTTGCTATTGCTTTTCCAATTCCTCGAATGGAACCGGTAATTAAAGCTATTTTTTTTGTTTTCCCCATTTTATCTTACCACTCTTCCAGATCCTGTGCCACCAATGAGATTTTCTACCTCTTGTGCTGTTACACGGTTAATATCCCCTGGAATAGTATGTTTCAATGCGCTTGCAGCAACTCCAAACTCTAATGCTTCTTGATACGTCTTTTCCATCAGCAATCCATAGATAAAACCAGCACCGAACGCATCTCCAGCACCTACTCGGTCTATAATGTTCTTTAATTGGTATTTTTGTGATATATACACTTTCTTATGATCTGAAACATAACAAAGTGCTGCCCATTCATTATAATCTGCCGAGAAACTTTCTCGTAGGGTAATCGCGACTACTTCAATGTTCGGAAATTCATCCACAACATTTTCAGCTAGTCGTTGGTATTTATGTGCACTAATTTTCTCTGATTCATCATACCTATCCAGTTCTAATGTATTTTGTATATCTTCTTCATTCGCAATTACAACATTCACGTAAGAGAGTAATTTTTTCATAATTTGCTTTGGAGTTTTGCCATAGTTCCATAAATTTTTCCGATAGTTTAAATCACAGGAGATTTTCATATTTCTTTTCGTTGCTTCTTTCATGGCATATTCACATAGATCGGCCGTATTTTGTGACAACGCAGCGGTAATTCCGGTAGTATGGAACCACGATGAATCAGCAAATACAGCATCCCATTGAAATTGGTTAATTTTTGACTGAGAAATGCTCGAATAGGCTCGATCATAAATGACCTGTGAAGGTCGGGGACCTGATCCTTGTTCTAAATAATAAAGACCCATTCTTCCTTCTGAAAAGGAAATGCAAGACGTATCAATATTCAGAGAGTGCAAAAATCTCAATGCATTCTTAGCGATATCGTTATCTGGTAAACACGTAATATAACGGGTTGGAACATTATAATTTGAAAGTGAAGCAAGAAAATTCGCTTCAGCACCGCCAAATGTTGCTTCAAAGAGGGAATTTTGTAAAAAGCGCTGGGTTAAGGGTGATTTTAGACGTAACATCAATTCCCCTAATGCAACCACATAGTTACCAAACTTCGGTTTTTTTACCATGATCTTTATATGGAAAACTTATATTTGATTTATTCCCAAATAGATCAATCAGTTCCATGCCCAATACATTAAGATTGGCAATATCAAATTCTGATGTAGAACGGGAAGTGAAAGCAAGAATATAAAAAGGAATAAACCAATTGATTTTTTTCAAAATTGCGCTGTAATTTTTTCCCATCTCTACAGAAATTTCAGAATTAGGGGATTTATGACCCAATGGTTTACTGATATCAAAGATTGAAACGAGGTTAGTGCCAGTTAATTCGATGCCTTGGGGAGAGGGATAGTTCATGCTCAAGTTCTTTGAGATATATTTAGAGAAGGCTAAGCCGGTTTGATTATATAAAAATAATGCAGGTACATTCCACTTATCAGAAAATCTTGTTAGAATAGGAGTTATGTCATTTTGGGTGCCCATTAGCAAGGATAATCCTTCCGAAAAAACTGATAAACATGCAGATGGGGAGAATTTATCAGTCTCGAAAAATCGTACTTGATACTCATGTTTCGATGTGAAGCTTTGAAATTGTTCTTTTATCCGTAAGATAGTTTGGTGTGAGGCGAGGGAATCTATTATATCTTCACCATTTTTGGATATAATTACTAAAATAGGAATCCTAATTTCCTTCTTGCCGAGGTGTTCGATAATCTTGCTATAAAAGATTTGATCTTCTTCTATCTTATATACATCTGTTCCATCCACGAAATAGTAGAGGAGATCAATATTGTCCAAGTAACTTTCCCCATCTTCGTTACTGTCCCATCGTAAAACTGTTGTCTCAAAAAGACGAGTAATAGGGATCTCTGTTTCTATATCTGATCTTTGTTTTTTAGCAGAGCATTGTTTGAGAGAAATTAGAAATCTGTTAATTTCACTGTGTTTCAGCCCTGTGAATACGATTTTTTTAGTCCTATAAGATGTAAGAGGTGCTATAAATTGATCTGTCTTACTAAGATTTGACAAACTTCGAAAAAAGTGGAAGATCGTACCATGTAGCTTTTCGACAATTGCTTTAGAGATGTTTTCCGATGTCCATTCTCCTTGTTCCAAATGAACGACGAGTGAATTTACTGTATCATTAATCAACTGCTGAAGAAATTTGTGATGTTCATAAATGAAGTTCTTTTTATTCTTATCGATAAGGAGGGAAAATGTGCATGCTCTCGGGATATTTTCTCCAATTACTGAATAAAACCGGAAGAAGGTGTAGGAATAAACTTGAAAATCTGGGTAGGGTAATATCCCATAAAATTGCATCCTCAAAAGGGAAGGATCTTTATCCAGAACCCTTTCTCCAATGAGTAAACTGATACTTTTCACGGCTATCTGAAGAAAATCTCGTTCAGTGAATAACATTATGTCACTTAATCCACCAAAACGTTTTATGGGGGGTATTTCGGGTCCATTAAATGTCTTTTTGAAAAATTGGTCTTTTTCTAATTGCCATTGCTTAAATAGAGAGCTTTGGATTGATAGATGTGTGTCAAGATTTTCAACTGCAGGAGGGAAGGAATACAAGTTTTGGTATCCAAATTCATCATAATTGGAAAAAACAACACCTCTAATCGTACCACCTCGAATTGTTACTAAGATTTCTTGGAATTTTTCTTCTGATGAAATAATCCATCAACACCCGCAAAAATTGTTAGGATAAAATACTTTATTAGGTAACACTTCACTTGATGTATTCCTATAAATGGTAAAGAACACGTTACGTAAATATGAATTGTTGAGCAAAGATGAGTGAAGATCGATCCTTTTTAGCGAGTTTTATCGAAAATTTGCAGAATTTTGAAAATTTGACACGGAAGACACTTTTATTTCCAATTATGGATAAAGTGCGTCGGGAAAGTTATCACTCAAATCATGTTTTTAGTTCAATTGGAGAGGATGCCGCTGGTATTATTTTTAATGAGAACAGTCAAGACTTGTTATTAATCACAACGGATTCTATCACAGAGGAATTCTCCAAAAAATCACCTTGGGCAGCCGGATTTAGTGCTATTATGGCAGGAGCGGATGATATCTATTCATGTGGAGGCACTCCAATAGCAGCAAGTTCTATTATAAGTTCTGATCAACCAGAAATACGAACACAACTTTTAAATGGTTTATTGGAAGCAACTCATCGATTTGAAATCCCATTAGTAAGAGGTCATACGTCTGATAAAACTTCAAATGTGGGAGTTTCAGCCACTGTTATTGGAAAGATCAAAAAGGAAGATTATGTTTCTGCAGGAGGAGCCAGAAATGGAGATTTGATTGTGGTGATAGCAGATTTTGATGGTCATGTAGGGAAATCCAGTAAATATTACTGGGATACTGTTACATTCAAAGAAAAAGATGAAATACTAAGAAAAAGAAAAATTATGTCTAAATTGGCTCACCGAAAACTGGTTTCTTCTTCGAAAGATATCTCCAATGGAGGAATAATTGGAACACTGATATTGTTACTCCAATATTCCAAAAAGGGAGCTGTATTAGATCTTGGATGGCTTAAAACCCCCCCTCATCTAATCACTAAGGAATTTCAATTAGTGGAGTTTGTGAAAATGTATCTCACTTCTGCTTTTTTAGTAACTGTACGTTCTTCAGATTACAAATCAGTGCAAAAACTAGGTAAAGAGCACGGGTTAATGGTGTTTAAAATAGGAAAAATAACGGAAAATCTCCGTATCATGATGAAATTCGGTAATTTATCTCAAGAATTTATCGATTTGACTCCTTATGTGTAAGCAATTTTATTTAAGTAATATATTCGTTATTTATGTTAATAAATAGTGGAGAGGATTTTACGAATTCCAAACGGCGCACTTTTATAGACGTATGCTTGTTCGTCTTAATTTTGATTAGTATTGTCCCGATTAGTCAAGAGGTTGAGGTTGAATCAAAACCTAATAATGCTTCTGATCTTCAAGAACCTAGTTTCATAGAGGTGCAGATTTTGGAAAATCAATCTTTTGGTTGGTTTCGATCACGCTTCCTTCTCAATATTTCAACTAACATTCCTATTAACATGAGTTATTCTTTATTGGGTTTAGGAAATAATGCGGATAAAATTCTACCAGTTAATTCCAGTGTGTTAATTATCTCGAATGATAATTCCCAAATAGAGATCATGGTCCCAATAAAATGGATGGTAGTTCCCAACTCATACCAGTATCAATTTACACTATATTACATTAATGCCACTACCCAAATCCCTCAAGTAGTATTTGAAATTCCAATGGGTAGATTTACCATAATTATGGGACTGCCATTACTCCTTATAATAGGAACCGTGTGGATCATCGGTATAATAGGGATTTCAGTTCGATCAGTTCATTTAAGAACGAAAAAAACTGCACCAACTACAGAATCATTATCCACTGAATCCCTCAACCACATATCACCATCAATTAGTGTGCCACAATCAATAGTGACAAAAAAAGTAGAATCATTAATATCATGTCCTGAGTGTAAAAAAGATATTGCGGAAGGGTCTGCATTCTGCCCCGAATGCGGTTTCCATATCCCCCGGTTCTTAAGAACAAAAGAATAAGCGAACCTCTTATTTCCTATAGAAGAAAAAGAAGGAGTATGCACCGACCGGGATTCGAACCCGGCTCCGAAACGTGGCAGGCTTCGATCCTAACCACTAGACTATCGGTGCGTGAATTTTATGATCCTTTCCACCAAGTAAATAGAGCTATCCAAAATTCCAAATAAATTTTGTTGTTTCTCCAAGATAACTGTCTCTGTTCTTTTATTTCCCCCAAAACAATTTTTTATTCTATTCTATTGATGCTATTCATTACCGAATCGAGCACTTTGCTAAAATCTTCAATTTTGTAAGGCTTAGCGATAATTCCTTGAAATCCGTATTTTCTGAATTCTGACATTACTGGGTCCACGCTATATCCCGATGATACTACCGCTTTTACGTTAGGGTTAAGTTTTTTGAGTTGTTTAATAGTTTCTCTTCCACCCATTCCTCCTGGAATAGTCAAGTCTAACACAACTAAATCATAAAGATTTCCCGATTTCAAAGCTGTTCTATATGCATCCACTGTTTCATTTCCATCTATGGTCGTGGTAACAGTATACCCTAATTTTTCCATCATACGTTTAGCTACTTTCCGTATTATTTCTTCATCATCCATCAGTAGGATATTACCGGTTCCATAAACCAAATTATCCGCCATGGTTCCAACTTCTTTGAGTAATATTTTAGAAATCGCGGGAATGAATACACTGAATGTACTACCAACTCCTACGACAGATTTGACTGTAATATGACCCCCATGCTTGGTAATTATTGCATAACTAGTTGCTAATCCTAAACCACTGCCTTTCTCCTTAGTGGTGAAATAGGGATCGAAAATCTGACTTAAATATTTCTCTGGAATTCCAATCCCTTCATCGTGAATTTTAAACACAATATAATTACCACGAAACAAGGGCAACTTTGAATCATCAAGAATCACTTTATTACTAGCGTGGATTTGTAAAGTACCGCCATTCGGCATCGCTTGAATTGCATTCAAAATTAGATTATGAATGACTTGGCTAATTTGACCTACATCGATTTCAGCAGACCATAGTTCTTGGGAAATATCATATACGGCTTTAACATTGGAACCACGTAATGCAAAGTCGGTCGTTTCGCGGAGGAGGGTACTGATTGAAGCCAAAACCTTTATCGGAGTTCCACCTTTGGCAAATGTTAACAACTGTTGGGTAAGCTCTTTAGAACGAAGAATAGCTTTTTTTGCTTCAATTAATCTTGCTTTGGTTTCATTGATATCATCAGATATTTCTGCTAAGGATATATTCCCCAGAATGGCAGTGAGAATATTATTAAAGTCATGGGCGATTCCCCCTGCGAGAATCCCGAGAGCATTGATTTTTTCAGACTTTTCCAATTCGCGCCGATAAATCTCGCGCTGTTGCTCGTCTTGTTTTTTTTGAATCAGTGTAGTAACCCCGTCAATCAGTAGAAGAATTTGTTTGACATCTGACTCGGTATATTCCTCTTCCTTATTGCTTAATGCTGCTACAGCAAACATCTGATCTCTGATGATCACAGGAATTAACATATACCGATGAATCGAGTGATTGGTATGAAGTAAGCGTTGGGCAATCTCTGAAGTTTTTGCATCGTTCACAACTACTGGTACTTTTTTATGGATGGCTTCCACCCAAACCCCTTTATCAAGATCTTGGGATTCCTTAGAAATTTCGAAAATTTTAGGTGGTCCCCCAAAATCTGGTGACCAAACTCTCATAAATTTCATTTTTCCCTCGGAATTCAAGAAAGAGATTAACCCATTGGCACTTCTGGTTAGTTTAACTCCTTCCATGAGAGCAAAATCGTAGATGTCATCTTGCGTTTCCTCTGTCATCTGGTTTAATTTTAATAAGGTTTCTAATCTGTATTCATTAAGACTGATTTCGTCAACGATTTTTTCCAATTCTCGTCGGTATTTCTCACGTTGTACCTCATCTTGCTTCTTTTGAATTAAGGTAACTACCGCTTCAAGGAGAAGGGTTAATTGATAGGCATCAGAATCGTCGTAAATTTCCTCTTTATTCCACAATCCCGCGACAATAATAATCTTATTTTGAACTACAATAGGTGTTGCAAGATAGCGGAAGATTTTTCGGTCGCTGGAAGGAAACAGTCTTTGTTCGAGAACCACATCATTAGCGTTATTCACGATAATAGGTTTTTTTGTTGCCACTATATCTTCCCATACATGTATATTGATAAATTCTGAAGATTTTTCGGAAACTTCATGAATGGGAGGAGTGTTTTGTGAATGAATTGACCAAATTCGCAAATTGGTTATCTCTTCTTCTTGAGAAACGTGAGCAATAAATCCATGAGTACTCTTGGTAAGTTTCACACCTTCTTGTAAAGCAAAGTTGTAGATTTCATCCTCAGACTCGTAGCTCATCTGATTTAATTTTAATAAAGCCTCGAGGCGTCTCTCATTAAGCTTAATTTTTTCGTAGGCTTCGATCTTTGATAAAGTAGTTCCAAGTTGCGATGATATCAATTCCAGATAGCTTCGAACAACTTTAGAGATGCTTTCACTAGATAGAGAAGCTACGTTAAATACGCCGATAACTTCATTTCCAATAAGTATAGGTATTATAGCATAAGATCGTATTTGTTCTTCTTGAATTATTTTAGAATTATTCTTTTCTATATCGCAATAATCTCGATAGAGGGGTTGCCGTTTATCAAGAAGTATAGTATCTTTTATTTGGAGCTGATTGATCGGATCTTTTTTTGATATATAGTATTTGAGACCTTTATGATATTTCAATTCAAAATTCTGAGATTTTTTATTTATGAGATAGATACCAATCATATCAATCTCTGGGATCTCAAATGCACTATCTATGCATAAGTTAAAAAGATCATCAATTTCAACAACCTCATTAAGCGCGATACCAAAATCTCTCTGGATTTTTAAAATATGCTCGTTTGCTTTTTGATCAGATATATCTACTCCCATCCCTGCTACAGCCCAAGGATATTCACTTTCTTTTACGATAGGAAATTTGTTTACAAGCCAATGTCGATTTTCTTCTTTGACGCTGGTAATTTCGATTAATTGAGTTGCACTTAAAGTATTCAAAACCTGCAAATCATTTTTTCGGAATTGTTTTGCATCATCAAGAGGAAATAAATCAAAATCTGTCTTATCTATACAGTCTTCATATGATCGATCAATTAACTTCAGCAGAGTTTTATTAAGATAGATGTATTTTCCCTCAGGCGATTTAATGAATGCAATTCCACTAAAATTTTCCATAAATGCAGCAAAAACTGTAACACTTTCACTGTATTTTTGTTGAGTTAACTTCTCCTCAGTTAAGTCTTGAATCATAAGATGCATAGAATAGGGTTGGTTATTTCTACGAATTAACGAGGGAAAGATTTCAAGGAATTTGTGAGTCCCTTTATTTGTTGTTATTTCTGTGGGAAAAGGAGTAGCTTCAGCCCCATTACGAATATTTTCTGCAATTTTCTCATAATTATCGTATTGTTCTGATGAGATTTCGATAAGAGAAGCATAGGATTTACCAATAATGTCATCTGCAGACAGCTCAAAAATGTCACAAGTTTTTTGATTACAATCAATCACAATGCCATCCAAGGTGAGTAAAACATTACTATATGGAGCATTTTGAAAAATAGTGTGGTAATTTAATTCAGAATTCACTCGTTCACGAATATCATTGATATATTCTGATATATCCATAAAGAGAACAAGTTCATGGAATTCATCCAATTTCATTGGAATTCGATGAATTCTGAACCAACCTAAAGTTTCTTTCTCTCTTATATCCACTTTATATATGTGTGAGGAATTATGGATGGAATTAAATAATACAGAGGTGTTATTGTTTTTTATCTCTAAGAATGAATCAATAGATTTGCCGATAGCATGGTTACTATTAAAATTATAGGTATCACTAAAAAATTGGTTAATCCAGGTAATATCTAGTTTATTATCTATCGTAATGATCAATAATGGGACTTTATTAAGATAAAATAAGGGAGATTTTTGCATAATTCCTCTACCTCGATCTTATGTACAACCGATAATTCTATTGATTGGGAGATTTTCCAACCGACTTAATAATTTATTTCCAAAAAATAAATTTCTCTTCCGTGAATCGATGTGGGGGATTTATATTTTTAAATTTGAAAGTACTTGATTTATTTCTTCGAGTCGATAAGGTTTTGCAATCATTCCAGCAAATCCATATTTTTTGAATTCAGCTAGAACTGAATCTGTAGAATACCCCGAAGAAACGATGCCAATAACCTCTGGATCAATTTTCAATAATTCCTGAATAGTTTCCTTCCCACCTAATCCCCCCGGAATGGTTAGATCCATGATTACTGCTTTATATTTCTCGTTCTGTTTAAGTGCCTCTTTATACAAAATAAGAGCTTCTTCTCCATTTTTTGCAGTATTCACCTCATACCCTAATTTTTCTAACATCTTGGATGCAACCCTTAATATGGTACCGTCATCATCCATAATCAAAATTCTTCCTGCGCCCTTTTTTAATGTGTTAGAGACAGATTGGATTTCTTTAGATAAAGTAGTACTTTTTTCTATTGCTGCAGGTAAGTATACATAAAAAACTGATCCTACACCAACGGTTGATTCTACATCAATAGTACCCCCATGTTGCCGAATAATCTCATTGGCAATAGCCAAACCCATTCCTGAACCTTCCTTTTTTGTAGTAAAATAGGGATCGAAAATCTTGCCCAAATATTTCTCTGGTACCCCGATCCCTTCATCCTTAATAGATATTTTAACATATTGCCCATGTTGTAAAGGCAAACGGGGTTTATCTAATACTATATTTTCGGCAGATATCTCTATTTTTCCACCCGATGGCATAGATTGGACCGCATTGATAAAGATATTGTTTAATACTTGCTCTAATAGCACTTGATCCCCTACCACCATCCAAAGATCCTTTGGAAGAGAAAGTTTACAATTTACGGATGATCCCCTCAGAGCAAATTTTGTTGTATCTTTTATTAAATTGGTAATGGATAGATTTTGAAGAGGTGTAATGGTAGGTTGTCGTGGATTCCCATACATCAATAATTTTTTGGTAAGTTCTCTCGAACGGATCATCGCGCGTTTCGCTTCGTTTAATTGACTTTGTAATTCTATAGGATCCTCTATTGATAATTCTGCTAAGGAAATACTCCCCACCGCTGCTGTGAGTATATTATTAAAATCATGAGCAATTCCTTTTGCGAGAGTGATAAGTGAGTCCCGTCTTTGTCTCTCAATCAGATCTTTTTCCATACGGATGCGTGATAACACACTCCCGATTTGGGAAATAAGACTTTGAAGAATGTTTCGGGCTGCCTCGGGAATAATTTCTTTTTTTATTGATCCAAACACGAAGCATCCATCGATGTAATCATGATATTTAACGGGTAATATTATTAGAGATTTTAAATTCGTTGTCCAAACGGGATTTTGTTTTAATTCATCGTAGGAACAGTATACATTCTCCCCATTTTTAATTTGGGAAAAATAAGCAGGGATTTTTAGACCATCTATTAAAAAATCTATTATACTATCATCGATACTGATATGATGTTTTAAAATTAGATTGTCGGAATTAGGATCATATATATACATAGCCCCAAATTCCATACCCGAAACGGTAATAGCGGTATTTACACAGAGTTCAATTATCGAATCTGGTTCATGAATATTACTTAACGCTATGCCAAAATCTCGTTGCATTTGGAGAATTTGTTCAAAATTTTTCTGTTCGGTTATATCCCGCATAGAAATTAAAATATTTGAGGTTTTTTTTTCGTCTCCCAAAACAATTGACCATTTCACGTCAAGGATAAGTAATTCGTTATTTAGGGTCTTAGCAAGCAATTCAGTTTCGTGCGATAAATTTCCTTTTACAAATGCAATTAACCCTTGTTTAATGTTAGCAAGGGATTCCTTTGGAAAGGTCTTTAGAAAATTCTTAATCAGCTCTTCTTGGGATTTTGCTTTGAAAAGGTTTAAGGTAGCGTGATTCACAGATTTAATGTCAACTTTTGTTATCACTTTAGCAATTTCTTTCAGTTCATCGAAATAAGTTTCAAAATTCACCTTTTTTTGTTTCAAGCTATCCAAATAATCAATAACTCTATCGATCTCCCCATTCCACAAGGAAATTGGACTATCTTGAAATAAGGAACGATATTTACTTTCACTCTCTAATAATAGTGTTTCTGTTTTTTTTCGTTCCGTGATATCTTGCATTATAATTTGAATTGCATAGGGTTCGTTATTTTGTTGAAGTATCGAGGGAAATATTTCGAGTACTAATTTTTCGGATTTAAGGACGAGTTCGACTATAATAGGTTTAGATATCTTTAACGACAGAACGCTTTGAATAATAGAATCAAAATCTATGATCTGTGTCTTTTGGAAAAAACTAAGATCATAGTAGTGTTTGTAGAGGAAATCTTCTTCTTCAATATCGAATTTTCTGAGAAGTTCGCTGGTTTTTTCATTTATATCAATGATTTTTCCATCTAAATCTGAAATTATGATGGGAGTAGGAGAAAACATAAATAATTTTTGATATTTAGCCTCACTATTGACTTTCGCAATAATATCATTAATGTTATCGGTAATATCGATCATATATACTAAGATCTCACTGAAAATCCCATCTTCATTATAATAGGGGATCTTTTGCGTGTGAAACCATCTTTGTCCTAATTTTGGTAAAGTGATGGATTCCGTGTTTTTTTCAAAAGGAATCCCGGTTTCAAACACCTGTTTATTTTGAGCAATGAAAATTTCTCCTTGCTTTGGACTAAAAATTGAAATAATTTCCTTATTGATCACTTGATTTTTCCGTAAGCCGATTTTTTTTAAAGCGTATTTATTTATCCAAGAAACTCTGTTATCCCGATCATGTAACATGATATAGGCAGGAATGTAATCCAAAATTTCATGGGAGAGATTGTCTTTTGCTGGCATGTGGAATCCCTAATTAGTAGTGCATTAAGAGAACTCAGTGGCTATATAAGGATCTGAATGAAATTCATCCTAAAAAATGAATGTGATTCTAAATCAACTTCACGCGTTCTCGCGCAATATGACAATAGTCCTCAGATATATCGATCCCAATAAAATGCCTTTTCAGCTGTTTAGCGACCTTGATTGTGGTTCCACTTCCCGTCATTGGATCCAATACCAAATCTCCTGGATTTGTCCAAGTTTTAATATGATCTTCACATAAACTCTCAGGAAATATCGCTGGATGGTCAAATGCAATCTTATCCTTAGTAGAGTTTCCTTTTCCAGTTTTAAATTTCCAGATATTAGTTCTCATTCCAAACGGTGCGACTTTTATGCGAGAAGTGTCGTTATCATGACTTATTGAACCATTTTTTCTACGTCTTTTCTTACTAAATGTATATTGCGTTTTATTTTTCTTGTCTTTGATGGGATTGAATGTATTAGGTCGACCTTTACTAAATACAAACATATATTCAAAAATCTGATGATATCGATTTTTAGAGGGATAGGCAAATCCACTTTTTTGATAGATCATTGTATCGTGTAAATTGAATCCAATCTTTTTAAAATGTAAAGCTTGCCTAAATGATGTACCCGTTTCGCTACCGTTTTTCGTGCTGTCCCCAACAACCCAAACAAGAACTCCCCCTCTTTTTGTAACTCTATACAATTCGGTTGAGATTTTTATGAAATCAAAAGTGAATTCCTTATACTCTCTCAAGTTATCATAGGGAGGGCTTGTTAGGGTCAAATCAATGCAATTATCAGGGAGAGTTTTCAAGATTTCAACACAATTTGAGCATATAATCGTATCTTTTATCTTATCTAAAAACCTCTCCATAACAACAATCTTTAATTGAACAAAATAAATTTTGCTAATAAGCGACATATAGGGAATGATAAATGAACAAACAAGAACTTCGGGATTTAGTTAAACATGAAAAACTGGATCGTTTTGTCAACAATGACCAAGAATATTATACCCTATCATCGCAAATGGTAAATAATGTTTTACACTTTCCTTTACACCATACCGCTAAAACAGTAGGATTATTTGCATCAAAGAAAGCTTCTCTGGAAATTCATACGGATAGTTTATTTGCTAAATGCATCGCTGAGGGAAAAATTGTATATTTTCCTCGATGTATGGTGGAAACTCATGATCTTGAATTCACTCGTATAATAGACCTTCAAGAAGAACTGGAGATCGGAACATTTTCTTTGAGGGAACCCAAAAAAACGCTGAATCGGGAGAATCAAGACACAGTTATGAAGAAATTAGATATCATCTATGTTCCAGGAGTTGCTTTTGACTTGTATGGGAATCGGCTAGGTTTTGGATCGGGATATTATGATACATTTTTAAAAAAACTCGGAACCCATCACCATAATCCACCAATTATAGGACTTGCTTTTGATTTTCAAGTATTTTCCAAAGAAATCCCCCACAATGCAAAAGATGAAAAAGTGGATTATATTATAACACCCACATCAATTATAAAAACATACAATAACTAGCCACCAATCGAGAGGATACTTAGTGCCATATATGTTTAAAATAATAAATTCTGGTGATGGAGGAGTTGGTAAAACTAGTTTTTTAAAAAGATTTACTTCTGGACTATTTATTGAACAGTCTAAATCAACCATTGGAACGGGATTCTTTACTCAATCAATAAAGCTTGATAATTCTGACCACGCAGATTTAACGATCTGGGACTTTGGAGGACAAGGTCGTTTTCGAGATATTTTGCGAGATTTTATTATCGGAGCGCATGGTGCACTCCTTCTATTTGATATTACTCGATATCAATCTTTTTCAAATCTAAAAGAATGGATCACCTTGCTTCGGTCCACTGAAGAAGATTATGAACTTCCAATTTTGTTGCTGGGCACAAAATGTGATCTTGCAGAAGTACGGGAAGTATTCCCCGAAGATATAGAGAATTTTGTTGCAGATGAAAATTTGATTGGGTATTATGAAACGTCCGCAAAAACTGGTCTTAATGTTGAAGAATCTCTCAAGCACTTAGTGCAACATATTTTCAATCATAACAGAGGAATTCCTCTGTGGAAAAGTATTCCGTAGACTCAATTACATATACGGCGAATTAAGGATACTAACAATTATATTTTGTTGCATATGGAAATAGTATATGCGGTTCCTTTTTGTTGCTCCTCATCCAGATGATCTTGAATTTAATGTTCCCAGTATTATGTTCGCTATAGCCCATTGTCGAAAACCAAATCATTTTTCTAAAGATCCCGAGATTAAAGATGCTCTGCAAAGAAGTGTGCAATATTTTACTCATACACCAAATGAAAAATTCTATTTTAAAGCGGTCAGTATGACTCGTGGAGAAATGGCTGAACTTACTGATGAAGTTCGATCTACCATGAAAGCAGCACAAATAAGAACTCAAGAGCTAATTACGAGTCAACAGATACTAACAGGGAAGAAACCAGATTTTCTAGGATTTTTTGATGGATATGTGAATGTTACGAAGGATGCAATCCAATCAGTATACAATTATATCGTACAATTACAACCCGATTTCATTATTGGACCCGAACCAGTATTTGTATATTACGATCATAAAGATCATGTGAATACGGGAAAACTCCTATATTTTGCCCTCAAACGGTTAGTAAAAGCCAAGAAAAACAGAGAAGTAGATATTACAATCCCAAAACTCCTCTATTATCAATCCATTTATAATCATTGGTGGTTCCCTCGTTTTCCTGCATTCGAAAATATATTAGTGAATGCGCTTAAAGCTCATCAAACTCAATCCTTCACTCTTGATAAGAAAGGAATTGAATACAATATAGGTTTATTAGAAAAAATTTTCAAGGGATTAAGAGTCCAATACAGTAATAAAGCTGAAGCGCTACGATACCAACCAATACCAGATAACATTGATGTTCCGTGGACATTTAAAATAAAGAATTTCGAGGACATCCCCATCCGAAAACGAGTAGTGCATTACATTTTACGCAAGTTAAGAGCTAAATTGGCAAGTCATAATTACTCGGAAAGGTATGATAAATATTTTGATGGAAAAATGGATGCAGAAATAAATGCCACTTGGAATTGATCTATAGGAATACCTTTTTTTGATCTATACATTATTCATCTTATGATGGATCTCCGCGAAATTCTTCATTCCTATAAAAAAGGAGATTTAAATGAGGATGAGGTTCTAAAACTACTGAAAATGGATCATTTGGAGAAAATCGATCAAAATGTAAAACTCGACGTTCTGAGGATGGAACGTACGGGATTTCCTGAAATCATTTTTGCCCAATCGAAACCAAAGGAGGTTCTCGGTCAATTAATTGAAAAATATCTCAAATCCCGCGATACAATCCTAATATCTCGTTTACAAGAGGAACAATATCAAGTAATTAAAGACTATCAAGTTCAAAATCCTAATTTTAAGGTCCAAATCAATAAAAAAGGAAAAATTGCATGTATTTTTAAACCGAGAACTAACACGCCAATAAAAGGCAAAATCGGGATAATAACTGCAGGGACTTCGGATATAATGGTTGCTGAAGAAATAAAAACTATAGCTGAGGCTATGGATTGTGAGGTAATGACTGCATATGATGTGGGAATTGCCGGATTTCATCGTATTTTTCAACCTTTGAAAGATATGATCGAACAGGATGTGGATGTTATAGTGGTTGCTGCGGGAATGGAAGGAACTTTGCCAAGTGTGGTTTCGGCTTTGATAGATATCCCAGTTATTGGAGTACCCACTTCAAATGGGTATGGATATAAAGGAAAGGGAGAAGCAGCACTTAGTACGATGTTACAAAGTTGTGCCCCAGGCTTGAGTGTGGTCAATATTGATAATGGAGTAGGTGCTGCTGCATCTGCAATTCTTATCGCCAAAGGTGCACATAAACATGAAATAAAGTGATTATTCTAAGTCTATTTCATTGAAGAAATTCTGTAATTTTTTTAATTCCTCCTTGGTCATTACAAATCCTTGGGTATCAAAAATTACATGATAGAATTCATCCGTGAGGTCAGGATTCTCAGTTTCAATTTTTTCCACAACAAAGTGATTACCATAAATGGATTTGATCTGGATTTTTTTATTCATCTTCCTCAGTATGTTTAGTGTTTTTTAAAATGTATCTCAGTAATTTTCTCAGAGCAGTTTTTAAATTTTACAGTAATTATGCCTTAACCGAGTAATAATGCCGACTAAATTCGTATTTCTGGGTTTAAAAAACTTCGTATTTGATACATAAGTATCATCAAATATTTTTGATAGGTGAGAAGGAGTTTTTAGTAGTTTGATGGAAATTTTTTTTAGTTATGGAGAATTAGAACCATTCACCATTTAATCTGTAACCATATCGCTTCAAACCATGGGATCGTGGTCTAGTGGTAATGACGCCTGCCTGACATGAAAGATACTTCTTTTTTCGTAGAATGCAGGAGGTCGGGTGTTCAATTCACCCCGGTCCCATTTTTTAATCCTTCGTTATTATCAATCTCTGCTGACATTATAATCTAAAAAGAACTTTATGTGAAGCATCGTATTATTTAGGATATGAAAAAATTGGGTTGGACGACCACCGTCGTTGGGTCTCTTCCCTTAACAAATACACCTGAAAACCTAATTCGTGGAGTTAAAGCTCAGATCAATTGCGGAATCGAATATCCTTGTTATCCCCAATTAGTTCCAATGATCGACCAATTTCTAGATCCTATCGTGGATATGAACGTGGGATTGGTAAAAAACCATGGGAGATTTTATCTTGAAGCTGACGAATTGAAATTACCAAAAGACCCATTTGCATTAGAATATGGTCAATTCATGGTCGAATTCTTTAAAGATAATCCCGATTATCGAAAGAAAATCAAGGGCTGGAAAGCTTGTTTAACGGGTCCATTTACACTAGCAAGCGAAATAATTATTCCCGAAAGTGTAGTGCATAAACCCAAGATCTCATTATTTCGGGATACTACTGCCATCTTAAGTTATGATATGGTAATGGGATTAGCAAAGATGATGAGTAGAATTGCATCAGAATATGATAAAATGGGAGCGGATATTATCTCAATGGATGAACCTATGCTAGGAATTATCGTTGGCCGGAAAACTTATTATCATACAGAAGATGAAGCTCTAAATATAATCAACCAAGCTATATCAACAATATCCAGACATTCCTCAGTTCATGTATGCGGTAGAATAGCTCCAAAATTGCGGAACCTCCTGTTAGAATCCAATGTGGAAATTATGGATCACGAAATGACGAGTGGTTATAATCTAAAATTATTTGATAGAGAATTGCTCGAACAATATGAGAAAACACTTGCGTGGGGCGTTCTTCAAACTCAAATTCAATGGATCGCAGACAGTACAGCGGATAGCTACATAGAACCTATAAATCACGTGAAAAAGGCAATTCATGAAGCAGTAGATCAAGTTGGTAAAGAAAATGTTATTCTAAAGCCCGATTGTGGATTTGCTCCATTACTCAGTATTTTTGGTGAAGAAATGGGAATGCAAGTTGTCGAGGGAAAGCTAAGGAACTTAGCTCAAGCAAAACAAGAGATGGAAGGAGAACTCACTTAATTTAAATTATCTCTCGTAATTCTTTGTAGATTTTTCTGCAGAGACTCGTCAATTGGGTGTTCTGGCAATCGTTCCAATAGTTTTCTTGCTTTTTCTTTTGCCCTTCCTCGTATACTTTTACTTCCTTTTTTTACCCACATTTCCTTAGATGATCGATCGACGATTTCTGTAATAAACAATTCCTTCTTAAATAGTTTCAAAGTAGTTGGATGCGAGAGCAATTCCTCCTTATCATTATAATCTTTAAGAATTTCCGAAGCAAAGGGAGGATCATAATCATTTATTCCCCGTATTAGATGTTTTGCCATCCCCGCAATCTCATTGTCGATAATGAGTTTTTCTATTGACTGGGTGGATTCGAAATTCAACATACCAGGTCCTGAAACCATATTAATCCCCCCAAGAGCAGCAAGAACTGCCCCAATACCTGCTTCGAACCCTGCTTGTGCATCTGGGATTTTACCATCCCCAAGACTCATATATGCTTGCACGGGTAGGTTGAAAAATTTCCCCATTTCTACATCCCCTAAATTAATCAACATAGTTTCAATTGCTCCCATGGGAGTGGTACCATGTTTCATATCCAATATTGCGGGGGAGCCCCCCCAAATCACCGGTGCTCCTTTTCTTGCCAGCTGGGTTATTACAATACCAGCAAGGGTTTCTGCACAGTGTTGGGTGATGCTTCCGATCAATGTGATTGGGGCACTCGCACCAGACAAAGGCATGGAGATGAACTCGGAAGGAATCATACTCTCTGCAGCATCCAATAGAGATTGAGTAGTTAAATCTGACCATCGTAGTGGAGGAGACGGACACGCATCAAATATGGCAAGAGGTTTTTCCGCTAGATCTTTTTCTGATTTACGGCATGCAAGCAACAATTCCCGCATGATTTTAAAGTTATTTTTATGAAATGTTCCCGTTATTATGGGTTTGTTGCAATAAGATAGGCAAATAAAGAGGCGATGCCAATCTTGCGCCATCATAGGAACATCTCCGTATATAAAACTTGTACTTTGTGCGTCAATATACCGAAGGTGTTCAACGATTTGGGTAAATCGAATAAAATCACTACTTTTGGGTTCCCGAATCTGGCCTGTGGATTCATCTAGTATGGTTACAGCAGCGGACCCAGGATCAAAGTGCACATTATCTCCTGTTAAGAGAAGTGGGTTCTTTCCCTCTCGATCATATAATTTAATACTTTTTGGAGTGGATTTTAAACTGGTTTTTACAATGTCTGAGGGGATCATCCACCTTGTTTTCGTATGGCTAAATCCTTGCTCCTTAAACAATTGAATGGCATTATTATTTTCAAGAAAGATTCCTTGCGTTTCGAGGATTTCTGTAGCTTCTGCAAAAATTTGATTCTTGTGTTCTTCATCAAGAACTTGGATTTTCGGTCTTAATATTCCCATAAAAATCTTTCATTTTCAGTTAGTTTAAAAGTTTCTATATCTCATCGATTTTTTTGTAGATCGCATCAATTTTCGGGAGAATTCCCAAGGTAAGTTTAATTTTAGAACACAATTTCAACAATTCTTTTAATTCTGATTCATCTAATGGGCGATGTAATCCTAAGTGTCGTTTATTATGCTGTATATTGAGGGATTTGTATTTTCTGGACTTGAGCCAATATTCTAATTGTCGAATAGATCCGATTTCAAAATCCCAAATTTCTGGTGTAATTCCCTCAATCACTACATTATCTTTATGAGAACCGAAAAACAATCTATTAGATTTGCGTTCGTAGTGGAAATCTTGAATTTTCCGATTTGATGTATTGTATATAACAAAATCGTTTAGGTCTAAATCAAGCTTATCTAAATGAATATTTGCTAAGTGCATCCCTAAATTGACCATTTTTTCAAATATAATCGGATTATTTTTTAAAAAGGGAATACGTGGAAAATGTCTTCTCAGCTGTTCTACGTAACGTTCTCGATATGCACAGCTGTACAGAATCCCATATATATAATAAAAGAGCATTTCTGATTTAAAGTTGAATCCGAGAGAGGGAGGCGATAAATTGTACTTTTTTAGATTCTGCGGTGTCTTGAGAAGAAACACATAAGATGAATCACGTATGCCTAGTAGACATTTTTCGGGAGGAGCATCTACCATAAGGACATGGCTGAAATGAGAACTGCGAATGGACCGTGTTACGCAAATAGCCGGATTTGTTGAGGAAATTGTATCTAAATAGCCCAAACGACATCCATCTACTAAATTCTTCTCATAGATTAAATAACTCTTTACAAATCCACGATAATAATATTGAATTATAGAATTTTTAGCCCTCTCTAAGGAACTCGATATGAGTGCTTTCTCCGGATCCCAAGTTTTTGTTTTATTGACTTTCACATCTAGCATTTTCAACTTGTCAAACTGTCTGTGAAAGAACAACTGAAGGTTTTCTTCTAAAATTTTCACATCTGGATTTGAAACTAAGGAATCTCTTCCAGTCATGATGCCACTTTTGGGAGAATTTTGAAACAGATCAGGTAATGCAGTAAATTCTTGAAACCTTTGTTCTCTATTCATATCTCTTGGAATAAAAAAGTAATCTGGTGTCAAGTTTACCCGTTGAAAGTTTTCCATATCAAATTTTTTTGCTAATTGGGTGAATTTAGTATTTAATTGTGGTGAATTTAAATCCAAGTAATAAATTTTTGAAGTGTCCTTGGATTCAGAATTGGAATCAGTTTTGGGAGGAGACATTGATTTATTTCTTACGAGAAAAATGATGGATATGCCAATTTTTATCTTAAATGGGTTACCAGTTTCCTTCTTTCGTAAATTACCATGAAGATTTACTATGTAGATAGCATTAAATGTCTCTAAAAGACTCTTTCGCATAGATTTAAACACAGTACCATCCAAGAAATTATTATTAGACACATATGTCAAAATGCCTTGCCTATTTTTCTCTTGAAATAATTTTTGGGAAACTCGAAAAAATTTTACATAATCATCCGACAAAATCTTTAAATTTTTTTCCGCTAAATCCTGTTTATATTCTGATAGTTCCGATTGAATCCATGGATAGTTATTTTGAGTGTTTATGTAATAGGGGGGGTTTCCCATTATGATAGATAAACAATTTTTTTGCCCTAGCTCCAGAAAATCATTGAATATTTTATAAGATTCTTTGGTAAGCGTATTACCTAAATGAAAATTATGTTTTTCAATGGGAAATTCAATTATATTCATTAGTTCATCAAGTCCTAGTAGATACGGGATGGAATTCAATTCCATAGTTAAAATATTGCTGTATATCTTTCCCAAGTCTGTACTAGAGTTTTTGACGAAATTTAGAAGGGCAATGATGAAATTCATTGTGCCTGATGCTGGATCTATTATTTTGAAAGGAAATTCTCTGTTTTTAAGACCATCTTCCACCTTAAATAAGTGAATAATCAGATTTTGAATTCCTTTTATCATAAAATCTACAATAATTTTAGGTGTATACACTATTCCGGAATTTTTAGCGATAGTTGGCTTATAATTCCTTAGAAATGATCCATAAAAAGTGAAGAAGGCGTCGATTTCTCTCTTATCAGGAAGATCCCACCCTCTAATTTCATCGAATAAGGGGCTGATGAGGGAATTGGTAATTTCTGATGGAATATGGTTATCAATAATTAAGTTATTCGTGGTTTTTCGAATTAAGACAAAATTAGGAGGTTGTTGAAATCGAATGTAAGTTTTATAACAAATATAAATAAAAAACTGAATGTAAGTATCGAGAAGATTTATGGGTGGTATATTCCAGATTTTCGAATGCCTATCTAAATAGGGATCTAATTGTGCATAGAATTGCTTTAAGCTATCATATGATTTTTGCGCAATTATGGCAAGTTTTTTTGCGTGTTTAGATACGGAAGACAAAAACTAAACTCCTCAAGAAGAAGAAGAAAAATGGAGATTTAAGGGTTTCTCTCACTCAACTGGAACTAGATAGTTATTTTTAATAAAACGCAATATAATGTCTTTCGCTAACAATCGATCCTCTTCTGTAATTAGTGAAATTAAAGTTTTTAAACGAAAATCATGGCGATCTTCGGAAACGGTTTTAACTATCTGTGCAACTCTTTCAGATATTGTTCCCGGAGTGATTAAGGCTTTTTCGAGAAGATAAACGTTATCCGCATCAGTTAAAGTGTATCGCTTCAAGAGCGATAAGTGAAATATTTCTTCAAATAATTTTGGGGTAGTATCTTTGAATACATTACGATCCCCATTCCAATGTTTCAATGTAGATGCATAGATACTCTCAAATTCATCTAAAAACTTAAATGCCCGTTCTTGCAGTTCTGATGAGGATTCCTCTTCTAAAATAAGTGCGACTATTACTTTTTCACCACTTGCTACTAGAACATGAAATACTTCATGAGTAAATTCCGCATACTCTCTTTTTTCCCCGAGATCACCATTTTTCAATGCAAATCTATTTGAAAGCGTTAGAATAGCATGGAGAAATCCCGAAAAGATGTCTTCATTATCTTTATCAAGGCCACCGATAATATGTCTAAACATGAGACGCCCCGTATTAGTTTCGATAATGAGAACGCTTTTTATATTAATAATATCGTCAAAAATTTGTGTTTTCTTTCTTAGTAGTTTAATTTCCTGTTCTTGTCTTGGAATAATCACTTTTCGTTTGTAGGCATTGAAAAGTAAGATAGATGTGGTA
>JAFGBS010000018.1 GCA_016933055.1 Promethearchaeota archaeon | reverse complement strand
TCTGGGAGAACTGCTGTGAGTAGAAGCCGTGTTTGAGGGCGTTGGTGTTGCCTGGCTGCGCGCCTCTGGTGCGTTTGGGCATGGTGCTGTCCGTGGTGTGAGCGGCGGTGTTTAATTGTTAATTTATAAGATATTATATATAAATATAATATAAATTGCAAGGGGGAAATTAAATTTCGAATGGTAATTAATAGAATAATGAATGCTTAAATTGAT
Organism: Promethearchaeota archaeon; assembly: GCA_016933055.1. GTDB lineage: Archaea > Asgardarchaeota > Lokiarchaeia > Sigyniarchaeales > Promethearchaeaceae > AMARA-1. Next base: position 5,045 of record JAFGBS010000018.1, on the reverse strand, counting down.
GATATAATATTCGGGAGAGAATGGATATGTTTCGTTAATGGTGCTTTGGGAAGCCCGCCCTGTCGAAGGCGGGCTTCAAACTATTAAAATTCAATTTATCAGAAAAGGAAATTTGTGATAAAATATTTTTGGCTTGCTTTGACACAATGCCCTATTGAAGCCCATCTTATCAAAGGTGGGCTTCAAACTTTATAAATCTTCTAGTATTGATGTTCCTAATGTTTGTAATAAGTAAGGATCAAAAAGATTCATTTACACAATAGTTTCACAAAAGCAATTCCGTTTAGTATATGCTAATAATAAAAATCCTTCACACAATATTTTGAGTTTTATCAATGAATATCAAGATGATCCTAATCTATTAATAATCCAATTGGATGGAACGCCTAAATTGAATAATCTTTCTGCGATAATATTTTCTGGAACATTATTACTTTTCATATCATCAATAAATATTTCCGCCTCAGATTCTGTGATTTGAGATGAATTGTATCTGATAGATCGCTTACGGCCCAATTCAGAGCGTAGTAGATCTATATCATTTCGTAATTCCAAAAGAATTTTATCGTTCGGAGAAATGGTATTTTGGTTTGATTCACTATCAACTGATAAGAATGTAGGTAAAACAGCTTCAAGTGGGGATTCTTTTACTTCATTTATAACTCTAGTTATCTGATCCTGAAGAATATCACCCCATCGAGGTTCATTCTTATCATACAACAGAACTCTCAACGCTCGAAGATCAAAAGGGACATCTTCCATAGAATTAGTAATCAATATTGCAGGTTTTGCAAGCCCGTGAGCCAATCCGAGTTCATAGAAAACATTAGGATTTTTACCGGATAAATCTGCAAGGATTATTTTCGCTTTTTGAGTGTATAACCAAATATCATTAACAATAGTGCTAGGCCTGTACAGATTATCTGCTCGAAAGGGAGTCATGCTTGCGGCTTCAATTGCAGGACAATAAATTGAGGAATAGTAATCATTAAACCAACCAGCAAAAGGCATAATTACAAAACATATTTCTTCTTCTAAAATTTCCATTGATGGGGAGTTAGATTTATTAGAATTTTCGATTGCAATTGGGATTATTTCCTCCTTGTACATGTGTTATACATAAAAGATGAGCTCATCGAAAGATTAATTGCCGGTAAAAATGTGCTTTCTGTGGTACTCAAGATATCTTTCTTGATCTGAGGTGAATTTACCAATATTCATTTTGGGATCTAATCCCCATTTTTCCATAACTAAATCAACTTGTTCCGAAGCTCTATGTATATGGCCATCGTTTGTAAAAGTGATGTAACCACTATCAAATAATTTATCAATATGAGGAGAAAGCAATAGGCCATTGTTTCCATCAAGCTTTTCGGTATCGGTTGAGTCTCTCCATGGTTTTATATGACTTGCGATTAAGAGTTTTTCATTATTAACATGAGTTAATCTACATTCGCTTTCTACATTTTTCAAATTTTCTCGAAAGACACCTTGTCCTCGTCGAGCTGTGATCAATTGTTTCTTCTCAGTTGTTGGAAGGTTTGATGTTCGAATCCTGTCTATTTCATCATTTTCTTTTTTCTCGATTTTTTTCTCCTCCACAAAATTTTGAACTGATTCTTTGTTCACGGAAATAGATAAGAGTTCTTCAGCCAAATTATCGCTGATGCTAGCTAGATAACATCCTTGATTTCCATCACCATTAGTTCTTATTGGGGAGTATTTAGAAGGCAAAAGGTTTCTAATCCTTTCAATATATTCTTTAGGAGAAAATGGGTTTTCAAGTAATTGCCAATCTACTCTTACAATCCACCCTTCTCTATTCCATTGTTCTCCAATATCGCCAAACTCATCTGGTCTTGTTGATTCGGTTCCTCTTGCAGTAATAAACCCTATCGCCTTGATTACTCCGTCTGAATAGGAAAATACTATATCCCCCTCACGGATAATTGTCATATTAACATAAAACTGGTTTCTTGAACCATTTTTGTTTGTTTTTGGAGACCAAAGATAACCAAAATTTAGTTCTTGATCAAATGTCTGTTTGTGATTTACCCACCAATATTCCATTTTTCTTCTCCATTATTCTTGTTTTTGATTTGACAGCTTATCGAAACCAAGCTGATAAAAGTTGAATTCCAATAGAAATCCTTTTGGGCAATGAGATCAGGAATAAATTCTTTTTGTATAAATGATTGTTTTAATGGATATACCTTTTCGTTTTCGCAAATCAAATGTTCAATCCTTTTAAATCACAATTCTTCTTCTAAATCAAATGAATTTGGCCTTTTACCAACAAAAATTTTGGGGAAAGCGGTACTTGCTTTAAAAAAAATTTAACAATATTTGATCTTTTTAGCTTAGCTTTATATACTTTTACCCTGTATTGTAATTTGTTCATAACATTTATTCTCATTCTTTTTATTTTTAACTCGTGTTAAAGTTCTATACAATCGATAATGTATTCATTCAAACAAAATCTATGTGCGGCTTTTTTGTTTCTGGTTTTTCATACTTGAATCCTTTATAATTGAAAAATGAAACAATTTCATAAACCATAAAGCTAGAAACTATTATTGAAGTAATGCAGATCATTTTTGTATTTGGAAGCGCAATATAACCCCAGGTTAAAAGAATAACTATTACAACAAATGGCCAAAAGTAAGCTAAACGAATATTATCCCAGATGATTTTTTCAATTTTCGTTGGAGATTTCCAACTGAAATAATAAAGAGAAATTACTTCATCCAGATATTTTTTATATTCAGAAATTTGGTTCAAATTATTTGATTTTATGTAATTATATTCATCAAGGGCATTGCGAATAACCATCCATCGATTTTGGATGGATGTTTCTAGACAAGATCTTACAAAAAATCGAAACATTAAGGGCAATGATACAAGAATAGCAACAAAATTAAATTCACTTGGATAAGGCTCTTCATTACCACCTAAAGTTAATACGGCAGTAATCAAAGCCAAAGCTAAGGAAATAACCCAATGATGGGTGTTCTGTTGGCTAGTTCTCGACAGTACAAATTGATCATTTACCCTACCATATAAAACATCCAACCACTTATCATTTGAAGAATTATCTTCGCTCATTTTTTGCCCCTTTCAAGAAAATTTTTTCCATTAGTTCTAAGGCGTAATTTGCGCAAAGTTAATGGTTTTGTTACACCGCCAGTTCGGTCCCGAAGTATAGCAACATCTTTGTTAAGGTAATTCCTTATTTTTTGTTCTTGCCTCTCGTGCCATAAATACCTTTCTGGAAAAAGTTCTAACAACAATTGCCATTGATTAATTCCAGCACGGACACAAGCGCCACCACAGTTGTTATGTTTGAATCCCAAATCATATAATCTTGGTATTTCTAAACCATATTTTTGTAATTTATTAATAAGATCTACTTTTTCCTGATGTGGTGCACTAGCCAATGGAAAGGAAACATCATAACCTTTTTCGTTCCATTTGAATTTCGCCTTTTCCATTCTATCTGTCTCAGTATATTCGTAACCAAGAAAAAGTATTACATTATTAAATGGAAATTCATGTTTTAATTTTTTTTCTAATAATTCACGTTTTAATACTCTATTACATAAGGGTACTCGTGAATTTCCAATAAATCTTTCATCTCTGAAAACTTCCCAAAAATTTCTACCATCGCTGAATCTTTCAATAGTAATTCCAAGAAAATCTTCACATTGATCTAAAAATCGATATAGACTTTCATCTTCAATCAATGTATCAAAAAACCAAAACTTAACATTTTCTTTGCCATATTTTTCTAACACTAGTCTTCCAACCTCAAATGATGCTATGCCGCCAGAAAACAGAACTATTTTTGTTTTATTATCTGTACTCAGTGTTGAACCTCCCTGTACGGTAAAATATTAGATCAAGTAATATCTTCCAAAGTTTAGTTTTTTTGTGAAGCCTATCGAAAATAGTCGCTTTTTATTGAATGTTATTCAACCTCCAAAGCGGTCTTTTGCGTATGAATTGAACTCACTCATGGAAAGTTCAACCGAGGATGGACCATGGCGGACGTAGAACTCGTCCTGGCGCTGTTTGTCCTTTAAGAACACCGGTTGGGGACTTCGATGGCAATTTGCTTTCATTACACTTTTTCCGTTTATCTTGACTATCTCATAATCAATATATTTGGTAAACTGTCTTCCGATCTTGTCGTTAAATAGATTCCCGAAATGAAGGAGAAACTTATCATCATTTGGGAAGCGGTCCTCTTCAATCCCTACAATCTCGCCATCATCAGCTACACCAACGTATAATGTGCCCCCATCAGAATTCATGAATGCAACCACGGTCTTTAGCAAGGAATGTTCGATCCTGTTATCGGGTGCGTTGGTATGAATGTTCCAGCGTAAAGCTGCTTTAAACTCGACGAATTGAGACTCCCCCATTCGAATGATATCGAGTTCGCTTGTTGGTTCTTCCGTACTGAATTCTTCATCGGGAATCAATGCCATCTCATTCTCTGGATCCGGTCGCTGATAATAATGCCTTGGGAAGCGCACTTCTTCGACAGTTTTAACAGGAATAAAATTTTCAGTGGTATCTAAGTATCCAAATCGGACGAAATTAAAAGTTGGGTCTATGCGAACAAGCTGATCTTTTATACGCTTTCGTCCCTCAATGGCATAAACAAGGATCGGTTCAATCTCTTCTTTTTCAGCTACCCCATCCGGATAGAGGATCTTCATCAAACCGGAAAAAGTTTTGTTGATCCCATCCCTATCCCGAGTTGATATCTCTGTTGGAAGCGAAAAATTGTCGGTATACCGGTTGGAATAATCATAATCGCGAAGTTTGCGCATGATCTCGGCAAGGTAGTCAACCACAAAGCCATACCCATGAGAGAACATCTCCCCGCGAATGATCTCCACCTCCCACCCAGGTAAATAGGTATGCAAGCGATCCATGAAAGCTGAATCATAGAACTGCTCTGGAATCTCTTCAAAAAGATTGGTATGTTTGAGCATAAATTCAAGTTCATTGCGGGTGTTGCCCACAAAAGCCATAGA
>JAFGBS010000017.1 GCA_016933055.1 Promethearchaeota archaeon | reverse complement strand
TTAGCCTCCGCTGTTAAATCCAGTGAAATTTTTATAACGATGGATTCCACTTTAAAAGACAATATCAAGGAAAACTGGAAAGATGTCATTTTAAAGGAGAATCCGACTTTTGTAGTGAAAAACTTGTCTGATATCTCAAGGAAGTAAACTAGGGTATAATTATCCTATACTGAAATTATGATAGTGTTAATTAGTTTAGGTCAAACTTCACCGTACACGATCCTCATTTCTTTTCGGTATAATTCTGCAGCTTATTTCATTCATATCTCTTTCTTGATATTATTTCTCCTCCTTCAATCTGCATAAAATTTCTGATTTCAATTACTAAAAAAGTATATGAGTTTATATACTTATATGTAATTATATATTATGACGATGGCTAATATCCCCATAAAACTTAGCAATGCAGATGTGAAAAAAATCGATTATTTAGTAAAGATCGGCAGATTTAAAAGTCGTAATCAAGCTATCCGCTCATTAATTAACAAGAGTTTAGAAGAAGAGTCGTTTTTATTTGAGGAAGAAAATCCAAAATTCGATTCGATAAAGGACAAATTGTATCGTATCTGGGATAATAAGGGAATAACACTCAAGTTTCTGGGGGATGGAATATCTTTAGTGGACCGTGTGAGTAAAGATAGGGAACGATTTTAGTGGGTTTGGGACAAACATGATTGTATACTTGGATACCAGTGTAATTCTTTCCTATTTTGATGAATCCAGCACATTTTTTCCAACAACTCAAAAGTTGTTGAAATTTCCCAATCTAGAATTGATCACAGGATTTATCACTGTTTTAGAAATGGAATCAGTAATAAATCGTAGCTTTTCTTCATTATCATTTCAATTCGATAAGGAAGCGGATAAGATTTTTGATTTATTATCAAAAAGCGAAAAGATTTCTGCAATAACAGAATATTTCTTAACGCATTTGGAAATTAGAATTGAATCGACTGCGTCCATAGAGAAATACCAAATGAGGGGAGTTAAAATCGATGTTTATAACACATTTCAAACTGCTCTCAGAATAAATCGAGATTTAGGACTACGAACATTGGACGCCATCCAAATTGCTTCTGCTGTGGAAATTAGAATTCTAAATAAAGTTAATGTTGAGTTTTTTGTTACTAATGATAAAATTATCCTCCAAAATAAGCAGAATCTATTTCAGAAAGCTCGAATCGTTCCAATCTCTTCTGAAGATCTCGCAAGGGTGTTGGATGTATAAGAATCCAGAGAATTTGTTAAATATTGCAAGATTTCGCTATAAAAAATATCATTATTTTGATATATTCGATAGCTTTATTATTTGATATTCATTTATATCCATTAGATTTTGATGGGACAAATTAATTTTCGTATAGAAGAAGATGTTAAAGAGTTGATTGATTTTATTGCAGAAAATCGTGGAATAAGTACAGCTGAGTTAGCAAAACGAGCAACTCTTAAGGAGATTTCAGAAATCCGGGTCGATTTGGCTTTCCAATTGTTAAAAGAAGGCAAAATTGGAAGGAAAAGGACTTGGAAAATATCTGGTTTATCAACTCTAGAATTCCTTAATGAATGGACCAAACGGGATGCTGAAGAAGTAATTAGTGATGAGGCTCGGAAATCCACTTTAGAACTTATTAAATCTTTGGACCTCTCGAAATTTAAGAGATAATAAAAGGATAAAGTGAAGTAATTGATGATCTTTCTAACTGATGCATGTTTCATTTCCCATCTGCAAGAACTCAGTAATTCAGATACAATTGATTTACGAGACTTATTATTAGATTGTCTTGTTGGAATAACTGAACCAGTGAAAGAGGAAATTTTGCATTTTCACTTGGATAAATATACCCCCATTTCAAAATTCCTAATTATTCCAATTGACCAAGAGGATTTTCGAAAGGTGATTTCTAAATATCCTGACATTAAAGAGCTCGATTTAGCAGACCAAACTCTTTGGTATCTCGGATATCGGCAAATTTCGTCGAAATATGTTATTTTGACAGATGATGGAGAACTTTTCTCGGAATGTTATATAACGAAAATCCCGGTGATGAGACTCCCAGATTTTGTGTTATCTTTGGTATTTCAATCCAAAATTACGAAAAACCAAGCTAGTAAATGCTTGAAGTTTTGGAAAAAAGCGAAACGCTATTCAAAGAAAGATCTTAAATATTGGATTGATTTTCTCACTGAAATGAAATAATTATACCGTCTCAGAATCGTTTAGACATAAGTAAGATCGATGAAAAGATCGTGAAACCGAGATTATTATTCTTGTATGATATCATCTATGATATCATAGAGTGTAGATCATCACGTAAAGGTAAATATTAGAAAAAGAAAATGGAAGCGAGTTTTAATAGAAGTATATAAATTAAAAAATTTTCATACAATCAATATTCAACTAATTCTTCAGAAATTTTTGAGATGGATTGAAAATAGATGAAAAAAAGATTAGAATTTGCCCTCAATGTAAACGAAAATTTACTATCCCCGAAGCGTATTTCCATGAATTGAATTGCCCATCCAGTGTATCAAATTCTTGTTTTTATAATATGCAATTTTTGTGACTTAGAAAGAATAAAAGTGAGATGTAAAAATGCTCTTCATGTGTGCTTCATCATTAGTGGAAATATTAAATGCTCCAGATTCTGTGTAAGAATTTCAGACTCAGTCTTTTTCCCATGTAAGTTAGTTAAACTTATTGGATCTATCTCTGATGGATTCTCCATCAATCTTTTCTTAGTATTTTTTTCGCATACT
>JAFGBS010000016.1 GCA_016933055.1 Promethearchaeota archaeon | reverse complement strand
TTTTCCATGCAACCATTAGAACTGCTAACCAAACACACCGCGTACAGTATAGTTACCCCTTTATACATCTGGCGTATGAAAAAAAATGCGATTTGGTTCGACAAATGTAGATTAATCTCTTTTTACTTTTTTTTCTTGAGACTTTTTTATGTAGATATGACAAATATTATGTAGAAGTAACAAACCATAAAAACATAAATGACCCAGATTTTTTACTGGAATTTTATTTGCATTGAGAAGTTATTTATTTCACTATTTATCTAAACATATAGCTATAAAGATTGGCATCCCGATGGTTTTTATGCCACATCTTACTCTAGAGAACTTGGAGGGGCAATCACATGGATCCACCTTTTTTACGCATAATTACTGAAATTATAATAGGAACTTTTTCTAGTCCACCCATTCTCACTTATTATGTGGTGATCCAGCTAGCTCTATTTGTAGGTTTCATGATTGCAGCCTATATAATGTATCCGAAAAAGAACCATTACTCCATCATGGATTCAACGATGTCTTTTCTTGGCAGCCCCGATGAAGTCCATAATCCCCATGGTTATTTCTTTTTCAATATTGGAATTGTTTGGAAAATGATCACTAACATTCCACTCACTATATTCATGTTTCGTCACTTGGTTACTTTTTCTATTTTTGGAGCATATGTAGTCATTCTCTTTTATGGAATTGGAATTTTGTCTGGTATAATCGTAGGTTTATTCCCAGATAAAGAAGAGGACAGAAAAATCGGGGGAAATTTTTTCAAAGACTTAAAGTTGGGAATGGTTCATAATATAGCTGCAATTCTTTCCTTTGGTTCTTCCATGCTGGCTAATTTTGCGATTGGATTAATTTATATATTTAATCCTTATATCCGTAGTATCAGTCAATGGCTTCCTCCAGTTTTGATTTATTTTGGTGCTACTGTAGGAATGTTCTGGGCCCAAATAAAATGGCAATTAAAATTAAAAAGTAATCAGAAGCTAAAGCCATGGCCAGGAGAGGGCATTTTCAGTCTTCCTATGTGGGAATGGACTCTTTACTTATCTTTCCAAGTTTTTATATACTGGATGGTCTTCATAATTTAGTAATAATTTCTTTCTCCTTATTAGCGGCGTTAATTAAGCTTAAAAGCAAGTCTGCTAAAGAAAATTTATGTCTAAATTCTGGCAGATCTTCATCGGTCAGTTCACATCAACACAACTTATAATCTATGTAATTATCCAAATTCTGGTATTTCTGACATTTCTGGGATTGGCTCGGTTCACCTATCCACAAGAGAACAACTACAGTATTATGACCCATACTATGAGTTTTTTAGGATCAAAAGAAGAATTTAGAAATCCAAAAGGATGGTATTTTTTCAGCATTGCAATAATATGGATAACGATTGCGGATATTCCATTGAATCTCTACATTTTCCGATATTTGCTAACATTCTCTCTGGTAGCAGCATGGATGATGATAATCTCTGCTGCAATCTCCACATTATTTGGTATCTTGGTTAGCATTTTCACCGATACAGACACCGATAGGGAATTAGCTGGGGGAAATTTCATTCAAGATCTGAAATCGGGTAGATTGCATAATGTAGCTGCCGTAATTACATTCGCCACATTTATCGTAGCAAATTTGATTGTAGGATTTGCATATGTATTCAATCCATTTCAACGTCCTCTGTATAATTGGGTACCCCCATTTCTAATATTCGTGGGTGTGCTAATTGGATTTTTTTTGTTTAACTGGCTATGGCAGAAAAAATGCAAGAAAAACAAAGATTTAGAACCCTTTCCGGGAAAAGCACCCTTATTCTCTTTTCCATTTTGGGAATGGTTGCTTTTTATCAGTTTGTATATTTTCTTATTTTGGAATGTATTTATTATTTAGAAACTTCCAAACTTATTATATTTTGAAAGTTTTTTCTAATATTTCTCTTTGAAAATTTTACATTAACTCTATTAAGCACCAAAATGAAACCTACTCATTATGGACTTAAAAAGAGAATCTTTTCCAAAATATGTTATACCCTTATTTATGCTCTGGGTTTTTTTGTGCAATGTAGGCACAATCGGAATAAGTATATATTTGTACATAACCAATGTTGCAATCTTTCGATTTAGACCGGGGTTGCTTTTAGGTATAGTTATTGGAATTAACTTGGTTAGCATTATCCTTTTATACCCTTTATTTAATATGGATCCCATTAAACCATTTTTAATTCCTGCATTAATTTGGTTCGTCGTAGTGGCTGCTGTTTATATTATATTTGGCTTGTACTGGTTGCTAATTTTTAGTATTCTTCAAATGTTTGCAGATCTTTGGTTCGAATTAATGTATCGTAAAGCATTGAAAAAACAAGAATCATAATTTTTTTTTCCTTTTTCAATGCATATTCTTCACAGATACACTTAGAATTTTTTTGAAACATTTTCAACATATTTTGCAACAAACCAATTATAAATCCGATTATAACTCGCAATATAGTATATTCAGCTAAATTTAACCGACTTAGGTTTATTTTTAAAGGCTGGGATTCTTATGAAAATAGAAGAAATTACAGAAACTATTGAGATAGCTTTAGGTGATATTGCTTCCATCCTTCCCTCAAAGAAAATGCTATACCATGCTAGTTGTAATGGGAACCGGGAAAATACAAACTACATATTTATTCTTGAAATGTTTGATGAGACGGAATATAAGAAAATACGAGAAAATCATATCCGATTGGATGATCCAGACCACATTGCAAGTGAATTATTATATAATAAGAGGAAATTAAAGACATCGGATTACAAGATCATATTGGATTCTTTATATCATGGGATTCATAAAATAAATTTTGCGGAGAGCGTTAAAATACTATTCAATCTATCTCATTGGCTTTTAAGAAACTACATTATTGCAGAAAATTTCAAATATAATTTAACATCAAAAACGAATGGAACAGTATTCTATTCATTTAAAACAGGTAAACGCGAGGAATTCCAATTAGTAGTATTTCTAGATCGTCTTGCAGATGGCGGCTTGGTTTTAAATCCAGCGGATCATGATTTTGTAGCCCCCATTGAGAATAAAGTAGCAAAGGAGCAAGAAGAAGAACAACCTCCTTTCCTTATGAGCTCGTAATCTTACATCATTTCAAATTCCTTCTTCATAGATTTTCAGTCGAAAAATCAATCTCATTTCGTTTTTTTATATATTGCGCTGGGTTTCCAAAATATACAGAATTAGATTCCAATTTTTGAAAAGGGAGCGTATAAGATCCCGCCCCAATAATCGTTCCCTCACCAATAATCGCCCCTGGGAGAATTGTGGATTTTGCTCCAATGATCACCTTATCATCAATGTATATCGTTTTTATGATTAATTTATCTTCTTCCAGAATACAAGATAAAATTGCGCTACTTTGTCCGATTAGTACGTTTTTTCCTATATCTACGAATTCAGGTGTTATCCATACATCCCAATTTATTCCATATTTACCTATTTTTGTTCCAAAAGCAATAAAGTACAGTTTTCTCCGAAACCAAGGAAATGGAGTCGAGGATATTAAATATGAAGGAAATAATCTTGCATAGTTACGTAAACAGTAATATTTGAAATCTTTATTTGTGATACTCCTGGGAAATATTCCCTCTCGGGGTTTGTGGAGGATTTTCAACAATGACAAACGGAATTGCATGATTCCGATGGAAGTAAAAACAAGTAAATAGTACATTAAAAGCAAATCTGGAGGTACAAGTAAAATTGCTAACCAAATCGGAATTTTTTTCCATAACCACACAAATCCTAATTCAAGAAATATCGGAGGAATGAATGAAAACCAGATATGGATTAGATAAAAAATAAAGCGTCTTTTCCTGATACTCTCATGAATATACATTGGATGGGACATTTTGAATGATGTAGGAGATGCCATTTAAGTCAATCCTCCTCCCTACCAGGCTCCGATTCAGGAGGTGATACAAATGATTTTTGTTTCATTACTTTAGTTGCTGGATTTCCCAAATGAATTACACCTGGTTCTAAGATTTGACCAACATAGGAAGAACATCCAGCTCCAAGAATTGCTTCTTCTTCTAATATAGTTCCCGGTGCAACGACTGCTTCTGCCCCCACAATTGAATTATCTTTCAGAACGGTGCGTAATTGAACGAATTTATCTTGGAAAATTGCATGTGACATGATAACGCTGTTCATTGATGTCATCACATTTTTCCCAAACTCAATTAATTCGATATCAATCCAGCTATCATATAAACAAACATAACTACCTACTTTGTTACCCAACATAGAATATACTAAGTAATCTACCCATGGTAAAGGTAATGCACGAACTAACCATAACGCGAAATAGGAAACCCAATAGCGGCGCTTGTAATATTTGAACTCGTCACTATCAAGGGGAAAAATTCCCTGTTTTACAGGGTGTATTTTCCGTAATATTTTCATTATGATCCACGTGAGTCCTGCAATTGAAAAAACAAATAACCAAAGATTCCCATACATCCCAAAAGGCATAAAAATCAATAAATACCACGCATTTTGGTCAAAAATTAATCTAGTAGGATACCAATTTACTGCAACAACGACAAGGACCCCAAAGAAGAACTGAACCAAGATAATAAGTGAATTTTTATCAGTATAGATATTGGAACTGGTTACCGGGATTTTTTCCTTGATCAAAGACTTACTATTATGTTCCATTGAAGATCCCATCCTAGATAGTCTATGATTTCACATCGGTATTTAATTACTTTCCTCATAAAGAGTGAAATAATTACAATGAAGAGATGAACATGCAGTGTGTCTCATGATTGGGCTTTTTGAGATTTATGTTTCTGTAGTTTTATTATTAACCAAACAACCATTAATACGCCAGTTATTATAAGACAAAGTGTCGAAGCATCAAAAATAGGGTTAAAGAACACGAAACTAACATTTAGTAATATGTGTATTGCCATAGAGGCAAACAAATTTTCCGTGATCAAATACACAAATGTAAATAAAAATCCCAGCCCAAATACAATCAAAAGAGATAGCAGTAAATCCCAACCAACAAGACCATTAAGAATACGAACTGGAATATGAAGTAAAGCAAACAGCAAATTCGAAACTAAAGCACCTATATTTAATCCCAACACTGGTTTGTTTCGGAATAAATTCGTGAATTTTATGCTTAACTGAGCCCATAAAAATCCCCGAAAGTAAACCTCCTCAAATAACACATTTCCAAATATTTGAGCTAATAGATATCCAAAGGCAATGCTAAAACTTCCTACTTCTTCCCAATAAGGATACCATATTGGTCTAGTCCGTACAATCCAATTTATAATCAGTAATGTTAGGTTTAATAGCACATATACGCCCCCATATATCAATAATCCCTTTGGTAAATGGCTGGGTACTAAACCTAGGTGACTGAATTTCACTTTCCCCCCAATCCGGATCATAAATACCAATATTACCAGAGATAATGCCAAACTTCCAATTAATGTAGAATTTATTATTCCATTTGTTACTTCTTCAATAGAGCTAAAAAAACTGATAGGATACACAAAGAATAATAATAGTATAACAAGTATGCAATCTAGGACATAACTCCCAATAATGATTGCCCAAGATTGCTCATGCTGCGCTGTAATTCTTATATCATAGAAATTTCGCATAAGAGTATTCATACTTTAGGTGCATTTCAACTAGTTTATGAATCTTATCAAAGTGAATGACGATAGGGGCAATAATAGATGGATCCAAACATTGTAGTAAGGATACTATTCATATTATCGTTCTCAGATCAACTTCAAACATTAAGATTTAAAAAAAAATTTAAAATTCATACCCGCATTTGCGGCATTGATTTTTCTTACTATATATAGGTATATGACCGACGTAGCTGAGCACTTTAGTCTTGTCTTCTACTTGTTTTACATCTACAGCACCACACATTGGGCACGTAACTCTCTCTTCACCTATGTCACCTAGTTCCGGCATGGGTGATTCGAATTCCTTCAATTTGCCTTCTAATTCTTCCATAGATAGATCTTTTTCAGATACTCGTGCTTGTAACTCGTTTACTTTCGCTTTTGCTTGCGCCAGCTGGGGTTCTATCTGATCTAAACGTGTTTTCAGGTTATCTAAAGTAGATTCCTTCGCAGTCAATTCAGCATTCAGGTCATCAATTTTTTTTAAGTATTCTGCATTCTTTTGAGATAATTCTCGCATTTCGTCTGCTTTTTCATTGAGATATTTAATCTGTTCTTCTGCTGCTGCCAAATCCGATGAAAGTTGGGTTTTTTCACCTTCTACTGACTGAAATTTGCCCATAAAATTATCAACACTTTGTTTCATTTCGTTATAATCTTTTTCAAGATTATCTCGCTCTTGAAGTGCAATTTCTAACTGACTATTTAAAGAATCTCGATCACTCACCGCTTCTCGTAAATTTGTATCTAACTCTTGGATTTTTATGTTGCCAGTATTTAGTTGTTTTTTTACATCTTCAAGATCGGTTCGTGTTTCGTGCAAGTTCGCTTCTAACTCAGCAATTTTGGCTCGCTGATCAAGTAAAAACTGACCTTCCACCTTATAGGCTTTATCGGGTTTACCTTCTATTTTTTCCCATTCTAATGACATTTTTCACACCATTTCCACAGTACTATTAATAACCATTTTTATTAGATATAATGATTTTATTTCAATAACGTAAATGGTTTTTTAATTCATCTTGATCATTCTATCAATCTTTACAAGAGAGTGGATCAATTAAGTTGATCTTAATACCACTTTATGCTTTAATATTTGGATCATTCTGAGATGGATACCATTGAGATGTTTAGTTAAAAAAGATTGGATATCGCTTTTCCAAGCGTTCTAAATTGTTTCTCAAAAATGTAGCTACTTTGGGATTTTCTGTTTCGACAGTGGACATCATAAAATCTAAAAATTCCATTCCTCTGATTATATCTTCATCATTTAACTTACCATATTTATCACCAAATTGAGTATCAAATTCATCGATAATCCATTTGATTTTCTGTATTTCGTCTTCTAATAACTCGGTTTCATAGTCAATTTTGACTTCCATGGAACCACCGGAACCTTGAGGAATTCGTTCTGTTTGATCAAAAATAGAGCTAACTTAATATAAAAAGATATTCACCGCCAGATGTCGAATAAATAAAATTGATCATCAACGGGATGATAGAAATGATAGTAGAACCTCTTAATATACTAAAAAATACGATGGTTAAGAAGAATGATAATAACTCTTAAAATTAAATTAAAATATGGTTCATTATACTGGTTTATTTCCAATACGACGCATGATCTCTTTGAATGAGTCACGAAGTGGTGAATCCTCATCTAAGCGGTCACGGAATAGCTTCGCTTTGTCATATGCTTCCTCTATATAATTCATTCTCTCTAACATTTCTAAGTATTGCACTTGATAATCAAAATCTTCTAGCTTCTCTGCATAGGAGTCAAGTTTTGTCTTAACAATGCTTAACTCCTCTTTAGATATTTTTCTTCCTTCAATTGGAGTGAGTGTATGAACCAGATGCTTAAAACTATCCATAATAGCATACATTTCATTAACTTCATATTTATCTATGACCTTTATGCACTTTTGTATGAACTCATTCGCTTTGTCGGGTTTTTCCATAATGAAACTAGTATAAGCTAGTTGATTAAGGCAAATTTGATATAAATAGGGACTTTCTACCTCGTCAATAATTTCCCTTTCAATAAAATCGATGAGCTGGGGTTGATTAAATAGTTCAATGGCATGACACAGAAAGAAAATTACCGTTTGCCGTAATCGAGAATCATTCATTTTGTGATTTTTCAAAAATGAAGTTAAACAATAGATCACCAAATTCATACCTTCAGAAATTGTTGGCGGATTTGTAGCGAACTTGTAAAATGCTGCCTCTAATGCTTCTTGTACTCTTTCTTGATCTTCAAGTTCAAATAAAAAATATTTTCTCCACTCAGGTTCTGGTCCTTCGTTTTTCTTTTTGCTCTTCTTTCCCTTTTGCCTTCCCGACGACTTTAATTCAGCTTTCTTATGAAATTGATTAAGTTTTGGAATATCCTCTTCATTGATCATATAAAAGACGAGTTGATGATGTTCGTGTACTAGTGCAAAATTTTGATTAGGATGAATTCTTTCACGTAATTCCTTAGGTAATGTAAAACCTGATTTATTTCGTTTTATTATCCAACATTCTTCAGAAGGGATTATGTGGGAGGAAATAGCCGGGGGAATATCTTGTTCAGATTTTTTTTCCTCTTCTTGGTTGGGTTTGTTTGATCTCTCTGGGAGTGTTTTCTCTATTTCACTAGTTTCTTCAGGGTCAGGATCTTTCCCGCTTCCTTTTATCTCCTCTTCTAGATTCTCTTCTTCCTCTGAGGTATCGGGTTCTAGTTCTTCTTCTAAATCATTCTCCTTAAGATTGTTGTCTA
Organism: Promethearchaeota archaeon; assembly: GCA_016933055.1. Lineage (GTDB taxonomy): Archaea > Asgardarchaeota > Lokiarchaeia > Sigyniarchaeales > Promethearchaeaceae > AMARA-1. Next base: position 18,709 of record JAFGBS010000016.1, on the reverse strand, counting down.
CCTGCTCTTCGAATTCTTCAATGTTTTCATTTCCATCCCCCATTTCTTCAATTATTTGCTCCAGCTCTTTAATCTCTTGAGAATCGAGATCTTTTTCTGAACCCCCTTCCTTCTTAATGTTAATTATTTCTACGTATTCCTTCTCTTCTTCTGGCATAGGATGCATCATCTGAAATAACGATATGATAATAATATCTAAAAATCCCTAAATATGTGCAATCTAGTACTTCCATTTCAGTGAAGATATGGCTATAAGTTTTTCAAAGATTTACTCCATGTATAAGTAAAATTTCTTTCTTAAAATGTCTTAGGAGGGTAACAGTTCCAGTGGGATTAAGCCAAAACATTAAAAAGATGAATCATAACGTCAGACTAACCTTTTTATTCAGTGTTTTCCAGAATTTTGGTGCTGGAATTTGGAGTGGAAACGTTTTAAGCGCCTATATCTTCTTTTTTTCTGACGAATCGAACACATTATTAGGTTGGACATCCGGAGTAATGGGAATTGCAATGACTCTGGTTGTTTTACCTGCAGGATATTTTGCTGATAAATTTAGACGAGATATCATCTTAAAGATTGCTGCAATTATTGGGTTAGTTAGTTTATGTGTTCTAATATTCTGGAACACGCTTATTGGAATTTTTATAAGTTTAGGATTATGGGGTTTGTATCAAGGATTCACTCGGCCAAGTCTGGAAGCAATTTTAGCTGACTCGACTATCTCAGGCAATCGTTCACGATTATATAGCTTACTCCATTTAGTTAGACAGCTTTCTGGATCCATTGGTCCCTTTATTAATGTAATCTTATTTCTTATTCTTGGAGACACTTGGGATGTTTCAATTTTAAAGACAGTTATGATTATTGGAATGATAATCACGATGATTTCCGTTGTTTCAATGTTTTTTTACAACGATTTTCATTCTCTCGGAGATATAAGTGAATCGATTTCTCAGAATGCGAACGATAACATAAAAGAAAATACTGAAAATCAAAAACGAAACTGGATAATCTTTGGAATCTTAATATCCAGCAGTCTCATAATTGGAATCGGAGCAGGTATGACAATAAAATATTTTAGTATATTTTTCATCGAGCAGTATGCATTGCAACCAGTTTCTGTTCAACTTATTATGGGAATGACTTCAGTTGCTACAGGTTTAGCTGCAATTATCGCGCAGCGAATTTCAAAAAGAAAAGGGCGCATTCAAATGATATTTGTATTTGAGCTTGTGGCAACAATCTGCTTATTTATTATAGCAACCTATCCCAATTTGTGGATCTTAATTCCATTATTTATCATTCGAGGGAGTTTGATGAATGCTGGGGAACCATTAAGCAGATCAATCCTCATGGATATAGTCCCCAAAAAACACCGCGGTAAAGTCAATTCCATTCAAACTATTAGTTGGGGTTTATTATGGAATGCCTCAGCGGTTCTTGGTGGTTATCTAGTCGGTAATGTGCGTCCCTATAATTTTCGATTAAATTTCCTTGTAACTGCAAGCGTGTATGTGGTTGGAATAATTCCCTTAATTTTTTTGTTCCGATTTGTGGGATTGGAAGTAAAAAAAGAAAGATTAACTAACTGATCCTATATGGGATACTCTTTCTCGCAATATATCTTCAACGTTTTTAATATCCTTTCGAATGTTGATGAACATCGGTATCCAGAGAATGAAACCAGCAACATTAATTACACTCGCAAATATAAACGCTAATTGGTAACTACCTAACCATAGGAATAAAAGACCTCCTATCCATGGACCGATACCTGCACCCACTGCATCTACGAGATTTGCGACACTTAGCATAGTTCCTCGATGTTCAGGTAAGTTAACATCCATTATAGTCGAGTACCAGTTTGGCCCGATAAGTGAATCCACGAGAAAGAAAATGCCGACCATCACCATTGAAAGCATGAACATAGTATTCCTTAAAGCGTCTCCCATGGTAACACCTGGAGAAAACGAAAATTGAATCACTACAAACAGAATTAAAAAGGGTACTTCGAGAATCATTGCAAACATCGAAATTCCTACCCTTGCTCGCTTATCTTTCTTAAACCATCGATCTCCAATAATGCCCCCGATAATGGATCCAATGAGTGAGAAAGCTGATGCTATCAAAAAAAGAGTAGAAGCAACATCCTTAGCAAGACCACGCTCTTCCGCAAGCCATGTAATTGCCCAAGCGGCTATGATTCCTCCAGGGATATTATCAATGAAGTTAATTATGAGAAAAAAATTTGATTTGCGCGTATATATATATTTCAAGTCTTTCCATTTGATTTTGTATGAATATTCTAACCCTTCCTCGATTTTTTCTTTCAATATTTCTTCTTTCGCCCCTCTCGGAGGATTTTGAAGAAAAATAACGGAGATTGCCGATGCTAGATTGATAAAACCAATTAAAATGAACGGTGTTCTCCAATCTCCTGCTTCCCCAAAGTTACCAGAAAGTATCGTTCCGAATGCTCCTCCTAGTGTTAGAGCAACCCCAAATACGGAAAATATTCGAGAACGTGAGGTGGCTTTAAACATATCAGTGATCATTGAATAGGAAACTGGCAGAACTACTCCTATTCCTACTCCTGTTAGTATCTTGAACAACATCAACGATTCGTAACTTGGAGCATATCCTACCAATATAGAAGTTATGGAGTAATACAAAGTACCTCCGAACAACAACCATTTTCGGTTCACACGATCATTAAGAAATCCAAAAATTACGGTGCAAATTGCTGCTGTGACCATAAAAAGAGTAGATATTAATCCCACTTCCGGTTCAGTTTTGCTGAATTCTGCCATTATCAGATTATAATTGGGTGGTAAAAGGGATCGATCCATGAAATTAAACACAGATACAAAGAAAATTATTAACAGAGAACCAATATTCATGATCTTCAGATTTTTTTGTCTTATCATAGAAGCATTTTCTTGGTTTAACTTAAAAAAAGCTTGTAAACTGATCTAATCAATTATTCACCATAGTCTTTTATTTTTCAAATCGCTAATTAGGATAGTGATTCAGTATGCCTAAATGCCCTGAATGCAAGGGAAAAATGGAATATGATCCCCCTCTTCGTAAATATGTCTGTCAAGTATGCGGATTAGCATTAACGAAGAGTGAAATTGAGGATGAATGGGATGAGATCCGTTATATCGAATCTAATGAAGATCGGAGAGAACGAGAACTCCAAGAGTATAAAGATTGGTATTTTAAACGCGGCAATTAATTCAATCATTCTTTAAATATATCCATACATTTTCCGATTTACATAACCTATAGCATTAGTGGTAATTTTTCGAGAAAGTATTTTTCGCATTGTTCAGCTGGTAATTTTATTCGATATACCAGGCACTATAAAGGGTTTATTTCGATGTAATTTCTGTAAAGTTTCTTTTACTACTTCTTCGGGGCTCATTATTTTCGGTTTTAATCCATTTATTTCCGAGGGATTACTCTCGATGAAGTTAGGAGTTGCCGTTGCACCCGCTATACATGCTTTAACATCAATATGGAAGGGTTTTAATTCATTCCACAAAGCTTCCGCTAGGTTTAGGATATATGCTTTGGTTGCACCATAATGGGCAACCACGGGGGATCCTTGAAAAGCGGTAAGGGAAGACATTAAAATAATTCCGCCATGATTTCGCTCTCGCATTATGTTTCCAAGATAATGGGTAAGTTTAACTACGGCGCGGCAATTCAAGTCAATTACTTGCATGTGTTCATCAATCGATTGATCGAGGAACGACCCTATTAGACTTAATGCGGCATTATATACTAGTAATCCCACTTTCCAATTATCTAGTTGCTCTTTCAAATGTGGAATTAATTCTAATTCCGTAAGATCCATCTGGATGGCTTGCGCTTGGATGTTATATTTACTCGTAAATTCGTCGACTAGATTATTTAATAAGATCTTTCTACGAGCGACCAATATTACATTGATACCTTTTTTTGCAATCTCTCTTGCAAATACCTCCCCCAGCCCTTGTGAAACTCCCGCAACCAGTGTCCACGATCCATATTTTCGTTGAAACTTCTGTAAATTCATTTTTATCATCCGATATAAAGAAAAGAAAAGAGGTAAGATAGCACGTTCAAATGTGGTAGGATAGATGATGATCCTAATCAAGGTAAGAATTGCCATTATTATCCACATTACGTTCGCGGATATAACTACCCACCAATACGGGTTGCTTACATAGAGCGGATCAAAGAATTCAGAAAACATTATGATAGTAACATTAGTTAACATCATAGTTGCCCACATAATACTGGGGATACGGATCCATTTCTTTCCCGTAATATATGCAAAAGCAGCAAAAGCATAAAATGGACCGAATACCAACACGTCGATCCATATTGTCGCGCGCCACCATACCGGTCGATCCAAAAGTGCTGGATCAAATTGACCAACCCAATGGTTTAAATCAATAATTGCCTTTGGAGGCCATATAGGATATTTGAATGAGGGAGTACCCCATGTACTATGATCCAAAACAACAATTTTTTCGATATCAAATAAATAGCATATAAATATAAAATTGAAATAAAAAAAGAGATTAAGATAATATCAATAATCTTCATCGATTTTGGCCGTTCTTTTAGTGGAATGGTTTCCCTCATTATTTATTCCTCCTGAAAATGCGTGGGATGAATGCTGGTGTATGTGACATATATATTTTGTATTGTTCTTTTTTCGACAATTGATATTTATCCATAGCAGGAATGCTATATGTAAGAAATAAAACGGTAATAGCAATGGGGCCAATCAATACCCACCAGCTACTTATATCTGCACCCAAACTAAAGAAATAAAGCCCCCACCAAAATGAAACCTCACCTAAATAGTTAGGATGCCGAGAACGCCCCCAAAGACCTTTATTCATAATTTGATTTCTATCTGTTCTGCCCTTTACAAAAACATGGAGTTGTCGATCGGCCATACTTTCAATTAAAATTGCACCAAAAGCAACGATAAATCCCACAATGTCAAATATAGTAATATTAGATGAATTTATGGTGCTTAAGGAATAACTCATTGATAAAGAACCTAAAAACACAATAACGGTAGGAAACACTTGGATGGCAAACAGATTAACTAAAAAAAACCATTTCCCGGTTTTCTCTCGGAATGCGCGATAACGCCAATCTTCATAATCTAATCCAGTAAACCAACGCATCCAGTTCCACGTTAATCTTATTCCCCATAAAACAATGATTCCATAAATAAACCAAATTTTTATGGGTATTTGGGAGATGGATGAATAGGATTGATCTAGCCAAAACAAGCCTAATAAAAGTGGTGCAACAGACCAGTAAGGGTCATAAAGACTCGCATTCCTCCATATACAAGACCAAAGATACACATAAAGAGTAGCAGATAAATCTATTATCAATAACTCCCAGACAGGAGTGGTGAAATCAATTAACAAATATAACCAATAACTCATTATAATAGCTGATATATAGACAAATGCTACAAGTCCTAATCCAAACGATTTAGATTTAATAAATGTCATCATTCATTTATTCAAATATTGTTCTATATAAAATTGCTTGCAATTGAGAGTTCCAATTATATAAAAACCATACCAGATAGAAATTATTGTTGAACGCTGCTTGCAATTACATGCATTAGTTATCTAGGTGATTTTCACTTGCATCAATTCAATCATCTACAATGATGACTTACATTCATCGTAATCTTTTTTTACAAGTTCGGGAAATTAGATTGTGAACACTACAGATAAGGGAAACATATAGTGAATGCACGTGCAGATATCACTTTAAAAGAGCAAAAAGCCGATGATTACCTAGATGTGGCACGTTCTCTTGCTCTAAATAAGCGAATTGACGAATCTCTTTATTATTATAAGGAATGTTTACATATTTTGGAAGAATTGGGATTTAAGTCGCAATTGAATCGACTTATCTGGGAAATCGAAAAAATTCTTACGGGGGATATTAAATCTTTACAATATCTGCAATATGATGCATTTCAAGATTACGATCATGTCCGAAAAGAATTGATCCTGGAACGAATTCAACAATATGAAGACAGCAAAACATGGTTGGAAAAAAAAGAAGAACTACTTGACCATACATTAACTGATGCAAAAAAGTATGCAGATGCGGGTAAAATCTCTAAAGCTAAAATTTTTTATCGGTATGCAGCAAAAATACTCAAGCAGATAGGATGGACAAAAGAATTGAACCTAATTTTGGATGAAATAAAGTTACTAGACGAGAAAATCTACATTGCAGAAGAACGTAAGAGAATTGAAAAAGAATTATCTAATCATAAAAAAAGAGAAATGGAACAATTTCTTGAGGAGGAGAAACGGAAGTTTGAGCAACGACAACAAAAAACCAATCATACACCCTCTCTTGTGTCACCAGAGCAAGAAAGAATCAATAAAAAACTTCAAATTGCCGAATTGAATCTAAAAAAAGCTCAGGATGCTGAGAAAGCTGCGAATTACCAACTCGCATTGAATCGTTATAAATATCTTTTATCTATCTATGTTGAAATCAATTATGATCCCATAAAATGTGAAAGAATCAAGCAAAAAATAAGAGAAATACAAGATAAAGTAAATTTAAAATAAAATTAATCTTGAAACTCAATATTTAGGATTTTTCCAAAACTTTCATAACGGTATCGGTCATAGTTTTGAACTTCATTCCCAACATCATGGATCCCTCAAACTTTAGTTCTTTTGTCATATATGCTGAAGCTGCATTGATAGTACCCGCGAAAATTCCGCTCGCAATTGAAGGATCCATCCAAACTGTTATATTTGGATTATCTAATATATCTCGTCCGGTAGAAAATACACCGTTTTCAATCTTTATAAAAAAATCCATATCCCGACCAACTGAAATTTGGAATAGGAGTTTTGTCTTTTTGTTTTTCTTTTGAATTTTCTCATTCTCATTACAAATCTGGACTAGTATATCCAAGTAATCTGGTATGTCTTCATTGGTGAATGCACCTTTTTTTATCTTCATTTTGATTTTTGATATTAAATCATCTTCCATTATTTCACTTTCATTCCCATATAAGAGATCTGCTTCGGGAGTTTCTATGATACAACCTAATCTATACCCCTCTTGAATAGAATCAAGTATTTTTCTTGGGTGTGTCTGTCTACAATCCCCAATTTTGTAGATTTTCTTGATTTTTCCTATTGCAATCTCTTCAGCTTTGGTAGAAGGTCTTGTGGTTGTTATGACGAGTTCATCAAATTCTATTGTCGTTTTTCGATCCTCTTGCGTCAAGAATAGTGAATTTCCAGCAATTTTTTCAATTTCCGTATTGAGTATTATTGTGATTTTATCGTCCTTTTCAATTGATGGTAAAATCTCTCTTGCAACAAGAGGATATACATCAGTTGCAAGTCTATTTTTTCTGGATATAATTATTATCTTTTTATTTTCTTTTGCCAGTAATTCAGCGACTTCAATGCCTATCATATCCCCCCCGATAATCACTATATTTTGGCCTTTAGGAATTTTTCCCTCAAAAACTTGAGAATAAAAAGTATATATGCTTTCACTTATCCCATTGATTTTAGGTAAGGTTGGAATTATTCCAGTTGCTAATACGAGAGCATCAGGGTTGTAGTGGTTTAATATCTCTTCAGAAAAAAATGTATCTAACTTGATTTCGACTTTATTATTTTTTATTGCATACTGGAAATAATTGATTAAATTTTTCACTTCTGTCTTCATCGGGGCAGAGCTTGCATGAATTAAGGATCCTCCGATTTGTGATTGCTTATCGATGATAATTACTTCATGTCCTCGATGGGAAGCAACCCGTGCGAATTCCAATCCTGCAGGACCGCAACCCACGACAAGGATCTTCATTTTAATAATAATTACGTCCAGATTATCGTCCGAACCAATAAGATTGGGATTAATTGAGCATTGAAGTTGTTGTTCGGTCATAATTTGATTAAGGTACGCGTTGCATCCTATGCAGATACGAACAGAATCCATTTTTCCCTCTTTAATCTTATTCGGAAATTCCGGATCAGCAATAAGCGCACGTCCAATGGTTACTAAATCTGCTTTTTTCTCTTGGAGGATTTCTTCTGCAATATCTGGCGTATTGATTCTCCCAACGACCGCAACTACCGTGGTTTTTATTGCACTTTTTATTAAGGATGCAATTGTCACAAAACACCCCCTTGGGTAGTTCATATAGGGAACAACTGGAAAACGAGGACTATCAAAAACACCACCAGTAATAATAATTAAGTCTACTCCTTCTTGTACCAATATTGCAGCAATTTTAACCACATCTTTGACTTCTAAACCATCTGGAATATAATCACTGCCATTTAGTCGTATTCCTATAATAAAATTTGCTCCACACTTCTTTCGAACTTCCCTTATCACCTCTTTTGCAAATCTAGTTCTGTTTTCATATGATTGAGTACCATATTCATCATCTCGTTTATTTGTTCTGAAAGAAAAAAACTGATTAAGGAGATATCCGTGTCCTGCATGAATTTCCACGCCGTCAAAACCAGCTCTTTTCGCTCTCGAACAGGCTTTACCATATCCCTTGATAATTTCAGAAATTTGCTTCTTTGTCAATGGGATAGGTGTTTCTCCTGACATTTCAAAGGGAATTGCAGATGGAGCTACTGCGCGTAATCCTATCATGAAAGATGTTGCTTGCGCACCCGCATGATATATTTGGAGGAGGGTATGTGCACCATATTTCTTAATTGCATTAACTAGATCCTTAAATTTTCTTATTCTTTTATTATTATCAATACTAAGCATGGTGGATGTTCCAGCACCTCTCTTATCGAAATATGCACCCTCAACGATAATTAATCCGACTCCACCCCTTGCTCGTAGTTTATAATACTCAATTAATTTATCTGGTATCTTTCCTTCTTCATCACCGAAATTTGTGTCCATTCCTGCCATGATAATGCGATTTTTTAATGTCAAATGATTGATCTGAAATGGTTCAAACAGTTTCATCAGCAACTCACCCCAAAAACAAGTTAAATTGGATGATAATTTTTATAAAAATATAATAATGTGAATGAGAGTGTTTGTAATACATAGTTAATAATCACCAAATTCATGGGCTGCATCAAACATTGCAGTAATGTTTTCGGGAGGGACTTCAGCAGTAATATTATGAATATTTGATGCAATATATCCTCCTCCGGGTTTAAAACATTCAAGATTTCTTCTAACCTCTTTTCTTATTTCTTCAGGAGTTCCAAACGGTAAAGTCTTTTGTGTATTACATAAACCCCCCCAAAAGGTTATATGTTCTCCAAAACGCTGTTTCAGAGAGCAAGGCTCCATATCATATGCAGAAATTTGCACAGGATTATAAGCATCATACCCCATCTCAATAAAATGAGGAATAAATTGGGGAGTAGAACCGCAAGAGTGATAATTAATTTTAACATCAGCAAGACTGTGGATATGATTGGATAAAAATAATTCATAGGGTTTAATTAAGGAGATGTAAATTTCCTCAGACATTATCGGACCTGCTTGTTCGGCAAGATCTCCGTTCACACAAACAATATCCACATAATCACCAACAGCTTTGAGGAAATTTTCACTCAATATCATCCAATATTCAAGTATATGCTCCATCGCTGCTTTTAATAATTCTGGACGAGTTCGAATATATCTTAAAGCTGTTACAAAACCAAACATGAAAGTTGTATATTCAAAAACGCATCCAAGTGGATGTGTGCTGATCGCATATTTCGAATTTCTCAGCTTTTCTCCAATTCTCTTCAGTTCATAAAATTGAGGCATTTTGCGAACATCTGGCCACTCATATGCATGAATCTCTTCTACCGTCTTCAAATCTTGCAATGGATGAACAACTGGATCATAATACAGAATATCATCTAGTTTTTTATTAGCAAAATTCCCCCAGAAAACTCCCAGTGCATCATAAATACCCACGTATTCCCCCATATATTCTGGTTGGAAATTTTCGGTTTTGATGTTATCTGAAAATCGCAAATAACGAGTGTCTACATGAAATCTCTGGAGTAAATCTTCACAAGGAACCGCAAGTTGCTGTCCAAAATCATAATATTGGATATTTTCATCTCTAATATCTAAATAATCTAATAATCGCTTGTATGCTTTTATATGTATCCCGCTTTGGATGCTTCCCAAATCGATTGGAACTCTGTCTGGTTCTTTATGTTCGAATGCTCTCATAACCCGTTCGTGGGAGTTCATCTTTCTTAAACAACTCTAATGTATTATCGTAATGTGGGTTGTTTATATTTTTTCTCATAATTTTAATATCTTCCACTGTTAACAATCTCACACGGATTTAAACTCATGCAATGAAAACTGATTCCCACCGTGTACATATGAATTTATCCATCAAATTCGACAAAAATTTGGAAAGTAAAAAATTTAACCTACTAATCAAACTATTATATATTCATTTTGTGGCGATTATAAGAAATGAGTTCACGCAATCCCTTTGACGGTCCTACTGTATTCAAGGACGCAAAAACTTTCGATCAAGGCTGGATCCCCGATTATACTAAGGAAAATGAGAAACTTCCTTGCCGTGATGAAGAATTAAAATCGTTAACTGCCCTATATCGACCCGTTATAATGGAATGGGGAAAAACTGGTCTGAATACGATCATTATTGGGAAAGGTGGTGTAGGGAAGACGATTACGGCTAAATATTTTGGGAGGATGTTTCGGGATGCAATAATGAGTAAAGGTATAGATACAGTTGCGGAATATATTGATTGCAATGAACATTCCACCAGAAATTCCATTTTGCGGGAAGTATTAAAAAAATTCAAAATTAGCACGGGAAGAGGTTATTCCGATCCCGAACTGATGAAACAACTCATCAGTTACATTAAAATGAACAATGCTTACTTATTTCTCATCTTGGATGAATGCCATAAACTCCCCCATGATGATTTATTGTCGTTTCTAAATGCATCTATAACATTCGGGAGTTCGAATGTCAGTATGAGTATATTGTGCGTGACACGTTCTAATGATTGGTTAACCTTTAGTTCGGAGAGATTAACGAGCAGAATTCAAAAAACGTATCATTTCGGACCGTATAAATATCCTGAATGTTTAGAGATTCTAAAATTCCGAAATCGTCTTGCTTTTTCTCCTGGAACTTTTTCTGAAGATGTTTTAGAATTAATTGCTGAATATTCCTCGAAAAAAAACAATAATATGCGACATGGTATCGAGATTATGCGTCAAGTAGCATTGCATTTGGATGAAAAAGGATTAACAGAAGCTACTCCAGAAATGGTAAGAACTGCAGCGGGAAATACTATTTCGAATTATGATACTGAATTACTTAATTTGTTGAAAAATGAGCATGAATTTCTGTTGCTCCTGGCTATATCTCGATATTTTCATAATCAACCGAAATCTTACATCACGACAGCGGAGATTAATGACGAATACCAAGTATTATGTGAGGAATATCATCGAGATCCCCTAAAGTTTGCTACATTAAAACGCTACATCGTGCGGTTGGAAAAATTGGATCTACTTTCGAAAAAGTTTGCCCTTCCCGAGGGTAAAGAACGAGGAAGAGAAAGTAGATATGGATTACTGGGATTTTCTGCCGAAGTTTTAGAAGATCAATTAACCAAAATGATGGATAACATCTTCAAGTAACACGAGTTACTTGCTAATGTTTTTCTAGATTTCTTTGAGAATCTTTTTGTAGCTGGGATTCAAAGGAGGTTTTTTCGGAAATCTTTTGCATTTTTTCCGCGTTCACTTGCTTTTCTTGTTGACCTGCTTTGTCTAATTCCATTTGGAAGATCTTCTGTCTTTCCTCAATCTGGGAAATTCGATTTTCTAAGATTCGTGCCGTAGTTACTAAATTATCGAATTTATCTCCTAAATCCAACACATCTTCTCTCAGCTGGCTGAATTGGGTCAATAACCAATCAATTGTCGCACCTGATCGAACGGGGGTGTGGAACCATATCATAAGATTTTGAATAAGTTGCCTATTATCTAAAGAATCTAAACCAAACAATGGATTTGAACTGAATAAATCGACATCCCCAAAAGCGGCAATTCTACCTTGACCATAAATCGAGATTCCCACTATGGGTACATGTATATCTGTGTTTTTTATCCATCGGTTGTGGATCTCGTCGTAAACTTCTACCCAAGTCTCTTCCCCAGATAGACATATATCCATAGAACCTTTAGCTTTTACCGTTCTAAGGGTTGAACATCCTCCCACCATTATTTTCTTAACGTTTTTTGTTAAAACATGGTCATTTATATCTGTAATCATGATGATGCTGTTGGTTTCCGCGCTTTTTTCCGCTCGTAATGTGGTGTTTTCAAAATAAATTCCAAAATGTTTCATTAAATCATTCAGATTAGTTTTTTGGAGTATTCCGACTTCGCTGGTCACGAGTAGACTTCCTCCCGCGCTAACAAAATCGATAATCGTTGCGATCTCGGAAGAAATTAGATATGATTCAACGGGTGTTCCGATTACTACTACATCAATATTATGAAGAATTTCAGGGGTGATTCTTTGATCTTCATTCGTGTAAATAATACATTCCATAGAAATAAGGAGTTCCTTAAAGGATCGATAATCCGGATCTTCAAGATTGATTATTTCTCCATGAGCATAATCGAATAGAATTTTCAAATTTTTAGCTTTCGGCATGATTGATGGCTGTCTCCAGAGGACATTAAAGACATTAGGTTGAGGATAATAGTATAAATAGAAACTCAATTATTCCAAAAAAAAATCCCTATTTATTTTTGTGGGGATTTTTTATTCCATTTTCGGATACTTGGAAAGCTTCGACGAAATTTACAATGAAGCTTTATTAATACTTATTCCGAATTATCTTTCAACATAATTTTCTAAGAGGAGTGAACAAAGCTTGGGAAAAATCGATAAAAAAAACTTGACAGCATTTATTATAGTGTCAGTAGTCACTGTAGGGGTGATTACTGCATTTTCACTACCTTTCGGTATGATTCCAGCACTTGGAAACTTGTTATTTCCAGGAGGGGGAATTTGGAATATTCCAGGGGAAGTTCCCGAATATGAAGAATTAGATGTATTCAACTTAAATGATGATGTGACGATCATTCGCGACAAGTGGGGTGTACCCCATATTTATGCACGAAATGAAGCGGACCTAGCTTTTGCATTGGGTTATTGTCACGCTCAAGACAGAATGTTTCAGATGGATATGGGACGTCGGGAGGTGCAAGGAAGGCTTGCGGAAGTTCTTGGTGAGTTAGCTCCGGGTGTCGAGGAATATGATAAATTCAACCTTGCTCTTGGGATGAAATATTGGAGTGAAAAAACTGCAGAATATGCGCTAGAACTGCAAGAAAATGGAACTATCGATTATATGGATGATTGGACGAAATACGCGGATGGAGTAAATTACTATCTTGACACTCATAAGAATCAAAAACCGTTGGAATATTATCTTTTAGATTTTGAACCTGAACGATGGAATATTGTAGATTCATTTAGTTACACAGCGTATATGTCAAGCATGCTCATTATGCAATTCTCTGATCTAACTAGGTATTCTGATTTGATGGCTTATCAATCTTCGGGCTATGAGGAATGGTATTTTGAAAAGTACAATAATGTTCATCCGTATCAAATCCCGATAGTACCGGAATATGGAGGTTATAGTTCTCTTCCAGTTCCACAGAGTTTTAAATTAGATATTTCTACCGCAAATATTGAATTGGCAAACGGTTTTACTAATTTTTTAGACTCAATTGATGACTTACCCTATCAAACGGATCTCCTTACTCGTGAATATACACACGGTTCTAATAATTGGGTTGTAAATGGCTCGAAAACTACAACAGGTAAACCAATTCTCTGCAATGACATGCATTTGGCATGGAACTCACCAGGGATTTGGTACGAGGCACATTTGGTTTGTGAAAACACTGGATTGAACACATATGGTTTTACCATAGCTGGAGTGCCTATCCCCGTGGTCGCTCATAATAATTATGTAGGATGGGGATTTACCAACAGTGGAATGGATGTTCAAGATTTTTATTATTATGAAGAGGTTAATGACACCCATTACATCTACAATAAAACCACTATTCCATACACATTTAAGAATTATGACATTAAAGTGAAAGGACAAAAAGAACCAATCGAATTAGTAATAAAAGAAACCGTACATGGTCCTGTCGTAAGTGAATTATCCTATATGGGATTTTCCGCAGAAAATTTTGGACTTGAAAATGTGGTTTTAGCAACTCAATGGACATTATATAATATTACAAACACCTTCCGTGCACTCTATGGATTCAACCATGCAACAAATCTTGTTGAATTTAATGAAGCAAGCAAGTTCTTCGATGTTCCAGGACAAAATATAGTATATGCAGATGTGTATGGGAATATCCAGATCCGACCTACTGCACATGTTCCAATTCGAGATGATTCTAATATACCCAGTTGGCATACTGGTAATGGTACACTTCCATATAATGGATCTAACGGAGAAGGAGATTGGATTGGTTATATTCCATTTGGTGATTTACCTGTTTCAACCAATCCGATTCAAAAATACCTGACATCAGCCAACCAAGTTTCAGTTGGACCAGATTTCACTCAATACCATTTACAATCATATGGGTATGCAGATGGATATAGAGCTCGCAGAATTAATGAAGTTTTAAGTGCAGCTCTTGATGGGACCATTGATATTGAATTTATGAAAAACCTGCATCTTGATATAAAATCCGTGCCAGCCGCAGAGTTTACTCCCATCATATTAACGGAACTGGATAATTATTATGGAAGTAGTAAACCATTATCTATAAGTAGTATATACACCATTTTGGATGAATGGGATGATTATCGAATGGACAAAGATTTAGTGGCGCCTACCATCTTCCGTGTGTGGAGGAATGAAATATACGATGCTATCTATGGAGATGAAAGTAACCAATACAATATTGATGCTTATCCTGATTTCAACCTGGTGGAATATATTATGAAAGAGAACGCAACTTCTCACTGGTTTGACGATGTGACTACTACATCAACTATCGAGAATCGATCTGATTGTATTGTGAAAGCAATGAATCAAACTATTACCTACTTAACAAATCTCTTCGGGTCAGAGAATCCCACAACATGGAGATGGGGTGAAATACATAAAGGTGCGTTCCCCGATTTACTGGGTATTGGGGTTGGATATATAGGACCATTTGAATTGGATGGATCTGGATATACAGTTACTCCTTCCGGAATAGGATTAAGAAGTAATAGTGTTAGATATGCAACTCATGGTGCAAGTGAACGATTGATTGTGGATTTCAGTAATCTAAATAACTCCATAAGTGTAATTCCCAGCGGTCAAAGAGCTATCCAATCTTCCAAGCATTATAGTAACCAATTAATCGAACTCTTCTTACAGGGCAAGTATCATGAACAGTGGTTTACAAATACTGCAAGTAATTTTCCAACCCAAGCAATTAGTTCGCAGATCTATTTTAAAGGGGGTACCTAAGATGGATAAACAGAAATTAATTCTTTTCCTTTCCGGTATCGCATTATCCGGTTTGTTAACATGGCTACTAACTTTGACAAATATATGGCAGCTAGTAATTATTGCTGGAATTGCAGCAGGGGTGTTGAATTATTCGATAGGGCGTGGAAGTCTTAGTGGTGGTATTGGCATCTTCCTAGCATGGCTTGGAATGATATTGCAGGGGTTGTTCACTAACAACACTACTGCGCTTCTGGATGCATTTACGGGGTTATTAGGTATAACGGGCTTCGCGTGGCTTATCTATATTATAATCGGGATTCTGGGATTTATCTTAGGTGCACTGGGTGGCGCAATTGGAGGTGGACTGATAAAACTCATTATTCCAACTGATCGAGACTCACAATGACCATATTTCTATTTTTAAATATATTCCAAACTTCGAAAAATCAACTCATTTTTCTTTTTTAACTTTCGATTACAAGCAATCTTTAAATGATTATTTAGAACTACTATCTCTCCCGTTGCTAGATAAAAAAATTCCAGAGCGTTTGGCATTCGTACTCGCATCAATTGCAGAAATTTTTGTTCCCAAATCGAAATTTAACCGTTTTTCTGTAGCCCAGACTTGTAGAGATCATGTGTTTGTTGGAACGAAAGCCCGAGATGATTTTGGTTATGAGCCAATAGTGTCAGATCACGAAGCAAAAACTGGAACAATTGAGTGGTTTAAAAAAAACAGGAATTTCTGGGACGGAAAGAAAATTAAATAATAATCTTATTCTCGTGCAGAATTTTCTCTTTTTTCTTCTTATCATTCATAATTTCAATATCTTTTAGATGGATTTCCGTGGAATGGAAACTATCTCCTCTTTCGAGTCTTTTAAAGGATATTTCCTTAGAGGTAGAATATTTTTGGAAATCAAAATTGCTGAGTTTTTTTGCCAGATCGTTGCGAAATTCCATCAACCACTTAAATTCATCCAGATGCAGTATAAGACCATCTAATAGGTTTTCTTTCTTCACATCCGTTGTAAAATATGTATCCATTACTTTTATTGGGATAGGACGCCCCCACTCTTGTAGCTCATCTATAAGGATCAACAAGAATGCTAAAGGTCGATTCTCAAAAGCATGATCGACCAAGTGCTCCTTGAACGCATGAAGAGCAATAGCTTGCGCAACTAAAATATATCCTTGATACTCATCATTGTGAAGGATCTCTTCTGGAGTGCCTAGACCATTCAAGAAAGATAATGCTGATAACACACCATGATCAAGTTCAAATTGCTCATAATATGAAAATTCTGAGTGCCCTCCTTTCTGCGCTAAAAATGTACGTGGACTAGCTGGAGATAACTCCTTAGATCCTACACCTTTACGGAATAATTCTCGTGCGCGATCTGACATATCTCTTTCTAAAATTTTCAAATAATCTTCAAGTTTGCCCTTCCGCGATAATCCTATTTGGAGTGGTTGAATATGTATGTCCAGTGTAGGGTAACATTTGAGGATTTGATTTACTAGAGAATAATTTACCGCGGTTGCCATTTTTCCCAGAGGGTAACCTATGTCATGGAGTAATCCCGTTAACCACCACAATTTTCCTCGAATGAATTTTTCATCTAATTCGACCATGTCAGCAATGACTTTACTCAATTTTCCGTTTCCTAAATCTTGAGATAAAAGAAAATCTCCCAATACAGCAACACGCAGCGCATGTTCAGTGTGGTCCCGATAATATTTATTGATACTGGTACTATACAAAAATGCTTCGAGATCGGGCAATGCTTTAACTAAATATAATAAACCCGTTTCATCTACTCCTTTTTCCTTTGAGACATCCAATAAAGCTGTCGAAAGATTTTTTTTCTTCCCCATTATGAAACCCAGGTCAAATGGTAGCTCTTTTTCTCCAAGAGAAGAACTAATTTCTTTCTTGACGTAATTTTGAATAGTTTCTCCAATTCTTGAAAATACGCCACCTAAACCTAGATTTGACAATACTTGCTTAGCTTCTTCTAAACCTTGTTCAGCTTCTGTCAAAGTTTGTTGAATATCCACTCCTAGACTTTTTCCGTCATCTTCTAATTCTACTAAATCAACGGAATCTAGTGCTGTGGAAATTTGCTTTTTCAAACCTGCAATCCAATTGCTAAAACTAGTGCTTTGGTTAGAAATTCGGTTTAGTATCCATTCATCATTAATTATATAATCCAATTATCAGAACCTCATGAGTTTTATGTGCTTTGTTGCATATGAATATATGAGATGAGAGTAACTCACCTTATTTACATAAAATCCCTTCGAAACATGTTAGTTCGCTTTTCCTTTCCAACTGTAGAAGCATCCATATGCCCAGGGAATATCCGGAAATCATCATTAATTTTGTTGTTCCTCATTATTTTTGTACGAATAGACTGCATTAAATGGGAATGATCCCCTCCTGCAAAATCGGTTCTACCTATAGAACCTGAAAAAAGGGTATCTCCTGTAAAAATCAGTTTATTTTCATAGCTTACAAGTATAATTCCCCCTTGAGTGTGTCCGGGAGAATCTAATACATGAAGTCTTTCTGAGCCTACCTCTAACACATCCGGTTCTTGGATAGATTTCACATTGTCATATCCAATCATTTTTTGTTCTTTAGGGTGATACATAACTGGGATATCAAAATGTTCTTTAACTTTCTGGGTTCCCCCAGTATGATCAGGGTGTCCATGAGTTAGAATGATCCCAATTGGTTTGTATCCTTTATCTTCAATACACTGGATAATTAAGAGAGGATTACCTCCTGTATCAATAAGCACCACTTCGTGAGTGTTTTCATCTCCAAAGATATAACAATTGGTTCCCATAAAATTAACCTGCATTGACTCAAGAATCATATCAAACTACTCTATCGTTTATATGAAGAATCTCTATGAATTCCTATATTTAGAGGTTCACGTTTGAAAATTTAATGTGGATCAGAATGATATCTCATGATTATGTTATGGGAGATAAAAGCTATAATCACATGTGGATCTATCTGTCCTTCGATGAATCTCAAGAAACTGGTTATTCTCCTTATCTCTTGCAGTATGTTTTTTTTTTTTTTTTTTTTTTTTTTTTTTTTTTTTTTTTTTTTTTTTTTTTTTTTTTTTTTTTT
>JAFGBS010000015.1 GCA_016933055.1 Promethearchaeota archaeon | reverse complement strand
TTGAAATCTGCCCACGTTCCCGCACCGAGGACCGACCTATTCTACATCTGATCGGGTAGTAAATCGGTGTAAATTCGTAAATTAATTCGGGTTTATAGGTTTGACGTTGTTTTATGATAGTATCAGGTTAAAGGGATTAAATTTTAAATGGATATACCCGTATAGATGTTGATTACTAAAAAATTAAAAAAGAAATGATTCGAGAAATAGTTTAATCTCGAACTATATTAACCATTTACCCTCTTCATAGATCACTTTACCATCGGCGATGATTTTTGAACCTGGTGGTTTCATATCCTTTAGGATATCCCAATGGATTGCACATTGAAGATTTTCACTTTTTGTCTCTGGAAAACCCATTCCCAAAGCACAATGCATGGTTCCGCCCATTTTTTCATCAAAAAGCATGTTTTTAGTGAATTGTGTTATTCCGAAATTTGTACCTACTGCGAATTCGCCCAAAACATCTGCATTATCTATTTTCAAGATGGTCTCCAGCAGTTCTTGACCCTTTTCCGCGGTTGCTTTTACAACCTTACCATTCTTGAATCCCAAATAGATATTTTCCACTTCTTTTCCTTGATAGATTCCGGGAAAAGTAAATCTAATGTATCCATTTACTGAATCTTCTACGGGACTTGTAAATATTTCACCGTCTGGCAGATTTTCGTGACCACAACAATTTTCCCACGGGCGACCTTTTACGGAAAGAGTTAGATCAGTGTCTTCACCTAATACATGAATGCTCTCCACATTGTTGAGATATTGTACTTTATTTTCTTGTTCTCGTTCGATGTTTCGCCAATAAGCTGCAGGATCGTCTTGGTCTAATTTTAAAGCCTTATACACGAATTCGGTGTAAGACTGCGTATCCATTTTTGCTTCTTGAGCCATTGCATCACAGGGATAGGGTACAATTACCCATTTCATTTCTTTTTTTGCAATGCGCTCTTGGTAAATTTGTATCAATTCGGGAAACTCAGGATTTTTTTGTACCATATTTGTTTTTTCTGGTGGAATCAATGTTAACTTCTGACGATTATAATCTGCAGAAATTTGTATTCTTTTGTGGTATTGATTCAAAACTGTTTTCATGACAGGCGAAATATGCATTAATTGATTATCATTGCCCAGTTTTAAGTGTGCCACTCCTATACCTTTAATAGCTGAATGTACAACTGGATATGCACCTACTTTAACACATTCAATGTACATCTCTCGCATAAGGTCGTTTGCCACTTCGGAACCCTCTATAGAAACTAAATCCTCGGGTTGTACATCCAGTGCGTAACGAACCGCGAGCTTGGCTAATTTTTCATTAAAATCATACATATTTTAATCTCCAAATGTTTCAAAATCCATAATTCATGGATGTATAGCACAACCTTACATTCCTATTTAAATCAATTGTATACCAACGTGTACACTTTTCTGTTCAGTGACTGTTTAGAATCAAACTTGAAAGAATCGAACAGTTAAATTGAAACACATAAAATTTCACTTATTACAAATTTATGTGAAATTACTCGAGCTGAGGGCATAAAAATCATAGATGGTAAAAAATCCAAAAAAAACCTATTGATAGAATGGCGTTGATAGACTTGTGATATCAGTTAATTCCCAGATTTATAAGAACATTCCGACGCTAGATCCGAATATAGATATAAGCTGTGCAGCCTAATATGCTATAAATTACAATAGTATATCTTATCCATTTTTGTTTCTTTATAGGTGATCAGTTTAAATTTCAATGAATAAATGATGCAGTTAATTTCAGATAGAACAAAGCAAATTATAGTTATGTCTTGAAAATCTGTCCATTATAGATATAAATTACTTGATAACTGTATTACGAGGGAAATTTTGGCGATCTGCGAGAATGTAACAAGGTTTTAATAATAGTTTTACCTTAAAAAGTAAAAGATCGGTTATAACGCTCTAAAATTAAAATTATATGTGAAATTCATGCCACGCAGGAACATTGCAGAAAAATATGCAGAAATGACCCCGGGATGGAGGAAACCTCTTTGGACTTTTTTTCATTGGTTAATTCAAACAAAGGATCGAAATCATCGCATTCGTTTTATGAATTATGGGTATATTGACCAAGAACTCAGCAGCTCACCAATACAATTAACAGAAGAGGACGCCGTAGAAAGATTTTGTGTTAATTTATATCATCAGAACGTTTCTGATATAAACTTACAAGGAAAAGAAGTTTTAGAGGTGGGATGTGGTCGAGGGGGAGGTGCGGATTATATCTCCCGTTACATGAAACCAAAGACTTATGTAGGTTTGGATTTAAATAAAAAAGTCATTAAAGCATGTAATCGAACCTTTACCAATCCTGGACTCTCATTTGTGCAAGGTTGTGCAGATGATTTACCTTTTGAAGACGAAAAATTTGATGCCGTTGTGAATGTGGAATCATCTCGCTGTTATCCAGATATGATGGGATTTCTTACTGAAGTAAAGCGTGTGCTTAAACCAGGAGGACATCTTTTATTCTCTGATATGCGTTATACAGAAGATCATATGGTTTTAAAATCCCAATTTGAAGAAGCTGGTTTTGAATTACTCGTGGAAAAAAACATACTACCCAATGTTGTTGAAGCTTTGGAAGTTGATGATGTACGTCGCAAGAATTGGATTCGCAAACGAATCAAATCGAAATTTTTATTGAAAACTTCTGAAGAATTTTCCGGTACAGTGGGTTCTCGAAGGTACCAACTGTTCAAGGATGGAAAAATGGGTTACTGGCATTTTGTATTACAAAAATCAGTCGATTAAATTCACGGTCTAATTATTTTATAATTTACTCTTTTTACCATTAATCTTTAATAAGTTCTCATCAGATTATAGAATACGTGTTAGAAGGTTATTATAATGACTGAAATCCAGGAAAAATTAGAAAAAAAATATAATGTAGCCGCTAGGACCATATTAAAAGCTGGAATGTTGCCACTTCCAAATAATGACACCTTTATTCAAATCTTAAAATATTATCTGGATGAAGAAGATCTTGATTTTATAGCGAATTTTAAAAGCCGTTCCTCTATGAGTATCGAACAACTGATGAAGAAGAGCAAACTTCCAGAAGGGGAAATTATTCGATTAGGAAACAAACTCGCAAAAAAGGGGTTTGTTTTCAATCAACCAAGTTCTTCAGGTGTCATGGTTTTTCGTTTGCTACCCATAGTAATTATCGGTACATTTGAGTATACTTTCATGAATAAATTACCTGAAGTGAATTCCAGTGAATATCTAAGAATTAAGGAATTAGCTATGTTATACGATAAATACATGAAGGAGTTTGCTGATTCTATTCAAGAGACTTACGAGGGTGCTGTTGAAGTATTTAAACGCGCACCCCCCACTGATCGTACATTACCATTATCAACTCGTGAAGACGGAGAGTCGATTGAAATTACAATGAACGAAGATGTGGGTGAGACTACTGAGGAAATACTCCCAACAAAAACAGTTGAGAGTATCATTCGCAAATACGATGACATTGCAGTGGGTTATTGCTTTTGCAGACAGTATAGGTCGGCTTTGGGACAACCTTGTAAATATCATGCACCTTTGGAGACTTGTTTTACATTTGGGAAATCTGCTCGACATGTGGTTCAACAAGGGTTCGCTCGGAAGATAACTCAAGATGAAGCAATTAAAATCTTAGAAGAGACGGAAAAAGTAGGATTGATACACAAAGCGTTCCACAATAGTAGCGATATCACGAAACCTGAAAATTCTATATGTAATTGTTGTACTGATTGCTGTGATACCTTTACATTGTGGCGGATGGGGGCAGTCCCGATAATTAATTCCACCAACTATCTTTCCGAAGTAATTTCCGAGAAGTGTGTCGCTTGCGGAACGTGTGTAGATCGGTGTCCGATGGGTGCAATTTCATTGGGAGATTCTGCAATAGTAAATCCGAAACTATGTATAGGGTGTGGGTTATGCGCTAAAGTTTGTCCAGAAAATGCAATACGACTTTTAGAAGGGTTACGAACCGTTTTTGTCCCCCCACCCAAAATAACCTCATAATTTCCTTTTTCTTCATTTTCACAATAGGACGACACGAATATGTTCGTGATCGTTTTTATGAATGATTCACACAATGAATTGGATAGGGTGATCAATTGTCTGAAATAAAATATGTTATTAAGGGAAATCCCACCAAAGGTATAATTGGTTCCACTCTAGGATTTTTTATAGGATTTACAGCAGTAGTGGCGTTGGGTGCCACTTCCAAATTTTTTGAACCTGGTTTAAAGGCTGGTGGAGCAACGGACGCTATGATAGGTTTACTCGTTGCGATGCCAAATTTATCAGGTTCACTTTTAAGAATCCCATTTGCAGCGTGGTCAGATTCTATTGGTGGAAAAAAACCCATGCTCATATTGCTATTTATGGCAATTACTGGTCTCTTTGGGCTCGTATTGACCGCCTACATCATATATCCTACTATATCACTTGCTCATTACGGTTTATTGCTGATATTCGGATTTCTATCGGGATGCGGTATTGCAACTTTTTCTGTCGGGATATCTCAGACATCGTATTGGTTTAAAAAATCCGAACAAGGTAAAGCATTAGGTCTGTACGCGGGAATAGGCAATTTAGCTCCGGGTATATTCTCTTTGATTATGACGATAACATTAGCATTTTGGGGTTTGGGAGGATCGTATCTGTTGTGGTTCATTGTGTTAGTGCTAGGAACTGGAGTTTATTTTAGAATTGGATCCAATGCATGGTCTTTTCAACTGGAAGAGCAGGGATTAAGTAAACTAGATGCAAAGGAGATCGGAATATCTCTTGGACAAGAAATTTTTTCGAATAATAGTCTAAAAAATAGTTTGTTGAAATCTGCTAGTATGTGGAAAACTTGGGCATTAGTCGGATTATATTTTACAACCTTTGGAGGTTTTATAGGACTGAGCGCGTGGTTTCCTCGTTTTTGGCCAAACCTTTATGGAACGGGGGATTTTATTTTAGGTGAGCTCGGTTTCAGTATCGCGCTAATTTTAAATGCAATCTTTATTATAATTGGTTCTCTAGTCAGAGTATTTTCTGGATCAATTGCTGATAAAATAACGGGTTCCGTTGTTACTATTATCGGGATCTCGATTCTCCTATCAGGATCTATCATGATGATATTTTCGTCCTCAATGATAATTCTTGCTCTCATCGCAATGGTATTGATTGCAATTGGGATGGGAATGGTAAATGCAGGAGTATTTAAAATGGTTCCCGGCATTGTACCTGAAGCTGTGGGGGGAGCTGCGGGGTGGGTAGGAGGATTAGGAGCATTAGGAGGATTCATTATCCCCCCTTTGATGGGATTATTCGTTGATATATTCGACATGCAGGGATATAATCTCGGATTTATTATTTTTGTGATTTTATCGGTAATTTGTATAGGTATCATGATAATCTTAAAGAAAAGGAGTAGTGATGAGTATGGAAAATAAGATCCGTTACTTGACTTGTGGATATTGCTCCACAGGATGTAATATGATTATAAAATTTGATGATAAAGGTAAACCAATAGTTAGAGCAAATCTCGATTACCCAGTGAATCAAGGAAAAGCCTGTCCGAAAGGATTTCAATTGCTTTCTCATTTAAATGTGGATGATCGAGCAACCACTCCATATATAAGAGATCATGAAAATCGTTTTATCCCGATCACGTGGGAGGCAGCTCTACAAGAATTTGTGGGAAATTTTAAGAGAATTCAAAACAACTACGGGAAAAATTCTATTGCATTCATAAGCACGGGTCAGATTACTAATGAAGAACATGCTTTTCTTGGTGCACTTGCAAAATTTGGCATGGGGATGATCCATGGAGATGGTAACACAAGACAATGCATGGCTACCTCAGTAGTAGCATATAAACAATCCTTCGGGTGGGATGCACCTCCTTTTACATACGAGGATTTGGAAAAATCAGATGTGATGATTTTTTTTGGTTCCAACGCAGCAATTTCCCATCCGGTTATATGGTGGAGAATACAAAATAATCTGAATGATCCAACTGTAGTCGTGATAGATCCCCGAAAAACAGAAACCGCAACGGACGAGATTACTTCTCTTTATTATCCAATAAAGGCGAAATCTGAGTTGTATTTATTATATACTATAGCAAATATACTCATTCAAAATAATTGGGTAGATGGTGAATTTGTTAACACTCATACCTCTGGTTTTAAGGAATTTAAGAAACATATAGCTAAATATACACTCGAGAGTACAGCAAGAAAAACAGGTATTTCCGAAGAGCAGATAAGCAAACTTGCTGAAATTATACATAAAGGAAAAGCTGTATCATTTTGGTGGATGGTAGGAGTAAATCAAGCTCATCAAGGAACAAGGACGGCACAAGCATTAATTAATCTTGCATTGATGACTGGTAATATTGGAAAACCCGGAACGGGACCTAATTCGATTACGGGACAATGTAATGCAATGGGAGCAAGAATCTTCAGCAATACAACAGCATTGCTGGGAGGATATGATTTCACTAAGGAATCCGATAGAAACACTGTAGCTAAAATATTAGGTATTGATAGTGGTGTAATTCCCCATGTTAATAGTGCATCCTATGAAAAGATATTGGAAAAGATTAAAGAAGGGAAAATCAAGGGTTTGTGGGTAGTGTGCACCAACCCAGCACATTCGTGGATAAATAGCAATGAATTTCCCGAAATTGTGGAAAACTTGGAGTATCTCGTGGTTCAGGACATGTACTATACGACGGAAACTGCTCAATTAGCTAATTTAATTCTACCTGCCGCAGGAACTGGTGAGAAAGACGGCACTTTTGTAAATTCGGAACGAAGAATCGGACTACTACAAAAAGTCCTCGATCCACCAGGAGAAGCTTTATCAGATTTTGATATATTTAACCGAGTTGCCGATACGTGGGGTTGTAGCCATTTATTTAAGAGATGGACAAATCCAGAATCTGCCTTTCAAGTTATCAAAAAGCTAACTAAAGGAAAACCATGGGATTTTAGTGGTATAGAATCTTATCAAATGATTTTGGATCACGGAGGAATTCAATGGCCATATCCCAGTTCAAAAAATAAAAAGACTGACACTTACCGAAGGTTATTTGATGATGGAGTGTTTTACCATGAAGATGGAAAGGCACAGTTCCTCTATGACGACATATTGCCCTATCCAGAAGAAATTAATCAAGATTATCCTTTCATATTAATCACGGGAAGGGGAAATATATCTACATGGCATACTCATACACGAACTGGGAAAGTACCATTATTAGCAAGAAAATTACCAAAAGACCCCTATATTGAAATTAGCACCACGGATGCCAAAAATTTAGGGATAGAAGAGAACCAATGGGTACAAGTATCTTCCCGGCGAGATAAGATAAAGGTTAAAGCTTTAATCGGGGGTAGGGTGAAGGAGGGTGAAGTATTCATGCCTATGCATTATAAAGAAACGAATAAGCTTACTTTCCCAATTTTCGACGAATATTCCAGAGAACCAGGATACAAATTTGCAGCCGTTCAAGTTAAAAAGGATTTTGAGCCCATATAATGGTTCTAGGATTTAATCTTGATGTTTTTTATAACAATACTTTTTCCTTTAATTAACTCTGTGTCATTACTCTCACAATACAAGCACTGGAATAAATTTTTTCCAAAATCTGAATTGCCCGTTAACACATCCTGCGGTGTGACACTTTTTTCATATTTCTGAAGGGATTGCTGATATTTGGAATCAGAGATCTGTACAGCAGATCTCCACCAAATTTCAGATTCTCTATTACATGAATTGCAATGAATAATTCCCGGAGTTCGTTTAATATGCAATATTGCGGTTTCTGCAATTGTGTCTTTTTTTAACGTTCGGAAGGATTGTTGGAACATATGTTCAATTACCAGCGAAAAATCACCCACTTCCAATTCAATATCTGTGATTATGGAAGCATTGTTTTGATTCGCGACACGTAAACAACGTCCTATGATATTTTGAACTAATGCAAATTCATGCAATCGGTTAACCTACTTTTATAACAATAATAAAATGGATTACAGTTGATTTTTCTACTATTTAATCGGATCGTAGTTTTTTGATTATAGACCATTTTCTAAGGGATCAACATGCATTGGATTTATGTACCAAAATTATAATACATGTAATATTACCAGTATATGGCATTTTTTTACAGAAGTGATATGATGAAAACATATTTAGATAAATCTGCACCTATAGAAGAACGAGTTGATGATCTACTCAATCAATTAACATTGGATGAAAAAATCCGTCTACTCCGAGGAAAAGACTTTTGGACCACTAATCCTATTGAGCGACTACAGATTCCAGCCTTTGGCATGACGGATGGTCCTCTAGGAGTGGCATATCATTCTAGTTTTAAGGGTAAACGAACACGATTTCCAAGTACCATTGCATTAGCAGCTAGTTGGAATAAAGAACTTGCTTATAGTACGGGGAAGGTGATGGGTAAAGAAACCAAATTAGCAGGGAGACATCAAATTTTAGGTCCCGGTGTTAATCTCATTCGAAGTCCATTATGCGGCCGAAATTTCGAATATCTGAGTGAAGATCCCATCCTTTCCTCTGATATTGCTGCAGAAGTGGTGAGAGGAATCCAATCAGAAAACATCGCCGCTTGCATCAAACATTACATAACAAACTGCAGTGAAACCAAACGAATGGAAATTAGTACAGAAATCCAAGAAAGGGCTCTTCATGAGATATATATTAAAAACTTCAAAAGAATAATCGAAAAAAGTGGTCCTTGGGGATTAATGAGTTGTTACAACAAAATAAATGGTGTATACGGTTCTGGAAATAAACACTTGTTGAAAGACATACTTCGCGATGAATTAGGATTCACAGGTCATGTTGTAACTGATTGGGGCGCATCTCGAAATGTTGAGGGGGGTGCTGCTCAATGTATCAAGGCGGGATTAAGTCTCGAAATGCCTGGAATTGCAATGAGCAGAACAATGCGTCCGAAAAACATACAAAAAGCTCTAAAAGCAGAAAAAATCTCAGAATCAGATATAGACTATGTTGTAAAACCGCTGTTACGTACATTCTTCCGAGTAGGATTGTTCGATAAAGAGATTATCGAACCATCAAAGATTTTGGACATACCTGAGCACCAAGATTTGGCACGAAAAGTGGCAGAAGAGGGAGCGGTTCTAATGAAAAACGATGGGATCTTGCCAATCGATCTAAATCAAGTGAAGAAAATTGCTGTTATTGGGCCAAATGCTCAAAAAAAATTTGGTGCACCTTTTCATGGAGGAAGCTCAGCCGTAGTGCCTCCCAGATTCATTACTCCTTACCATGGAATTGCGAAATACGTAAAAGGAAAGGCTCAAATTGTGTCTGACCCAAAGGATGCCGATGTGACGATTCTGGTACTTGGTATGAATCATGGAGGACATTTCCTAAAAACTATGCTATTTGGTAATAAAACTGAAGGAGATATGGAAGGAAAGGATCGAACCAGTTATTCACTACCAGAAGATCAAAATAAATTATTTGAGGACACCATAAAACAGAATTCTAATACTGTGGTCCTTCTGGTAGCGGGGAGTCCAGTGGATTGTTCCATTTTTCTAGAAAAGTCTCGCGGTCTACTTAATGTATGGTATCCCGGCATGACTGGGGGAGATGCCGTAGCTCGATTAGTGTTTGGAGAGGTTAATCCATCCGGAAAACTCCCTGTTACCTATCCCAAGAAGCTAGAGGATCATCCGGCACATATATCAAAAAAACGATTTCCGGGTGATTTAGATGAACTCAAAATCTATTTTGATGAAGGGATTTTTGTAGGATATCGGTATTTCGATAAAGAAAATATAGAACCTCAATTTCCTTTTGGGTTTGGACTTTCATATACCACTTTTAAATTGTCTAATCTGCGAGTTAGCATCCCAAAAATTGAGAGAAATGGTAAATTTGCAGTTAGTGTGGATGTCAAGAATACCGGGTCTAGAGCAGGATCTGAAGTTGTTCAGGTATACATATCAGATGACCATGCGTCCATTGAACGTCCTCCAATAGAATTACAAGATTTTGTAAAAATCCATGTGAATCCCGGAGAAACCAAGACTGTTTCTGTTGAATTAGATCAATCCGCTTTTGAATTTTATTCTGAAAAAGATCATGAGTTTATTATAGAACCAGGAAGTTTTACACTTTGGGTTGGAACATCTTCAAGAGATTTGCCGCTCAAATCTAAAATAGAATACGTAAACTAATCCGCATATGTTTTTTTATATTATAAAACATGCACCATCCGGGAATTGAACCCGGCTCGTTGGCTTGGGAAGCCAACATACTAACCACTATACGAATGGTGCCTATATGATTTTACGTATTTAGAAATGAGTTTAAATTTTTGGGATAGACTTTTTTTAGGAACATCCACAAAAGACATATATGAAATCGAGTTTCGAACACAGAAAAACTATCATGAAAAGGATTCGTGCATTATTGCTTATCTTTCTCTATTCAGCATTAGCATTACTCACAATTATGTTCATGATAAATGATGGTTGGTTAGATAAACTTATCACTAATCAATTTTATGATTCTACCCTTCCTTTAGGGGAACGCTTTTTTTTAGAGGATGATAATCCTTGGAAATGGATGAATGATAATGAAATTGTGTTCGATGTTACTATGGTGATCTTTTTCGCAGTATTACTTATAATCGGTCTGATACGAGTGAAACATCCCAAAGGAAAACTCTTAACAAGATACTCATTATATATCATTATTTCGGTAGTAATCAGCGTTGGATTGATTGTGAATGTGATATTTAAAGGATTATATGGTCGACCCAGGCCAGTTCAAACAGATTTATGGCCAAATTCTCTTTCCGCAGATATGTATGATTTCTTTTTTGTATGGGAACCCGCATTTCTCAAGAACCCAGCACTGATTGGGGAAGGTAAATCTTTCCCAAGTGGTCACACATCTGCGACTGCTATGTTTTCTTTGATATTTTTTGTTTTCAGAAATAATGATATATGGAAGCAAATGGTTCCCAACAACCCTAAATTAAACACTTCGATTTATATCATTACAAGGATATTCAAATGGCTTGGTTTTGTGATTGGAACTATCGGAAGTGTGATCATGGGATTAAGTAGGGTGGTCGCCGGAAAACATTTTGCTTCAGATGTATTATGGGCTATCGCTTTCGTGTGGACGGTTAGCTGGGTGTTTTATGAGTATGTGTTTCGAATACCGAAGAAAGAATCGATGATATTGAATTTAAACTTTTAATTCTTTTTTTCTTCTTATTTCAAATTATAAAACTTCTGAGCATTCTTATATAGGAATTTATTTCTAATTTCTTGAGTTAAACGTAGTTGCTTAATTGCATTCAATGATGTGGAATAAGCATGGGGTATGTTAGGAAAATCCGAACCAAATATGATATTATCTTGTAATTCTACTAATCGATCAATCGAAAGTTCCATGTCTTGAGAAAATTGACTCTTTGATTCCCCAAACAAGAATTCTAATGCCATAGAGGTATCAAAATGGATCTGGGGATAGTCCAAAACTAAATCAAAAAATGCATTGGTTTCCATACATCCTAAATGAGGAACCTGAAGTTTTAATTTGGGATATCTCTCAAGAACAGGAATTAATTTATCGATTCCTACGTGGGAATTTATCTTTAATGATTTATTTAATAGCATATCTGGAACGGGTCCTGTACCTACATGCATTACAAGAATTTTACTGAATTCGATTAGTTTCTCATACATATAATCCAAAGAAGCATCGTTCGGATCAAAATCAGTAACCATAAGCTGAAACTTCAACCCAAAAAAATCCAGATGATCAGGGGATAAAACGCGGATAACTTCTTCATGAAAATAAGAATCTTTTGGATGAATAGTTCCAAATGGGATAGTTTGAGGATATTTCTTGCTCATCGAATAAGTCCAATCATTAAGATCTCTGGAAATTTCAGGCATATGAGCATAATTTAAAATAGTAAAATTACTCACTCCAAATTTAGGAAGATATTGCACAATCTCTTCGAATTCTAATTTTTTTTGTACAGCCCAATAGTTTTTTTCAAAATAATCCCAAATTGCGTGAAACAAACGATTTGGGAATCCATGAACATGTGCGTCAATTACACTCATCGTGAACCTATCTGCCCTAGTTGCTGATTAATTGATGTTACTTTATTTAAAATGGAAGGTTTATAGTTCATTTTACCAACTAATTGTAGCCCAACAAGCGGGATGATCAGATTGAGTTTCTTCCCAATCCTCATATCGGCAGGCTGTTATAGATAAATCCGTGCCCACAAAAATATGGTCAATTCGTCTTGTTGCATTCACACCCCAATCATCAATACCCGTCGGCCATTGGTTTAACCAAGCATCTACTAGTACAGCAGTTGTGAGATTATAAGCTTCAGAATCTTGTCTGAAATTGAAATCTCCGACAAATAATACATTTTCTTTTCCTTGCGCTCTAAGGAGGGTATCATTTACCAACATACTTTTTGCTTCCATTGATCCGAATGTATGAGTAACATATACGGTAAATATTTTTACTCCAATAGTGATTTCTGCTTCAATAGTTGCTGTTTGCTTGCGATCTGAATCTTCATTATAATGATAAAGAGTTTTTACGCTTGAAATTGGATATTTCGAAAGTAGGGCAACTCCCGTAGTACCAGTGACACCTCGCGGACCAAAATATGAGTACATATCCAGTTTATTGGCAAAATATTGGACCACGTCTGAATTACCTGCAATTTTACTGGATTCTTGTAATCCTATGATATCTGCATTAATTTCTCGGATTAATTCTAATTGTCCATCATAATTTTTGGTAGCGTCATCATTCACACCTTGTTGAAGATTATATGTTAAGATTTTCATGGAGGTCACTCCGCTCGGCATTTCCGGGGGATTTACCTTTATAATAAAAGCTCCAGTAATAGTACTTATAACCAGTACCCCGAGAAAGATTGAAGCTCCAATTTTTAATTTTTTAGTATAGTTGGGTACTCGGATGGTAAAAGCTCCCTTTCGTTGAAAGTATACCAATCCCATGAGTATTAGCGAGACGATTAAAAATACCGACCAAAATTGATCTCTGAGGTAAAAACTTACAGGTGGAACAAATCCCCAAGTAGAAGTAAAGACTAATGCAAACACAAAAACCAACATAAATAAACCACCAGATAGAGTAAAACTAGCCCCTAATCTGGGTAGAGAGGGTTTACTTTTTATTAGATTTGTAAACATTAATATGAGATCAATGAAAAGTACGGGCGATAAAATGATTAGGATAAACGGAGGAATTAAATGGAAAAATTGGGGTTGGGAAACCAGAATTGGATAGGAATCTGAGGTTGATGGAAAAATTATCTGATTGATCAAAATGGTTCCCACTAGGCTTAGAGTGAAGAGTCCATTCCATATCCATAATATCAAAGGATTAATTGAATGTACGACCTGTGGTTTGAAAATCAAAATTCCTGCACTTATGCCAAATGTTGCTATTAAGAATATGGTAATCAATACAAAATTTGCTTCTGTCCAGCGTGTTACCATTACGGGGCTGCTGAAGACAAAATACAATATTAAGAATATACATGAGAATCCCAATATAGCACCAAATATTTTCCCCCTCTTCTTTTTTTCTATGAGTTTAGTGGATATTTCAGCAGAAGTTTCAAAATCACTTTCAGTAGAGTTAGTGACATCAAAAATATGGAGAAAATTAAAAAAATCCAACAGTATTATAATTTCAATACATCCTAATACCCATCCAATAGATTGAAACCACCTATATGTTGATATGTCAACAGATGAATTCAATACTCTGAAAAGGATGGAAATGCATAACGCTAATACCATCCCTACCCCAAGTGTGTGACCACTAATCTGTTTTTCATCGGAATTTTGTCTAGACAAAAATGCGGGGAAAAAGAGCAAGAAACATCCCACTCCAAGACCAGAAACAATCATACGTAATTTAGTATCAAATAAAGGTTCCAATACTCTTGCTAATACCATTATACTGTTGATGATAACTAACAGAAGTTTGGGTAATTCTTTTTTTCCAGCAAATATCAATAAGATAGGGGATAGGAAGAATAAGACTGTTAGCACATTTTCGTTCAAAGATAATGTCATTAAAGCGAAGATATATACACTTTCAATGAAATCTGAAAATAATTGGAGGAAAAATAAGAACAATATGCTCGCAAAAGCAATTTTAGAAAATTCGGTTTTTGCACCATCACTTAACTTTTTCATATTAATAAATGGGGTTCTTACTCTTTATAAAGATTAAAACGCTTTCAAAAAAAAAATTGGAGATGGTTAGAGTTATTTATGTTTGGCAGTTTCAATAAAGTAAAATATCATATTGGCAACAAAAAGAGCCCCGGTCACTGAAGTACTGACGATTGCGTAAATCAAAGCAATATCGGTTAATTCTACGAACAACAGTTCCAATGCAAAATAAATGATCATACCAAATAAAATTGCAAACAAGAATTCCATAAAGTAGGATATGTCATGCCATTCTTTCTTTTGCAGTATTGCTCTTAGCAACCACACAGCGATCATGAATAGAAGTACACCGAATATTTGAGCGTACCATGGTGTGGAATATGAGTATTCAATTAAGGGTGACCAAGTTCCAATAAGAAACATATAGGGAATCGAGACAGCTAAACAGATAACTATATCTATAATTAGCATGATTCTATAGGGTTTTGTTATTTCTGTCATATTATATCACATCAGCAGAATTTCACTAACGTATTATTTACAAGCTTTTTTTGAGTATATAAGTCTTATAGTTATTTTAAATCGCATCCAGTTTTCAATTGGTTTTTATGATTATTCTCGGAACCACAGAATTTGTGGATCTTATTTAGATGTCTGAATGATTCATGGAAATTTGATTTGAATTGATATTATGTCCGATGATCGACTATTTTTATATATGAATGATCTACAATGAATTGATAAAAATTGGAAAAAACACCAAATGCTTTCTTGTTTAGTATGCCCAGATTATTTACTTCTATGTTAATCGGCTTCGTGGATTTTGCTTTATTGTTTTTGTATGATTCCGGATATGGTCTGGACCCTTTATATATTGGTAGTTCATTATTTCTCGGTAAAATTTCAATAGCTTTTTTCCAGTTCTTTTTTGGATGGGTGTCTGATCAAACCACCACTAAAATAGGGAGGAGAAAACCCTATATCATTGCATTTTCTCCGTTGATGTCTTTAAGTTTTATCTGTCTTTTACTGCCCGGAGTATTCTTAGGTTCTACTACTGGCGGAGTTCCGATGTTTATTTGGTTCGCGTCATTCAATTTCCTATTTCAAGGATTATATGGCATGCTGACTGCTTATCAATCGTGGTTAGCTGAACTTTTTCCAGTCCAACAAAGACCGAAAGTGTCCATGATTCAAAATATTCTAAATTTTTCAGGCACTTCAATCACTGCATTATTCACAATGGTAGTATTAACTGATTTGGAAGACCTTTTAAAGGTAGATCCCTCCGCAATACCCACGAATTTCTTAGTATCCACTATAACAGTTGCGATTCTTGTTACAGTTTTTCTGTACACTACTGCATTCATTATGCCCGTTGAGAAAATGGAACCCATCCAAACGAACATGAAGGAGGATTTCCTGAATTTAATAAGAGATAAAAATTTCTTAAAAGTTACTCTCATGATTGGGCTTGCCTCATTCGCATGGTCCATGATCGGTCAGTATATGCTATCATATACCGAAGAAGTCCTCGGTTTAGGGGGTTTTCAATTCTATATTGCCGCAGGCCTAATTATTGTAATGACTATTGTTAGTGTTATTTTATGGAGAAAGTTGATCACAAAGATTGGTAAAAAGAAACCTCTATTGATATTACTAGGAATGGCAGCTTTTATTATGCTGTTTTCACTGTTTGGATTAATTCCCTTATCTAATTATTTTATATTTGGTTCAATCTTTGTTGCAGGCATTGGTTTATCACTTGGTGCATGGAATATATATCCCTACTTAATATATGCTGATTTAGCAGAGGATAGTCAAAAACGAGGAAAGGGAACTATTAAAGCGGGTATCTATGCGGGATTTCCGTCAATTGCTTTAAACCTATTCCAAGCAGTGAGCCTGTTTATCGCAGGAGTAATTTTGAAACTTCCAGATTATGGATTTGTAGTTGGATCGAAATCAATTGGATATGTGCTTTGGGGCCCCATCACATCCGTAGTTTTGATTATAACGCTGTTTTATAGTAGAAAATACATCGAACTTGATTTTTCATGGGAAAGGAGTCACAAGACCGAATGATTAGTGTTTTTCACGTTAAATGAAATTTAGGTGCCCAAAAAATCCTGTTGAAGCATATATATAAAAACGGGTAATGGTGATAAGATGGTGAAAGGTGATTTTATGAAAAAATTACAGTTTAAAACTGCTTCTTTGGTATTGGTATCGATTTTAATTGGGCTTGTAGTGCCATTTTTTATGTTATCTGTTCGAGCTGAAGGTCCACCCTCACAAGAGGAAGTGTTTAATGGGCATACCTATGACGAGAATTACTGGGATATCATGGTCTTTAACAACTCAAATTGGGAGGTGGAAGATCCCTCAATGGGAATTAATAATCAAACCACCTGGCTAAATAATACGTGGAATATCAAATGGATATCTGAGGGAAATTTCGAGATGGGATTTCTTGCGTTTATGAATAAATCCGGAATAGATAATGATCCGGATGCAATAGTATTTACTCCCGCTCAGTTCTGGTATATGCACTATTATTACGAAGGACACGAGATGCTTATAGGCAATATGCTTAGTGCGTGGTTTGGTTGGGGGGACCATAATCATAATGGAATATATGAAGAAGGAGATGAAGAAATTACACCTTTCTTCTATATGACAATGATCGACGAGAATTGGGCTGGGAAATTTCCAACTCTTGCCGCTAGTTTAGATCCTGATGTGATAGTAACCCCTATGGAACGTTCAGTTAGCGGTAATGAAATAACCTATTCTTGGGCATATAACTATACAGATGTTTGTTTCTATTTACCCGAAGTGAATCGTACATTATTACCCACCGGTGCCATGCGCAACGATACTTTTGAATGGGGATTTGAATATAACGATCCGGGAACTTACTTGGATGGTTCCCGAGGTTTTGGTGTTCAAGAGTTTATCTATTATGAATATACATTAGTTCTAAACATAGATGCAGGTACTTCAACTCTCACAAATGATTACATTGGTGGTGAAGTAACCCATCTCTATATGCGAGATAATCAGGTAGATCCATTCACATTAATTTTACCAGAAGATTCTGAGTATATACCAGATGATTGGGCACTATGTATAGGATCTTATGCACTTATAATGGCAGGGGTTGATGAGGATTATTCATTATTAAATACTACTGGAAGTGAAATTAATACTCAGACTACAAATCATGGATTAACTACTGTTTCTGCGGTTGTGACCGGTGAAGAAGTGTTCAATTATGAATTCGAGCAGAAACCCGATTACACTCAATATGAATGGGGAAATCCATCGAACTCTACGACAAATCCTGTTATATATGAGTCTTTGGATATTGTAGGCAATGAAGAATTCATAAATCTAGTTTCAGGAATGACCCAGTTAATCGGACCGTTTGCACAACTCATGATTTCATATGCAGTCAACCAAACAAATCATTTCACAAATGGTATCACATTTGATGATGCGTGGGACTATTTTGATCCCGAGAGTACTGCAGCCTTATTTGTGAGTTGTTATCCAAACTTCGGAGAGTATAAAGGAGGACGCCTTGAGCACGATCCCGTATTTTTAGCTTTCTTTGATATTCGTGGAATATGGGGTAAAATTACACGGTTAATTCCTGGTTATCATATATTTATCTTACTTGGTACTATTTCGCTGGGAGTTAGTGTGTTTGCATTGAAATTGCAGAAAAAAACTTAAATTGATAATATAATCTACATTTGTTGAACCTAATTGCATTTTTTTTCGTTTTTTTTCATACGACAGATGTATAAAGGGGTACCTATACTGTGCGATG
>JAFGBS010000014.1 GCA_016933055.1 Promethearchaeota archaeon | reverse complement strand
GGATACCTCACTTGTCACAATATCTGGTGAAAATTCAACGAATGATGTTTTAACTTTTAGTTCCATTTTGAATGTTTATGGATCCGATACCTTCACCTTATGGCTGGTGGATTCGGGCGGATTAACCGACTCAGTTACCATAACCATTACTATAAATCCAGTTAATGATAATCCCACAATCTTAAATCCGACAATCATTCAAGGGAACTCGAGTTGGACACAAGACGAGGATTTTGGGACCTTTAGCTTCCATCTTTCAGGATTTGAAAGTGATGTTGAAGACTGGGGAACGGATTTAGATTGGTATATCACTGGATTGGACACATCTTTAGTCACGGTGATGGGGCAATATTCTGATTCAGATATATTAGTATTTAGTTCAGTAGCGAATGCTTCTGGAATTGATACGTTCACTTTATGGCTGATTGATAGCGGGGGATTAACTGATTCTATCTCAATAACAATACAAGTTATAGAAGTAAATGATGCACCATGGATTACCGATAAAACCATTATCATTAATAATGAAACTTGGAATCAATGGGAAAATTTTGCCGATTTCGAATTCTATTTGAAATTGTTCGAAAATGATGTTGATCACGATGATCATGAACTAACTTGGTCAATTGACCCCGGATACAGTCTTTTTAAAGTGGTAAATATTGATGGGGCTGCCGATGTAATTACATTTGGCAGTCTTTCTGCCATTGTGGGATATGAAAGTTTTATCTTGCGATTAACCGATGATGGAGGGCTTTTTGACACGGTTGAGGTATATATTAACGTGACCGGTATCTTGGATATTTCGGTTGTCAGTGCTAATAATGGTTCGAATTATTTCAATGATGATGAATTCGATATACAAGTTTATGTAGATGGAATTACCCGAGGAACTCCAATCACTGATGCAACTATTAGTTATAGCATTATGGGTGCGGAATTTACTTCAGATAATGTTCAAAGCCTTGGAGGGGGATATTATAATATCACAATTTATGGATGGGAAGCAACTTCCTTAGGTCAGATTGATATCCAAATCCGTGCTGAAAAAAATTATTTCATCACTGAATTTACCTCGTTCACCTATTATCGCTATATAAGAACCACTCAATCTCTTTCACCGACAACTTATTATATAATTAGGGGTAATAACGTCACTCTTTCTCCCTATTTCCTGAACAATGCATCTATTGGAATATCTAGTGGAACGTTGATATGGAACCCCATTAATGCTGCGTTTCTAAACTCGTGGCAATATAGTGGAGGAGGATTATATGAACTTGAATTAGATAGTACACCCGTTTTGGGAAGTTCAAGTTATTACACAATAAATTTCACCATCACTCGACAATGGTATCTTACTCAACAATATAGTGTCAATATTTATGTAATTAATCGAACTTCTCTTGAAGTCTTATCTCTAGAGCAAGTTGAATACGGTATTACTGATTCCAACACTCCCTATGATCTTTATTACGGTACCGATATATCGATAACCATTCGGTATCTGGATATCGATAACGATAATACCCCCATTATTGGGGCATTTGCAAATTTGACCTATAATGGAATAACCTATTATGATACAACGGACAGTAATGGAGAAGTTACATTCATTATTCCCACAGGAATTCAAGTTGTGGGGAATGACTATAGTATTCCCATGATAGGGGTGAATAAATCATACTACCAAACCCAAACTACAAGCACGACTTTTGATATCAATAATTGTCCTACTTATTATGATGATCTGATCATCACACAGTATGGAGAGTTGTTAGACAATTCATCTGGTGACTTTATTGCTTGGTATGGGGATGACTTGCATATTACAGTCGAATTCCGAAATTCGTTTACAAACGCATTGATTGCTCAAGCCACTGGAACCTTAACATTTTCCGTTACATACCAAGATACAGATCTCGATGCGAACGGAATATATGAATGGAACATAGATTTTGACACAATAGCAGTCGGAAATGATTACTTATTTTCTGTGGATTTAATAAAGGCTAATTATGAGACGGAATCGTTTAATATCCGAGTCGATTTGATTGCAGTTCCCACCACCATAACAATTACTAGTGTGAAGATCGATACGACAACCCTAACATATAACGGAGGCACCGACACCTATTCCGGTGAGTATTATGGATCTGATATTTTCGTAGAAATTCAATGGAGAAATGCAAAAGACAACTCCCTCATATCCACTGCAACTACTGGGCAAATAGATTTCAATGGTGTGAATTATAATTACGATTCAGAAATAGGGGGGATTTATTCCTGGCAACTCGATTATCTGGATTCTATTGCAGGGAATAATTCAGCAGAAGTCACCTTCACAAAAGCAAATTACGCAACTGCAACCGATTCATTTGGTATTTATATTGCAACGGGATTAACAGATTTAACCGTTTGGGCTGTATATAACGGGAATTGGAACTCCTCAGCGACGGGAGGAGTTTATCCTACTTATCAAGTATATGATACTTACGTATTCGTGCGATTTTTTGATACGAATAACGGATACTGGATTGATGGAACGAAAGGGAATGCTTCTCTTGTCATCAACGGAATCACCTATTATAATACTTCGGGAACAGTGGACGGTTTCTTTATGTTTACTCTTCCGGCTGGAACCTATTCAGGGATCATCTCGGTATCAGTTAATTCAAATCATAGCAACTATGCTGATGGTAATGATAGTTTTCAATTGAATTATTTGCTAATCCCCACTCAAATATCAAATGTGTCCTATACGAACGCAAATGGACCTTTGGGTTATACAGCAGTTACAAATACCTATACTGCTAAAGGGGGTTCTGATATAACTATTGTGGTCCGATTTGATGACATCATTCACGGATTAAGTGTTTCAAGTGCGACTTCTACACTATTATCTACTACAGAAGGGAATCTAATTGACATCACCGATGGGCTTGGAGAAGCAACATTCATTTTGGATAACTCATTTTATTATAGTGGGTCAGTCTATTATTTTACAATTACAATCACATTAACGAATTATCAGACTTCCAACATTGAATTTTATATTTCCTTCATTACTTGGCAAACTGATAGTTTAATAACCCAAGTCAATCAAACCAGTAGTTCTCAGAATATCACTGCAACTGGTGCTACTTATGATCTATTACGTAATTTCAATACCACAATAACTGCCCAGTATTGGAATATCGATAATGGTTCTTTAATTTCGGGGGCAACAGCACTTCTATTCTTTGGTGGAACTATCTATGAGACAACTACGAATTCGACAGGATATGCCGTATGGACATTGGAAACTGAATTCGCAACTGTAGGTGTTTATACATGCTATATTGAATTTTCCAAAGAGGATCATCAAAGTCAGAATATTAATTTCAATCTGAATTTAACATTGATTACAACTAATGGAGTATTACAAGATGTTATTCAACCGGATCATACCTCTAACACGCTTCCTTATTTCGAATATTCCTACCAAGCTTATATGTCTTACAACCTCAGTGTTGAAGCGTCCTATATGGATACTTTCTTTGGGGGAGGAATCAATGATGCTACTGCAACCTTAACCTTTGATGGAACTCCATATGTAGAGACCATCGGAGTCGGGGGAGTGTATACTTGGACAAATATTCCCATATTCGATAAAACAGGGCAGTACACAATTACAATCATTATCAGTAAAATCAACTGGGAATCTGTTAATTTTATGTTTAACATAACCATCCAACCCCTACCTACCGAAGTGCTTGATTTTGATATTACTCAATCCGAAGATAATGCGAATACATTATCCTTTTCTGGACCTCCGGGTTACTACTATATTGCATATACCAAATATGGAGTTCAAGTATATTTGACTTACAGAGATATCAATAACTCAGTAAGTATAAATTCCACAACCGCAACGTTATCTTTTAACGGTTTCTCCTATTATGATTATACAGGTGACGATGGGCAGTATACTTGGCTAATTCCAGCCGATGATTTAACATTAGGGATTTTCCTGGTGGTGATCATAATGGAATCGCAATTCTACGAAACACAAAATTACGCATTCAATCTTTCTTTGAATAATTTACCTACAGAAACACAAAACTTTGATATCACTCAACCTGATCATGGGCTTTATGGAACAGATTCCTTGATTTTCCAAGGATTACCCGAGGGATATTTCGCATATGTAGCATATGGATTCTCAGTAAACCTATCCTATTGGGATCTAAATCATTTAATCTCTATACCAGGCGCAACTACCTCATCCTTAGAATTCCGAAATGTGAATTATTCATCCGCATACTATGGAGATGGGATATATGGGTGGCAAATTGATCAGAGCTTGGTTGCATTGGGTACATATACCGTTAGAATCACGTTCGATTTGGATGACTATGAACAAGCTACCTATTCATTTGTTATTACATTTTACAATCTACCGACGGATATGATTTTGAATAGCATTGTCCAACCAGATCACGGAGATTTCGATAATTTGACTCAAAATGGAGAACCAAGTTTTGATTTTGTGGCCTATAACGCGTATGACACAGAAGTATCAATATATTTCTACGATCTCAACAATACTGCATATATTTCTGGTGCAAATCCCACACTTTCTTTCAATAGTGGAACCATTTTCATTGATTCCGAATTCGAAGGAAACTATACATGGACTATTCCGACTCTAAACCTGGAGGAGGGAATGTATTTGATTTCCGTAACATTTACACTGTCTACCTACCAAACCGCATCTTTACAGTTTAATCTCACGCTGCAGGTTTTACCAACCACCTTATCATTCACAACCATAACTCAAACCGATCATACTCCAAATCCATTACCATTACAAGGAAGTCATTATGTTGTATATACTCGATATGGAATACAAATATTCTATGAATATTATGATACAGAAAATGGGGTAGGTATCGAAAATGCAGATGTGCATCGACTTGCTCTAAATTCAAAAAACTACAACTCCGTCAGTGACATCAATGGATTGTATCTGTGGATTATTCCCGAATCAGATTTAAACACAGAAGGAGTTTATACAATAACCATAACCATACAAAAACTTCATTATGAAAATCACACGGATGAATTCACGATTAACACCACCTTTATACCCACAGATTATACCTTCGATGATATCATACAACCCGATCATCTTGGTCATGAAACTGATACCCTAGTATACACAATTGCAGATAACTCTTTTAATGGATTTAAAGTGTATGATGTGCAAGTGTTTGCTTCATATTTTGACACAAATAATTCAATAGGGATAGTAGGTGCAACTTGTAATTTAATATATAATGGAATTCCAGTTCTCGGTTCAGATCTTTCTAATGGGAATTATTCATTCCTTTTCCCATCCGATGACTTAATTCTGAATACCAAAATATTAGTTACAATAAATTTCCAACGTTTAGATTATGATTCGGTAAGTTTCAATTTCTTTCTAATTGTCAGGGTTTTGCCAACTAATTACACAGAAGTGGGAATTTATCATCAAATACCAGGATATGATGGCAATCTTACGCAAAATGGAGACTTCCTAACCGCTTATAAGTTATTTAACAATATAACTTTCGAATTTGGGTATTGGGATATAAATAATTCCATATTTCTATCTAATGCTGCTACTGCATCTCTGTATATCAATGGAACTTATAATAGTGAAGCTACTGTAGACACATTTAATAACATTTTCCGATGGATTTTAAATCTGGATTCCATTTCTTTCGGTTATTTTTATGCACGATTTGAATTCACGCTCCTTGGGTACCAATCACAAGTGTTCACCTACAATATTTTATTACAGAAACTTAATGGTAGTGCAGAATTTGAATTGATCCAGCAATTTGGGCAGAATTCAGAGCAATTGGACGATAATCATTATCGCTTATATAGCGGTTCAAGCAGCTTGATTCAATATACTTTCCAAGAAACCACTTATGATATACCTGCTTCTTATACCACGGTAAATCTTTCTATTATGGGCACTCAATATTGGTTCCTTGCTGAAACAAATGAGAATGGAACCGCAATTTGGAACATCCCGATAAATTTACTAGAAGGAGATTATGTCTTTAAAGTAGAATTAAATCCCGATGAATTCGATCCCCTAATAGATGAATTTACTGTGACTATAACCTATCGTGACACTAGATATGAAAACTTGGAAGTGCAGGATTATGGTCATAGTATGGAGGAAGAAAACTTAGCGTTCGAATTTGCCTATTTTGGGAACGATCTCATTATTTTAGTCCATCTCATTGATAATTATACGAATTCAGAATTAATAGATGGGATTGCAGAGCTAATCTTAGGTGGCACTTCTTTTTACGGAACCTATATCGAGAACTCCTACCAGATAATAGTTCCAGAAACTTACATCGCGACTCCCATCCTTAATTTTAATCTTAATCTCAACCGTACGTATTTCCACAATACTTCTGTTGCCTTTACTGTAAATGTACTTAACAAAAATGAAATACGCATTTCTCCAATGGCCACCTTACCAACTAAAATTACACCTGGCACTGAAACAAGTTTCAGGTTCATTATTGAATACCGCCCAGATGGAAGTACGGAATGGACATCTTTAGGTGGCGCAACAGTGGAGCTGCAAATCGGTAGCCTTAA
Source organism: Promethearchaeota archaeon (assembly GCA_016933055.1). Lineage (GTDB taxonomy): Archaea > Asgardarchaeota > Lokiarchaeia > Sigyniarchaeales > Promethearchaeaceae > AMARA-1. The sequence goes on along the minus strand of JAFGBS010000014.1, from coordinate 207,913 downwards.
CATATCTCAAGTCAGTAACACGGAAGGAGTACTTACTTTTACGTTTACAGTACCATCCTCGGATTCAATACTCTTATTCAGTGTTATATTCTCTGAGACCTTTGATTCTGAAACTAGTATATATAATGGATCTATAAACATTAGCTCGCAATTATCAAAATGGTTTCCATACGGAGCAATTGGTTTTGGACTTATAGTAGTAACGGGTTCCATTACCCTTATTGCAACACGTAAACGCAGAAAATCCAAAAGAATGATAAAAGACATTGAAAGGAAAGTGGAGCAAGAAGAAATTACCGAAGAAGAGGAAACTTTTGAAGATTTATTGGAAAAAGAGAAAGAAGAGGTGGAAACAACCGAAACAGAGGCTACAGATACCACAGAAAAGAGCAAAGAAGAGAATATTGATGAGGAAGGAGAAGAACAATCAGGAAAACATAAGGAAACATCAAGAGAAGAGACGGAATCACAAGAAGATCCCACCCAAAAAGAAGAAACTAGGGATACGTTAGAAGAGAAAATTCAAGATGAACAAGAGAAATTTATCATTGATGAGAAGGATTCTATCGAATTAAATATCGAAAAAACGACTATTCACCAAATTAGAGAGCAAACCATCCGTTCCAAGAATGATTTATGGAAAGCTATTGACCAAGCGCTGAAAGATCATGGGATAGAAGCAGAAATGGAACAGATTAAAGAGGTTTTCGAAAAACTCCGTAAAGAGAATAAGATTGGATTTGAAACAAAAACTAAACCAATTGGTTGGAAATTAAAAGATAAGTAATTTTTTACTTTTTTTTTATGCATCTCCAATTCCATCTTCTGTAATAGTAAACACTGCTTCACCTTCTGGGAGATGAGGGGCATCCTTTACAATCATAATGCGTTGTTCTGCTTTCCCCTTCCGTAGATATAAACGGAGGGTTGATGCATGTGCCATAATATGACCTCCAGTTGGACGATTTGGATCTCCGAAAAATGCATCTGGTTTTGCTTGTACTTGGTTCGTTACGACAATTGCCAGTTCAGGATAAATGTTTCCCAATCGAATTAAGTCATGGATATGTTGGTTCAATAGTTGTTGCCGAGTGGCGAGAGTTCCTCGACTTATATATTCACTTCGAAAATGAGAGATGAGGGAATCTACAATAATCAAATTGATTTTTTCTTTTGAAATTGTATCAATCGAATTTTTTACCAACAATACTTGATGTTCAGAAGTATGTGCTCGTATTACAAATACATCTTTTAAGACTTTTTTATAATCCAAACCTTTAGCTTCCGACATCTGGATCAATCGTTCGGGTCGGAATGTTCCTTCTGTGTCAATATATAGTGCCCTTCCCTCTAAACCCCCTTCTGAGCGAGGTAATTGAACATTTACACATAATTGATGGCAAATCTGGGTTTTTCCTGTTCGATATTCCCCAAAAAGTTCTGTTATACCACCCACTTCAATACCACCTCCAATTAACTCATCTACTTTGTCAGATCCCGTTGTTATTTTTGGTAAGTGTTTTCTTCTTTCCCAGACTTGGTCTGCTGTAACATAGGTTAATTGGAGAGTTTCTCTTGCAGCTTGGATTATACTAGCTGTGGTCTTTTCTCCCAACCCTGTATCTTCCATAATAGTCTTCTGCGGTGTCATGGCAATAGCCTGTAAGGTTCCATAACCTGCGTCTTCCAACTTTTTCAAGGTGGCTGCTCCTACACCCGGGAGATCTTTGACATCGTAATTCAATGAATCTACGACGAAGGGACTTATTTTACTGAAATTTTGGGTATTTTCCATACCCGTGTGTTTCTCTTCCTTAAGTTCTTCTTCAACCAATTCTTTCACATCCTCCTCATCAACCATTTCCTCACCATCGCTTTCATTGTCAGGTTCCATCTCATCTTTCTTGGTTGATTTTGTAGTGGTTTTTTTACTGGTTTTTTTTTTGGTGGTTTTTTTCTTTGCCATATCAAACCTCACCTTTCAGATAAGAATTAAACGTTACTATTAAGTTGCGAACAATCTGAAATTCGGGGAGTTTATTAAGAAATATCTTAACTTAAGATCTTACAACAACAGCATCATATAAAGTCAAAAAGAGTGCAGAAATTAATACTCTTAATATGAAGAATGGATTTTCATAAAAGGGAATTCTCATTCCTCGGTAAGTTCAACAACTTTTACAACCGTACTACGCATTTTTGTGAAACATATATCCATACGTGCATCTTCTTGCAATACGCATACTAAAATAAAATCCTCACCGCATTCCATACAGATAAATTTACCTTCAGTTCCTTGAATAATACATACATCAAGCTCTCCTTTTTTAAACTCCAATAATACTCTCTCACACGTGGAGAGTATAATTGCCGACATTGCAGCAATATGCATAGGGGAGACATCTTCTTCCAAAATCGAATTTACAATTAAACCCTCTCGTGAGACTAATGCAACACTCTGTATGCCATCAACTTCATTCATTAAAGTTTTCAATATGAAATTTAACTGTTCTTCGCTCATCTCTGTCACTTTCTTAGGTTTAATCTCGTTCGAGTGTTTTCCTTTTTTGCGTTTGGAAGTAACCTAGTATTAATGAAATTTTATCCGTTACTTGGATCTACGTAACAAATCCCTAAATGATTTTTTATACGAGATATTTCTAGATCTTGAAATCAAATTTAATCATCGGAAAATTGTTCCGATGCTATTTTCTTTCTTTGAGCTTTTCGTTGTTCTACAGATAGATTAGATTGTATGGCTTTATTACAAATGCTTTTTCCCGTATTTACTAAAGGATTATTTTCCCAATTCACATCTAAAAGCACGCAGAAATAATAAATCGTCGATTGGATAAATGCAATTAATTGTGCCATTCCCTGAATTGTGATTTCTTTCAAGTTCAACATTGCAGAGGGTACTTTTTGCGTTAACAATGCTTGGAATGTCGCATCTGCTTGGTGATTGATGATTTTTAAAGCTGTTTGATTTTCTAATCCAAAGGAAGCATTGTGTATTTCAACGTCTCTGGGTTCAGATCGTGTAGTCCACAAAAAGGGAATGGTATGACCTTTCGAACCCCCCAATAATAATTCCAAAACGGAATGCTGACATAGAGGAGCTTCTTGTTTAGTCCCCATCATTCCAGCATTTTCTTTACCTGAACTCTCACTTATTTCTTGCACAAATAATCCCGCTGAACCTTCTAAATAGGAAGAGTAAGGCATGATGAAGCAATTACGAAATCCTTTTGCGTAATGCACAAATAAATATATAGCGAGTTGCATAGCAAGATTGATATTATGGTGCTCTTGCATTTTGTATTCAGAATATGCATCTTGTAATGATCTTAAGAACAGATCGATATCGATGCCTCCTAAATAAGCGGGAACTAGAGCCACATTAGAAATGCTTGCAGCAAATCTTCCTGATAAGTCAGGAACGGGTAATATAGGAATCTCTTTTTTTTTTAAGTACGCATACATCGGACCTTGAGAACTAAGCCCTAACATAGGATAGGACGCAAACACCTCAATAGTGGAATTTACATCTAGAGTTTCTCCTCCCCGAGATATGGGTATTACGATTGTTTCTTGCGGGGAGCATTTTCGCAAAACTTGGTGTAATTCACGTGGACGAGAAGAAACCACCGGATAGAAATCACGCTGTAATAATCCTTCTAACGCCATAGTAGTCTGAATAGAGCCACCTGTTCCGAGTATAACCATGTTTTTGGGTGATCTTTCTAAAATAGGGTTGCAGATTCGTTTAATTTCATCTACATCTACGTAGGAATAAACATCCATAAAAAAAGGTTCATTCCAATGATTCTTGTTATTCTTAAATCTCGTAATATAGTTCTCTAACTCAGATGAAGAAATACGCGGGTAAAATTCTAATTCTAACAATGATCGCATTTTGATTCCCTTCTAATTAAAATGGGAAACGGGCAATTTAAAAATCTAGGATTTTTGGTGTCGTATCTGGAGAGCGTACTCCTTTAATGCAAGCCAAATCTCTTCTCCAAATCTACTCACAATCGCATATTTCATAGAATCCAGAATATAGGGAACTTTTTTTTGTGCTTTGATCTTTGGAGAAAGATTAATACAATTCATATGAGTATAAAGAAAATCTTCATAATCATCCATCATTTTCAATGTGCTGCATTCATCATCTACCCTTTTCTCTTCTGGATATGGCGCATCTTTAGCCGTTTGATTTCGAGTCACGCGAATATCAATGGGAAAAGTCGAACAAATGTTAAATTTATGAAGGGTCCAATCTATTCTCTGATCCTCACAAAATTTATGTACCGCACATAATCCATCCTCCATTAGAAAAAGACACGAACAATCAGGGATCTCATCAATAGTTGATTCTAAATCTTCTAAATCTGCAGAATCATTATTCTCCATCATTTCGATAATTTCATTCTCATCCTCGTCTATCTCTTCCTCACTTACATCCTCATCATAATAAAAACGCGTGGATTCATGGGGCGAACAGCGGGTTTTATAAAGATTTTCCTCGGGATCATAATCTTCAGGTAAATAAAACTCGTCTTTATATTGTTTCAAGACACCTTGACTCTCTACTGAGAGGTAACGTTTTATTTCGGGTAGATGATCCTCAATAAATTTGATTTCCAAGGGAGAAATATAGCATCCCATATAACAACAATACCGAGAACAGCACACTGATTTATCGGAACCTGAAATATGCACATCATGCGGTTGGCAATCAAATCGTGAAGTGAGAACGCGTTTTTCTACATCAATTTTAATATTCTTATCTATCAAATCAATTATAAACCAATTATCGGAATCCGATGGAGAAACGATATATTTAGGTAGTTTTGACATAACAGAAAGCGGTTTGTTTTGTTGTACTAGGAGAATTCGTAAATTTGATTATACAAAAAATTTTCTATTAGTACAAGTCAATGAAAAATCATCAAGAATCTCCCGAAGATGTAGTATTATTATCACATGGGGCGGGAGGGGTTTTACAGGAGCAATTAATCAAATTCCTAACTTTAAATGCAAAAATCAGACGAGTAGATCAAGGTATTGGAATAGATGAGTTTGATGATGGGGCTACTATCCCCCTTCAAGACTCTGATCTAGAGATTGTAGTCACCTCAGATGGACATACTATCCATCCATTAGTTTTTCCAGGTGGGGATATTGGTTTACTGAGTGCGGCGAGTACAATTAATGACCTAGCGATGATGGGAGCGAGATGTATCGCGATTTCTTCTACAGTGTTTATCGAAGAGGGTTTTTCATTTCGAAATTTACGTACGATAATGGATTCGTTTACTTCTGCACTAGAAAAGCATAGTGTAGCTCTAATATGTGGAGATACCAAGGTACTACCGAAAGGCCAGTTGGACCAATTAATGATGAGTACGACAGGAATAGGTTTACGACCTAAAACACGTCTAATAGCGGACAACAATGTCCAACCAGGAGATTCGATCATAGTTACGGGACCGCTTGGAGACCATGAAGCTGCTTTGATAGCAAATCGTCATGGTATTAATTTAAAGACAGCATTAAATTCAGATGTAACGATCTTACTGGATTTGATCGAACACTTGCATAATTTCACTGGAATTCATGCAATGAAAGATCCAACAAGGGGAGGAATAGCATCGGCGTTAAATCAATGGGCAACTCAATCGAAAGTAGGAATTTTACTAACTGAAAAGGAAATCCGAATTCGACCAGAAGTTCGATCAATTTGTGACATTTTAGGATTAAATCCCTACCATCTTGCGTCTGAGGGCAAAGCAATACTAGCAGTAGACCCAGACTATACGGATATCATCATTGAAAAATTGCGAGAACACCCATTAGGTAAAGATGCAAAAATTGTCGGCGTTGCTCAAAGAGAGAATTTGGGGATGGTATTGTTACAATCTGAATGGGGAGGTACGAAATTTTTGGATACACCGTATGGAGAACCTATCCCTCGTGTATGTTAGCGAAGAATAGAGCCATAAGAAAACTGCTCTGCATCGATACGTGAATAGAGGATCGCACTTTTTCTTAAAAAAAAAAGCTCATTTTTTTTAGGACCAAAGATGATCATGTATTATCCTTTAAAATTTTTAAAAATAAAAAAGGTTGAAATTATAATGGCAAAATTAGATTTAGGACCCTTAGGAATCGTTGAGATAGGACGAAGAAGTTTTAAAGCTAATTTGAATATCAGTTCAGAAGCTCTTTTTGGTAAATATTCCAATTTAACTTCTGATTTATCAACAGACTCCGTGAATATCATAAGAGATTCAATCGATAAAGGAACTGAGGAACGAATTAGGGGAAGCACTTCATCTGAAATCAGCGATTACTTTGAAAAAATCAAGTCTCTCCAAGGGAAATTAGGCTTTGGGGCAGACGAACGCAAAGAATATGCAGAAGCACAAGATTACAAGCGAAAACAAATGGATAGCGGAAAGATGGCTTACGAATCCGACGAAATTCAGACGATCGACCGCGATTCTGGTAAGAAGGAAGGCGTAATCAAACTTACTCCGGGAAAGAAAGAGGGGAAGCTTGTACCAGTTAAAATTTTAGAAAATAGCAAAATCTACTTAGAACATGACGGAACTGATGCGGCAGAAGAAAGTGTCACTTCTGGTATGTTCAGTATTGAAAATGTAAGTACAAAAGATCGACTATGGGATATTGATTTAAGTCTTAAAAACATCGACAGTACGGACTTTGAGGAGGAGGCAATATCTATTTATGAGCTGGCTCCTGGGGAAAAAGAAGAGAAAACCTATGAGGTAAAGGAAAAAGCTGCACGACATATTGACGTTTCCGAGTTCATTAGCACCTTAAATGATCCAGACACGGAGAGTTATTCTTTAGTCTTAGATGCTGATAATGAAATTTATTATTCCATCATCGTGACGAACATTACGGATGTCAAACTTGAAAATATCGAAGTAACTAAACTCATCCCTGATTTGTTTGAACGTGCAAAAGTTTTACGATCAAGTAGTGGAAAAGCGGATGAAGGAAATTTTGATGAAGGTAGAGGTGTAAAATGGGTATTAGAAGAACTCAAACCCAATGCTGAAGAAAAACTTGAACTTAAGTTAGAAGTAAAAGTCAAAGATAAAGACACAAAAGTACGTTCTGGTAAGATATTCGTTAAATACAACGCTCCTATTACCTTGAGTGGTTTAGGTATCGACAAATTTGATGCATACACGAATAATTCATTCTATGAGGGATTTTATGAAACTGATGAGAGACCTGATAAATATGAATGCCAGTTTGTCTTTGAAAATAAAAGTGAATATTTACTTCGTTTAGTAAATGCCGATGTGTATGACGTCAAGAATCCCTCAGTGAAGTATGTAGACATCGATCCTGGTGAGGTTCCTCCTCTACCCGAGGGTGCAAAATGGAAATCCAATATTTGGGAATACCAATCGGAACCTGGACAAGAACCCGTATTTATGACAAAGGTACAATTCTTCGTGATAGCGGACCATATGGTGTCCACCGAGGGTTTGATGGAAATCAATGATGTAGAACTAGCCGTTGCTTCAATTGCAGGGGAACTATCTTATGATGAAAAAGAACTTGCCTCCTTCCGAGAAAGTACTTTTCATGTGAATATGAAAGTAGAGAACACGGGTGGAGCGGATCTTAATGAGGTTATTCTCACTGAAAATATCCAAGATGGATTTAGACCGCCTGAAACAAGTGATGTCGTAGTAACTTATAATGGAGATGAAATTGAGGTCGATACGATAATTGTTAACAGGGATGGAGTTACAGTGGAACTGAAAGACTTGAAAGAAAAACCATTGGGTGCATTTAAACCAGGAGATATTATTCAAGTAACTTATCCCATTGTTGCGGACAAGCCAAATAAAACAGTTATTTACACCTCTGATGTGCTCTACCAAGCTAACACATACCCCGCTGGAAAAGCACTTGAAGTACGACCTGCTGTTATTGAAATTCCAGTAATCCATGTGAGAAAGAGATTGATCCGTGGTAAAGAAATTATTGGTCTTGCAGCAACAGGAGAATATGAGATTATCTTGTATGTCGTAAATACAGGTGATTATGTGCTCCGAAATTTTGAAGTAGCAGACAAAGTACCAGAGAATTTCGAATATAGCGGTTTGAGCCTAGAACCGGTTGAAGTAACCAAGAAAGAAGGATTAGATGTTTTGAAATGGAAGATTGAAAAGATCGAATCTGGAGACCGATTTGAGATCAAATACAAGCTTTCTGGAACTGGAAAGCCATCAGATGCACAAGAATCGATGTAAACTCTACGATGCCCGAATTAACGGGCTTAATATATTTTTTTTTAATTATCATATAAGGTGTTAATTCCTATTGACTGATTCCGAAGAAACCGATAGAGAAAGCGAAATTGAATTTATCAGACAATCTGCAAAAGATTTAGAACAAATCGCAGTGGATTTATATAACAATCAAGATTTCAGCACTGCAGAGCGTTTATGTTCCAGTATTTTGAGATTGTATGAAAAAATTAACTCCGAAGAAGATGTCAAGCGAATTAAAGTAATTTTACTAAAATTATCATTGGTTGATCAGTATTTTGATGCTACTTTTGGTCTATTGAAAAAGCAAATAGATGAGAAGAGAGAATTAGAAAGTGAGTCTAAATAGTAGACCATCCACGCGGTGTGCTTCTTGAGTATTCTATTACACCAAGTTCTTTAAATTGCTCAATTAATTGTTCTGCAGTTTTTTTGTCAATATTAATAGATTCAGCAAGTTCCAGAAGTCTATCTTTTGAACTGACGGGCTGATTTTCTTTAATCAAGTCGAAAAAAGCTTCATTAGGAAGACCCAAACCTCTATCTTTCGGTTCAATATCAATTGAAACAGTCTTTCTTTCTTCAATTTTAATCGTAACGGAAGATTCAGTAATTTCGGCAGGAGCTTCTTGTACTGAGATGCTATATCCACGAGGAGTTGAACGACTATACGTCAGTATACCTTCTTCATCTTTTAATATCGTGAAGATTCTTTCGAATTGTTCTTCAGTAAATCCATTCTCTTCCATAAGGTCTTGCATTTTTGCTTTAGAACTGATGATTTCCGTTGAATTTAATATCTCAATGAATTTTATCTTGAGAGAAGTATCGGTTTCGTTATATGACTCCACTGTAGGTATGCTTTCGGACTTTTGTGAAACCGATTTCATCACACTTGTGTGAACCTCGATTTTGTTGCTATAGTCATGAATTTCGTTCAAATTACAAATGCGGGATGGAAATGTAACTAATGGTTTTGCTTTTCCTAAATTTTCATTCCTTATTTGTTCGATTTGACGTTCCAGAAGATACTTATTCTCATATATCTCCTTTAGATTCATGAAGGTGAAGCTTTCCGATTTCGATTCAAATTGTGAGGGAATAAGCTGATTCAAAGTTTCAATTTTTTTTGGAAAAAAAAAAGCATTCGGCTCGTTAAAAAATTCTAAATCTACATCCGTTCCCATTAAATCTCGCATTTTTTTCTCATGATTCGATAATTTTGGGGGGATATAGTTCGAATCTTCGATTTGTATTCTCTGAGAATCAGCTCCATAAAAAAAATCCTCAAGAATACGAACATCCTTGGAATATCCCGTAACAATTATTCGAGGAATATTATCTTTAAATTGATCGGACATGACTAACCCCATACCCACGTTATCTAATGTAGCTCTCCATCGGATTTTTAAGGAAGTGTTTTCTGGTAATCCGGTTTCTTCACTTTCATACACATATAATCGTTTGTCTGCTAATGTTAGAAGTACTTCATTGTAGTTGTCCTTATTGATATCACCGTGAGAAATACACAAGATTCGATCTGGAGTTTCCAATTTATTCACCAAATTACCCTCAAAATCGAAAATATATAATATGTTTTCATCTCCTCCGGCAAGCAGGTGAGGGTAAGGATTGTTGGCTAGATGAACTAAATCACATGCGTTGATCCTTTTTTGGAATAAATGATCCCATAAACATTCTCCAGTGATTCCATTGATTACTCCAAATTGTCCTTTCTTTAAGCCTACAACAACTTCTGGTAATCCATCATGGTTTACATCCAAAACTTTTGCAAGGGTAACCCAATCGTCGAAAGTCAATTCCCAAAGAAGAACTCCGGTCAACCCATCAAAAACTTTGAGAGAATTATCCCATCCACCTGCGATAACTTCCGCGCGTCCATCATAATTAATATCCCCTATCGTAATGGTGGTGACTTTATTGTTAAAATCATACCTCCACAATTCAGAATATCCGATTTCTTCTTCATAGCGAAATACACGTACAGAATTATCTCCGGAACCTATAGCAATTTCATGATTTCCATTGTGATCAATATCGTATGCATCACAGCATCGGATCCAACCTTTAAAAGGGATTTGTTGAATCTGTTCAAGCTGCTCATTATAAACGGTTACATTGTGTTCGATATCTCCAGTAACTATAAACAATGAATCAGTAGTCTTAGCTGTAGCTATACATTGATTTATCGCGGGACAAACTTTTTTCAAATGGGTTCGATACCGTTGTGCAATCATTTCGGATGCATCCTCGGTTTTTATATTTAGTATACTTGATTATCCTAAAAATAAATACCAGTATAATATTTGGATATGACATTTTTCAACTATCTTCAAGGGAAATGTCTTATTTTTACTAAGGCAAACTTTTTTTTAATTGATTAATAAGCACACTCATCAGTTCTGATAGAAATGATCACATTAAATTGATTTTTATGGCAGAAAAATATGTTTATATGTTTTCGGAAGGATCGAAGGAACTTAAAAATACACTCGGTGGAAAAGGAGCTAATCTTGCCGAGATGACTAAACTTAAGATTCCCATTCCGCAGGGATTTACTATTACATGTCAAGCTTGTCTGGAATTCTTCAAAAATCCTAAATTTTTGGAAGAAATTACTCCCAAAGTGGAGGCTGCGTTAAAAAACTTAGAGAAATTAGCTGGTAAAAAATTTAATGACAATGAAGATCCGTTATTAGTTAGTGTTAGAAGCGGGGCACCCATGTCCATGCCTGGCATGATGGATACGGTATTAAATCTTGGATTGACTGAAAAAAACTTAGAAGCGCTTGTAAAGAAAACGGGAAATGAGCGATTTGCCTTGGATGCTTACCGGAGATTTATTCAAATGTTCGGGGATGTGGTAATGGGAATCGATCATGATGATTTTGAGCACATACTGCAAGAGGTTAAAAGTAAAATCGGTTCCAATGCAAAAGATACGGATTTAACAATCCCTCACTTGAGAGAGATTATACAGAAATATAAGATCCTTTACAAAGAAAAGATTGGGGAAGATTTTCCAGATAATCCGAAAGAACAATTATATAAATCAATACGTGCGGTGTTTGATTCATGGAATAGTCCCCGAGCCGTATATTATCGAAAATTCAACCGTATCCCTAATTTTGGAACCGCTGTAAATATCCAACAAATGGTATTTGGGAATATGGGAAACACGTCTTTGACAGGTGTTGCATTTACACGTGATCCCGCTACAGGTGAGAAACAATTTATGGGTGAATATCTTACAAACGCCCAAGGGGAGGACGTTGTTGCGGGTATTAGAACTCCAAAAAAACTCAGTGATATGGAAGAGGAATTCCCCGCTACTTATACAGAACTCACAACTCTTATGGAAAAATTGGAGAATCATTATAAGGATATGCAAGATATTGAATTTACCGTTCAGGAAGGAAACCTCTATCTTCTTCAAACCCGAAATGGAAAACGAACTCCTGTTGCGATGGTAAAAATTGCAATAGATATGATGAAAGAAGAATTAATTACCAAAGAAGAAGCAATTCTTAGAGTAGATGCGGATAAATTAACTGGATTATTATTTAAAAGGATTGATGAAAAATCCACCTACGAACTTCTTACAAAGGGGATAAATGCATCTCCCGGAGCTGTGTCCGGTCAAATTGTATTCGAACCGGAGGATGCAGAAACCTGGTCAAATCAAGGGAAAAAAGTAATCTTAGTCCGTCCCGAAACTAAACCGGATGATATCCATGGGTTAATGGCTTCTGAGGGTGTATTAACTGTTCATGGAGGGAAAACTTCACATGCAGCTGTTGTTGCTCGAGGGATGGGAAAACCTGCAGTGTGTGGAGCTAGTGATTTATTCATCGATGTGAAAAAGAAACTCTTTCGTGTAAACAATCAAGTATTCAAAGAGGGGGATGTAATTACTATTGACGGATCCACGGGATTAGTAGTCAAGGGAGCTGCTCCTCTCTTAGAACCAGAAATTAGTGGAGAATTTGACGAATTACTTGCGATGGCGGATGAGATTCGTAAGCTTGGAGTATATGCGAATTCAGAAACAATCCCCGACACAAAAAACGCAATCAAGTTCGGTGCTGAAGGGATAGGATTAGCACGGACAGAACATATGTTCATGGCTCCCGAGCGTTTACCTGTGGTTCGAGAAATGATTATAGCTAAAAGTACGGATGAACGAAAAAAAGCACTTGAAAAGATCAAACCCATGCAGAAAGAAGATTTTAAAGGTATCTTTCGAATCATGGCGGGAAAACCAGTTATCATCCGGTTATTGGATCCTCCATTGCATGAATTTCTTCCAGATTATACCTCAATTACTACAGAAGTTTCATTATTACGATACCGCGTAAAAAACGGCGAGGATGTAAAAGCAGAATTAGAAGAAAAAGAGAAAATGCTTGAATTAGTTTCGGGATTGCACGAATCTAATCCAATGTTGGGATTACGGGGTTGTCGTTTAGGATTGAAATGGCCAGAAATCAACGATATGCAAGTGGAAGCTATATTTGAAGCTGCAGTCGAGTTGAAAAAAGAAGGAGTAGAAGTATATCCTGAAGTTATGATCCCCTTAATCGGTTTTATCTCGGAATTAAAACCCGTAAAAGAAGGATTGAAGAAAATCGCAGATAGAATCATCAGGGAATCTGGTGTGGAATTACACTACATGTTTGGAACAATGATCGAAATTCCACGTGCTGCATTAACTGCGGATGAGATTGCGCAAGAAGCAGAATTCTTCTCATTCGGTACAAACGATTTAACTCAGATGACATTAGGTTTTTCCCGGGATGATGCTGAAGGAAAATTCATCCCGTTTTATTTGGAAAAGGGAATATTGGAAGAAAATCCTTTTGCATCCCTTGATCAGATTGGGGTTGGAAAACTTATGAAGATGGGAGTTAAGGAAGGCAGAAACACTCGTCCAGATCTTGAAATAGGAATCTGCGGAGAACATGGGGGAGACCCTGCTAGCGTAGAATTCTGTCATAAAATAGGTTTGAACTATGTGAGCTGCTCGCCATTCCGTATTCCAGTTGCAAGATTATCAGCAGCACAGGCACAAATACTTTTCCCTCGCGAATAAACAACCTTTTTTCTTATTTCTTCCTTTTTTGTATCATGGATGTAAATCAAATACAGAATGCTTTGCATGACCAGAATATAGATGGATGGTTATTCTATGATTTTCATGGGAGAGATCCATTATCCTATCGTATATTAGGACTAGGAAATCCGGTCTGTACTCGTCGCTGGTTTTATTTCATACCCGCTCAAGGAACACCGCAGAAAATAGTTAGTTCTGTCGAACCCCATGTTTTAGACACATTGCCAGGAGAAAAGTATGTGATTATCAAATGGCAAGATTTACACACTACTTTACAATCTATATTGCACCAACATAATCGAGTAGCGATGCATTACAGTCCTTTAGGTGACGTACCCTATGTATCGATTGTGGATGGGGGGACAATAGATTTAATTCGAAGTATCGGAGTAGAAGTGGTAAGTGCTCAAGACCTTATTCAAGAATTTGAAGGTTTAGTTACTGAAAAGGCATTCGAAACTCATAAAAAAGCCAGTGTGATTATGCATCGAATCACAACAAATGCGTTCGAAGAGATTGGTAATTTACTGCAAACAAAAGAATCTGTTACCGAATACGATATTCACCGATTGATCCAGAAAAAATACCGTGAATATGGATTAGTAACTGATGTGAGTCCTATTGTTGCTGTTAATGACCATGCAACAGATCCTCACTATATTCCAAATAAGAATTCGTCCATAATTCAAGAAGGAGATTTGGTTCTAATTGATTCCTGGGCTAAGTTCAAAGATCAAGATTCCGTTTATGTCGATATTACGAGAATGGCATATGTCGGTGAGGTGATCCCACCTCGAATTCAAGAAATCTGGGATGTTGTGATAAAAGCAAGAGATAAAGCTATTCATTTTGAAACCGAAAAAATACAATCTGGCCTATCCGTCGCTGGATGGGAAATTGACCAAGTAGCACGGGACTATATAACAAAAAGAGGATTTGGTCAGTATTTCACCCATCGATTAGGTCACTCTATTGGTCGTGAAACCCATGGCAACGCAGTGAACTTGGATTCTTTAGAAACTAAAGACACTCGAAGAGTAATTCCTGGGATTTTGCATTCCATTGAACCCGGCATCTATATACCTGAGGAAAAAATCGGAATTAGAAGTGAAGTCAATGTCTATATTTCGGAAAATCGAGAAGTAATAGTTACGGGACCAAAACAAGAGGAAATATATAAAATAAAAATTTAGGAAGCGAATTCTCATAATTTTTTAAATCTTATGTCAATCTCTCCAAGATTTTCTTCAGTCACTAGTTTTTCACAATAATCACAACTATAGTCCTTTCCCTCGCGTATTTTATCGATGTGCTTTTTCCGGATACTTGCATAACATCCCTTATTCAAACAGAAATAAAATTGGTGATGTATCCATCCGTTTTCTTCCGAGTGAATTTCTCTTTCAATAGTAAAAGATTCCGCAGAGATCTTCGATCGAATTTCCGGTTCATTTTGCTGTAATGTATCAAATGCGAAATCGGATTTCGTAGCTAGGATGACTTGAATTGGTTCACCAGTTTTTAGATCATTTATTTTTCGTAAATGTTGTAATGTGCGAAGTAAATCCCTTAAAATACGTTCACGTTGCAATTCTACAGTGTCATTAAGATCTAAAATCAATTTTCCTATAACATGGTCTACAGATGTGTAATTCTTGCCTTCGGGAGTCTCTTTGGCTATTCGTACAGTTTTCACATTAGCCATATTCTGTATCAACTCCATCAATTGTAAATCTGGAATATTCTTTTTTGGAACAATAATCAAACCTTTGGTAGGCCAACGTAATTTAATTTTATTATCAGCTTTCAATGAACGAACTGCCTCTATAATTTGACGACTAAGTTCCATCTGTTCTTCAATTTCCGAATTAATTCGCTTAGTTTGAATTCTTGGCCATTTCTCGAGATGTACTGATTTCTTCGGATTTTTTAAATGATCTACAAACATTTTTTGATAAATTTCTTCTGTAATCATCGGATTTAAAGGGGATAATACCAGTAAAAGTCGATGTAATACATACCATAATACAGCAAGGGTCTGAATTTTAAGGGGATCCTCACTACGGGGTTCAACTTTTTCTCGTATTAAGGTGATATACCATCTAGATACATCATTTAGGATAAAATCTTGTAACCTTTGTGGAAATTTCGGAAGCTCATAGGAATCTAAGATCTGAGATAATTCCTTTATTACTACATTCGTTTTGGAAATTATCCATTTATCTTCGAGGGTTAAATCCTCCCATTTGAATTTGTGTTTGAGGGGATCGAACTCGTTTAAACTCATTTTTTCCTGAGCGAATACATATGAATTCCATAATGTATTCAACACTTTATATGAATCCACATATTCTTTATAGTTGAAGCTGAAATCAGCACCTGGCGCAGCTGCAGTCACACAATAAAACCTAAATGTTTCAATTCCCTTGATATCTGACCAGCGTTTATCATCTTTGATATATTTCTTTTTTCTCTTAGAAATTCGTGTCTTAGTTAAATTTTTTTTTGTTTTTTCAAATTTGGAAGCTTCTATTTCTCGGGCTTCTTCACGAAGCAGCTCTTTTTGCCGCTCTGTAAGGATCTCTACTTTTCCCTCGATCACATCTCTCGGTTCCACTTTATTTCCGAGAGATTTAGACATCTTAATACCATGGGATAAAACCCATCCGTGCATATAGCAAGCATCATAACTACGGCGGTCAGAAGTTAATACCGCGCACCCAAGTAATGAGTTAAACCAGCCGCGTATTTGATCCTTTCCCTCTATGATAAAATCAGCTTTTTCCCATGTATCGTAATGAATGTACCCGTCATAGAATTTTTGAGCTGCCCACATCACCGATCCCGAATCAAACCATACGTCCAGAACATCGGAAATTCGTTTCATGACACCTTCACATTTATCGCATCGAAGCTCGACTTCGTCGATCCAAGGTTTATGCAAATCTTCCGGGATCTTACCTGCTTTTTGTTCCAACTCCTCTGCAGTACCAATTACTTCTAGATGGTCGCAATTTTCATTTGTACATTCCCAGATCGGTATAGGAATTCCCCAATATCTCTGTCGAGATATACACCAATCTTGAAGATTTTGCAACCATGACTCAAACTGTAAATGTCCTGCTTGGTCGGGGATCCAATAAACATCTTGGTTCAGTTCGATCATTCGATCTTTAATCGCAGAGGAAGAAAGAAACCACTGTTCGGTAGCACGGTACACTAATTTTGTTTTGCATCTCCAACAATGAGCATATTCGTGTACGATTTCCTCTTGATGAAGCAAAGTACCTTTCTTATGTAAGATATCGATAATTTCTTCATTCGTGTCCGCAACATTTTTCCCCTCGAAATATCCTCCTTCCTCAGTATAATTTCCGGAGAGATCTACAGGATTAAAAATGGGAATTTCGTTTCTGACACCTACTTCAAAATCTTCAGGTCCGTGACCGGGGGCGGTATGCACAAGACCCGAACCCTCCCCTTCCGATACAAATTCCGAACTGAGAACCACGGTATGTACTTTGGGCTGTTTCTTCTCAAGTTCCGCTTGCATTGGAACTTCATCCCCAAGAGGATGGATATAGCGTTTTCCTTCCAATTCTCTACCATTGAATCTCCTACCGTAGGAAAATCCCTCATCTTTGTTTAAAGGTAATCCCATCTTGTTTTGCAGCAAATTTGTGGTAGCAGCTATCCCCATTATCCACGTTTCATCCTTTACACGCATCTCCACGTATTCAATATCGGGGTTGACCATAATATTGGTGTTAGCAACAAGAGTCCACGGAGTTGTTGTCCAAATCACAAAAAAGGTTTTGGGGTCCTCAATGGTCTGGAACTTTACGAAAATGGCTGTATCTTTTATATTTGCATATTCAAATTCATGCTTCGCTAATGCTGTGGCGCATCTGGGGCAGCAATTCTGAGGTTTATAGAATTTATATAAATATCCATTTTCATGTGCCTTTTTTAATGTCCACCATGCACCTTGTAAGTATGTATTTTCATAGGTGACATAGGGGTGTTCCCAATCCCAAAATGAGCAACCCAATCTCTTGAATTGTTCATTCATTATGGGAATCATGCTTTTTGCATATTTACGACATTCTTCAATAAATTTATCTAAGCCGTAATCGATAATCTCTTGTTTGTTGTGAATATTGAGCTTCTTTTCCATTACGACTTCAATTGGGAGCCCGTGTGTATCATATCCGGGGGTGTCCAGTACCTTATAGCCCCGCATTCGCTTGTAACGTATCAATAAGTCTTTCATTATTTTGTTCCAAGCAGTTCCAAGATGCACATCCCCACTTGTGTAGGGAGGACCATCTATAAAACGCCAAACGCGTTTTTCGGGTTCATTTTGCTTAATTAATTCATATATGTTTTCGCATTCCCACCACTTGAGTATTCTCTCTTCCAACTGGAGGGAATCGAGTTTTCCTAAATCTCGCATTTTTTTTCACAACAAACATTGATCGACTGAAATTGCACTTCAGTCAAGAAAAAGACATTAAGTATCTCATTTTAATTTTGTGAAAGAGAATGCTAATTTATCTTCATTTTGTACAAATCTCTGAGGTTTATATGAATGAAAAAGCATCGATTTCTCATCTTCCTTTTTTTATGTAGCCGAAGAATTTAATAATGCCTTTTGGGTAATTATTTTCGTCGGAAAACATATCCGATTTTTAATATCATAAACAATTAAAGTGAAAAACTATGGCAGAATCTGTGTATAAGTTTATTGAATTAGTGGGCTCCTCTGAAACAAGTTTTGAAGATGCAATTCATAATGCAGTTGAGACAGCAGCAAAAACATTGCGGGATCTACGTATTGCAGAAGTAATTAAACTTGATGCGAAGATTTTGAATAATGAAATTGTTATGTACCGAGCGCGCGTGAACCTATCCTTCAAATTCGAAGAATAAATGATGAGATTTTCTTTTTTCCCTTTTTTTGTACAGTTTATAGACATATCGGTATTTTATAGTTATTGTCTTCACTTTTTGTTGTTGGACAAGATATAAAGCACTATTTAAGCCTTTATTATTCAAAAACTCGGGTATTCAAAATGGAAAATGGAAAATTACTCCATGAAGCACAATTAATTGCTTCCGAATTCAAGTTTTATATGGTTAAAGGAAATCTCCGACATTTATATGGATACATTTATGAATCCCCCAATAAGGAAACAAAATATCCTTTAGAGATAAAATATACCAAAGATTTTCCTACTTACCCACCAGATTTTATATTTCCCCTCCCAATTCCCAATGTTCCGGAGGAAATTGAACTTAATGCATTGAATAATTGGACTCCTGAAAGTCATGTAGTCACAGCAGTACGAGAATTAGCGGTACTAATTAAAAATTATGTTGAACAGCAAGAAGAGGAGAAGGAAATATATATATCTACTGAGGAACCATCTGTCCAACCTACCTATGCAGAATTCAGTACGGAAGAATTGTCATCACAATCGTATAAACAAGAAAAGGATGAAGAGGAACAATATCTCACTCCCGATATGAGTCAATATCTATATGAACAAGAGGAATATATCAATCCCGATGAAATTTTAGAATGGAATTCCGAAGAAGAGGTACCAGAGAATGAATCCATTTACCCAACTTTGGATCCCTCAGCAGATCCTTACAATGTACCCGCACTCACCCCCACCGAACGACCTATATATCCGTCCATCGAAGCACAAAATTTAGATGCCGAACTGGATGTAAAAGTATCAACCGAAGCCGCGCTAATTCAGCAAGAATACGCTATTGATTATGTTGGAAATACTATGGGAGTTGTGGAAGTGTATCTTACGATTACTCTCGAACAGACTTTTATCATTCGTATTGACTTTTCTTCGTTTCCAAAGAAGCCAGAAGTGGTGGTTCAAGATAATTTAAGAAAGATCCTTGGGGATGTTGACGAATCTATTGGAATCTTGAAGTCATGGGATGAGAACAATCCCCGTCATGTTGTGGAATTAATTCGGGAGGTTGAGGGAAAACTTTGGTTTTTGAGTGACATTGAACAGGAGGCTAAAATGATCTTTGGGGAATACAAGACAGAAATGGTAGATGGTTTAATTTCCCATCTTCAAGTAGGTTTATTTACATACGGATTTAAAGAATATATTCTTACATTAGATATTTCAAAATATCCTAACGAGCCTTTAGTTCAGTTTTCATCAGCATTGCAAGAAGTCCTTCCTTTTTCCCCTCAAGATCTGATGGTATTAAAAAATTGGAAGAGAAAAGAGAGCCACGTTGTGGATGTGTTACGAGAGATTTCTTGGTTGGTTGACAAGGCATCTCGCATAAGTTTTGAAGTAGATCTACTGAAAGGGGGAGTAAAAAAGGTTGATTATGATAAAACTACCGACAAATTTTCAATTGAAATATCTGGTCAACTAAAAACTAAAGATCTGGCATTCACATTCGAGGTCCAAATGAATGATGAATATCCAATAACAGTTCCTCACTTCAAGCTTCTATCAGCATTGGAAGAGTATGAAGAAATAAAAGAAAAAATCAACAATCAAATTCAGTCCTTTACCCAGCAATGGCATCCTTTTAACTACTTAATTGATCTTTTCAATCAGATATCTCAGACAATCTTCGCTGAATCCATACTTAGTTGTGTTATCTGCCATAAAATAGATTGTCCCGAATGTGGGTTGAAGATCTCATCCAGTACTGGTGACTCTCATGATCAGTGTCAAACTCAGTGCCCAAGTTGCGAACGCTTATATCATGAACACTGCTGGAATCAGACCATAATCTCTTTTGGTAAATGTGGCTTCTGTTTAAGACCTCCTCCTCAGCATATGCGTCCTAGTATGTAATTTTTCACTTTTATTGGGAACCAGATCCAAACCTTTATTAGATTAGTTAACCTATAGTTAACTATAAGAGGTGAAAAAAATATATGCCTGACGAAGACATTTTCGATTATATGAATAAAAATATCAAAAAAATGTTCAAGGAATGGTCGTTTTTTGGGGATGAATTCGATGATATGTTTCAAGACGTCGATGAAATCTTTGAGTTCCGCTCTCCTAGGTCGAAATTCAGTGATGATGGAAAAACTAAATCCTATTCCATCTCTTATAAGTATCAAACTGGAATGAAAGAACCTGAAATTCGCGTATCTGGAGATGCAACCGAACAAGATGTAGACCGATTCCTAAGTGGGATTCAGAAACGCTTTGGCGGTCATTTGATTGATTTAAGTGAGAAAAAACCGTTGACCCTAGGCTTGGGAGAAGGAGAAAAACCTTCTGATGCAGAATATAAGGTTCCAATAATGGATGTTGTGGAAGACAACGGTTCTGTTGAACTTGTACTTGAAATGCCTGGTGTAGCAGAAAAGGATTTAACTGTTGATATTGATGGAAAAGAAGTGATCATTATCGCCGAACACGATACTATCAAATACAAGAGAAAAATAAGTTTGAATTTTGAACCCAAGAAAAAAATAAAAATAACTGAAAACCACGGAATAGTTACCATTCATTTAGTAAAAAAATAGGGTTAACTCCCACACAATGCCTTGTTTATTGTAGTTGCATTGGGCGCTAATAATCAAAAATTCAACCCTATTTTAATTTTTTTTTATTTTTTTTCCGGTGCTGTTCTCGCTTCGATTTTTTCTACCACTTCTTTCAAATTCTTCAATGATTTCTTAACAGAATCTATTTCTGATTTTAGATTTCGAATTTCTTCTTCCGTACTTAAGCTTTTCTGTACTTTTTGGATTAATCGATCGATCTCTGGTTTATCTTGTTTCGCTAGTTTTCGTTTAATCGTTTTCAACGCAGTAATTACCAAGGGATCCTTAACGGTGCTTATAATTCGAGCTAAATTATGCAAGAATAATTCGTTAGTCTCTCCGGGGATGATATCCGTTAGTTTTTCCAGATAC
Source organism: Promethearchaeota archaeon (assembly GCA_016933055.1). Lineage (GTDB taxonomy): Archaea > Asgardarchaeota > Lokiarchaeia > Sigyniarchaeales > Promethearchaeaceae > AMARA-1. The sequence goes on along the minus strand of JAFGBS010000014.1, from coordinate 186,522 downwards.
CGATTCCTTACGGATTCCTTCATCCAACTCAGAGAGGAAATAAGAGCAGAAGCTATACTTGAACGACAATTTTCTGCGTCTTCACCGTATGGGATCTTCTTTACCAGATATTCGAGAGCTTGCTCAGTACGAATACTCCCTATTGCTCGATATAAGCCCGATTTAACGATATTTTTAGGATCCTTAGGTGGGGAATAGGTGTTTAAAAATTTATACGCTTCATCCGTTCGCATAGTGCCAATTACTTCTAAAGCAGTGGCTGTAGCATAGGGATAGTGTACAGGTCGTTTTAAATAGTTCTTCATTGCATCAAATACAAAGAATTCCCTGACATTTGCAAAATTATGAATCAAGGAAGTCAGCACTAATGGATCCGATTCGTCTTCTAATAAATCCCTAAGAAGACGCATTCCGTATAAAGAGGGAGACTCTTTCAATAATTTCGCTAGCTCCACTTTAGTCCCCCAGTATTTTTCATCCCGATACGCATGAAATACGGTTTCCAAGTCTTTTTTCTTTCCCGTTTTTGTTAATTCCTTTGCTGCTTGGATTTTCGCAATACTATCACCCGTTTTCAATTGCTGTTTTAGCATGTCTGTACCTGGATTGAATTCTAACGAGCATAATAGTACATAATCAGGATCTATACGTATCTGCTTGGGTTTTTTAACACATTTGAAATACAAGGTTTGCACTTTTTCAGAAATAATGAATTTTTCCCGTTCAAACGATCCATTCTCTGTTTCCCACATAATTTCCAGGGGAAACTGAAATACACCAATGTTTTTTTTCTCATCAATTTGTGTTTGGTCAAGTTTAAGAGATGCTAAGTGAGATTTCTCGTCAAAGTTAAATTTAACTTTCAGTTTTGGATAACCGGGAGAATATAACCATTGATCAAAAAACGATTGAAGACTTAATCCGGAGTGTTCTTCTAGTTTTCGCTGAAAATCTATAGTTTCAACTACTTTCCCTTTATAGGTGTTCAAATAATCTGATACAGCCTCCCAGAAGCACTCATCACTTACATGGTTTTTTATCAAGTGCCGAAGCATATGAATCCTCCATGCACCACCTGGATACAAGTGACGGTCATACATATCCCAACTGCTATCATATGTCTTATTAACAATTGGTCTGGCATATTTTGAGTCAGATTCTTCTCTGTATCTAAGTGAATTATTATACATATTATATTTCCATTCATCCTCGTCTCTCGTATCTTCATAATAGCAACTTTCGGTGTATACAGCCCAAGACTCCTTAAGCCATCCGTGGGTAAACTCTCTAATAACAATCATATCTCCAAACCACGAATGTGACATCTCGTGGACATTAATAGCATCTATTCTCCACCATAACTCCTTCGCAACATCCTCGGTATGTAACAGTGCAAAGGATCCCCAAGTTACCATTGAGATATTTTCCATGGCACCAGCATAATGAGGAGTAATAATTTGGTAGTATTTATCCCATTCGAGGGGGCATTTAAATTTCTTCGTCATCCACTCAAGCATTTCGGGAGTTCTATCAAAGGTACGCTTAAGGGCTTCAGATGTGAAGTCATTAGTCGTAAAATAAGCAATGGGAATGGACCCTTTACCTGCATCTACCACACTATCGGTGAAATTTACGAACTCTCCAATTGCATAAGTAATCAAATAGGAAGGGCAAGGGAATTTTTGCTTCCAATGGGCTGTTTTAGTTCCGTCGCCATTCTTACCTTCTTCGATTAACCTTCCATTTGCAAGAATTGTATATTTCTCATTTGCAGTCAGATAAAAATCAATAGAACAGCGAATCGCGGGATGATCTATGCATGGAATATGATAGCGTGCACGTTCTGTTTCGTGATCCGTTACTACATAAGCTATTCGGTTAGGATATTTATCATCGGGATAAGAAAAATACAATCCAGATAGGGGTTCTTCAATTGAATACTGAATAACTATTTCTTGAATTTGCCCTCTCTTCCAAGCAGTATTCCATGTCATGGTGACTTTTTCGCCATCATAAGAATAGGAATCCGCTCCTTGTACAGATTTGATCGTGAAATCGATGGCATCAAATTTTATTGTTGTTGCATTATCAGAATTTGCACGTATCGTAGTGGTCACAGATCCCCATGCAATTTTCTTTTCTAAATTAAAGGTCAGCTTAATAGCCTGATGTATGGGTTCTAATTGCAAGTTAGGAGGATAATGAGGTTTGGCGTCTGTACTCGCAAATCCTTCAATAATTTGAAAATTATTAGACATACAAGAAGGTAATACGATGTAGTTTAATAGTTCCTTGATCGGGATTTTTTTAGTATCAGCTGTTTATGGGATTACTCCTGAAATTGGAAACCAAGGAGCTTCTCCAATTGCATTTATATCTATAACTGGCGATAAGGAATGGAGAATTTGTCCAATTCTCTCGATACCACAATAGATATCATGAGGATTATTAGTATAGTCCAAAAAATCATCCGAAACTGTGTTTACTATTGTATAGAGTTCCGACCGATAAAAATCTATCTCGCTTTGTGCTAATAACTCATTTTCTTCTATTTCATTAAGAGTAGCATTTAATAACCAGAACATTTCATAGTCTTCTTGTCCATCCCCGAGATTCTCCCATCTGATGGACTCATATATTCGATTTTCCGCTTCATCTATGTAAATGAACCATCCATCCCCCCATGAATTATACCCAAATCCATATTGTCCGTGATTAAAACTATTTGCTCTCCAAAAGAGGTATCCATCCATATCCCATGCCCAAGTATTCCACATTTGTATACGTGTTTCGAAGAGTCGATTGTAAAGGTGGACGTTGGGATAGGGTGCGAAAGGTCCAATACAAGTATAGAACCACATCTCCTTTTTATCCCTATTTTTCGTTTGTTCCCATTGTTCTACATTTCGATCGTAACTCAAGGGTACATAGATGTTAATGTAAGGCTTAATGGATTCCAATTCGGGAAGAGGGGGCGCAATTACTAATATCCGTATTTTTTGTGCTACAGATCTCATGGATGCGAGTTGTGCTTCTACCGCTTCATAATAAGCGGTTCGGTTTTCATATTCTTCGGGGATAAATAAGGTAAATTCATCTACAAAGTAATAATAGCAGATATTTAACCATCCTCTCAATTCTAAATGTTGTTCTACTTCGATTAACCAATTGAGAAACCATTGATTTTCCGTTTCATTGCCAATTTTTAGACTTCTCCCCAGGCTATAATCTACTCGAATTCCATTCATCGGAGCATTTGTAACATTTAAGAGAGCCTCGATTTTCTGATCCCAAAGTGTCCAATTGAATGTAACGGATCCATCTGTCTTGTTTAAGTAATAGATATAGCGTTCTCCATTATAAATTTCAAATACACGATAGTCATCCGTTCCTTTGATATCTTCGGCATACATATTAAATCGATGCTTATGCCAGCTTTCAACCATTTGATTGTATATCTCATCGGATGAAACACTTTCATCCCCCACACTAGTGGTTACATGTTTTCGAAAAGGTATTGCAAAATCCCATACATTAAAACGAATGGGAATGTTCTCTTCAAGATATCGGTCTCCTAATTTAAAGGTAATTTTGAGAATTCCTGCATAATTACCAGCTGTTATATTATAAGGAGTACGAATATCAAACCAAAACATGTGGGTTTGTCTTTTATTCAACAGAATTGGATTTCCCTCTATAGGAAGAAGTCTATCAGGAAATTCCTCTTCTAAAATATAATCTTCATATCGTAATTGAGCAAAATCGGATGAGATTACTTCTAAACTATTCTCAACTCCCACGAAATCGGTTAAATAGTAGGAATGGAAGTATAGATCTTTTGATTTTAGAGTTAATCCTAATTGGAAAGCATAATACTCATTTTTTGCTAGGTTAAAAGTAACTTGGTCAATCTGTGGTGAAGCAGATACGGCAATTTTGGTTTGATGATTGAAACGTTCAGAGGAATTTGCTACCCATAGGTCATACCCATAAGTAGATTTCAATAAAGGCATGGATCGAGAATTTAGGGCGGTTATACCTATAATAACCCCCAATCCACCTGACACCATACTCACAAGAAATATACTAATTAGCATGGTAGCTTTTATTTTATTTCTCGAGGTAGATTCCGTAATATTTGTGAACACATCCTTTATGTGTGGAGATGGTGCTTTTTGTTTTTTCAGAATTTCTTTCTTATCTTCAAGATCTGCTACCAGATTGAACCGAACTAATAGGAGGACCAAAACGATGATGATGCCTATTCGAATAATAGGAAGGATTAAGTCAGAACTGTACATTGCTAATGTGGGATTCCCTCCAGGAAGATCAATTATCAATGAACTGAAGCCTACCAAGCACCCTATCGCCACAGGTGCTAAGAAAAAGAATAAAATCGATGTGGAATTTTTATATTTTGACATTTCTGTGGTTTTTAATCCTTTTATCAGTGTTTTCATCAAAAAACTCAATAGAAATCCCATAGATAGCCCAATCATGATTATGTTTTTATTACTGAAGAGAAATTCAAACGGAAAATATATGTCAAAAGCTCCACTTTTAAAACTCTGATTGTTTTCACTCAAATCCAAAGCTAATTTCCAGAAATTTGTAATGATCAATAGGAATGCAATAATAATCATAGTGAATGATAAGGTCTGGCGTAACCTGGACTTAAGAACTAGTTTCTCACTTATAAGAAAAACAATAACACCGAGTGCCGCCCATATAAATGTGTAACTAATAACTTGGGGAAGATAAAGAGTAAACTCGAAAATATACAGAGATAATCCAAAAATTATGATTATGAATGTCACTGCAGTAAAAATCCCAATACCGAATAAAGCGCGAATGATTCGGTTAGCTTGTCTATTAGATGTAAGTTCAATTTTACCAAACACTGAGTTTTGTAGGATAAAACGTGAAAATCCCCCAATCACAACGATTCCCACAAATACACCTAACACTATTGTTAGAGGTTGCTGAATCGGAAAAATAAAACGGTTTGCATTTACACCTGGAGGATAAGGGAAGAGGAATTTGATATCGAAGAAATATAATATCATTATGATTAGAGAAATTGAAGAGATGAAAAGGAATAAAGCTGATTTCCCTACATTTTTCTTTCTTTCTGAAGTATTTAACGGAGTTGTACTAGGTTCTGAACGCTTAATTTGCGCAATCTTATAATAAAATGGGAATTGAATTCCTTTCGTTCCAATATATATTATCGAAAATCCTATTAATATAATAAAGGTGAACAAGAACGCACCATATAAGGTGTAAACTCGATAAAATAGCAATAGGAAGCCAGAAAACACTAATGTGAATAGAAAGGTAAATAAGGCTACAAGAGAGCCTATAGTGAAATTCCATTTTGCTTTACCAATTTTTAGAGATAAATCTGAATCAAAAAGCTGCTTGAGTAGCATTAATTCATCTATTACTTGAATACCAGTGAAAACAAGAGCTCCCAGAAGGAAACTCCAAATAATTCCATGAGATCTCATGAACCAGCCACCTTGAATTAGCCATGGTTCATGATTATATTTGGCAAATCGGATAAATATCAGCAATAAAACTCCACTAAAAATGATATTCAGCAGTAAACCCACTCCTACTGAGAATTTTCGAAAATATTCAGTGAATTTTGGGTTTGATTTCGTTTTTGTTATATGAAGAACATACAAAGAAAACGATCCAATGCAAAATGGTACTAAAAATCCCCACACATTCGCATTTTCTTCAGCAAAAAACATCAGATCCATTGGGATCATCATTAAAATACCATAAAAAAATAGCTGAGCTAGAGCAAAACCCAGAAAAAAGATATAAAAAAGCAATCGGAGTAATAATACTGATTTGTTTGATACCATAATTGCACATTGCCGTTGTACTAGAAAAATGTTCCTTTTAAGAATTCAATGAACATTTTTTAGCGTTGAAATATGAAGAGAGTATAAAAACACAATCATCTAAGTAAAATTCATGCTTTCATTTAATTTCACGAAAATTCCTACTATTTTATTTGGAATAGGAAAAGTTAAAGAAATAAACACTATTTTGCCCAATTATACAAAAAAGATATTATTAATATCCGCTCCTAAAGATATTTTAAACTCAAAAGGGAAATTTGACCAATTAATGGAAGCGATTGAACCTAAAACAATATATCACGAAACAGTTTTGCGAGAACCTTCCCCAAATTCTATAAATTCGCTTGTAAAAAAATATAAACACTCGGAAATTGATATAGTGGTCGCAATTGGGGGAGGATCTACTATCGATACTGGCAAAGCTGTATCAGCTATGATTCTTCATGATGTTCCAGTGGAGGACTATCTCGAAGGCATAGGTACCAAAAAACATGATGGTAAAAAAATTCCATTTATTGCCATTCCAACAACTTCTGGTACGGGGTCTGAAGCTACTAAAAATGCCGTGTTGAGCCGTCCCGGAGATGATGGTTTTAAAAAATCTCTTCGTCATAATAATTTAGTTCCAGATTATGCTATTATTGATCCAGAATTCATGGTAACTTGTCCTCGAAATGTCACAAGTGCATGTGGAATGGATACATTTACCCAGTTATTGGAATCATACGTATCAACTGACTCAAATCCTATAACTGATGCACTAGCACTTTCAGGGATGCAATATAGTATTCAATATTTAATTCCTACTGCAATTGAAGACCCTGAAAATCTTCACTACCGTGAAGGGCTTGCATATGCAGCATTAATGTCGGGTATTACTCTTGCAAATGCAGGATTAGGAACAGTTCATGGATTTGCATCATCCATTGGTGGATTATTCGATATTCCTCATGGTGTCATTTGTGGGTCTCTTATGGCTGAAACTAATCGATTAACCATAGAACGCTTATTAGAATCTCCTTCAGATGAGAACTTGAAGTATTTGAGAAAATTTGCGGAAGTTGGAGCTTTATTCGAAAATAAACGTTTATCTTCAGAAGAACAGATTGAAATAAATTGTAAGATCTTAATCGATAAACTCCAAGAAATGACGAAAAAATTGGATTTAAAACGCTTGGGGGAGTATGGTATTAATAAATCCAGTATCGACGCAATTATTGAAAAAGCTAGTAATAAAAACAATCCAATTCAACATTCCGAAGAAGATCTGCGAATAATTTTAGAGAATCGAATATAAGGGATAATTTAATATGCGAAATAAAGTTCTTGCCATAGATTTAGGTACTCAGAGTGTCCGAGCAGGTATTGTGACACCGAAAGGCTATATTGATGCAGTTGTACAAGTCAACCATGAAGTGGATTCCCCTTATGAAAATTGGGCTCAACAAAATCCCCAACAATGGTGGATAGAATTACAATACGCAGTTAAACAATTGCTGGATAAATCTGAGATCAATTCTGACGATATTGCAGCAGTAGCGTGTTGTGGTCAGATGCACGGACCTACAGGGATAGATTCCGAGGGAAATATAACCACTTCTATGACCCAATTGTGGTGCGATAAACGAAATCAGCAAATTGTAGACCGAATAAGAAAAAAAACTGATACTCACTTGCTAATGCAAATCACTGCTAATCCTCCCACAACTGGGTGGGTTGCCCTAAAAGTAAAATGGGAAAAAGAACATCAATCAAACGCATATCAGAGAACTAAATGGTATTTGGTCCCGAAAGATTATATTAATTTCAAACTTACAGGAGTTGCAGCTACGGATCCTTCTGAAGCTTCGGGATCATTTCTTTGGGATTACCAAATAGAGCAATATTCCGAAACTATGGCAGATTTATTAGATGTCGACATCTCTAAATTTCCTCCAGTGCATAAATCCCATGAGATAATAGGCAAAGTTACTAAAATTGTGTCATTAGAAACCGGTATACCCGAAGGCACACCCGTAGTTGCTGGTGGAGGCGACTTTATAGTCTCTCTATTAGGATTGGGATTAATTGAGCAAGGAATAGCAATTGATATGACTGGGACTAGTACTTTATTCGTATTCCAAAAAAAGGAACCCATTATTCATCCCCGTGTTCAGAATCTACACCATGTTCTTGAAGGATGGATACCGTTCATTATGTTGGATTCAGGGGGATTAAGTATCAAATGGATAAAAGATGTATTAGATGTAGTTTCGAAAGAGGAAATACTATTTGATACTATCATAAAATTAGCAGAGACTGTTCCCGCTGGCAGTGATGGATTAATATTTTATCCATACTTATTAGGGGAACGAAATCCCGAGAATCCAAATGCGAAAGGAATTTTCCTCAATTTGACAATAAATCATACAGCAGCTCACATGGCACGTGCAGTTATGGAAGGAGTTACCTTGTCATTAGCGCGTGAAATCCAAAGTTTTCGAGAGTTAGGAGTACAATTCAGCAAAGTACTTTTAGTTGGAGGGGGTACTCGCAATAAATTATTGAGTAAAATGAAAGCTGACATTTGGAATGTGCCCGTGGTAGTAACGGATGAGCCAGAATCCAGTCTTAAAGGAGCGGGAATGTTAGGGGCTCTTGGTGTTGGTTTAATAAACTCGATTTCAGAAGTGAATTTACCTAAAGAAGAAGAGATATTTAGCCCCGATCCTAAAGTCGTGAAACAATATCAATTTGTAATCCGAAAATTTAATCGATTTTATGATCATATGTGTGGATATTGGGTATAGAATTATGTTTTCTTTTCGTCTTATTCAAAAATTAACCCTTTTTGTCCCGAATCTTTATGTTTTCCTCCTTCATACTGATCAGCAAATAGAAATTTCACTAGCCAGCCCGATTGACCGAAAACATTAACAACTTCCTCCCTTTTCAATTCCCATTTGATAAATTTTGGATTTTCTTGCTGTAATTCTAAAGCACGATAATGGGCTATTAACCGAGCAGTAAACTGTACAGAGTTGTAATATTCAAAATTCATTTTTCGCTTTTACGTTTTTTATTTCGGTAAAATCCTTGCACTAAGGCATCACCCGATAATTCTTCATCACAAATGATCTCTTCTACATCAATTCGCTGGAAGTGTTTGATATTTTCCGAAAATAAAACATTGACGGTTATTCCTGCATCGGGATTCATATGTTGAAGCGTACTACATAACATAAGCGCATCCGCGTCATCTTCCATAACGATAACAGCTTGATCTGCCGATTCTATATTTGCTTGGCGTAAAACTCGTTCCTCCAAAGGACTACCCGAAATAAATTCGATGATGTCAGGCAAATCATATGGACGTTCTTCGTTAATGTTTATCAGTACGTAATCGTGGTGAACTCCTAATTCTCCCGATAGATTTTCGATGAGATAACGCATCTTTGCGTTCCAACCTGCAAGGATGATATGATTATGGAACTTCACAACTTTCTCCTCTTTTCGCATAAATCGTAAATAGACATTTTCCACAAACACCAAAGTAATGCCCAATCCTATCCAAATCACTGCACTGGTTAACCACCATAATCCAATATCATGAGGGTCTGTGGGATCAGGAGAGATAAGCCCCGTCCCCGTGTTTGTAATATAATCACTTATCCAATAGAAGCCGAGGTGGAAGGGAATGCCCTCAATTAGGGAATAAATACCCGCAAGTATGATATTGAGTGTAAATACTATCAGAATTACCTTTATCATTCGACTCCGCTTGACATATTTCCAAATAAGAACAAATTTCTCCATGAAACGAGACATAACTTTTTTCGTCTTTCATACGTCTATTTTACGTTAAATTTATGATTATTTATCCTCTCAAAAATTCTTTATGGAATTTTTATTCCAATTATGAGCAATAAATTTGGAAATATCTATTGTTCTGCCAATGCAATGAAAAGCACAGTATTTTGGTTTTTCATTTAATCATAGAATTCAAATCAGTTCCATTCACTTTTTCATATATATGTCGTAGTATATTCGCGTATACCGAAAAAATTTCAGGATGATCCTTCATTGAGTGCTATAAATTCCCCTTCTTCTATCTCTATACTATCGAGAATTGCTTTCAGGATTCGGGATGTGGTAGGTTACCGTTTAATCCCCCTGTAGTTGGTGCAAAAATAGAAATAGATTTAGTTTGATGAACTATATAATTTTTGTAAAAATATTCCATACGCCATCAGATTTTTCATGGCATGCACAGCTTGATGTTCTAAACGAAATACGGTAAATCCCTTACTATTTAGCAAATTCACAACTTCATCTTTGGTTCCAAGATAATTCACAAAAATTATGGGTACTTTGAGCTTTTTTACCATTCTTTTTAAGTATTCGATCCCTGCTTCAGTCAATTCTTTTAAGACATCAAGACCGTTTTGTACTGCCTCGGTTCGGTAAAAACTCATGCCAATTTCGTGATACTGAAAGAAATCTCTTCCATATGCACCAAAAAGTATCATTCCATCCACAATGTCTTTTTTAGCTATCAGTTTGGGCATTCGTTCGAAAAATACTTGTGGACTAATCTGAAATGTGAAATCTATAGGATTGGAAGCTTGAATACCTTGTGCTGTAGCTGGAAGCATGGTTTTCACCTTCTCTTGAACATCCTTTGGTAACTCGGGCATAATCAACCCCTCCCGTGAAGCTTGATCCGACATAGTAGCACCTGGTCCTCCCGCTACAGTTACTATTCCTAACCGATTATTTTTGGGAATTGCTCCTATAGGAATAGTTTTTGAGAATAAAACAGCTGTATCCAACCATTCTTCTAATGTATCGACTCGTATAATTCCATATTTAAATGCTGCATTGTAAATATCATCATTTCCTGAAAGCGAACCAGTGTGGGATGCTACCGCTTTTGCCCCGTACTTCGAACCACCTGTATATAATGCAATAATAGGTTTTTTGGGGGCAATTCTCTTTACTGCTTCAATGAATTCTCGTCCTCTTTGAATTTCCTCAATATATAAAAGAATCACATCCGTTGTCGGATCTTGCTCAAAATACTCTAAACAATCGATAATATCCACATTGAGGGAATTTCCAATGGATATAGTTTTACTAAAATGTAAATCAATTTCAGGGGTAAGAAAGCACACATGGGAAACAAAAGTGCCTGATTGACTTGCGATAGATACATTCCCAGGACGATTCGGTTCGTAATAATTTACCCAGGTGGTATTAAGAATACATTCTTCATCCCCAACCTTACAATGAGTATTGATTATACCTAAACAATTCGGCCCAATGAACCGCATTCCGTATTGTTGTGCTATTTTCACAATTTCTTCTTCTGCTTCAGCATTATCGGTTTCTCGAAATCCCGCAGTAACTAAAATCACAAATTTTGTTCCTTTTTCACCAATCTCTCTAAGTATTTGAGGTACTATTCGTTTTGGTAATAGTATTATTGCCAAGTCAGGTGTTTCTGGAAGTTCAGCAATTGTTTTGTACGCTTTTAATCCGAGAACCGTTTCAAGTCTCGGATGAATGGGATAAACGTTTCCTTTATATCCGTCATCTAAAATGTTTAAAAGCTCCTGACAACCCATATTTTGCAGCAAGTTTTCATTCGCGCCGAAAACACACAAGGATTGGGGGTTCAATAACTTATGGAGAAAATGCGTAGGTTCCACCATTCAAACTCATATAATCAATTGACGAATCGCTTTTAAATTCAAATTCATTGCGATTGAATAAAAAGTTAAATTATCGTACTGGTAGATTTTTGAAGTGTAGTGGTTTTCTAAAAGTATGAAAGTTTGTTTAGTTTTTTTCTCTGGTACTGGAACTACAGCACAATTGGCTAACATTTTAAGGGAAAATCTAAACGAAATCGGTCATACTTCAGATCTTATTCGTATTAAGCATAATTCTCAAATTGATTTAAATACATATGATTTATTTGGAATTGGTGCCCCGGTATATTCCTATCGGGCTCCACGAATGGTAACAACCATTTTAAAAAAATTAGATTTTCAGAGAAAGCCATTCTTTGTGTTTTCCACTACTGGGGGACAAAAAGGAAATACCCATTGGAATCTGTATAAATCTATTGCAAGAACAGCAGGTCCAAGTTTAGGAGCGTTTTCTGTATCAGTTACTACGAATATACGAGCTTGGATGCCGAATAAGCGAAGAATCATACCAAATTATACTATATCAGAATATGACAAAAATCGGTCCTATGAATTTGTGCATAAGATTTTTCATAACTTGGAATACAAAATTGAAGAAATTCCTAAACAGAATTATCTTCTCTCTGTTTGGACCGCTTTACTTTCATTTCGCTGGCAGATGGCGTTAACAGCGGGATTTAAGCAAATAAATAGGAAAAAATGCACAAAATGCAGAATATGTGCCGAAGTAATTTGTCCATCGGGTGCAATCACGCTTAATGAAAAAGGATATCCAGTCATACGTGAAAGAATCTGTGTTGGTTGTAATGGATGTGTAAATCTATGCCCCGTAGACGCAATCTGGGCACTTAAATCTAAGAATCGCCACCAATATAATATGTTTTCGAAATATCTTCTTAGCTCACGCAAGATAAAATCAAACCGAAATATTTCTCAAAAAAATTAAAAATAAAAAAAAATTGGTTTAAGAAGGTTGTAAAACTCCAGCAAAAACTAACCATGCTAGAAGGGTTTTTGCAACGAGTGATAGGATGATATAACCTCTTTCTCCAAAACGGTAATCTTGAAACTTTCCTACTTTCTTATATTGTAAGAACATATTGATCGGGAATGTAAAGAACAAGACACCGTAGCTGAAAAAGATAGCCCATACAAACCAGGGGACTTGACTAAAGGATACATTATTTCCAAGTAGATAAAGTATTATTACTGCCCATGGAAGTAATCCAACTACCCAACCGATGTTGAACGCAATCCAACTGGTCTTCTTGGTTGTTTGATTATGAATCTCCATCATTAATCCCAGCAAGTTCATTGTTGCATTTGCGCCAAAAATCAGAACCAAGCTTGATAGATCATAAACACCAAAGAACATCGCAATCAGTACGATCATTACTGAAGAACTTAAAGCGTATTCAAACCATCGGAAATAGTTCACATGTTTATCTAAAGATTTATTGTAGAATTTGTTGAAGGGGACTGCTATCAAGAAGTGTGCCAATGCTGATAGGAACAAGAAAGAAGATACAATTGGTCCTATAGGAATTGATCCAATAGTTTGATAGTTCGGTACTAAAATGTCTGGTCCTGGAATGAATTGTAGATAGGTCGTTGTAATGGGCAATTCAAAATCTCTTATCTGTGCTACGAAGAGTCCGAGTAAAAGCATGGTCAATGCTTGAACGAAGTGCAAAAAAAACATCACGAGATTGAACTTCTTCAGATATTTATCACTAATTCTAGATTGTTCTAAAAATTGTTTTTCCATTGTTTTCTCACTCACCCGTTAAATTAAGTTAAGGGGTTGATAATTATTTAACTAATTATGTAAAAAAAATTGTGATTTTAGATTATAGAAAAAATCATGAAAAACGTCATATAAGACGGAAAAAATGAAATTCGATGAATGAAATAAATCTTCAAATTAAAATAGCACATCATTCATGTTTAAGTGCATATTGGTACAGTTGATTGCTTCAAGATGGTGAATCGGGGCTTGAAATGGAAAAATAGTTGCATAATTGCTTCAATAATTGCAGTTTGGGTGATCTCTAGTTTCATCGGAGGTTTTCTAATCTATAAAAATGCGAATGATGGTCTCGAATACCCGATCATACCCAGACCCTTGCATGTAATAACAAATTCAGGTTTCTTTGAGGTAACCAGTGAATTTTTTATTTCAGTTGATAATTCTAGTGAAAAATTAAAAGAAACAGGGGATTATTTGGCTGAGAAATTACGATATTCCATGGGACGTGAAATCGAAATAAAAACTATTCCTACAACTTTCTTGAACGGAACCCTCCAGTTGGAATTAAATTTATCAGAAGACAAGTTGGGAAATGAGGGATATAATTTGGTTATCAATGAAAGTATAATTTTGATTACGGCTCAAAATCCTAAGGGAGTATTCTATGGTATTCAAACACTCTTACAGCTATTTCCTCCCTCCATCGGAAAACTAAATGGATTGATAAAAGAGGACAAGATATTACTGCCTTGTCTCCAGATTCGAGACCAGCCCAGATTTTCATATCGTGGAATGCATTTGGATGTAGCTAGGCATTTTTTCCCCGTTAGTTTCATTAAAAAATACCTCGATCTGTTAGCATTATATAAATATAACACATTTCACTGGCATCTAACGGATGATCAAGGCTGGAGAGTCGAAATAAAGAATTATAGCAAATTAACCGAAATAGGAGCATATCGTATGGAAGGACATGGAAATATTTACGGTGGATATTACACGCAAGATGAGATAAGAGACATTTTAGAATATGCTGAAAAAAGATATATAACAATTATTCCCGAGATCGAAATGCCAGGTCACTGTATGGCGGTTCTAGCTGCGTATCCCGAGCTATCCTGTACGGGTGGTCCATATAGTGTTCCAACAAAATGGGGGATTTATGAAGATGTTTACTGCGCAGGGAATGACGAAGTTTTTGAGTTTCTTGAAACGGTTTTATTGGAAGTTATAGAGTTATTTCCGTCTAAATATATCCATATTGGTGGGGATGAATGTCCGAAAGCTCGTTGGGAATTATGTCCAAAATGTCAAGCCAGAATTATGAATGAAAGCTTACAAAATGAAAGTGAACTGCAAAGTTATTTCATCTCACAAATTAGTACCTTTTTACAAGCTCATAATCGTTCAATCATAGGTTGGAATGAAATAATCGAGGGTGGATTGGCTGAAAATGCCACAGTTATGGCATGGAATAGCTGGGATGCAGCAATTGCTGCGGTTAGATTAAACCATACGGTAATAATGACCCCCACTGAGCATTGTTATTTCGATTATTATCAAGGTGATCCTCTCACTGAGCCCAAAGCAATTGGAGGATATATTCCTTTGTCAAAAGTCTATAGTTTTGAACCTATTCCGGCCGAATTAAATTCGGAAGAAGCTAAATACATTTTGGGGGCTCAAGGGAACCTTTGGACCGAATACATTGAGACTCCAGACCATATTGAATACATGTGTGTCCCAAGAATGAGTGCACTTGCAGAAGTTTTATGGACTGAACAATCTCTAAAGAGTTGGAATCATTTTAAAATCCGTCTATTCGAGCATTTTCGATTATTAGATTCATTAGAAGTAAATTATAGTCGTTCATCTTTATTCTATCTTTAATTGTAATTTTCCTTAGTCGTAATTTTGAACTGAACGCAGAAAATACAAGTACTATAAAAAAAGGAGGAAGTACCGAAGAGCTCTCTTGAAGTTTGGAATAGAATGGTCATAATAAAGGCACTGAAGTTAAGAAAAATTTATTAGTTACGAGCAATTTTTTTGATTTACTTTTTAAATATCTGTATTGCCGCGATAGTGTAGTTCGGTGAGCATCGAGGACTGTCATGAGATTGAGAGTTCTCGACGATCTTGCAGATCTCCTTGGACCCGGGTTCAAATCCCGGTCGCGGCGCCACTGTTTTCTTTCTCCATTTTTTTAGCAATATATGCGAACCAACTAGCATTTCGAATAGATATTTTTCTCTCAATCACAATTCCCATCTCTCTCTTCACAGTTTCACCTGGTTCATATAAAACAAGTATAAGTATGGTATCTGGTTGGCAAGTTTGGATAACATGGACGAGATAGGGAAATACGTCTGGTAATCCATAAATGTACACTAAATCCGCCTTGTTTAGGTCAGCCGTAAATAAATCTTGTTCAAATATCCGAATTTTTTTTTGAATCTTGAGAGGAAGACTTCTAAGCGTTTCTCGACATACTTGGATTCGTGTAGTATCGATTTCATATCCCACTGCATGTAATCCAAACTCTTCTGCTGCTATTCGTAAGACTCGACCATCACCGCAACCTAAATCGTATAAAACTTGTCCTTTCTTGACCGTTAATTCATGCAAGACTGTTCGTATCAAATCTTCAGGAGTTGGATTGTAGGGTAATAATAATTGTGAAAATATTTTTCGGGAACTCCCATATTGGTTAATCTTTCGATTCCTTCGTATTTTTATCCATTTCATTTTCACTCACTGTTTTATTTATGCGTTTTTGGATAAAGCGACGCAATTTGCGATTACCCAATGCAAACATGGTAAAAAATGCTCCGAAATACGCAACAAGCACAATAATAACTCCAATAACATATTGGTCTACTGCTAATACTAATAAATGGATCGCTGCCCCTAGAAATACTCCCGTTAGTAAGCGAATTGTATCGTTACTCTCCCGCAGAAGCAGTTTTTGAGTTCCCCAATCGGAAAGGGCCGGGATAGTAAAAACAATGGATAGGATGAATGCAATGGTCGGATTGATAATCTCAACACCATTATTATATTCAAATAATACAGAATCGATAAAAAACATCAATAAGATACCAGACACCGTTCCTGAACAGCGTGAGCATACAAAAAATTGGTATCCACCGATGTCTATGGGGATTGTATGATCTGCTTGTTCCTCATAATGGTGGGTAAAAAAGAATTTATAGGCAATCCCCTTATCATTTGAAGCCCAACGTAACACCCGATCCAAAATAGCTATGATTATGGGTGCTAAAAATAAAAAAGACGTTATTTCGGATAAGAAGAACTGAAAATAATTAAATTGTAATGCTGAACCGAGCTCAGAACTCCAATTCAGTCCTGGATTACGAACCCATGCAATAAGAAACAAAACTCCCAAAGAAAATATAATGGCTCCTACTAGACTATAAAACAAGTGCATTACTTTCATTTTCTTTAGAGTTTTTTCTTTATCAAACCGAAATACTCCTGCTGTTACTCCCATAAGAATTGCTATTAGTAAAAATTCCATCCGTATGGTCTTAGTAGTTACTAATTGATACGTAAGATCTCCCAATAGAGCTCCAATTCCTCCCGCGATAGGTCCTGCGATATTTGCACAGAGAATCAGTACTAAAAATCCAGTGAGAAATTTTACACCAGAAATTCGATCAATTCCTGATTCGAGAAAAGAAAGGTATCCAGAATTCCGAGATGCGAAGAAATAAAATACAATAATGTATAATATCCAAAATATAATCCGCTTTACTTTAACCAGAGTACTAATTTGATACTTAATTCGAGACTGAATGAGAGCTTCGCTATCATCTTCAAGTTCTTCATCAGATATGAAATCTTCTTCGAATTCTGAGTTAATATAAGGCATCATACATCGCCTCGGTTTCTGAAACTAATTCGTTAACGGTTTCCTGATAACCTTGTAATAGAATTTTATACAAAATGTCTCTGCCCATAGGAAGATTGATTATTGTTAAATCCTCCTTAATCCATTTTAAGCCTTGTTCCATAAATTCAAACTGTCCTGTTAAGGCATTCAAGGTTTTCTCTTTTGATTTAAAAGTCTCTTTAGCTAAATTTTCATATGTCGTAATATTTTCCGAATCATTTTGAAGGAGATCAATTAGTGGTCTCACTTGCTCTCTGAACACATCTTTTGTGTTGTTCACTAATTTGGGATAATTTTTATGATGTTTCTTTAAAGTTTGGTAAGTTTGATCTGATTTTAAATACTGCTGAAAATACCGTTCAATTGCCATCTCCAATGATATTTGTTCTAGTATTACATCTTTTGCAGCTTTGATGGATAAATCGATTTGCTTGTAACTCCCCGATTCCATGTCTTTACGTTTCACTTCATTATAGAAAAACTTAATGATGGGTTTTACAAGCACAAACAGATTGGAGGACATTTCTTTTTCTATAAACTTATTCCCCTTATCCAGTGAAATTTTAACTTGCTCAATGAGTCGTTTTCTAACTAGTTCCGTGTTTCGATCGAGATATCGTGGTATTGTCATAATATGTACCAATTGCGAGATTATTTCTTTGATAGTTACACAGTACAAAAACATTAAGATTATACAACTTTGAATATGGAAAAGCTATTCAAATAGACACAATTATGCGATATAAATTAGATAAAGACTAAATTTTTTAATAGTGATAAAATTATATTCAACACTCAGTAAAAGGAGCATAAACAGATTGACAGAAATTCTTCTCCGACACACACTTTCTATTTGCCCAGAATGCCAAAAAAATATCAAAGCTCGAATCGTTGAAGACGGTAATCTAGTTCTAATGCGAAAAACTTGTGAAGAACATGGAGATTTCGAGGATATTCTATCCAAAGACCCGGAACTGTATAAATGGAAACATTCACTTGTAAACGAAGTTCTTCATTCCCGTATGGATACTGCTCCCCAAAATATTGAATTACAACCGTTTGTAAACGAGTGTCCTAATAATTGTGGTTTATGCTCTCAACACAAATCTGCAGCTAATCTAATGATATTGGATGTTACCAATCGCTGTAATCTCAACTGTCCGATCTGCTATGCCAATGCCAATGCGGCTGGTCATATTGTTGAATATTCTTATGAAGAAACTGTTCGCATCATGGAACACTTCGTAAAACAACGTCCCTATTTTGCTCCCGTTGCACAATTCTCAGGAGGAGAACCGACTCTTCATCCCGATATAGTGAAAATTATAAAAAAAGCCGCTGAATTATCCTTCCAACACATTTTATTGAATACAAATGGAGTCAAAATGGCGCAATCCATTGAATTTTGTAAGGAGTTAAAAAATGCTTATCCAGATTTAGCCTTATATTTGTCATTTGATGGAATTGAACCAGAAACGTATAAATCCATCAGAGGAGTTGATCTCAGCAAAGTAAAACGTAAAGTGATTGAAAATTGCCGAGAGGTAGGTATTACGGGAGTACAATTGGTTATGACTGTATGTAAAGGAGAAAATGACCATGAAGTAGAAAATGTTTTACAATTTGCACGAGAAAATAATGATGTAGTATGTGGAATAGTATTCCAACCCGTTTCTTTATGTGGAAGGGTAACAATGGAAGATCTTCGACGACTTCGCTATACAAACAGTGATCTAACTCAAGAAATTGAACGAATCACCAAAGGTAGTCTTAGTCCTAAAGATTTTTATCCCTTAGGCGCAAGCAATAAACTCACACAACTTCTTTCTTGGTTTTCAGATAATCCCGGATGGGCAATAACCGCTCATGATAGTTGTGGATTTGCTACCGTAGTTCAAATTCAGCCTGAGGGCGGTTGGAAACCCTTGCATGAATATCTTGATGTAGAAGGGATGCTGACATGGGCTGGGGAAGTATGGGATATGGTACAAAAATGTGAAATTCCCAAACCCACCCAATCGGGATTATTTAGTAGCATCGAGGAATTTGCTGGAAAATTCGGTATGAAAAAACTAATTGATGCCCTTGGTGATCTAACAGATAACCTTACGGATATCGCCTACCGTAATATGATGAAAGCGTATTTTATTGCCGGTACTCTCAAATACATTTATGATCTTGAATGGAGGAAAATCCTAGATGATAAATTTTACATTAATGTGTTTAAACTGCTTGTATATCCCTCATTACGCACCTCAAAAGATATGCTGCTAAATGGTTTATTATTTATCGGATCCATGCATTTCCAAGATATCTATAATTTTGATATAGAGCGCGTTCAGAGATGTGTAGTTCATTATGGCGTGCTTGATCCGGATGATGAATCCCATGTATTAGAAATACCGTTTTGCGCTTTTAATACGTTACATCGGGAAAGAATTGAAACAAAATGGGCAAAGAACCATAAAAAGAAACTAGATAAAACTCCCAAACAACAAGAAGTCGAAGTTCAGAAATTAATAAAAGAATTATCATGACATCTCGGAAATAAAAGATACTTGAAAGTCATTAAGTGAGATAGTTAGTTCAATATCATCCTCGTCCGGGCAAATCACCCGAATTTTTAAATGAGTTCTAGTTTTTTCTAATATCTCAGGGAAATGGCAAGAACTGGATAATTTTGAGAAAATAAAGTTCACATATTGCTCAGTGATGATATTTAGGCTTCCATTAAGGATTTGTTCCCCCAAATCCGCTACCCGGAATCGAGTAAATTTACCCTCTTTTTCTTTTACAATTAATCCCGCATCCTCCAAATGGGAGGTATGATAATTGATCGTATCATGGTGGACATCTAATTCTCGTGCAATCTCATTCTGGAACGGGCGATCATTATTAATTATATATTGAAAAATTTGTCGTGCATTTTCATTTTGCAATAGCATGAATATTCGTTCAATTTCTGCCGATCGTAAATTAGTGGGAAAATAAATACGTTTACCATCAACTTTTTCGGTGCGCAGCAATTTTTCTTCATTTAGTTTCTTTAGATGATAAATGATTGTGGCAGAAGAGGCTTTATCGGAATAATTTGATACTTCTCCCATTAATTTATAGAAATAGGTTCCCGGATTTTCACAGATGATCTTATATATTGACCACCGTGTAGGGTGAAGTAGTAATAAATTTTCTTTAGATTTTGTCATAGTACCCCTCAAGTGAAAAATTTCATACAAATGGAGCCAGAATGGTCATTTTGACCGATTCTACTGTTTTAATATTCATTAGTGCAGAACGTAAATCCTCAACTACCAATCCTTCTCGGTACTCAAAAATTCCCTCCCAATAGCATAATTCAGTGTGTAAACATACTCCTGTTGTGAATAATGTCTTTAATTGGAACTTACTCAATACTTTCGGTAGTTCAGGAAAAAATGCATCAGTCAGCTGGGAACCTTTTTGTATATCAATTCTGGCGTAAATACCTGTATTCGCACTTGTGGGAAACATTACAACTTTTTTAGCATTTTTTGGGACTACAACTACTACATTATGACCTTGTTCTAGAAGTTTATTTTTGACTTCTTCCGGGAATAATAGATTTTTTTCAATACTCATAATAATAGCTAAAGTTTCATTATCTGCTGACACTTTTTAACTCAATCTCCAATCTTTACTTATTGGAATATTTTCTTTCAGCTATTAAAAACTTCATATTTCTTGAGAAGTAGAATACATAGTTGGAAGTTTTATAGGGACACGAGAGATAATAAGATCGTTGACAGACATTTGTGGAAGGAACGAAAAATCTAAAACGTAATAATTTGTTCATAATATAAGGCGATAAATCCATGAGGTATATCTTCAAAGTACTGAGTTTAGGTGATTCAAATCTTGGTCTACAATTGATAAAAACAGGAAAATTGAACCACCAATTTAAGGATCATGAGATTTCCCGGTGGAATAGAGGAGTTAATGTGGGAACAGATCAAGCTGTTATTGATATTGATGTTGTATTAAGTTCTACAGTTGATTTCGACAGTATTATTCCTACTTCCGATGGCATTTTATACTTCTTGGATCCTAACGATGTGCAACAATTTGAGTTATTCGAATTAATAATAGATATTATTCAGAAATTGGGTCGAACTATACCTATTATTGTGGTGTTCTACACTCGCAGCGGATTAATTTATGTTCCATCCAACTTCCTGTTAGAATACATATGGGAAAATTATCTCATTGAGGCATTTGTGTTTGATTTTTATTCGAAAAATACATTTTATGAAGTATTAGAATGTCTTTCGGAAGCAATGATAACTGGAAATATCCCTATTAACGTAGAAACTGCATGGATGAGAATTCCCTTTTTCATGGAAAAAATCAATCGGTTGCTTGTAGATGAACGATATGAGGATGCGGGGAATCTTGCTGAAATTTTAACCAACATGAAGAAAAAGTTCTCAAAACAAGATTATTTCATAAATGCAGAACAAGCTGCATGGTTATATTATAAATCGGGAGAATATTTGAAAGCGTCCACTGTGTTACAAGGAGTTAGTGTTTATTCTGAGAAATTTGTCCGTATCTATGTAGAAAATCTTGTTCATCAAGGATCCCGCCTGTTCAATATGAAAAGATATCACACAGCAGCAGAAAAGTTTGAGAAAGCATATTTATACGCATCTATAGAACTAAATGATGAAGAGCTAGCTGAGAAGTCCCTAAAATTAGCAATAACTACGTGGATTACCTCAACTGAATTTCAAAATGCGTTCCAATTGATGGAGAAATTGGACTTCAAAGAACAAAAGGAATTAATGCAAGACTTAACTCCAGGTATAGCAAGAGCAGTGGATCGGTTAATTGAAGAAAAACGTTATGATATTGTAAAAGGGCAATTGTATTTTACAATAGATAAGTATCAAAGGATGGGGTTGTTCGATGAAATTAAAATACTGGGTGAGAAAATTGTCATTGTACTCAGAATTTTACTAAATCAATATATTAAGGAAAATGATCCTGATTCAGCAAATCTTACTCTTGAAGAGTTATTCAACATTTGGGAGACCTTCCACATTGATCGAGAGGATGTAGATGATAGTATACGCAGTATTGCCATACTATTTCTGAACAAAAACCAATTTTCGATTGTGGATAAATTGATCAATTATGTACAGTCATATCCTATTCAAAAAGAATTAACAGAATTACGACAATCTGCTGAAGAAGAATATCGCAAAAATCGTATTGATTCGGCAATAACTCATTACACTAATGCTATTTCTGTATTAAAGAAATATGTAGAAAAAGAAAAAACTGAATTTATCCAAGCTAATGAAAAATTATATAGACAGATCGAGGAATTAAAAAAAGCGGATAAAATATTAGAAGCAACTTCTGAAATTAAAAAACGTGCAGATTGGTTCAAAAATGTAGGACATGCTAAGATCAATAACGAACTATTGATTCATTTACTGGATTTATATTTAGATTCAGGAATGTTTTTACCATTTCTTCACGAAATGATAAATCTACGAAATGAAACACGGGAGGATTATCTAAAGCGTAGCATCGGTAAAATTCAAAATAAAATTGAAATTTTAACAGAAAGTGAGGAATCATTAGACAAAGTTAACCAGATATTAGAAAATTACGCAAAATTATATCGAAATCATTTATTATATGATGAAACTAAGGATCTGGAAAGATTATATGTAAAATTTCTCACTGGTAGAGCAAAAAAGCTACTCGCTACTTCTTCGGGTTTGGAGGAAGCACAAACTGTTCTGGATTTGCTTAAACAAGCAGAAATGGTATATCAAAGGTTATCAGAGAGGGATCCTCTGGATTATGATTTTATATTAGAGGAAATTGCTCAACGCCATCTTTCACAAATGGAAAACAAACTGAAAGAAAAAGAATTGACAAATTCAACAGGTAGTAAACTCGGGCTTGATGAGGCTTTCTTGAAAGATATTTTAAAAGAATTAAGTGAAACTTCTTTAATAAATAGTAAAATCAAAAATAAAGGCATTCAAAAGAGAATCCACAAAAAGATTGATGCTATTGAGGAGGAAATTAACAAGGAGAGAAAAGCGGAAAAAATGAGAGATGAAGAGATTCATATGATGGTAGAAAAACTCTCTCGTCTCAGACAGATGGCACAAGAAGAATTGTTAAGACAACAAGACACATTATCTCGTCGTCAAGGATATAAAAGATTAAATTACCAAGAATTCTTGAACCTATTGGATAATAAGAATTATGATAAAGCACTAGAAGGCTATGAAAAACAAATGGGATCATTACTCAGTCAAAGAAAAATGGATTTAGCTGAGATTGATCTTGCGGTCATCACAATCCTATTTTTCATATTAAAAAATAAAGAGGGATTAATTCCTTTACGCAAAAAATATAATAGAACTCAAGGTTTTGTTTCCCAAGTGGTTGATTTCATCATTACCTTGTTGGATTATCCAGATCAGTCAATTCATCTGCAAGCGATTAAATTATTTGAAAATTTAGCACTGTTTCGGGAAGAGAAAAATGCATTGCATGAAATAGTCAAACCTGATAAAAGAGAAGGAGAGAAAGTCCAGCCAGATCAATTCGATCCTTCCCATATAAGTGAGGTCATAATCAATAAACACATTGAAAAACTGAAAACCAAGGAAATCTCGTCGATAAAGCGAGGAACACTTCTTGATAAATATTGGTTAGACGCTAATAATAATATCAGAACCCAAAATTATACGGATGCAGCAAGAGAATATTTCAATAGTATAGATCTCCTAATAAAAAACGATCACGAGGAATTTTTCCCAATCAGTTTAATGATGGGGGTAATCTGCTTACTTAAAGTGGGAAAAAGATTGGAAGCAAAACGTAATCTTGAAAAAACCATTATGGAGGTCCCATTGCCCCGAGATATCATCCAAAATAAACCAGAATATAAACTTCTCGAAGCTTTATTAGTCTCTCACCAACTTCAAGACGAAGAAAAAGTAGATTTGATCCTAGAAGCATTTTACAAATACCTTCCATTATTAGATGTTGAGCGAGGGTTATTACTTAATGAAATTAGCCCAAGTAAGAGAACTGAAATAAATAAAATCCAATTTGAGAAAAAACAAGAAGAAACTGAATCTATGGTGTTACAGAAACAACAACTTTCGATTTTAAATAAAAGAAAAGCAGAGGATAAAGAACGCCTGGAAGATTCATTCAGAAAGCGAAATGCATTAAAACGGCTAGTATATCGCAATCTATTGGAGGCTCTAAAGAATAAAGAATATCAGAAAGCTGCATCCGAGTATTTTGATTTAGCAATTAACCAAACCGCTAAGCGAGATTATGATACTGTAAGTGTGCTAGTATTATTGGGCGCCTTGAGTTTACTGAAATCATCAGTAACAATCGATCCTATTAAATCATACTTATATAACTTCCTCGGAAGAATTGGTTTTGCAGAAAAGGTGTTAAAAGAAACCTTTCCAGTAAAATTATTGAGCTTATATATTGATGCGAGGGCTATCAATTATAGTTCTATGATCAATAGTGCATGGAGTTTATTACAAATCATCCCAGTTTTTGAAGAAGAAAAAATTCTGTTTGAGAAATAACTCTTTTATCTCTTAATTTTTATCAATACTTCTTTGATTTTTTCATCAATTGCATCTACTTCTTCCATTAGATCATTTGCACGTTCTAGATAATCAGCCAATTTCTGCAAATCCTCTATGGTTTTATCCTCTTCTAGAAAATCGGAAATTTCTATGGCTCGATTAATTAACTTAATGGGTTTAAGGTAATAATCGTGATCCCTTTTCTCAATCTTACGAAGGGGTTTAACTATTTGATCATAAGTAATTGCCCAATTTTTAGCAAATTGGGGGATCTCTTCTGCTCGTTTTGCTTTTTGTTCCAATAGTTTAGAGATTGACTTTTGTTTTATTTTCTTGGCTAAATTGCTGGCTTCTTTATAATATCTTTGAGCTTGACGGTAGTTTTTTTGATCATGAAAGGCTTGATCTGCTTTTTTACACAAGTTAGCGATTTTTGGAGGTATTTCATTTGCTCTTTTAATCATTTCTTGAGTTTTTTCAAAATTTTTCTCATCTAATAACTCATTTGCTTTAGTTACGATTCTTTCTTGCAGACGCTTAACATCTCTTACATCTTGTATTAAATCATTTCGCTCTTCTAAAATATGTTTTATCGCATCTTTCAGCACAGATTCTGATTTATTTAAGCTCAGTATTATAAACTCTCGTAACTCGCTAAGCATGATAGAAAACGGCGCAATAGATTCATTGGAATCTAAAATAAAGACTAGAAATACGTTCTCGTTCTTCTCATTTTGAGTTATATATATAGAATAGTATTTACTTTCGTCAGTGCGATACGATAACATATCTTTTGGGTGGGCTTCCTCTCCATAAATCGTATGTTTGTTTGCGATTTTACGAGCAAGATTGCTATCAAATCCATCGTCATTATATTTTGCGATGATCTCTGGGCGTGTGTTGCCTACAATTTTGAATATGAGAACTCCATTTGCCATGATGTTTTGACCTAAGTATCATTAATACCAAGAAACCTATTTATTATTCGCTAATTATTTTTGTTGTATTTTGGATTTTCTCACTTACCATAACTTGGTAGTATAGATTGGCAAAAATCATTAAGGACTCCAATTATAATCTTTCAACAAGAAAGAAAAAAAGCGAGCAAAATGCGCGAAGAAACTGATTATCAAGAATCTGTAGAAGCTTTTAATTCTAATAAAGAAGTTTTAATTGAACCATGGGGTATGTCAGTTGATCATATTCGATTGACGATCAAAGGACTACCTAATACACCATATAAGGGGGGTAAATTCATTTTTGAGATAAAATTACCTGAAAATTATCCTTTCAGTCCCCCTTATGCTTATTGTCATACACTTTTGTGGCATCCAAACATTGATCCATCCATCCCCCCTGGAAAATTGAATATTTGCTTAGATCTCATTAATCCAGATCTTGTTGGAAAGGTAGATCAGACCACTGGTGCAAGCGGATGGACTCCGGCGAAAACTTTGACAAATATTATTGAAGCTCTTCGAGCAATGATTCATATGGAACCTCCTTTTTACAATCCTGGTGATCCATTGAATCATGAAGCGGGAGAGCAAGCATTGAGGTCTCCTGAACGATTCAATAAGCAAGCTCGTGATTACACAAAAAAATACGCGATGGATTAGAAATAGTGTTATATTATTATTCCATTATGTTCGGAGGATACCGTAACCAATTAATCGGTATCTCTTCCGAATGGGGCGACTGATAGCCACAGTAGCTCCAACTTCCGCGCAGAGCGGTCTTTTGAGATTAAAAGCTACTCTGTTCTTCTTTCCAATCTTTTGGATGATACCCGCGGTCAATAATGTGCCTGTTACTAAAAGCATTGGTTCTCCAATTTTTAAGGGAGTTACCTCAATCTCTTCTTCAGCCCCTAAGACTTTATCGAGAAGATGCACTTCGATTTCACATTGATTTTGAACATCGGGAAGATTATCAATGATACCAGCAAGGTTCCCAATTAAATTATCCGCTTTTGTTAATGAGGGATCTAAAGTTGTTCCGATCGCAATCAATCCACCGGGGTGTGCAGAATCTAAAGGTATATCACCTTGATAAATACTGGTCACATTGGTTTTTAATGGCTCAAACTTATTACTACGTTTTATTCCAGGACGGATCTCGATTTTATCTCCAATTTGTAACACCCCTTGGGAAATTGATCCTCCAACCACTCCTCCTCTTAGTTCTTCTATCGCTGTACCGGGTTTATTAACATCAAAACTTCGAGCTATATGGAATTGTGGGGGTTTGTTTTCATCAAAATCGGGGGTCGGAATTATTTCTTGAATCTTTCGAAGGACTTCCTCGATATTGATTTTATAAATTGCAGAAATAGGAATTATTGGAGCATTTTCAGCAATTGTTCCTTTAATGAATTTCTTAATTTCTTTATAGTTTTCAATTGCTCGTTCCCTTGATACCATATCAATCTTATTTTGAACAATGATAATTTTATCGATACCAGAAATATCTAGAGCTGCTAAGTGTTCCCGTGTTTGAGGTTGAGGGCATTTTTCGCTTGCCGAAATCAATAAACATGCCCCATCCATTAAACTTGCTCCACTAAGCATAGTAGCCATCAAGATTTCATGCCCGGGGGCATCCACAAAACTAATTTTCCTACAAAAAGTCAATTCTCCTGCACAATCGGGGCAAGTATTTCGTTTTTGTTTCTTTTTTTTTAAAGCATTAGCAAGATGGTAGGTTACGTACTTATCACAACTTGGACAATAAGCTATTACGCAATTAGCATATCCTAATTTAATACTTATACCTTGTTCTCTTTCTTTTTGATATCTATCTGTCCATTCACCCGAAAGAGCATCAACAAGCGTTGTTTTTCCGTGGTCTACATGCCCCACCATACCAACATTCGTTTCTGCTTGGAGGCTTGATCCTTTTTCCCCTTTCTTCTTCTTTGATTTTGATTTTTCAGTTGGTTTTTCTTCAGATTTTTTTTGGGCAATAGGTTCAGTTTCTACTTCCTTTTTTTTTAGTTTCGGCTTTTCTTTGGTTGAAGGTTCTGGTTTGATTGTAGATGATTCTTTAGTTTTTTTAGTAGACCCTTTTGATTTTGGTGTTTCATCAACCAAACCGAGCTCTTGTTTTTTATTTTGTAACCAAGTTAAATACAGTTTGGTGATTTTACCTCCCCATATTGCCTTCTTACCAGTTTCTTCTGTATAGAGCTTATGCCAGTCATCTTCAGTATATTTACTAGGATCCTCAGTCAATTTTGATTAATACCCACTAATGCAATGATCGTTCATGTGATTAATTCATTATTGTTCAAAAATTTAATCGATTTTTTCACTAATTTCACTTTACGATTTTGCCGATTTTCCAATAAATAAATAGAGGTAAGTTTAGTAGTGATAATTTTTTTTATTAACTAGATAAATAATGGCAACATGGAGAGACATTCTAAATTTCGAAGTGGTTAAAGATTTTGTCAAAAAATTATCTGGTGTGGAAATGGATGAAGAACTCAGGGAAAAGGGATTCCTTGAATTAGAAAATAAGTATTCAGATTCAAAGATTTATGAAATGGAAGCCACAGAGATAGAGCAAGAATTAATCAAAATTTACCTTGATCTACTCCAACAAAAGGGTGTAAAGATACGGAAGAAAATCCGAATTCCTGTTTCAATGAACGATATACCCCTTACTCCTGATATGATGGACTTTCAAGATATTAAGAGGTTTTTGAGAGAATATCCTGAGTTACGGCAAATACTTGAAGAGATCCTGGATGAAGAGGATGATGAAGACTATGAATCGGAAGACGATGATTCATACAGAGATATGTATATATAGAACAAAAGAGAGAATATAGTTCCTGCTTTGCAAGCAGAAGCCTCCGAGAGTTACCCGCAAGCGGTTTTCACCCTCTTCATAGGGAACTACTAATTTATTTTTTCTACTTGAATGATCTTAGGATTTTGCGAGATGGTCACTTTTCCATTTCCTTTGAAATATTGTCCGATACTCCAAATCGGGACTTTTTCCTTGTGAAACACTCGTAAGATTTCATCATGTTCAATTTCATTAGGATCTATGCATAATAACATTGGACCCGCAGTTTCTGCAGCACATCCACCCATGAGATCATAACCTAAACCATCAGATATTTTATCCGTACCCACGATAATTGGTAATGTATTTATCGAGATGTCGAATTGGGTACCTTGGACTATTTCTTCTATGTGTTGTTTCAAACCAAATCCTGTTATATCGGTCATACTGGCAATGCCATTTCTGAGATGATATTTTCGAATTATGTGAGCCACCTCATGGTTGGATTTCCGCATTACTTCTACCGCAGTATCTACCATTTTATCGAGTGTTACTTTTTTCACATTTGGGAATAATTCATTTAGGACATTGTCCTCATCTTTTTGTATACGATATATTGCCATAGCTGCTTGTATTCCGATCGGTTTGGTGATGAACAAATCTCCTGTATCGGCTGTAGTTCGTAACTGTTTTGGTATCAGATCCTTTTTATCCGCGATTCCTACTACAATTCCCCCCGATATCGGCCAAGGATTGATAATTGTATGACCTCCATTTATATCGGCGCCAAATTGTTTCAGAAAATTTCTTTGACCTTTAATTAACCCTTGAGTGATCTCTTCTGGTTGATCCACCGGGACTCCGAGGAAACTCAGATACATAATGATATCAATCACATTCATGGCAAATAGGTCATTTGTAGCGTTACAAGCGGTGATTTCTCCTTGAACAATAGGGTCATCATGAATGGGAGTAAAAATATCCACGTTTGTGGCTAATATCTTATTCCCAATCGGTTTTACGGCACAATCTTCTGCAGAATAGTCTAACCCGGATCCCATTAAAATCCGTTCGAGAGCACCTTTTGATACTTTACATGATCATCCATGAATTTGCGTTTTAGCTGTTAATCGGTATTCTGGATTCATTCTGTTTCCCTATCGATCACATAGATCGATTGAGTAAGGAAAAAAAAGCGTAATTGAAAAATTTATGGGATGAACACCTCAAGTTCCTTTCGAATTTCCTTTTGAACTCCGAAGAAATTGGTATAGCGTATAATAACTTTTAATTCTCCTATTCTTGAAGTTACTCCCAATCGTTCAGAGGATTTAATCATGTTATCGTGACGATATTTCAATACCCAATTAAAAATTTGGATTTCTTCCGCTTGAAGTTCCTTAATCTCCATCCAGTTAGGTTTACTACGTTCTTCTTGGAGTTCCATAAATACCGGCCAAGAAAATAATATTGATAGATTTTGCAAGAAGTGACGTGTTGTATTTTGCAACCGTATTTTAAAATGAACGAAATTACCTAAAGTTTCGATTTTTTTGGAAATCTGTAATACATTTTCGTATTCAGGATGTTTTTCGGGTAAGTATAACTTATTATCTCGGATCTTACCTTGTAAAGTTCCATTTTCAATGAGTTTAAACAATTTTTCAAGTAATTGAGATTCAGTATATTCCGTTTTCAAATGTTTGCTTAAGAGATCAATAGGGATAGGATTGATGTATTTTTGTAGATCTATTATACGATGGAAAAAGATGTCTTGAGATGTCTGCTGGAAAAATTCATTACTACGTTCAATCAATGAATCTTTAATCTGAATCCAATCTTCCATATATGACCGAATCATTTTAGATTTTTCAAAATCCCCTTCCATCTTATCTAATTGATCATAAATTTTTATGATTTCCTTATCAAAATCTTGAATACTAGTGACTGTTTGGGAAATGGTTAATTTTAGCAAATCTGTCGCATTATCATAACTCCCTTTTTTAATTTCGTCCACAACAGGGGATGTGATAATGGAAAACCGCTCGAACTGATCACGGACGTTACTGCTAGACTGAAGAATTAAGTTTTGATATTGATTTAATAATAGTTCAAAGGAAATTTCCTTTTTTAGTGCATTTTTTTGTTTTTTACTATCTTTAAAACTGGTATGGATACTTTTCAGATTGTAACTTATGGAATACAATAATTGTTGGGCTTCAATTTTTGCATTAACCCAATATAGAGTAATATCTTTGAGTTCTTCTTTAAAATCAAGATTTTCAATCCAAATTTGTCCTATTTCTGCTTCTAAACGAAAAATCTTATCTCGGATGTATGCAAGGTGTTCCAATTTTTTCTTAGCACGTTCCTCTTCACCTATTTGGATGAGATGTTTTAGCTGGGAATTTAAATTGATGATGTCTTCCATTTCAGACTTCAATACATCAATTCGTGCTTTTACTCGTTGGATTTTCTCGTACAGTTGGGTAATATATCGCTGTTTTGCATTTTCTACACTCTCTTTAATATAATTTTTTATGTCTCCTATTTGCTCCAATAAATCCAATCGAGTATATGACCAATCTTCTATTAAATCCACAGCTAATCTTTTGTATTCATATTCATCTAACCGATCCCCAAATGATTCGATTTTTTTGATAGCTTTATTTATTTCTCGTTCCAGAATCAATAATGCTTCCCGAAATTCGTTTTTTTCGATAATGATGAGCATATTGTCGCGTAATTGTTTTGGTAAATTCTGTAATTCCAATATTTCACGATAAAAGAAGTTTTGATGTACTTCAACTTCTCTAATAATTATCTCTATATCATCAATGGAACTCTGTATCCGTTCTAATGCTGAATGGATGGTGTCCTTAACCTCAGGATCGACCTCATTCTCTGAGATCGATTTAAGGGTGAGATAAGACCACACTGCAATACTGTTGACCTTTATAACACCATTGAGTGAGCCTAGAATTTCCACAATATGTTGCCGCTGTCGCCAATCAGTAGTGCGTAAACGTGCAAATAGTGACGCTACTTGTTCCTCGATTTTGCCCACAGCTTCCTCTTTGAATTTGTTTAGAACATCTGAAATAAACATCCGAATTGAACGATCTGGGTCTTCTAAATGTTCAAAGGCTCGCTGGAGAACTGCATCGGGTCGTTCTATTCCTAAATACAAAAATATATCGAATAAACCGTCATAAATCTCCTTTTCTTTAGTGTGCACATTGTTAAAAATGATCTCCAGTATTTTTTCTGTATGTACACGACCGATTTTTACCAATGCATCAATTACTTTTGTTTGGATCATTAAATTAGGATTATTTAGGAGATTAGGTAATCTGGGGGCTATTAATGATACATTGGAATATTGATCTGCTCCTACTTCCCCCACCAACCAAATTCCTTTCTCACTTATTTGCCAAATTGACGAATTTACTAACTGGGATGTAATCTGTAGAAAGGATTCGGAATCCAACAAGAAACTGATATTTTTGAGTGTTTCTATTGCAGTACCTTGGACTTCCTCATCCTCATCTCCTACTAATTTGGATATCCCTTCTACATATTTTTGAAAAAGATTCTTATTTGGTATTTTTTCTTTCTTTAGGAGTTGTTCACTGATTTGGATTGCTCGTATTCGTATTTTCCATGATTTATCTTGCATCATATTCAGGATAAAGATAAATAAATTCTCTCGATCAAGATGTAGGTTTAAACTTAAATTTCCAATTATGTTCAGAGCAATCTCACGGTTGTTTTGATCTTCATCTTGTAATCGATTGGTGATTAGGGGGATGAATTCAATTAACACGTTGGGGCGATATTTACTAATTCTTTCCGTAATTATTAGGGATTCCGTTCTTAGCCATTCATCCAAATCTTGTAAAAACTCTCCCAGATACGGGACAAGGGTGTCTACAATAAAAGGAGTTTTATCACAAATGAGGGTAATTTTTTCAATTATTTCATACAATTGTTCTCTATTGGGAGTTTTGATGTTTTCTTGAACGATTTGGATACAAATGTCAATTACATCATTATAATTTCGGTTTGCTATATAGGATTCTATCAGATCGATGGTTTCGTCATTAAGTTGGGGTGTGAGAGACTGGTTCAAATTTTATTTATCCTCGGTTATGTTTGAGTATGTTGTAAATAAATCATAAAGATGATGATAACGTTGTTAATACACATACCATAACAATCAGATTATAAAAAATTATTATATAGAAAAGATTAAGGAATGTGTAATGCCAATCATTTCCACTGCTGGAGAATTTATCGAATCAGTACATTTAATAGATCTAAATCAATATGGTATGAGTAAAATTACCAGTAGTTTTTTGCTGCATTGGGATAATTCGACGATTATTTTCGATGTAGGCACTTCAGATGATTATCGCAAAGTACTTTCTTATATGAGGAAACATCATATTTCCCGAGATTCTGTGAAATATCTTATTCCATCGCATCATCATTTTGATCACTTTGGAGCTGGTTGGAAGATTCTCACAAAATTAGAGAAATATAATCCAAAAATAAAGATCTTAGCTACGGAACTCCATAAAACCTATCTGCAACATCCGGAAAATCATCTTAAAGCAGCAAGATCAACATACGGAGAGTTTGTAGGTAGAATGGAACCGATTCCCGATCGATTTTTTCAATTAATTGAACCTGATACCAAAATTCTGCTGGATGAAGAGAGAGAACTGGAACTATCTTTAATTTCTACTCCTGGGCACACCAAGGATCATGTCTGTCCAACGATTTTTATGGAGGGTTCTACGTATTTCTCCTACTTTGGAGAGGCTGCAGGAACGCTCTTTAATAAGGAAGAATTGTTGACACTTCCTACAAGCATGCCAACTGAATTCAATTATGAGGAATACATGCAATCCTTAAAGAAAATACAAGGTTTAGAAATAGAAAACGCAGGATTTTGCCATTACGGTGCCGTAACTAGCTTAAAAGATGTAAAATTAATTGTAGAGGACCAAATAAAGTTTGTTCCCATCTTCCGGGAATTCGTAAAGAACAACTACGAAAAATTCAAAGCAACAAGATCAGTAGTAGAAGCTACAATACAAGAATTGTTTCTAGAACGCTCTTCTTTCCACCGGACTGAAGATCTGAAAGAAGTCTATAAAGGTATTTCAACCCGAAATGCCTTAGCTCTGGTATACGGTATGCTGGTAGATTTAGGATATAAAAAAAATAAATATTAGAAATTACATTTTTTCTAACACACAAGCAGAGGAAACCCCGCCTCCACCGCATAGAGTTGCTAATCCTGTCTGCTTTCCCGAGTGAATCAGTTCATAGAGAAGTGAAACCATAATCCGGTTTCCAGTGCAACCTACCGGATGTCCCAGTCCGATTCCTGAACCATTTATATTTGTAATATCTCGATTTAAACCCAGTTCTTTTTCTACTGTCAAATACTGTGCTGCAAAGGCTTCATTGAGTTCAATTCGTTCGAATTGCTCTATTTTGTAATCAGTACGTTCCAAGAGATTACGAACCGCAGGAACGGGAGATCTTCCCATTATTTCCGGTTCGCAAGCCCCCATTCCCATTCCCGTAATTTTTGCTAGTGGTTTTAGCCCTAATTCTAAAGCTGTTTCTTCTGCCATAATAATCATTGCAGAAGCACCATCATTAATTCCAGAGGAATTTCCAGCGGTTACAGTGCCATTAGGAATGAATGCAGGGGATAACCTAGCTAATTGTTCCATCGTTAGTCCCGGCCGGAAATGTTCATCCTTATCCACTATTATCTCTCCTTTTTTTCGGTCCTTAATTGTGACTGGTACTATTTCATCTTTGAAAGTACCATCGGTATTAGCCCGTTCGGCGTTGTTATGGGATCGTAGAGCGATTTCATCCTGTTGTTCCCGTGTCCAGCCATCTCGCGCAACGAGAAACTCAGCAGTTTGACCCATTATGAAGGGTTTTCCACGAGCCCACTCGACTGGTCCATCTTTAGGATAAGGCACGAAGATAGAACCGCATTGCAAACCACGAATTAATCCATCAGCAAATGCCGCATCTTGTAATCTCAGACCCCAACGGGCTTCTTGAACCACATAAGGTACATTACTCATTGACTCTACTCCACCTACTAGGCAACAGTCCAATAATCCATTCTGTATATAAACCATACTATCTAAAGCCGCAGTCATTCCTGAAATACAAACACGATTTACGGTAACCGCGGGAACCGAGTTAGGAACCCCTGCCAGTAATGCTGCAATGCGTGTTACATTCATCGCATCAACTGGTTCTAAGCAATTCCCAAATCTCACATCTTGGATCAGATCTAATTGATCCTGTAATTTTGCACGTTTGATTGCCTCACGCATAACTAAAGAAGCTAACTGAGGTGCTTGAACTGGTCGCAGACTCCCTCCAAATGCACCAATTGGAGTCCTACAAGCACTAACTATGACAACATCTCTTTTTTTCATCACGAATTCATCTTCCATTTTTTGAGTGGTTAATAATATATTTAATATAGAATTGACTCTCTATTCTATTCAATTTTGCATGTACTCCATGTAAATAAATACTTTATAGATAGATTTTCCAATATTCAGTGGTAACTAGTAAGGGGAACTTAATGACTTTTAAAAAATCTGAAAAAACCAGCGGTAAATCAAAAAAGAAAACCAAACCTGTTACCGCAAAGAATAGCCTTATGCGATTCATAGAATCGGATTCCGAGAAAAATTTGAAAAAATCTACGAAAAAAGAACAAGTTGCAGATTTTTCATCAGAAAAGCTCCCTGAGAAAGAAAAGCAACTTGAAAAGTTACAACAGATGGTTGAGCAAAAAAAGAAACAAGATGTTCCTCAAAAAAAGACCCTATCGTCCCAACCCAATTCAGTGGAAACACTGAAAAAATCTGATTTGACTTTCTATAAAAAAGACACAACTCCATTTGGGGAACAACGGTTTGAGAATCCAGTAGAAGATAGAAAGGGAGCTGCAAAGGCAGTATATGTAGAAAACCTCATCCAAAACGGGGAAATTTGTTCCCATATGGAACAAGGGATATTACTTACAGTAGAATACTCTGGAAAACAAAACAAAGCATATGCGCGGTTTTATGATATCAATGAAAAAATAATCAAATTTTGGATAGACAATACTAACCATCGTCCTTACGCATTGCACAAGGAAAAAAAGGAAAAACTTGAACAAATTCCCGAATTGGTCAATTTTTCTGGATTTGATGGAATTGAAACTGTGGAAATTGAAGATTTATTACACGACGAAAAAATAATGGTTTCGAAAATTTATGGAAAAACTCCAAACGATATCGGCAAAAAAGGAGATATTCAAAATGATGATCCCATGACTCTCAGCCCTAATTCGATATTTAATATACTAGCACGAGCAGGGTATAATGGTGCATGGGAAGCAAATATTCGCTATCACCATAATTATATCTATGACCGAGATTTAATACCCGGTTTAATTTATCAAATAAAAGATGGGTCAATTTCCCCAATGGAATTGCATACAACTCCTGATCTTGAAAAAAAATTATTAAAATTGTTTGCGAACGAACCGGAGGTATTTCAAGAAATGGCTCGACGGTATATGAAAGTGTTTTCCTATCCTATACCTGACGTTCGTAGAGTCGCGTTCGATATAGAAGTTGAAGTTCCAAAGACGGGAAATTTACCAGAGGCACTAATCGCGCGAGAACGAGTTACGAGCATATCATTTGCAGGTTCCGATGGCATGAACAGAGTATATGTTCTTTGGCGAGATGAAGTCCCAATAGGCACCATTATAGACGAATTTCCGGAGAATGCAGAAATAATCTATTTTGAGGAAGAAAAAGATCTCATAACCGAATGTTTCCGTATATTATGGAATTATCCATTGGTAGTCTCATTTAATGGAGATAATTTCGATCTGAATTATTTATTCCATCGAGCAAAAAATTTAGACCTTCCTAATGAGATAAATCCAATTGAGATCAAACGCCAGGGGGGATTATCTCTTGTTGATACAAATGCTTTCCTTAAACACTCAATTCATCTTGATTTATACCAGATTTTCGCGAATAGGAGTCTTAAGGGGTATGCTTTCGGGGAAATATATGAACGAAATTCTTTAGATGATATTTCTAAAGCATTTTTAGGAAGTGAAAAAATAAAGCATGGTACGGGAGAAAAATTTTCCCCGATCGATATTGCAACAATGGAATTAAACACTCTTGCGTACTATAACATGATCGATTCCGTTCTGACCTTAGAACTGACACAGTTTGGTGGCAATACGGTATGGAATTTATTGGTTTATTTGATGCGGATCACGAAATTACCCCTCCAGGATCTATTCCGGCACCAAATATCAGTATGGGTTAGAAATATATTTTATTATGAACATAGGATCCGAGGGTATCTGATTCCGCGTAAGTCAGAATTGGCGGAGTTAAAACCGGGAATG
Organism: Promethearchaeota archaeon; assembly: GCA_016933055.1. Classification (GTDB taxonomy): domain Archaea; phylum Asgardarchaeota; class Lokiarchaeia; order Sigyniarchaeales; family Promethearchaeaceae; genus AMARA-1. The sequence goes on along the minus strand of JAFGBS010000014.1, from coordinate 149,382 downwards.
GGAGATGAATTCGAAGGTGGATTTGTTTTCGATCCTGTACCTGGTATACATTTCAATGTTAGTGTGATGGATTTTAGTAGTCTATATCCGACAATCATCAAAAGTAGAAACCTTTCCTACGAAACAGTTAATTGTTTTCACCCGGAATGCCAGAGCAATTTGTTACCTAACGTTCCTTATCACATTTGCAGCAAACGATTGGGAATTTTTACGATAATAGTAGGATTTTTCCGAGATGTTCGTGTGAGATGGTACAAACCACGTTCATTAGATAAAGAGGTCTCTCCTGAAGAGCGAAATTTTGCGAAGATTTTACAGTCAGCGCTTAAAGTTTTTCTTAATTCTATTTATGGAGTACTAGGGAGCGTTCCCTTCGTGCTAAGGTGTAAACCTGTTGCTGAATCGACCACAGCGATTGGTAGGTATTCGATCCAACAAACAGCAAGAAGGGCCAAAGAGATTAATATACAAGTGCTCTACGGGGACACTGACAGTGTATTTCTACACTCTCCGAGCAAGGAACAAATAAAGGAAATGGCCCAATGGAGCAAAAAGAAATTAGATTTAGATTTAGAAGAAGAAAAAGTTTACCAATTTTTAGCTTTGTCTCAACGAAAGAAAAATTATGTAGGGGTCTATAAAGGAGGAAATTCTATAGATGTTAAAGGTATGTCTGCAAAAAAGAGCAACACACCTCCATTTATTTTCAAAGCTTTTGATGAAATTTCAGGTATTTTAAAGAAAATCACAAGTAAAGCTGAATTTGAGAAGGAAAAAGCAAAAATTATCAATATAACAAAATCTTATTTGAAACGTATTGGAAAATCCTTAGAGAAAAATGGATTTCCTATTGAAGATTATGCAATCTCAACCAAACTAACAAAGTCAATTAGTAGTTACAAAAAAACGATGCCCCAACATGTAAAAGCAGCGATGATGGAGGAAAAAAGGACTGGTATTAAGATAGAAGCTGGAGAGTATATAAGTTATGTGAAAACGAGGGATTCAGAACATGTTAAACCAGTGTCATTAGCATCTATCCAAGATATCGATGTAAAAAAGTATCAAGAGAATCTCCAGAATGTTTTAGAACAATTATTAGATGCATTGGATATAAATTGGGAAGAAATTAAAGGGACAAAAAAACTAGATGCGTTCGGTTTGTAACTGTATTACTGTGATAATACATATTAGGTAATGAGTCTTCCTTTCAGAACTCCTTGTTGTAATGAGAACGTTATTTAAGCATATCTTAGAATATTTATGGAAAAACCGTACCACAAGGGATAAAAGATCCCGATCATTGTTTTTATTGTCGACAAATCAACTCTCTACCAGAGGAGACCCAATGCAAACTCTTATACCCCATGAAGAAATTTCCGTTCTCGCACTCCGATTGTATCGAAAAAACATTCAATATGATGAAATGATCTTCCGATTAGCAAAACTGTGCAAAACTCTACAACTGAATCTAGATTTGAATGGTTGTCAAGATGACGCATGGATTGATATCAATGTATTTAAAACCGTCGATGATATGAGAGCCCGGCTTCGCCATGATAAGCTTATAGAACCTAATAGTGAAGATGTGGAGGAATTAGCAAAAATAATTAAAGAACAAAAACCTGAAAAATCAAAACTCCACTGGTTCATTGCTGAAAAAACTTTGGTACTTGAAAAACTAAAAAAAATGTTTGAAGAGCAATAATATTCATCAAATTTCTTTTTCAACAACGTATTGAATAAGTATTTCTATACTCAAAACATTCAAAATCTAGAATCATTATATTTTTGTAATGAACCTAAGTGTTCTGTTCATTATCTTGATTATGTTTGGTAGGATCTCACTGTTAGGTTACGAGAGAATAGAATTTAATCGAGCCGCTAAAAATCGAGATCCTCTTGTTTCCACATTTCTTTTATTTTCTATAGCCGGTATTATGCTTCTTCCTTTATTATTTCTCACAGACTTTGATGCTCTTAGTGGAATTGGATATGCTTCCCTAAGTGGAACATTGTATTCTTTAGCTTTTACATTGTATGTATACGTTCTCTCCAACTATGAAGTTTCCCTCGTGACTCCTCTTTATAATTTCAATGTATTCTTTTTGTTTATCTTGTCCGTTCTCTTTCTGGGAGAATCCTTTTATTGGTTTAAGCTGGTGGGTATGGCGTTATTATTCATTGGAACAGCCCTACTTGAACGGAAACACTCTCTTAAAGAAAGTGTCAAGGCGGTATTTACGAACCGAGGATGTTTATTGATGATTGTGGTGAGTCTCCTTATTGCTTTAGGCAGAATAATAGATGGTTTGTTTGTAAAAACCACCACTGATCCATTTTTATATTCAATAATTCAATATTGGATTATTTCTCTTTATCTTCTAATAGCAATTGTTGGAACCAAAAAACTGCGATTAATAAGAGAGGTAATTGCAGGTAATTATAAGCATTTTCTATTAGGCAGCTTCGCTAATGCTTACAGTTATGTTCTTCTATTAGTCTTGCTATCGTTTTTTAATTTTGAACTTTCAATCGCAGAACCATTATCCATGTTATCCTTATTGGTCACCTTGGGCTTATCAGTGTGGATTCTTAAAGAAGATATTAAGGGGAGATTGATAGGAGCAATTCTCATGATAATAGGTGGAATTTTACTAGTCAACTCGTTCCGACCACTAGACTTCATCCCATAAAGTCCCTTTGATAACAATCCGATCAATCCGAATGCTAAAGTCGAGAAGTTGCCATTTTACCATTAGATCGTAGAAAATATAGTTTGACAGGTTGAATATGCATTGAAAGTCTCTGTGATACATGTAGAAGTAATCTAATTCGCTCTATAAACACTATTATGGTTAAACGTTCTATGTTGTAATCTGAACAGATAAAGACATGGTTAAAAAGGTAGATAAGTCGTGTACCTATGAAAGTACTGGAATTACCCCCTATCTATAAGATTCTTTGCGTTGAAATGTATTGAAATTTTAAGGAAAAAACTGAATATTTTTTGCTGAAATTGAGAATTACTTATCAAAATTATATGACAAATTTAATATGGAGTATTGAACGTATCTTATATAGGTGGGGGCAACAACGCAAAGATGTTACTTCTGCGATAATTTAATACTCGGTTTAACACGGCGGAAATGCAAGCTATGTGGCGAGAGTTTCTGTAAATTCCATCGGCATTTTTGGAATCATGAGTGTATAGCCCTCCCCAACCGGAAGAAGAAATTATTAATGAATTTTTCGACCTCATATGGAACTCCCAAAAAAGTAAATATTAAAAAGCTACTTCAGATGATTGAAGAAGAGCAAAGTACGAACTATGTTTTATATCAAGATAAAATTGCATTACTTTACTCGAAATTATCTCGACCTGGTTTAGCAATTGAAAAATATGCAGATATTTTGGATATATGGACGGATAATCCGGAAATATTCCACAAAATCGCTTATGAATATTCACGATTGAAGGATTTTGATCAGAGTTTTTCCTTTGAAGAAAAAGCCCAAGAATTCGATCCCCTCAATCAAGAATACAAAGAGATGCTCGAAGTTTATCACATGCATTTGATTAAGCAGCACAGATTCAAAAATCGTCGATTGAAAAGAAAGCTCCATAAATACGCAATTATGTGTATGAAATCTGCAGAGAGATTCATACGAAAAAGAATGCTACCCGAAGCTTTAGAAGTGCTGCATTATGGTTTAGCAGCGACAGCCAGATACCGCGATTTATATGGTCAAACTTTATTCCTTAACAATATTGCCTATGTCTATGGATTACAAGATGATTACGATAACGCTTTATCCTCATATAAGGTAGCGTTGGACATCTCAAAATCTTTACGGGATAAAGTTCTTGACGATATCATTCATCAAAATATAAAAGACTTGGAGAGCTTCAAGAAGGGAATGTTCTTACAAGTGAAAGATCAACCTTCGTTTATGAATTTCAGTAATTTAATGATGAAACATTGGAACCGAATAAATCAACCAGGATTTGATCAAGAAATACAGAAATTATCTCCAGAAATACAGCAGAAACTAATCGATTATAAGAAATTATTGAATGAAATGATAAGTGAAACCATACCAAAAAAACGTAAAAATAAAATTTAGTTTGTTCTACTCTTTTTTCATCCGAATGTAATAATATTCGTTATTAATCCGCTGTTGAACATCCTTCTTTGAACCTTTTTTGTTAATTCTAGCTCTACCTGTTTCTTGATCTCGACGAAATGTAATATCAAGTGATTTCAAGAATTCATTCATGCCATCTTGCTTTGTTAGGGGTCCAATTGTGTATCCGTTAATTCCGGGTTCACCAAGGAATATAAGTAATCTATCTGCAAGAGCGTCAATAATTTGGATATCGTGTTCAATTGCAATAGTGGTGGAGTCGGTACGTTTCGTATGGGATCTTATAATTTCTGCTATTTTTAAACGTTCTTCAACGTCCAAGTAAGCGGAGGGTTCATCGATTAAATAAAGATTTGCATCTTTGGTTAAGCATGCTGCGATATACATCCGTTGTAATTGTCCACCAGAGAGCTCAGATACGGATTGATCAAAAAATGTATCTACTCCCAATGGTTCGTAGAGTTGTTGGAGTAAATTTTCATCATGGATGTATTTTTGTGAGAAATTTGTGATGAACTCCTCTACAGTGTCGTGAAAATCCTTTGTAATGTATTGAGGTTTGTATGATATGGAAACTTTTTCTTCCCATACCCCCTCATCTGGTTTTAGCATCCCTGTTAGTAATTTAAAGAAAGTTGTCTTACCAAGTCCATTCTGCCCCGCTACTCCTAAGATCTCATTTTCATACAATATACCCGGATGAATTGTTAAAGAAAACGTATCAAAAGACTTCTTTAGGGTCGACCATTTTGAAAAAACGCGTGCATTTGACCATGTTCTACCAGAAACTGTCTTTCTAAATCGGATTTTGCTTTCTCGGAATTCAATATTTTCCGAACTAATAAATCCGTTCAAATATGTGTTTATACCGTTTTTCACATTCAGAACTCGTGATATCATTCCAAAGGTGTTGGGTTCTCCATAAAACAAGTGCACCATATCCGACATGTAATCAAGGATTGCTAAATCATGATCTACCACTAAAAACGCTTTATTATCTTCCTTAAGATCTTGTAGGACTTCGGCTAAATCTATTCGTTTTTTCACATCGAGAAACGTGCAAGGCTCGTCTACCAATATTATATCAGCGTCTGCTAGTAAAACATTCGCAATAGAAAATCGTTGAAGTTCTCCTCCAGAGCATTGCTCTAAATACCGATTCTCAATACTCGGAATATCTAACGCATCCATTATCTTCTGATATTGTGGATGCGATTGATTGTGATGGAGGATATTCTTGATAGTTTCACTCTTATACTGATCAAACAGTACTTGTAGAACTTGTTTTTTATAGCTAACCTTTCTATTATAAAGAAAATGGTTGCGAATGTTGTTATCTTTTATAAGATCCGCAATTTCTTGCCAGGACAATTCTTCCTCCAGACCGAAGTTTGGTTTTAACGATTTACTCAAAATATTCATAATTGTAGATTTACCAATACCATTTGGTCCGACTAAACCTGTAACAGTCCCATTTGTTAGAGTGGGCAGTTGATATAATCGGAAACCTTCATGGTATTGATGAATTTTTTCTTGAGAAGGGTCTTCTTCAACGTAATTCTTCACGTAAATCGCATTTCTGGGGCAAACTTGAACGCAAATACCACATTTAATGCACACATCTGAATGAATAATAATCTGATTTGAAGAATTTTTAAAATCAATAGCAGGATTGCCTTTCTTCTTGCCTTTATTTTTGAGATTTGTCAAGGTAACGGGACAATTTTTAATGCAAGGACGACCGCATGAATTATAGGTGCATTTAGAATAATCCACGAGATATGCTTTTTTCATCCACAATCACATATGCAGTAGCCATTTAGGCTCCATTTGTTGAATTTTGGGGTTTTCAATTAATCGGTTTAATTGTGCAATTAATTGTTCTCGATCTAGGGAAACATTCTTGGAGCTGAATGTACAGTAATTCGAAACATGATCATTATACATTTCTGAAGTCACATTCGAACCCAATTGCATGAGAATGTCACGTTCCTCCTTCAGAATGTCAACAGGGCGCATTACAGTGAATTTTCCGTTTTGCACATCTTGCCAAAGGGGAGCAGTAGGAATTACGTTTAATGTGCGAAATCGAAAAATTGTGGGATTGATTTCGGTCAACACGCGAGCAGTTTCTCTTACATGTTCATCCGAATGCTCATAGCTACCCAGTCCAAGAATCACGTAAAGAGATAATCTTATACCCACTTTAAGAAGTCTTCTCCCCACAGTAATAATTGTACGGTCATTTGTACCTTTCTTCATCAATCTAAGAACTGTATTTGAGCCACTTTCTAATCCCATATAGACTATATCCAACCCTGATTCTTTTAGTTGCATAAGCTCTGCATCCGTCTTCCTAACAATGTCTAGAGCTTTGGAATACGTACTAAGTCGCTCCAAACTTTTGAACCTGGCTTTGACGTGAGTCAAGATTTTTACTAAATAGTCCGTTGGTGCTGAAGTGGGATTTCCTCCGGCAAGAAACACCCATTTATGATCGGGATAAGAGTCCGCATAAAGGTCAATATCTCTAATAACCTCGTCTAATGGACGAATGGTGTATTTTTGAACTCCCTTATACACCCCGCAGAATCTACACTGATTCCAAGAGCATCCCCCTGTTACAGGGATTAAGATACTGTAGGCTTCCACAGGTGGACGAATAATGATTTGCGAGGGAGGAAGGGACATTTTATCTCAGAAAAGACTATATTGCACAGAATAAAGAATTAATGGTGATTGCATGACTATACCTCTTTACTGGGAAAAACCATACAAAAAACAGTTCACAGGAAAAATCATTGCCATTAAAAAAGGAGCGATAATCCTAGATAAAACTCTCTTTTACGCTACCGCGGGAAATCAAATTCACGATACGGGTACTTTGACGATCAATGGAAAATATCACAAAGTGATCAATGTAGAAAAAGAAAATGAGGAAATACTGCACTTTATTCACCCTCCTCCATCCAACAATTGTATAGGACAGAAGGTAAAAGCAAATTTAGACTGGGAACGTCGGTATGCGATTATGAAAGCTCATACAAGTCAACACATTTTTTCCGCCGTTATGTTACAGCAGCATAACGTTACAACTAATCATGCAAACATAAAACCAGACGAGGTAACTATCGAGTTCGAGCCATTTACACAACAACAATTAGAATCAGTTGTAAAAGAAATCAATATTCTGTATACCTCTCAGAATCGAAAAATAATTTCTCACACATTAGATTATAACACTGCTCAGCAGAGATATGCGAACAAAATACGCGGAAAGGTACCAAAAATGGAGAGTATACGTATTTTAGAGGTGGAAGGAGTTGATTATAACACATGCGGTGGAACTCATGTACGAACCACTACGGAGATTGGACCAATCATTATAATAAAAATAAATCGAAATTGCGAAGTGACGTATTTTTGTGGTAAAAAAGCTATAGAACATGTATCGTTGATTAATTTTGGAGCGATCACTGTTTCACAAAAACTTGCATGTTCTATGGATGATTTTGAACAGATATTTACGAATAAATTTGAAAAATTCATAATAAGTGCGAAAAATGAGACCAAATTGGGATACCGTGTAATGGAATTACTCCCATTTAGCCCGGGTATAGATATTGAAGGGATTATCTACCGGTATTTGGAAGATCCCATTAACAAAAAAGCAATTATGAACGGCTTCGAGTTATTAGGACAAAATGCCATCCTTATTGCAAAGTTGGAAGACAATTTGTATTTAATCTTATCCTCCTCAACTCGTGTACCTTCAAATGAATTTGTTAATCATTTATGCGGAAAATTTGGAGGAAAAGGCGGAGGTAATTCTCACAATGCACAAGGTAAGCTTGAAACAGAACCTCACGATTTCCGAAATGAAATTGTAGATTTCATCAAAAATAAAACCAATCATGGATAATGGAGTTTATTCCATGGAAAAAAGACATTCTAATTTGTTCTTGTATATTTCCTATTTTTTATCCCAATTTTGCATATACTTTATTAATCCATTCTTATCGTTGGACAGTTTAAAATCAACTAGTCCACGGATGCGATTATTTATTGCAATACTCATATGGGTAGCACCTTTTTTCGCTCAAGCGACTACTATGTATTTGTTTAGCTGGATTGCAGAGAAAAAACGTAATGTCAGATTCTTAGTAATTGTAGGATTTGGGGTGAATTTGGTTCAATTTGTTGCCTTATATTTTGTCAATAGACTCACCAATAACTCATATCTATTGTTACTGGTGACTGGAGTATGTAATTTATTCATTGTAGCCTACATTCCCGCTATAAAAACCTACTTATCCTCCCATAATATCAAGGCAAAAAATAGAGGTAAATCGCTAAGTAGCATAAATATAGTAGAATCCTTGTCATGGGCAATTGGTATATTGGTTGGTAGTATTCTATATGATCTTGTTCCTCTTTTCATAATGATTCTTATTGCAATCGCCTTGTCTGCCGTAACTATTATCCTTATCCCCCTTCTACCCGTAATGGTGACCCCAGAAACTAGTGATAAGACCTTGTACCCAGATCCAAGTTTAGCAGATGTCCATCCCCCTTATCAATCTATATTGTCGTTTAAAGAAGCACTGATCTATCAATTCATATTACTATTTGCGGCTACCTCATTTTTTGGGTTATTATCTGCCTATTTACAGTTTCTTGATCTGCCTACTTGGTTTTTCGGATTATCCAACGCAATACCCGGGATTCTTGCGATTTTCATGTTTTACCTATTTGGAAGAATTCTAGATCGATTTGGACCAAATACTCTCTATCATTTTGGATGGATCTCTTATTTATTGGTTTACTTAGGTCTTCTGAGTAATAATGTTGTTATTATTTTTCTAGTTTGGATATGGCCTGCTTATACATTTCGCTTATCTACGGAATATCTTGCCTCCCATCAGTGGGATAAATCCCAAGCAATTCGCAACATGGCACTCGCGGGGTTTGTGAACATTGCAGGAATAGTGTTTGGCAACTTATTTGGAGGAATACTTACTCTTTTTAGTGATCAGTTGCAGATTCAGTTTCGAATCGTACTATTGGCTTCTATCATAGGTATATTTTTAGTTGGGGTTTCACTTGTTTTGGTGCATATAATGCGGAAAAGAAAAATGGCACCCTAATCTGATTTATAACATCTACGTGGTCCGATGAAGTATTTCTCTGTATCATAATTGCACGTGAAAGGTCAATTTCACGAAGAATTTCTTTATTCTACACCATCCCAGCAGTATGTACATAACTGATCTTTCGGTAATCCGATCGCTTCAACCAGATCCCCCATTTTTTGGTACTTCAGAGAGGTTAAGATGAATTCTTTACGTATTATTTCAACCATTTGTTTGTACTTATGCGATTCCGGATTGAGGAATTCTCTCAAGTCTTTAGTATTTTCTCCCGAGATTTTCTGAATTGCTCTTCGAGCCGCTAATTCGAGCTCAGATTTAGACCGTGAGAAATTAAGATATTTACACTCAAAAATTAGAGGAGGACAAGCCACCCGCATATGAACTTCTTTTGCACCGCGATCATACAACGATTTGATGGTTTCTTTTAATTGGGTACCCCGTACAATCGAATCCTCACAGAAAAGCAGCGATTTTCCTTGAATTAATTCCTTGATAGGAATAAGTTTCATACGAGCAACCTCATCCCGTATTTCTTGATCTTGAGGCATAAACGACCGTGGCCACGTAGGGGTATACTTGACAAAAGGACGACCATAGAATAAATTCGATTCATTTGCATATCCTATTCCATGTGCAGTTCCCGAATCGGGAATACCCGCTACAATATCAGGCTTAATATCATCATTTTTTGCGAGTGCAGCCCCGCATTTATATCGAACTTGTTCTACATTTATTCCTTCATAAGAGGAGGCGGGATATCCATAATAAACCCAAAAGAAGGCACAGATGTGGTTATTGTGATTAGGGGGTTTAATTAGATCGATTCCATTCTTGTGAATGAGTACAATTTCACCAGGTCCCAAATGTCTTACCTTGTGATAATCTAAATTTGGAAATGTTGACGTTTCCATTGTCACTACTCTGCTTTTAGGAGGATCTATAAGAGTTTTTTGACCGACAGGTACTTGATAATTGAGTTTCTCACCAATAGTTAATGGTGTTCGACCGTGCTTATCCCGTGCAACATATACTCCCTTATTAGTAAGAAGTAATAAACTGCACGATCCTTCTATCAGTTCTTGAGCACGCAGTATCCCCCTTTCATAGTTTTTTCCATTATTTATCAAAGTAGCAACTAATTCCGTGGGATTAATTTCACCGCCACTCATTTCAGAAAAATGAGAAGTGCCCTTTCTAAAAGCATTTTCTGCAAGTTCTGACAGATTATTGATTTTGCCTACAGTTACTATAGCATAAGTCCCTAAATGAGACCGAATAATTAGAGGTTGATCATCAGTATCACTTATTACTCCAATACCCATTGTGCCATTTAATTTATTCAAATCAGGTTGAAATTTCGAACGAAATGGGCTTTGGGAGATATCATGAATATACCGTTTGATCCCAAGGCCATTAAGGACTGCCATACCTCCACGTTTGGTCCCCATATGGCTGTGGTAATCTGTTCCGTAGAATAAATCTGACACGCAATCCGTATGTGATACTATTCCGAATAGACCACCCATAATTAATGGAAGATCGATTTCATTATAAGACCCATTATTAGTGAAAAAATAATTGAATATGAATAATTTAAAAAAGGATTTATCTCAGATGATAAAATTGTGGTCGTCGATCTTGAAATAAATGATTCATGCTAGTAAATTGCTTGTCATGTGCTAACTCGACATCAATCTCCACAATATCTATATACTCCTCATCCAAAGGCGCTGTTGAGAGAATCTCACCATTGGGATTTACGATCTGACTTTTTCCCGTAAAAGATAAATCCAATCCTGCTTTTTGTTCTCGACCAATTCGATTTGCAGTTATTGTGAATATTCGATTTTCTAAACTACGGGTAATCATTGCAGCTTGGCAATATGGTAAAATCAGATTTGCTGAGTGAGTAATAATATCCGCACCTAATAAGGCTAGACTACGTGCTACTTCGGGAAAAACCCAATCAAAGCAAATCATGGGACCGATCACCCAATCATTTTCTTCACCAATTTCTAACACGTGTAATGGCTTATTTCCGGGAGAAAACCATTTTTTTTCTCTGCCGTATAAATGGATTTTACGATAGGACCCAACTAAACCATCTGCAGAAACACATGCTACTGAATTGAATGCTTTACCCTCACCAAATTCGACAAAACCTCCAACCATAGTCGCACCGGTTTTACGCGCCATTTTATATAGAAATTGGGTGGTTTCCCCCGTGAAATCTTCAGATAATTGCCTTACTTCGTCTGTATTTTCGAATATATATCCTGTAGCAAATAATTCTGGCAAAACAATCAAATCTGCTTTTCTATCACCAAGAATTTTTTCTACTTGCTGAAAATTAGCTTCTTTGTTCCCGTTTTCAGGGTAATTCTGAATATATCCTACTTTCATTTTGTATCCAACCGGTTTTTAATCGCTTTTGCTCTAGAGTGGTACCATTCGGTAAATATATTTCATATGAATTTAATCAATTTGAATTATTCATTATTAGTAAATGCGTTAAACATTTTAAACTAAGAATTGGATATTTGGTATATGCAATATTTAGTCGGAGTGGATATAGGCGGGACTCACATACGGACTTGTATTACGTCTTTTGAGAATATGAACAAGGAAACTATCATCAAACTAAAAGAAAGAACTTTAAAAACAGACGAGAGTGCATTAAGCAGACAAATCATCCGAATGATTCGATCATTGTTATCTCAAAACATGATCCAAGTTACCGAATTGGTTTCTATAAATATTGCAACCGCAGGTCCATTAGACGTGAAAACTGGTGTCATTTTCAATAACGCTAATCTTGGACATAGAACTATCCGAATAAAAGGTCCAATTAAACAAGCTTTTCCCTCTGTTGAATGTAATATGATCAACGACGCTAATGGTGCAGTTCTAGGAGTTCACTTTTATGAAGCTACCGACGATGAAAAGGATAACTTGGTATACATTACAATGTCAACAGGAATTGGAGCAGGAGTTATTGTAAATGGACATTTATTGCGCGGAAAAGATGGAAACGCTGCCGAAGCAGGACATGGTATGATTAATCCAATATCGCCAGTTGAATGCAGTTGTGGCGCTTCAGGGTGTTGGGAATCCTTCAGTGCGGGATCGGGATTATCAAAACAAATTTCTGCTGTGGGGAAAAAATGGACTACTAAAGAACTATATGAAAATGCTAGAAAAGGTAATACTATGGCACAGAAGATAGTAGATCAAGCAAATTTTTATAATACGGTAGGAATCGGGTTAATTAATAATTTTTATGATCCTGAAGCCATCTATATTGGGGGTGCAATTACCAACGATGCTGATCTGATTCTTCCCGTTATTTTAGAGAATTTTGAAAAACAAACTATAAAATTCACTATAAATCGAGTTCCTTCCATAAAATTAACCAAATTGGGAGATGAAATTGGGTTATTAGGTGCGCTTGCTCTCGGAAAATATATATTAGACAAGGACAAGATATTATTGTAGCGAATGGATGTCAATCACATAAGTTCATCATTTTTACCCAATTTTGAAAGTTTTATTAATACTACACCTTTAGAAGAATTGGAAAATATAACGAATTCTTCTTTAATTGCAGAATTAGAGGACGGTTGGAACCCAAAACTACAGTTTCTCAATCAAGGGGAGAATTCAAAAGAACTTATTTTTTTTTTTCTGTTGAAGACTATGGAAGAGGTTCAAAAGCACTACTTAGAATATATGGGTGATCTTTCTGCAGAGTTAATTAAAATTTTCAACCATTTTTCCCATTTACGCATAAAATGGGTGGTTAATACAGATAAAAATATGATTAGTGCTGAATTAAATTATGGGGATAAACGACAACTATCGGTCAAAACCCGAGGGACCTATTATACCCCCCATTTTATGAGCGAGTTCATGGTCGCAGAAGCTATCAGACACATTTCTCGAGAAAAATTTCGAGTCATCAATGACATTTTGTTGAAAATAAACAAGTCGAACCAAAAGCAATCCCTGGAAAAGTTGATCAATACAGTTCCACTTCGTATAATCGATGTATCTATGGGAATTGGAAATTTCTTGTGTGGTGCAATTCCGTTTCTAATTTCTTATCTTAAAAAATGTAAGAAAATCCTCCAAAATCTTCTTTTTCCTAAAATGGATAAATTGAATGTTCAAAGGATTTGTAATTTGATTAATTTTTGCTTAAATGTTTCAAAGAAAGAGGAAAATACTCTAATAGGTCATTATATAGTTAATAATTGCATCTATGGAATCGAGATGGATGAAAAAATATACCGAATGGCACAAATTATTATCAGTTTGAAAATTAATTCTATAATAAACCTACCACCACGGAACATTTCTCATTTGATCTGTAAAAATACTATTTTAACTTCACAAAAAGAACCTGAAGACAATAATATCAAAATCAAGATTTACCGTCGTAAAGGTTTCATTTGGAGCAAGCAATTTCCTGAAGTTTTTACAAGGGATAAGGCTCATAGTGGATTTAATCTTGTGATTGGTAATCCCCCATGGGAAATTTTAAAACCAAACGATCGCGAGTTTTTTAGTAATTATTGCAAGGATTTTATTAAACTGGAGAGATTGCAGCAAGATAATATTCGGAAACAACTACTGAATAATACATCAGTAGCTGAAGCGTACGAAGGTTACTCAAATCGTATAACCCTAGAAACAAACCTTATCTCTAATCTAAGCTATTCCCATCAAAGTTCCTTTATTCAAGGTAGAATCTACACAGGAGATCCTCAATTATATAAGTACTTTCTGGAAATCGCATTTAAAATTGTGAGTAATAACGGGATTATTTCTCTAATTGTGCAACATAACTTCCTTGGTAGTAAAAGTTGTGCAAACTTACGATCCCTCTATCTTAACAATGGAAAATTCCTTGGAATTTGGGAATTTTCCAACCTAACCGATAACTATACGATTTTTGAGAATGTGGATCCCAATCAGAAGTTAATTCTTTTTCTTTTTCAGAAGCTATCTGGTCAAAAATCTGAAGTTCTCTATAAAAAATGCAGTTCAAATGAGGAATTAACATCTAAATTCAAATCTTTTGAGGTTATCTCTCCTCATTTATATCATAATCTATCAGGCGAAGAATTACAGATATTTGGATTTGCTAATAAGAGACAAAGGATTGTCTTCGAGAAGATCATGAATACTAACCATAATTTAGAAAAGTTAAATTGGAAAAATAAAGAGATAATCCTCAATTTTTCACAAGATCTTCATGTGACGCGGCATAGAGATAAATTTTCTCAGAATTCTACCATGATATCAATTTTTGGGGGTAGAAATTTCGGTCCATATTATTTCCATGGAAAAAGCCGAAGATTTTTGAAAGAAGATCAGCAATCTTCGCTAATATTACCTCAATATTCTATTATTTGCAGAAATATTTTACCTAATAGCGCAAAGCGAATTATCTTCTCTATTCCTCCTAAAGATGTAGCAGTTGATAATTCCTGTACAAGAATCTCGTTAAAATCTGCTGATGACAAGGAATTGCTGTATTTTCTTCTCGCATTGTCCAATAGTTTCTTGGTCGAATTTTTTATCCGAATTATCCTAACGGGAATCAATTTGAATTATTATCTTATAAACAGAATCCCCGTTCCATCAAGACTTATTTTAACAAACCCAAAATACTCGAAAATTATCTCTGAAATTGTGCAATTATCGAAGGAGTTAATTTGTACACCGCCGGAAACGGAGAGATGGGCGACCATATTCAGCAAGGTTGAAGCAATGATAGCAATTCTTTTTGAGTTATCAAAAAATGAGGTTTTAGTGATTTTGGATAGTTATGATTTTTTGAAATTACAAACTATGCGTTTGAGTGGACATCGGCCGATGAAAAAAATAACGAAAACTCTGATAATTCAATATTATGATTCCATTTCATCTCGCTTAACATGATGAATCTTGAATAATTTCGGTTTAAAAATCTCTGCTAAATACCGTAATCCCGCTTCTGGATTAGATTCTTCCGTACAGGTAAATATTTCTACCGAAATAAAGGATTCTTCCGGCCATGTATGCAAGATGATGGAGGAATTGGATAGTACGGCAAGATAGGTGTATCCTTGAGGAGAAAAATTATAATCCAACCATTTTACAATACTACTCAGAGACAATTCTACTGCTTTTATGATATGCTGTTGCAAAAAATTTCCAGAATTCATTTTTTCCCAGTCTAGATCGCAATTCCAATAATCTCCAATGAACTGCTTCAAGACAAAATATAGATTCATGGGGACTGTAATTAATACTTACAAAAATTGTTTTCTTTTCAAATAGGGAGAACTTAAAACTTCATATATTACCTTGTAACAAATAAAAAATTATGAACGAACTAAATAACGACCGATATTATTCCAGATGGACTCAACATGTAGCGTTTAATTTTGGTAATCTAGCCCTTTGGGCTGTTAATGCAGCTTTTAGTACTTGGGTTTTTTCCTTTTATTTTAGCGCTTTAAAGCTAGATGCGATATATATCGGATTAGCATTTGTGATCTGGAGTTTATGGAATGCTGTTAACGATCCATTAATCGGTTACTTGTCAGATAGAACACAAACAAAGATTGGAAGACGAAAACCCTACATTATCTTTGGGTTACTCGGTGTAATTGTAGTGGAAATTGTGTTGTGGATTCCGCCCGTGAGGACGGATATTGGTCTATTTTGGTATTTACTCGGTATGCTGATTGCGTGGGATATTTTTTATACTTGCTTAGCATTACCATATGATACACTATTTCCGGAAATGTATTTGACGGAGAAACAAAGAGCATCGTCGAATACCTTTAAACAACTTGCATCCATCATCGGGTTATTGGCAGCATATCTCCTTTCGGGGTCCATAATTGTCGATATTGAAGTCGAAAAAGGATACCTTATAAATGGAATAGTAATTTCATTGATAGTAGCCATTACCGTCATAATTTCATTGATTTGGGGAATTAAGGAACGATCTGAATTTTCTCTAGATCACAAACATGAATTTAGTTTTCTTCAAGGATTAAAGTATGCATTCAAGAACAAAGGTTTTATTATCTATACAATTATCTATTTTTTCTATGAATTTTTTATTCTTACGATAGGAACCGTCATTCCCCTCTTTGGAAAGCATATTTTAGATGTGGATGCTTTCAGTGCATCTATACTAACCGCGATTCTCTTTATTGTCGGATTCATAACCGTTCCACTGTGGTGGTTACTTCACCGCAAGATTGGAAGCAAAATAAGCTTTATTATATCCATTATCTTTTACGTTGGGACTTCTATTCCGCTGTTCTTTATTACAGATTATATGCAAGCAGCATACACAGCAGGTGCAATGGGTTTAGGATTTGGAGGTTGTTTGTATTATATCTATCTAATAGTGGCGGATGTGATCGATGAAGATGAACTAAAAACTGGCGTGAGAAGAGAAGGGACGTTCTTCGGGATCACCAACTTTTTTATGCGACTTTCAATGATATTATCCATACTTTGCATTACACTAGTATTTGAGGGAACTGGCTGGGGAGAGTGGACTCCTGATCCTGGGAAAACCACGGAATTTGGAATCCGATTTTTAGTAGCTGGATTTCCCGCAATATCTCTCATGATTTGTTTAATCTGTTTGTTCGTGTTTCCATATTCAAAAAAGCGAGTCAAGGAAATTAAGTTTCAATTGGATGAGATGCATCAACAAAAGAAAGAAAAAGTGCAACATCGTCACACTGAAAACCACTAAATGTGAGTTATGTTTTTTTCATATTCTTTCTCATTTTATTATATGAAAAAGGAAGTTAGTATAAATCAAACCTTATTTTCCATGCCAATCGCATGTGTTACTGTTGGGAACTGGGGTAATGCAAATATAATTACTCTTGCTTATGTGGGAAAGGTGTGTATGAATCCCCCAGTAATCGCGATCGGAGTTCATCCGGCAAGATATTCACACACCCTTCTTGAAACTTACCCGGAATTTGTACTCAATATACCAACTGTAGAACAGACCAAAATTATGGATGCATGTGGAACTATAAGTGGAAGAAATCACAATAAGTGGGAACTATTGGGATTGACTAAAGAGAAGGGGATAGTTGTGAACACTCCTTTAATCGCAGAATTCCCTTGTAATATGGAATGCAAAACCGTGGGATTTCAATCCTTAGGGTCTCATACCGTATTTTTTGGAGAGATTGTAGCAAATCACCTAGATGAGTTATATATCACAAATCAGAGTATCCAAAGTGACAAAATCGATTTTATTTTATATATGAATGGTATGTATTATAAAACTGAGAAAAAAACACTGATTGGATTGCAAGGTTTTTCCAAAAAAGAAAAATAGCACAATTTATTCGAGATTTGAGAGATCATATAGCATCTAAAGCATTTTTCAGATCTTGAATTAAATCACGTGCATCTTCCAAACCTACCGATAATCGGAATTGTGATTTAGAAATCTGCATGGATTTTCGTTCCCACGGTGAAAGATCAATTCCTGTCATAAATGCAGTGTATTCAATTAAACTCGTAGTATCTCCCAAACTCACTCCTATTTTTATGAGTTCCAAATTATCGATGAACTTTAGACTGGCTTCTTCTGATGGTAGTTCAATTCCTACCATCCCTCCGTTGAGTTTCATTTGCTTTTTTACGATGTTATATTGTGGATGAGTTTCCAGTCCAGGATAGGTCACATTCATTACGTTTTCGTGCTTCTCTAAGGCTTTTGCTACTTTCATTGCATTTTGGGAATGTTTTCTCATACGTAAATCTAAGGTTTTAATTCCCCGTAATACTAAGTATGAGTCAAATGGGCTAAGTACTGCTCCTTGAGTCTCATTCCAATAATATCTAATATCCCGAATCCTATTCTTCCCTCCAATTATTGCTCCAGCAACCACATCACCATGTCCGTTGATATATTTTGTTAGGCTTTCTACAACAATATCTGCTCCAAACTCCAATGGCTTGGTAATAGAAGGTGATGCCCAAGTATTGTCTATAATACTCACTCCCCCCACTTCATGGATAACATCGGATAAGGCTTGGATGTCCAAGACATGTACATTTGGATTCACCGGAGTTTCTATAAAAATCAGTTTAGTGTTCTCATCTATAGTATTTTTCACTTCAGATAGATCTTCCATATTCACCCGTCTGCATTCAATTCCCATCTGAGGGTAAAGACTGGTAAACAAACGATGTGTTCCCGTGTACTGGTTATTATGGATTATAATGTTGGGTATATCGTCAGGATGTGATTGAGGTAATAATTTTCTGGCTTTATTTGGTTTAACGCGTTCCAGATGTTGCTGGAGTACAGAACTGCAGCACTGATGTATAGCTGCCATACCAGAAGCGACACTCAGACATGCCTCACCTCCATGTAAGGTAGCTAGTTTTTGATCCAGTGCAAATCGAGTTGGATTTTCAGTTCGCGAATAATAATACCGATCTTGCATTAGATCATCTAATTTCGAAAATGTGTAGGATTTTGTTGCATAAATAGGCACTCGCAATGAATGAGAGGTTTCTGGATATGGTTCTTCTCCAGCACGCATCAGTTGAGTTTCAAATCGCCATTTATCCCATTTTTTTCGATTACGTTCATCTTGTTTTACATCTCGTTCTTCTTTATTGTCTAAATTTTCACTCATTAACTTATCCTCCAGTTATATCTTGTCCGTAGGATACTCCTGATTCAGTAGCGTTTTCCATACCTTCTAATTTTCTGAAATCATCCATGGTCCGAGGCTTAACATAAGTATCCCAGTACTCATCAAATCGTTTTTCGATAGCAGGATCCATTCCGAGTCCTTTTTGAGTTTCTAAAATATGTTCCACAATTTCTTTTGCTCGTTGTACAATGTCTTTGGATCCATTTTTTTTCCAAATGGTGCGACGATTACGATCCGCTAATTTTGAAACATATAATTCGTTACGAATGTTTCGTACGGAATGTTTATGCCCCAAATAATGTTTCTTTTCCTTTTGGGATATTTCTCGTATTACATCAGTAGCAAGTGTGTTATCATCAACCATAATTCCCTCTTTTGCTCTAGAGACAATACTCATAAGGTCGTCATCGATTATCCACAATTCTAATGCTTCTGTTAAAGAACTCTCATACGTTCCTGCACACGTTATATAATTGATTCCACTTGTTGCCGCACAAAAAAGAGTCATAAAGCGTTCATACCCGTTCTGGATATCGAAAATCTTTGATTCAGTAACACAACCAGGTCCCCGACTGGGGATTCGGTAATATCGACCAAGTTGAGCAAATGCAGAAGTAATTAATCCCGTTTCGATACTCCCCCAAGATACGTTGCTTGTTAGAGGATCCATTGGAGCGGACATAGTAGAATAAAGCACTGGGGCTCCAGAATTCACCATTTGAGTAAGAACAATTGCAGATAGAGCTTCCATATTGGTTTGCACGATCAATCCTGCAAGAGTTACTGGAGCAGTAGAACCTGCACTTGCGGCAGGAGCTATTATAAGGGGCTGTTTATATTTCGCAAATACCACTAATCCATTAAGCATGATGGTAGGATGAAGTAAGGGACTAGTAGGATTATAAAAACCAATTAAACGCGGTCTTTTCTTAAGTTCTTCACCACCACCCACCAAAATGCTAAGCAAATTCATCATATCTTGCGATGCAGTACGGCCCAGAGCCCCTAATCCAAAGGGTTTACGACTGTTTTTAGCCCAAGCTTTAATTACATGACAATGCAACTGGAGATATTCCACATCATTAGCCCAAACGTCACTATGAGAACATTTAATGTTTTTTAATGAATCTACAACTCGGATTTGGTTAATCGTGTCTGCCAGAACAGATGTCCGGACACTCTTTTTTTTTTCTGGAGCAAATATCTTAACTGGAGTGCCTACAGTTGCATAATGAGTTGTTTCAGTATCTACCGTGAAATTATAAGATCCATCCACACCATGTAAAGTAAATTTATCTGGCACTAATTTTAGATACTTTTCCACTACATGTCGTGGATATTTCACGTAATGGAAGAAATTTGAGGGACTTTCATCAATAATGCATCCATTTTGTTTCAATAAATCTCTCGCTTCTTGAGAGTGAACCATAACGCCAACATCTTCTAACAAACGAAGAGTAGATTCATGGATTGTTTCCACTTCAGCATGGGATAATGCTTCCAATTTTTGCAGTTTCAATATAGTGCACCTTGGTTCTTAGTTCAGCTTCGTAACTAATATTTTTATTCAACTTCTAAAATCGGAACTCTAGACAAGCTTTTTTTACATCCACATTGATCCTATCCTTATGTCTTTAAAAGAACAACTTCAAACCGCTGTTTTAGATTTTGATGAAAATAAGGTGAAATCAATCTGTAAAACTTCATTAGATAATAAACAAGCTACCGCAGTAGAACTTTTGAGGATGATTGGAGATGTAATGAAACAGGTAGGGGATCGATTCGAAAAAGAAGAGATTTTTTTACCGGAACTAATTGCTGCTGCCAATACAGTTAAGGTTACTATCGATGAATTACTTGATCCGATTATCCGGGAATCGGGAGTAAAAAAAGAAACTAAAGGTGTTGTCGTTTTAGGTACTGTAGAAGGCGATATTCACTCGATTGGGAAGGACTTGGTTGGTTCTTTTCTCTTTGCGAATGGTTTTGAAGTGCATAATTTAGGTGTAGATGTCGCCCCGGAAATGTTTTTGGAAAAAGCAGAAGAATTTGGAGCCACAATCATCGGAATGTCAGCACTTCTCTCTATTTCTATGGATATTCAGAGAAAATTCATTGAACTATTGAAGAGAGAAGGAAAGCGCGACAAATTTAAAGTTGTAGTAGGTGGTGCACCTACATCCGAAGATTGGGCTAAGAATATCGGGGCAGATGGATGGGCAGATGATGCTATTGGAGCAGTAAAACTCTGTCTTGGTTTGGTTTCATAAAAGAGGAACTCTAGATGAAATTACCTAAATTGGAGATATTTTCTTCGGATGAAATAAAAGAGATTCACAATGCATCTATGCAAATTCTTGAAGAGATTGGTATTAATGTGGAAGATCCCGGCTTAAGGATATCTCTGAATGAAAATGGGGCTATCGTAGCTGACGACTCACCTTATGTAAAATTTCCTAATGATCTCGTGAAAGAGAAGCTCAAATTAATACCAGATTCCTTTGTTCTCCATGGTAGGGATGGTGATTTCACGGCAGAAGTGAACACTCACTCTACTCAATATGCTACTATTGGCACCCCTGTTAGAATTTATGATCCTGAACATCAGCGGGGTGTCCGAAAAACTGTTCTTACCGATACCATTAACCAGATTCGGATAGTAGATTCATTAAAAAACATCATTTGTTCGCATGTCGATGTCTGGCCCCATGATGTCCCTTATCTTGAATTACATTGTCACGTAATTAAGGCTTGGGCACAGAATTCTACTAAACCCTATGGGTTAGGCTGTTTTGGAAGACTTCCAAGTCAAGATATGATGGATTTACTCTCAATTATCGTGGGTGGAAAAAATGAACTTATTACTCACCCTCGTTTAATAGGATTCTTTTCAATTACCAGTCCTCTCTCATTCTCTCAATTGATGACAAATGGTTTTGAAGTGTTTGCGAAATATAAACAACCTACAATCTTAGCACCAGAAGCTTTAGCAGGATCTACTGCACCTATAACGCTAGCTGGATTACTTGCCCAAACCAATGCTGAAATCCTTGCTGGGGCTGTTCTGGCTCAGATCTATAATCCAAGAGCACCAGTACTTTACGGTACTGTTTCTCATATAACGGATATGCGAACGGGGAATTCTGCCATGGGTTCGGTGGAAACCGGGTTAATCACAGCCGGAATTGCACAGCTGGGGCGATATTATAATATTCCATCTCGTGGTCCTGGTGCAGTTACCGATTCCAAACTATTAGATATGCAAAATGGATTTGAACGGTATCAAACATTAATGCTAGCGGCTCAAGCAGGATGTAATTATATTACGTGTGCGGGTTCCTATGAAGCTACATTAGCTGAAGCACTGGAGCTTCTGGTAATTGATGACGAGCTTGTGAGTATGATTAAACACACAATGGAGGGTATAGAAGTTAATGAGAATACCATTGGACTCGAAGCTATCCAAAGAGTGGTAAGAAGTGAAAAGAAAGGAGCAAATTTCTTAGATGATAAGCATACCTTAACACAGATGCGTACTGCTCATTTTTTGCCAGCTTTAGCAGACAGAAATCGGCGAACTTCCTGGAGAAAAAAAGGATCTAAGGATATCGTGCAACGCGCCAGAGAGAAAGTAAATTCAATTCTAGAAATACAGAGAGTTCCCCCATTAGCTCCCGAAAAACACCAAGCAATAGATGCGTTCATGAAAAAGGTATCGAAACGATCATATGAGTATTACAAGGAAACTGAGGGAATGATGGATAAAAAAGGGACCGTTACCATCGATCACGTAGAGATTTCAGAAGATTCTCAAAAAAAATAGAGACAATAACGCGATTTATTCTTCGTTGTCTTCATTACTGTCTTCTTCAACATCTTCTTTTTCTTCTTCTAGATCTTCATCATTTGACTCTAGTTCAGATTCTGCTTCAGTTGTGTTGACAGATGGCAAAGGTGTATCACACATTGGACACGAACCCCATTCTGGTTTGCATGTGTAATGGCATTTTGGACATTGCACAAGACTCTCATCAGGGATCCAATCAGGAACATTCATTCCCGTTCCCATCTTCCGCTTTCGCTCTTCTTCCAATTCTTCTTCTGTCCAAGTGGGTAAATTTACTCCAGTACGGTTCTTAGATTCTTCGATAAGTTCTTCCTCCGTCCATACTGATAAATCAGGTTCTGCTGAAGCTCGTTTCGTGGCTTCCGCTACAAGTTCTTCTTCTGTCCACACTTGAAGCTGAGGACCAGTTGAAGCTACAGAAGTTTGGGGTGTTAATGATCCAGTATTTATCGCTTGTGATAATTCTGGACCCTTTTTCACATTAGGGAATTGATAGGTTGTTGCAGCAAATTTAAGTAATGCTTCAAAGGCTGTCTCTAATTTATTCGCTGTCAGTCCAGAACTTTCATCGCTAATTAGTACCATAGAAGTGTTGAGTAATGGAAGCAAGATTCCGCAGATTGCAGCATTCGAAGTTTGTCGCTTAGAGTCTAAAGCGGAGGTTAATTTATTCATAGATCTCTTCAAATTATCATTCTGCATGAAATAATCGCAAATAGGTTCTCCGTGGCGTTCATATTGAGAATCATAGCGTGTAACTTGGTTTTGTGTAGATTTTCTTTCAAGTGAAGATAAAATTTCCTTTACAAATCGTAAATTGTGCGACTTTGGGGTCTGATCTGCAGCATCGGGTTTGTAGGATGCCAGATCCAAATTTCCGATATGAGGTGCGAATAAGGGATCTGCTTTGGAAATTTTCGCATATAATACAGTTCGGTTCGCTAAAGCTTCAATCTCCCCACAAAAAGCGATTTTATCGGTGTTTAATTTCATACGATCCGCTTTTCCCTCTTGCCAATCAATTTGTGGTACTGTGAAAAAGGTCACTGAGGAAAATGGAAAATCTTTTACCTTCCATACAAGAAATAGATGATGAATAAATTCATTTTTCTTATGAAGAAGCCATTTTTCAGTCAATTTAGTGAGATCACCCTCATAGGGTTTGAAGATGGGATTTTGGAGGTGATTTTGGATCTGTATTTCTAATTTATTGAATTCCTCCACATCGAGTTTTCCTCCTAAAATTTTTATTTCCGATTCAATATTATCTCCCAGAATTTCATCGACCTGCTTTTTGATTTTCTCTTGTTCAGTACTTAGTTCAGAGCTAAAAAATTTAGTACTATCGAATTCGAGTGCGCTCAATAATTTCTCAAACATCTTTTCTACTTTCTCATTCAATCCGAATCACAAACCTCAAAGATAGGTAAGTATAGTGTCGAGTTCCTAAATTTTTTGGGGCAGAATAAAAGGAATTGTATTGGGTGACATTTCGCAAGAGTAAAATGGAAAAAGGATATGGAAAGTGTAAATTATTAAAAAAAATGGAAAAAAATATCAGATTGGATCAATAAGGCTTATATATACTGATCATTGTTCATCTGCATTTATATATAACATCTAACCCCTCTGAGAAAAATATGTAAAGGGTAAACGATAACTAAATGGGTTTATAATAAAAATTTGCAAGTCTTTAATAAAGTATCTTGAAAAATATAAGCACATTTAAGGTTTTTGAACCAGATTTGCCAACATAATATTTATATTTAGAAAAGAATAACATTATTTTATCGAATCATTGCAATAAAATTTCCTTTTTCAAGGGCAAATAATGCTAAAAATTAGAAGTATTTCACGGGCAGTGGGCTTCTTATATGATGATTAGAGCGGATTGAGAGGAAGTTTTAAAAGATTTCGATGTATACTGTATATAAACAACAAAAAGATATACAAAATACAAAAAGGGCTTATAGAATGAAAATAATAACGGTAAATTTGCCAATTCAATACATTAACACAATAAAAAACCTAGTTGGCGATTCTGGGTTGTACCCTAGCAGGAGTGAATTGATACGAGTTGCTGTAAGAGACTTTTTAATAAAAGAATTAAAAATAGCTAAGAACTTTCCCAAGGGAAACATATTCAGCCCACATAATGGACCCATATCTTTGATAGAGAATGATCTAGAAGAAGAAACTTTTGTTAATGTTCCAACCGATATCAAGGTCGGTGACACGATTATACGAGATTTTAAAAGATATCGAATTGTAGATCGGTCTGAGAAACTCGAAAAATTTGCTCAGAACTGAGATTAATCCATTATTATTGAAATCCGATTTTTCGATCAGTTCTCGCATTCCCATTATTTTATTTTATTAAATTCAATGGGATGATACCCAAAAATTTTACCTTAGGTGAACAGATGGGATATATTACGAACTTCTATCAATTTGGTACTGATATAGATTCATACTGCCTCATGCTTCGCATTCGGCTTTTGTTTTAGAACGCTTACCTTCCCAAGAACCCGCACCAAGGATCGACCCCTTCTACATCTGATCGGGGAATTTAAATGAACCAAGATCTGTTACCAATCTTGTCGTCTATCCATCCCTTCGCTCGGACAGGTTTACCTATCCATCGCACTGTAAAATCAGAGTTTGATTCCGATTTATACGTACCCCGCTGTTTTACGATAGTTTTAAGGTAAATGGGACAATTCCCATTGGTATTTACGATCTATATTCCCGATTAGATGTTGATAAATTAAAATAATTCTACAAAATTTTTTACAACGATAAATTAAATACTAACGATTCAGTGTGTAACTTACTAACGTTCTTAAGTGATATGAATGGCTGTTTCACAATTCGAAAATGTATGTTTCATTCTTGATGCAAGTCGTTCTAGTGCACGAACTGATTTATCACCATCTCGATTAGATGCTTGCAAACAGAGCATTCTCGAATTTATACAACGACGTAGAATTTTAGATAGTGAAATCCAGACTTTTTATGCATTAGTGGTTGTAGGCAGAGAAATCCAGACGATTTTTCGATTTGGAGATTATCCCCATCAAGAATCTTTTGAAACTGAAATGGAAAATATCACTCCAGGTGGTTCTAGTAACATTGCAGAAGGAATCGGAATTGCATTAAAACTTCACATCGAGGACATACGCGCTTCAGGAACGCGTACTCCACGAATTATTATAATTGGTGACGGAAATATTACCCAATCCCCTCATACAACTCCTGAAAAAATGGCAAACATCGCTGCAGGTCTGGGTATTAAGATTGACGCTGTAAAAATCGGTGGATTGAACCACAGCCAAGCCCTCCATAACATTGCTCAAATTACTACGGGTAAATTATATGAGGCATATAAAAACTCCGATTTAACAAAAACCATGGAGGAAATTGCAAGACAATTACCTGGAAATTCCTATATCAAGCCTAAAAACTTCTCAAAATTACTGGAAAAAATTGCAGTGCCATTGAAATCGGAAGCAGAGATGAAACAAGGTTCCGCAGAAATTGTAGCACGAATTCGGAACCAAAACAATTACAATAAATGTGGAATTTGCTTTAATATCCGAGATCCTGTAAAAAAATTAGATTTTAGCCTTAGTGGTAGATATTGCCCGAATTGTGGTACTGGTTTTCATCTGCACTGTATTAATGAATGGGCAGAATCTCATAGTGAAGGCAGAAGTGTAGTAAGATGTCCCCATTGTTTTTATTTGATTAAAATCCCTACCGAAATTCAACAAACCGCTCTATTACATGAAGAGTACAAAAAAGAACGTACAAATGGTAAACCTGCTGTAGAGATTCAAGGATATAAAGTGAATATCAATACAGCAAATAAGCTGGGCGATGCTGCTGTATATTCTTCCTGTCCTGTGTGTAATACTATCTTCAATGATGATGAGAAAGTAACCATATGTGGAAATCCTTATTGTAGCACAATATATCACGAAAAATGTTTCGATTCGGTAGCAAACCGTCCATGTAAAGTCTGTGGAAAAACCTTATTAATCAAATAAATTCCATTTTCTGATGTAGCAAAAAACTCATTAAGGCATAACTTATATTGTAGATGTATATGTCTAAGTATAATAACGATGACATTGAAGATCTGAAAACCCAAGCCGCATCCTATATTTCTCAAGCAGAGGATTTCTTGTACCAAGGTAAAGTTATGGCAGGATTGAAAGCATATAATAAAGCCGTAAATATTTATTTCAATATTGGTGCATTTTTGAAAGTACCCGATATTTTTATGCGGATTTCTCGGATTTTGTCCAACGAATCTAAAATCTACCAAGCTTTGGAGTATTTACGTCAAATAAAGAATCGATTACATGAACTGGACTTACCAGAAGAAGAAGCTAAACTTGCAATGGAAATGGCTAACTTATCGTTCCGAGTGGGAGACTATTATACTGCTGCGGATTTTTATGAAGAATGTGCCGATTTATACCTGAAAGCTGATCCTGAGGAGTTTCGTTCCGCTAGTGCGCTCTTTCTGATGAGAGCTGCAGAATGCTATGAATATGTAGGAAAACATGAAGTGGGAGAAAGAATAGTTATTTTAGCAGTATTACGATTAAATCCAAAATCCGTTGATTATCGTGCAGAAGAATTTCGAGGGATAAAACTGTTAAAATTTGGAATGTATGAAGAAGCATTAGAAATTTATTCAAGATTACTTGAATTTTTTAATGAGGGATTGAATAATTTATCGGAATTACTTGGAGACTTGCAATCATCTCGTTTAAATATCATTTCAATTTATGCGAAAACCCGTTTGGTACACATTATATCCGAATATCGGCTTATCTTGATGCATTGTTGTTATTTGTTAAATAAAAAAGAAGAAGCAATCCGCCTTGCAGAAGAGTCTATTGACCATCTTTATACCTCCATAGAAATGATAAAAAGCATGATTACTCGAGAAATTTGGTCCCGTGAAGACGTTAAACGATTGACTTATGAAGGATTTATGGCTGCGTATTTCCAACTTTTTCCAGGGGTTGGTAAAAGCTATACGAATATGGACTTTGAAGAAATTGTTGCGGAAGGAATTGAGGGAAGTCCTTTAGAAGTGCTGAAAAGTCTTCCTTATTATGATCTGATAATAAGAATGAGGACTTATGATCGAAATGAAATTGAAGAGCTACTAAAAGAATTCAATCTAGGACGATTAGAAAAATATAAGGATTTACTTATGGGTAAAGTATGAGAGAAAAAAGATTTATGCTTGATTAAATAGGAGTTTGATCTTTTTCTGAGGGACGAAATCAAATTTTCTATCTACATTATTAACAAACGCAATTTCAACATCTTCGGCAGTGATTTCCTCTTCGGAAGTCTGTTTTTGGACTTTAATTCCTAATTTCATCAAATCTTCTAAGGATGCATCTTCCTTGTAATTTTCTTTAAGGATGTCTCTTGCACGATCTTCATTTTGTCCTAGAGCGGTGGCTTTCCATGAGGAAAATCTACCCGAAGGACTCGTAGTCATTAATTGTGGAATGCCATCGGGATCTACAGATATTAAAATAAATGCACAACCAAATGGACGTATTCCACCTGATTGAGTATACATTTGTTTTACATCAGCCAGACGTCGAACTAATGTCTGTAATTTCATAGATTCACCATAATTGAGCTTATAGTATTGAGCTTGAACCCTAGCCCAGTTCACTAATACTCGGGAATCTGCATGCAATCCGGAAATCGCGCATCCAATGTGGTCATCAACTTGAAATACTTTTTTTATTGTATCAGGATCCCGTAACTTATCATTGGTTTTTTTCAACACTACAATAATAGCACCTTTCGTGCTCTTAATGGCTACGGCTAATGATCCTCTTCGTACTGCTTCTAATGCAAATTCTACTTGAAATAATCTACCATCGGGGGAAAACATGGTCACAACACGGTCATACGCCCCGGCGCCGCCTCTTCCGAACACTTTTTCACACTTTATTTTTTTAATTTAGACTTGCTATACCTATGTTAAAAAAACCGAACTTAAAATCTTTTTAGTTAATCGAAATAAATGAGACAAACACTTAGGTTTATTTTTCCACATTAAAGATAAGAATAACTTAGAAATATCCAGTACCAGCTAGTAAATTATAAGTGAGAGGGGATATAGATTCAGCAAATTGAGAAGTTAATCGAGTTTTTCAAAAAGGATGCTTTGCAAAATGTCAGATCGATCGAAGACATTTTAGAATTGGATGTGGGATTATTACGAGGAATAGATCCGATAAATACCGAGAAATTGAAAGAAAATGGATTACACACTATCAGCGACTTAGCACAAGTAATCACCCCACCTAAAATCCAAGATTTACCCGAAAGTGTAATGGATAAATGGATTCGTACAGCTATGATGTTATTACAATTTGCTACTTCCTCTCAAGAAAAGAAAATCCTCTTATTGGGTTTGGATGCAGCTGGTAAGACTTCTATTCTCCAAATCCTCCAAAGAAAACATTCCACCATTCGGAATCTCCTCCCCACGCGAGGTGTTAGTAGACAAACAATGGACTTTTTGGGAACGAGTATGATCTGTTGGGATTTCGGTGGACAAGAAGCCTACAGGAAAATGTATCTAGCGCGACCTGATTTATTCTTAGAATCTGACTTGATCATTTTTGTTATCGATGTGCTAGATTCCAATCGGTATGATGAATCACTCGACTACTTGTTTGAAATAATGCGTCTTGTGAATGAAATGGGAGATAAACCTCCTCTTATTGTTTCTATGCATAAATTTGATCCTGATGTTCAAGATGATGAAGAGCTACTCCGTAAACGCGCAAATTTGATAGATACAATCGCTACTAAAGCACTGGATCTTCAGTATAATTGCAAATTTGTGAATTCCACCATCTATCTTCGTGAAACTGTAGAACAACTATTTTCCATTGCTATTCAAGAAATGCATACCGCCACGTACATGTTGGAAAAGTTGGTGCAAGAGTATTCCGAAAAGATAAACGCGAAAGCGTTAGCATTGATGACAAACAACAGTTTAGTTCTCGCTACATATTCGATGGAACCAATATTAGAGAATATTATAACTCAGACGGGGTTAATCATGCAAGCTTTGGTTGATTTTTATAAGCATACAGGTGGACTGAAATTAGAAACCGACTATAGTATGGAATTTACCGCAAACCAGCTCACGATGAAAACAACTAAACTATTCCCATATCAGGACGACGATTTGTTGCTTTGGGCGGTTTTTTCAGGAGATGGAAAGAAGGAATTTGCGGATGTTGAGTGGTTACGAGATGAGCTGAAACCTATTATCCAGATGTTGTAGAAATAAATTAGCTAAGATCTTCTTCTTCTAATTCCTTTAAATATTTTTCTCGTTTTTCCTTCAAGTAAGTCGGAATTGGAACATCCCACCATCCCCAAGCCGGTGATCCGGAATAACGAGGGTCTCTATTCACCAAAATCTCCACAACAGATACTCCCTTTTGTGCAAATGCTTCCTTAAGTGCAGGTTTAATTTCTTTCGCTCGAGATATACGAGTACTCCAGCATCCAAATCCTTTTGCAATATCTGCGAAATTAGGGGAATAGAAGCCTTCGGTATCTTCGAACTCGGTAGCATATGCATGTTCATCCCCATAAACTGCTCGCTGCAAATCTGTAATTGCTATCCAACCCGCATTATTTAAGATAACAATCACCAGATTCTTTCCTACTTGCACTGCTGTATGAAGCTCCCCCATTGTCATCATAAAGTCTCCATCCCCTACCAAAGCGATAACTTGACGATCTGGTTGCCCTAATTTTGCCCCAATAGCTGCTGGAACCGAATACCCCATCGTGGAAAACCCTCCCGCGGTTATACATGTCCTTGGTTCATAGAACTCGATCTCTTGGATAATTTGTGCTTGTACGTTGCCCGATGAAGTAACGATGATAGCGTCCCTATCGAGAAACTCCCTAACTTCTTTAAGCACACAAGATATCATTACAGGTTCTAATTCAGGCTTTCTCCACTCATCTAAGAATTCTTTCCACTTCTTTTTGAGGGATTGAATTTCTTTAAAATAGTGAGTACTTGAATATTTTGCATTTAGTGAGGGTTTATAATATTGTTTCAATTCCGTTATCATATCCCGAAGTACAACTTTCGCATCCCCAATAATCCCTACATTTACAGGATAGTTTTTTCCAATTTCATGGGGATCGATATCAATTTGGATTAATTTTGTGTCTTCTTCTCCTTCACCAAAATTCCAAGCACTCCCTTTTCTATACGAACATGTAGACTCGTCAGCAAAGCGTGTACCAATTGCTAATACTACATCAGCCTTTCTACTTAATTCTATACCGACTGTAGTTCCTTTAGAGCCTGTAGCCCAACCGAATAAGGGGTGGTCATTTGGGAATGCATCCTTTGCCATCATGGATCCTAAGACAGGGGAACCCACGAATTCTGCTAGTTCAATAACTTCATCCGTTGCTTCAGAATTTATAACTCCTCCACCAAGCCAGATTAAAGGACGTTCTGCACTCATGAATAACTTTACAGCATTTTTAATTAGATCAAGTTCTGCGCGCGGTTTTGCAAGGGTTTTTCGTAAAATTGGATTGGGTACTGAAATGGAAGTCCCTGCACATTGGACATCCATGGGTATATCAATATGTACTGGACCCTTTCGACCTGTCATCATTATGTTAAATGCTCGTTGAATGACTTTCGGTACTTGATTCACATGAGCGAGTTCGAATTGACGTTTAACCAAAGGTTCTAATACCCGTGGAAATCCACTATCTCGATGGCGTTCAATTTCTTGTAACACCCCCACTCCTCGCATATGGACGTGGGTATCTCCTGTTATAACTAAAACTGGCATAGAATCAACAAACGCATCTGCTAACCCGATCGCAGTATTTGTGGCACCAGGACCAATGCTTGTAAACACAGCTAATGGTCGACCTGTAACACGATAATATCCAACTGCCATATGGACACCCGCCATTTCTTGTTTAGGTTGGATTACAATAATTTTATCCCTATTTCTTTGAAAGGCATCAGTTAATCCGAGACAACCATGTCCGGGAATACCAAAAACATATTTCACTCCTTCCTTGATTAGATAATTTACAATAACTTCCGAACCCGTGAGGACTTGTTTTTCAGACATAGGTAATTTACATTCCTTTGAACATTTCTTGATTATACTATTCCATAGAGATTTATTACTGTTTACACAAATTTCTTACACAATAGAGGAAGATGGTCATCAACTAATGTCTAGGAAAGCAAAAACACAATCTCTCAATCTCCTAAAAACATATGAACGAGCTTTGTATCACGGATGCGGATATTCACATCAAGATTTACAGAAACCACGGATTGCAATCGCCAATTCCTACAACACCATGAATCCCGGGCACATTCATTTGGATCAATTAACAGAACTTGTGACTCAAGGAATACAAGAGCAAGGAGGAACTGCAATGATGTTCAATACTATTGCAATTTGCGATGGAATTGCCAACAGCGGAAACAATTCACGATATGTTCTGCCTTCTCGTGAAATTATTGCAGCAAGTTTAGAATGTCAAGTCCAAGCCCACGGATTCGATGGATTAGTGTGTATCTGTTCTTGTGATAAAATAATTCCAGGGATGCTCATGGGAGCTATTCGTTGTAACCTCCCTACTATATTTCTCACAGGAGGTACAATGAAACCCGTCATAATTCCGGGAATCGGCAAAAAAGTCACTTCAGATATCAAAGAAGCGGTTGGGGAGTATGCTGTAAGAAAAATAAACAAGGATACCTTCGATGAAATTGTAAGATGTACATGTAATCCCGGAGCGTGTAATATGATGGGAACAGCAAACACCATGGCATCTTTCGTGGAATCTGTGGGTTTATCACTTCCTAATTGTGCATTAGCACCTGCCATATCTGAAGAACGAAAGAAAATTGCCATGAAGACTGGGGAAAAAATTGTAGAATTGGTTCAAGATGGCACAAAACTATCGGATATTTTAGGTACTAAATCTTTTGAAAACGGGATTAGAGTAGGATTGGCTATTGGAGGTTCTAGTAATTTGGTGTTGCATGCTTGTGCAATCGCACATGAGCTCGGTATTCCATTTACGCATGATGATTTCGCGCCTTTTTCCGAATCCACACCTTTGATTGTAAAACTAAAACCATCATCTAATCATAATTTAGAAGATTTCCACCAAGCGGGAGGTATTTTAGCTACATTGAAAGAATTGAGCCCTCTATTGAATTTGGATGTTCCTACAGTTGTGGGAAAATCTATGCGGGAAATTCTTGTAAACATTGATCTCCAAGATCGTACCATAATTCATAGTTTTACGGATCCTATCTCACGGGAAGGTGGATTAATCGTACTTCATGGAACACTGGCACCTGAAGGTGCGATCGTGAAGAAATCAGGTATGTCACCAAAAATGTATTCACACACAGGACCTGCTCGAGTGTTTTTGAGTGAAGAAGAAGTAGCAAAGGCGTTATTAGGAGGAGATGTGAATCCGGGGGATGTTTTGGTTATCAAGTATGAGGGACCGAAGGGCTCACCAGGAATGCGGGAATTATCTTTACCAGCAGCCATCTTAATTGGGATGGGATTGGGAGAATCTGTTGCCATGATAACCGATGGTAGATATTCTGGTGCATCAAGAGGTCCAGCAATTGGTCATGTTTGTCCAGAAGCGTATGAAGGAGGTCCAATTGCATTAGTGCAAGATGGAGATATGATTGAAATTGATATCCCCCAAAAAATGATTAACCTCTTAGTGGATGAAAAAACTCTAAATGAAAGAAAAAAGCAGTGGAAAAGACCCCATCCTAAATTTCATAAAGGGATTCTATCCCTATACCCCTCAATTGTTTCAAGCGCGAAATTCGGGGCAATTATAGATAAGAAAAAATAGATTATAGTAAATTAAGGTCTATCTATTACATCTTTCAATTTTACCATCGCAAAATTACTCCTGATCGAACGAATGAAACCTAATGTAATTTGTAAAATATAACGTGCTTCTTCAGGAGAAAGATCAACTTGTTTTCCCGTTTTAATTCCATCAATAAACGCTTTAGAACAGTTTGTGAATGAGGCAGCCCAATCGGTTTCCATACTTGTATCAGAATGCCACACTCCGTCCTCTCCTATCCAATGAACCCCTGGACGAGCCGGACCATATTCTGGAGTATTGCTAAATAATTGCCCCGTGCAACCAGGGATGATAATTGTGCCATGAGTCCCAGTAATTTCGCAGTATTCGTCATCGCCATAGTAATCAGAGCACATTGGAACCATATCATGATAACTGCTATTCCAAACACCATAATGAGAACTATTTTTACACACATAGATCATGACAGAAGGGTTATCCAATTTGACTACTCCCTTTATAATTTTCCTTCCCAACCAAGCCATCACTGATTCTATAGGTTCCTCAAGAAACTTGGCTATGATACTGTGTTTATGATAACCATCGTCAAATATAATGGGACTTTTGTAGTTCGCTTTCTCAGATATTCGCCACATCCATGCTTTTAAAGGAACATCCCATGTTCCGATGCATTTATTACCACACCACATCCGGTAATCAACTGTTTCTGGTTTGCCAATTACTCCCGACTGGATCAATTCCATTGCTTTTTGGTAAGGAGGATAATACCGATTGTTTTCGTACACTCTGAAATATATGTTATTTCGTTTTGTTGCTGCAATCATTTGATCCATTTCTGACAAGGTCATGGCAGGAACTTTTTGAAGGGAAATGTGTTTACCAGCATTAGCAGCTTTTATGGTAATCTCACAATGCGTATCATGGGGCGTTAAAATTTCTACAGCATCGATTTCAGAGTCATTCAGCATCTCATCAACATTATGATATGCCTTTTCTACATTGTATTCTTCTGCTACTTCTTTTAGCCGCTTTTTATTTGTGTCACAAATAGCAACCAGTTCAGCATCCATTTTGTGTTCGGATCTATAGACGGGTAAATGTAATGTACTAATTCTTCCTAAACCTATTAAACCTACACGAATTTTGTCAGCCATTTTGAATCTTGTTTGATTGATAAATAAAAAAAATATAGGAAAATTATTCTTCCAAAGAGTGTAACTCTCTCATTTTAACTTGCAATTCATCTGCTTCTTTCTTACCAATCTTGTAAAGCAACAGAAAAATTATGCCTATTATCATCGCGCCAAGGGGAAATGCGGACATCAACAGTTGAATCCCCCCTGAACTCGCTCCTTGAGCAGCTTCAACTAAATCACCCCATCCATTAAATGTGAATATAATATTGATAGATATGATATTCAAAATTGTTGCTAGACGGATTATAAAAGCATGCACTCCATAAAATGAAGCTTCTCTGCGTTGTCCGGTTCTTAGCTCATCCTCATCAGCGATATTAGAAATATTACGATCGATAAAGTAAGGTGGCCCCCCAAAAACAAAGCCCATCGCTACAAATACGATTAGAACGCTAAGATAGTCAGTTAAGAAGAATAATGGGATGAAGCATAAAGCCCACGAAATCATATTAACCAAAAAAGCCTCTTTACTTCCTAACTTTTTATCTAACCAAGCCCAGAAATAAACTCCTGGTATGCTAGATATAAAGAGGACAAGTAATATAATTGTAACCTTAAATGCATCTGGCTCTCCAATTACTATTTGTCCATAAGCAGGGAAGATCATTGGGACAAGTCCAAAGACAAACCAATTCATTGAACTGCATAAAATGAATATCATAAAATTTTTATTTTTTATCGTGTGCTTGAACGAATCTTTCCAGCTTAAATTAGTTTTCTTTTGCATCTCGTCATAAGGTGGCTCTCGAATACCCCAAATCACGTGGATAATTCCAGTAATGAAGATTAAGACACAAAAAATTATTCCCGCTATTCGGTATTGGAGTAAAGACTCGGCTAAGCTCGGAGATTCTGGATCGCCAGGAATGTATACATCTACGATAAAAGTTGGAACAGCAAATGCTACTAATAATCCAAAAACCATCATTACTCGACGCATAGCTCCTGCTTTTTCTCGTGCCTTATGTGTTAAAAACATTTCTGGGTAGAGTGATGTATGATTTATGCTATAGATCGTATAAATTGTATCGAAAAAGATCATAACGATTAACATATATATTGATTGCACAGTGAATGGAATGTTCCCAATTTTGAATAATAGTAAACCTGTCTCTCCAGCACCCTCTCCAACACCCTCAATTGGAGAAAGAAATAGTAAAACCATAATTAATGCGAGCGGTAACACCATCATTCTCATATAGGGTCCCCGTCGTCCTCCACCTAGAAATTTCTTAAATCTGGAACGATCACTAATGGTTCCGAAAATGACGTCATTAAGGCTATTCCAAAGTGTCCAGATAATATAAACAACGGTTATAGCATTAATATTAACACGCATAACGGCACTGTAGAATGTAAAAATCAAAAATGTGAAGCCTTGATAAGCGATTATATCACTTATTTCACCGACTGAGAATAAGACACGTAATCCCGCGGTTCCTTCGGGTTTTCGCTTCAAATCTCCATATGTGAATTTTTCCATAATACTAGTCTATCCGATTTGAAACTTGATAAAGCTTAACAAAATATATAAACTCCAGATCAGACACTCGTTTAACAGCTCAAGAGCGAAAAGAATTTTACAGAATGCAAGTATTTTAGCTTGAAGAATTTATGCCAATACTTGCACGAATCAATTTACAATCACACACAATTACAAAAGAAGATATCACTTCAAAACATCCGTACGAAATGTATGCGGGAAGAAGTTTATCTTCCAAGATCATTTCCAACGAGGTAGACCCCTTGTGTGATCCGTTAGGTCCCGAAAATAAGCTCATTTTTGCTTGTGGTTTCATCGGAGGAACTCCCGCCCCCAACAGCGGGAGAATTTCTGTGGGTGCAAAAAGCCCAATGACTTTAGGAATAAAAGAATCTAATTCAGGTGGCAAAGCTCCCGCGTTATTATCCCGTCAAGATTTTCGCGGAATAGTATTTGAGGGGATTTCGGAGACTTGGGTGATAGTAGTGATAAAAGAAGGAGAAATTACTTTAGAAGACGGAACTAATTTCGTAGGAATTAATAATTACCCGTTAATGAATATGTTGAAAGAAAAATATGGTGATACTGTTGGAATTCTGTCTATCGGGCTTGCAGGAGAAAAGCAATGTATAAATTCCTCAATAGCCGCAATGGATATGGAGGGGTTTCCCTCCCGTCACATGGGACGTGGGGGGTTGGGCGCTGTCATGGGCTCTAAAAAAATCAAAGCTATTGTAGTATATCCGCCTGCAAAATCAATGTTGATTTACAAAAATAAGGAGGAGTTTTATTCCATTGCTCGGGATTGGTTTAAAACGTTAAATGAAACCAAAGAGGTATTTAGAAAATACGGTACTTCAATTGGCATTGATACTGTCAATCATCTCCATGCTTTACCTACTCAGAACTTTCGAAGAGGGTCATTTAGAGGTGTAGAAAATATAAATGCAGATGCGTTGGATGCTTTTGTTACAAAAAATAATGGGAAAAAGGGTGTTGCTTGTAGTCCGGGGTGTGCAATACGTTGTTCAAACATCTTACGAACAGCAAACGATGAACATCTGACTTCTAGTTTGGAATATGAGACTATGATCATGAATGGATCCAACCTTATGATTGATGACATAGAGACTTTGGGATGGATAGATCATTACTGTGATGATAATGGGTTAGATACGATTGAAACGGGAAATTGTCTTGCCGTGCTAATGGAAGCGGGTAAATTGAAATGGGGTGACAGAAAAGGGGTTGTTGATTTATTGAAAGGTTTTTCTAAGGGTAATCCTGATAGTCTATTACTGGGATTGGGCTGTTATAAGCTTGGTAAGAAAATGGGAATAGAACGGATTCCCCATGTAAAAAGGCAAGGATTTCCGGCTTACGAACCTCGCTCGTTTAAGGGTATGGGAGTAACCTTCGTCACTTCTGCGATGGGTGCTGACCATACTGCAGGTCCGGCAATTCATGGTAGAAAAGCATATTCTGATAAAGATTATGGAGAAGTGTATGAACGTAAGAATAAAGTTATGATATCGAAAGAACTCCAAATATTCATCTATATTGCCGATTCCACAGGATGTTGCTATTTTGTGGGACCTGATTATGATAGTACGCAGAAATGGGCGAAATTATTTAATGCACGATATGGTTGGAACAGAACTGCCGAAGATTGGATACAATGGGCGGTTGATGGAATTAAGATGGAACGTGAATTTAACAGTCGCGCAGGATTAAAAGCCACGGATACGCTTCCAAAGTTCATGTTAGAGGAAAAACTTGAGGAAATTGAAGATCGTAAATGGGATATAACTAAAAAAGAATTGGAGGAAATTTGGGATTAAATCTCAATTATTTTCCATATTTTTTCCACATATTCTCTAGAAAACCATCCAATTCACTTGTATCTTTAGTCACTAAATTTTTTGCCCAATGTATTGCAAGATCTCGCTCTAAATTATAACAATCATCTAAAAATCGTTTTTCCATGATGGTTAATGCAGTTTTTGTGGAAAACAACAAGGTTGTATCTTTTTCCGCTAAATTACGAGCAAATTTCTTCACTTGTTTCTTTAAATCCTCTGGTTCGCAGATTTGAGTTACAGCACCCCATTTATCCATCTCCGAAACTGCAATTCTCCTATCCCCAAGTAACATCTCTTTTGCATGATGCCCCCCTAGTAAAATCAACGGGAGGGTAGTAGGACCTGAAGCGGGAGTAATGCCGATTCCCAATTCGGGTAAGTAAAAATAGGGCTGTTTTCCCTCTGGATCGGTATTCGCAACGAACCTAAAATCTGCTGCAAATGCAGTTATACATCCGAATCCGATAGCATTTCCCTGAATTTCAGCAATCACAGGTTTTTTAATCATACGTATAGATTTTGAAATAGTTGCTGCGATTTCGAGGAAATTGGATATATCCTCTTGAGATATCGGCATTTTAAAGATACTCAAATCATAACCAGCGCTAAACATTCGCCCTATTGAGTTTATAACAAGTACTTTTATATTGGAATTTGAATCGACGTGCTGGACTAAATCCAGTATCCGTTTTAAGCACGGAATATTCATAGCATTTAATTTTTCGGGACGATTAAAGGTAAGATAGGCAATTTTTCCTTTTTCCTCATATAAAACCATATCAGATGCGGATCGTTCTTCTGTGTCTTGCATACATACCAATTAACCTCTGGAAAATAAAAAATAATTGTTTTAGGATTCCATTACATTTTGGACTTTTTTTACTATCTTTTCAAACGCTAGCGCACTGGGAGAGTTCGGATTTTCGATAATAAAAGGTAATCCCTCATCACTATGGATACGAACATCAACTTCAAACGGAATTCGGCCTAAAAATGGAACCTTTAATGCTTCTGCTGCTTTTTCCCCGCCACCAATACCGAAGATGTTGACACTCTCCCCACAATGTGGACAGACATATCCCGCCATATTTTCTACTATACCCAGCATGTGACGACCCATCGTTTTAGCCATATTTACGGTTTTTCGTGAGTCGAGTAATGCTACATCTTGAGGGGTAGTTACTACCACGATTCCTGCACCCTCAATAAGTTGCATTATATCTAATGTTTCATCACTGGTACCGGGTGGTAGATCGAATACAAGATAATCCAATTCTCCCCATTCTGCTTCCGCTAGAAATTGTCGAATAGCACCCATTTTCATTGGACCCCTCCATATCACCGGAGTCTCATTCGATTCTAGCAAGAAAGCCATACTCATCACTCGTAAATTCATCGGACCAATAACCGGTCGAAAGGTTTTTGTATCGGTGTTTATTTCGGGCCGCATTCCTTCCATATTTAGCATAAGCGGAACGTTTGGACCAGTTATATCGACATCGAGAATACCGACTGTTTTGCCTAACGCAGCGAGTTTAATAGCTAAATTTACCGCTACCGTTGTTTTTCCAACCCCACCTTTCCCACTCATTATTACGACTTTATACTTAATTTTTTGCAATCGCTCTTTAATTATTTCATGCCTTTGTTGCATTTGTTCTTTTTTATCTAAATGATCTGACATTTTTCATTAAATCTCCTACTACATTCGAGAACAATTGATGCTATATATTAAAACTGTTTGTTACATTTCAAATGAATTAAACGAAATATCTTCTTAACTCAAAGTATATGAGTACCAAAATCATAAAAATAAAAGTGATAAATTGAGATGAACCGAGAAAGGATCATATATCTCACTTTTGATTTTCTGCAACCAATTTTTTCTGGGAATGGTACTTTATCACGAATCCAAGTTTTTGGATTACTTGAAAAAGGATTCAATATAATGGTTCTTTGTCCTACTAACACACTCTTTGGATATGACTCGGATAATGAAGTACTACACTGGATAGACCTGGGACTACTCACCGTAATTACGATCCCAATCGAAACCAAGAAAAATCTCGGTCCTTCATGTGATTGGGATGGATTTCAAAAAGAAGCAATAAAACAACTGAATCAATTACAGAATTTTAATCCAAATTTGATTGTTGCTATAGATTGGCATACTTTTGATTTAGCTATCTTCCTTAAAGAGAAATTGAATATTCAGCTGATTTCTCAATTCTTCCGAATATTTTCCTTTTACGAAGAATATTTCTTATCTTTTGATGATTATGAAAAGATCCAGAAAAAGGAATTACGTATTATCAACTACTCTAATTTAATCATCACACTATCAAGATTTGATCTAGAGTGGTGTTTAGCTCATAGTGCAAAAAAAGTGCAAACTCTCTATCCCCCCCTAACGAAATCATTTATCCAACTTCTGAATGAAATTGAAATAAATGAAAACCAGGTAGAATCTGAAGAAATTCGTCTAATCACTATTTCCCGAATCGTACCAGAAAAAAAAATCTTGCGAATTTTACCCATTCTAAATGAACTTAAAAAGAGATGCGTTAATTTTTCCTATACACTTATAGGGGAGTCGTTGGATAAACATTATTACCAAGAATTGATTCAATCCATAGATGGATACAAATTAAACCGATATATTCGAATTTTGGGACGAACTTCACTTGAGCAAATGATACACCATCTTAAAAAGAGTTCGATTTACCTTCATACTTCCTCCTATGAACCATTTGGGATCACTATCATAGAAGCAGCAGCTGCAAATTGTGCGATATTTTTAGATAAAGATGGATTTATTGGGGCAAAAGAAGTGTTAGAATCAATACTTCATTTTGACAAATTGGAACTGATTAACTACTCCGATTTTGAGACTACATGCAATTTAATATACAATTTTTATAAAACCGTAAAATTAAGTACAAAGAAGAAAAAGGACTTTTGCTTCATTTCGAAGTTAAATCCTAAGCATTATATAGATACTCTTGTAAATCTTTTTATGGATTTTTTATGAACTATTAAACAAGTGAAAGATAAATATGCCAAAAGAGAGAAAAAAACCATTTGATCACTGGAAGTTCAAATATGCAAAATTAACAAAGATTTTTGCTGCACTAGGTTCTATAACAGCAATTGTATTCCACATTATGATGATGGTTGAAAGTTTTAGGTTGGGAACACCAAATCCTGTGCAAACTGTAATATTACCTATTTTTGGTATGTTGATTTGTATCACCATTCTTGGATCTATTGAAGTATTCGGTCCTCGTTGGTTTATCAAAGCAACTTGGTATGTACTGCTGATTGGAGGGATACTTGAGGCTGTAATTTTTGGAGTTGTTCCCAGATTATTCCAAGACTATAATTCAGCATGGGGTCTTGCCGGAGTGTTCTTAATAATCGCTTCAGGATTGTTATCTCTTATAGAAGCGCTATAAATCGTTGTTATTCTTCGATACTTCTAAATTCGTTTAAGAATGCAATCCATTCACTAAATCCCGAGAAATGTTCATCATTATCTTTATATCATAAAATTCGAATATTTTCTCACGAGAGTTCACCGTATTCCCTCCTCTCTAACTTCTACATGATCATATTCATATATCAGGTAGAGGGAAATTATCGAATATATTCGGGAAAGGAATGGGAAATTTCCTCAAAAAACATATTCGAATATTGAGGTAAAATAAATGACAGAAAACTCAACAAAAATTACAGTAGAGCAATATTCCGGTCGTTTTGGTAAAATTAAAGGTTTTGAAATGACGATTGGTAAGCTTGTGGGAGACCAAACCGAATGGGAACCAATGGGACCAACACCTCAACCATGTATTGCAGATTTACGAGATTGGTTTATGAGATTGATGAAAAAATATCCTCCTTTTTATGAACCCATAAACGATGTGTGTGAATTGTGTACGTACGGTAAATGTAATTTATCTAAAGGGAGACGAGGTGCATGTGGCATTGATCTCAGTGGAGCCTGTGCAAAAATTGTTTCGATTGCGTGTTGCATCGGTGCATCTTGTCACTCAGCCCATGGAGACCATTTATTACATTATCTTTTAGAAAAATATGGGGACGTACCCTTAGATTTTGGGAAAGAAATCGAAGTTGAAATGCCCATCACAAGATTGATCACTGGTATTAAACCCAAAAAATTATCTGATCTAAAAGAAGCGATGGCTTGGGTACAACACCAAATTACCCATGTTCTTGCGGCCGGACACACCGGTCAAGAAGGTGCATACATTGATTATGAAGTGAAATCCTTTGCTGCAGGATTAGCTGATGGTGTAGGGATGGAGATCTCAGATGCAGTGCAAATTGCAGCCTATGGATTTCCTAAAGGAGACACAGATGCACCATTGGTAGAAATTGGAATGGGAACTATTGATAGAAATAAACCCAACATTCTGGCTATAGGTCATAATGTAAGTCCTTGTATTGAATTAGTGGATTATGCACGAAAAAAAGGAATTTCTGACAAAATCGATATTGGAGCAATTTGTTGTACAGCTCTTGATCTCACACGGTATTATGATTCAGCAAAAGTTGTGGGGACGATTTCCAAGCAATTAAATTACATTAGAACGGGTGTTCCCGATGTTATTATGGTGGACGAACAGTGCATTAATTTAAAAACCTATCAAGAGTCCATCAAGATAAAAGCACCGTTCATTGCAACCAATGATAAATGTATGTTCGGTTTACCCAACCGTACAGATGACCCTGTGGAAGATATTGTGAATGATCTGGCTGATTACAAGGTTCCTGGAGTCCTGATTTTAGATCCAGTGAAAGTGGGTAAAGTTGCTGTAGAGACAGCATTGCGCGTTCATGAATCCCGAAAGAGCTTAAAATTTCTCCCTGATGAAAAAGAGATTATAGCGGATGCCATGAGATGTACTGGATGCGGAAATTGTCAGCGAAATTGTCCCAATAATTTACCTCTCGTAGACATTATGTCATGGGCTAAAGAAGGTAAATTTGATAAAATTGCCCCCTATGCGGATGATTGTCTGAATTGTGGTCGTTGCGAAGATGATTGTATTTCTCAAGGACTGTCTCCTTTCAATATGATCGTTTACTCGGATCGATTGCGAATTGCTACAGAGAAATTTAAGATGCGCGCGGGTCGTGGACCTGTGCGGGATACTGAAATTCGTAGCGTAGGAGCCCCCCTAGTAATGGGAGAGATTCCGGGAGTCATTGCTATCGTTGGCTGCGCGAATTATCACTCAAAACAAAATGAAGTAGCACTTATTGCAGAAGAATTTCTACAAAGGGGTTACATTGTTGTTGCTACAGGTTGTGGTGCAATGGATATTGCAAGGTATAAAACCGCAAATGGTTCTTCTTTATACGAAGAATATGAGGGTGCATTTGATAGGGGTGGACTAGTGAATATTGGAAGTTGTGTATCCAATCCCCATATCACGGGAGCCGTGTGTAAAGTAGCCAATATATTTGCCAGAAGACCGTTACGTGCAAATTTCGAAGAAATTGCAGATTATTCATTATGTCGTGTAGGAGCAGTTGGATTAGCTTGGGGTGCAATGTCACAAAAAGCCGCATCGATTGCGTCTCATGTTAATGGGTTGGCAATTCCGGTTGTTGTGGGTCCCCACTCTGCGGAATATCGACGCATGTATTTGGGACGAGACGATTTAGATTCAAAATGGGATCTTATTGACGGAAGAACTGGAGATACCGTTTCAGAAGCCCCCTCCCCTGAGCATCTATTGGTCACTGCCGAGGATTTGAATGAATGCATGATAATGCTTGCAAAATTGGTAATACGACCAGCTGATGGAGTAAAAGGACGTGCCATAAAGCTTGCGCATTATATTGATATATGCGAAAAATATGGAAACAGATTCCCTGATGCAGAAGAACTGGCAAAATTTGTAAGAGTTGAGGCGGATGTTCCCACCAGTTTGAAAGATAAAGTATTACCTGTTCTGAAATCAGTAGGTTGGAAACCGCGTGTCGTAGTTACAGATCCAACTACGAATCCAGAATTTGGATCCATGACTAAAAAGAAAAAATAGTTTATTCTTTTTTTACCGAAGCTAAACGGTAAAAAAAGACTATTCCAACTTTTTCTCCTATTTTTTCATTCCCTTTCTTCTTGTTTATATCTCGAATGATTTGTAAAGAAAATACTAGGTTTTTATAGTTTTCTGGAAAATTCCAATAAAAGCAACATTCTCGGAACGACTCGATATGAAGAAAAATATAATATTTAACAAATGCCTTCGTAAATGGAAAAATCGACTGATATTCAAAGGAATATGGTTAATTTTTTCCCTATTTTTTATTGCTACTACAATTTCGATGTTTTCGATCGGAACGAGACGATCTTATTTCACGAAGAATCAAAATCATGCAAGATGGATAGAAAATAATGGGTTAAAATATTTATATCTCGAGGCCGTAAACGAATTTGAACTCGGAAAACTCGAAGGAAAATTTCTTTCTGCACAAATCACTAATTTAAAACGAATTCTCCAAGTATTTGGTATTCTGAACTGTAAATATGGTTTTAGCTATTCTGATATGATCTCAAAAGC
Organism: Promethearchaeota archaeon; assembly: GCA_016933055.1. Lineage (GTDB taxonomy): Archaea > Asgardarchaeota > Lokiarchaeia > Sigyniarchaeales > Promethearchaeaceae > AMARA-1. Next base: position 104,442 of record JAFGBS010000014.1, on the reverse strand, counting down.
ACAAAAGTACGAATCATTTATACCACTTGAATTTATCCAAGAAATGCAAGGAATCTCTCAGGTAATACTAGGTATTTCCTATGAAGACGTATTGCTTCAGAATTGTTTTATCGATTTATTATATGGACAGTATTTTCCTAATGCAACAATTTCTTCTCCGAACCATGAGAATATAGAAATCGGTTGTACAGTTGTTGGATATAAAACTAATGAATCTGTATTGGTCGGTCAAAATTTCGATTTCAATAATATTTTCAAGCACACCCTGGTTTTTGTACATCATCGAGTTCAAGGGAAACGAGCACAATTTGGATTAAAAGTCGGCGGGATACTTTCCCTTCCTTGTGGCACGAATTCGATGGGAAACTCCGTTTTTATCAATGTGGTCAAGACATTTGTTAAAGCTTCCTATTATACTCCGATCGCATTCAGGACCAGAATAGCATTTGATTCTGCGGACAATATTGAAGAATTCTTGACCTATATCACTTCACAACCAAGTACACTCAGTATGAATCTAATGCTCGCCAATAAATCAGATATTATTTCTTTAGAGTTAATACCTGGAAATATTACCATTAAACAACCAAACCAAGCAGTAAACACCAATACTTATACTAATGAATTTTGGCAACAATATTTGCAGGACAAACAATATTCAAAATTGCGTCAGAATGTAACGGAAGAACTTTTAATGAATCTAACATTAGATGAAGTGTTATCTCAATCAGATTTTATTGAAATTATGAGTAATCCATTAGTGGTTCAATCCGAATCTGGAATCATGGGGGTATCAACCCTAGTCTGTCTCTCCTCGTGCTTTTTTTACAAAGGAATTGCATCTTTCTCGAATAATTGTTCTCCTAATCCGATCTAAATATGGATACCAATAGTGAGTAAAAATGGGAAGGGGGAAATTCGAATTCCCGACCTCTGCGTCCCGAACGCAGCATCATTTCGGTTTAAATCCAAAATATGATTCAAAATACCAAGCTAGACTACCTTCCCCTTGATGAATGTCATCATTTCGGTTTGATCATTAATTCAGCAAGTTTATCAAAACTTTCATTGACATTATATCCCGTTTTAGAACTAATACTAAGATACCCTTTAATTTTATTGAACCGAATAAAAGACATCACTTGTTGTGGATCGATATTTAAATCACGAGGGTTTTCAATTAAGTCATATTTTGCACCCAGTAAAATAATAGGTATATTTTGGGTGTTTCGACGTATGATGCTAATCCATTCATCCAATTCGTAAAAAGTGTGTGTCCTAACTAAATCAAAAAATAATAAAGCACCTGATGCGCCTTGACAAAATGAAGGTAACATGGTTCGAAATCGTTCCTCTCCACCAAAGTCCCATATTTGGAGGGTAGCGGTCCCCAGATCCTCTGATAATTCCAAATAATGCACTGCAAAGTCTACTCCTATAGTCATTTTTGTATCAGAATTGAATTGACCTGTTGTATAACGATTCAATAGAGTGGTCTTCCCACAACCACCACTTCCGGCAAGAACTATTTTAAAGAGGTATTTACCAGTCATAAATTGAAGTTACCCGATCTGTTTGTCATTACTATATTTGGTGTCATTCCTTTTTAATTAATTCTTTACTTGTCCTTGCTTTCTTAAAGAACTTATATAACTATGAGGGGTCCTCCTTCCCGCGGCTTCTATCCCAAAAATTTATAAAAATTGCAATTTTTCTATTTACATGGGAAAGAATAATTTTTCAAACGATACTCATTATTTTCGAAAAAAAGTTGATTCTCAAAATGGGTACGCGTTAACTTTTGACGATATTATTTGTGTGCCCGGTTTTACAAATTTTGATCCGGTAGATATTGATATTCAAACTATGATCGGACCGTTTTCTTTTAAAATTCCGATTTTTTCGGCGGCTATGGATACCGTTACAGAGACAGAAATGGCTATTCAAATGGCTCTTCTAGGGGGGTTGGGGGTTATCCATCGGAATTGTCCATATGAAAAGCAGTTAATGATGGTGAAAAAAGTAAAACGAGCAAGATCATTTATTGTGCGTGAAGTCGCTACAGTTCATCCCAAGGATACAGATGTACAAGTAAAGCAAAAAATGGACCAATTTGGAGTTAGTGGACTAGTAGTTCTCGATGATGATGATAGAGTGATCGGTATTGTTACTGCTAGGGATCTACCTTATGATCAGAATCAAAAATATCGAGTAGAAGAAATAATGACAAAAAATCCTATTTGCAGTATGGATGGGATTTCTCGAGAAGAAGCTCAACAAAAACTCTATGAAATTCGCAAAGAAAAATTACCCTTAGTGAATGACCAAAATCAATTGGTTGGACTGATCACCCGAAAAGATTTACGCCCGGAATTTCCCGATGCATCAAAGGATAAGGAAGGTAGATTATTATGCGGATTGGGAATATCCCCGAACTTACCCAAAAATCCATTTGATCTAGAAACCTTTAAAAAAATCGATGAATTATGCGATATATTCTTTACTGATGTCGCGGATGTGTATAAGTCCAATGACTTAACTGGAATTAAGGAGATTATGGACATTACTCAAACTCCAATAGTATTGGGGAATATTGGAACCTTTGAAGCGGCCGAACGAATTTTAACGAAATTTGATTTCCCTGAGGATAAATTGATTGGATTAAAAGTTGGGATGGGTTCAGGAAGTATCTGTATAACGACCATCCAAACTGGTATTGGTGCTCCCACCTTATTCGCTACTGCCGAGGTGGCGGACGCTATTCAAATGTACAATCCAAAAATTGCTTTAATTTCAGATGGTGGGTTTATCAATTCTGGTGATTTAACAAAAGCGTTTGCTGCAGGGGCTGATGTGACCATGTCAGGTCATTTCTTTGCGGGTTGCACTGAATCTCCTGGGTATATAGATACTATTGGTGGTAGAAAGGTAAAGGTGTATCGAGGGATGGGTTCTAAAGAAGCACGTTCCACCGGTCCTTATGCATTCGATCGATATGCTAATGTGAAAAAGCTTGCAGAAGGAGTTTCAGATTATGTTCCCTTTGTAGGATCTGTAAAGGGTGTATTGGATCAGTTATGTGAAGGGCTGAAAAATGGATTAGTATATGGGGGAGCAAGAACCATTCAAGAGGCTAAGCAAATTGTCATCCGAAAGATAACGCATGCTGGTAAAATTGAATCTAGTGCTCATGATCTCCTTTCTCGTAAGTGATGCTTCCTTCATTTTTATATAAGCGGGAAACCAAAGAATAAAAAGGAAAAACAATCCATTAATGTTTATAAGAATCGATTATGATGAATCATGCAACGGGAAATTACTCCAGAAGAGAAAAAAAAGATCCATGTCGTATGTCCAGTATGTAATTCTGATGACTATATTTTTATCCCAGCTATGGCAATTTCGGGTACGGGTAAAGGGCTAACATCGATATTTTGTCCAGTTGATACTATCTGTGAGCATTCATTTCAAATTTTTGTTGACAATAACGGAATAGTGAGGGGATACGAAACTTCTGATTATGAATTAACGTTTACACCATCAGAGGAACCTTTGGAAGAGAGGATAGAGGTTGGGGATAAAGGGATTATACAGATTATAAAAGCCATCTTTGGGGATGAAATTTTTTATAAAAGTCTACGTAGCGCTTTAAATAACAACGAGATATACTGTATAACGGAACAAGAATACCTCCATGACAATTTAGGTCCATTTTTTCAAAAATTATTTGGAATTTATTGTCCAGAAATCGTAGTGTGTACTATGAGGGAATACAATCGAACAGTTCGAAAAACAGTATACAGTTCCAAGCATAAACAAGCATTTTTATTTAACGCAGACCTGACGGCTATCATAAAGCAACCAGAAATATTTAAAGAACGATTTCGAATGGAACGGTTTACCCTTGAGGAATCATTGCTAAAAATGGTTGATTTCAATAAGCAGAGTGATGAAGAAATCATGCAAATTCTGCATAATACTATAGTAAACATCATAGAATTGAGTGTATTACTAAAAAATGATGTAGAAAGTAAGGTAATTGATAATCGAAAGGAATTGGAGAGAAGACTTCAGAAGGAAAGTGGGAAGAAAATAAAATTCGATTATGCATCCTTAGATAGTATCTTAAAGAATAGATTTGATGTAGATGTAGAACGGATTTTTCTCAAGGTTAATGAAAAAATTGATAAATTGAAAACTTTGTTTTAATTACTTCTTTTTATATCCCAATTCCTATAGTATTTCCAATACCTGCTACGATCACACTTTCTCCTTCTTTCACTCTTTTCCGAATCGTATCTTTGATGATATCTACTATTTTGGGAACAGAATTTGTGATAGAGTTTTTCATTGTGGTAATAGCATCCTTAAGGGATTGTCGGCAAATAATTGCATCGATTGGTATTTTATTATCAGTGGAGGAAGCTTCAATTTTAAATTTCTCTACTCCAATTCCTCCAATCGCAGCACCTACTCCAATTACAACCGAGCCTGTTTTATCTCCTTCCAATTTTAATCCTGCATCAATCATTATAACTAGTTTTACTTCATTGGGGTTTTTCTCAATTATTTTCTTGATACCTTCTCCTGGTTTTCCTACAGTTCCACCAGGACCTTTGGCTCGTACGATGAATACCTTTCTTCCCTCAAATTGCGCTTCTTGAGAAATGGTCTCATATGCAATATCGGCATATGGCGTAGAATCGGATTTTGTAATATCCCGAATTAAATTTGCCACTACCATTGGACCCAACGCGTCCCCTATTGGACTTCCTTCTTCAAAGGCACTAGCTGCTGCAACGTATGCTTTGGCCATTGCTTTTATAATAGCTAGTTGCATTTCTACCTGCAATAAAAGGATATAGGATTTCATTTTCTTACCAAGTAAAAGGTAATGAAGTACTATCCGGTATACTTGGTTAACTGCTTGAGCCGCTTCTAACAAATTCTCTAGATTATGTAATTGAGTAGAATCTGCATTCACTGCTATGGATTTCACCTCTTCCATCCATCTGTCTTCCCTTACATCCATCACTTGCTCAATTTTCGGGATAATACCAGCTGGGTCTAAATCAGTAGGAGTGATGGCAACATAGTTTAGAAACATGTCCAATTTTCGTTCTAAATCTTTTATTGTAAGATTTTTATCACTAAATTGTTTAAGTTTCTTAATAGTTCTAGCACGGGTATCTGAATCCCATTTTTTGAGATCTTCCAAAGCGGCACTAATTGTTCTGGCAGAACGATATGCTTGTAATTTTGTCCCATAGAATACAGAAATAAAAATCATAACGAACCATAAAATATTGATAATATAGGTCCACCATGGAGTATCAGTTTGCAGTATCATTATAATCAGTTTAAGGTTAAATTGGTAAGAAAATCAATATTCTACGCTTAGATAAAATGTATCTCAAAAAAAAGTTTGTCATTTTAATTAAAACGTTCCAAATTAATTTTAGGACGTAAGAGACAAACTTAAGTACAATCATCTTTTAAATTACATGAAAACCATGATAGATGAAGAAGAAGAAGATGTGGAGGAAAAACTGAAGAGAAAAATATCGTGGAAGGCAGTCCTTAAGGGTATAATAGGATTCTTATTACTTGGCGGTGGATTTGTCCTAATCCAATTTTCTCAGTCAGGAGATACCACTAACACTACATACCTAATTCTTGGCATCACATTATTGTGTATGGCTAGTTCGGTCATGGTTCCTGTTCCCCAAAAGAAAAAGGAAGTTCGGCATACAATTTCCATTCTAAAGTGCAAAAAATGCGGATATGAGCGTGTGCATGATTATGCTGAGGGAGATTTTGTCTTTAAAGAGACCATCATGCCATGCGATAAATGCGATGGGAATTTTCAAATATCCAAGGTCTATTCATTGAAACTAAAATCCAAAGGAAAGAAAAAAACAACTAAAGAACATTTGATAACTAAATCTTAAATATTCAAACTGTATTATCATGTTGTATAACAATGAGTGAAAATCCAGTTGCAGAAGTGGACGGAATAACTACATGCATGGGTTTTAAGATACAAGTGCATCCAGAATGGAATACAAAGTTACGTAGAACGGATTTTTTAACAATTAATCATGAAAATCAGAATTTTTTACTTTCTATTCAAAAAATCTGGCGGGATAACGGACAATTATATGCCCAAGTACGTGTTCTGGGAGAGATTCCTAAAACCCCTTTTCAACAGAAACCAATCTATTTAGCAGCCCCTCATGAAATTCAAACTATCTTGCAGCTTGAAAAGGAACCCCGACACTCTCTCTATCTAGGAAATCTAATTTCTACTCATATTCCTTTATATTTTCAACTAGACTCCTTTGGAAGGATCTTTATTACTGGGAAGTCTGGATCAGGAAAATCCTATACCGTGGGAGTTTTAGTGGAAGAGTTAATTAAACAACATGTCCCCGTGGTTATTATTGATAGGCATGCGGAGTATTCCAGCCTAAAAGTAGTAATAGAGCAAGAATTCCCTAAAGATGAGCCGTTCTTTCAAATTGAGGACCCCGCTGTCGCATTTGCAAATCACATTGTAGAATTTGCTGATAAAACCTACAATCCTAATGCAGATCTCGATTTAGATTATCTTTATTTGGCACCACCTGAAGAACTTGTTACCCATGGACAATGTATTATAATCAATTTACGGGGTTTATCGATTGAAAATCAAAAAAAAATTGTTCTAAAACTCCTTCATTCCCTCTATGAAGAAGGAAGTAAGGGCAAGATTCCTCCTTATTTTCTGTTTATCGATGAGGCGCATGAATTTTGTGGGAAACAGAAAGATCCACTTTCTGATGTAGTAAGGCTAATTAGTATGGAAGGAAGAAAGTTTGGAATGAATCTGGCAATAATAACACAGAGACCACAAGCCCTCGATGTGAACATTCGATCTCAAGCTGGTACGTGGATAATTCATAAATTGACAGATTTGAATGACATAAATATAACCTGTAAATCCGCAGAGGGGCTTTCATTAAAAGAGGATGAAGAAATAATCCAAATGTTAAATCCCGGTGAATCAATTATTGCAGGGGAGATTGTTCCTTTCAACCCTATCCAAATCCAAATACGGAAAAGATATACTTTACACGGCGGAGCTGGATTCAATATCACGGATCTGGTACCAGATGCAGAATTATTTTCTATATCCCCTTTAATCCGACAACTACGGAACGCAACAAGCCCGGATAAATTATCAAACGCTCACGAACGACGAACATCAAAAATATTAACTCTTACCGAATATGAATCCTTATCGAATTCGTTAGTTGAGGAAAGAGATCATTTAATGGAAATAATTGAGGAAAAAACCAGACAAATTGAGATCCTAAAAAAAGAAAACTTGGATTTATTTAATAAACAGAAAACCTTACGGGAAGAGCTTCAAAAACAAAAGAAGAGAGCAGAGGAAGCTGTTGATATTGCGGAAAGAACACTATCCGAATTAAAACAATCCAAAGGCATGTAGCATGGTAAAGGTGAAAGATATTGTTCCAATTTTACAAACTTCCTTGGAATATCAAGAATTTACAAAAAAAAATCCAAAATTTGATACAGTTATTCGAATATTGTCGATGGAAGATATTAAATATACACAAAAATGTTATCCCGAATTAAATTTATTTTCAAATTTTAACGGTAAAAAACTGATCGGAGTCACAATTGTATCCAGACACATTCAACAAAATGGATATCCCAAAATAAAAGCATATATAGATATGAAGAATAAAAAAATTTTTCATTTGTTTAGTTCTGGTTAAAATTATGAACCTATTAAAGTTCTAAGATTTCTTTTTGATACTCTATTAATTCTTTCGTGCCTTTTTCTGCAAGTTTTAATAGCTCTGAAAGTTGCGAGTGATCAAAATTTACTCGTTCCGCGGAGCATTGAATCTCAATATAGTTTCCATTTTCATCTAATACAAAGTTGCCATCTACATCTGCTCGGGAATCTTCATTATAGTTTAAATCTAATAAGGCTTTTCCTTCCACGATGCCTGCTGAAATCGCAGCAGTTACCTTGTAATCAGGGAACTTATGAATAAATCCCTTCTCCTCTGCCAAAATAAAGGCATCGAATGCAGCAACAAAACCTCCAGTAATTGATGCGCATCTGGTGCCCCCATCTCCATCTAACACATCACAATCAACTCGTATGGTGCATTCTCCAAGCCCCTCCAACTCAAACGCTCCTCGAATGGAACGACCAATTAACCGCTGAATCTCTATAGATCGTGAATTTGGATACCCAATAGGGCGGCGTACACGATTCCCTACGGATGCTGGCATCAATCCATATTCTGCTGTTACCCATGAATCAGAGCTATTTGAACTCATCCATTTCACCGGTTTCGATTCTACAGTGGCAGCACACAATACTCGAGTTCTCCCCATTTCAATTAAACAACTGCCATCGGCATTATACAGAAAATGTCTTGTGATTTTACAAGGTCGTAATTCATCATACTGGCGGCCATCCGCTCGTTGATCATTCATAGTTAACCATCTAGTGGACAAGTTATTTTAGTGTATGGATTCATACTTCTGCTTTTTTTGGATAGGACCCCAATACTTTAATCCATGTTGTAAAATTACTCATCTGATCCAATATCGCCGTAATTCGGGAATCGTGCAAATTTCCATCGAATTCCAAGAAAAATACATATTCCCACGTATCATTATCGCGCTTTCGAGGCCGAGATTCAATTTTAGTGAGATTTATGTTCATTTCAGCAAACAATTGGATTACTTTACTTAATTGCCCTGGTTTATCTAAAGTTACAAAAATGATGGAGGTTTTATCATTTTCTGTAGGTTCGTGTTCTTGGGTAGAAATGATTAGAAAGCGAGTATAAGACTCATCTGAGTTTTGAATAAATTCTTCTCCGTAAATAATTAGATCATGTTCAATGAGAATATCTAATGATTCCTTAATGGTACCCTCTGAAGAGCTTTCAATGGGAATCACTCCATATCGGTAATGCCCCTCAACAATATTCGTGCTTATTTCTTCACAAGTTGTTAAAGGAGTAATGATGGAATTTGCTGAATTAAAAAAATTTTCGCTAGCTAATCCACTATCTGTTCCAGACAAATAACAAATTCGAAATTGACCTTCTTCAACTGATCGGCACGCTCGGATGATTTCATTCCAAATGGCACTAATGGATTCTGGGGAGATAGATTTTATGGTTTTTTTCATATCACGGATGATTTCATCCTCACGTTCGGGTTGAATAACGGGTAGTCCCATTTCAGATTTTAATATCCCGACTTTTTTAGCAATTTCTACTCGTTCTTCAATCAGGTCTGCAATTTTGATATCAATTTCATTGATTAATTCCCGAAATTTTTGGATATGGTTCACTGTATAGCTCTCCCTATTGATGTAGTTGTGAGTGATCTCCAACCTAAATTCATTTTCATGAACTAAAAACTAGCAAGGAAAAAATTCGATTAACACAATATATTACCTCTCCTTCAACATCATGATACTTCTCAACATGGATAAAAAAATTTTTCATGAATAAGAATGCACCGACCGGGAGTCGAACCCGGCTCCTTGGGTCCCTTCAAGCCAGAAATGATGACATCTCTAAGCTATGGAAGCCCAAGATACTTTATGGTTGATCAAGAATCAATAACCACTATACAATCGGTGCGAGGTTGCTTTTGGTGAGTAACTCAACGTCTGATCACATTTTAACATTGTGGTAATGCCATTCGAAGTTTGGATTAAAGTCTTAAATATAAGAACGTTCTAGATATGGTAGTAGAATAAGAATGGCGAAAGTATTAATAACTGGTGCATCCGGGTTTATTGGGACTCATCTCGTATCAGCCAATATCACACAAGGAAATACAATTCGTGGATTACTACTCCAAAATGACCCCAAAAAAAATGAATTGCAGAAATTGGGAGTAGAGATTATGATTGGAGACATGAGAAATATTGAATCTCTACGACAAGCGTGTAGTGGGATGGATATAATTTTTCATTGTGCAGGTGTTGTTACGGATTGGGCACCCTGGAAATTGTTTCATGAAGTAAATGTCAAAGGAATGGAAAATTTATGCCAAACTGCTGTAGAAGCGGGAGTAAAGAGATTGGTATATATGAGCACCAATGATGTGTTTGGATTGAAGGAAGGAATAGTAATGGATGAAACCTTTCCTTACAAAAAATGGGGTGAACCTTATAGTGACACAAAAATCGATGCTGAAGAAATTGCATGGAAGTATTATAACCTCCACAAATTACCAATAACAATGGTTTATGGTACTTGGATCTTTGGTAAAGGGGATACTACATTCATACCAACCTTAGCGGAAGCAATCCTAAAGAAAAACATGCTATTTTGGAGGAAAAATGTGCATGTTTGGCCCTGTTATATTGACAATCTTATTGATTTTTTAATGCTGATCAGTACTGAACCTTGTGCTATTGGGAATGGATATTTAATTCATGATGGTGAAATGACGACTCTCCAAGAATTATGCCAAGAAATTGCAAAAGCGATGGAAATGCCTCCTGTAAAAACACGGATTCCCTATTTCCTAGCATTAGGTATCGCATGGATGATGGAAAAATGGGCTTTATTGATCAAGCGCACCAGACGTCCATTATTAACAACCTACTCAGTAAAAAATCTTGGTTCCAGATTAGAATTTTCAATAGAGAAAGCTAAAAGGGAATTAGGCTGGACACCTAAAATTAAATATAAAGAAGGGCTTCAAATTACCTTGGAATGGCTGAAAAATTTAGACTTAGATACATATTTACAAAAATAATCCCAAACAATTAACTCTCTAAGTTCTTTTACTTTTAAGAGTTATTCTTCAAGAGGTTGTTCGATAAGTAAACATTGGATTATTACATCGAAGAGATAATGAAACTCTTTTACTTTCTCAAGCGTTCTTTGAGTATTTCTATAGGATCTTGCCCAAGAATGACAATGCCTGTGTTTTCTCTTAATTTCTTAATATCTTTCACATTTTCAATTGCTTCTTGCAATGTACGGATCATTTCACGTGTTAATCGTAGAAAATGAATAACACCTTCATGGACATCTCCATGAGAGTTAAAGGAGATATAACCAGATTTTACTTTTTTATATATATCTAGCTTGTATTTATCTACATACTGCAATCCTGCTTCAAAATAAACCGTATTCATGCTTTTCTTCTGTAATAATCCCTTTTTCTCTATGAAAGTTCCCGTGACGAATATTCTGCGATCAGTCAAATATAATGTTGCAGGAAATCCCTGGGGATATGCTAAAGCTTCTCTTTTACTGGTAGGAATTACTTTTCCCCAAACTAAATTCACCCTAGTACGGAATTTAGCTTTAAATTTTTTATGAGAAACATTGGTTCCATCGTATTTCATATAGTTCATCCCAAGAGTTTTTCTACAAACCATTCTGGATCGAATGGTTTAAGATCATCATATCCTTGACCAATTCCAATATACAATATTGGTCTTTTTGTGATATGGGCGATGGAAAGTGCAGCTCCTCCCTTCGCATCAGCATCTACTTTTGTGATAATTGATGCATCAATTCCTAATGAGCTATTGAAGGCTTCTGCTTGATTTAATACGTCATTTCCAGCTAGTGAATCCCCTACAAACAGCGTTAAATCCGGATTATTTACCCGTTTTATTTTCTTGAGTTCTTCCATAAGATTTTTATTTGTTATTTGACGCCCAGCAGTATCTATGATTACTACATCGATCCCTTTTGCCATCGCACTATCAATTGCATCATATCCAACTGATGCCGGATCAGAATTATATTGTCCCTTTACGACCCTAATTCCGACATTCTCCATATGGATGGAAAGCTGCTCGATTGCGCCTGCGCGAAAAGTATCACTTGCTGCTACAATTGTACTTATTTTGTGATCTTTGAATAATTTACATAACCTAGCGATAGTTGTTGTTTTTCCGGTACCATTAACTCCCAGCACTAAAATTACGTATGGTTGATTTGTTTTCTTTTTTTCCTGGATTCGATCTAATAAGCTAAAAGAGATGTCATCCATACTTAAGATTTCTTGAATGGCTACCCGCAATGCATCTAACAAACTTTTTTTCAAAGAAAATATCCCTACTTTCTCTCCAACTATGTTTCGTTTAGTAATTTCGCAGATCTCGGAAGCCACATCTACTGCAACATCATTCCGAATAAGGGTCATTTCCAACTCTTCAAATGTTTTTTCCATATTTGATTCATTTAGAGTTCTTTTGCCTAAATTTTTAAGAGAATTTCGAAGTTTAGAAAACATGATGTTCTCACTTAGAGGGAATACAGAGAAATAGATGATTGGGCTTTAAACATTTAGATCTTTTGATGAAAGGTTAAGTTGTTGTTGTTGATATTGTTGTTGAAATTGAGTAACATAAGGTTCAATCTCTTTCAATTTCTGCGTAAGTTCATCAACAATTTTTTTTAGTGTATCCTTTTGTTTTTGAAATTGATCTCGTTTTTTTCGAATGAGATCCAAAGATTGTTTGGAATCACGCTCTACGACTGTTTTTCGTCCTATATGAATTAGGAAATTATCAGGATTCGGTATCTTAGCTTTTATATAGGCGTAACTTCCTATGGGAAGTATTATTTCCTGATTGGGAGGTGCCTCATTTAGCCCATCAATTACTTCATTAGTGAGAGAGAGTCCTTCAAGCATATTTTCTACTTGAGATAATTCATTCATGGAGGCTTGTAATTGCATTTGAAGATTATAGGCATGCACAAGAAGCTGTTGATAATCGGGGGATTCAGTCATAAATTGATCACAATTTTTATTGATTCTCCATCAGCTGTAATATTAAAGGATCTTTAATCTCATTTTCCTTAAGTTCTTTTACTGCAAGGTTCTTAATTTGGCGGCGATAAATTCCGATTGAGGTAATTTCTGATAGAACGAGTTCTATCGCTTCTTCTTTGGTCAGTGCTCTCTTTTCCTTTCGAAACACATATCGTTGGTGTTCTTTGGTATATTCTCCTTCTACACGGAATACTTTTACTTTTGACATCGTTCAACTTTCCTGGTTTGAAAAGAAAAAGATTAGATACTTTATCAATTTTATTCTCGATTTTATTTACGACAGTTCTCAGTAGGAAAACTTGAATCTCTTCCGTTCTTCTTCTCCGTTTTACCAAAAGATCTCACGGGATGGCAGAGTTTTTTAACTAAATCGGTAAATTATATTTAGTTCGGGATCGACCTTCATTAGATTTGAGGAAAATAGGTTCCTAAAACGACTCGTGAGCTTAAAAATAAGTTAATAGAGTAAGATTATAATTAATTAAATGGAACTAAGATAATTCGGCCATTCAAAGGTTCAATACATTTGAAATCCTCATGAGTTCAGGACCAGAGGAATCATACCCGAAAATTCCACCGAAATCATTTACAATTGAACCCGCTCGAACATATGGATTTCCCATATTAATAGTGGAAACATCAACTGGCACTCTTAATACTTCTCCGATTAATTCTGCCTGTTTTTCGGAGGTGAGAGGATGAACACAGCACCCATGATTATTTGTAACACCCGATGAACCCGGAAGTTTATTTTGAGCATAATCAAGAATCATTACCTCAACATCTAGAACTTCTTGTATTATTTTCACATTTTCTGCTAATTCCGAAGAAATAACACATCCGTAATTATTACATAATATCAAATTACCTAAGGCATTGTCGGTAGAGTCCAAGATTTCTATGTGTACATCATAAGTTTTACTATATTCCGTGATTTCCATTAATTCTGATTCTGAAATAATTGAAGGAACAAGAATTCCATTAGAATTTGTTGCTATGTATACACCCAATAAGGAACTTTGATTAATGCTAGTAGTAACGATGGAAAAATCCGAAGTTGTGTTATTGAAAGGTTTGTGAAAAGCTTCTATTTTTTCAGGAGGGGTATTTCTAGGAATAAATAAAAAATTATTATTGATTGCCATGTATACACCGAGATCAACACTACCAAACAATTTATCTTTTAAAATTCCCATGAAAGCCCCTTGATTCCGATTTTATTTTATGCAGGAAATACTCTTACTAATCCTTCCACGCTTTTCGTGACGCGAACACGAATTTTGCGTGGTGGTTTTTTAATTCCATTTTCCCATAAAAGTTCATTTACTTCTTGTGAAATATATAATGCTTCGGGTTTCATATGTCGGGTAACGAATTTCCTTAGAACCTTCATCGCACGCTTTGTTCGATTCCAATTTGGAGCTTTCTGAAATTCCCTTGCAAGAGGGATTGTATAAATCCGTTCTTCTTGAATCTCTTCCTCGAATTCTTCTTCTGCAGCAGAAATTTCCCGTTCAACTTCGGAGGGTTCTTCTTCAAAGGCACTTAATTCTTGTGCAACATCATCAATTGATAAAGAATCAATCTGTTCACTGGTTTCCAATTCATCGGTTTCTACTTCAGGAGATTCTGATTTTTTTGAAGTTGATTTTTTCTTTGCCATCATCTTCACCTTGTTTAAGAGAGATCAAGCTTACTGGATCGCCAGTGTCTTCTGGAGTGTGGACTATACCTCACTTTTCCCTTACTTTTCATTACAATCCATGTAGGCATGTTTCTATTTTGTCGTAGGGCCTTAGCCTTTCGAATTTTTTTACCTAGAGTTCGTTTACTTCCCGTGGCCATTTCTATTACACTTTTTTTGTGATTCATTAAATAATTTTAATTTTTGTGTTTCTCTTCTGCTTTTCTTGACTTTTTTTGAGAATTGATTTAAAGGTTTCATCAGATAAGGGTAAATTCATCTGCGATTGGAGTACTCCTTGTTGGAATAATTGAATTAACTGCATTTCTATGGATTCTGCATAATCTGGACGACTAATCCGTAAATTTAAAAGCCGTGATCGTGCTTCACTAGATAAAATTTGACGTAAAATTTCTTCTTTCTGTTGCTCAAACTCCTCTTGTTGTCTCTGTATATTTTCATAATGCTGATGTTGAGCTTGTTTCCTTCTTAATTCTTCTAATCGTTTCTGCCGAATTTTATCTAATTCCTCATCTGACATGGTATGCAGCTTCCGATTAATCTTTTATTCTGAGAGTTCAGTAAACCGTGATATTGGATTTTCTTTGTAGATCTCTAATGCGGTTTTATCTAGAAGAGATACTCCAGCTGGGCTTAAAGCTCTACCTTTCTCAGTAGTTTTTACTAAATCCACATTCTGAAGTTGTTGTAAGCATCTTCTAATTATTGCCCCTGATCCAGGTTGTTTGTGTTTCTTATGCATGTGATTTTTGTCTCTTCCCCCATATTCTTTTCGAAGTTTATTCACACCTATTTCGTTACGGACGTAAAGTTTTCGAAGTAAGGATGCACATCGGACATACCAAAAATTCTCTTGATCTATGGGAGATTTCTCCTTAAAGCTCGCGGTTTTCCAGAATTTAGATTGTTCTGGTGGAGTTATACCCGGGATTGTTTTTAATTTCTCTGCAACCGCTTTTATTAAGTCAATGGGAAACACATCAAAGACTGATACACTTGTACTGGACATTATTGAATCAATTTTACCTACATTAATCTGAGATGATCCCTCCAATGCAATATAGAATAAAATTTTTTCTCTTCTTTCGCAGATAATAGGATCCGTACCATGGGAATTAATAAACTATCTTAACTTATACAAAGCAGACGTAGCACGGAGATTATGCCGATGGAGTTGCAAGAGGTTCGTAAAAATAAAGCGAGAATCATAATTGGAAAGAATGGGGTAAATTCAGGGATTAAGAAAGAAATTTCTCAAAATATTAAGCGTTATAGATTCCTTAAAATAAAGGTTCTTAAAACAGCATTATCTTCCGATTATTCCATAAAAAATTTAATTTCAGATCTACTTTCGGATACAAATTTTGAAGTAATTGAGATCCGTGGATCTTCGGTAATCCTTTCAGAAAAGCCCAAATAAAATAGATTAAAAATGGAGCTAAACAGCAATAATTCAAAAATTACTAAACCAACCCCAAGATCCGCACAAAAGAAAAAAACCAAGCAAGTTTTAAGAAGAAAACGTAGAAAACCCAGTCGGTTTCGAAAACAAAACACAATAATCCAAAAACTTGCATTAGAACGTATAGAATATCTAATGGAAAACGCCATTGTTATCTATTCGAAAAATTCCGAATTTGCAAATCGTTACGTAGATTTAGCTCGGAAGTATTCCATGTCTGCAAAAGTCAGTATTCCTACTAAATATAAGAAGATGATCTGCCATAGATGTAAGAAATTGCTCATCCCAGGAGTATCTAGTAGACATCGTATACAATCAAGGAAAAAGAGAGGATCTCGTTACGTAATTACGTGTTTAAATTGTAACAAAACTATTCATATATATTTTAAGCAAAAATCTACTTAAAAATCGAAAACGTAAGGATTATAATGTTAAACTTAATTTTAGTTGAAACTGCATTAGAAATAGTTCCTAGTAGATATCGTGGACATCCATCTGTGCTGAATAATGCCAAGAAATTTGGAAATCCGGGACGCATTCTTGATATTGCTTTGCATCATTCTTTTATGAAAAATTTGCCCGATAATGAGAAACGTGGAAGACCAGATATCCTGCATCAATACCTTTTATCGTGTCTAACCAGTCCCATAAATAAGCAAAAGCAATTACGAATGTATTTTCATACCTACGATGATAATGTTTATGAAGTAAATCCAATCCTTCGGCCTCCCAAAGATTACATTCGTTACAAGGGATTGATGTACCAATTGTTGAATGAAAAAAAGATCCAAGCAATAAAAACTCCTGTGAAAAATTCTCAAGAATCTCAAAATTCTTCCAGTAATAATCATGGAAACATATTAATGAACAACATTAGGGTGAATTTGCGAGGATTGATCAAAATGTTAAATCCCGAAAAAATTTTGAGGTTTACCTCGAAAGGAACCTTAATCTCTCAAAATGAAATATTCAATTTCCTTAAAAATGGAACAGCAGAAATAATTGCGTTAATTGGGGGATTTCAATCGGGCACATATTCAAAAGAAATAATGGAGATAGATGCTGAAGATATTTCAATTTATCCCGAACCACTGGAAACGAACGCAGTTATTAATCGGGTGATTATTAACTATGAAAACGCTATCATGAATTTCCCAAATAAAGGTTAAGATAAAGTGACACCTCCCAAAAAAACACCAAAAGAAGAAAAAGTTTTACCTATTGGAAAGTTGAGTATGGAATTATTGAGCGAGATTTTTAAAGCCTATAACTCCCCAAAGATTCTGAAAACTCTGGAACAATCAAACTATAAAGAGATTTATAATGAATCTCAAAAGAGAGTAATACTCGGTTTTGGTATAGGAGAAGATGCTGCAATTATCTCTATGGAAAATTCCAGTAAATATCTTGTTACTAAAACCGATCCAATTACATTTGCAACTGAAGACATTGGGTACTATGTTGTAAACATTAATGCTAATGATATTGCTGCCATGGGAGCGACTCCGAAATGGTTTCAAGCAACAATATTATTACCGGCCGGAATTGCAACTGAGCAGACGGCAAAAAAGATATGTTTGGACATCCAAACAGCTTGTCTTCGCTTAGGAATACTCTTAATTGGAGGACATACAGAAGTTACATATGATTTGAATCGTCCTATTGTCATTGGTTCTATGTTTGGGGAGGTTTTGAGGGATAATTATGTTCAATCCGGTGGAGGAAAATCCGGTGATGCGATCATACTTACAAAAGGGATCCCATTGGAGGGTACTTCGATTATTGCACGTGAAAAAGAAAAGCAGCTACTTGATATGGGTATAACTGAAGAGGTAATTCGACGATCGAAAGATTTACTATTTCATCCCGGTATTAGTATAATGAAAGAGGCACTACTTGCTGTTAAGCATTTTAATATTCATTCTATGCATGATCCAACCGAGGGAGGGTTAGCTATGGGCTTGGTGGAGTTATCAAAAGCCTCCAATTGCGGATTTCAAATCGAATATGAAAAAATCCCGATCATACCCGAAGGAAAAAAATTATGCGAAATTTTCAAATTAAATCCTCTTCAAACACTTTCATCAGGGTCATTATTGATAGTGTTAGAGGATAAGGATAGTGATTCTTTACTACAATTAATGAGAAATAATGGCATAATAGCGAGTAAAATTGGAAATCTCACGGCAACTAATGAGTATTTGATTATCACTCAAGGAAAAACTTCTGAGATACGGTATGATGAAAGGGATGAAATCACCAAAATTTTTAATAGTTAAAATTGTTCAGTAACATTTTTCATTCTTAGTAGTTTTATAAGGGAATATAATGAAACTCATATTACTAGCTATCTTGGAAATTATATTTGCGATCGGCATGGCAAGTTTTTGGATTTATTTCTTCTTGGTTGAAAATAAAAATCCCTCAAGAAGTGATATTTTTTTTGCTTATGAACGATCCTTTCCTCTCCCGGACTTATTTTGGATTACACCGGGTTTACTAGTTTCGGCAATAGGCGTATTAAATAATAAGCTGTATGGATTTATTCTAACAATCGCAGTTTCAGGGGGTCTGATTTTTCTCGGTCTAGTGGATATTTCCTTTAATCTTCAAAATAAACAGTACAGCACAAATGTGGGAGATGCTATTCTGAACATTTTCATAAATCTTGCTTGTTTAATAATGGGTCCAATCTTCATCATCAGTGCTACCCAATATATAGGAGTTATCCAATAATGAATATTCAAAGATACATAGGAAAAAAAATACTTAAGGGACAATCTGTAATTATCTGTGGGGGATCAAAAGGAATTGGCAGAGAAACATCGAAATTATTCGTGCAATTGGGTGCGAATGTCTTGATCATAGCTAGGGAAATTGCTTCATTGGAACTTATTCAAAGGGAATGTGAATCCCTAAAATTTTCCAATGAACAAAGCATTTCAATTCTATCATGTGATTGTACCGATTACAAAAAATTAAAGCCATTTTTGGATGATGAAATCACAAAAAATGGTACACCAGACTTCTTAATCAATTGCGTGGGGTATGCATTTCCTCAATACGTGGAAGCCTTAACTTTGCAAGATTGTCTCAATAATTATGATGTGAATTATAATGGTCAGCTAGTTCCCACTTTAATTATTCTTCCTTATTTCATTAAAGCGAAGAAAGGACATATTGTATTTATATCATCATTATTAGGATTGTTAGGAATAATGGGGTATGTAGCGTATGCCCCTTCAAAATTTGCATTAGTAGGATTAGCAGAATCTCTGCGTAATGAATTACGTCCCTATGATATCTCGATTTCTATATTATTTCCTCCTGATACTGATACACCGGGCTTTGCTGAAGAGAATAAATTCAAACCAAAGGAATGCGAAATTATTTCTCAACATTCAAAACTCTTACGACCTGAAATTGTCGCAGAAGTATTTGTAAAAGGCATTTTAAAAAAGAAATTTATGATTTTTCCAGGGGATACGAAACTATATTGGTTAATAAAGCGTTTTTTCCCTCGATTAATTTATTGGGGGATTGATCGAGATCTGCATAAAGCTCGTAGAGAACTGAGAAAAATTTAGTAAAACAATAAATTATTAAAAAGTTTGATCTCTTCGGATCCGGAATATATTTTTTTGCTTTTCTTATCTAAATGCCCTAATGTAAACTTAATTTCATTATTTTTTGCTTGAAGAATCAATTCTGTAATTTCTCTATAGGCTTTTATGGTCTGTGAGTTATTTTCTAGGTCTTTTAACCGTGAAATAAGGGACTTGGCTTTTTCTAGTTGTTCTAAGCTGATATGAGCAATTGCTGTTAAAGCAAGCATATAAGCAACCCACGACGATTTACTCGAGGCCTCATGTTCCTTATATTCCAAATAATAGTATTTTTTTATTTTTTTGAAAAGATGATTTATTTCTTTCTGTGATTTATGCAATCCTGATTTTTTATAATAGAACAAGGTTTCAAGAAGTAAGGTACCTGCGATAAAAAATCGATTTTCTTGCGCATTAATATTACTTAGTAACATCAGATTTGTTTCGATTTTTCTTGCTAGTTCATTTTTTTGGAAATTAATGTTCTCTCGAGAAAGGAGGTCAAAGGCATTCATGAATTTTTCAATCGCAAACTCCAAATCATTATTATTTAAGCTAGCATCTCCAGCTAAGCAATATAATTCAATTGATTTTTTATAAAGTCCGACCTCTTCAAATAATTCCGCTGCTTCACTATAGCAGGAATTGGCTTGCGTTAATTCCCCAATTTGTTGAAAAATACGTGCTGCCAGATAATAACAAGTAGCACATTCAAGATAATCAGTCTCCTTAAAACAAACGGCAGCTCCTTTGTAAAAATTTGCGAGTTTAAAATAATTTAATTTTTCACGGTGGATTTGTTTTGCACAATCAATGTAAGATTTCGCTTCTTTCCTTGAAAATCTTACAAATTCTTTTTGATCATTTATTTCCGCATTAATAGTTTTTAATATCTGATAAATCTGAGATAATTGGCGAAATTGTCTAGTTTGTGTACAGAGTTTTTCCTCATTTAAGAAAAATTGACGTGCCTCCTCAATATAATCTCGAGATCTGTCTTCTTTATCCATAAACAAATGAATATCGCTTAAATTCAGATAAGTATTCGCTATTACGTCGTAAAATTTCTGTTCCTTGGCAATATCAAGAGTTAGGTTATTATATTCTATTGCACGTTCCCAATTATTAATACGTGCATTTAATTCTCCTAAATTATATACTAAAATAGCTAACTTTCTGGGTTTACTAAAACCGTTCAGAATATCATATAGGGCTTCTTTATATTCAATGCATTTTCTAATATACTTTTTTTCAGATTGCTGATCTCCTAATTTATCATGATATGTTTCCGCAATTTTGTAGGATACCCAGCTAGCTTCTTCAAATTTTCCCAATTTTTGTTCCTTTATACGATATTCGTCATAATAACCGATTGCTTGGACATATATTTCTTGGGCTTCTTTAAAGTCAAATTCTTCAAGGTAGTATGCAGCAGAATAGAGGTATTCTCCCACTTCATATGAATCACCATCTATTGCTAGTTCATTAATTAACTCAATCAGACGGCTGATCATATCACGAAAAATAGTTTCTCGTCTCTTATGTGAAGTAATTTCTCCAGCTTGAGTAAAATAGTCATCCAAGAGTTCAAGTATTTTCTCATTTGGTCTCAGATCATCTGTCTCTTCAAAGTTCAACCCAATTCAAGAAATACAATATGGGATATAAAAAAAGGTTTCCGATCTTTATTACACTGCACAGATTTATTAAAAATTGAGTCTTCTTTTAGTAATCACTTCAATTTTCATATTCTGCGTCATTCTGTAATTGTTTTTATCCACCAGCAATTCTCGGGAGCACAACGATAGATTGACCTTGAGCTATTTCTGTATCCAATCTTGCTTTTTTTCCATCAACCAAGATAGCAAAATATTTATCATCTAGGTTTAAATCGTGGAGTAAATCCTTCACAGTGCGTTTTTCTTTAACAATATACTCTTTAAGTGAGCCTATAGTTTTTGATTCTTCATATATATGTTCGAGTTTTTGGTCCATAAGTTTGGATCTCCCTTTACTTACATATAACAAGGAGTTTTTTCGCATTTATATTTTATGTAATAAATTTATTACTTTAGTTTAGAATAGAAAATTGGTAATAACAATCATTTTTATTGAGATAATTTCAGTATTCTGTTCTTTGTCGTTGTTAACCGTAGCATATCATGCGCAATAACCGTATTAGGGAATATAAATTGAGCCTCTTTTAGTAGGATATTCTCATCGGTATATCGTGAAGAAATATGCGTCAAAATAAGTTGACCTACATTCGAATCCCTCGCAATTTCTGCACATTGAAGGGCTGTCATATGCTTTTTTTCTTCCGCGAGATCTTTTAATTCATTTCCATATGTGGCTTCACAAATAAAAACATCAGCATTATTCGCCAATGGATGTAATTTCTCACATAGCATCGTATCTGCTGAATACGCAATAATAATACCCTGACGTTTTGGTCCAATTATACCTAATTCTTCTGGATTGTAGGATTTTCCTTTATAATTTATGGTTTTCCCCATTTGCATCTCTTTCCACAAATGACCCCGGGGAATTTTTAATTTTTTTGCAATCATTGGATAAAATTTTCCCGGTCGTGGCTTCTCTTGGAATCTAAATCCATACGTAATTATACTATGGCAAACGGGAAAAGCATCAACAAAATAGTCCGAAGTATCATATAGTGTATTCTTCTTTATTGGGATCTCCTCTGGTTTCTGATCAGAACTCCCTTGAAAATCATATTTACGTAGTAATTTTTCTTCTAAATAGATTTCATATACTTCATGCAGAAATGGAGCGCGTAATCCCGTTACGAGACGATGTAAGTATAAGTATGAAAACAAACCAGGAGGTCCAAAGATAATAACATCAGTAGTTCTACCTATAAGGGTGAAACGAAAAAGTAATCCTGGTAGTCCAATTACATGGTCACCATGCATATGGGATATAAAAATAGATAATGGAGCGTTAAATTTCAAACCAAGGTCCTCAAATCGTCTTTGAACGTCTTCCCCCGCATCAAATAGAATCTGATCTCCATTGTACAATAATGCTATTGAGGGAAGGTTTCTTTCTCGGGTTGGAACCGCTGCTGAAGTACCAAGGAAGGTAATTTCCATTTTGATCACGGTCTCCATATATGACAAAACTATTAATTTTTGAGTTAGTAATGTATAATCAGATATAGCAAAAGTCAAAAGGGTTTTTTTATGGCTGAAAATAAGCTCACAGAATTAGAGAATGCTTTAAAAACGAAAGACATTCAAATAAAATCCAAGGATGGTAAAATCAAAATCTTGGAAATGGATATCCAAAATTTAAAAAGTCAATTACAGGAATTAAATGAAAATTTGCAAAAGAAAGAAAACAAAATCGTCATTCTCGAAAATACTTCCGCACTGGGTGGAACATCCACGAAAAGATACGACGGAGTGGCTTCAATGAACGATTTAGTGCAAGATATGCAAATTAAAATTCGTAAGCAAAAAGCACAAATTGAGAAACTAAGCAAACAATTGGAACAAACCAACATTAGTGGGAATACTTTGGAGACACCTGATAGTGCACAACCTGTAAAGACCATCCAAGTTTCCACGATGAAAGATAAAAAAGAAATTGCTTCATTGAGGGATAACATTGAATTATTGGAACGAGAAATCTCAAAACTCAAAAACACAAAAAGCAACGAGTTTTATGAACTCCAAAAAAATATTACGGAAGTCGATAACGAAAAATCTCAGCTCCAAGGATTATTGATGGACAAAGATAATCAAATTGAATCTCTAAAAGAACAACTTGCTCAAAAAAATACAATTGCTCAAAACAAAGAAATCCCCTTACAAGAATTAATTGAAGAATTACGAAGAAATAATGATAGACTTCGCGCACAAAATAAAAAATTACGAGAGGAGATCGAAGAAAAACATATATTAAAAGAACCAGTGGTTCCGAAAATTACCGAAGATGATAGAAAAATAGATGAATTGGAGAAGGCAAAAAATATTTTGAAAGAAAAGTTGTGGAAATTGAGTCCTGAACCATCTTCCAGTGAACCCAACTTAAATATAAATGATCTCACAAAACAAATTGAAGCCTTAAAACGGGAAAATCAAACTCTTCAAGAAAAAATTTCCATTCTTAGTCAAGGTCCAGGACAAGACCAAATTAAAATTAATGAAATGAAGTCTTTGATTGAAATTTTGAAAAATCGGACTAAACAGCAAAAATTAGAGATTGAAAATCTTAAGAAACGGCTAGGGTAATTTTTTCATATTATCCTACCAAAATCTTTTAATAAATTTTCTGCTTTCTTTTTAATTCTTTATAGAGAAGAACTATAGAAAGTTTAACTATGAGAATTGTGATCACGGATAAAGCCAACCAAAGTAGCATAATTAACCAGATCGGAGGAAGAATAGCGTCTTGGTACAAAATTACTCCGTTAAAGATCAAACTAATACTTAATGCTATACTGGATGCAATTGCCAATATCGCAAAATCCTCGTAAAAAATCACTTGTTTAATGAATTTACTCGTCCCACCAATGCCTTTAATAATTGCGTAATCTGGTGCACGCTCTTGAAAATTCCCCATTTGATAATAAAACAACGATGCAATAATTACCACCGTTTCGATTATTATTACTAGTATTGACACAATCACGAACGGATAGAGTGCTTTTAGGTTATTGCGAAATGCGACCGTTAAATCTCGTGCAACAAAATCACTCCCGAATGAGGAATTCAAGGAACTTTGAAGACTTTGAATTATTGCTTCCTTATCTGCTGTTGGAGAAAGACCCACAATTAAAAGATTAATTTGATTAGATATATTCAAGTCTTGCTGTAACGATTCCAAGGGAACGTATGTAGAAAAACCGGCGCAAAATGAATCAAAAAACACTCCCGTTACGTTATATTCTTGTGTAGTAATGTTTTCCAATTTAATTCTTTGAAATATCGCGGCTTCAAATAATTGTGCCGCAAGTGTATCCCCCACTAAAGCGGAATTAGGGTCATATCCGATATCACCAACAATTTGCCATTGAGAAGTATATATTTCCTGAAATTCAAGACCTAAAACTGGCACATATGCAGTTCGATTACTTCCAACAATTTGATAAATTTCCTCACCATTTTCAAGTTTGTATATATACCCTTTCATCTCCCGAGCGAATTCATATGCAAATACACGCTTATCCCAATAGGAAATTTCTTTATCACTATGGGAATTGATCAACGTATCCACAACGGATGCATTCATCAAATATTCTAATGAGGTCAAGTTGTCATTGTTGGTAAATATCAGATCCGAATTGGAAAATTCTTCATATCGCTCAATATAATGATTTACAACATCTTCATGCCCCATAACGATTACATTATTTCCTTGAGCCCCTCGTATGGATTGGATTGTAGTAGACGAAATAATAAAAACACTAGTAGTTAAAGTAACTATTATCGAAAGAGTTAAAATTGAAGTGATAAGAACACGGTAAAATGATTTGCGTTTTCTAGTCAAATTTCGAAGAGCTAACTTTATTCGAGCACCTAATTTGTTTTTTGGTATAAAATTTTTAAATTGGATATCAATATTCTTTGGAATATCCCCAAGAGCAATACTTGCATAATTTTTCATTGAGATTTTCCATAATTCATAACCGTTGATCAAAAAAACCATTATGAGGATTCCAATAATAAGTATAGGTACAAAAATAAAGTCAATATAGATTATAATATCGAAACCTACTGCAGAAAGGATAAAAAAGAAAACTAAATACAGCAAAAAACCACAGATAATACCTAATATAATTCCTATAATATCAATTAGTAACACAACAGCAAAAAAAAATGATCGCAGTTTCCTCTGAATTGCTCCAATTGCCTTTATGACTGCAATATCATGAGTCTTATGATGAATAAGGGAGTGATTTATTACGACAATCCATACAAGGGTGACAACCATGGATGAATAGATTATAAATCTGAAATATTGGGAAAATAATTCCACTGTAGTTATGTTAAATCGAGGAACTGAATCAAAAAACACTATTCCTAATCCATTTCCTAGATAGATAAAAAAAACAGTTATCGCAAATAATATTGCAATTGTAACAATATAGGATATGGACTGTTTCCAGTTGCGTAGTATATTTTTTAATCCAAATTCAAACGACATATTGATTCTATTCCTTTTTAGGTAAAACTACTCCACAAAAGCTGCACGATTTTAAACCTGGAAGAATTAATTTATTACAATTAGGACATTTTCGATAAGCAGTAGGAATGGGTATTGTTTCAAAATCCGGAGCTTCTTTTTGCTTCTTTTCTGCAACAATTTTGCCATCTTCAATAGTGAATACACGATTTGCTTGTTCAATGAGTTTATCATCATGAGTTGCAATTATAATTGTCTTTCCCTCCTGACTCATGTCTGAAAACAGCTCAGCTATTATCTTACTACTTCTTTTATCTAAATTCGCAGTAGGTTCGTCTGCGAGTATGATTGTAGGGTCATTTGCCATGGCACGTGCAATTCCAACACGTTGCTGTTCCCCAGAACTTAATTGAAAAGGCAAGTGTTCGGTTCTTTCTTGAAGATTAATTTTTTCAAGCAGCATATGCACCCGTTGTTCTTGTATGGAGGGTTCCATTCCAGTGAGTTGCATTGGAAATAAGATATTTTCTTCTGCGGTAAGGGAAGATATGAGATTATAATTTTGAAAGATGAATCCAATTGTGCCAGCTCGGAATACGGACATAGATTCCTCAGAAAGATCAGATATTTTGACCCATTCGATAAAAATCTCCCCTTTAGATGGAGAATCTAATCCACCGAGTAAAGAAAGAAGGGTTGACTTTCCTGCCCCACTTGGACCTTGAAATACAATAAATTCCCCGCGATATACTTCAAAGGAAATAGAATCTAAAGCAAGAACAACATATTCTCCTATTTCAAATTCCTTAGTTATGTTGTTACATCGAATAATTTCACGTTTGAGTGTATAATCGGAGTCAGAAGGACGAATTTCAGAGATCTCTGCGTCTTCTTCCATGCCTTTGTGAGTCACATACTTATTTTAAATTCTGTGGTATTAACCATTAAAATTTAATTTCATCATCATCGTCATCTAAATCGATTTTGATACTTTCATCCACTTTTTTCTTATAGTTTGGATCCGCTGATTTCAAGGGGCTAACCAATTTATAGATGTGAGTAAAAAAATACAAAGCCTGCATTGTGGTAGTAATATAAAAAACGAACTGAAGAGAATGGATAATCGGTTGAGCCGTTTCATAGGTTAATTGGATACTGGTAAATAAGGATGTCTCTAATTTAAAAATCTGAACAAAAAATAATATCGATGCGATATACACAGCCCACACGTATAAGAAAATAATGAAAAGTTTTCGTAAAAGGCGCCATGCATTGTCTTCTGATTCAACGAAACCTGGATTTTTCCAATACTCACGAGAGAAGAAACCATAATTAAAACTTTTCAAGAGAAATAATGATGCACCTATCAACACTAAAATCACACTCTCAAAACCCAAAATAGTGTACATTTTTTGTTGCCAAACGAATTTGTAAGACACTCCCAGTATAATAAGTAAAATACGGGTAAGTGCATACACTGAAAACGCAAACACATATCCATAAATTACATACAAAAAATATTGCTTAATCCACGATCGTCTTCGCTCCAATGTGGATAAAAGATGGATTTCTTCAAGTCTCTCCATACTCCTTTCTGCAAGACTTCCGAAAAAGCCGAAACCTCCGAGAAAATATAGGATAAGAGAAATAATATAAACTATTTTGACACCTTTTAATTGATTGAAAATTTCTACTGAATATCTTATATTAATTTCATCAGAAAGTATCATGTTCAATGCAAAAAATCCGGCAACACCAAGAAAATATATACTTAATACTCTTCCCAATCTGTTCTTGATTAAATATAACAATCTACCCAGAAAAGGAAAACCAACGAGAATTATAATAGATGCAATGATGTAAAAGTAAAATTCAATCTGTAAAGCCATGATATTCACAATACCATTAAATCAAGTTTACAAAACAAATGATCGGTTATAAATGAATACACCTTCTCAATGACTATGTGAAAAATAAAATTTAGGTGTAATTTATATTATGTAATAGTATATTTCATGAAATCCGACCGTAAGATCCTATTTTCATGAACTGGAGCAAAAAACAGGAGTATCAGATATGGCTAAAAGAAAGGGAGAGACACTGCTGATCTCTCATATTATATCAAGATTTATTAAACCGGAGTTGAAATATACCCCAGAACAGTTTACAAGTATTAAAGAAATATTGGAATTACCCATTACAGCTCTTAAAAATATTGATAAAATTGAAGCGGCTCAAATTCATGACATCTTTCGAGTAAATTCTATTGAGGAGCTGGCAGAACTTAATCCTAACAATCCCATCGAACATCTTTTACCCAGTATAGAAAAGGGAATTGATCCCAAAAGATATGAAAAAAAAGTTAAGATAATAAAGGATCAAGTGAAGGAAGGAATTCCAGACTTGGAAAAATTTCGAAATCACGTAGCCGTTGCCGGTATGATAAAGAGATCTTGGTCCAAAAGAAAAACATATACAAAAAAACGGGATACGAAAGTAATTTGTGTCGGATTAGACAACGCGGGTAAGACAGCTATACTCTCCGGCTTAGGTGGGAAACTAGGAATTAGTGAACTCGGAAAATTAAAACCTACAAAAAGAATAGAACGAAAACGTATTTCTACTACCAATTTAGATTTATTCATATGGGATTTTGGAGGTCAAGAAGAATATCGAAAAGATTATCTAGCGAAACCAGAAGCCTATTTCGTTGGCACAGATTTGCTTATTTATGTTTTAGATATGCAAGATCCCGAAAGATACAATGAATCTTTTGAATATTTGATCGAAATACTGGAGGTAATTCGCCTATTAGGAGAAAATGTTTACATCTTAGCATTTATGCACAAGGCAGACCCAGATATTCTTTTGGATCCTGATTTTCAACTCAATTCTGAATATGTTGCCGATAAGCTCAATTATCACTTATCAAATTATGATTTTGAATATGATATTTACAGCACAAGTATTTACAATTTCTTCACTTCTGAACCTAAGTTTTCCCGATTTATTAAGGATGTACTTAGCGATAAAGAATCTTTAAATAATCCCCTAATCCGAAAGGTAGAAGGGATGGGAGATATTTTAGATTCAACCCTAAATGCTGTTGTTACTCTGGCAAATTCGTTAGGTGAGCAAATTTCAGCATTAAATCAACGAATCAATGATTTAGAGACAAAATTAGAAGCAGGAATATTACCTTTACCTGAGACTTCATCTTCTAGACATGTTCGAAAGGAGAGTATGGAGGAAATTAAAGTTCCTTCAATTATATATACCAAACCTTCTGCTGAGGAATCTGAAATTGAGTCCTCTTCGCAAGCTTCTGATATACGATTAACAATATTAAATGAACTTAGCTCTCTTTTTCAAGCAAAAAAAAATCTTGATACAAATAATCCGATAAATAAATTAGGTTCATTGGGAAAGAAGATGAAAAAAGGAAGAAAGAAAAAATAAATTTTTATATATTCATTTGTGCAAAAAATACGGGAATGTTACGATTAATGTATAAATGAGATGGATCATCTACACAAATTAACGCACGGATAAGATACTTCGTTTTAAGAGCATCAGAAGGTTTTAAAATACGTACTTTCGCCTTTTTTGTAAGTCTTGTGGTATAATTTTCGGGGATTCCTTGTAATTGTTTATCCAAATTTATTCGAAATCCGATCAGACCTATTTCTTTATTGTACGCAATCAGTACAGTATTGGAAGATTTTTCATCTTTAAGAATGTCCACTACATCAAACGATTCCCGAATGCTCTCATCAATATCGAAATATGAGACTTTGGTACTACCGCTTGTGTAAATAGGAAAATCCTCATAAAATATCTGATGAAATCGTGACAACTTGGCAATTTCTTGATTATAACGATTTATATTTTTCAATTTGTACACATGGTTTATTATTGAGTCAATATTTGTAGGCGATTCGATATTTGTACTCGATTCTAATAAGGCATTCATATAGGCTCTCTTTAGTTTATCTAAAATGATTTCAATGCGCCATTCTAATTTTGTGTCATCTACAGCACATTCGAGAGCCTCATCATACAATGTAATAGCGATACGAGGATTAGCCATTGCATAAAAATAGTCTCCCAATTCTTGAAATACAATTAATGCGTCTTCCAGATTACCTTTTTCTATACTATTACTGATATTATCAATCGAATCTAATGCCTCTGCCTCTAATCCTGACAAAAATTGAGCGATTGCATGTCCAATCTCGCATTTTAATTCCAATAATGGAGGTGCAGAATAATTAACAGCAAGATTGTGAGTAAAATAGAATTGATCGATACTTTCGATGTAAAATTGATTAAATAAATATATTAATGCTTTAAGGTAGTTAATTGATAAAACTGTATTTGATATATTAGCCATTGTAGCAAACATCGCAGTAGCATCTAACGCTTCCAATGCTGCATTAATGTCACCGGTCCCAATAAATAAGAATGCTCGAAGGAACTCGCACTTACTCAATTCTGAACATACTAATTTTTGAAATATATCATAATGATGTTTATTCAAAACAGATGCAGCTTTTTGGAGAGTATACATCAAATTGTCCTTTGCAATACGTAAAGTGCCTATTGCATCATAATCGTCTTTGAGAGAGGATTTTGCAATTTTTATATATTCTCTTCCCTCTATTATTTCATTCAACAATGGAATCATCATAGCGACTTTTTCGAGGTCCGTTGAGGATATTTTTAGTTTTTGAATATATTTGGAACTAATTTGCAGTATTTCGGAACTTTTATCATCAATCTCATTGCAAAAAGTATCGGATATAACAGGAGAAAGGGAGCCTTCTTTAGTAGAATCATATTGTTGTTTCAGTCCAGTTAATTTAAAACCTCCCTCCTCTGTTACGGATATTGCTTTCTCAATTAACCACATCAGCTTGTTCTGAACGTTATATTGCTTGGAACTATGTTTTTGTAGGTAGTAGGCTAATCGATTTTTCAAGGTTTTATCCCGAACCTTTTTGTAATAGTCTTGTAAATCAGTCCTTCCGGTAGTTCGGGTTAGGTACAGTAAAAATGCTGAGATTGGCCAGAATTCCATGTCATAATTACGGGTTCCGACACTTTCTAATAATTTCACATTATCGTTGAGCTTGTAATCATCACTTACAATGCACACTTTCGTATTAGGATTACGGATTTTACGAGACAAGCTTACTAGTGATAGATCTGGATCTTGAGCATGTCTGGGTTCATTAATTCCCAAGTTAGACAGATCTCGTTTGACAAATAATATTTCTTCTTCAGATACATTAGTAATCTTTACAAGGTTAGTGAATTTTGATTTTTCAGGTTCTTGATGAACGAATAAAATCTCATCATAGACTTGCTTAGAAGTATAAAATTTGATTTTTAACTCATCTCTGACATCCAATAAACGGTCTAAATAATTTTTTGCCTTCACATGCTTCAGCGTAATGAAAAAGTTGGCATCAAAAATAAACGTATTAAAAGTGGATTGTTTCTTTGTCATAGATAAACCTCAATGTGGTGTTGCATTTATCCTCCAATTAGAGGTAGGAACATAGCAATGACATCTCCATCTGAAATTGTCACTTTTTGTGAGGATTGAGTGGTGATTTTCCGATTGATAGCAAATTTGACTTGGGTAATTTGAAAATCAATTTTCTTACCTAAATATGCTTCAACTTGACTCGATGGAACCCCCTTAAATAAGATCTCTCTTAATTTTTTATATTTCTCAATCAGATATATAATTATGTCTTGCAAGGTTAAATCCCCTTGTTCGAATTCCACTCGAATTTCTTTTGTTTGAGTAATTTCTCGTATTCCCGCAAAAAAAATAATAATAACATTATACATATATCAATCCCTAGTTTCCCTACGTATTTCTCGATATATTTCAGATAAAACATGAGGTAATTCAGGTGCAATTATTTGTTCAAGAGCAATTTTTACCGCGTTCTTAGAACCTGGAATTAAAAATACTACCACATTGCTTATTATGCCTGCAGTTGCACGGGATAATATTGTAGAATTTCCAACGTCTTGATAACTCAAAAATCGAAATAACTCCCCAAATCCAGGAATTTCTTTATTAAAAAAAGGTGTTAGAGTTTCAATGGTTATATCTTTTTTAGTAATTCCAGTACCTCCTGAAAAAATCAATACATGAGTCTTTGAATCAAGGTGAGTATGTTTTCGCATGATAGTTAAGATTTCATCCGCATCGTCAGGAATGATTGTGGCAAAGGATATATTGTAGGTAGTATCTACATCCAATTCAATCGGTCGTGAAAGAATTTCTTTCATTAACGGTATGTTTTGATCTGTACAAGGTAAATTATTACGGATTTCCCGAGTTCTTGATGTAGAGACGATAATTAATCCGATATTTACTTGTTTGGGACAATCAATCAGATGTTCACGTTTTGCTTTTGATTTCACCATTAAATCACTTTAATTTGGAATAGGTAAAGGAAGAACCTATCCCATTAAATATATTCTAATGTTATTTAATAGCAATGAATAATGGAACACCCCGCATAATTGCATTAAAAGGATATTCAAATTCTGGGAAAACAACCTCACTCGAATCATTACTTCGTTACCTGACCTCAAGACAATTTTCTTCGGCCGTGATAAAAAACATTCATAAGGAGAAGTTCACAATTGACCACCCTGGGAAAGATACTTGGAGGTTGAAGCAAGCGGGTGGTGATCCGGTGATCTCTTATAGTAATGACGAGATTGCTATTATTACCAATAAATCCTTACCTGTAGATGATACTATTCAGATTCTTTTAAAAATACGTAATAACCTAAATTATATTTTTTTAGAGGGATTTTGGCAAAATGCATATCCTAAAATCCTTTTCCTACGGGAATTAGACGATTTAGATTTACTTATGAAAGAATTTTCTATGAATCCAATAAGAAAACAAATTATGGAATCGATTTGCTGTTTTAGTGGGGTGTATTTTGTAAATAATCCTGACTTTAGAGACCCTACCATAAAAAAGATAGAACAACTGCGTAAAAATTATGATTTTCTGAATAAACTTCATCAAACTCATCTTGAAACCATTCCTGTAGTGAACATAAAGGAGAATCCTGAAAAATTCTTCAGTGTATTTACTGAGTTTCAAACTAGGTAGTGAGTGCATCAGTAAATGATTCAGCCATTTTTTCACAGAGCACTTCTAAATAATCCAGAGTTTGCGTATTTATTATACCACGAGAAATTTGAAAGTTCATTTCTGCAACAATGTTGTCTTTAGTTAGGATCTGTCCTTTTTTTTTGACCTCCTTATAGATCCTATCAGTGAAAGTGATAAAAGGAAGAATAATATATTTGACAAACCATTTCTCCAGAACTATTTCTGATTCTATGGAATAGAACTGTTTCATACTAATGTGCAGAAGTTTTTTATTAGAAAAGAAATAATCTTTAGGTATTCTCAAATAATCTTGAAATTGATTGATGACTTTCTCTTTATTTCGACTTAAATTATAGTTCATCCAATTATTATCTGATAAAGGTATTTCTTTGAAAAAAAGTAATTCCAAAGCCCTTAAAGCAATATTCTTAGGAGAATACCTACTTATGGAATCTTTGAAATTTTTACTCGCTTGCAATGGATCATCTGCGAGAAAAATAGTGTTTACAGAATGATAAATTGTTTTTATGATAAAATCAACCACATTAGAATAGCTGATTCCTTCTCCATTTATTTTTTCATTCAATCTCTTAATTTCCTGTAACAATCTTTCATTCAAGGAAGAAATGAACGCAGAGAAAAAGTCTTCATTCATATCTTCTACCTTATTACGAAAAATATACTTGAATACTACTCTAAATGCTGGATTGGAAGAAATTTCAAAGGCTGCGTGCAAAAAGTTTTGAAACACACAAAAATATTGTTTAAACAATGGAAATTGTTGTTCTAAGTCATTAATCTGTGTTCTAAACGTTTCTGGTAGAAATATTACGTCGGAATGATAAGTTTGACCAATTGTTGCCCTTTCTCCAAAAAATTGTAAATTATATAAAAAGAACAATCTAAATTGCTCTTCCAGTTGAGATCGATTATTGGATTGAAAAGTCCCAAATAACACTGCATTTTTATTACAAAAATTAAATAAATGCCTAAATGCAGCTTGTTTTTGTGGATTATCAGTGTACTTTTCGGTCACTTCTTTAAGAATATCCTGAGTATCAAATTCGGAATCCTCAACCCGGGAAAACACAAAGTTGAGTATATCTAATATAGGAGTTATATGTCTCAATGCAATACTTTTTTTGAAAACACGAGCTAATACAGAAATAATATCTGGTTTCAAAGTAAAGTAGCGTTCTAGGGCAAATAAATATACTAAATCTTTTTGCATTTTAAGTTTATTTTTCAAAGTACTTGGTATTTGTCCAAAATATTCAGAAAATTGGTAAATATGGGAATTGAGAAAAAAATCTTTTAAATTACGTTCTCGCTGTCGTATTGTAATTACAAAATCAATATGATTTGTCGTTTGTAGATGACTTACTGCTGAAATTAACTCAATCTGAAAATTTTCTGGAATAATCCCACCCAGTTCTATACCATAAATATGTACGAAACATGAAAATAAATATTCAATAATTTTTTCGAGCTTTTCTAATAATTGATAATGTCGTTTTAGTTGAGAAATTGCGAGAATCTCGGGATCTGAGAAATTATATCGGAAATCAAGGAAAATATCCTTGTAAATATTTGTAGGAAACTGAGTTAAACTGAGTTCTTTTTGATCGAATGGCATAATTTCGGTGAAAAAATAAGAAAAAAAATCGAAACTCTTCTTTTTAAAAAAAGGAATAGATTCTAAATTATCTTCAAATGGAATAATCTTGTTAATATTGTCATCTGGAATTTGTTTATCTTCTGAAAATCGGTCGTCATGATAAAAATATTGCAATATACTTGGGTGTGAATTCAATTGGGGGGGGGTTTTTTTTTCGGATGAATGGGTTTTTTGGTAGGCTGCATAGGAGAACCGAACTTTCTTCTTCCAATATGGATAAATTTTACGCTTTCGTTCAATCTCTGTTTGTAAAAATTTTACAATTTCTGGAATATCATAAAAATCAATCACACTATCAGTAAATCTTCGAAAGAATATCTCCAATTTGTTTTCCATGGTTTTCCCTTTATTCTACTCGAAATTATATATAAATACTTTCTTCTGCTGTACATAAACTAGTTTTCTATTAAGATTGAACACTAAGATATATAAAAATTGCTAATATTAGATTATAAACCCTTTTTAAATTTACTCTAATTCTGTAATCTTTTATAATACTATTGATATATCTTATTTCTAAGAAAAAAATAAACTTTAATGAAGAGGTTTTACTCACAGTAATAGGTAAAAAATTAAACTACATGTTAATATTAGAAACTTAGCTAAATGGAGTTTAGGTAAAAAATGGTAGAATCTATGAAAACTGATTTAAATACCCTATTTAAAGATTTGAGTGATGAGGAAATACAAATTTATGAACTGGCATTGCTAAGGGGATATATAACATTATCCATGGTTACTTCTCTCAAAATAAAGAAACCCGTTAAAAAAATAGATGATTATTTAAAGAAGTTAGAGCAAAAGAAGTTACTCAAAAAACTGCCTGGTATTGTTCCTCGCTACATTCCTCTCACTCCGATTAAGGAATATTTAAACTACTTGGATAAATTTGAAACTGAAAAATCAGAAATTGTGAAAAAATTACACGAAATTACTAAGAATCAAAAAATTGCGAGTAGTTCAATATCTGAAAATACTCAATCTGCTATTACCTCCTCCATCGCATCATTAAATGAAAAAATTAAAGAAATAAAACAGACTGCAAGCGGTGATATAAACAATACGGCTCAAGAGATGGATAAAATCCTGCAAGAACTAAAGAAATCTGTAGAAGACCAATTAAATGCTACCAAGAATACCCAAATCGATGCATTTGATACCAAAATTAATACTTCTGTTGAGGATTTTGATAAAAAATTGATTGATTCCCAATCGTATTATTCAGATCAAACCCAAACACTGGTCAAAAATTATAAAGAGAAAATTAATCTCCGTCAAAATGATCTATCCAAGTTCTTTGTGAACCAACAACTAGTGATAGATGAATCTCTTACTAAGACGAAAGGTCTAGTATCCGAGCAAGCGGAACGAATGGACGAAAAAATGGAGAAAATTAGTATCGAGGCACAACAAGTATTAAAAGAAAATGTAGAAAATTCTGCGGAAACTATTGCTCAAGCAATTCGAAATGCTGAAGACATCTCAAAAAATACATTAGATAGTGTTATAAAAACCTCGAATACCATGTTTTCTAACTCGAGTGGGGAAATCAAGAAGAATTTTGACAATACTTATGCAGAAGTGCAAAATACAGAAGAACAACTTATCAACGCTTTAGGAGCTCAGCAAAATGAATTAAAGGAAAAAATTCGATCCCAAGTAACCGATTTGATGAGTTCCACTTCAAACCAAATGACTAAAGTCCAATCAGATTTATTAAGTAAAACTGATTCTCTCGTTAAGGATTCATTATCTTCAATTCAGGATTCCCATAAAGACTGGGGTGAGATGTTTTCAAAGATTCTCAATGATACGATTAGTTCCATAAATGAGGGCAGCACCCAGTTAAAATCCGTAATCGGAAAATCAATACACGACGAAATCACTAAATTTAAAAGTGAGGTAATTACGGAACTCAATAAAATTCAAAATGAATACATAAAGCGGATGGAGGAAACTGGAAAAGCTTATGAAAACACCTTCAAGAACAACATAAATGATAAGTTAGTTGATTTTCAAGGATCATTAAAGAGAAATTTGGACCAATTAAATCAGAAAAATGTGGAATTCACATCCACGCAATCGAACTTGTATACTACATTCAATGAAGACATAAAAACAAAAATTTCGGATACTAGCGATAATATCAGTTCAGAATTTCGCTCTATTTTACAAAAAGGCTACGAAACAGCATTAAAATCTATTGGAAATATATATACTGAAAATTCGGGTCAAGCAGAAGGTTCTTTTAATTCTACATTAGATATTTTAAAACAGAACAGCAAACTTTTGTTATTAGATATTGATGAGATTGCAAAACTCATCGATGAAAGCTTAAAAACAGAATCTAGCAAACTACTCCAAACAGTAGATGAAAGAATTAATAAAATTCGGGAACTAGCCCAACAAACCATTGAAAACCAAGACACAATAATTAAAGAAAACATGAAGAAAAATAAACAAATATTGGAAATTTTAGCTCAAAATGCCAGTTTTTCTTTGGATAAGGCTAGTGAAGCAATGAAGGACACCATTAACCACTTTGAAATGGGATTAAATCCTAACATCACAGCTCTTTTTGAACAAAATACAGAAACCATTAATTCGACCAAAGAAGAAATTGTGCATTTAATTGAAGACATGAAAAACACATTTATTTCTAATACTCAAGACATAAAAGATGCATTTTCCAGTTCAGTAGATGACACTTCAACTGAATTACAGAGCAAAATCCAATATGTTGAAGATTCTATACATTCAACGGTAAATAATATTCACACAAAAATGGAAAATTCTTTCCAGCAAATAAATGAATCATCGAATCTAATTTCTAAACAAATTGAAAATACGGTACAAGAAATCGGTCAGAACTTTCAAACGGATTTATTTGCAAAATTAACACAGATACGTAACAGTTTGGAAGAAACCGTAAACTCAGCGGCTGATACTCTCAATCAGCCAAGGGAAATGATGAAAGATATTTGGAAAAACCTTGTTGATAGTAAATTGTTCGATGCTGAGAAATCTTGGATCATTACGGGAGAAGAAATGATAAAGCTACATATAGAAGATATGATTTCACGATCTAAAGCATCAGTTTTTCTTTTAGTACCCAAATTTGAAGATTTAAATTGGAAACTAATCATGGAGATCCATAAAAAGGGAAGAAAATTCATTATTTGCACGAATTTGGACACTGTGAAAGATATAAATTTAGTCAATCAAGCATATGAAAGTGGTATAGAATTATATTCCTATACACAAAAAGATTTTTTTGCTGCATACCATGATAATGAAGAGATTTTAATAGCCCCAGTTGCTCCTAAAGAGGATGAAACTACAGCAATTATGTCGGAATTATCTCCAATGGTCACACACATTTCATCCATGTTTGCAGATTATTGGCGACGTGTAGCAAAAAAATATCAACCCAGTTGATAAGAGTAATCTAACTGTGGATCTCAGAATATATTAAACCAGTGATATTATGTATGGAACTATTTTTAAGGAGAAAAATTCCATATTGAATCAAGAATAACAAACAAAAAATGCGTTTCAACAAAACTTTAAAATTTACGTATTCAAGTTCAATACGTTTCAATCTGTGTGAAGGAAAATACTACTATGACAGACAACCCTCCATCGAAAAAAAAATCACCAAAACTCGATAAGAAGGAGAATAATTATATCATTGATAATCCATGTTGCGATGAACCTCTTATCAAGGAGCAAGATGGATTTTTCGTATGCTTAAATTGTGGCATGGTATACGATGAACAAGTATTAGATTCTTCTCCACGACGAGCTTTCACACAGGATGAAATCGCGAAACGAAAATCTGCGGAACCCGTTTATAGCCCCATTGGGCCTCGTACAGTAATTCAAGGAAATACGGATGCTAAAGGTAGTCTGTTATCCCCCAGGGGAAAGCAAAAATACCATCGTTTGGCAAAAATCCATCGTTCTCTTACTACTTCCTACGAACGCAACTTGTGGATAGCTTTACCAAATCTCCAGAGATTAAAGGAACGACTTAACCTTCCTGATGCTGTAGAAGAAGATGCCCTCAGAATCTATACTAATGCTGTCAAAAAGAAATTAACTATGGGACGAAGTATAGATACATTATTAGCAGCTTCTATTTTTGCTGCACTTCGGATTCACGAAATTCCGAGGACTATCGAGGAAATTCTCGACATTGCAGAATTACCTAAAAAAAATGTAATTAAGAGTTATCGCTTAATTTTGTTAAAAATTTTACCAGAAATGGGTGTAAAAATAAAACACTTTGGTGCAATTCGATATATAGATAAATTCATTGAAGAATTAAAACTCAGTATGGATACTCGTAATAAAGCTATTGAATTATTAAAAATCGCAAAAGAAAATGGGATGCCAACTGAGGGAAAAGACCCAAAAGGATTAGCAGCAGCAGCAATTTATACGGCATCTAAGTTACTGGGAGAAAATCGAACACAAAACGAGATAGCGAAATTATCCCATATTACTGAAGTAACACTCAGAATGCGTGCAAAAGATCTTAAACAATTTGGGCTAGATCGTATGAAAAAGAAGGATGAATTGCGAAAAGTTATTCCTTCTTAGTAAAATTTCTTATTCAGAAGGTTTCTTTCATACTGTTTAACTAGTTTTGATAACTTCTAAGTATTTAGCTGACTGAGTTTGAAAGTATAATTGATACATCTCTTGATATGGTCCGAAAATTTTACTTAATTCGTTATGAGTGCCTTGTTGTACGATTTCTCCGTCTTTTATCACAATAATTTTATCACTTTTAAGGATTGTGGTTAAACGGTGAGCTATTACAATACTTGACCTCCCTTCTAATAAAATATCGGTTGCATCCTGTATTTTAGATTCTGTGTACAAATCTACAGCCGATGTTGCTTCATCAGCCACAATTATTTCTGGATTAGTCAATAATACTCTTGCATAGGAGACCATTTGACGCTGTCCTGCTGACAGGTTTTTACCATCATCCGATACCTCAAAATCTAGCCCAATTGATTCAATAAATTCTCTCGCCTGAACTGCATCCAAAGCTTGCCAAATATCTTCATCCGTCGCATTGGGATTGCCCAGGATCAAATTATCCCGAATGGTTCCTTGAATTAGAAGAACACGTTGATTTACTAAGCCTATTTTTTTTCTCAGATTATCTAGGTCATAAGACTGGATGTTTTTACCATCTAACAAGATTTCTCCTGTGTCTACATCATAAAACCTTAGAAGCAGTGATGCAATTGTAGTTTTTCCGGAACCCGTATGCCCAACAAGTGCTATTCTTTGTCCGGGCTGTAGTTTAAACGAAATATTTTTAATGACTGGACTATCTGGAATGTAAGAAAAAGTTACACCCTTGAATTCTATCTCACCTTTAAAACTTGATGCTCTGAAACCAGCACTATCTTCTTCCTTGATATTCTGATCTTCAGTTATTTTTAAGATACGATCTAGGATTGCAAAAGCACTCTGGAATGAACTCACGTTCCGTGCAAGTGCTAAAATGGGATAGTAATAATAATCCAAAAGGAATATGAATAAAAAAAACGCGGAAACCGAAAAATTACTCCGGTTGTTATACTCCATCGTACCGACCACAAGAATAATAATAGTTAGGATGTGCCGAAAAAAATCATTAATGGGTCCAATAATAAAAATCGCAAAACCTCTCTTCACAGATGATCGGTATGTCTCTTCATTGAGTTCTCTCATGCGAGATATATTTTTTTGCTCTTGATTAAATGCCTTGCAAATCTGAATCGATCTCATTGATTCACTGAAATTTTGATTTACTATTGCAAAATTTTTCCGCCATTTTCTACTCACTCTACGGGTATATTTCCTCATGATGAACACGATAATAAATACCAAAGGAAGAAACAAAAGAGATGCAAATGTAAGCCAACGGGAAAAATAAAACAGTATTCCCAGAATCACAAATAATCGAATCAGATTTGTGGCAATATATACGAATCTATCGCCTGTGTCGTACAATTCCTGAACGTCATTCGTTATCGTGCTGGTTAATCTTCCTGATTCGGTTTTATGAAAAAAATCCAGCTTATTAGATAATATGTCTCCAAACACATGCTTTCGTATACTGTTAGTTATCCTTGAATTGAATTGATAGCTAAAATACCTCTGCAATACCCGAGAGAACCATTCGGATACACGAATTATAAAATATGCGATTAGAAAAGGAAGAATATAGCGTATTGCGACTGTTTCTGATTGTTCTACAAGTTCCATTGCTTGTTTAAATAGAATTGGTGCGATAACTCCAAAACTTACATTAACAAGAACTAAGATCACCAGTTTATTGAACATACTATTATACGGTTTTACATATCTCCATAACATCTGGAGAAGTTCCTTGTCCGTATGAGTTCTTTCTTCTTCTTTCTTTTTCTGGTTTTTCTTATTCAGAATATCCTCCCCCCTTGCTCCAGAAGTTCTTCATGAGCTGCTTCTAATGATGGTAATTCATAATGTTGTTCAAAAAGTCGGCGGTAAAAGTGATTTCTTCTTATCAGTTCTTCATGGCTTCCCATTCCAACGATTTTGCCCTTATCTAGTATAATTACCTTATCAGCTTTGCTAATTATTGCAAGACGATGAGTGGTAATGATTGTCGTTCTTGTTTTCAGAATTGTTGTAATAGCCTTTTGTATCTTTATTTCGGTTTTTGCATCCAATGCGGCTGCTGCGTCATCCATTATCAGTATTTTTGGATTGATTAGCAGAGCTCGAGCAATTGAAATTCGTTGAGCTTGTCCTCCCGATAGACGCACTCCCCTTTCTCCAATTAATGTGTCATATTGTTCTGGCATTTCCATGATAAATTCGTGTGCTTCTGCAAGTTTTGCAGCATCAATAACCATCTTATCAGAAGCTTCAGGTTTGCCGAAGCGGATGTTATCCTTAACTGGTAAGTTAAATAGGAAAATATCTTGCTCAACTGTGCTTATTGCTTTGCGTAATGATTGGTTTGTGAAATCAGTAATTGAAGTATTACCAATAAGGATCTCTCCCTCCGTTGGTAAATATAAGCGTTGAATGAGTTTTGTTAACGTAGATTTTCCAGAACCAGGTCCCCCCACTATTGCTACAGTTTGATTCTCCCGAATTTTAAAAGAAATGTCTTTCAAAACAAATGGCTCATGTGGTGAGTACTTAAAACTCACATTTCGAAACTCTAAATCGGTGGAAGTCGTATCAAGGGATTTTTCGCCTTCTTGAAATTCTCCAAGATCTGAATCATATATGATATTATATAGCCGATCCGCAGCAGCTTTTGCTCTAACGATAAAAGACATAGCCCAATCAAACTCCCCACAGATTCCTGTCAACATTAAGATGTAACCAGAAATAACCATAATTTGTTCTAGATTCACGGTGGGTAATACTGGATTGCTCTGGGAAGCAAAGAACAGAGAAAGCGCAATAACAGAGGCAGTATATAGCGTAACAAATAAATGGGGATAAAACCATGCTGCCTTTTTTCCCTCTCTAATTTCAGCGTCTTGTAATGCATTACTTGTTTTTATAAACCTTCTTTTAGCCCAAAGTTCAGATCGAAATCCTTTGATTTCTCGTATCCCTTCTAGTGAACTGGATGTCATTTGGGAGACATTGCTGAATTGTTGCCTTGTGTTGCTAGCATAGGGGGCTAATTTTTTTGCATAAATTATGCTAGAATAGTAAAATAGAATACAAATTACAACACCGATGATACCTAATGACCAATGAACCCGAAAAGCGTTGATTAAATTAAGAACCCAGACTGAAATGACTGAAAATACAAATCGGGTGGCTGGACTGAGGGCAATATTAATTGTTCTGGTATCTCCCGTTGCTATTGCCATGATATTTCCTACATCTTGTTTATCATGGTAGGTCAGACTGCGGTATTGGAGTGTCTCAAAAAACTCTTGAGTCATATCTGTAGTTATTCTATGAGCAAGAATCTCGTTTATAAAAGATATCGAGAAGAAAATAATTGCTTGAATGAACGCAAGTCCAAGGAGAAAAAAGATGTCTTGTCGGATCTCTATGGTAAATCCTCCCCCCTCAATCACTTGGTTAATTACCCTTGCACTAATTCGTATGGGAAAGGTGAATAGAACGACTTCAAGAATTGCAGTAAAATAAGTATAAAATGTCTTCAATGGAAATTTTAAATGATATTTTATTATCCAATGTAATCCATTTTTCGGCTTCATTTTGTTTAAAGGTAAAAAAAAATAAATTATGAGGTTTTCGGTTTCTTAAGTGACCATTATTGATCACATATGTCTTCTCCTGATTCACCATATAGAAACCAAAGTTGGTCCACGACTGATTGAGCAAATGGAGTCATAAAAAGGTAGGGACAAACATTTTTACCGCTTTCCTTCATTCCAAAATGAATGTGGGTTCCCTCTCCATGATATAGTAACATTCCTATTGACTCCCCTTGCTTAATTATTTGGCCCACTTTCAGATCAAGTGCATTCCTTTGAATGTAAGCATAAGTTTCATTTAAAGCCCACGATTCAACTGCTACATCAAAAGTGTATTTCCAATTATATTTCCCAAGGATATTGGTTTGCCAATGACCCCCTTTTTCGTTGTACCAAGTTTTTAAGTACGTAATGCGCATATCACACCATGCAATTAATTCGACACTTTGATTAGTGCCTAAGTCAATCCCATTGTGGAAATCATTACAATAAGTTTCCCCATATCCTTGAATGTTCTGAATGCAAATGATCTCGGAAATTGGAAAACAGATCTGAACTCTTTCATTAGACCAGTGGTAAGGGGTGATTTTCCACATTACGTATCCCCCCATTCCTGGAATTATAATTAAAAGAACAATTCCGATAATCAAACCCACTTTTCTCTTTCGTTTCATATAATTAATTGGGTAATCTCCATTATTATGGATATCTTGTTTTACTAATTGGGATTCAAAATTGAGGAGAATTTTCGGGAAATTATCTTCAGCTAAGTAACTCTCTAAATCCCGGATCGAAAAACCTTTTTAACTAACAGAATCAAAATAGATTTATGTCGATAACAGAAGAGTTAAAACAAACTCTTATCGAATTGGACATCGATGAGATTGCTGGGAAAGTGCAAGCTGCATTAGATTCTGGTCTAAAAGCTCAAGAAGTCTTAAGTGCGCTTACAGAAGGTATGGATGAAGTAGGTCGTCTATATGAAACACAAGAGTATTATCTGACAGAGTTAGTTCTTGCTGGTGAGACTATGAAAGAAGCCTTTGCAATCCTTCAACCCCATTTGAAAGCTGGAGATCAAGGAAATAAGAATAAGGTAATTACTCTCACCGTAAAGGGAGATAATCACGATATTGGTAAGAACATATTAGCTTCATTATTATTAAGTGCAGGATTTGAAGTTATCGATCTTGGCATGGATGTACATGAAGATAAAGTTGTACAAACGGTGAAAGAGACAGGAGCGAAAGTAATAGCGATGTCTTCTTTACTTACTATGACAGTTGAAGAAATATCCACGGTTGATCAAGTTTTGAAAAAGGAGGGGTTACGGGATAAAGTAAAAATAATCGCTGGTGGAGCCCCTTTAAATATGGAATTAGCAAAGAAATTAGGTGCGGACGATTATGCTGATGATGCTGTTGAGGGTGTGCGTCATATTAAAGCATTATTTCATTGATGGAAAAAAATAATTTCCTCTTTTCCCTTAAAAACCGAAAACTGAGTAAAAATTTTATAATTCAGATTTGATTTGATACACATTTTTATTTTTTAGATTGAAGCTTATTGCAGATAAACTTAATTTTATTAGATTTTAGCTAAGAATTTCTAAGAGTTATTGAAAATAGAATGTGGAATTGTTAGGTGGGAATGTTTCAAATAGACACACAAAAAAA
The DNA here is from genome assembly GCA_016933055.1 of Promethearchaeota archaeon. Taxonomy (GTDB): domain Archaea; phylum Asgardarchaeota; class Lokiarchaeia; order Sigyniarchaeales; family Promethearchaeaceae; genus AMARA-1. Next base: position 59,899 of record JAFGBS010000014.1, on the reverse strand, counting down.
GGATCTCGATTAGATCTATTTGAATGAAAATTGGAAACATTACATTTGGAAGATCCACAATTTCCAATATCTACCTAAATAAGTCGTGTATTTAGATTCTAAAATTAATTAAAACAAAAGAAATTAATTTTCACTGGGAATTAATAGGGTTTAGGATAGGGGCTCACAAAAACAAACAAAAAAGAAGGGCTGGCGACCGAATTTGATCGCCTTGAATAAACTTACAAACAAAAATAGAATAACTTCTGATCCCCTATCCTATACTATACCAATGCGAAAAAGAAGTATATAAATATTCCCTTTTTTCCGAGGAATACTGGAAAAACTATCATGAACAGCTTGTAGAAACTCAGTTAGAATGGTATTTTCAGAAATCGCAATAAATTGATAATATTTTGCATGTTTTCGTATTGGATCCATCTATAGATCCACATAGCTCGTATCCTCTCACAAATTCATTTAGTTTAAAAAATATTCAATTATTTCACGCTGACATCCTTGCGTTTTTTCCATGAAATAGACAACTTATCTAATTTTTGTGTCAATTCAGTCCGAACCGCTGATTTCATGCTACTCCAATCAATAATCGCGTAATTTACAATTTCCAAGGTATTATCTACCATCTGTTGAATGAGACCTTCAGTTAAATATGGGACAAAATATTTTGGAACTATAAAGCTGATAGGTATTCTATCTAATAGTTTTGAGAAGTTCCTTGCATAATGCACTCCGCCAAATCCAATTGCATGCTCTTCCTTTGGCTGTTCATTTTCTTTGATATGCGCGTATAATTCCATTCGAGTGAAATTTTCACGTAAATGAGCTAGATCCAATGAAATTCCTGCCAAATAATTGAGTATCGTCTTAATTATTGCATCAGCGACAGCTCTACCTCCGATTTTGTTTTTCCAATTCTCCTCTGAGCTCCCCAGTTCCATAAATACCAAAGGGAATGAAAATTGTGTAGGCCCATGGTGGTTTACTTCCAAATCTACTGGCCAATCTAAATTATGTATAAATTTCTGTTGTTCTAAATTCTGATAACCAATCTGGACTAATTTTGCACTGGTCCTACATAACGAATGCGGCTCTCCTCCAAATGCAGTATCTTCTGACCAATTTCCTGTGGAATGGATAAGTAAAGCGGGAATTGAGCTTTTTGCAGAATGACGACTGGCAAATATTGCGAAATCTGCACCAGTGAAATTTACTCTATCTTTTTTCGAAATTTTATCACCTAATAACACCATAGCAGTATCAGTTAAAACTAATCGAATTGTTGCATAATCAAATTTTGTTTCTTCTAATATATGCGTTGGATGTCCTTCCCATCTGCTCCATTCATCCGAATTACCAATAACTGGGTGAAACGAATAGTTTTCCAATAAATGAGTACGAATATTCATAGAAGCGACATCTTCAGTGCTGGTAATTATCCAAAATTCGAGTTTTCGATGCATTTCGGGATTCAAATAGGGTAAAGAAAAAAAGGAAATTAAGATTGTGCAAATCTTCGATACAAGATCGCACCAAGCGTAAACATTGCTCCTCCCCATAACATCAACCAACTATAGTTAATCCATATACTGGGATCTGAAAGTCCAATGCCATCAACCATTAGATCTTGCAACAGTAGGACAACAATCCGAGTTGGAATCCAAGATGTATAGGGAACTAATACTGGTGCAACAGCTTCCAATGGGAAGAATGCACCTGAGAAAGTCATCAAGGGAATCAATATCAACCAGACTCCACCTGCGGAGGCATCGGGAGTTTTAAAAATTGCTGCAGCTACTAAACTTAATGCATTCAAAAAGAACGATGCAAGCAATACGGTGATTAAAGTCCCTAAAATTAATGACCACAGGTTCGCGAATACGGGTCGGAATCCAAAAATTGCAAGAACACCCAACCCGATGAGAAATTGTGTAATAACAATAGCAGTATTGGAAATAATATGACCAAATAACATATCGATAGGACGCATTTGAGAGGATTCTAATCGCTTTAAAGTTCCCGATTTCTTCTCATCTGTTATCAAAATAGTAGCCATCGACAAAAGGGATAACATACCATACATTAAATAACCTGGTGTCCCTTGGGTAAGCCATGACACAACCTTGCCACTAATGGGAATATCTTCATACGTTATATCAATTGAAGTGGGGTCATAATTTATGATTCCATTTAGTAGTGCAGCCATAGTGCCTTTAATGATCTGCTTTACAGTAATATCGGTGGAATCCCGAAAATAAAATTGTATTGCTATCTGAAATTTTGCTTCACTGGGAATAATCATCTGTGTAGTCGATATGATATTACTCGATTGCTTAGGAGTGTGCTCAAACAGCATAATTGATTTGATGGTGTCAGTGAGGATAGCATTTTGGATCTCTAAAGTCTCTTTAGAAGTTCCATTCCTATAATAGAGAGTATAGCTGGCATTTTGGATGAGATCAAGATTTTGCTCAAATCCCTGCTCAAATAGGATAACAAAATCTATTTGAAATTCGGAATTTGAGAAATTCGCCAGATAAGAAGCGAAATCATAAGATGTAATATTAGTTATGTTCAAGTAGGATGAAGCTACATTGATGAAATAATCTATGGAATGAGTTACATTCGATATATGCGCAGTTGTGCTATCATTATCATAGAATGCATATTTTTTCTGAGAACTGGTGTTTAAATATTCCTGAAATCTCTCTTGAAACTGTACAATTGCGTCTATATCTTCATTTTCCAAATCTGTCAATGCTGATTCAGTGTCACTATAATAGCCCATATTAAATGCTTCTGTTTCCTCAATGATTGCATAAATTTCAGCTAAATTATAATTTGCTTGGTTGGAATACATCGTATTAGTATCAAGATTCACGAAACCAACAGAATATATATAGAAATCTGAACCAACCCTCCCCCCAAACAATAATCCCATAAGAGTGTAATAAAAAATGGGAATCAGTAAAATAAACAACCAAGATTTTTTATCTCGATAAATTGATTTCAAGTTTTTTACAGCAATGCTCCAAAATCGTGACATGATATTTTCCTCCTACGTATCTCGTAAGGTTCTCCCTGTAAGTGTAATAAATACATTTTCTAAACTGTTGGAACGGATTCCCATATCGATGATATTCAATTCCTGTTTCTCTAATGCATCAATCAACTTAGCAATATTCTTCAAGCCGTTTCGAATAGAAATACGCAAAATCTCTTCATCTTCTACTATATAGGATTCTTGGTATTCTGAATTTTGCTGTAAAATCTGTAATTTTTCTTCCAACATAGCCCTAGATACATCAAATTTTAATTCCACTAAATCTCCCGTAGAATATTGCTGTTTTAAGTTAAAAGGTGAGTCCAAAGCTATAATTTTACCATGATCGATAATCGCTACCGTATCACTCAAGGTATCTGCTTCATCCATGTAATGGGTAGTCAAAAAAATGGTTTTTCCTTGTTTCTTTAACTCCTTTATGAAATTCCACACAACATGACGGGTCTGCGGATCTAATCCTGATGTTGGTTCGTCTAAAAATAGGAATTCTGGATTATTCACCAATGCGATTATAAGATTTAAACGTCTTTTCATTCCACCGCTAAGTTTTGAAGCTAGAGTTTTGCGTTTATCAGACAACCCAAGCTTATCAATTAACTCATTCGCATACGTCTTTAATTTTTCCGTTGGAATATTATACATCTTCCCGAAAAACATCGCATTCTCTAACACGGTCAATTTATCGTAAAAAACCAGATCCTGAGGACATATACCTATATGTTTACGTACTTCTTCCCGTTCCTTTTCAACATCATATCCATATATTTTTATTGTACCATCGGTGATTTTCAGGGCTGTCGCTGCCATCTGTATTGTCGTAGTTTTTCCCGCTCCATTAGGACCAAGAAATGAAAAAATTTCCCCCTTTTTCACTTTAAAGGAAATATTGTCCACGGCTAAAACATTCCCCTCCGAATAAATCTTGGTTAGGTGGTTTATCTCCATAGCAATTGAATTTTTACCAGCCATTTTTTTCATCTTATGAAAGGTGTACATTTTACGTGTGATTGAAGTAATTAAAAAATCTGAATGAAATGTATTCTTGATCATAATCAGATATAATAAGGTAGATCTAGTAATTTCTGCTTTTTAGGTTCAATCTCTAGGACTCTTTTCAGCATCTTTTCATCTTTTATAAATTTACTAAAATCATACTGTAATTTAGAAGATAACGAACCGGATCTTTTAGATTGTTTATTTCGGGATTGTTTCATTTTTTCCCACTAAGTATGAAAAAGAAATGTTATATTTAGCGATTATAGAGACCAGTTTTTATACTAAGATTTCTTAACCAATCCTATAAAGTATATTTCTCGAAGGAACGAATCCATCTTGTCACCAGTTCGGAATTTATGGATCGACTGGAATCCATCTCTCGTGTATATTTCCAGCTAATTACTGAAGCATGATTTCTATCCCGGAATATCATGGTTTTAATCAGTGTTTCTGCATGGTCATCAATAATTTCAAATCGATCTGCGTTTTCTATTACAGTAAATCCTAACCTGTCAGTAATATCTAAGAATCGTTTATCAGGAAGATGTTCTAAGAAGATGAGGTTGACTCCCTCTTTCCTCAATTCCATTAGTTTGTTCAGAAGATAGATAGTTGGTATTGCAGAACAAAATAATTTGGAGGAATATTCCATCTTTATACCATGCATGGGTAATTCTTGTTGGTTAATGTATAATTTTCCTTCTCTAGAATCAATTTCTCGAATGCCTATATGTGTGTAATGTTCATCCACTAGATGGTATTCAGAATCTTGCACCTTTACATGGATTTCATACAAAAAGGGATTGGGTGACGATGGAGACCACAATTCTGGAGACTCAATAATAATTACGGTGGTTAATAATCGTGAATTTTTGTTTTGGATATTAAAATTTCGTTTGGTGGTTGAAATAATTGCTTTTTGATGTGTGATATTATATTCGATGGATCCTACCCATTCCTGAATCGAATCATTTCGCAAAAACGACTTAATTGTCAATTCAACCGATTTAGGATGTTTTTGAGGTGTCCATTCGATTTTTTGTAAAATATGATTATCATCAATATAGATCCAGTCGCTATATTCAAGGTACACACTACGATCAATTCCCCTATTTTTTTTCTCATCAGGTGAACTTTGCATTCGGATTCCAAGGAAATGCGATTGCTCAGAAATGATACCGGTCAATTCGATTTTGAAAGGGGAATATGCACCTTTTTGAGTGCTAATTTTTTTTCCATCTAAAAATATCTCGGTTGATCCAGTACCATTTACTCCCTCAAAGTGTAAGAATATCTTCTTGCTTACTAAGTCGCGGGGGATCTCGAAATTCTTAAAATACCATCCAATCCCACAATAATCTTTCAATATTTCATCATATTGATTCCAGCAACCCGGTACTATTGCGGTAAAGAGTCGTTCGAGGTATTGGAAATTTTCTTCCAAATACCATTGTTGATCTCGTCCGATGTCGTCGGGGTCTGCATGGAAATACCAGATCCCATCTAACAGCACTTTTGTTCGCATATGTAATTGTGCGGGAATTAATTATTATATGTTCGGATTTATCAAATACCAAAACAGTGTGGGGAAGATCCTTCTCCATGAAATTATATTTTATTCATTGATGAGAGATATAGCAATAAAACAAAGTTTTCTTTAAGAGAGTCAAAATTGCTTGCATAAGAATATGAAAATATTTTTCATAGAATTCGGGGGAATAAGGCGGGGGTGGGTAAAAAATAAAAAGAGGGCCCCGACATAATGTTGGGGGGTTTATTTGAGGGAGAAAAATTTTAGGGCGAAACTTTATTATTACTTGACTTATTGTGTCAAGTTACAAAAACGATACCCGCACCCCACCGTTATTCCAAGTAAACAGTGGTAATTGAAATTTATAAAAATATGGTTTATAGATTAATTCTGTTGCACCTTCTCAAAATATCCTTATCAACCTATAATTAAGTATTGGCATTTTGTCACACTTTTTTTACTCAAAGTTGCAAACAATTTATAAGGATGCTCCATATTCTCAATCAAATGACTGATTCTGAAGACGATTCTGGTAATTCCAAGAAACCTGATCAAAACCAATTTAATAACAAAGAAAATATAGAAGTTGATCATGAATTAGAAAAACTGCGTTTGAAAAGAATGGAATCCCTTTTACGTCAGCAGCAAAATTCTCAACGTGCTTCCGCCGTCCCCTCGTTACAAGATAAAATAGACGTAATTTTAGAAACTATCATGACACCTGATGCATTCCGATATTATAAAGAAATTCAAACCAAGGATAAGGCATTATATCACCGAATTCTTCAGTTTATTCTTCCTCCAGATATTTTGCAGCAGATTGATGTATTATTGACCTATCGAGCTCAAGGGATGTTACGTGCAAATATATTAGATTTAATTCAAATTCAACAATTAGAACGTAAAATTTTAGGGATTGGTCCAAAAATTACGGTGAAAAAGCGCGATGGGGATTCCACGGACCTTAATTCCTTTCTAAAAAATAATAAATAACTAAAATCAGATTTTCTTATCTATTTTGATTTATTGTTCGCGACCTTGCACGGATACTATCACTTTAAGGCGTTCATCAATCCATTCTGCTTTTACAGATTGGGGCATAAATGCGAACGGTCGTTGGAACACTTCTTCTATGGGATACGCAAAGGAATTGATGCAATATAAAAATAAAAATTTACAAATTTTTTCTGTTGTCGGATCTTTGGGAAATTCTCTGGTTTCCAACGTATTTTGGATAATTTTTAACTCTTTTTCAGAAAAATCGTAACTTATACCTATAACAACATCCAATCGTGAAGGCGTAGAGACTTTCTCAAGCGTTATTCCCCTTTTTCGAAAGGGAAACAACATAATGAGATATGATACTAAAAATTCTTCAATATTATTAGCAATCAAACCTGAAATATCGTTATTACGCATATAACTTTCTTCTTCCCATGTTTTTTTCATCCGTTCAACAGTCCGGGGGTAGTTTTTGTATTTAGCTTCCGCATCTCGTTTCATTGTGATAAGAAGTTGGTTACGAATGGGGAGAAAATCACTACGTCGTGCCACACGCGTCACAAAATGCTCGAATCGAGATGACATTTGAATCACTGTTCTTATTGATATCGGTAATTTAGAAGATTTTCAGATTACCTAATTCAATGAATCCACACCTAAATGCAATTACTGAAGTACTAATCGAATGGGGCAATGATCTGATCCATATACCTCACTTAAGATGGAACTATCTACTAATTCTGGCAGAAGTTCCTTGGAAATGACGAAATAATCTAATCTCCATCCCACATTACGCTCACGTGCTCGAGTTCGGTAACTCCACCATGTATAATGCCCTCCTTCCTTGATAAATTCGCGAAAACTGTCAATGTAACCATGTTCTAAGAGTTCTGTGAATTTTTCTCTCTCCTCATCCGTGAATCCTGCATTTCTACGGTTAGCTGAGGGATTTGCAATATCAATTTCCTTATGGGCGACATTAAAATCTCCGCAAATGACAACTGGTTTTTTCTTACGCAACTGGTCAAAATAGGAAAGTAGGTCGTCATCAAATTGCATCTTCTCATCTATATTAACTAATTCTCGACCAGCATTGGTGTAATAACAATTTACAACAAAATAATTGTCAAATTCTAGGGTAACTACCCGTCCTTGTCTATCTATCTTGTTAATACCAATATTGATATAATCATTTATGGGTTTCAATCCGTTTTTTACATAAGTTATGACTCCAGCATGCCCTTTCTTAATTTCAGATGAATTCCAATAATATTTTTCGTATCCTTTTATATGCAATAATTCTTTTCGAATTGTTTTTTCCGATACTTTTACTTCTTGGAAACAATACACATCTGCTTGTTCCTTATACATAAATTGAATTAGTCCTGGATCTTTTCCGGCAATCGAATTGATCCCATTGACATTCCATGAAATAATCTTCATACAAAGAATAGAGAATCCCAAAATAAAAAATCGGGGTTTGCCAAGAAAGTGGTGAAAACCAAAAAGAATCCTTAAATTTATCTAACCAATTACAATTCTCTTAGTTAAGGTAAGGAATGCCTCATCTACATTAGTATTATCTTTTGCGGAGGTTTCAATATAAACTGAGCCTTGACTTTCCGCATACGCACGAGCTTCATCTCGATCGATTACCTCACCTACATCCGCTAATAGATCTAATTTGTTTCCAATTAGTACGAAAGGAATATCACCCGCAAATTGTTTAACTTCTGCTCTCCAATTTTTTATTTCATCCCAAGTAGCTGCACGACTCAAATCAAACACCAGTAATGCCCCTGCTGCGCCCTTATAAAAAGTACTTCGGATAAATGAGAAACGCTCTTGCCCTCCGATGTCCCAAATACTGAGTGTACATATCTGATCATTTGGTAATTCAACGTCTTTTGTCAAGATATCGACTCCCACAGTGAGTTTGTAATCGGTTTGGAATTTTGATTTGATGAATCGCATGATTAGACTCGTCTTGCCAACTCCAGCTGGACCGCAAAGGAGCACTTTAAGCTTGTAACTACTTGTCATACTTTTTTTACACCAGTTGAACTCTGCTTAATATTTGGTTAGTCTTTTTTATTTAATATATTTATGTTGATAGTTGGTTAAATTTATTTGTTTAGTTATAATTGCTTCTTATTTTAATTTTGATTGCTATTCCTAAATTGTTTATCCTAAAGATTTGGTAAAACTTCGTCTACTACATATTTTTCAATTGCATCTATGCGTTCTTCGATTCGAACTGAGAACATGGGGTTTTTAAGAATCTGTTCCTCGACACGATAATTCATGTCTCTTAATTCGTAAGGAGTGGGCTCATCAATGTGTTTTTGTTCAAAAAAAGTAATCCATTCTAATGGAATAGCATTTGGAAGTTCCTCTTCCAGCATTACGGACAATGCAAGAGTCCAGCTGCGTGGTACAGCGCCCATTAAATAACCGCCTCCACCCATTGCAATCCATCTCCCTTTGGCATAATTCTGGGAATACTCCTTCAGTAGATTGAAAATTTTATAATGTCCCGAAGTCGATAATCCTAATTGAGTGAGGGGATCTGCAAAATATGTATCCACACCTAATTGAGTAAATAGAACATCTGGTTGGAATCTTTTCATAATAGAAGGAACTTGAGTTCGAAATAAATCGATGTATGCACTATCGTAAGTTCCTGGATATAAGGGAAAATTTATCGAGTATCCCTTTCCTCGATTTCTTCCTCTTTCTTCCATAAATCCTGTCCCAGGGAATAAAGTATGTCCATCTTGGTGAATTGAAAGTGTCAATACTTCAGGATCATCATAAAAAGCCGCTTGCACCCCATCCCCATGATGAGCGTCTACGTCCAAATACATCACTTTAAGATCGGGATATTTTACACGTATTTTCTGTATGGCAATGGAGACATCATTAAAAATACAAAAACCATGGGCTAAATTACGCATTGCATGATGTAATCCACCCGCAATATTGAAAGCGGTACTAATTTCATTTTCTTCTTCCATGACTATTTCTGCTGCAGTAATACTTGCTCCTACTGCCATAGAGGAGGCTTCAAACATACCGGGGAAAACCGGATTATCCATAGACCCCATCCCAAAAGTGCTATTAGGTCGTTCTCCAACTATTTGTTGGGGATTATCACTATATTTTTTTACTGCATCCACGTATTCCTTATCGTGGATTAAATATAGTTCTTCTCGTGTTGCTATTTTGGGTTTCCTTATTTCTAATCGCGAATTATTCAAAAGTCCATAGGATTCCATTAATTTATAAGTTAATTCTAAACGAACTGGTTGTAAAGGATGATGTTTCCCGAAATTATATTTATAATAATCTTCAGTATAAATGAATCCTACTTTGTCCATTTTTAAGAGCTATTCGTATTTGCTTTTAATGTTTTTTTATCGGATTGGGAGGTCTTGATAAATAGTTCTTAATGATGGGAATCGGTGTAATTCATAATGGGGAAAATACATACTTAATGCAAATTCCTTCTGAAAATCTTTGGATGAAGCAATTTCGAAATATTCCACTTTATTGGCAATCTCATTAGCAAATTTTCTCATATTTTGATCTTTCAAGCAAATTTGTGCTCCTAATCCAGCAGCGTTTCCGATTTGATAAATTTTGGTGGGTGTTATTTCTGGAAATAATCCGATAATCCTTGCATTTTCTTTATCAATATAACTTCCAAATGCTCCTGCAAGTAAAATCTGTTCTAAATTTTCGGAAGGATACTGTTTATTGAGTAAATAAGCACCTGAGAGAAATGCACCTTTCGCTAATTGTAGTTGTCGGATGTCTTTTTGAGATATCCCAATAGTGAATTTTTTTCGGTCATCCTCAAAATAGATTCCGTCTTTTTCAGAATCATAAATGATATAATTTAAATCTCCATTTGAAGAATATAATACTCGTTCTGGAAGATTATGGACGTTAAAATTTCCGTTTCGAGTTATTATTTTGCATTTTATCATTTCGGCAATTAAATCAATCAACCCTGAGCCGCACATACCAATTGGTTTGAGATTTCCGATAGTATTAATAGTGCAGTGAAAAGATTTTGGATCAATTGTAAGAGATTCAATAGCACCTTCTGCTGCTCGCATTCCTAATGAAATGTGAGCTCCCTCTAAAGCAGATCCTGCAGCGCATGAACCCGTAATCAGCCCCTTTCGATTTCCCATAACTAATTCTCCGTTTGTACCAATATCAATTAACAAGCTAAATTTTTCGTAGGTATCAATTCGGGATGATACTATACACCCAATCGTGTCTGTACCTACAAATCCAGCAACAACTGGGGGGCTATATAAACGCCCTTGTGGAGAAGCTTGAATCCCCAATTGTGCTGAATTGATATAAATTGGGGCTTTAAATACAGGGACAAAGGGTGTACGAGCCAATTGTTCTGAATTGAGACCATATAACATGTGATGCATGCCCGTGTTGCCTACAACAACTAATTCCTTTACATCTAGTTTGGAAACTTTTGCTTTCTCACAGGTATCTGTAAGGATCTGATTTAACGCAGAAATCAGTAATGTTTGTGCTGTATGTTTGGCTTCATTTTGACAAATATAACTTATTCTGGTTATCAAATCTTCTCCAATACTTACTTGAGGGTTTAACATCGAGGATATTGATACAATATCCCCTGAAAGTAAATTTATTAAATATCCTACAATAGTAGTGGTACCCAAATCAATTGCAATACCATATAATTTCTTATTATAACCTTCTTCAACATCAAGGATTTCGAGAGTTTCATCCTTTAACCAATAATATAATGTAATTTTGCCTTCCTTAGATCGAATTTTAGTGGACATCGATCTTGTGATCGTATAAAGATCATTATCTATCATAATTGGGGACAAATGCAAAACCCGTTCAGGAAAAGATTTTCGAATAATTGAGGTCATACGGTATAAATCATCCCCATTGTTATGCAAAGTAGGAAGAGGAATTTTTAGATGCATTAATTTGATGAATGGATCAAATTTCTCTTGGATATTACCTCTAACTGCAAGCAAATCGCTATCAATCAGAATTTTATTCCCATGAGAGATTAATCCTTCTAATAAAGAGATGCGAGTATCCCCAAAAATGAAAGATTGACATGCTAGTCGTATATTATTTTTTTGTTCCTCGGGAGTCAATAAATTTTTCTCAATTACGTTTAGGGGGGACAAATTTTCTTGATTTTTAACACATAAGATTTTACATTTTCCACAAGTTCCCTTTCCACCACACAACGCGCCAATCGGATAATTTAAAGCAATTAGTGCATCATAAATGCTAGCACCACTTTTAACCTCAATGCGTTTTGATATTGGTTCCACAATTAAGATATGTTTCACTTTTTACCTCAGTCCTATAATTCGTTTAAAGCTCGAATAGCGTCCAACATTTCATCCATTAATATCTCAGAATCAACCATTTTCATCTGAATCGTATTAATTCGATTGTGTAAGTCAATTAAGATACCATTAAAATCATCACTTTTCACACAAGCGTCTTCTATATAGGTCTCTTGAAATTTCTTAGCAATTAATGGTTCGAATTTTTGTAAAATATCTTCTAATTCTTTATATGAAGAGTATATTATAGGACGATGCTGAAAATCGACGAGAATTGTGATAGCGCTATCAAAAGCCCCCCCTCGTGCTCCAGGATAGGGGATCTGAAATAAATAGGAGATACCTAAGGAATTATAACTTAGAAATGGTTGAAAAAACAGTACACGATTTTTTGCCCCTTCAATTTCATCAGTTAGATTTAGCATAGTTTTCATGGCAATTTTATAAGCATCCTTATCTCCAACAGCGTGGTCATTTACCATCCAATCCATCAACTCGGGTCCTCTTTCTGTTGTTACTGAAAACACAATGGTTTTAATTATGTGTCCTATAGTGCCTTGAGATTGAAGGTTGAACTCTCGAGAGATTTTTAGTGAATAACGATCAGCAACTTCTTCTAAAATCGCATCGACATCTTGGTGTTCTTTGTTGGTTAGCAAAAAAATAATAAATTGGGATGTTAATCGATAGATATATAATTTAGATTTATGTAAATAAGTCCCAGGTTTCACTTCTTTACATATACGAGGGATGAACTTCACTAGTTGCATAAGATTCTCTTCGGATATAGTACTTTTTATGATTAAACCTGTATCTAATAGAAATGCATATTTAGCATTTTTCTGTGTCTGATTTTCCAGAAAACTCGAAAGAGAATCTATGGTGTGCATTATCTCAAAAACCAACATTTAATTGATTTACGAAATGAGTTGTAACAATACCAATTTGATATTTTTATGTGTTAAATTTCTTACTCATTAATACTCTTGATAGAAGTGAATTCCATGGAATTTAAGGACGATGTACAAAAACGTAAAAGTGATGTACGGGAACTGCAAGACAAAGCATTTTTGATGTTGCAACAAGCCGAATCTCTTGTTAACGAAGATAAGAAAGAGGAAGCAATTACGATATATTTGGAATTAATTGATATTTTAAATGAATTGCGATGGACAAATATCACTAAAAAAATTCAGGAAGTAATCCAAGAATTACGGGAATCGATCACTGAAGAGATAAGTATCCCAATAAAAAGTGAAGATACAACGGTTGTTGAAGAAAAATCCCAGTTAGAAACCCCCCGAAGGTTATATCGCACCCAAAATCAAAGTCTCAAAGAATTTGAATTGCACAAACAGCATGAAGAAAATATCCAGAGAGAAGCCTTTGATTTAATGGATGCGGGAGTTACTCTTGCCAACCAAAAAAACTTTGAACAAGCAATAAAAAATTATAATCAAGCGATAATTTTGCTGAATTCTATTGGATGGCAATCATATACTCCACGAATACGAGAACAGATAGATCAATGGGTTCAAGACTTAAAGAATTATAACATATCTCTCCAAAAGCAGATAGTTCAACCAGAATTAGAGGATTTTGATGTGTTTCGAAAAAGTCGAGAAACTCTCCAAAAAGAAATTGAGTCTCGGAAGATTAGTATTAAGGAGTTCGATGAGCGTAAAAAAAACCAATATAACTATTTAATTAGGGGATCCCAGCTTATTCGAGAATGTGAAGTAGCAATTGATAATCTCAATTATGCCTCTATCTACCAAATTTTGCAACAAGCTGCACAAAATCTTATCAATGTAGGATGGCAGGATGGAGTATCTCGATTAACCGAAATAATTTCTACGGTTAGGGAAAATCAATTTCAGCATGAATTAATGGAACAGCAAGAGCATCTTGCGTATATCGAAAAAATTCGTCTTAGTGATGACATCCGTAAATATTTTAAGGAAAAAATATTGGAGAAAGAAAATGAGAAAGGTAAACCCTTCCATTCAACAGAATCTTCTTCTCTGCAACCTAAAACGAAATCTTACGAACAACAAGTATTTGAAACTATAACTGATGCTTCCCAAATCGAAGGTACAGATGAACCGTCATCCAAACGAAAAATTGAGTTGTATAAAGTTGCCCATCATTTGATAGAAAAATCGCAATGGTCGGAGGAAAAATCGAAAGTACAATCTATCATAGACATTTTGTATAAAAATTTAGACATACGTAAACAAAGAATCGAAACTTTAGAACATATTAAAAATCATGCTATTTCATTATTGGAGGATTTTTTATCCCGAATTATAAATTACATGAAAGAATTTGATATTGAAAAGGAGTCTCAAAAAGCCAGTCTCCTTAAATTCCAAGAACAGCAACAATCTATTCAATCAATTGAGAATACAGCATTTAAATATTTAGATGAAGCCAAAAAATATGAAAAGAATTTAGAATTTGACAGTGCTATTCGTGCCTACGAGGAAGCTATTGAAAAATTTAAAACTCTAAAATGGTTTGAACAGATTCCGTATATGGAAGAAGAAATTGAGAAAATTCTTAAGTTGAAAAACCAACAACTTTCTGATTTGCAATTAAAGCAACTAGTCCAACAGCAAGAAAAGCAGCAACAAAAAGCGCAGAAACAAGCTGAAGATTTCCGTAAGCAACAAGAACTTCAAGAGCTCCAGAATATATCTAAGATGATTTCAGGAGTGGTAAAACAAAAAGAGGAACAAAAACGTGAACAACACCTAACTGAAGAGGAATATAGGACAAATGTAGAAATACCCGAGGAAGAAAAACAAATACAGGTATTTAAAGAATTAATACGCAAAGCAAGTAAAAAAAAAAACAAATGAGTGATATTGTGCTGTATTATTTAGATAATACCCTCAAATAAATCCATTTACGTCTATTTTTCCCTTGACTCACTACAAGACATTGTGGTCAACGATGATCGATAACGGTTCAAAATGTATTTTTATCGGTGAAGGGGGAGTCGGGAAAACATCATTACTACGCCTTCTTCAAGGAAAGGAAATACAAATTCAGCGGATCCCAACTATTGGCGTAGATGTTGAAAAAATTGACTTCGAAGAATGCGAAAATAATACCATATCAGTGATGGTCTGGGATTTTGGGGGTCAAAAACGTTTCCAGTTTTTGTGGGATGAATGGATCAAAGGTTCTGGACTAACAGTTGTTGTGACAGATTCATCGGAAAAAAATGTTAATGAAACCAAAACCATGCTAGAGAAATACGGAAAAAAATTGGGTAGCGAGATCATCGCTATTGCAAATAAGCAAGATTTGGTCGGTAGTCTCACTCCGGAAGAGGTCTCTAAACGTTTAGGCGTAAAGACTTATGGTATGATAGCGATTAAAAGGTCTAATATGGAAGCAATGCGGGATATTATATTATCTCAAACAAAAAAGGAATTAATTCTAACCAGTTCTGGGATTGTAACAGCCCAATAAATAAAAGAAATAAAAAATTTTCTTTCTATCTTGCAGAAATGGCTATTCTTTCCATTTCGTCCTTTCGTTTAATCGCTCGAGAGTTTTGATCATTACGTGCAGCATATATAATTTCGTTTGCTATGCATTCATCGATTGTTTTGAGGGAATTATATGTTTGTCCCACAGCTCCTTGGACTAATAAACGAATTGCTAGATCTACTCGTCGTTGTGGTGCGATATCAACTGCTGTTTGGTAGGATATTCCACCTAAAGATATCTTTGTCGTCTCCTCTCGAGGCGCTGCATTAACAATTGCATCAATGAGTACTTGGAGGGGATTATCTCCGGTTTTTTGTTCAATAATTGTAAATGCATTCTGAATAATTCCTAAGATTTTCTGTTTCTTTCCTGCATTCCATGCTGATCCTCTTCCTTTGATGCGTCGTCGAACAAGACCAGGTGCAAGAATTTTATTAATGAATCGTTCTACAAAAGATACATGAAGGGTTTTCCAAAATCTCTTATGTTCGTGTTTTCCTCCAGAATGAGGAATAATAACGGGGTTAAGATTAATATACCTCTCTAAACTTGGATCTGGAACTTCTAATGATTCAAAACTCCAACGGTTGAACAGTTTAATTTCTGTGCTCTTCTTTTTGGATTTTTCATCCCTTGATGTTCCATCTTCTTCTTCTTCGGGTTCACTTGCATCTAACGCTTCGTCAAGTTTCTCAGGTTTTAATTCCTCTTCTTTTTCTTGTATTTCAGAATCTACTTGTTTTTCTTCCATAGTTTCTTTTTTCGTGTCCATTTCCGTGGAGGATTTCTTCTTCGCCATATTTCTGCCTCTATCGCATCGGTTTTTCTTTTCGTTTGTAGATGAGTTCTTTCAGAGAAACTCCGTTCACTTTAATGACCTTCCATCGCACTCCAGGAAGATCTCCAATTGCTCTCCCCTTTGCTCCCCCAATTCCTTCAACTACAACACTATCATGTTCTTCAATATAAGTTAAAGCTCCATCACCTGGCAAAAAGGCTGTTATTACTTTTCCATTTTTACGTAATTGTACTCGAACACACTTTCGAATTGCACTATTTGGTTGTTTAGACTCTCTTCCCACCTTTTCTAGTACAATACCCCTCGCGGCAGGAGCCTTTTGTAGGGGATCTGTTTTTTTGTCCAACTGGAGGAATGAGCGTTTCCATGCCCTGTCTTTCCATCGAAGTTTCTTACGTTTTCTAACTAATGTTCGGGCGCTATACATACCTCTTGGAGATTTTGAACCTGGAATATTTTACACCTATTTCTTAATTTTATTAACTCAGAATGAATTGTGCTAATAATAGATTGAATTTATTTTTTTCGGATCTTAACGGTGGTAATATAAAAGCTTCTCAGAGTGTAGTTTTATAGAATCATTGATTTCATGCAATTAGGGGATTAATTTACAATGATACTTTCTATGTCTGGATAATGTCTTCGTAGTAACGTATTAGCTTTTTCGATATTACGTCCATTCTTACCAATTGCCAAACCTTTATCTTCTTGCCTTACAGACACTATTAGGACTTTTTTATTATCATTCCTTGGTTGTTCAGTGATCTGAGTGATCTTTGCCGGATAAAGCAAATAACCTATAAAACGGTTCAAATCATCAGAGTAGGCAATAATTTCTATAGTTTTCGATAGTCTTTCTTTTAATTTTTTAACATTAATTCCGTTTTTACCCACAGCTCTTCGTAAATCCTGTCGATTCACCATAAAGATGACGCGTTCACTATCCTCACCATCAGGTAAAATTACACAATCTAAGGTTACTGCACCCGTTATTGTATCAAAAAGTCGAATTAATTCCATTTCTTCTCGTTGGAATTTTATAGATTTCCCAGATCCCATATTCCCTCAATTTCCATAAATAAAATCCATGAATTATAAAAATTTATTTTTGTTGTGAAATCACATCTAAAATTGAAGAGTCACCAGGGTTGATGATTCCCATTACAGCGATCATGTGTGGTTTACCAGCAGCTGTTCCTAATTCCCAGCTAGAATTAGGATATTCATACACAGGTATCCTGTTTTCATGTTTAGCATTGATCATAGCTTCAATTTGTGATTGAATGTTTGCCGGGCAATTCTGAGCAAGTATTATCACTCTAAAACTATCCGTATTAATATAGTTAAGTACACTTTGTGTACCAATGACAGTTTTTCCTGTTTTTACACAAACATTTATCAATTTATTGATATCTGCTTCTTTTTTTCTTGATGTCCTTTTTCGACGCTTCATTTTCATATCCGCATCGGTGCGTCCACGCTTTGCCATGTATATTTCACGCTAAATATCTATTTTTAATCAAAGATTTATATCTGGGTAAAGCCTTCATGACTTTTTAACTTTTTTTAAACCCACCCATATAGAAATTCTAAGATATCAAAGTAACGGTGCTTCAAATTACTAAAAAATTCATAAGAATTTGTTATTCTTGTCCTATCATTCTAGTGTATATCATTTTGTAATGATAGTATTTTATTCAAGTAGTTCAGCAATTTTCTCCTTTTCCATTATACGTGCCGATTTTTTAGGTAGTCTCACGATGTCCTCTTTTTGAAATGGCCCATAGGTTACCAAATCTGGTCCTACCAAGGCTGACCAATTTTTTAAAATCCGAACGTCACAATATTCAATTTTTGAGGGAGTTGATGCATCCATAGGTTCACATGTTTCTTCTGGAGGGATAAGGCTCTCCTCTTCAGAGCATGTATCTGCGATCGCATTGTAATACTGTTTAGTTTTTTTGTAACCTTTAAAAGCTGATAGTAAATTACGATAAAAATCTTGTTCTGACAAAGTTAAGTTCTTTAGATCGATTACTTCCAAATCAATACACATTCGAATAATTTTCTCCTGACGAATAGCGAGTAGATCGTTTAAGATATAATCAATATTCTTACTACTTTCTCTTTTTAGTTCCCATAATATTGCTTTATCTTGTTCCGTGGCATCTGTTGGGGGGGCATGATGCTCAAGTTGATGAATTTCCTTTTGGAAATTTTGGAATTTCTTTAATTTCATTTCTGGAAATGTCGTAATTTCTTCCGAACTGCATTCTAATTCCCAATTGAATAACAATTCCTCGTATATTGTCTTAAATTCTCGTTTATCCATTCAATTTCCCCTTGATAGTAAATCTGCTACTCCTTTACAGGTTAAAAATATTGCTACCGCTTCTGGCACCTCAATTTGTTCATGCTTTTTATACGGTCCATAAATTATATCCTTAATCCTAATTTCTGGGCAGATAGGAGTATTTATCTCCAGTTTCATACAAGCTTCTTTTTCTGTTGAAAATATTATTGGATCACTAAACGGTTCAAAATTTACCATATCATAGTAATTTAATGGTTTCACCAAAAATCCTGTTTTTCCATGTATAGAACCTTGAACTCGGATCAACCTATGGGTGTCAATCGATACTGGAACGTCAATATCGCACATACTTACTTGGATAAGAAACTCCTTGATTTTTTTCCAGCTTCCTTTTGCTAACTCTTTTATGGTCCAATACTGGTTTTTAATTGTTAATTGGTGTATTAATTGATTCCGATTATCTGGATTCAATAAAATCTGCTTAATTTTAGTATCCAAATTGTATTTTGAATATTCCTTATTGAATGAATCGATGGAATCGTGGGTTGTTAAAATTTTTAGGAAATTCCGAGCAATTCTCCCCTTCCATCCGGCATCATCAATCGTGGTGCCGATGAAATAACCATTACTCGATTTATATATTAGATAATCAGTGGGATCAAAATTTGTTCCTGTAATATAATCCACCATCTGCCGACGTTCCTCAGAACTTAAAGTACGAATAAATTTGTCCCGCAAATGAACATGATACCCTCGATGGCCCGAAAAGTTTAGGTCAATATCATTTTTAGTAAACCCAAAATCTGGAAGAAAATCATCTACAAGTTTTATTACTTCATATTTACTAGCTTCCAAGCACTTATCACAAAGCCATATCTGTTTTCGTATGGGACCTTCACATTTCTGACATTTGGTGACTTTTTCTCGGTGTACATAGTCGCATTTCATGCAGATGTAGTAATCATGATTTTCTTGACATGAAAGTTCCATATGATCCGCATCGATGTCTACCACAAAATCACAACCCATCCATCCCTTTTCACTCATGATTTTATTTGCAGGATCTTTATACAACGCTGCACTATGATATACATGTTTTGGATTAATATTTTTCAATTCTGAGAGTAAGTGCTGGGGATTAGTAAACCCTCGATGCCGTATCATGTAATTTCTATCCCAAAATAAAAATGCGAACTCACGAGATGCTATTTCAGGAATTTTCGGAAAATATTTGACAAGTTCTGCATATTTCAGTGTGAATTTTTTTCTCAATTCGAGTGTTGTATCTTCCAAACTTGTCACTTCTTTGGTATGTTTTGTAATTTTCTTTGAATCTCTACGTTTTTCCAAAACACGAAATCCTTCGGATTCTTTATTGGAACTTTGGTATCTCCGTGCCCCTTTCTATACACTCCTTCTGCACATATGGGATCGCCATATTCTTTATCTGTTGCTTTACACAACTTAATGCTTTTTAATTTTGCACAACTATACACGGAATATTTTTTCCCTTTTCCTCCAATTCCCCTAGAAAATTCTATATTATACCGAGCGATTTTTTCATCAAAATCTGGTAGTGTACGAAATACATCTACAGTTTCTTCAACTGTATGATTAGTATTTGCATAGAAGAATGCAATATGAAGTCGTTCGCTATGTGTTAAATTTACACCATTAGTTGCTTTATTGAGAATGAATTTAATACAAGGAGGATATAATACATATACCATATTTTCGTATACATTAGTTTTCTCATACGGACTTTGAGAATATTTCTTTTCTTCGATAATTATCGCTATTTCATTAATAATTGCTGATATGGGATTGATTTTTTTTAATAATGTTAATAATTCCCCACTAATTCCTTGATGATCAGGGATGATCTCACGACGTGCAACTTCTTGTAATAAACGTGCCATATGATCCTTGATCAGGAATACTTTTCCATTCTGGACCATTCTGTTAATAAGTTGATAATTAGAATCACGTAATAATGCAGCAATAGGAACATATTGGTGTATTTCTACCCAAAAGTGATGTATCACACCACCAAAATCCTTTCCCTTCCGATCAAAATGACAAGGGAGTCCCATTTTTTTACTAATTATGACAAGATCTTGGGGATTCTCTTGCAATAAACGTTTATGATATAATTTTGATAATAAATTGGCAACATGATTGTCTAAAATGCGGTTGTCAAATGCAGTCAATAAGGTTTTGACCGTGTAAAATAGGATAATATTTAATTTATCATCAGTGAGAACTATGCCAGATTCTTTTTTATCTAATGCGAAAATAAAAACATCTAATAATTTTTGATACAATTCAGGGTATATAGAAAAATAATCCGAGAATAACCGGTTATAGTAATCTACAAGTGGTTCTGCAGATTCGCTCTCTACAATGGGATCAAACATCTCCCGGCCCCCTTCCAGCCAAGGATATTTGTACACTAGACCATATGCATTATAATATGACATAGACTCAGCTAATTACAATGATGATGTTTCTTACGAAATGGAATTGAAAAAGAATGGGAGAATAATAGATTCTAAGATCTAATATTCTTCATCCTCATCTTCAATTCTTGGAGCAAGATAATATTTTATCGAACTTGCTCCCATAATATTGAATGAAGCTTTTAATGGTTGATCCGTACTCACAGATACTTCTACTTGAGTTACATTAGGTACTGAGCTAACTTTTAACATATGATTGAGAAATTTTAATGCAAAAGTACCCTCAGCATCATCGGATGCAACGAAGTTCGTTAACATAGTATCTTCTTTATCCATAATACATTCCGTATCCCCAACATTGCCTTCGGATCGAAACACGAGACTTTGATCATTCATACGGATAATTACAGTATCATTATATATGTCTGCATCTTTAATCGCTTCTTGTAAATATCCGATAGGGAGAGATACGCTGTTATTATAGGATATTTTCTCCAGAGATTCGGGTTTAATAGGGGGCATACTGATATCCTTTAAAGTAATGGAGAATTTCCTGATTTTCTTTCCCTCACTACTTTGCATTAAAATAACCAATTTATTCGAAGTATCTGCATATTGGAATACGATGCTGTCATTCACTGAACTTCGTTTTAATATCTTAACCAGATCTTCAATATTTAACCCGATTTTTTCCTCTTTATCGCACTTATAGGCATCAAAATCTTCCTTATCCAAATTCAAACTGATTAAACATACTCGTCCTGCATCAATTGACGTTAGGCTTATGCCATTGGGATTGAAATTAATCTCGGTCTCATCAATGATAGCTGCAACAGCATCAAATACACCTTGTATTGCTCGTGAATCATTCATAGTTAATTCGAACATAATTATCTCCAAGTTTTAGTCTTATAGTATAGACTATGAATAATGCGTGATTTTAAAAATTACCTTGTTAATGTGTTGGTATCTTGTATTTTTTCCATAAAAATAGTGAGAGTTTACAAAAATATTGAGTTTTAATCTTGCAGAAATTGTTTACGCAATTTTCGTGTTTTTTTTAAAATCTCCAGATCCATCCCCGAATAATCTGAAATGATTTCAGCCTTAACAGACTCAAGGGTTTCAGAAACAATACCGAATACCTTGACGATCATCTCATCTTTTAAAATCAGGAAGATTGGTTCGTCAGTTGGGACTTCAATAGATATCTCTCCCGATTCATCTTTTAAGGTAAATTTTGAGCCATTTTTCCAATCTTGCACTACCCCAATCAATTGGATAAAGTGATCTTGGTTGGATAGATCTGCAATCACTTGTGCTTTATAGGTAGTATCATTGAACTCCATGTTATCAGTACCACATCTTTCTTGTTTAAATATATTCTAGAAATATCTTGAGTGTAATCCTCGGTTGGTAAAAATAAATTCCTACAATTAATATTCTCGCCAACGGTGATCACATTTCAAACAACGGAAAAAAGTTGTTGGTGGTTCATCTGCTGACCTAGTTTGCTGTTGAAAATATTCAGCTTTGGTATAACCACATTTTGGGCATAACACTTCGGTGGTAGGATTTTCAACGATATTAATGTCTTCTAGAATAACAGTCTTCTTGATAAGATTTCTTTTTTGATAAGGTAATGGTTTTTTCGTCTCTCTTTCTCTGGAAACCTCTAGCTTATATCCACAAGAAGGACAGATAAGAAAAATTTTACCATCCTCCTCCTTGCGGTTTCTAAGCATATTTTCGCAATTTGGACAGAATTGTACCATAATCCTCACAAAGAAAAATTAGGTTAACACGTCAGAGATTTTAGTTAAAATTCTACTTTTACCACCAGTAGGTTGTACAAGCACTTTTTGACAAGTCTGACATTTAACTTCGGTAGAGGAACATCCAAAAACAATTTGCGTAGATCCACAATTAAGACACACAATTTTTAAAAAACGACTTTTAGGTTTAGGTACGAGTTCTTTTTGGCTCATAAGGTTCACTAATTTGTGATTATTTCATATTTCTTAACTTTCTGTGGTCTTCCATACTTTTTATACCCACATTCACTACATGTTAAAAGAGGGGTAGTTTTCTTGTTTACTTTTGCATTTTTTCGGAATACTTCTTTTGGTTGGCTTCCATATCCCCTTTTCTTTCGTTCATAACGTCTTTGACCCTCTGCTAACGTTCTTTTCTTTCCCTTTTTGTAGATGGAAATCGTGAATTCCGTATGTTTCTTACAACGAGGACATAAAGACATAGTTTTTTTCGGTACTTTCATTTCAAGCGGCACTATTCCTACAGTGATCTGTTTCGCGAATAAAATGTGGTACTCTGCATAAATTAAAAATTTTTTCGTTTGATTCGTTAGATCCTTTTTCTCAGGCTTTTATTAATAACACCCGAATAAACTAGGTAGTGAAAGTTTTCATATAAAGATAGATGATAAGAACATAATGTCACTAGAAAGGAAAGATATAATCAGTGCAAAACAGTTCTCACGAGAAGAACTTGAGTATATCTTAAATTGGGCAATAAAAATAGAGAATGACAAGGGAAACTATGCTAAATCTATGCAAGGGACCATCATGGCTACTCTTTTTTATGAACCTTCCACACGTACACGTCTGTCCTTTGAAAGTGCAATGCATCGTTTAGGGGGTACCGTAATTGGATTCTCCTCATCCAGTGTGTCATCAGTCAAAAAAGGGGAAACTCTTGCAGATACTATTCGGACAGTCGCTCATTATTCTGATTTGATAGTTTTACGTCATAATAATGATGGAGCTGCAACCTTCGCAGCGAGATGTACTGAAATTCCCGTTATAAATGCAGGAAGTGGAAGCGGGGAGCATCCTACCCAATCCTTACTAGATTTATTGACAATTCAGCAAGAGTGTGGTAAAATTGACGGTTTGAATATCGGTTTGATAGGTGACCTCAAGTTTGGAAGGACTGTGCATTCTTTGACATATCTTTTAGCGAATTATGATATCAATCTCTTTCTCATAAGTCCTCATAGTTTAAAAATGCAAAATAGAGTCATGGATTATATCCAAGGAAAAGGGAATGTTAAAATTAAGGAAACCACCAATTTTATAGAAGCTTTACCAAAATTGGATGTGATATACATGACACGGATCCAAAAAGAACGCTTTCCCGATCCTGAAGAATATGAGTCAGTTAAGGATACTTTCAAGTTCGAAAAGGAGTACTTAGATCTTCTAAAACCAAATGCGAAAATTATGCATCCCCTTCCACGTGTTAATGAAATTAGTTCGCAAGTCGATGATAGTCCTCATGCAATTTATTTTAAACAAACTTATTATGGATTAATGATGCGTAAAGCCATTATTGGGCTAGTTATGGGCGTCTTTAAATAATTCTATCCTCATTCTCCTTACTAACCAATTCGCTTGCGCGAGATTCCAATATATCTTCTATCGTTTGAACATCTTGGGTTATTGTCTTGTTCGCAATCAACCAAACAATAGTACCGGGTAATCCAACGAGTATACAGACCAGTGCAGTAATTTGAAAATTATTTGCTGTCCACATCAATAATGCACCAGCAAATAAAGGTCCGATTCCATTCCCTATTCTCTCTAGAAATTGGTTCCATGCTGTGATTTTTCCTTGCGCTTCTGGTAGATTGATCTTTTGTAGAATAGGGGATTGATTAATCCAATAAATACCTTGAACCATCCTTTGTCCAAATAATAAAATTCCTAAAATCCAAAAGATGGTATTTGACATAAGAAATCTAAAATTTAATCCTTGATCTATGGTTAATACAGGTAAAGGGAGAAAAAAGATTAAAGCGAAACATCCCTCCAAGAATAGAATAGAGAATGCGATAAGATAAGTTCGATATCTTAAATCTTTTCGCCCTAACCGATCGGATAACCGTGCAAATGCTAAATTTCCAACTAAAGCACCCGGTAATCCAAAAAGACTCATAAAAATTCCGGTTGAAGAAGCTGCAATATTTTTTTCTAATTGCATATAGTTAATAATGAGAAATAAGGTCATTCCAATTGCCATTCGCGTGGAAATTCCCTCGACCAATGCAATTATATTCGTACGGGATAGCATTGTTGATTTTAAAGTCTGTTTGTTAATTCTGTAATTATATTGTGTGGTTCCTTGAGTTAAAACACCCTTCAAGTGCTTCATTTTACTTCCTCGTTTTGGCTCCTCAATAAAGAAATAAATAAAAATTCCTCCAATAATTATCAAGAAACCAATTCCCCAAAAGAGCCACCTCCAATACCCCCATTGGAATATAAATGTAGATAGAATCATTCCTAACACCATAAAAAATTGCTGCAAAGCCATATCAATTCCAAAAAACTGAGATCGGTGAGAAACTTCTACCTTATCATTAATGTAACTCTGCATAAGAGGGTTTCGTGCTCCAACGGCGAATCCCGCGACTCCTTGGCATATCATCAACAAAAGATAGCTAACATTACCTTGTCCTTCTGGAATGAAGCCATTTCCTACATAACTCAGTCCTAATAATACCGTACTAAAAAAAAATTGATGTTTTCGAGAAAATCTATCCGCAAAGGTTCCAAAGAGTATTCCTGACAAAGCTAATATCCAAGTTTTTATAGCAATCACTCCCCCCATTTCCACCGCGTGAAATGGATCTCCGGGCCAGATCAAAGTAGATAAAAATGGCATATTTACAACGATAATGGAGAAATTGGTTGACACTATTGCAGTAGTTAATAATAGGGGCCAAGTGGAGGCAATTCCGGAGGATTTTAAAGTATTTTGGGATGAAGTAAAGGTATCCATAGAATACCTAGTGTTATTCTCTCATGTTTGAAAAACACTATCACAATTCTGTTCAAAAACTGGTCCTAAGAATTTATAAATTGATTTTGAATCTCATACACATGAATAAGGAGAAACGAAAGCTTATTATTGAGCAAATATCCACAGTATTTGGAATGGTATGGAGTTTTATCGGATTGATTGCGGGTATTCTTCTCCCAATGATCTATATCGCGCCATTAGTTTTTTCATCTTGGCTTCTTTTTGCCTCTTGGGGACATAATACCTGGGCAAATAGTTATCTTATGATAAATTATAGTGAACCCAACGTGTATATTCCTCTTTATATTATTGAAGCTATTTTTTTTGTTAGTGGGTTTATCATCTTCATTCTGGGGCTTATATACATGGTAAAAGGAAGAATTAAAAAAGAAAAACTGGTCAAAGACGGAATATATCGATATATACGTCACCCCCAAAATCTTGGGATTTTACTAATGATTTTTCCCTTTACTCTCTATGTACCTATTCCACTTGCATTTCCATTTCACATTGACCCCGGAATTCGCTTAGGAGAGATTTTATCTTGGATTCTAATCGTAGCACTCATGTCGATATCCTCTCTAATAGAAGAAAAAATATTAATTACAAAAATAGGAGAAGATTATCTCGAATATCGATCAACAACAGGGTTTTTTTTCCCTCGAATGGGGAAGGTTCCAAAAAATCGGGAACTAATTCTATGGAAATCGGTATTATTGATTCTTGGGGCATACACAGTGACAGTTGCAGTAATATTTGGAGTTCAGAGATTACTTTTAGAACTTGGTTTAGTTTTCTGGACTCGCACCCTTTAATTCTTAAACACTATAAGAGGAACGTATAATTCCTCGTCTGATAAGCCACCATGCACTGCTTTTAACTGAAATCTGTTTTCTTTTAGCATATTGTCAACAAGTATATAATTCTCCTTCATTAATAAACAATAATCTGGAATTCTGTACTTAAAACGCGGATGTGATTCACTTAATCCAAACAATTCCATATTTAATAGGTCCTCCATAGTTAGTAGATCACAATACTCCTGAAATTCTTTATTTATATAAGATTCGAACTGCTTCTTATAAGGTGCACGGACATAGCAGAAGGGAACTCGTCCCTCACCACATAAAGGCAGAGTTAAGGTTTCTTCTAGTTTATCATGATCTTTTAAATAGATGACTTTGTTTTCTGGAACATCAACCATCCCATGGTCTGCAGTGACGATTACAGCTGTTTTCTTCTTTAATTGAGTTATCTTCTTAAATAAAAAGTGAATTTCTGTAAATAAATCAACAAAATGAGGGACTGAGTTTGAGATTCCATCGGTGTGACACTTTGCATCGAAACCATCCCAATAATGCAAAATGAATTTTTTTTTGGCATTATCAGTTTGCAGAATTTTATAAATCTGATTTATGGAATCAGAGAAATTGGTAAAACCTATTGATCTAGCCCCTTGAGATACTACACTATCATAGGGTGTATCTTTCAATTTCTCGGATATTACAAAATATCCCTCAATGTTTGGAAGTTTTGTGAATATTGATTGGAACTGCAAGATATCCGTTGCTTTAATATATTTAGTGGTAACTAGATCATCATAGTGCCTTCTCTTAAGGGGAGGAATAGTAGAAATTACACCGAGTTCCTTTAGATAAGTAAACCATGCAAGACATCCATGATTTTTAGGGGCAACTCCTGTATAAATGGTGGTCATCGCAGCAGCGGTAGTAGAGGGAAAAACTGATGTGATTTTTGCGTGAAGATAATTTGTTATGGGAAACTTCAAGGAAGATGCATTTTGAGTAAAATAATTATACCCTAATCCATCTATCGTAATCAGGACAATATTATCCATTTCATTCAATTGGGACACTGGCAGTGATTTGAGTGGACTGTATAACGATTTCCCGCCGAAATGATGCATAATTGTACTCATTAGATTTACTAGACTTCCATTTGCATAGTTGGGCACACTAAAATTTAATTTCATTAGTCTTATCTTTAAATTGATTCGAAATAAATGTACCACATATCAAAACTATGATGTGAAACCCAAATGGATGATTTATCTATTGTACTTGTCGGCGCAGCAGGACAAGGCATTCAAACTGTGGAACAATTCATGGTAAA
Source organism: Promethearchaeota archaeon (assembly GCA_016933055.1). Lineage (GTDB taxonomy): Archaea > Asgardarchaeota > Lokiarchaeia > Sigyniarchaeales > Promethearchaeaceae > AMARA-1. Next base: position 31,901 of record JAFGBS010000014.1, on the reverse strand, counting down.
TCTCTTTAAAATGACGGGATATAATGTCTACGCTACGAAAGAGTATATGAGTCGAGTGAGAGGTGGTATGAATTCGACAGAATTGCGCATTGGATCGGGAAAGAAGAGGGTACGAGCTTATGTTGACCGGATTGATTTACTTATCCCTTTACATAAAAATGCAATTGAGCATGTACAACATCGTTTATCTAAATCTACAATAATTCTCACAGATCCCGATTTAATTAACCAGAGAGAATACCCTGATTACCAATGCATTGCGGTTCCTTTTACGAAAATTAAAAAGGAAATTGGTTCAAAATTTATGAATGTATTTGCAGTAGGTGTCCTATCTGGAATTTTCAGAATTCCTGAAAAAAGTGCACTGCAGTTTATCAAACAACGGTTTGAAACAAAAGGAGAGTTGATCTTAAATAAAAATATTAATTCCTTTAATAGAGGTCATAAAAAGGGTGAAACACTTAAAGATATAATACCCGAGATGGAAAAGGAACCAAATGTCATAAATGAGATTCTATTAGACGGGAATCAATCAGTAGGATTAGGTGCAATTGCGGGTGGATGCAATTTTATTTCCGCTTATCCCATGAGCCCATCGACTGGAACACTGGTATTTCTTGCCCAACATTCCAGAAAATTTGATATCGTTGTTGATCAAGCCGAAGATGAAATCGCAGCGATTAATAAAGCAATCGGAGCATGGTATACAGGAGCGAGAGGAATAGCATCTACTTCAGGTGGGGGATTTTCACTAATGAGTGAGGGGTTATCTTTGACAGGAATGATCGAATCTCCCTTAGTAATTCATTTAGCGCAAAGACCGGGACCAGCAACGGGATTACCTACAAGAACCGCTCAAGGAGATCTAAATCTAGCATTGAATGCAGGTCATGGAGAATTTCACCGCATCATTTTTGCTCCCGGATCAATAGAACAAGCATTTTTTCTCACCCAACATGCATTTAATCTTGCAGATGCATTACAAATTCCTGTGTTCATCCTAACGGATCAATATCTGGTAGATTCGTATTATAATGTCCCTCCGGAAGATATGAACATTATTGGGATTAGACATGCTTTTATAGAGACGGATTCGGAGTATAAAAGGTATGTATATACAAAAAATGGCATATCTCCTCGTGGAGTTCCTGGATTTGGAGAAGGTTTTGTGAGAATAGATAGTGATGAACACGATGAATGGGGGCATATTACCGAAGACTTACGAGGTGTACGGGAGAAAATGATCGATAAACGTATTTATAAGAAAGGGTTAACCATTTCGCAAATAGAACCTCCAATTCCATTGGAACCTTTTGGAAGTGAAGAATTTGATACCTTAGTAATCTGTTGGGGATCGAGTTACTTAATTGTAAAAGAGGCGTTGGAAGAGTTGAATGATTCCCAAATCGCAGGAGTTCATTTTTCTCAAGTATTTCCTGTGCCCAAAAATACAAAATCAGTTCTTCATGAAGCCAAAAATTTACTATTGATTGAGGGAAATGCAACGGGACAATTCCTTAAACTCCTAAAATTATATACAGACATTGATATTAAAAAAAATCGAGTCTACTTGAAATCCAATGGAGAACCTTTTTCCGTGGAAGAAGTCATATCCTTTATTCGATCTAAAATAAAAGGAGGAAAATGATAATGGGAAATCCTTTTGATTACAACACCGAAGAGATCGCTTGGTGTCCAGGTTGTGGTAACTTCACTTTGCATAAAACATTGAAAGAAGCCTTAACAGAACTGGGAATAACTCCAGAAGAAACAGTTTTTGTATCGGGAATCGGACAAGCTGCTAAACTACCTCAATATATGAAAGGACATATGTTTAATGGATTACATGGTCGCCCCTTAGCTGTTGCCATGGCAATTAAAGCCACTAACCCAGAATTGACCGTGATTGTGAATTCGGGTGATGGTTGTATATATGGGGAAGGGGGTAACCATTTTAATCAGCAAATACTGCGTAACCCCGATATCACTGTGATTACTCATAATAATCAAGTATATGGATTGACTAAAGGGCAAGCTTCTCCAACTAGTGATAAAGGCATGGAAACTCCAGTTCAAATATATGGGGTGAGCAATGAACCGTTCAATCCTATTGCTGCCGCAGTCGCATTAGACGCATCCTTTGTATCTCGAGTATTTGTGGGAGATCAGGAAAAAACTAAAGACATATTTAAAGCTGCAATAAAAAATAAAGGTTTTTCATTGGTAGATGCTTTCAGTCCTTGTGTTTCTTTTAATAAATTAAATACTTTCAAGTGGTATAAAGAAAATACCTACATCTTAGACGATTCACACGATCCCACAGATAGAATGCAGGCTTTCCAAAAAGCAATCGAAACCAAGAAATATCCTTTAGGCATTATTTATCGTAATTCGAGCAAAAGAACCTTTTGGGAAGCTACTATGATCTATGAAACCAATAAAAGTCCGTTATACAAGCGTAAACTCAATATGGATGCATTAAAACAATTTATTGAATCAAAAAAAGAGCTTTGATTTTTATTAATAATGTATCGTAAAGTTCATAAAGTCTTCTTCCTCATTTTCTGAAAACTCATGCTGTACAGCGTCTACTTGAGCCCATATAGACCCTCTATGAAGCCATTTGAGTAATTCTAATAACTTATCATGCGATCCCTCGGCAACAACCTCTACTTTTCCATCACTTAAATTTCTCACATATCCCGTTACTCCAAGACGATTGGCTACATCAGCAGTATTCGCTCGAAAGAAGACTCCTTGAACTTTACCCGATACTATTGCATGCATCTTCATTTTTTTCATCCTTATAAGTCTTTTTTAAAAAAGAGACTTTGGTTAGGCAATTGTCTAGGGAAAGTAAGTTTGTCCTTTTAAACGTTTCGACAGATTCATATTTAGAATCATTCATCATTCCATTTGTTTATATCTGGTTAAACATTTCCCCCTTTATGGAACTTAAATTCTGGCAGCGTCTTATTCTTGCCCTCATTCAATCTATCCTAGAATGGTTTCCAGTTAGTAGTGAAGGTTTTATCGTTATAACAACAGTGAATGGATTTCACTTAGATGCATCTACCGCGATTAGAATCGCATTATATTTTCATCTTGGCACCGCAATTGCAGTATTCTTTAAGTATCGAAAGCAATACATCGATGCAGTGTTACTAAGAGATAAAAATTTACTGAGATTGTTGGTTGTGTCAGTTGGAAGTACAGCAATGATCGCCATCCCTCTTAAATTATTTATGGAAGAATTTTTTACAGAAGCGGCAGGGTGGATCGTTACTTTACTCACAGGAGTTGCATTACTTGTTACAGGTTCTTTTTTGCAATATGGGATCAGACGAACCCAAACTAACCTTTCTATGAATGATAGAAAATTATGGGATGAAATTGGGCTTGGTGCTGTTCAGGGATTTGCAATTTTACCCGGAATCAGTCGTTCAGGTGTTACCTATACCTATTTGATTACTCGTGGTTTTAAAAAAGAAGACGCTTTCAAGATGAGTTTCCTTATTTCTCTCCCAGCAGTCCTAGCAGGGATTGTTTTCGATCTGCTATTTGACATTATTATTGGCGGACAATCCTTGGGTTTTTCATGGGATTACTTTTTCTTAATGGCACTTGTCGCTATCGTTGGGTATTTTATGATGGATGCTTTACTATTAATTGCTCGGAAAATCCCTTTTCATTATGTTTGTTTTTTATTGGGCAGCCTAACAATATTATTGGTTCTAATTTTATTTGCCGTATACTAATTCACTTTAAAATTTTTCCCGTCTCCAAATACCATAGATATAAGTCAAGTTCTGCTAAATTTACTCCTTGAATATGTGCAATTTTTTCCAATATTAGTTCTACTTCTTCATACCTTTTTTTAGTAAGATTTTTCGGACGTTCAATTATGCCATACGATACGAGAAGGTCTATAATATGAAAATCAATAATTGCACAATGTTCATACCCAATATTGCGCAAAAAATGACTTGCTTCCTTTAAACCTAATCCCTTTATATTTTTTACCAGCCAGGTACGCAATAGTTTTTGCTCAGTATAACTAAATGATAATATTTTCTCTCTAAGAGTATGATAATGTTTTCTAGATTCACAAATATACTGGGCTCTTATATTTGGAAACCGATAGCCCACGTCCTTTAATTTTCTAGCAAGATCCTCTTGGGAAAGGATAATGAAATCGATTCCTATTTGTTCTTGAATTTGAATTGCTCTCATTGCATTGAAATTTGCTGTTAAGATACAAAAACACATCTCAAGGAATAGTTCTTTCTTATCTGATAAACAGATGTTTTTGAATTCCGCTATCCTGTCATCGACATAAGTTTTAATTTTAGAATTTTGTAACTGTTCAATCTGTTTACATAATTCACATTTTGAGCAATTTTCAATACAAGGAAAAGATATTTGAATGACGGTCATTTTCGTATTCTAACCACAAAATAAATATAATGTGTTTAATGGTAAGAATCAATATTTTTGAATTCGAGGATGCGTTATGGTTAAAAAAAGACAGCCTTTTCCTGTTGAGGATGAACTTGTTGTTGTACAAGTTGTGGATATCGAACGTATGGCCATCTACGTGGAATTAGAGGATTACGAGGGTAATACTAGAGGAGGACGTGCTCGTGGAATGGTACATATATCTGAATTAGCGAATCGCTGGATTCGTAATATTACCAACTATGTAAAGCTTAATCAACGTATCGTCCTCAAAGTCTTGCGAGTCAATCCAGAAAAAGGTCATATTGACTTATCATTACGAAGAGTAAATAACGAACAACAATCGAATGTAATGAGTGATTGGAAGTTCGAGCGGAAGTGTGAAAATCTCTTTCGATTATTTGGAAACCATCATAAGATGAATTTAGAGCAAGTATACGAGAAAATAGGCTTTCCTATGCTGGATGTTTATGGTACTCTTCATGATGCTTTTGATGGCATTAAAGAAGAAGGAATTGAGGAATTAAAAAAATTAGATTTAAACATATCAGAGGATCTTTTAACCGAACTTTTTGAAATGATTGATAGTAATATCCAGTTGTCCCAAGTCGAAATCGAAGGAAAGTTAGAATTAGTTGTATATGATGAAAATGGGATAGAGATCATTAAAGACGCATTTAAAGCTTCAGAAAAAATTAAGAAAGATAAGTTAACTGAATTACATATCCATTATATTGGAGCACCTGTTTATTCGTTGCGGGTAATAGCAAGTGATTATCGTAAAGCAGAAGGATATCTGAAAAAAATCACGGATACTATACAGAAATATATTGAATCGAATAATGGGGAATTCTTATTTGAACGAACAGATTAATCTTGATGATCATGCCCAAAATGCTTCATTACTGTCCGAAATGTGAAGAGTATACTTTATCGATAAATATTTGTTCAAGATGCGGATCCAAAGTGAAGAATCCTCATCCTCCCAAGTTTTCTCCACAAGATAAGTACCAAAAGTACCGAATTCCTCTTTTTAAAGAAAAAATACAAAAAGATTAATCTTCAGACATATCTTGTAAAATTTCTCGATATTTTTGAAGATCAGCTTGCAATTTGATGGCTCCTGTACCAATTGTTGGAACCAATTGACCAATTATTACGTTTTCAGGAATTCCCTTCAATTTCTCTTCCTCACCAGATACACTAGCATTGATCAGTTGTTTGATCGTAACTTCAAAAGCAGCTCTTGCAAGGATACTCTCCTTTACTCCTGAAATACCGTGTCGACCAATTTGCAGTATCCGACCCGTGAAACACATTAAATCTGCCATAGCAAGAAGATGCCTTTGATCCACATCCAATCCTTGATCACGCAACACTTGCTTGGATTCTCTGATAATTATCTCCCGTGCTGCCTCAATTCCAAAAATTTTCTCAATTTCATGAATATGGTTTGAAATAGTTCGTGTACTATCTACACCTTTTATTTTAAGTACTTCTGCGAGATTTGTCCCCTCAGTTTGGATAACCCATTCATTTGAGTCTTCTTTATAAATTATTCCCCGTTTAACTCCTTTTATACCTGATATCAAGGTCTTTAAGATTTTTTCCCGACGTTTTTGTAATTTTTGAATATCTTCTAACTCAGGGTTAATGATAATGCAATTATTCTCAAGATCTGTTTCGATAGTACCTTTTTTTCCATATTTCTTTAGTTTCTTATTGATATCCTCGATTTCAAGTCCTTTGTCTTCTAATAATTCCTCATCCAAATATACTACGATTGAATAATCAGCTAAATCAATCTCCACATCATAAGCTATACTGTCAACACGAATTTGTTCAATTTTTTGGTGAATCTCTCGTGCTTTCTTCTGATTTTTCGAATATTCCTCTGTTAAAAACACGTACATGATGGGAGTTGATGGATTACGACGAGCATCCACTATCTCAATTAACCTTGGGAGTCCTTGGGTGACCGAGAATTCAGATACTCCCGCAAAGTGAAAAGTTCGCAAGGTCATTTGAGTACCTGGTTCCCCAATAGATTGGGCTGCTACTGTTCCGATCGGTTCCATTGGGACAATCATAGCTTTAAGGTAACTTAGATATACTTGGTCAGCAAAATATTGGACTTGTTCTTTAGAAAATTCTATATCTTTCATAAAACTGTCCATTTCTCCAATGATACTATGAGGAATTCCTCTACTCTCTAAATATTCCAATGTTTTAGTTTTGAATTCTTTTGAAGCTACTTCTGTCATTTTATTTCACCCCTAATTCTTCCTTTTTCTTCTCAAGCCATTTGAGAAATATCTGAGTGAGAGAACCACGCCAAATTGCGGTTTTTCCTGTTTCTTCATTGTATAATTTATGAAAATATTCATCGGTATATTTGGATTCTGTTTCTTCTTTCTCTAATCTTTCTGATTCTTTTTTTGTAGATGTCATCTTTTTGGCTTTTTCAGAGGCTTTTTTAGAAACAGTTTTCTTTTTCTCTGTTTTCTTTTTACTGCTCTTAGGTTCGGTTTTTTTAGGAAATTTTACTTCGGCATCAAATACTGGTTCATAATTTTCAATTAAATCCTGTTGTTTTTTGATTTCTTTAGTGAGCTTTCCCTCTTCTTCTAATCGTTGAAATTTTCTTTCTTGTACTTCCTTTTCGTAATGAAAATATTCATACATGTTTTTCGCTTTCAGAAAAATATTTTTAACGTTTACAGCTTCTCCATGGTCGGATTTGGCTGGATCTACGCGATCATCACCATAGACAAATTGGATTATGTTATCGGTAGAAGTTCTTACTGTCCCATCATTTTGTACAACCATATCTTGTAAAGCATTAACCAATCGTCTCTGCATATAACCAGATGAAGAAGTTCGCACAGCGGTGTCTACAAGACCTTCTCGCCCCCCCATAGCATGGAAGAAAAATTCTATAGGATCCAAACCTTTGCGATAAGAGGATTCGACAAAACCACGAGCTCTTGCAGTAAGATCATGGACTTTAAAATGAGGTAGAGTCCGATCTGAAAATCCTCGATGAATTCGATCTCCTCGGACGGCTTGTTGTCCTACACATGCAGCCATTTGGGTTAGATTGAGTGGATTCCCTCGAGCTCCGCTTTTGGTCATTATGACTGAGTGAGCTGAATCCCCTAATTGAATTGCTCCGATCTTTCCGGCCTCATCACGTGCTTTATTCAATACCTCGCGTATACGCAGTTCTAAAGTTTCTTTGTAAGTACGTCCTGGTGCGCAAGGCATTGTTTCTTCATCGTTTTCATAAAATGCCTTTATGTAAGTATCACATTGTTGGTTAGCTTTAGCCATCACTTCGTTAATCTTTGGCATAATTGAAGTAATATCAACTTCATCTAATCCCATCGTCAATGCATGATGCATAATAAAGTACAACAGCATACTAGCTGAATCATCCAAAAACTTTCTCGCTGCATCTGGTCCATAGTCTTTAGTGATTCGAAGTAAAATGGTTGTAGGTTTTCCCGCTCCATAAGTTTTTTCATCTAAAACTCCCGAAATTAGTTCTCCATTAACAATATTTACATACGCATCGAATTCACAGTCTTCTTCTTTGCATCCATCTTTGCATTTTTGACAAAAGTTGGATTTTAATTGCATATTCAAATCTTTGGGTAAAATTGTACTAAAAATCGCTTTTCCCGAGTATAAAGGTTCTGGATCGGTGGTTTCGGGTTTCAAATCTGATAATTTGAATTCAGGATTGCGTTGAAAAACATTTCCCCATTCTAATAATTGATACGTAGTATTTTTATCGAATAATGACGATTTACGCGTAAAAATATAAGCGAGCGAAATAAAATCATGAACTCCACCAATGATGGGTCCCCCATATCGTGGAGATAAAATATGTTCTTGAACTTTAAGCAGAAATTGAGCTTCTGCTCTTGCTTCCTCACTTTGAGGGACGTGAAGATTCATTTCATCCCCGTCAAAATCTGCATTATAAGGTGTACAAACAAGCAATGCAAGCTGGAAGGTTTTCCCCGTCATTATTCGTACTTCATGTGCCATGATAGACATTCGATGTAGAGAAGGTTGTCGATTAAATAATACAAGATCCTTATTTTTAAGATGCCGCTCAACAATATATCCCGGTTCAACGGTGTCAGCGATAATACTCCTATCTTTCACATATCGTAAATCAATTCTGCGACTATCGGTTCGAATGATGTAATTTGCTCCAGGATGTTTATCTGGACCATTAATAATAAGTTGTTTCATGTCCTCGATATTCCATTCAGTAACATGGTTTGGCACAGTAAGAATTTTTGCTATAATTTCGGGTACTCCAACTTCGTTTATGGAAATATGAGGATTTGGTGATATTACTGTACGTGCTGAAAAATCTACACGTTTTCCACTGAGATTACTTCGGAAACGTCCCTCTTTTCCCTTTAATCGTTGTGTTAATGTGCGTAATGCTCGTCCAGAACGATGCCGTGCGGGGGGGATTCCACTTACCTCGTTATTGAAAAAGGTCGTAATATGATATTGCAATAACTCCCATAAATCCTCAACGATAAGTTGAGGTGCGCCTGCTTCTATGTTTTCCCGTAATCGAGCATTGATTCGAATTACATCTACTAATTTGTGAGTTAAGTCATCTTCTGATCGAATTCCACTATCAAGGGTAATAGAAGGGCGTACACAGACGGGTGGAATAGGTAATACTGTTAAAATCATCCATTCAGGTCGTGTGGCTTCTGGATTAATTTCTAATAATCGACAATCCGCATCATTCATTTTTTCGAGTCTTTCTCGGATATCATCGGGATACAAACGTCTTGGTTGATCTAATCCTACTTCTTCATAATAGGTTGTGGGTTTTTCAATCGTAATTTTTTTACGTTCTGCTCCACAATAGGGGCATTGTTTGGTTTTCCGGGCGGTTTTAAATATATTTTGAATGAGTACATCACTTACATTTTCGAAAACCCTTACTTGTTGCTCTTTTCGCTTTTTAAAATCCTCAAATTGATCTTCGGAGAGTAATAACCGAGAACATTCCGGACAAATGCTTCGCAACAATTTAAGCAGAAGCTTTGCAAAACCAACATGCACTACGGGTCGTGCCAATTCGATATGCCCGAAATGACCGAGACATTGTCCAACGCGGTTACCACAAGTGGTACATTTCTGTCCGGGTTCAATAGTCCCAAGTTTTTGGTCCATCAATCCTGAAGCTAGTGGTAGACCATCATCATCATAAGTATCTGCAGTAATAATGCGGGTTGCAGACATTTTACGAATTTCGTCTGGTGAAAGCAGCCCAAATTTAATTTTGTCAATTACACGAGAAATTCCGGATAAAGCCATTTACTATTTTAACACCCTTTTGCGTTCTTTCTTAGTCTAGTGATGGAAGGTAACATCTTAAATTCATGCATGATATTAAGACAAATAGCGAGTAGAATCAAAGCAGTAATGTCGTATATAAATCCTAACTAAAAAAATTTTCGAAATCTCATGAAAATGGTATCCCATCATGATAATTGCTATAAAAAACCCCATTTATTTGATATTAATTAATTGGATGATGATTCTAGTCGGGTGTTTAGGTATCCCTCTCATTCTTGTTGATATTGGGGTTAGTCCCTCCCAGCAATCTATCATCTCATTTTTTACAATGAATTTTAACATATTCGGGGGTCAGATAGATCCTTGGGTATATAGTATATGTTGGTTGGTCTCTATGGGATTTTTTAGCATTATTGTAAAACCTGATTGGAAAATTCCCCTCTATACCATAGGAACGGAACTTTTCATTTATTTATTTGCCATTATGTTAATGAACAAGAACTCCCCCAATTCCTATAATCTTCTAAAAATGAATTTACTTGGAGGATTTGGTTTAACTTGTGCAATTCTTTTGCTACTATATATTCCAGTTTCTCTTCGAATTTTATTTAGAAAAAAAAAGCATAAAAAGCAATTAATAACACAAGAACTTCATTTAATTTCAAAATGTCCTCATTGTGGTACCGAATATCAATCCAATCCTAAAATTTGTTATAAATGCTCTAAACCTATGTAAAATTTATAAGGGCATTCTTTCTCGTCGTTTTGGTACTAAAAAATTATTACTTAACAAGAATTCATCAAAATTTCTAGAGATCTCATTATCTAAATGGTTAAATATCATTTTTTTTGCATAATTTTTAACTTCTTCACTGATCTGGCGTGTAAGAGAATTGATTACAATTTGTAAGTCATTATGTGTCAATTTAGCACGTAGATGTGCTTCAATTTGCGGAATAGGTATTGCAAAATTCTCAAATTTAGAACATAACGGATATAGATTCTCACAAATCCTATGGATTTTTGATTGAATGATCTCAGGTTTACCATTCTTCCTATTTTGATGAATTTCTATTCGAATGGGGAAATCATATTGAACCGGTTTCATGTAGCATGCATAAAACAAGTACTCTTTAAGAAATGTATGGTGTGGTTTAATTTCTGACTTTAAGATCTCCAATTGGCGGGGTATCCACGAGGTACCTGCAGAGTTGATAGAAAATACACAAGATCTATCACCAGTTTCTAAAATCCGATGGAATAGATCCAAGTCAGAAAAATGTGGCAATAATTTCCTATAATCAATCTGAGTGAGTTTAAGATTATTTAATTTAGCTAATATTTGGGGGATTCTACGGGATATCAGTTTCCGAAACGTAGAAGACCTTGTGTCCTTTATTATTCCTACAAGATCCACTTTTCGCAAGTCACAGAGGTCATATAATTTTCTATATTCGTTGACCAAATATGAATAAGAAGTCATTAATTCCGTATTTTGCGAGGAATAGGATAGTAAATTTAATGGTTCTGCAAGGATAGATCCATCCAAAATGATCATGTCCAATTTATCTGGATATTTAGTTAGTAAATCATTTACTAAACGGATTTCCATGAGTGCCAGATCAATTGATACTTGCGAATTGGTGACTTGTTCAGTAACATTATCCATAATTCGGCTCATTCGATAATTCTGGAAACCATCTATCTCGGGATAATACTTTATATCTACATTTTCGGATTTAATCGAGTATATTACTGATATTGCTCGAAATAAAGCAAATTCGAAATTTGTATAGCATTTTCGGACAAAACTCCCGTCTACGGCTGCAATGTTAAAATTTTCTAGGGATTTATTCTCAACTGGAAAAATGATTTTTGATTCCGGAACCTCCTCTTGGGTAAAATAACTAGATAATTGGGATTCCATCTCTATAAACGTCTGAAATTGTCGAAAAATATTAACAAAATGGACTTTCTTGATTTCTAAATCTATAATATCTCTTGCATATTCGGGAATGACATAGGAAAATATTCCATCAAGAGAATGGGGTGATTTAAGGACATCGATCTGATGATAAGCTTCATATTTTTTTTTTAGGCTTTGGGAGAGGTTTTGAGCGAAATCAGGGAGGTCTGTAATATTTAGTTGATTCAATTCCTCTAATTTTTCCATATGTAAAGACCTAGACTCCCAAATATGATTACTCAGAGTCTTGTTGTGATATACATTTTATTTGGTTTACAATTAGCCAAAATACCTTACCACCATTATTAACACCCAATTAATTAAACAGTTAACAAGGTATATGTAAGATAAATCTCTATTAAAAATAGAAAATTATTGGATACTTCGATTCTTCTTAACAGCTTTGATAAAAGCGTGATATAATGGAGACGGTGCATAAGGTCGACTTTTAAATTCAGCATGAAATTGTGTACCAATCATCCAGTGATCTTCGTCAACCAACTCTATTGCATTAACAATTTTTCCGGTTTCATCCCTTCCAGAAATTTTCAGTTCCTTTGATTTAGGATTATCATTTAGAAATTTCTCCATTATATGGAATCGATGACGAAACCTTTCACGTATTATTTCTTTTTTGTATGCTTGGAATAATTTGGTCGATGGATCCACATAAATATCATATGCACCTAAGCGCATGGTTCCTCCAGTTTCCATTAGTGATTTCTGACCCTCTAAGAAGTCTACTACAGGATAAGGTGTATTAGGATCTATCTCTGTGGTATGCGCTCCTTTTAATCCGAGAATTTTTCGACAAAATGCAATGTAAAATAATTGAGCGCCAAAACAAATACCTAAGTAAGGGATTTTATGCTCTAATGCATATTCAGCGCACTCAATCATACCCTCTACTCCTCTACTTCCAAAACCGGGAGTTAATAGAATGCCATCGCATCCTTTGAGTTCTACTTTTGCTTCTTTTTCTGTGTCTACCCAATTTATATTTAATTTCACGCGCTCATGGGCACAAGCATGAGTTAAAGCTTCATTTATGGAAACATAACTATCTGGAATTTCAATATATTTCCCTGGCATGGCGATTGTTATAGAATCTTTTGCGGATGTGTACAGTTCTACCATTTTTTTCCATTCGGAATAATTACGGATGGGATCATATTTGACGAGTTTAGGCTTTACATCTAATAAATCACAGATATAGTCTCCCAGTTTTTGTTCTTCAAATTTCAAGGGTAGTCTATAGATAGTTGGAAGATCGGGAGAACTTATCACTGCATTTTCGGGAACATTTGAAAATAATGATATTTTCTGTCGCACACTACTCGTTAATGGAATTTCTGATCTACATACCATTACATCCGGTTGCAGACCCATACTTTGTAAGGCACGCACTGAATGTTGTGTCGGTTTAGATTTGAGTTGTCCTACTGTTTTTAAGTAAGGAACAAGGGTAACATGTACCAACAGGGTGTCTTTTTTTGGTAATTGTAATCGAAATTGTCGAAATGCTTCAAGAAACATGGTAGATTCTAAATCTCCTACAGTTCCGCCACATTCGATTAATAATACATCTAAATTCTCATTAGTGGCGGTATCAACCATACGATGGATTACTTCATCAGTACAATGAGGAATTAGTTGAACGGTTTTTCCTAGAAATTTCCCTGCACGTTCTTTATAAATCACACTGAAGTAAATTTGACCAGAAGTTATATTGTGAGAAGGATTAATAAATTGACCAAGAAACCTTTCATAAGTTCCAAAATCTTGATCTAATTCCGCAATTTTTACAGGTTGCATGATTTTGTGTTGGTCACCATGTAATGGATCAAAAGTCCATACTTCCTCGGTGATAAAACACTCCCCATGTTCAACCGGATTTAATGTGCCAGGATCAATATTTAGGTAGGGATCAATTTTCATAATAGACACATTAAAATCTCTAAATTGTAGTAGTTTTGCGATAGATGCAGTGGTGACACCCTTTCCAATACCACTCATCACACCACCAGTCACAAATATGTATTTTGTCGTCATACCGTATCGCTACTTAATTATCCAATACCAAAAATATATGTTATTCAAAGGTAATTAAAAAAGTTAATCTCTCGAAATCATATACCCTTATTCAATAAAAAAAAAGAGTTTATGTTCTAACTCTGCGTGGATTATAATGAAGTGATAACTCTTTTGCCCATACAGGGTACCACTTCAGGATTCTCATCTTCTTTTTGGCTTGTCGGTACTTTTCTTCTTGTTCCATAAGAGAAAGCTTTCCCTTGTCTTTCTGATAACTCCGTAAAGTCTTCATTGCACGATGGACTCGTCGGTATTGCCGATAAATTGAATGAAAATAGTTTAAACTTGCAGCAAACAAAATAATTATACGTTGAAATACATAATTTCTCCTTAAATGTTCCCAAGGATCAATTAATTCCCCATTTTTATCAATCTTTGGCTTTTTGAATTTGATATTAACTTTGCCTCCAATATTTATCGCAACATCATTAATTACGGCAATTTTTTTCATTGTCCTTCCATCAAATAGCTGATAGTCTTGACCGAAAGTAAATCGTCTTTCTTCTATTAAATAAGGTACTACTGAGTTGGTTTCATCATCAATCATTGGAAATACATATCGATCTCCAATTATTGTGTGAACCCGTGTCACTGGCACTCGATATTTAAAACCTGGAATATCTACATAAAAGAACGGTAGGGGATTACGCCTTCTTCGATCTCCGAATGTCATAACTAACGACATTACTTGGGATTCTTCAAAACTACCAGTCCATCTTCCTCGCATCCGTTCTTCTTGTTTACGACCCAAATCTACAAAAGTCTTAATAACTAATTTTCGCATCATACGGGCAAATTTTTTGGGATCATAATCAGAATACCGATCTTGGACTATTTGCATAATTTTGGATTTTTTTCCAATATCCCAAAACTCTTGATCTATAGTTATAACTTCCTCATAATTCTCTTTTTGACGATTTTCATCCCATCCAGTGTGAAACACAACATTTCCAATAACTTCTGATGTTTTTGTGAACTGTCGAGATTTTGATTGGTACTGTGCATCTTGACGAATACCTATTTTTGCATCATGGAGGGAGGTTGCCCACAAATCAACTTCAATTAAGGTGTAATCTTTTCCCTCTGCTACAATTTCTTTTTCGGCGGCGATGTCTTCCTCTCGAAATGCATCGTATTGCTCTGCTTCATCTCCTGTATCCGTTTCATCCCGATATTCTTCTTCTTCTTCAAAATCAAACATTTTTTTTCATTCCGTTATTCGTTAAATATCTATGAAACAATTGTAGAGCGAATTTATAAAGTTATTGCGCAAGATCTATGAATTTGAGCTCTATCGCCCTAATAATAATTATCAGAATTCGTGTGTAGAATTTCTTAAAGATCATATTTTCTGAATTATCGGAAGATTTTGCTGTACGTCTTACATTCAATTCAAATTTCAAATTTCGAGCAAAGAATACCATTGGATTGAGTTGAAGGCGTCATGTGATTATTTTTAAGTCCATTTATCAACATAACGGTAATAATCAACCGATATATCAGCGGATCTCTTATAACTTTTCTTTAAGTCCCCCTGCCCGTTGAACAGCATCACTTTTCCCTTTAATAGGTAGGGAATTTGGTCCGGAACAATGAATTTATTCAATTGATTTATGATTTATGATTGTTCCGTATTGACCAAATGCATAAATAACTTTCTTGACAATATAGGATTAAATATGAGTAAAAATCTCCTGTACGAGCCGATCTCCCGTCACATTAGAAAATGGGGGGGGATTGAAAGATTACTACTCCATAAGAACGGGTACAGTCTCGTAATTTTGCAAGGATTCAATGGTCAAAATGGTATTTTGAAAATAGACTTGATCGTTTTTTTATTCATATACACTGGAGGAATATAAAAGAATGCTTGCCACATTTCGATCTATCAAGCTTTGATTGAACGTTAAATTTAAATCTAACGTGAGAATACAAGTTTTTCTTAATCTTAGTGAATAATTTCATTTTTTCTTATTTGAACCTTAATGTATTGTGCATTTATTTATAACAGTGTGACCAAACAACACATCCCATGAACAATGATAAATCTTTATCAAATCTCTGATAATTGATCTAATATATAGTCTATAATAACTTTCCTTAGGCTCATTAGAATCTTTTTATATGTTAACACACTTCCTCCAATCTTTATGATAATTACCGATCTATTCTGATTCAATTCTACCACCATTATAATCCACGTAAGATATTTTGCTGATATATCCTCTGAGATGAAGGATGGATTTGATTTTTTTTAAATTATTCAACTCCCCTAATGAAATCACACATCCTCCCCCTCCCGCTCCTGTGACTTTGGAGCCATAAGCACCGTTTGTTAAGGCTATTGTTCGAATAATTTCGATATCTTCTGTTGAAACTCCCATTGTTGACAAAATATCATGATTTTTATTAAACAGTTCACCTAAACGCACAAGGTCTGCCAGTTTTAGCACGTTTAATCCTTCTTGAACTATCTGTCCAATTTCCGAGAATGATTTTTTCATAGAAGAAGAGCTATTTTTTATTTCTCTAACAATATTTCCGGTATTATGAGTAGTTCCTGAATGCGTGATCAACATAGGAAATTTAGGAATCGTGAATTTCTCTCTTATTTTCTCTTGAAAAACTAAGGTACCCCCCCAATAACAAACACTATTATCAATTCCAGATGGTGTTCCATGGACATATTTCTCCATCATGAATGCAAATTCAGGTATGAATTTTTTATCCACTCTGTATAGATGAAAGATGGCAAATAAGAAAGCTATTGATGTTGATGCTGATGAGCCTAATCCCGCTCCTCTCCATAAATTTGATTGAATTTGGATTGATATGTTAGAAACTTTGAAATTAAATCGCTTAGATAGACTAACTAGTACTTGAGGAAATTGTAGGTATTTTTGAGGGATTGATTTTAGTAATTGTTCTAAATTTTCACATATTATGTCAAAAGATTGGTCTGGTAAATTAAAATGAATGTATTTTTCAGAGATTCTATGAATTGAGCAATAAGATCGAATGTTTAACGCAACTGCAACGGCTGGATATCCGTACACCACTGCATGTTCTCCAAGTAATATACATTTTCCGGGTGCTGATGCAATAATCATCGTCTCATCTTCTATTTTCAAATTTTCGTGCATGCAATCGCATGTGAGATTTTTGGATGCCTTCGTCGGCAAGTGCCCTAAGGGCGGAAATATTCTGAGCCAAACCCACCGCACTTGCGATTTGTATTAATTCTGTAGCGGTGGAAATGCCCAAAATTTTTAAGGCAATTCTAGATACGGGATTCATAGATGTGATTCCACCTATAATACCCATAGGTAAGGGAACTGATATAGATCCAACTAAATTTCCTTCTTCATTTAAATAAAATCGACTTAAAGGTCTATATTTTCCATCAATTGAAGCATATCCATGAGCAGCTGCTTCTAAAGCACGTGTATCATTCCCTGTTGCTAATGCTAATGCAATAATTCCATTCATTATACCTTTATTGTGGGTCACAGCACGGTATGGATCTGCTTCAGCAAATGCGTAGATATCTACTAATTTATGTGCTACATCTCTTCCCATTTCTTCTGTATCAAAAATTGCTTTACATTTGCATATTCGACCTATGGCGAGATTAGAAACTATTTTTGCACGGATTTTTTCATGATATTTCCTTTGTAGTAGTTTTCCAAGGGTTTCCATCATAGAATTAACAATATTTGCTCCCATTGCATCCACCACATCAACTTCCAATTCAAGAATACCCATTCCACCCCGGCTAGATTGTATTTTTCTAAATCTTAGTTCTTTCGCACCCCCTCCCACTGATGATAAAGTAGAGTGTTGTTCGTTGATTTTCCTTAGGAATTCTGATTTTAATGGTCGGATAAAATTTTCGATGTCATCTCGTTTTTCCAGTAAAATCTGCAGTTGACCGATCATTAGATTTTCTAAAGGATCACAAACAAAACCTCCATATTTTCGAGCTAATTTAGCACCATAAGATGCTGCTGCAACAACAGAGGATTCCTCCGTGACCATGGGAACAAGGTAATCCTTCGAATTAATTTGAAAATTAGTAGCAATTGAAATTGGTAAGGTGTATCCTCCAATAACATTTTCTGAAAATTTAATTCCTAACTCCATTCCCAGATTTCCGAAGTTATTTAATTGATCTATTTCTTCATTAGTTAAACCTGATAATTTCTTTATAATTTCTTGTCGTTCCTTGATGGAAAGATTATGAAAACCAGGTAGTCGCGAACTAGGAGCTGAATTTTTCAAAGTCATCATCCAATAGGTGAATTAAATTAGAATTTGGTGGAATTAATTTGCTTGGTCCGGCTACAGATCCCCTAAATATTTTTGAAGATAATTTAAATTGGAGATGTAAGTCTTGAATTATTTGATCTTCATATTTTTTTTGAGTGAGAAATACTACGGAGGGGCCAGTATCTATTGTATAATAAACAGGGATACCTTTTTTTTTCATCTGATCAGCGTAATTCATTAATTCTCTTGTTTTATCGTTCCAATACGTAAGTCCAAAATCTGCTGTATTACTAATTTGATGTAAAATTCTGGAATCCTCTTCAGCTAATTCTCCTATAATCTTAAAATCCCGATCTTGAAACGCTTGAAGAAATTTGAATATCTTTTCTTTACGTGATAAACACCATTTTTGGTAAAAAGGAGAACTTGGAGCAAGTCTATGAGCTAAAGAAGTACTAAAGGAGGAACTAAAAGGGATGGAAATAAGTGAGATTGTATTAATAAAATCCTCATATTCAGGAGTATCTAAACGTATTGCATAACTATTCCATGTTTCTCTATCAGGTTTACTCATCCATAATGCAAAACCACCTACGCTGCTTCTTGCAGCTGAACCAGATAGATATCGAGAAAAAACACTTTGTAACCGAGAATTGTTTGCATATATTTTATCCTTATATAGAATCGAAAACGCAGCTCGGGCTATTGCGGCACCTCCAGCCGCTGATGTTCCCAATCCTTTTCCTGATAATTGTGCAGAATCAGTTCTAGTAAAATTCCTTGATATAATAAATGCTTTACTTTGAACTCCAGCATGGTTCCGAATCTTGTTTAATTGGAATTTTACTCGTTCATATTCATTGTTGTGGGATTGTACTTTACCGTTTAAATAAAATATGTCCTCGATCAAATCAGGATCAAATTTGAGGTAAGTAACGGTATAGAACGCATCATTATTAAGGGATATACTGGGGAACAGCGCAATTCTCTCATAGGAATCTAACATTCCATGATATTTTAATAGACCTTGAATTGGGAATGCAATAGCGCATTCTTCTCCGAAATCATAATTAGCCGTTTGATATGTTGGGACAGGTTCTATGTGATAGTGATTTTCTTCCAAATAGTGTATTATATCTTGATAATCTTGCTTCAATTGATTAAAAATCGGAGAGTGCCTAAATATTTGCATTATAAATCGGTATCCAATTCAATAATCCTTTTGCTTCACTACCTTCTTCATTTGATTGGGTACGTCTTAATTCAAATTCTAAGGTAGAACCTATATGGGGTTTTCCAATCAGTAGAACAAGACCATCCTTCAATGGACTTAAATCATTTTGATCAAAAGGCTTTATAATAGTTATTAAAGTTGCATAAATGGGAAAATATAATGTATTGATTCCACTATGTCCTTTTGGACAATATTCTATGCCTTGAATTGGTGATAACAAGCAACCTTTATCGCAATACCGAAGAGTATAGCCTGGATGATCCTCTAGTGATTGTATTTTCGCCCATACTAATTCTGGTTTAAGTTGATTGTATTTAATCTCTTCATATTCAGGAATGGATTTCTTCACTTTATTAGTCATAATATCCCGAACTGTGGGGGGATTCCTAATTACTTCAGAATATCTCTCATTTATTTTAATTAATCCCGATATACAGGTTGCCCCAGAACCATAGGATCCGAAATATACATAATCATTTGGTTTTAATGCCGTTTCGAGCAAATATTGCAACTGAGCCCATAATGAGGCTGAATACATATTACCAAAATACATAGGAATATGTAGTTGAGGTAAAACTGTGTTTTTGATCACATCCCGCAGTCGCATCTTAATTGATTCAAATTCCTCAGAATTTGCAGTAATCTCCGCTAATTTGTTCACAATAAAATCAGGTACTATTGATACATTGCTGAATATACGATCTAATATATCCGAATTTGGAAAGGGTGTATATTTACTTATCTTTTTTTCAATGCGATAAAGCCAATTTTTAGAAATTAGTTTATACATCAATTTTAAGGGTAATCGTGCATAAGGACCATGAAAAATGAAGTAATCTGCATTGATGTCACCAATTTGATTTTCAAGATTCTCATAAGCTTTCATTTGGAGGTTTAAATAGGATTGAACAGAATATTTTCCAAATACTTGAGCATTTTTATTACCTTTTGGGCGAAAGAAATCATCCACATTTCCAGACACTTTCCCGAAAGATCGGGAAAAGGAAGCAATCCGGGGATTCTTTGAAATAACTAGTGCAACCGCACCAGCTCCTTGTGTTGGCTCTCCCGCACTATGTTTTTCATAATTCGATATATCCGTAATTATGACTAAGGCTTTAGTTACAATTCTTAATTCCACGAGAGAGATTGCATCTAATATAGCTAAGGTACCTGATGCGCATGTATTCATAATATCTTGGGTTAAACAATTAGGAGGAATATCCAATAGTTCAGTAAATATATTGGAAATTGATTTCGCTGCATAAGTTTCCGTTTCTGTTCCGACAAACACACCATCAATTTCTTGGGAGTTAATATTTCCTCTTTGAAGTGCAATTCTTGCTGCATGGAATCCGAGAGATATTATGTCCTCACCTATATCCGTAAATCGAAGTTCTTTAAGGAGTAATCCCTCTTTATATTTATTTGGGGATACTTTGCGTGCTTTTGCTAATTCCTCCAATTCGATATAGAACCGTGGTGCATAAAATCCAATGGAATCGATTCCCACGTTTAGCAAGTCTTGCATAATACGATTAACAATTAATACTTCCCCTCATAAAAAATTAATTGAGTTCTTTTATTACAAAAAATCCGCGGAATAAAAAAATGAGCGACTTAGATAACATCTCTACACTGGAGGAGTTACATATTAATTATAAAGATAAGCTTCCGGTTCATCTTGGTTTAATTTTAGATGGAAATAGACGGTGGATCACACGTAAAGGGAGCAAAGATGTTACAAAAGGACATATAGCGGGATACCAGACGTTGAAATCCATCCTTTATCCAATTTTCCAGGCAGGAATTCCTTATTTAAGTGTATATGCTTTATCAAATGAAAATGTCAAATATAGAACCGAAAAGGAAGTAAAATATCTATTTAAACTCATAATCAAAGGAGTAGAAGACGTGCTTTCTGAACCTTTAATACGAGAGAAAAGAGTACGCGTGCGACTAATTGGCAGATTACATAATTTACCCAAGGAAATTCAAGAAAAAATTGAAAAGATGAATCGAGCAACCGAGAAATACCATGATAATTTTATTAATTTTTGTGTACTTTATGATGGACAAGATGAAATTGTAGACGCTGTTAAAAAAATTATTCGATCCAAGATTCCCATGGAAGAGATAAATCGGTCTACAATCAAACAAAACTTGTATACCTATGATTTTCCTGAATTGGATTATATTATTCGGACGGGAATGGAAGATGGGGCTAGGTTGTCAGGTTTTTTATTGTGGGACTCTAGTTATGCAGAATTCAAATTCCGTTCTGATTTATGGCCCGATTACAATAAAGATATGCTCTTAGAAGATTTGAAAGCCTATTTAAAACGAAATCGAAGAATAGGAAGATAACGTAATATAACTCATGAGCAAGAGTTTAACCCATGAAGAATCCTTTACATGATTACATAAGAAACAGAAGTTGCAACAACCACACCGAGTAATTATATCTCCTTGATCTTAGGAATTCTTATAACTATTCTACTAATATCTTTGAATTTAAAAATGAAATGGAGTATTGAAACCCCCCTTAAAAGGGAATTGGCGGATATCTCCTATTTGAAATACCAAAAATACATATAAAAAAAATTTACCTCGGGGATTTGTGTGATCAAATGCAAAAGTTCTCTGTAGTTCCATTTCATTTTTATCCCTGTTTTTATGAGTTCTATTGATTTATAATCTCTAGTTTCAAATGTCAAGAACTATTTTTCTAATATATAATGAATCGAACAGCAAATCACTTAGCTGGGGAGAGTTCCCCCTACTTAAAACAGCACATGTATAATCTTGTGGATTGGTATCCATGGGGAGAACTAGCATTTTTAAAAGCGAAGGAGGAGGATAAACCCGTATTTCTTTCAATTGGTTACTCTACATGTCACTGGTGTCATGTTATGGCTCATGAGTCTTTTGAAGACGAGAAAACTGCTCAATATCTTAATGATTATTTTATCTCTATCAAGTTAGATAGAGAAGAACGACCAGATCTTGACCAAATCTACCAACACGTTATTCAAATGATGGGTGGACGAGGGGGATGGCCATTAACAATTTTTATGACTCATGGGAAAAAGCCATTTTTTGCTGGAACCTATTTTCCTAACGTACGGAAATTTGGGATGAGAAGTTTCACCGAAATTTTACAAGAAATCGTCAAACTATATCAAACACGTCGACATGATATTGAACATACGGGAAATCAAGTTTTAGATACCTTAACGAAAATTTCCAGACCGACTTCTCCAGATAACGACGAGATCACGCATAACATTTTAGAAAGAGCGATGGAAAGTTTAGCATCTTCTTTTGATTCTACCTTTGGGGGATTCGGGACGGCTCCTAAATTTCCAAATTTTACTAGCCTCTTATTTATTATTCGTCAAATTGCAGAATTCGAAAAAACTCAACCCAATAAATATGAGATTATCAAAGAAGAATTGGAAAACACTTTGGATCACATCGCTAATGGGGGTATTTATGATCATGTGGAAGGAGGATTTGCGCGATATTCTGTGGATCAACAATGGATAATTCCTCATTTCGAAAAAATGTTATATGACAATGCTTTGGCTATACAGGTATATTCCGAAGCATATTATGTTTTTCAAAAAGCTCGGTATAAGGAAGTGGTACGTGAAACTATCAATTGGGTAATTAATCACATGTACAGCGAGGGAAATGGATTCTATTCTGCATTAGATGCAGATAGTGAAGGTGAAGAAGGAAAATACTATGTATGGAAAAAAACTGAGCTTGAGAAAATCATACCAACAGAAATGCAAAAACTATTTTTTCAAGCTTACGGAGTGACGGAAATAGGCAATTTCGAGCACAACACCAATCATCTCTACATCAGCGATGAGGAGTTGGTAGAGAAATATAAAAATGAATTTACTCAGATCCTAAAATCTTTACATTCAATTCGAGAGAAACGTATTCCTCCTAGTTTAGATCTAAAAATCCTCACTGCATGGACTAGTTTAATGATAAGCAGTTTTTATTCTGCATATCGGATTCTAAATGATCCTAAAATTCGAATAATTGCGCATATGATTGTAGAATCGATATCTCAACGACTCTATTCTCCCAAAGAACAGATCTTATACCGTGTATTAGACCCTGAATCAGGAATCCGAAAAACAATAGGACATTTGGATGATTATGCATATTTTATACAAGCGTTATTAGTAGATTTTCAATATTATCCCAACCGCGCAACCTATTCACTTATTAGAAATTTAATTGAGATAGTAGAAACACAATTTGCAGATAGGGAGAATCAAGGGTATTTTTTTTCCAGTAAACTAAATACAGATGTTTCTATACGTATGAAATTAGGTTCAGATATGCCCCTTCCTAGCCCTAATGCGGTAATGGCAGAAAATTTGCTTCAGTTATATTACTATACGGGGGAAGAAACATTATTACATAAGGCGGAATTCGCATTACTCTCGTTTATAGATCAAGCTCATACTCATCCTACAGGATATGGGGCTGTTCTTCTATCGCTTCAATGGTATTTATATGGCTCTATTGATATCGTGATCCTCGATAAATCAAAATCCGTAGAACATATGATTACATTTATTCACACGTTTTATACACCACGATTACATTTATGGTATCAAGAGAAAGTCCTACCAGAACTACGGGCATTATTAGAAAAATTCTCTTTTAACGATAAATATTCACTTTATCTTTGTAAAAACTTCCAATGCTTTACTCCAACAGATGATTGGTCAGCTTTCATTAATTTAATGAAGCGTAACTTGATTGAACTATCCGAGAATCTATCATTTATTAATTAGACATAAAAATCGATAACTCCCATTCAAAATTTATTGGAATTTTTGTGACTATATTTTTGGAGCTAAGACTTAACTAAGTGAATTTTTATGAGATATTTAGAAAGTACTATGAGTAAAATGGACTCCTATAATATCTTGCTGTGTGGGGATCAAGAAGCTGTATCGAAGTTTCGAAACTATTTAGGATTCCAATCTACACCTGGGAAAACTGCCTTAGTATATTTCGAATTTCCCAATGAGAAATTTACTCGTAAGAAGTTGCTTGGACAGTGCAAATATAAATTACGAATTTATTTGATACAACCATTGCTTCTTTCTACGATAATAACTCCCAAAAAGGAATTTCGAGAAGCAGATGCTATCATTATGGTGTGTGATAATACAAATATCACTCTTTCTGATGAATGCAAGGAATTTTTTTCGAAAATCAGCCAAATCCGAAGGTCATATATACCATTACTTCTAATCGGGATGAATTATAATGGTGATACTCCTCGCAGGGAACTTAGTAAATTCTTTTACAACCTACATCTAAAAAAACTCTTTAACAAAGTGTTTGGGATTAACACCTTTTATTTTGATATAAATGAGACGGAAAATGAAAGTATTTTTTTTCGGAGGTTACCGGAGCTTTTAGAATGCTCAAAAAAATGGGTTCCTAAGGAATATAGTCCTTTAACAATCGATAGAATGTTGTCAAAATTACACCATCATCTTAACGACATGAAAGAGGAACATTATTCGATTGAACTAGGAATATATTACCTCACTGAATTTGAACATTTAAATAAATTCACTATTACAAGACGTTCGTTGGAGTTGATTTGGGGATTAAATAATTCTGAATCGAAAACCTTAATGGAATTTTGGGAACAAAGTATTAATCTGGATGATCTCCCCAAGGAAGAATTAGATATTTTAACTCAAGAATCCAATGAGCAAATAAAGAAATGCCTTCAAATGAATTTTGAACCCAATCTGGTTAATCTTTTAGCATTAGGCAATTCTATCGTTGAAAGTAAGAAAATATTAGCAATATTGAAACGAAATAATCAAATTGAAAGTATTTCATATCACAATCCTAATTCTGAATATATAACTTATGATAATTTACAAGATCTCATTATTCTTCATATAGGAAGGCATTTATATACCCGTACAAAAAGCGATTCAAATGAAATAACGATTTTCTCTGGTTTAATGCAAACTATGGAAATAGTACGTGATCGATTTTTACGATTTAAGAAAATACAAGAAGTGGATTATTTAGATTTTGGGAATTTGCATGCGATTATTGGAACTGGTAACTCAGGTGTCAAGACAATACTACGGTTCAAAAAGCATCCTGAAAAAATTTACCTTCAAAAAACCAAAGAATTCATCCAAGTAATTGAAAATGAATTCAAGGATGTGTTCGAACAACGAGTTATCGATCTTATGGGAATAAAACCACACATAGATAAATTATTCTATCAATATTTCAATCCTTTTCCGGAGAATATCCCTTATGATCGTATATTCACATTATCTGATGTAGTTTACAATCAGAAAAAGGCATTGTTGACTACACTGGAGAGTTTAATAGTCGAAACCGTACGAAAAGAATCTATGATGACTATTGATCAAATTCTTGTTCAACTATCTAAAACTTGGGATGGTTATATATCAGAATCGGATGTATTGTCTCGTGTATTGGATTTAATTGAAGAAGGAATATTAAAATAACATATAAGAAAATGAATCAATGAGATTATCGGTAGGATTTCTGTACTCTTGCCCGAGCTTTGGGTCCACCCCACTTTTTGGGTTCTATTCTACGTTTGTCACCCGAAAGCATGGACTTATCATATTCTCTAATGGCTTTTGTAACTCTTTTTTTACCCAAATATTTGTTTATAATTCGTGTAATCGCCATTCGAGCCGCATCTGCTCTTCCTATAACACCGCCACCGTATACTCTCACATTTATATCCACATCTTTTAATTTGGGATCTTTAATTATAAGGAATACCTCTTTTAACTTCATTTGGGCGATTTCAGGTTGATATCGTTCTATTGGAACACTATTTATTCTGACTAATCCCGTTCCAGGCTTTAATGTAGCCCGAGCAACAGCTCTCTTTCGCTTCCCCGTTTCTTGAACTACTTTCATTATGATAACCCTCCTTGATTCCAACCAATTACTTTACATAGATCTTCCACGGAAACTGATTTCCTTCCAAGATTAAATGCTTGATATTTTTTTCCAAGAGTAAAATCTTCGCATTCACCATATTGATTTTTATCTTCGGGAATTCCGGTAATATATACATGGATATTTCCTAATGCTTGTTTACCGCGATCATTTTTTGGTAACATTCCCCTAATAGTTTTTCGAACGAATATGTCCGGTCGGATACCTACGCGAAATGGTCCTTTTTTCGGATTAGAAGCAGTTTTTATCGATTTATAATGCTGATAGCGTTCAATAATTTGACCTCGATTTCCAGAAATTTCGGCGAATTTTGCATTCGTGATTACTATTTTCTCACCCATTAAAGCACGTTTTGCGATTATACTACATAACCTTCCTAATATCAAGCCAGTTGCATCCAATTTCTTCCATTTAGTCAAAGATCGTCACCTAAATCAGTATTTTTATGTTACTCCCTTTTTTGTATTTCTTCATCATTTCTTCGATTGTCATGAATTTTCCTTTGGACTCGGTCAACTTCTTTAATGCGAGTTGAGAAATCATAAGTGATCCAATTGTAATGGGGTGATCTAGAGTACCAGCACCCAGTACTTTTCCAGGTACCACTACTATATCGTCGGTTTTTGTTAATTTGTTCAAACGGTACAAATTTATCTCTGGTCGATCACGAGAAGACTTTGATAATATCTCAGAGATTCTTCTCCAAATTCCTGTGTTGGTTTTCCATAAAGATCGGATGAGTTTTCTTGTAATGCTATTACTTGGACCTGTTGGAGCTGGCATTTTTCCACCTTACGTCAAATATTTGGATTCCTTCAGTTATTCAATCTAAATTATATGTCGATCTCAAATAATAGATAGAATTTTAATTTTTTGAAAATTTATGCAATAGAAAATGTCTTATTCAATTTTTAGTTTCTTCATCGATTTGGACTGATTTTTCGGATTTACTTCTTCTAAAGTCAGTAGAATTTTATTGATTCGGTCATCACTAAGTAATTCAAAATACTGAATGTAGGTTTCTCGATCAGATAAAAATAATCCTTTTCTTTTTTTGGGTTTTCCATCCTCATCCACAGGATTGATCTCAAGCATTAATCGTGCATTTTTGGGATTAGTTTTTGGTCCAGGAACTCGGACAATAAAAACCCCTGGAATATCCGTAATCATTTTTTCCCACGGTTCACCATCTTTAAGGTGTTTTTGAAGTTGTTCTTTCATTTTTTCGTCATTTTATGTGTGTTTTCTAAATATCCGTGCATCCATTATAATCAATAATTGAAAAATTTTACTACTAGCCAATGGCATTGGCTAGCGGCATTGACGGTGGTATTATCTCAATATGTATTTAGGTATATATGTGGGTATACATATTTACATACAAAAAAGTCTATTTGAGGATGATCTATAATGAAAATGATCACTGTTCATATACCAGAACGATATTTAACGGCGTTAGAATCATTAGTTGATGATGGACACTTTCCCAGCAGATCTGAAGCTATAAGGGTTGCTATTCGAGATCTTATACGAAATGAATTAGTAATCCCAATAGAGAAAGGCAATAAGGACAATTAATTATTCATCCTTGAGTTTCTGGCGGGTCTCTCTCCTCCTTCTTCGTCTCTCCTCGATTATTTCTTGAATCTTTCTTTCTTCTTCTTCCTCTACCTTAATTTTTTCCATTCTTTCGCTTTGTTCCTGGGTCCGTACTACTTTCTGTTCCTCATTCTCCTTTTCAATAGTATGAATCAATTTATCTAATTCAGCTGCTTCTTTTTCCCATTTCAAATCCTGGAATATTCTTTGAGCTTCTTTTGCAGAAGTTAATGCATAATCATAATGATTTTCTCGTCGAAATTTATCTACTTTTTCCAAAAGCTGGTATGCTTCTTTTTCTGTTTTTCGAGAGCGACGAGAACGTAATTTTTCAATTAGTTCCTCTTTTTCTGTGATTAATTTTTCCGTTTCACGAATTCGACGTTCAACCATCTTAATAGCTTTGGTCCACTGAATTTTTTCAAACAATCGTGCAGCCTCCTCTAAGTAGGGAAGTGCTTTTCGATATTTTTTTTGTCGTATGAATTTATCTGCCTCTTCTATTTGGCCATACCCTTGTTCAGAAATTTCCATATCACTCGCTGATTCTTCACGATCAATGGGTTTGTAGGTTTCTCGTCTTTGCTTGTTCACTTCAGCAATTCTTTCTTCGGTAACTTTTGCCTCTTTATCCCAACCGAGTTTTTTGAAATTTGAAAGAGCAATATTCAAGCTTTCTATAGCGTTTTCAAATTTTCGCCGTTCTAGCATCACGCTTGCCTTATTGATTTCTTCTGCCGCTTCTTTTCGTAATTCTTCATTCCGTTTATCACGTTCTTGCTGCTCAAATTGCTGCTGTTGGATAAGTTTCTGGCGTGCTTTTTCCTTCTCTTGTTCACTTTGGATCAGCAATCTCATTTGTTCTTCTTCTTCAGCCTGTTTTTTCCGTATTGCTTCCTCTTTTGCCAAATGCTTGCGATAGTTATCATAATCCTGTTGAGTAGAGTCAATAAGATCAATTACTTGATCCCGTTTTAGTGGCCAAGAGATTTTCTCAAATAGGGGTATAGTCTTTTTATATAACTCAATTGCAGAGAGAAATTCATTTTTCGCAGCAAGCTTACTTCCTCTCTCAAGTAGTGCAAAAATTTGATCTTTTATGCTATTTTCTTCGTCAATACGCTGTGTTTTCTCTTCCAACTTCTTTTTCCATTCAAGTTGCTTCTGTATTTCTTCTGCTTTTGATTCCTTGATAAGTTGGTTAATTTCTTCTTGCCTTCTTAAAGCTTCTTGCTTCTTTTGCTCTTCTCGCAGTCTTTCATTTTCGAATTTTAACAATTCTTTTTGGTTGTAATCTAAGGCACTATTCGTCATTTCAATTCCTTTTTGCCATCCCATTTCTTGGAAGATCTTCATAGCAGAAGCAAAAAGCGCATTAGCCTGATTGAACTTCTTAATTTGTATCGCTTCGTTACCTTTTTCTAAATATAGCATAGCTTCTTCTTGCATAGATTGAATTTGGAATTTTTTCTCCGTTTCTTGAGCTTGTTGTAACTCTTTTAGTCGTGCCTCCTGTTGAGCCGTTAATTTTTGTTTAGCTAACATCTGTTCCAATTCTTTTTGTTGCTTAATTTGCTCAAGGCGTGCTTTTTCATCTCTCTTTTGTAATTGTAAGAATCTACTTCTTTCTTCAGCATTGTGTTTCAGTACTTCTTCGGTGATCTTAATCCCATGACTCCATTTTATTTCTTGGAATATTGTCATCGCATGATTGAAGTCCTTTTCCGCTTCATCAAATAGATTTTGGGTGGTTTTTTCATTACCTTGTTCTAGTAATTCAAGCGCTTCTTGTTGTCTTTGTTTAATTTTCTCAGCTTGTTCATGTTGCTGTTCGATTTGTAATCGCTTTTTTTGTTCTTCCAATTGTGTTAATTCCTGCCTCTTTCTTATTAATTCGTTTAACTCTTGCTCTTCTTTTTGTCTTTCTTGTTCTTGCTTTTTCTGAAATTCCAGATGTTGCTTATAGCGTTCTTGTTCAATTAGATTATGAGAAATAGATTGTTTAGTTTTCTCTACACCATCTACCCAACCAATATCTTGGAAAATGCTCAATGCTTCTAAGTAGAGTTTATTTGCTTTATCAAATTCACGGATTTTAACAAGATCATTTCCCTCTTCTAATTTATTGAATGCACTTTCTTGTTGTTCACTTACTTTTTTACTTGCCATTTCAATGCGTAATAATTCCAATTTCCTATTCTGCTCTTCTTGATCTTTAATTCTTCTTTGTTCCTCTAAGAATTCTTGGAATTCTTGCTCTTTCTTCACTTTTTCTTGCAAAGCGAGACGTTCGTGCTGGAGTAAACGCTCAAATTTCTCTTGTTCATTTTCCTTATATTTTATTGCATTTTCGGTTAATTTAATACCGGATTTCCATTTGATCTTCTTGAAGAGTTTAAGTGCTTCTTGTAGTTCTTCAGAAGCTTTGTCAAACTCTTTTTCTTGAATATAACGGTTTCCTGCTTCTAATTTTTCATATGCAGATTGCTGCAGTTGTTCGGTTTCCCTTTTTTTCTTATCAAATTTTTCCAATTCGCTTTTTCTTTTTTCTTCTTCCAATAAAAGACGTTCCTTTTCTCTTTGAATGGTTTCCTGCAGTTCTCTTTCTGCTTCTTTTTCTTTTTCTAATTTCGCTTTGAATTTGTTCCGAATTTCCAAATCTTCATTAGATAATCTATCATATACGCGTATACTATTGGTGAGTTTATCCGCTTCCTTTTTCCAGCCTATTTCCATGAGCATCTTCTGAGCAGTTTTATAGACTTCTATAGCTCGATCATAAGGGCAGGGTAGATGATAGTTTTCTATCTTCACTCGCTCTCTATAATGTGTAACGTCTTTCTCAATATCTTCAATTAATTGAAACGCTTTCTCACTTACGTCTGTTTCGTGTTGTTTTTGTAATTCTTGCTCCCTAAGTGCGCGTATTCGTTCTCGTTCTTGTCGTTCTCGTTCTTCTTTTTGTATTTGAATAGACTCGTATAATTTTCTTTTCTCTTCTTTCTCTTTTTCTTGTTTTTCAAGGAATTTTCCTCGCTCTATTTCATCTGTATAGAGCAATTTTTCATACATATTAATAGCTGATAAAAGCTTATCCGCTTCTTTTTTCCAGCCTATACTAAGAAGTTGATTTCTCGAAGCCTCATATACATTCTTAGCTCTCAAATACGGACAGTCCAAAGCGTAATGCTCTGCAAGTGCGTGTTCCTTATAGAATTTAACTTCTTTTTCAATATCTTCAATCGCTTGGAATGTGACTTTGCTTATTTGGTCTTCTTGTTCTTTCTTTTTGCTTATCTCTTCTAACTTCTGTCGTTTTTCCTGTTCTCTTCGTTCTACTTCTTCTGTTTGTGATCGTATTGATTCTTCTAGTTTTTTTTGTTCTTCCATCTGCTTTTTCTTTATCAAATGAAGTTTTTCTCGTTCCATTTGATCTTTATGATGGAGATTTTCATACATTGAAATGGGTGTTAGCAATTTGTCTGCTTCAATTTTCCACCCAATCTTCAGTAACTCATCTCGAGCGGACTGATATATATTTTTTGCACGCAAATAGGGGCTTGCACTAGTGATTTTCTCATTTATAGGGTGTTCATTATATTCTTTTACTTCCTTTTCAATTTCTTCTATCTGTTTAAATACTTGTTTGCTGATTTCCTCCTCTAAAGCTTTCTTTTTTTCTATTTCTGTTAATTTTTTTAGCCGTTCCATTTCCTTTAGTTCGTCTTCTTCTTTTTGCAGACGAATAGTTTCTTGCAATCGTTTTTTCTCCTGTTCATCCATTTTTTCTATTAGCTGGAGCTTCTTTCTATCTAGAACATCCTTTTGATAGAAATTTTCATACATATTAATAGCTGATAAAAGCTTATCCGCTTCTTTTTTCCAGCCTATACTAAGAAGTTGATTTCTCGAAGCCTC
>JAFGBS010000013.1 GCA_016933055.1 Promethearchaeota archaeon | reverse complement strand
TTCGGGTAATTTATCGAAAGGAAGATGGAGAAATAATCGTGATTACAACTTATCGCACCTCGAAAATTCAGAAATACACTGAGGAATAATAATGAGTTTGATTGGATGCATGATTTTTGTATCCGAGAATCGTGAAAATCCTGATATTTTCGTTGAAAAACTCGTGAAACAATGATATTTCCTATTGAGAAACTCAGAAACTTTTTCAGAGAACTCTTTTGCATGAGTCTTCTTAGTGGTAACTATACTTCTTGAAAGGTATAATTGCTTTACCCAAATCCTTTCTCCTTGTATAACCAATTAGGAATATAGATAGCGCCATCTCGAATAATCGTTTGCGATTTAGGAATCCATTGATTAGCGATTAAATATGCTTTGTGAGTTTCTCGGTAGATTTTTGACAAACGCGCTACCTTTCGATATTTTTTTCCCTGAACGAGAATACTCTGCTCATGTTCGTATTCATGTTGATCCCGTGTGAGAGCTTCCAGATTTGAAGGTTGGTTATGAAATTTATTACCATCTTTATGATGAATATCACATTCACCAAACCGTGCTGAGCCTCGTATATTGTTCTCCCAAGCAATATCCCGATGACACAGTCTGTTTGATTCCTTCCAACGTAAATATCCTTGTCCATCGACATAAGTTGTTTTTTTATCAATACCTAAGCCAGTATTTAGTTGCGCTATCATTTCCCAGCGGTTTTTATTCCATAGATAGTAAAATAATCCAGCAAGTAGAAGCAGAACTGCACTAATCCAGATCAGATGATAACCTAAAAGTTTAACCATGAAAATAAGCAGTAATAAAACTAAGATAATCCCGTATACTTGAATTGGAAAACGTAAACGTAAATATCTCATAAACAATCACTTATTTGTCTTAATTATATAAATATGTAGTAGTGATGCATTTCGTTTGAATCAGTAGAACTTCAAAATCACAAACTCTTTTTAACCTAAATATCGATAAACATCATAGATATAGATACGGTCCTATCTATATGGTCCTATCCAGAGAGTAGGGTAACCTATTAAGGTAAAACGAATAGATGGCTACACCGAATAGCCTAACAAAAATCCCATAGGGGTTTTAGCAATCCTATGGAACCCATGGGTTTAACACAAGAAATGGGTTTAAGGAACTCCTACGCTGAAAACCACCATAACGTTTGGGTTCTTAGTGTAGGAACTGGAAGAACTTAGTTTCAAAGTAAATTTTTTTTTAACTTTTTGATAATATCCATAGGAGAGATTCAGACTTAAAAAATACTTACTCACATGAACTTTTTATTTTTTCACTCGTTATATAACATATGGAAGTTTCAGTTGATAAAGAGATATTAGATGATTTAATCTCATTTAAGTTAAAGCGTATTCAAGGATTCATTCAAGAGATCTTAGACCGATGGAACGAAACCTCTTCAGACCTCTTCATTGAAAAAGCGAGGAATGGAACCTACCCTAATGCAGAAAATGATGCAATTGAACTGAGACAACAATTATTAGAAGAAAAAAAATTGCTGGATCTCAAAAACAAGCAAGGATAGCAGGATTGCATGACATTGAATGCGTTAGAAAAGTTGAAAGTAGCTCAACACATCTTGTTTCAACATTTATCTCGGCAAATTAAAGATTCTCATTTTTCTGACGA
This sequence comes from Promethearchaeota archaeon, assembly GCA_016933055.1. GTDB lineage: Archaea > Asgardarchaeota > Lokiarchaeia > Sigyniarchaeales > Promethearchaeaceae > AMARA-1. The sequence goes on along the minus strand of JAFGBS010000013.1, from coordinate 2,521 downwards.
ACATTTCACGGTGAAACTGATATTCGAGTATGGAAAACGCCTTTATATTCGATACAATGATTACGGTGAATATTCCTACCAATTCTTCTTATCTTCTCAACCAAGTGATTTTATCAGATTTGATAATTTTGACGATAGTTGGGCAGTAACTACAAGACCACACCATTGGCACACGCAAGATGGAAACGTGATTGAAAGTCCCATGAATGGAATCCCAGAAGAAGATATACCAATACTTGCTGATAAGATCCTATCTTTTCTCACAAAATGATATTTTATATTAATTTTTAATACTTCATTTAGACGGATAAAGTCTGGTTTTTTCGTGTAGAATAACGTAATTTTGATGAAAAGATCGTGAAACACGCATTACCTCAATTCATGTGATCATGAAAGTTCGGGAAACACTTGGAGATGATCATTTTTTGCTGTAGTCTTGAACGAAAAAAAGATTAGATAAAATTTCATTATATTAGTTTCTTGCATTAATTCTAACTATTCGGTCGTGCAAAGCCTCTATTTTGCCCCACGAATCTCCCCCACTTGTGTTCACAAACACAATGATAACTGTATCAGATTCAGAATCATATCTAGCAATACTTTGATAACCAGCTAAAAGTCCTGTATGTTCGTAGACATATATTTCAGAGTAAATTGCTTGTTCGGAATTAGTTAAGAGACTACCATTATTTAATGCACGCAAAAATACACCAACGTCAGTTATTGAAGCAACCATTGTACCACCGGGAATGATATGATCGATTGGTTTAAAATCAAAATCATATCCTACATCGTAACCACTCATAACATCTTCAGGATTTGTTTCATTATAGTAATAATAGGTATCATTCAGTTGATTCGGTATCAATATTTCCTCTTTTATAAAGTGATTATGTGTATAACCTATCGCATCATCCATAATTTTCCCTAAAAGGAAGTAGTTTGTATTGGAGTATTTATATCTAGCATTCGGTTTAAAATCAGCATCTTTACCTAATACGAATGGTAAAAAGTCATAAACGTTAGCAGTCAAGTTTTCCCAAGGAATATCTGGATCATATACATACTCAGGTATTCCACTTCTGTGTTGAATGAGCATTCGTAGCGTAATTTCGTAAGCATATTGAATATCATCCTTATATTCCGTTAACAACTCACTTAATGTGGCATCAAGTGAAAGATTACCCCTATCGACAAGCTTTGCCGCTGCAACTGCCATGTATAATTTACTGATACTGGCAATTTTAAACAACAAATCAGGATGTGCTTCCGTCTTTGCATCCCGATCATTATATCCTGCGCTAAATTTCGAAACTTCTCCTGCTTCGTCTATATAAACAATTATTCCATCGATATTACGCTTAGCTACAGTGTTTTCGATTTCTGTTTGGATTGAATCCGGTAACGGTGATAATCTCATGAAAAGTAAGCTCCATGGGATAAAAAATGCTGAAACAGCTAAAGAAACCACTAAAAAAGAAATTCCAATCAAATTTTTTGTTTTTTTCTTCATAAAATCAGTCCTTTCGTCTGTGCAAATCGAACATACACAGTATTTTCATACTTAAAAGAATATTTAACTATGATACTTTAAAGACTTTAAAAATAATGATTAAACCGAATAAGGATAATGTCATTGGAAGCAAAGATTAATAGGGTTTTTTAGACCTTTACATAGCTTTTATAACCGAAATGACGGAACCGAAAAAATACAGAAATCGTGGATTGTTAGGAAATATGGTATTGTGATTATCTATTTCCTTGAATATTGAGTCAAATTTTTTCAATATCATCTAATGCACGGAAAAGAATTTTGGAACTTAAACTGAAAGTTGTTTTAGAACTCAACAAACGTAAAAATTGAACAGAGTTCATTTCTTCTTTTTTAATTGAGAAAAGTTTTTTTACTCATGATAATCCTCATCTTCCATATTTGGATTGATTTCATTTACAAACTCCTGAAGTATGGGAAGATCTTCTTACAGTTTTTTCCATACTAATTCGAAATCCACGCCAAAATATTGATGAATAATTTTATCCCGCATTCCAGCAATTTCTTTCCATAAAATTCGAGAATGATCACTTTTAAAATCTTAGTTCTTGTTCATCGATATGTAATTTTTAATGTATGAGTATCGTTTGCTTCATGGTTAAATCTCTTGATTTTCTAATCTCTTGAAATATTTTCAATGTTTTTATGTAAGATAGGGAAAATTGATTTTAGCAAGAGATAAGGGGCTTTCCCAAACACATATTTGGAAGGATTTCTTCATTTACTTATGGATTTTTCTTTTGATAAGGTTGCCGATGTGCTTTATATTAAATTTTCGGAAGAAAAGATTGCCGAATCAGATCTGATATCTTCCGGAATCATAGTCGATTATTCCAAAGGTCAAAAGGTCGTGGGTATTGAAGTTTTAAACTATTCTCAACGGAAATTAAATTTGAACGAATTAGTAACAATGCACATAGATGAAATTATTCCGGCGATCGTGAATTGCTCATAACATACTAATCATGC
>JAFGBS010000012.1 GCA_016933055.1 Promethearchaeota archaeon | reverse complement strand
GCCCTTTTAACGAGAACTATAGTCCCATTTCAAAAATTGGTAACGCACGTGGATAACCACGCATAGCGTGGGTTAAAGGAACACCTATGCGAAAAACCTAAAATTTAGGAATACGGTGCTACAACGAGTAAAGGAAGTAAAGTCAACTGAAGTTGAATTTTAGGCTTTTTAGCGTAGTTTTCCGTGGTAGGTTACCGTGAATTTTTGCTAATTAAAAAAAAAAGGATGTTACATTTATCATTATTATTATTTTATGCATTAAATTGGAATTCACATTACACCACAATATCAAAGTAGGTAATTCCATAGGAAAATCCAAAAATACTGCATATAACGATGCCGATTAGTAACATCGTTATAGGGGCTTTCCCATAAGATCCTAATAGAGCACTTGCGCCCCAAGATAGTATAGCAATAAAGATCAGTAAAATTCCGATGATGGAAAAAATAGCGTGGAACAGACCAAGCGTATCTCCTAAAAATAACATAATTCCATTTCGAAAGAAATCGGATAACCCTCCCATGTTATTTCCCCTTTTTCTTAGTTGTTTTCTTTTTGGGAGAATTTTTTTTAGGTTCTTCTTCTTCGAATTCTGTATCCTCCATAGTGTCATCGATATCGGCTGCAGAAATGAGTTCCACTTCAAGAAGGGCTTTGGTTTTTTTTAGCGATTCTTTTGCAAATTCGGGATCTTCTTCATCACTAATTCCTTTATCGGTAATGAAAAAATTGCACGACTCAGGCGGAACGTCTACGGCATCCACGATTGTTGCAGTTCGTTCCAAGCTGGAGTTCATTGAGAATCCTTTCGACTTAAATTGTACTCGGAATTGACATCCATGTGCTACGATATTCCCGCCGATTGCATCTTGTGCCGTAAAAGTGCCTTTCATCACCGTTGCGACTTGATTGGTTACCATTACCGCAATGTTATAGGTTTCCGCTAACCGCGAAATCTCGTGAATGATCTTGTTCAACACCGCTTGTCTCCTGGCTAACAGTCCGATGCCGATATATTCTGCCCTGAGTAGAGCCATTAGCGAATCAATAATGACCAATTTAGCTCCTTTAGTCTGGATGGCTACTTCTGCGGCATTAATCATTTGGATCTGATGATCACTGGAATAGATTCGGGCATGGTAGATATTTCGTAATACTTCTTTTGGATCTAACCCGAATCTTCGCGCAATTCGTTCGATCTTGGCTTTCGAAAACGTATTTTCCGTATCGATAAATAACACCGAGCCTCCCAATCCTCCATGGCTAGAAGGTAGTTGGGTAGTTACACATAAAGTGTGGGATAAATTGGTTTTCCCGCTCTTGAATGCTCCAAACACTTCCGTAATATACCCCGTAGGGATTCCTCCCCCCATTATCGCATCAAAATTAGCGCTTCCGGTGGTGATGTATTTGGTATTAACTTCCATTTCGCTGACGGATCGGAATTCCCCCATTCCCATTTCGTGCCGGGCATCCCATACAAGGGTTTTCGCAGATTTTTCCGACATTCCATCAATTTCTGCAATTTCTGTGGGATTAGACATGGCTAGAGCTGCCACACACTAGAAATCCCATTTTCCTGCAGAATTTTAATTTGTCTCGGCTTAATCGCCTTCATTTCATCTAAGCTAATCATAATTGTTCAAACTATCAGATTTCTATTTCTTTATAAATCCAAAAATAAATTCATTTTCAACATTCCCGACAGCAAGCATTGTGATTTATAAATAAGGTTGATCCTTACCATTAATGATTTAGATTACTAGTTAAATTGCATGAAGTGAATTGCTAATGCCAAAAACCGGGAAAATTCAGGCATTGGGGATAACATCTATAATTCTATCGAGTTATAGCCTACTATCATTGTTTTCAGTTGTGATAGTAGGACTATATATAGGACTATATGAATTTGGACTGATACTAGCCAGTATCTTAGCAATTATCCTTGGATTGATTGGATTACTATTGGCATTTTTTTGCGGAAAAATTGCAGAAAAAGAAAATTTTGGACAAAAATTGCATAAAATTGCCAGAATATTAGGTTTAATTGCTGCAATTCTTCCATGGGCACTAATTATAATAGCACTCATAATTGTGTTAACAATATATATATTACTTGTCACGGGAGTAGTTCATATGGATCTCTTTTAGATTTTAAATTCTATTTTTATTACCAATCTTGACGTAGTACAAATTTGTTCTTTAAATAGATCTATTTTCTCCCTTATCACGATGCCCTATGAGTATGTCAGAATTAGATAATCAGCCTGTATTCAGAACTTTGAATCCTCATGCATTGTTTGATCAAATCAATAAAGCCTATGAGGAATACAAACACGTGTATCAGACCTATGATCCATCCAAATCGGAGGTATATAATGCCTTATTTATCCGAATGAGAAAGATATATGAATATCACATGCGAAACCGCACATCGGATCCGATTTACTTGCGGTTACTACAAGAAATTTCCCAATTTATGCTGGAACTAGAATTATCCCGCTATTTATAGGAACGTAATGCATTTAATGTTAAATTACCTATGGAGTATAGTTGTAGGATCGAGGAGAGAAGGGTATGATCTGTGGAGAAAAAATAGGAATTAGATTAGTAGAAAGTGATGAAGATGCGAAAATCATTGTGGAGGCGCGAGGAAATCCGAAAGTAATGGGGAGGTATTGTCCTCCAGGAATAGTTACTAAAAATCACTTATTTCCGGAAAAACCTAACGGTCAACAAAATTATGTGATCGTGCGTCTATCCGATCCAACGAAGGTTATTGGAGAAGTATCGTGTTCAAAAGGTCCCTTTCTGATTTACAATATCGGGTTTTGGATATTTCCCGAATTTCGCCATAAAGGCTATTGTGTGGAAGCGGTCAAGATTGTTGCCGATTACTTATTTCTTGTGGTGAACACGGAACGCTTGCAATGCGAAACTCATATTGAAAACAAGATAGCCCAAAAAACCATCGAGAAAATCGGATTTCAGAAAGAGGGAGTTTTGAGAAAATCTTATTTGATCAATGGAATACTGAGCGATATGATTGTATACGGTCTTTTACGAACCGACTGGAAAGAACCTTCATATCTGAAAAGTTAGTTGATACCGATATAGCAAGTTTTCTTTTCTATGTGTTCTCTTCTTGAGTTAAACTAAATAGACGAAATATCTCCCTAAAGTGAAAATAAAGTAAGAAATAAGGGCCCCAGTACACGACCACACGGGTCATGTACTGAGATGTGATGAGTAGATCACACTATACAATGTGCAAGTCACTCTTATCAACCCTCCCCAAATTGAGGACCGTAGTTCATCCTACTAATTTTGAAAAATAGACTACAATTTAACCTTTTTTATGAATGGTGGAGTATGCCGCCAGATATTAGGATCAGTGTTTTTTACATTGGTAGTTTTATGATAGCTAAGGTATACAACTCCGAAATGTATCAAGAGTGATAAAATTTCATCACATTCAATGGATACATCTCCAAAATCATTATGATAAAACTGCATAAATTTCCTACATATTTCGGTATCAAATTCATGTTTAGACTTATTACTCCAAGTCGTTTCTAACTCATTAACATGATTCAGATAACAGAGAATGATATTCTGATCTTTTTTAGAAGCATGTGCAAAATGTTCTTTGAGTTTTTTGACAAATATATCCGAGTATTTATCTGAGATATATGCCGCAATTTTCTCTCTTTTATGATGATATACTTCTTTTGGATCTATTTCCAATTCTTCAAAGACAGATAAAACTTCTTCTTCGATTTTCCTTGCTTGATTTTCATTTAAATTGTGTTTTTCTGTAAAATAACGTATAGTAGTGGAAAATTCGAATCTCTTGTCCATTTTAGAAATTCCGGTCATTTGGATGGACCAATGATAGATTAACTCTAATAACAACGGATCTGTTTTCACTTTTTCTACTAATTTCACATATTTAGGTTTCTCTACATTTTGGATTTTATCAAACAATGATGAAGAAAGAAGAGATGAGTCTTCTTCTCTACACTCGTTTAACCAGTCTTGAAAATCACCTACAGTTTCAAATTGATCGTGATATCGGCTAAAAATTTCTATGGGAATTTTATTCGTAGATTGAAAAATTTGCATTGCATAGTCTTTGGTAGCATCACTCAGAAATACTATGTATTCTTGTAATTCCTTTTGTTTCTTCTTGAGAAAGCGAGTTTTCTGTCTGTTGTTTAGTCGCGACCAATTTTCACAAATGTTTTTTTTGTAGGAATTCAAAATTAAATCCATTGCTTGGTTAGGGTGATTAATAAAAACCTTAATTACGTTAAACAATTCTCTCTGATCCCTTTTTCGGGTTTTTTCTTTGTATATTTCATATAGTCTTTCAAGTACAAATTCTGTAGGAAAAGGCATAATTTCATAGAAAAGGATTTATCCTTAATTATTTGTCGAAGTATTTCCTCCCTTTATTTCGAGAGTTCAGTAAATTATATCTTCAAATATTTCGCGAAAGTTTTTACGAGGTGAGACATTTCTTGTTATCTGTTCCTACATAAAATAATTATTACCATCGAACTCGACTGAAGGGTTAATAATTTTGAGTGATATTCAATAAATTGTGGATCCAACCCACATTGCTTCTATATCTACTATTAAGTCTACTCTCGTTGAAAGGACTATCCTTGAATTTGATTTTTAGTCCATCAACATCTACACCGCCCTTTTAACGAGAACTATAGTCCCATTTCAAAAATTGGTAACGCACGTGGATAACCACGCATAGCGTGGG
>JAFGBS010000011.1 GCA_016933055.1 Promethearchaeota archaeon | reverse complement strand
CCCACGCTATGCGTGGTTATCCACGTGCGTTACCAATTTTTGAAATGGGACTATAGTTCTCGTTAAAAGGGCGGTGTAGATGTTGATTAATTAAATTTTATTCCGTGGTACCCAATAATTTTCACTTAGGTGTACAGAGGGCATATAGTCCAAACTTCTGTCTATTTGGTGTAACTTTAGATTCATGTTGCGTATGAATACGACTCATGCTTCACATTCGGTTTTTGAAATAGATCTGACCTCATTTTACGTTCCCGGACCGAGGACCGCCCTATTCTACATGCGTACGGGTGCTAAAATTTCTAACATATTCCAGTTTATGCATTTCACGCTTTAGAAAGATATTTTTAAGTCAAAGGGATTCTATTTACGATGTATTCAACAGAATAGATGTCGATTAATAAAAAAAAAATATGAAGTGAAAGAAATCTTCAATTTTCTATAATTTGAGTTACTGTATTATTTTTGGAATTGTGGAATCTTTCTAATCTCTTCTGCTACCTTACCCGCAAAGTTCCCTGATAATAAGAATAAAACAATTAATCCGCAGATAAATCCAAAGACACAACATACTAGACGCATTATTAGCGAGGGAGGATTACCCTCAACAGACAGGATCGTAGTATTTGAACCTTGTTTCAATTTCACTATTGCTCCTAAAAGCACGTTTTTCCAAACTGAGACACCTGAACCAATCGCTTTCCACATCTCTACTTTATACGGCAGATGTTGTTGTAAAATGTTCAGAACTGCTTGTTCAGTTAATTCGGGGTTAAACCCGATATCAATTTTCACCAAAATGATCTACCTCTTGACCTAAATATACCGTTATATTCGAATATAAACTATATCTATCATGAAACCAACATCTATTGCATTTAATCTAGGTCCATTCCCCAAAATTTAATATCTAAAGGCAAGAAAATCCATATGGGTAGATATGTATGCTAAGTATTCGCTTACATTCCGCTACCATCCCATCACCCATAGACCTTACCCATTGTACTCTTCCTTATAATTAAAGAGTAGTAGTAGTAGAATGACTCTATCCAAATTTATTAATACAATGGGAAAAATTATGGGCATGGGTATGACCATGGGTAAGATTGAATTGGATGATCGAGGACGAATTACCATACCAGCTGATATACGAGAAAAACTAGCACTGAAATCTGGAGACAAACTATCTGTAAGAATAGAATCTGACAATTCCATCACATTACGAAAATCTCCATCCTTGAATGAAATAGAAAAAGAATTAGTCGGATGTATCACACATCCCACTTCTAAGAAAATTACCGTGGAGTCGATTAAAGGAATATGGAAAACCAACAAGCCAAAATAATGATATTTGTGGATTCTAATTATTGGGTGGACTTGTTTGATAAAACTACTCCTGAACATGAGTCTGTGAAGAGACATTTCCATACGATTTATCCAAATTTTAATATTATAGTCAACGTAGTGGTAGTGATGGAAGTAATGCACTATCTAGTTAAACGACTCGATCCGGAAATTGCACAAGAAAAATGGGAGCTATTCAGTGCTATACCATTTGAAATAGGGAATTTCTTTCACAATGAAATAAATGATGCTTTTAAGATGTTGAAAACCTATTCATTCACAGGAGTTGGAGGTAGAGATGCGACGATACTGGCTTATATGAAGAAAAAAGGAATTAAAGCGATTGCAACTCATGATGAAGATTTCATGAGAGTGGATTTTGTAAAGATAATTGACCCTATTTCTTCATGATACTATCTTGAGAACTTAGTTAGGCAACATCTTCCCGTAATATCCAAAAAATTTTCCCTTAGATGTACAGAGAGTAGCACTCATATCATTAATATTGACATTGGATTTATTTCAATACAGTAGCATTCATTTTATCACGGGGTGTTCGAATAAATGTATCGAATTCGGTATTCCATCCTCAGCTCTTATTTTACAAAATTCTAACCCGATTACTCCACAAGCCAGTTCTCGTTTATCTTCGGGGGATAAAGCGGAAAAATATCTCCCATTTGGAATGCGTTTTGCAACATCTTCATATACTCCACTCGGATGGTGTTTATCTTGAGGCCCGTGAAAAATTAAAACTTCCTCATGGATTTTCGATAGATCATTCAACAAATTCGATTTTAATATACTCACACTTGCTTTTCGCCATTTCCACAGTTCCGCTTCATCCCTGATAAATTTCGCTCTTTCTCTCTGTGACTCATTTTTTTCCCCTTTCAATGCTATTCTACCTAAAATATACCGAATAGCACTCAGAATTCGGGGGGGTATAAATCTCAAAATCGAAATCAACCTTCTATAATATAGTAATTTGAAAAAAGGATCAAATAAAACAATTGTAGGAGCAGTGAGTGTTTTATCTATTAATCCTTTTAATATAGCTCCTCCACAATAACTGGTTCCAAAAAGTACAAAATCTTTAGAATCCAAGTCCAGATATTGGATTACCACTTTGATATCCTCTGCTACTTGTTCAAGAGTCATTTTTGCCTTAAATCGGCTCTTAAATTTGCTAGATTTTTTCTCCCGTGTTTCCAAAAAGTAAAATTCTCCTTGTTCCACAAACGGTAGACTAAATTCCCTCCAAGCCCACATCGATGTCCCAAAACCCGGTACAAATAGAACTGGTCTTTTAGTAATAGATTTTTTTGGTATATGGTGGAATGCTCGGATCTCCCCCCCTTTTACAGGGATATAAAAGGGATCACTAATCCCTTCATTATAGAAATACGGCACATTTCTATTGTTTTTTTCCAATAATGCTAATAAATCTTCATCAGCATGTTCCTTCTTTATGTTTTTAATATTCTCCGACATTCCGGATCACTACATTCTCATATTGTTGATAAAGATAAATAGGAATATCTTATGGATGGTGCCACTCTTAGATGTACTTAAGGAATGAAATACGATAGTTTTGATTAGTCAGTCGTTAATTCAACCACTTATTTTATAAATTCTTAGATTATCAATTAACTACCTTGTTTTTTTATTGCTAGAGTAAAAATTAAAGAGTATTTTAGTTCATCTATGGCTGAGGTAGAAGATTACTGAAAGAAATCATATTTTGTATATACCCACTAATCCCAAATAGAACAAAGCCGATACAATTTTTTAATTCTCAAAGAGGAAATTGGACGTCATTTGATTAAAATAACTGAAGAGACGTATAAAATTTGAAAAACAGAACGAGCGATTACATTTAAAGCTACAAGAGCGGGATGGTAAAAATAAGTAAGTAAACATAAGTAAAAATTAAAGCATACTTAAAAGAACAGTTAATATTGGTCAACAATGCCCCTAAAAATGAATATTGCAGGAAGTCTATGGGAATACGTAAAAAATCGAATTAAATACCCGTTCACATTTAAAAAACGCATTAATGAGTATGCAGAACCCAATATTTCCTATGGTTTAACCGATCATCCTTTGGATATGAATGGCACTCCATTGGGATCTCTCTTTGGAGTAGCCAAGAAACTACTTGGGAAAAAAAGCTATTCCATTCGAATGCTTAAGTTCCTTTCAAGAGATAATAACAAATTTCTTTTCGAGTGCATAGGACATAACATTTTCCTCCAGAGACGCATACCAGATGATGAGTATACAAGGAATCAGTATCCAAGTTTTTCAACAAACGCAAAACCCTCAAAATTGTTGCTACAAATCCATTTTCTGCGAACTGATGCGTATCGTGTCACGTGCACAATGGGTGAAGAAATACCAGAACATAAAACACAGATGATTCAAGGAGATATTAGTGATTCCACATTATCTATTGATTTTTCTGAATCAGATGAGTATTTTCAGCTAAAATCAACGAAACTACTGCTTAGGCTTTACAATGACGATTTCCGAATTGATGTCTTTAATCTCGAGGGGAAATTGATCACAGAATCTTCTGGATATTCTAGTAATGATTTCCCCTATGCCACAGATTCCCTACCGTTGGGATTCGTTAAGATAAAACGAGGAAAACGATTATTTGGGACAGAGTCATTCACACTTTATCCTGGTGAAGCTATTTACGGTTTAGGCGAACGATTCTCCTCTCTTAACAAGATTGGACAGACTATTAGTTTATGGAATTGGGAGGGATATGGAAACAGTACGGGGCGAACATACAAATGTATTCCGTTCTTCCTCTCCACTCGGGGATATGGGGTATTTTTCAATGAATCTAAACCTATTACGTATTGGGTGGGTTCGCGTGAATACAATCGAAACTTCATTGCTGTGGAAGGGGATTTAATTGATTATTATTTCTTCTACGGTCCTGATCTTAAACATGTATTACACAACTATACAGAATTAACTGGTAAAGCTAATAAACCTCCAAAATGGTCATTCGGGACTTGGATGAGTCGTATCAGTTATTTACAGCAAGATGAGGTATTATCTACAGCCCAACGACTTCGTGAAGAAGAATATCCATTTGATGTGATTTGCATTGACACTAATTGGTTTAAGAAAGACTGGTGTTGTGATTGGAAGTTTGATGAAAAGAAATTTCCTGATCCTAAAGAGATGTGTAAAAAACTCCACGAAATGGGCTTTCGGTTATCATTATGGCAAATGCCGTATATAATGAAGTTGCTGCCTGAATATAAAGAAGCAAAAAAATTAGGATTGCTAGCAAAAAACCGAGGTCCTTTTATTTTCTTAACAAATCCTTCCTCCGTGCTTGATTTTAGTAATCCAAAGGCTGTAGAGTGGTATCAAGGCAAGTTACGTAATCTATTTGAGATAGGGGCTGATGTGATAAAGATTGATTTTGGGGAACAAATTGAATCTCACATGAAATTTCAAGAAGGAGATGGACGAAAAATGCATAATCTTTTCTCATTACTTTACCAAAAAGCTGCTTTCGAAGTAACCAAGGATTTCTTTGGGAAAGGAATTATTTGGGCACGAAGTGGTTACGCGGGAAGTCAGAGGTATCCTCTCCATTGGTCCGGAGATTCCTCATCCCATTTTGAAGAACTCCCAAATGTTTTAAGATCAGGGTTAAGTCTGGGAATGTGTGGATTTACGTTTTGGAGCCAGGATGTTGGGGGTTTTATATTCTCTCCCTCAGACAAACTCTACATTCGTTGGACCGAATTTAGTATCTTTAATAGTCACATCCGATTTCATGGAAATCCTCCACGGTTTAGGGAACCCTGGAATTACAATGAAGAAACACAAAAAATTACACGGGATATGTTAAATTTACGATACAAGCTTATCCCCTATATTTACACTGAGTCACAAATCTGTGCTAGTAAAGGATTACCTATGATGAAATCCTTAGTTTTAGAGTATATAGAAGATCCAAATGTGTACAACATCGAAGATGAATATTTGTTCGGGCGAAATTTACTCATCGCTCCAATTATTACTCGAGAGGATACTCGAAAAATCTACTTTCCAAAGGGAGACTGGTTTGACTATTGGTCTTTAGAAAAAATAGAAGGGAAAAAGTGGATTGAGTATGAATGTCCTATTGAAAGAATCCCGTTTTTCATTAAAGGAGGTTCAATTTTACCATTGGGTGACGTCGTACAACATACGAAACAAATGCAAATGACGAATCCATTGACTTTACTAGTTATTCCGACCGCGAAAAATCAAATATCTAATTATCACATTATTGATGACGACTGGTCATGTGCTATTTCAGCAGAAATAGTTGGTTCTGAGCTAAGAATATCAACAACGCTAAAAGACATCAATATTCGACGTGTTGAAATTCCCATAGATTTCAAAATTGACTCTATCACGGTGAATGACGTGAAATTAGATGTAGAAATCAAAAACAATCGAATAATCGGAAAATATGAGTCTGATGAAGAAGGAGAAAAAAAATAATGAAATTTTCCCCTTGAAAAAACTATGTATGAGCAAAAGCTCCTTTGGGATTACTTGTTTGTGAATTCCATTCTTTTTTATCGCATGAATTGGAAATATGAACAAAGATTGATGCCTGCTGCTACCACTAGCCCCATACTAAACATCAGAAGTACTATTAGTATAAATTATAGGGTCATAGAAAAATTTGAAAGCGCATAGATTATATAAATTATCAATCCAGGTAGAAAAATTAAACCGGGTATCGAGCTAAAATTCTCTAAATCTTTCTTTTTGCCTACGACGAGTCCGATTATTCCCAAAATAAAGGATAACAATCTAAGAAATGGCGTACAAATGATAAATAACAAATAAAATACATGACTATTCTCAAATTCAAACATAATACCTCTATCGAATAGAATAAAAAACACAATACCAATTATGCATGATGCAAGAGATAGAATACCAATTAAATTAAACCTGGAAAACGTATTTTTTCCGCTCATGTTTGGCATGGAACTAAACTTATAATTAAAATTTCTCTAGTCAATATCTAATAGATGGGTGATTTTCGTAACAGCATTCATATCCTTGATAGAAGAATGAACATTTGTCGAATTTAATGTGGGTTACGGTCATGTCCGAGTGATTTTTTCTTCAGACTCATGCGATACAGAAAACAATGACATCACACAGTACTCAACTCCACTAGTTGGGTTTCTATTCTTAGTCCACGTTCACACTCTAGGAGTTATTTAATCCTTTTCTTGGGAATAAGCCTAATTTTCTTAGTATACTTAATATTAAATAAGCTGAAATATTCAGAATCAGAAATCTAGAAAACCAACTCCACAAGTGGAGCATCAATTCGTAAAATCCTTGCTACCGATTTACCCGATTCTGTTGTATTTTTTTAGAGCTTTTTTGAGAATATGGTTATGGTCGAAAGCTAAACTGTCTTCATTGGCTTCTTCTATATTTTTTAGAATTATTGATTCCACATCTACAGATTTATCTTTTAGTTTACTCCAATCCTCTTCTTTGCACAGAAATGCATGACAAGTCACCCTGCCTCTCTCGGGATCTCGATTTTTATAAATTAAGAATTCTATCTAAGATATGAGATAAACTAAAAAATGAAACATCCATAGGTTCTTCTGCAGAAATAATTGGATTAATTTACAAAAATTACTGCATCAAATCTTTATATTTTGTTAATCCGAATCAATTCTATGAAAGAAATGAATGGGGAAGAAAGATTTATTTCTGCCCTCCGATGCGAAGAAGTGGATCGCATGCCATCTTGTTGGTTCAGTATTGAAAGATCGGGATTGTTTTTCAAGGAATTTAAAGAATACAAAAAAAAACACTTAATTAAATATTTGAAAGAATCGAGAAGAAATTTTGTATTGGGATTACTTTATTCGCGAAATTGGTTATCACGGGGAACCTCCGGTTATTTACCTATCCCTGCATGGAATCCCGAGTGTGAATTTCCGACCGTGTATTATAATCCTGAAACCGATAATTTCTATTCGAAAGAGGAAGCTAAAACCCTTCCAAAAAGTAAGAAAAGATATAGAATCACCTATCGGGGTAGTGTGATGAGTTCCGGCCATCAATTAGGAGAAAAAGGTGAGCGACTTCATAAATATGATTGGTATTACAAACCTTTTTTCAGTGGTCCAGATGCATTAGAGAAATTTGAGGCATTTTATAATGAATTTGATTGTGCACTTTGGGAGCAAGAATTTAATCCAAAAAGCAATTTGATAAAATTGGCTAAAACAGTATTAGCGTATAATAAAAGAAAGGGAAAACCTTATGCATTGACCGGTAATGTGACAAATCATTTTGAAGCAATTTTTGGAGGATTCGGTCCAAGCACCATCGCAAAATTGTCGCGCAAGAAGCCTAATGTTTTACGAGATATTTGCAAGAAGTATGAAAAAGTGTGTATTTTAATGGAGAAAGCTGCTCTGGAAGCAGGTTTTAAAATAATCGATACAGGGGATGATCTCGGTCAAAAGGGAAGAGGATTGATTTCACCTAAAATGTATGAAGAATTCTTTTACCCTGCGTTAAAAAGTCGCTGCGATTTAGCCCACAAGCATGGAGCGATCATTTGGATGCACTCTTGTGGTTTTATCGAGGAATTTCTCGATTTACTAATGAAAGCCCGACTGGATGGACTCCAAAGTTTAGAAGTTCCCGCAGGAAATGATCTGGCTCGAATTAGAGCCAAAGTTAGGGATAAGTTGTGTTTGATTGGGGGTATAGATAGTAGCAGAGTAATGACATTTGGCACTCCTGATGAAATGGAAGCTCATGTAAAAAGCCAAATTATTGCCGCAACAACGTTAGACGGGGAAACTATGGAGGGAGGATATATTCCAGGACCAGCACATGACCTCTTAGATACTCCTCTTGTCAATGTTGAACGAACGGTTCATGCGATTGCGAAATATGGAAAATATCCGCTTAATTGGAAATAAATTTATAAATTTTTATAATAAAAAAGAGAAGGGTGAAAAATAGACGAGATTTCAGCGTCTACGCCCAACCTTGTGAATGGCTAATATCTTAATGGAGAACTGATTTACAAAGTAAAAGTCATCAATTCTCCGTTTTGATTAATACTTTTCAAAAAAGATATGAGTTACGTTAGTTTTGATAGCATAAATGAACTCCACTAAAGTTTTGCCATACCCAGAGATAGTCCAAAATCAGTTTTCTTTTAGTCTTGAGACTGGAAAAATAATTAAAAAAGAGATATATAAGTGTTTGAAAAATACACTAAATTGAAATTAATGGTGTATACCCGCAAAACCTCCACCTATAAAAATCAGAATAACAAAAAAACTAAGATGCTTGCAAGGGAAATTATGGTAATTTTGACCTTTCTTTTCATAATTCTATCCCGTGATATACTATTTAGTACGGTCGGATTTGTTCGAATGTGGCCATTTTTGGCTCTATAAATACGAGATTTTATCCATGATATCCTCATGCACTTTTTCCTTAAGTACTATTCGCTGTTCGGATATAAATTTGCGATAGATTGCTATATTTTCTGTGGTTTATACATTCCATGCTATTTTTCGATAATAGTACATTAAAACGCTTACTTAATCGTTGGATAGGACAGAATAGGTGTTGAAATATAAATAAAAAAATAGAGAGAACTGAATCTTCAGAAGGTTACCCATAAAGGGCCGATATAGGAATGTCTACCATTTTCTCCCACTATTCGAATTATATAAAAATCTCTTCCATCGGTATTTAGACTGGTAGGATCTACCGCATTGTCACTGTATTCATTTAAGTAATACTCTCCATCAATCTCCACACAGTAGTCATAAGATGTTCCCGTAATATTTGTTAAATCTTGATACTCTACTTGCTCATAGGGAGTAGTAATTGGTATACTGGTTAAGAGAACTCCATTTTTTAAAATTTCAACTTCCGCATTCCAATTAGGAATCCAACTTGCTGTTACACTTGCTGCTTTATTCAAACTGCTTGCTGGTGCACCATCTTGCGCAATCCATATGGTAATATTTCGTGGTGTGCTTGCATCTACAACTTTCAAGGTCGAATTACCCCCTATTCTTCTTCCATTAATTGCAAAATCAAGATAAGGTCGTCCATGCTCGGAATTCGCGTAGATACTACAATCTTGTAGTTGATCGAAAACAGTAGAGCGAGTTAAACTTGAGCTATATACGGCTGTGATTCCTCCCGGATAGGGTTTATCAATTCTGGTCCACCATGGAGTTAAAGGTTGTTGATGCGCGACCCGCACTTTAGTATGAGATAATGTATGACCTGGATGACCGTCATGCCCATCTGAAGATGCATATAAGGTTAAATTTATTCCCATTTGCAATGCATCTGTAATTGATGCACCCCGAGTGCCAACTGGGGGTGCAACGGTAGCTCCACGATAACTTAGTGGATGGTGTTGATCATATAAACAATCTCCATGAGTGGAGGTCACTTCTGCAATTTTTACATATTTAGGATTATAATATGTCCAGTCTTGCATATATCGTTCCTTCACGGTATGATGAGGTAACGCTAAAGCACGAGAGCCAGTATAGAGCGTGAAATTATCTAAAAGATCCCAGAGTTCAAACGGAGTGTCTATACCTTTCGATGTGACCATGGGTTGGTATGGCAATTCCTCACTATCAAAGATACATGTAATGTGTCCCGTTTTGTGGTTCGTATATTCCATTCCCAGGAAAGTGACAAACTCACCCGGTTTATTAGCTGCAATCATGACTTCTTTATAATTCTTAAACCAAGAATTCCCCAAAGTAATAAGTTCCCCGTGCTCTGTTAAGGCAAAAAAATCTAGACATGCAACTTGCTCTGCGTAAAGCAACGCATGTGATGGGGTGCCACTACCATCTGAATAGATGGAATGAGAATGAATATCTCCCCAATAGATTTGTGGACCAGTATGACGCACCACTATTGGGTTACTATAATACACATTATTAGTTGTGGTATCTGAAACCTTAAGATAATGAATTCCCTCAGTGGATATACTCATACTAAATTGATGTATTCCATTGTCTTTTCCATTTTCAAGTAAATAAGCCGTTCCCGAGGGACAATTTATCCCTGAAAAAGCATAACTGGATGGAAGGCTAGCAATTGGAGTGGAAATTAAGTTCTGAGTGGTAATATTATAAGATTCCAGAGAAAATGATACTGTGCCTTTATATTGAGCGGATACTCTTTCGAATTTATCCCAAGATTGCACAGTTACTGTAAAGGGTGTACCTGGTTGAGTAGTAGTAGGTGCATGAACCCATAATAATTGGGGTTTGTTATCAAACATCACTCCAAAATGGATGCTAATTGATCCATAAAATAACGTAGGTGCGCTTATAACTCCTATCAATAGTATGGTTTTTAACTTTGAAGAAATCCTCCATTTCCGAGACAAATTTTCTTCAATTGATTCAATCCAAGATTTAATGGATTTAACTCGACTAAAAATCCCCCATAGTAATAAACAAATCAAGTAAATTCCGATAAAACCGAAGCTTGTATAAAATACTAACATTAATGGATAGATTCCGGTTATTTCTACAAACCCACGTTGCGGAGCATTGGTTCCCAGTGCAGTAGCAAGTACGAGCATAAATCCACTAAGCCGCCATTTCTTCGTAAATGTAATAAAATACGCTAATCCTATGAGAACTGCAACAATGTTATAGAAATAAGGCATCATCATGCAAATTCCAATAAGATAACCCATTGATTTGAGAATAATAATTAAAATGGATTTAATTTTTGATACGCTTTTAGGGGGTTCTTCCATCATGAAATATTAATTTGCGATTGGTCTTTTTTAATATTATATTTTTGAATGTTAAAAATTTGAACGGATTATTCAATACATAGGAAGAAATCCAAAATATCCAATATGGTCTGCTTGCAATCTTGCTTCAAGATTGGAACCAAAAGCTGTAAGAGATTCTTCCTTTAAAGTCTCTTGCAGTTCTGTAAAGAGTTTCTTTAGTTTAGGGCTTAATTTCCCTCTGATTGTATATAATTCCGACATTTGGGAAATCTCTCCCTTCCTTTGTTCATATTCCTCTTGGCTCAATTTTTGGATTTGATTTATTTGTCTTTGCAATAGTGAACACATCATACTGAGTCTAAGGATCATATGCTCTTTTTTCTCTGCGTTTCTAAAACTCTCCAGAAAATTTCCTTGGTCTTCATATTGTAATTTGGCATAGTATTTTTTTTGGATGAAATTACGTTTTATTTTTTCCTCTTCACTATAGATGATTTTTTTTTTCTCTAATTTGGATAAGTAGTAGTAGATTTTATTACCAGAAAAAAAGAAAATCTTTTTCAAACGATTGGCAGTAATTCCTTGGAATTTATTAATTGCCAGAGCCAGTTGAACTAGGATAGGGTCATTATCAAGATCCAAAAATAATTCTGCAAGTGTTTTTTGCTTAATGAATACCATCTCGAACTATTCTTCTGAGTATAGGTATTTTTTTAATGTCGTCCTATTTATGTTTATTCAAATTTTGAATGGTCGAATTTTGAAAACCTTTATAAACTCATACAACCAACTTAAACACTAAGGTGTGTCACTTATGAACGAAAACGAACCAGCTAATCCTCCTGTAGAAAAAGAAAAATTATTTCGAACGAATAAGAAGTTTACGGACACGGTGGATATCCCAGAACCCTTTAAATTGAAAGGAATCAGAGATTATTTTAAATTCCTTATCGGACCAGGTATCATTGCTATGGGATTAGGGTTAGGAACGGGAGAAATAGTAGCAGCTCCTTTTTTGGTAGTCAAGAATGGTCCGAATATCTTATGGATCGCCTTGTTTTCCATTTTAATTCAAACCTATACAGCCATCATTGGAAGTAAATATACTATCTTAACAGGAGAGCCTGTGCAAGTTGGGATGAATCGGTTATTCATGAATAAGAAAGCATGGACGCCTATATGGGTATTGGTGGGTATACCTTCGGTAGTAATCCCATATTATCCTGCACTTCTGGGAATGACTTTTGTAGCTCTAATAATTAAAGATGTTCCGACAGTGGAGGCAAATTTGACCCTTTGGGTGATTATGGGAATTATTGCTCTCCTTATCACATTGCTTCCCCTTATACTCGGAAAGAAAATCATGAAAACCTTGGGATTGATGTTCTTTATTGTACATTTCATCATTATTATCCCAGCAATCATCATTATCACTATCATCACCGTGGAACCGATTACTTTATGGAACGTTACCAAAGGTTTGTTTATGTTCGGCAGTGTCCCTTCTGATCCAGACTGGCAAGCACTCGGAGCAGTTGCAGGTTTTGCAGGACTGGCCGCTTCTGCTGGATTATCCATATCAACATATTATCGAGATTCAGAATGGGGTATGGCGAAACGAATGGGGCATATTGGAGGAGCTGGGGGCGAGAAAATAGAGTTTAAAACAATGGGGTATATGCCCAAAGATGATGAAGTGAACCATAAGCGAGCAAAAAAATGGTATCGATATATTATGGCTGAGTTGTTCCCAATCTTTTTCTTAGGTTCAATTGTAACTATGATATTCCCAGTAGCATTATATGAGCAATTTGTCCCTGCTGAAGCAGCAACCGATCAAATATTCGGTTTTACTGCTGTTCTTGCCCAAAACATGCCTGCTTTCATCCCATGGTGGTTAATTCTCGTGATTATGGCCGGTATCTTTTACGTAGATGGTTCGGGGGTGATTGATGGAGCCGTTCGGAACTATACAAATATGTTATGGAATGCATATCCAAAATTACAATCCTCAAAATTACTGAAAAAAGATGTTCGTCGACTATATTATGGTTTATTAGCACTTCTAACCATAATATGGATTGCGGTAATAGCATTCGGAGTAGCACCAGTAGAACAAGTGCAGCTTGCAGGATCCCTTGCCAATATTGGTGGGATTATTTTCTGTTTGGGTACAATAGGAGTTAATTATATATTATTACCTAGCCGTTATAGAATGTCGATATTTGAATTGATTTTGATAATATTAGCGATTTTATTTTACATATTTTTCTTAATTATGTATTTCGTGGGATGAAATCCCATTTTTTATAGTTCACCTATGAATAAGCTGAAAATAAAATATTACCATGAGTATAGGCAAAATGACAGTTAAAATCTATTTTGAGAAAGATGGAAATTTAGATATTTTAAAATCATACAATATAGGTATCATCGGTTATGGGAACGTTGCAAAAGCGTATGCTTTGAATTTTCGGGATTCAGGAATAGAAGTTAAAATCGCTACTCATCATGAGGAATATAAAAAACGTGCAGAACGTGATGAGTTTACCCCGTTATCAATCCCCGAATTGATCATAGAATCTGATATAATTTTTTTTTTGGTAGCTGATGATGATATTGCGGGGATATATGAGGAGTTTATCCAACCAAATTTGAAAAAATCAATGATTTTCGTGTTTTCCAGTGGATATCCGGTTATATACGAAGAAATTCACTTACCTTCGGATTGTACTGCGATTTTGATTACTACTAGAATACCTGGTGCAGCTATTCGAGAGAAATATCTGAATTATGATAGTTTCTTCAGTTTAGTGGGTATACATCAAGACCCAACCAGAGTTGCTGAAGACCTCATGCTCGCATTGACACTAGCTATCGGGGGATTGAAGTTACCCGCTGTGAAAATTAGTTTCGCCCAGCAAATTACGATGCAGCTATTTGCAGAACAGACTTTTAGTTATGTAATGGCTCAAATACTCATTCGATCAGTTGAGAATTTAGTAGAAAATGGATATCCAGCGGAATCCATAATGGTGGAACAAGTTCTATCCGGTGAGGGCGGATTCACCATGGATAAGGCAATAGAAGTTGGAATGATGAAACAAATGAATTTTCACTCACACACCAGTCAATATGGTCAAATGTCACGAGGAATAAAATTCCGTTCGCTATCTAAGGACGTCGAGAAAATCCAACGCAGAATATTACAGGAAATCGTTGACGGGGAGTTTATTGCTGAATGGAAAGAAGAGAAAAGCAAAGTGCTACTGCAAACTATGAAATTCTATTTTGAGCATTCGAAATTTGCAGAAATAGAGCAAAAGGTGAGGCAAAACCTTGGATTTAGGAAGTTGCAGACTTTTACACCTGCTACGCTACCAGAAGAAAGCATAAAAGACCTTTATTTGGAGGATGAAGTAGTAAAAATCAAGGAGTTTTATGGAGGAATATAGGAGGGGAAAAAATGAGAGATGTGAAGATTTATCGCGAATCTGATGTACCAGATATGTCAATACTCGATGGGAAAATTGTTGCGTTCATTGGATATGGAAATCAAGGGCGCTCTCAAGCGCTAAATTTGCGAGACCATGGTGTAAACGTTATTGTAGGAAATATCTCTGATTCCTATCGAGAACGTGCTAATTTAGATGGATTCGAGACTTTTGATATTCCGGAGGCAATTAAACGTGCAGATGTCATATTTTTGCTAATTCCAGATGAGATTCAATGTGATGTCTATAAAACTTCAATCTTTCCTTTTCTCAAATCTGGTTCTGCTCTGGTTTTTGCCCACGGATATAATATTGCTTTTAATTTCATCATACCACCTAAAGATATAGATCTTCTCATCATTGCACCACGAATGATAGGGATTGGTGTGCGTGAGTGTTATTTAAATGGTGAGGGTTACTTCAGCTTCATCGGAGTTGGGCAGAATGGGACAGGGAAAGCTCAAGAAATATTACTTGCACTAACTAAGGGTGTAGGAGGGCTAACCAAAGGAGCTTTAGAAACGAATTTCAAGGAAGAAACAGTGTTAGACCTATTTACCGAACAAGGATTTGGACCAGCCAGTAGTAGCATGCTTATGAAACCTATGGATATTTTACTTGAATTCGGTATTCCTGCAGAAGCTATACTAATTGAGATGATCCTTTCAGGGAAAATGAAGTATACCTTCAATGGTATACGAGATTTTGGGGTGATTAATGGTATCAAAACTATGGAGGACCGATCTCAATATGGCATTCTCAGTCGTACGATACGATATGACAAAATATTTCGAGAAATTTCAGAGATTCAAAAACCTATTCTACAATATATCGAAGATGGTGGTTTCGCTGAAGAATGGGAAAAGAAACTTACGAAATTGAAATTCAAGGTAATCAAATTCTTTGCTTCCCGCGTAGGATTTGGGCGCTTGGAAACTAAAGTAAGAAAATCATTGCAGATGCCGGAAGTGGATTTATGGGCAGAAACTCCTTACCCCACAGAAGAGGAAATCATACGAAAACAAGAGATCAAACAAAAACTGGAGGATTTCCAGAAGTATCCAGAATTTTAGAAATTAATTTTTGATTCTTTTTTGGAGATAGGATAAACGTAGCTTTCTATATATAACAAATAAGGATGAAACAACAATGGAAGGCATTCATGGTAAAATTCTTGTGGTAGATCTTAGCTCGAGTATAACCAATGACGAGATGATAGACGAGTCAATTTATCGGCAATACTATGGGGGATATGGCTTAGGAGTATACTATATCTATAAAAATATAGTACCATGCTGTGATCCTTTAGGTCCTGATAATATTTTAGGGGTATTACCAGGATTGTTGACCGGTTCTCCCGCACCTTTGACAGGTAGATTTATTGTTTGCGGTAAGTCTCCTTTAACTGGGAAGGGTTCACGAAAAAATGGAAAATATAGTACGGGAGGATGGGGGAACTCGAATTCAGGAGGGATGTTCGGACCATCATTACGAAAAACAGGATATGATGGAATTTTTTTTCATGGAATCTCAAAACATCCAGTATATCTTTTATTAAATCAGGGAGTGGCATCAATTGAATCTGCCAAAGAGATCTGGGGAAAAGATTGTGTTCAAACCGAGGAGATATTGAAAAAAAAGCACGGAAAATCATGTGAAATTGCTTCTATAGGACAGGCAGGAGAGAATCTTAGCTTAGTTTCAGGTATTGTAACTGATGGAGGGAGGATAGCTGCACGAAGTGGTCTTGGGGCAGTAATGGGATCAAAAAAACTTAAAGCTATTTGTGCGTGTGGTAACACTCAGTTGAATTATGCGGACAAAAAAAGCGCTTTTGCTCTTGCTAAAGAATATAACAAAAAAATACAATCCTACACTAGCAATAAGATGATAAATGGTTTTTTCCCAATGCTAGATCGGATATCACCAATGCTGCGATTATTAAAATCCGGTTTGGGAGGATCAGGGGAGAGTTTCGCCAAAATTACCACCGCTACGTTCGGAGGAAGCAAATTAGGGACAACAGTTGCAAATGTACTGAGTGTGCAAACTGGAGATGCGCCTGTCAAGAATTTCAAGGGAATTGGATACAAGGATTTTCCTTTCAAAAAAGCAATGAAACTACGTGGCAAACGGTTTAAGAAATTAACTAAACGTAAATATGGATGTTTCGGTTGTCCCGTCCAGTGTGGAGCCATTTTGGAATACGAAAATTTACCATACGAAAAAAAAACTACTCATCGACCTGAATACGAAACATCAGCATCTTTTGGATGTATGATATTGTGTGATGATTTCGATGCCTTAATGAAAATCAATGAATTTCTTAACCGAGTGGGAATGGACTCTATTTCCGCGGGAAATATTGTTGCTTTTGTCATGGAGGCTGTAGAGAATGGAATACTCAAGCAATCTGATTTTAAATGTACAGAATATCCAGATGGGTTTCTGCCAACCTGGGGAGCCGCCCAATGGGTAATACCCTTGCTAAAATTAATAGTAACCAGAGAGGGAATTGGAGATACTCTTGCAGATGGTACAATGGTTGCATCTCAGAAAATTCCAAATACTTCCGAATTTGTAATGCATTGTAATGGACAAGAACTTCCAATGCATGATCCTAGATTTGATCCCAGCGTCGGATTAACTTATATCATTGATCCGACTCCAGGAAGACATACTGCTGCTTCTATGAATACGGAGGCTGGCATGGGGCTTTCATACTTCGTCGATGGTTTGGAATTTGAGGATTCAAAAATACCAGAAGAACAAGCTGCATACTTTGCAAATGTAGTAAAATTCCATCAGACCTATGAAACACTAGGATTATGCATGTTCTCCACAAATTTCGGATTGTACCCGTATTTACAAATGATGAAAGCGGTGTTTGATTGGGAAGTAAAACCCGAAGAATTACTTAAAACAGGGCATCGCATACAAACTCTACGTCAGATGTTTAATGCTCGAGAGGGAGCGATTCGTCATGAGTTAAGCCAGAGAGCAATCGGTAATCCTCCGTTAACTAAAGGTCCCACGAAAGGAGTAACATTAGATCTAGAAAAACTTGCTTTTATATACTATAAGGCAATGGGGTATACAGAGGATGGCCTCCCCTTAGAAACAACTCTTAAAGAGCTAAATCTGGATTTTTGTGTTAAAGATTTAGCAATCGCTGAGGGGAATTCCAATCGCCTTAAGAATGAATGGATAGAAGAGGGGAATGAAGTAAATTTTGGTTTCCGGTACAAAAAAAAGGGGTGAATTTTATTTCACCGAATTAGTGAAGATTAGTTTGCCTGTGCTTTCGTCCACAACTTCTTTCTAATAACAAATATAATTGTGATTACACCGATTGCTAATAATGCAAATGTATGAAAACCACCAATTTCGAGACCAGAAGCAACTACAATTCCGAAACCGATCTGGCATACATATTCTCCATCTGATGTTAAAATTGCATTTACGCTTTTTGAGCCGCTGTATTCCGTTGAAATACCCCATATATACGTAATATTCTCTAATCCAGCAAGATCTGCCAGATTTCTGGTTCTATCACCTGTAACTAAGTTAATGGTATCCACATCAGACAAACTAATTGTTAGATCATAATGTTGCTGGTATGTTAATGGATTGCCGATGGTTACTTGGAATTGATATTCAACCTCCTCATCCACTTGAAGATCCTCATCACTAAATTGAGCGGAAATACTAAACAAATCTCCAAAATATCCATTTTTCATTTCTAATAAGTTAAAATGATATTTTGCACCCTCTTCATTATCTTCTCGATCTGAATAACAAATAATGGGTGAATCCGTTATTGGACTGATAGAGATCCCTGTAAACTCCAAATGAATCAATTCTCTTGTTACACGAGTATCTCTCCATGACCCTCCTTTGTTTGTAACATAATTTATTTCTGGAGGGGAGGTTGCTGTTTCCGATATCCGGAAATCAACGGGATATGATGCTTCATATACGATATGCGCTTTGTCATTAGAATCCAGTTCAATATGCGGGAATGTACATGGAACATCATCACTGTTTATCTTAGCTGGAGTAACGCTTGAAGGTCCTATATCCCCATCAAAACTTAAATACCAGAGTTTTAAATATTCGGTCGAAACATTCTGACAGACAAATGCAACATGAACTGTTCCCGTGGAATCAACCTCTATGGTAGGTGTGGAAGCGCTGAGTCCATAATTTGAGATATCTGTGATTGATGATAAAATCCCCGTTTGAGTACTGTATTTACAATAATATATTTCCCTTATCGATGAATCTGCCATTGAAGTCCCTTCAAAGACAATATGGACATCGCCATCTGCATCAATAGCAAGATCTGGAAAAGAATGGGTTTCAATCGTAGGATCAGAAATACTTACTGGTTGAGCATTCAAGGAGGTATTGATATAAATGATTTCTGTCCCAGGAATTAATCCATACACGATGTGGGAGATGTTTTGGGTATCTGTAACAATCTTTGGATAGCCACCGTTACCAATCTGTGTTAGAGTATTCCATTCTCCCGTTGCATTGATTTTTAGATATTTTATACCGCAACAATCTTCTTGAGCAAGTAGGTGAATGTTGTTATGTGAGTCAATTTCAATATCGGTCCACCAATGGCCATATCCGTAGTCATTGACCAGTTGTTTCGTCCATATCCCAGTACTATTGGTAATGTATACTATTTCTTCAAAATCCCCGCTATCATTGATATATACTCCGTGGACATTACCCAAGGAATCAATATCAATTTGCCCGGTATTCCCTAAACCTAATTCATTTTTATAAAGAATGAATACATCTTCCGGTTCGATTACATTTGTGGTCATATTGAATAAACGAGCATTTATAGACCCTATACAGCTATAAAAGAGGATGAAAAAAAAAATAGTGATAAATAGTTTTGTTTTCTTATTTCTCATGATATTTCTTCTATTAGTACAACCACTTGGTGCTAAAAATATTTCAATTCCAAACCACCGCGAACATTCAAACAAAGATGTAATCAAGAAGTGTCGTAAAATAATCGTTTCAATCAAGTAAAATAACACAACCACCATCTTTATCAGTTCTTTCTTTGAAATCTTTTTGAATATATCGAAAAAAACCATTTTAAAACTTTAAATATGAATAAAACGAACTATAAAGTCAATTAGGTCTTTCGATTTTTTCAAAAAAACTAACAGTGATGAGGAAAAAAATGAAAATTAGCAAAAAAATGATTAAATACTTATGTATTATATCATTTGGGGCAAATATTGCCCTAATTTTGATGGGGATTTTCCATTATTTCATTGGTCTAAATATCGTTTTTGGCACAAGCTTTAGTATTCTCATAGTTCTTTCTTGGTTCTTAAATATTATATTAATTGTATATAATGATTATAAAATTGTAAAAAGCAGTCTTATGGGAAAAAAAATACATCACCTAGGGTATGGGTTTGTTGGAGTTAACATTATAGATATAATACTCTTAGTAGCTGGTTTATTCCTCTTAAACGCTAATTGGTTTTCCCCTATACTTCAATATTCGCTGATAATATTTGGCTTTTTTAGCTTTTTCATCTATGGATCAATCTTTTCATATTTGAATCTTAAATCCCTTGACAAACGGGAGGTTTGGCAATTTGAATAAACATAGAATCATTAAGGTTATTCTCGCATTCCTTTGTTTCGTAGTACTAGTTGTAGGAGTAGTTTGGGCGTTTATGTTATTTTTTGGGGGAAGGGTTTTAAAAGGAATAACGATCGTAATTGAGCAGTACGTAGCTCAGAGTTCAGTTTTAATAGTGGGATTATGCATCGCCGTCACCATATTACTCTTAAAACTATTAGCTTCACGAAAAATTAACCATCCTAAACAATATTATGCAATAATTATAATTGGATTAACTATTTCTGGACTAAATGCTGCTTCTTTACTTGCTACTCCATATACAATAATAAACACTAATCAAGAATTTGATACCGCCTTTGATCTTGATTGGGAAAATTCTATTCCTTCGAATATATACAAGTATTTTCTTCCATCCCCATACTTTTTCTCATCTCACTTCCTTTCTATCCCGGAAAGAGAAATTATTGTAGAAAAAGATGTGTTATTTTATACCGGGGAAAATATAACGCTATATTTTGATGTGTACAGATCAAAGATGGACGCTTCCCAATTACCAGGGAATGGAAGTATCATCATTAATTTACACCCAGGTGCTTGGATGTCTGGTGGAAAAGGAACGTGGAATATGATCTCTACAAGCAAATATTTAGCAGGTCAAGGTTATGTGGTTTTTGATATTGAGTATGGATTAATTGATTGGTTTGAGTATGCTGCTGAAGCCCCTGACACTCCAGAATATGTTATGGGAAACTTTACTATCGAGGATCAAATTCGCCATATAGGCATTTTTACTAATAGATGCGCAAGTGAATTTGCCGCAACTTATGGAGGAAATTTAGATTGTGTTTACTTTATGGGTCGATCCGCTGGTGCTCACTTAGGAGGAGTAGCAGGATTAGGATATAATAATGATTTTCATAATACCACTTTTAGTCCTAATATAACTGTTAAAGGTGTTATCCCATTATATCCGCCATCCGCTGCGCCTGAATTCCTTCTTAAAGAAAATAAAACTACCAACCCTGATCTTTATAATGCATATGATCTAGTTCATTTAGCTGATCCTCAAGATCCCCCCGTACTTATTTTTCAAGGTACTAGTGATGGACAAGTTTGGATTGAAAGAGTAATAGCATTAGAAGCGAATCTAGAATCTAAAGGAGTAAAATGCTGTTTAGTTAAGTTTCCATTCGCAGGTCACGCCAATGATTTTGTCTTAAGTTCAAATATAGGTCAAGTATGGTCATATTACCTAGAGAGATTCCTATATCTGACACAACACATTTCTTAAGAAGAACAAAATAAGTCATTCCAATTTAAATTGTTTTACCACCTATTTTTTTACCTAATAAATCCCCCTTTTTATGGGAAATGCATCCTTGGGGAATCCTATTTATTTTAATACTGCAGATTTAATCTTAATATGTATGATTTCCATACCAATTGGAATGATAATTTAAATATCGGAATTTTCATTTTGTTATATGGGAATAACCATGAAAAAATCACAATTAATTGGTGGAATACTTCTCTTTGGAATATTTGGTTCGATATTATTCGCAGGAACTGCTGCAGCTGTTGAATCTTATCTTCCAGATCCCGAAGATGTTGAAGGATATGATTTAATTTGGGAAAAAATTATTGAAGTTGAAAACCCTTTAGACAGTTCAGCAGATAATGTAAGTGCTGGATCCCAAATATGGGTGAAAAATGATACGACAAACAATGTCATAGCAGTAGTAGGAGTATCAGTGGTTAAGTTTTCTGAAGATGTATTCGGTAAAAAATTGCCTACGCTAATCAGAATGGCTTTGTCTCTTTATCCTGAATATGAAGATGTTGAAACCTATTGGGACCTTCTAGTGAAAGCAGTTACTGTCGCAGCAGAAGTTAATGACATTTCGCATCTCATCTCCACAACGGATGGGGCAATTGAGTTCGATATGGGAGGAGGAGCTTACTTTATTCTTGCAAAGGATGCTGAATTCCTTATCTTCACTCTCGCATTCGAAATCAGCAATGACTGGATTGCATACGTCGTTGAATATTATAATGATGTACCTGATTTTTTTGAAGCCGGATTGGTTGTAATGGCAAGTTTTCTAGCGGCATTTCAGACTATTGTTAACTTGATTGGTGGAGAGATCCCAACTCCAGTAGCAAGTTCTAGTCTACTACCCGGAGCACCTCTTCCTTTAGCTGAATATACATCTGCAGCGGATGTTCAATATGTAACCACCCAAATTGGAGCAATATACGGCTCGTCCAACCTACTGTGGATTATTTTAGGTGTGGTGGGAGGAGTGGTGGTTATCGGAGGATTACTTTTGTTTGTAGGGCGAAAAAGAAAGTAGTTTTTTTTTTTATAATTCTATTTTGAATTTTATTATGCCTTATCATATTCTTTAATGCGACAATTAACACTAAAAAAATCGCAGCCGTCAAATAATCAAGGCTTTTAATTAATCCCTCTAGATGTCAAAAATTCCGTTTCAAAAACCCAAGAATTTATTACAAATTATGAATTTGTATACTTGATGAAAACTACCTCCATAAGGCTAGAAGAAAACCAAGAACGCGAAATAGAAGAATATGCCAAAAAGAATCAAGTAGATAAATCCACAGCAGCACGGCAAATAATAGAAAAGGGATTGCAAGTTGTAAAAAGACAAGAATCGCTTGAAAATGTCCGATTACGGCGTTGGACAGTCTGGAAAGCGGCACAATACTGTGGAGAATCTTATAGATCTTTTCTTAGAATTCTACGAGAAGAAAACATACCATATCCCTTATCTATAGAAGAATTGGAGCGGGAACTGGGTGAAAATAGCGATTAGTAACTCAAGCCCTTTAATCATTCTTTCTACTATAAACTCCCTTGACCTTATATTCAACTTATTCGATGAAGTCTATATCCCTCCCGCGGTATATGAAGAAGCGGTAATGCAAGGAATTGCAGAACATTATCATGATGGACACCTCATCGCCAGTGAAATAAAAAATAAAAAAATAATCATAAAAAATCCAGAAAAAGTAGAGCACAATCTAGATTTTTCGAATATTCATCCTGGTGAGTCTGAATCAATTCTTCTTGCACTTTCTCTTCAAGGAAGCAATAGTATTTTACTGGATGATGAAGAAGCTCGACTTTATGCTAGAAATTTGGGACTGAGAGTGAAAGGAACATTAGGAATTTTAATTGAAAATTACAAGAAGAGTTTCATCAATTCTCGAACTGCAGTTAATATACTAAATAAAATTAATCAGCTATTGTATCTCTCTGCAGATTTATATTCCAGAGTTTTATCCGAAATAGCTTAATCAACATAATTTGGTGTTTATTGGGAGATAAGTAGCTGCAGTTGCTGTTGGAATAATTATTCCGGTATCTATTCCATTTGTGCAAGTCAGAAAAAAAAGCTCGCACGGAAGCACAAGGAAATTTTTCCGAATCCAAAGGAAAATACGATTTCAGGAAAAACATCAGTTATATTTTAGCAAAAAAGGAGTTCAAAAATGGTTGAGATAGCTATACTCGAAAGCTGCCGCTTTAGAATTTGAACCTGTAGTTATCATTATTGAGGGAAATGTTTTCTATGAAGAATTTTTTGTGATTGCTACGCTCCCCAACGGTAAAAAAGCCACCTCCCACCAAGCGAAAACGTCGATTTTTGAAAATTATTAGTTGATAACACTGCGTATATTCTTTAATGCCTTATATTTCTCTGATTTAGTTGTTAAAGGCCCAATTAATAAAGATATTATTAAAATCATCCAGAAAAAAGCTAGAGAAGGATTAATTGACTAATTTGATCATACTCATCGAAAATTCTTCCTAGTTGCCCTATTATTTAAATTTCTGTTCTTTCTAAGAAAAAGTAGTGGGATTATTGACCGATACTAAGAATAAAAAAAAGAAAAAAAAAGTTACAGAAAACAATTCGGAAGAATATGGTGTAGTTTTTAAGAAAGATAAAGAACGTCGTAGCCGTATTTATCCTCAAAAAGGAAAAAAGAAACCTACAGAGGATGAAGATACAAAAATTGTATAGTGCCTAATTATCTTTCTTTAAGATCTTATACATACCCTGTAGAAAATCACTGAAATCGATCTTATCAGATCTGAAATTTGCTTTCAAGGTTTTGAGTTCTGCAAATTTATTCGAAAAAAGTTCCTTATAGGCTTCTGAACTTAGGATTTCATTAATGAGAGTTCCGTACTCGAGGATTAACTTTTCAATTCTTGCCGTACTTTTATCAAATAAATCTACTTTTCGTTTGAATTGGAAAATGTAATCATAAACATCTTCACAGAATTTATCAAATTGCTCCAAATTAAACTCAATTCCTAATTCCCGACTTAACCCAATTGCTTCTAGATCCTTCCAATCAATATCAATTCCCTTAATTGGGATTATTTGTATATCATTTTTTCGAGCTAGTTCGATTTCATGACTGCAATCGACTGAATTAAACACTGATTTTTGGGTTCCAATAAACAAGACTAATTGACACTGAGGTAACATATCATTCATGAAGTCATCAATATTTCCCACGAGATCCTCCTCGCAAAAGTATGCTTGATAGATTTCCTTTTGGTGCTCCAGAAATGTAGCGAGATCTTCAATTCGGTGGCTCTTAAAGTCGACAACTGCATGACTTATGAAAACATTGATTGCAGTTTTACGTTTGAGATAATCAAAAATTACGGGAATATCGTTTTTTGCGATCTCGAGTTCGGATGGGGTAAATAAATTCTCTGTTAAATCTAAAGTTTCCAAATTCTCCAAGCTTCTTAATGATATGGGGATTTCTGTAAGCTTACAATTGTGTAAATTCAAGTTGTTAAGATTTTTTAAATTTTGTAGACTTTCTGGAAGGTTCTCAATGGAAATACAATACTTCAAGTTCAAATTTGTGAGATTTGATAGATTGCCTATATTTTTTGGAATTTTCGGAACGTTTTTACAATAGCTGAGATCTAATTCGGTTAAATTTTGTAATTCCGATACACTCTCTGGGATGGATTCTAAGGAAAAACAATAGGAGAGTTTTAAATTCTTCAAGGATTTTAGTTTATCTATACTATCAGGAATTGATTTGAGGTTTACTAAATAGCTAAGATCTAATGTTTCCAGATTATGTAAATCCCCAATGGATTCTGGTAATGATTTAATATGTATTGCTTGATTGTAAATTACACTCAATCCTAGCATTGGACTTGTAAGTACGGATTCTGCAGATTGTTTCCCATAATATTCAGAAAATCCTTCAGTTTTGAATTTGTTTATGGTTTCTTCTATGTAAGATAAAGATTGATCAGAAATAGGTTGATAATCCCCAAAACATAGATTTCTCAATGAAATTAAATTGCCTATGGTTTCTGGTAAGTTTTGCAAACTCCTACATCTAGTAAGCCTCATGAAAAAAAGATTTTTTAGATTTCCTATCGAACTTGGAAGGATCTCTAGTCTATTACATCCATAAAAATCGATTATTTTAATTGAGCTTAAATTCCCAAATCCGTCTGGTAATCTTCTTAAATTTGTACAATCATAACACAGTAAAATATCTAGATTCTTTAGAGAAAATGGCTCTGGTAGGCTTTTTAAACTATGACAGCTGGTTAAATCCAAAACTTTTAAATTTGTCAGATTTGAAAAAGAATCCGGTAAATTTACCAAAGGTCTGCAATTAAATAGATTTAAATAAACTAGACTCTCTAAATTACCAATTTCCTTAGGTAAAGTCTCTAAGAATTGAGAGTTTCCAAGATCTAAAATTTTTAAATTTCTTAATTTGCAGAATGAATTTGGTAAAGAACTTAGTTTATTTTCGGATATCTCTGGAGCTTCATGGGAATATTCTTGATAATACCCGTCAATTCCATAGTCAAACATTTTATTGAAATTTTCAAATGCTATTCCAACGGTTAATATCCTTAAAAATATTAAGTTTCCAATGGAAATCGGTAGTGATTTCAATTGACTGCATCCGGATGCAACCAAAATTTCCAGATTTTCTATATCACCTATGTTTTTCGGTAGTTCTTGAAGTTGTTTGCAATATTGAATATCAAGGATCTTGAGGGATTTCAAATTTCCGAGAGATATTGGCAATCTCTCTATACCAGTAGCATTCAAATTGAGAAAAGTCAAATTTTGGAGTTGTCCAATACTTTCGGGTAAACATCTTAATTTTTGAAGTTCTGAGAGATTCATTTTTTCAAGTTTGACTAATTTACCTATACCTTCTGGAAGATCGGTTAGAGAACTGCAATATTCAAGATTTAGTATTTTTAATGATTTTAATTTATTAAAATTAAAAGGGATCTCTTGAATTTGTGCCCCAATTTTGAGCTCGATTAAATTTGTCAATTCTCCTATGCTATTTGGAATTGACATAAGATTTTTACAAAAAATTTTAAGAATTTCTAGAGAACTCATGTGACTAAAATCCACAGAGATTTCCTTTATTTCATGACACATTTCAATGTTCAAATTTTTAAGATTCTTTAAGTTAGCAATATTATCCGGCAAAGCAGCAAGTTTTTCACAGTCATTTAAGTTTAAAATTTCTAAATTTGTCAAATTATTAATTCCTTCTGGCAATTGGAGGAGACTTCTGCAACTTGATAAATCTAACTCTTTTAAAGAAGTCAAATTCACAATATTTTCAGGTAAATTTTCAATTTTAGTTCCCACTAGGCTCAAAGTCTCTAAATAATTAAGATTACTAAGATTCGTGGGAATTTTGGTTAAATACCTACAAAAACTGAATTTCAAATTCCTTAAGTTTCTAATCTCTGAGATAATACGAGGAATTTCGGATAACTGGTCATTTGGTGAACCAAAATATACAAATTCTTCAAGATTTGACAAATTACATATCGAATCTGGCAAATTATTTATTATTCCAGATTTCGATATATACATTTTTTTTAATGATTTTAATAACCCAACATCTTCTGGGAGAGATAATAGCATTTTATTTGCAATTAAGTATAATTGTTCTAATGACCTTAGGTTTGATAGTGTATCTGGGATAGTTTTTAATGAATCGCAATAGGAGAGATTCAATTTCTTTAATGAAATGAGGTTCTCAATTGAGTTCGGAAGTTTTTCTAACGAACCTAATGAAGTAAGTTCCAATTCTAGTAAATTTGTTAATTCACCAATCTCTTCTCCAATTGTCTTCAAATTTGCGCAAGAATAAATATGTAAAGTCTCTAATTTAGTCAAATATTTTAGTTCCACGGGTGTATTGATGAGTTCATCATTCCCAATACTCAAATTTTTCAAATTACTACACTGACTCAAAAATGTATAATCTTTATACGCTAACTGGCATCCTCTTAAATAAAGTGATTCAACTTTTGATAATTGCAAATTTTGGAAAGATTCTGGTTTTAGAGATTCACAATACGCAAGATTAAGTGTTATTAAGTTACTGAAGGATTCAAATCCTGGAATCTGGCTGATTATTTTATTGGATTTTAAATCTAACTTTGTTAAATTTGTAAGATTTTTAAAACTCTCTGGTAGTTCTGTCAATACCGGTGAGTTGACCGTAAATTCATTTAGTTTTTTCAAAGATCCTATTGAATTTGGGAGTTTTTTTATTGCATTGCAATCGATAAAATGCAATTTCTCAAGTGCTGAGAGGTTTCCTATAGATTCTGGAATGTCCCGAAGATTTGGACAAAAATAACATATCATTTCTTTAAGGTAAGGTAAGGCTCCTAACTCCTCAGAAAATCTTAAAAGATGCTCTTGATGAACGACCTCAAGAACTTCCAGAGACTTCATGGACTCTACGATTACAAAATCTGAGAAGTCATTAAAATCATAAAGGATAACGTCATCTTCAGTATCGTCAGCAAATTTATAAGCCATTGTTGCATTTCCAATGATCAAATGCTTCAATCCAACTAAACCGTTTAAACCTTCGATTTGATTCATATTACTGATTGCTTTTTGATGGAGATCTAAACAACCATTCTCATCCATGAAGATTTTTTTCCCATGGACCACAACATACTGCTTTTGTAACACCGGATAACCCTCGATCCTAATGGGGATTAGAGTTATATAAAGATACCTTAGGATGCGGACTTATTCTTAACTTGAACTCAAATCTTGTAAATTTTTATTATTAAAAAAAAAATTAATAAAATGAGTGTTGGTTTGAGGTAATTAAGTAGAGTAATGCCAGTACTGAGCTTCCTAGCATTAGAATAATCCCAATGGAATATCCTCTTATTCCTCGCTCGGTTGGTTCTTCAAGTTGAACTTCTATAGATTCACAATTGGATAACGATGAAAGCCCGTTGGGATTTTGGGCAGATATCACATAGTAATACTTCCCATTTTCTAGTCCAACATCACTATAATCGTTCTAGATCATGAAATTTCCATCTTTTTTGAGTTTTTGAAATCGACTTATAATAACGAACATGGCGCTGCTATTAATAATTTCCACAAGAACTCGAAAAAATATCATTCGATTAAACTGGAAATCTAATCAAATTCTATTCGATTAAGTTGGAAACCTAATCGTATTGGGTTCAATCGTTCCATTTCTCAACAGACAGGTCGAACAGATCTAGATTGATATGAAATGTATCAGTGGTCTATTTTTTCCAACTGGGTATTATTATGATTGGGAAATGATGAAACATTTATTTTAATTACCGACGATAATGTATGCGTCTGATTATTTAGAGAAAAGAAGAGATTTTTCACAAAAGGTGATTATATTGAAAAAAATTAGGAAACTATCAGAGATTATAGTATTTGCATTTTTTATATGTATTAGCATCAATTTTAATCCTTATGTCAATTATGGGGGGGAAATTGAATTTCTTTCCCCAAAAAGTAGTGAAGATACTCCGATTAATATTATGGGAAATTCGGAATTAAGTTCCGCCAAAGATCGTGGTTCTGGTACTGCACAAGATCCCTATATTATTGAAAATAGGATATTTAATGCAAGTGATTTTTGGGGGCCAGCAATCCGAATTAGTGTAACGAGCAGTTACTTGGTACTGCAAAACATTACCATTTATGGCCCAGATGCAGATTATCAAATTGAACTAGCTAACTCCAAAAATATTTGGATAAAAAATTGTACCTTCCGAGACATTGGTGTGGCAGTCTATATGTCTGGCTCGATTGTAGATAATGTAAATATCTCAGAGTGTCTAATGGAAGATAATTCCTTTTATTCTCCAAGCTATGGATCAATTAAAGGAAGTAGGCTTGAACCTGAATTTGGAATCTGGATTTACGATAATACGATACGGAATAGTAGTAATAATGGAATTAACATGTTTGCTTCATCCAATGTAACAATTTTAAATAACACTATCGATACTATCAACAATTCTCGCTCTGGAATCTGGTTTTGGAATGATTTTATGGAGGGAATCGCAACGGATAATATCACTGTTTATAACAATACCATTAAGAATATTGGCGGAATGGGAAGTGGTATAAATCTAAACACATTCTCGGGTCATGTTTATAACAATACGATTGAGAATTGTAATACAGGTATTTCATCAGATGAAGGGACCTACTTACTAATTGAAAACAACACTATAGTTGGAGACTTAGATGGGTATGGGATCTCAATTGAAAGTAACCATAGTGAAATAGTTCATAATACTCTGAAATACTGTAAATACGGCATAGATATTTGGTCATATAATGTAACCGTTTCAGATAATTATATAGATTACGTCGAATTTGGCGTTTCCGATGGGATATCAACAAAAGATAGCACCTTAAATTTCACACTGGAAGGAAATTATATTAATAATACTCGATTGGGAATCGATTTGGAAGGGGGGACCAATGGAATAATTAAAAATAATATCGTGAACAGCTCTATCGCAAGATCTTTAGGGTTAGGGAATGATTTAACCAACATCACCGTTTTTGGTAACGAGTTTTATAATGCGTCTGGTCACATTGAAACCCGGTCCGAGGCAACCTATACCAATGTCCATCTGGATAATGGATCCATAGGAAACTATTGGGATGATTATAAAACTCGCTATCCTGCTGCTACGCATAATGGATATTATTATTCCATTCCGTACGAAGCTATAGGAGTTGGAGGTATATTTGATAATTACCCCACTATTGGAGATGAAGTTCCCACAGCAGATTTTGTCGTAAATGAAACTGAAATCATAGCGGGTATGTCTGTTGAAGCAGAATTCACCGGTGAAGTAGGAAATTTGATTTCAGACTACCAATGGAATTTTGGAGAAGTTACGAATAATTTAACTGATGCTGAACCCGTGTATACCTATTCGAGCCCCGGAATATATGATATATCTCTCACAGTTACTGATTCAGATGGAGATATAGCAACAATCACCAAAATAAATCATATTACGGTGTTCCCGGATGAACAACCCCTTGCAAGTTTTGATCAAAATGCTACAACTATATTTGAGGGAGAGGAAATTCAGTTCACATTCACCGGAAACACGGGAAATACTCCTGTTGAATATGAGTGGGATTTTGGAGATGAAAGTCCCACGTCCGATGAACAAAACCCTATTCACATATATTTAGATGATGGTACATATACAGTGAGCTTAAAAGTGACAGATGTTGATGGGGATACATCGTATCACACAGAAATAGATCTTATAACTGTTGAAATAGATTATTTCCCAGTGGCAGCTTTTTCTGCAAATCCAACTAACGTGATTGATGGGGAATCTGTCCAATTTTATATTGAAGCGATATACGGAAATGGACAAAATAATATTCAGTGGTATTTCGGAGATTCTAGTCCAAATTCGACTGAAAGGTATCCTAATCATGTATTCACTGGAGTCGGAAGCTATTCTATAACACTTACAATAACAGACGAAGATGGAGACATCTCAGTACTAACTAAAGAAGATTATATAACCGTCATTGCTGATCTATTTCCTACTGCAAACTTTGCAGCGAACAGCACTTCTGTGGGAATCAATGACGTTATCCAGTTTTCATTTACAGGAAGTATCGGGAATGGTGGAGAAACCTATCAATGGGATTTCGGGGATGGATCAGCAAATAGCACATTAACGAATCCTACACATGTGTATACTACTCCGGGAGATTACTCGGTGACTCTGACTGTTGTGGATGTGGACGGAGATTCTGCTGTAAATACTGTGGAGATCCACGTTTCTGAACCAGGATTAGGTATATGGGAGATAATTGGAATTATTTTGGGTGGATTAGCAGTTGTAGGTGGAACAACAGCAGCTATTATCATCGTTCGCAAGAAGAAAAAATCACCAACAAGACCTAAAAGTACCGATTCCACTCCTACCAAATAATCTATGTAATTCCCATTTTTTCTTCTTTTTTTATTTACTAACCTTGGTTTATTCTATAAAGGATTATTTCCAAACATTAGAAAAAAGATCATTCGATTAGGCTGGAAACCTAACCCAATTCTATAGATTTTTGTATTTCTTCCGAATAAGAATAACTACTAGTCCTAAAACTCCTAAGAGTAGTGGTATATTATAACCCGGAACGATTTTGGTCCTAATAATGACTACCTGTATACAATTTGATAGGGTGCTTCCAAATGGATTCGATGCAACTACAACGAAATAATAAATGCCATCTGCATAATCCTCCAAATGTAAATTTACATCTGTAGTTTCTTTTGCTAAAATTGTCAAACTTTCATTTATATTAGTGATAAGGTTTGTATATTGATACACCGTGTAATTAGTTGCTCCATACGAACTTATCCAACTTAGTGTGAATGATCCATCTGTTACGGGATTGGTTTCTTCAGATGTGAGTGTGAATGGATCTGGTAATGGATCGTACCCAGCATCCGTTATTATCCATCCAAAAGTACCAATAAGGTTTTCTCTTGCTTCTAAAGCTGCATTGGTATATTTTGAGCCACCTCCGTCAAATGTCACTCCATTTTGCACGTTTAATTGGGACCACCCACCCAACAAATTGTCATAATTTTCTTTTGAGAGCGTTACATTGCTGAACATGTTGAACATAAATCCTACATTTGACACATTCCAAGTACCAATCGGTTGATTGAAAAAAGATGCATTATAGAACATGTTACTCATTGTTGTCACACGAGAGACATTCCAGTTTCCAATCGGTTGGTTAAATGAAACTGCTTGAGAAAACATACTACTCATTGTCGTCACACGGGAAACATTCCAATTTCCTATCGGTTGGTTAAATGAAGAAGCTCGGCAAAACATCATTCCCATATTTGTCACCTTGGAAACATCCCAATCTCCTATCGGCTGATTGAATGATGATGCATTATAGAACATCCCAAACATGGTAGTCACTCTAGAAACGTTCCAATTTTCAATGAGTTGATTAAACGAAGAAGCATCATAAAAAAGGAATTGCATGACCTCTACCTTGGAGACATCCCAATCTCCAATCGGTTGGTTGAATGAATAAGCTTCAAGGAACATCCTAGCCATATACCACAAGCTTGAAACGTCCCAAGTTCCAATGGGTTGATTAAATGAATATGCATCCTCAAACATCGATTGCATGTTTGTTACATTGGATACATCCCAATCACCTATTGACTGGTTGAACAAAGAAGCCCCATCGAACATGTAGGCCATACTCATCACACTCGAGACGTCCCAATTACCAATCGGTTGATTGAAATTTTGTGCATTCTGAAACGTATATTTCATCTCAGTAACTTGTGATGTATCCCAACTGTTCATGTTTCCATTACTACCGAGACTCAAACAATTTCGAAAGGCTTTATTTAGGTTTGTCGTTCCTGTCAAATCCAAACTATCATTCGCTGATAACACTAAATTTTCACAGCCGTCAAAATACGCTTCCAAATTTCCTAAACGTAGACACCCCCACTGTTGAATTTCCATAATCTTCGTTCTATCACCTGCATTATTAAAACGCCATCCAACAATTGTTCCTGTAATATTAATCACATACTCTCCAGAGAAAGAGTAAGTATGGATTACTTCTGCTTGATTCCACACAGTTATAGTATCATCACTCCCATCCCCCCAATCCACTAAAAAATTATAATTGCCACTCGATTCCAGTGGTAATTGCACCTGATTAGAACCACTCACACCAGGCTGGGTGGTGTCCCAGATGGAAATGAATGCATTAGGATCTGCACTAAGAGGTACTGCAAAATTTTTAGGAGTATTTAGCGGAATTGCTTGTTGTTTTTCGGGGAAAAAAGAAATAGTATGCTGAATTGTAACCAAAATAAGTAAAACACCAACCATTACACCTAATTTAACTTTGAACCGTGAATTGTTATTCATTTTCCTCATTTAACATTCTTTTTATGTTTTATTTAAGAATATCGTCTCTCAATTGCATTATTTTAACCTAAGATTTTTGAAATCATAGTAAATAATCGCTAATATCAGAACAATATACTACTATTCGGAAATAATCCAAAAATCCACCTTAAAAATACGCTTAAGTGAAAAAAACGTAGATTATGAAACATGACTGCTTTGTTATTCATATTTATAAGCATAATTGCCAATATTGGGATTGTACCATTATGGATTCGAAATTGAAAACTTTCGGGTTGATTGTAGTATTTTCATTCTTTAATGTAGTATTAACCCTGCTGATTGTGCTAGCAATTTTCAGGCTTGAATCCCCTAATCGGGCGCTGATGGGCGTATTATTCATTCCCTGGATATTCATTTTAACCTTTTTTTGGATAAATCGCTTTATTGTTCCTCAAAAATGGAAAACCAAGTTACAACTTTCACTTGATTTATGGTTTATTGCGAGCCCAATTAATAGAGAACCTAGACCCTCTCCGCTACCAGTTACTATTACGTTTATGAGGAAACAATACAGCTTCTCACTTGTTTCTCTTATATTTTTTCCAATATGGGCAACAATTTTGATCTTGTTACTTTTTCATTATCAAAACACCCATGAAGTGGTTTGGTGGCAAGAATTATTCGCAAGACATGATGTATTTCTCATAAATCTCTTTTCTGATGTAGATTCATTTACCTATTATTCATCAGCTATATGGTTAGTCGAAAATACAAACGGTGATGCAGTATATGTTACTAATGGATGTGTCGGATTGCCTGCAATGGCAATATTTTCCGCATTATTACTGGTTGTCCCTCGACCCCGATCTCATTCCAATCGCGAAGACTTGATTAAGAGAGCTGATTTTTTATGGAGAAAAGTAAATGCTATCACTGTTGCAGTCGGATTGATTTATTTTTTTAATATAACTCGTGCAGCGATTCAATTTATACTCCATTCTCGGGGGCACCTCTGGAGTGTGGTACATGATTCTAACGAAATGCTTGCAATTATGGTCTCAATACATATTTTGATTTTCCTTATTTGTGTCGCGCTGTTACCTGAGATTTTTCTGTCAATCTTTTATATAGGGAAGTGCCTGGTAGGAATTGGTCAAAAACGAAAAATACCACCTACCAAGAATACATCTTGAAAAACCGCACATATTGAGTATTGGGTATGGGAAAAAAGATTGATGAAGAATATCTTGAGAAAAATGCAAGGATTCTGCAAGTTGAACAAGAATTTCAATATATATCACAAAAAGTTTCAGCCAGTGATGTGTTTTTATATATTTAGCATTCGTTGTTTTTTTGCTAAGAGTTATTCTCTTTTATTTTCAGGATGAATAATTGGTATTCCTATGTTTAGTTTTTTAAAATCACGATCAAATGTGAGGAATTCATCACATTGATGAATGACTGCAGTTGCTGCATGAATAGCATCTACTGCATACAAACTTTGATCTACAATATATTGACGTGATATCATAATAGTTTTCATATCTATAGG
Source organism: Promethearchaeota archaeon (assembly GCA_016933055.1). Lineage (GTDB taxonomy): Archaea > Asgardarchaeota > Lokiarchaeia > Sigyniarchaeales > Promethearchaeaceae > AMARA-1. The sequence goes on along the minus strand of JAFGBS010000011.1, from coordinate 19,468 downwards.
GATCAATTCAATTTTTTTTTTCTGCTCCAACTTTTTTACGTCAGAAAGAAAAAAATTTACCGCGAGTTCCATTTCCTCCTTCCCGATAACACCTAAATTTGCTTGTTTTTTGAATGCTCGAAACATTTCTGCAATCATAATTTCACACGACAGTATTAAATCACCCGGACCTAGCTGGTCTATTATTACATCTACCAATTCCGAACTTTCTGAAGGACAATATCGATAATAATATACATTTGTATCAAAATACACTCTCATTCTCTTTCCTCACGTATCTCTCGAATTACTTCTACACCATTTTGAAATGACTTTTTTTTTTTCTTGTCAAGTCGAGCTCTGAGTTGTTTTGCATCTTTTATCCCTAATTTATCTTGCACAAATGTATATAATCCTCCTCGAATAGCCTCACTCCGATTTTTGATTACGCCTTGTTGAATAAGTTGATCTAACCAGACCAGTATTTCATCATCTACAATAACGGAAATATTTGGCATGGATATAATACTAATTTCATATTATATAAATCATATTATTGATTATAACGGAATTTCTCGAAAATATAATCCCGTAGAATCACACTGCGATACTACATTTTCCATTATACCTGTCTATAGTACCGAAGGATGCCCTCAAAGTATATCAGTGTGATTAAAAAATCCATTCGATCCCTAAGTAGTGGTTATTGGAGGATTAATTTTGGTTGTAGGGCGAAAAAGAAAGTAGTCTCTTTTATTACAATTTATTTTTACCTCAAAATTTTCCTTTTTTTTAGTACTTCCTTCGTCGTCGCATCAAGATAAATAAGGCAACGAGAACGATCACAATAAATATCTCTGCGGGAATAATAATATCTGACCAAATTGGAGGAATAGGTGGTAGAAACAATCCTCAATTCTGATCAAGAAATTGACGAAAAGTGGAGAATGTGTCGATTAATAGTGACCTTTACTTCGGAGCCGCTTATTGTGTTCAGAATTGTCCCTTGATTGGAAATCCAATGGAATAGAAGAGAAATTTTCCTAATCTGCAAGTTTTGCATTTATTTTTTTAGATATCTTGATCAGAAATTGAATTTCTTCCTCGGTGAGTTGGTCGATAATTTTTTTTACTTCATTCTCAAGGAAACTATGTGCTTGTTCATAAATAGCTATCCCACTTTCAGACAGTTTAATTTCCACTTTTCGCCGATCATTAGGATTACTTTCGCGTTGTACTAATTCTAATTGAACTAATCGATCAATCATACCTGTTGCTGTTGCGGGTTTTAGATCGAAATAATCAGCAAATTCAGTCATGCTACACCTCTCATTATTCCCAATATGAAGAATTACTTGAAAATATCTCCCGAAGGGATCTTTATCAAGTGGAAATTCTTTGGAATTGATTAATTGGGCTAAACCAGGCTGACTAGCTACCAATAAATCCCGCATTGTCTCAAGAAACTGAAAAAATTCTTTTGCAAGTAGAGTACGATTATCCACCATCAGTAAGATTTTTTGGGAAGGATAATTTAAAGATATTTCGTAATCTTAATATTTCGGAAACCGAAATAATTTAATAATTGCAATCACTAGGCAAATTCAAGATCAATAGATTGAGAAGGTAGTAATGTCCACAGAAAATCTCGATAATCATCCGTTCCTAAAGGCACTAAAGGAACATAACGTGACATTGAAAGCTAGCGATACGAGTGAAATTCCTCCAGACTCGCTAATTTCGGTACGAAATTTGTCAAAAGTCTATACATTAGGAGATATCGAGGTGCCGGCTTTGAATAATGCCAATTTTGACATCTGCAAGGGACAAATCGTGTTTATAGTCGGTCCATCCGGATCTGGAAAAACTACCCTCCTGAATTTGATTGGGGGGATAGATTCTTGCACTACGGGAGTAATATATATCGATGGTCAAGATATTACTCAATATTCAGGAAAGAAATTAACTAGATTCAGAAAACGATATCTATCATTTGTGTTTCAGTTCTATTCTTTGTTACCTACGCTGACCGCCCTAGAAAATGTGGAATTGACTATGGAATTAATTGACGTGGATAGAAAAACCATGAGACAAAAAGCCCGAGACTATTTGGATATGGTCGAGCTATCGAGTCGCGCAAATAATTTTCCTTCTCAATTATCAGGTGGAGAACGGCAAAGGGTGGCAATTGCCAGAGCATTGGCGAAAAAGCCCTCAATTTTATTGGTTGATGAACCTACGGGGCAATTAGACCAAAAAACGGGTGATAGTATCGTGAGATTGATACAACAGATCGCAAAGCAAGAAGGTATTACGGTTATCCTTGTTACACATGATCAAGAGTTATTGAAATACGCAGATAGAGTAATTCAATTACGCTCTGGAGACATAATTAGCGATGGTGTTCAACCATATAATCAGGAGAATCGATATGCATAAGATATTCAAAGCAGTTATTCGAGACATATGGTATCACCGGTGGCGCAGTTTTATTACTTTCTTGGCGATCTTTGCCGTAATTACGTTTCCTCTCGCTATGTTCTCAACTTCACCTAATATATCTTCGTCAATTGATACCCATAATGACGCCTACAAATTATCCCACTTGGATCTACGATTTACAGGTGGAAATGATAGCTTGATTCCGTTAATAAATGATTCTATTTATGATACATTAGGGAGCTATCCTGAATTTATTGAATCACGCCTCTTAGCAAGAGGAAAAACAGAGATTAACGATGATTGGCAAGTAACAACGCTTGTGGGAGTACCCAGTTCCTTAAATCAATCCACTAATCAAATAGCTATAGTTGAAGGTAATACAATATTAGAAGAGAATGAGGTTTTTGTAATCGAATCCTTTGCAGAGGCATTTTCACTGACGATTGGGTCGAATGTTACGGTGAGAGTCGGATTAGGTAATTTTAATGTAACAATTGCAGGATTTGTTAGGAGTGTTGAATTTCTAGCATACGAAATGAACCAAGAAGGGGTGATATATTTAGATTCTGAGCTACTCCATGCCTTCCTTGGAATTCCCTCGCCGATACGGAACAGTATTACTATCTATTTCTGGGAGAACATCACAACGGAGGATATTTCCTCTTGTTCACCGGGCATTCGAGACGTATTTAAATCCCAAGGGATCAATCTTGCATTCGAATGGCAAATGAGGGAAATTAGTGTAAGTTCGGTCTTACAAGACGCTCTAGCTCTCACTACAAAATATTTAAACGCTGCAGCGTTGATCATAGTGATAGTAGTCGGCGTGGTCATTTATATCATTACTAAACGTTATGCTCTTGAACAAAGGAAGCAAACTGGAACATTATATGCTTTTGGATATAATCCCCCCTCGATTATGAGAGCCTTTCTCCTCCGTACGACCCTAATTTGCTTTATGGCAATGATTTTCGGAACTTTAGGTGGATATGGACTCCTACATCTAATCACGAACTTGTTATTGGGAAGATGGGGATTGCTGTCTATTACCCCCGCATTCTCACCCTTTATAATCACACTTATTTTAGGATCGAGTTTAATCATGACCTTGTTTTTCACGTGGTTAGCAGCACGAACTAATGTGAGAATGACCCCCTATGAAGCAATACGGGGTAAAGTCAAAGAGTTTTCGGGTAAACGATACGATGTTATTTCAAGGTGGAGGAATGCTATTAAATATCCTATTCGGAATATTTCTCGTAATAAGAGTAGGAGTATTCTGACATTTCTTGCTTTTGCAGGATCTATAATGCTGACATTCTCACTGATCGCTGCAGAATCAAGCGTATATTCCACAAAAGACACTTATTTTGATGAACAAGTAAAATGGGATATAAAAGTCGTGTTTAAACCCGGTTTTAATCCCTCAACTTATTCTATTCTATCAAATCTTTCTGGTATAACCGAACATGAGCAGTATTTAGAAGAAGTCATCCAAAGTGAAGATTATATAGATAGTCTGGCATATTTACGAGGAATAGAAGAAAATAGCAGTATGGTAAGAATAGATCTTCAAGAAGGAGATTTTTTCACAAATTCTACCGCTCAAGAGATCATCATGTCCATATATGTTGCACAACGTTTGGAATTACAGATTGGAGACCCCTTTTCTTTTTGGTTTTCCGGTCTAGAGATCAATACAACAATCGTGGGTTTCTGTCGAGACTTAGAACTGACAGTAACTATCTATATGCAATTAAGCGCGTTAGAAACCACTCTTGGATTTTCGCCTTATAATGGCATGCTTGTAAACGTAGACACCTCAGAATCCCCAACTGTTATCAGTGCATTAAATGAACATCAAGATGTAGCCTACGCCCTAGCCAAAGACAAATTTGAAGAAAGAATAGGTAATCTTATTGATTCGCAAACAATCGTTGTTCACGTAATGGTATTTCTGGGATTTATTGCATCATTTTTATCCATTTTTGCTACATCTTTTATAAGTGCCTTGGAACGTGAAAGAGAATATGCGTTATTACGAGTGTTTGGATTTACTCCTGCGCAAGTATTAGGACAGCTCCTCTTCGAAATATTTATCCTATGTATAGCAGCGTTAATTATTGGGTTATCAGCAGGAATTTTTCTGGAACTCTACTGGAATTCCATCCTCTCTTCCATATTCTTTACAGTAGATCTTTATCATCATTGGATAAACTACCTTCTTTCGGGAGGATTTGCTATCGTTACAGTCCTTTTCTCGATTCTTCCGGCATTTCGGTTAATAATCCGGCAAGTACTCGCAGAAGCAATTAACGAAGAATAAGTATATCAAAAATGCTGCGTATTATCTAAAAATATTTTATTCCTCTTTATGAAAAAACATGTATCTTGCAGTATTTTCACTTAATTATTGATTTCATAGTTATGAGCGATCTGACATATTAAGAATATTAACTTAACAGACTTTATTATCGATCTTAACTATATATTATATGGTGTGGTGAGCAAAATGAATAAGTTGGGGATCAAAAGAGAGGATTTTAGGAGTTCCACTCTCATCTGTCCGATTATGAAGGATACTTGCATTTCTGAAAACTGCAAGTTTTGGGGGAATAAGGAGTGTATTATTCTTGAGCAACTCATTGAATTACCAAATGTCATTTTAGAGCACTTTCATCGAAATTCTCGGAAAGTTGGAGCGACTTCTTATCGCGAAGAAGAATCTGGGGATGATGACCACGAGAATAAAATAGATGATAATACCTACGACGAAGAAATTGATGACGATGATGGACTGGAAGATATAGAAGAGCAAGAAATAATGGGATTGGAAGAATTCGAGGAAGATATTGAGGACTTATTCGACGACGAGGAAGATGAAGAAGATGAAGAAGATGAAGACGATGAAGAAAATAAGGAGGAGGAGGAGGAAAAAGAAGGTACTATGCCTTCAGGAAAATCTATGGATGAAATTTTGGAACTTATCGAACAAATGGATCCCTTTCCGATTAGAGAATGGGAAGAGGAGGTCCCTGATTATCTTAAAAAATCAGAGGAAGAAATTACCAAGGCTTTAGTCGAATATTGCGTCCGAAAGAAACCTGATGTGGTTGATTGGGAGGAACTACACTTTGTTCGTGAGATGTTCTGGGAAATGCACATTAAAAGACCTTATCTTCTACCCGCTGATTACCGAATGAAAGTTGATGAAATTGAACAACTAGCTAAAAAGATGCTTATTGAACGGAAAATTCCGGTTTTCTTCTGGAAAATGTCAGTTAAGGAGTTAACCAAAGAAATACTAAACGAATCTAATTCCGAAAATAACTGGCTAATGATTAAACCAAGAGGAGAATTCAGTGTTAATGGGATTCCAGAACGTTATTTACCCGAAGAATTGCAGGAGAAAATTGAGATCGCTCGTAGATTTGCCGTAGATTTAATTGATGAAGAGTTCGAGGACGAATTGCGAAAAAGAACGAAAAAACTCATTCCAATTTTCCTCCGATGGTGTGCATCCAAAAATGTGAAAAAGATTACCAGATCATGCGTAGATGCGTTCATGTTCGAGGAGAAAAAAGATTATCCAGATGACGCACGCGCATACATTCAATTCATAGCGAATTTAAAAATTTCTAAAAAATAATGAAGAATTATGCAAAATCAGTGAACTTGGTTTTGTTTATTTCTATTTCCCTCTTAAATCGACCATTTTTCTATAATTCCTGAAAGTTTCTCTCCTTACCAAGGATTTGAAACGATTTATTATTTGAAGTGATCCAATTCATACAAAATGCGGAAGATAAACCGTTTCTTTTAATGAATCATACATAGTTATGAAATAATCCGCAAAACCTACAGCCAAGTATAATATTATACAATCAAATGTGTCTGTGTGAATCTTACGTAATTCTTGTAGGAACTCTTGATTAGTCAACATCTGTGGTGTAGGGCACGGCGGTAGGTAGAGCAGTACGTGGGTCATAGGCACTCCTACGTTGCATCCACGGCACTACCATGGGGAAATTCGACGGGAGGAGAGCCGTGGTGATAACGTAGATAAAGGAGATCTACCCACATCCACGCCGTCCAAATGGACTAATACTATTAGGTAAAAACTGAATCTGCGTAGCATTATGTTATAAATATATATATCAAAGTTTTATATTTAAAGAAAATTGAATTAACTATGAGATTGGCCACTACAGGTGGTTAAGTCGGAGAATGAACTATAGAAAGAGAAAAGTAGGATAGGTTGGAGAGTAAGCTAATGGTAAAAACACATTGAAAATTCCAACAATTATTGGATATCGCAAGGTCAAAGAGCCCTAAATTCTTCACAAATTGAATTTGTAGTTATAAATTCCCACCCAAAAATTTCACAAATCCAATAGAGATCTAGTATCTCCCAATGTCGAAATATTAGTTATTAACCTTCAATTAATCAGTAAAAAAAGATATTTCTGTTAGGTTGAGTAAAATGACTTTCTAAGAAATTATCTACTCTCATAGCTTCTTCTCTCTTACCGGCTTGGTGATAGATAATCTTAGATTTCTCGAAAATTCTTCCTGCATCTTTCTTATCTCCCAATTTGTAATAGCAGTGACCGATCCCCTCCAGCATGTGAGCAATCATATCTGCGTCTTTCGATTCAAATACATCTTTTAACAAGAGCCGATAGTTTTTCGCTAAACGAAGCCATAATCTATCATTAAGATTTGCGTCAGGATAATGAATTTCTATATCATCCATTTCATCGGGAATTTTTCGACCTAAGATAAGATCACCCATCACTTCAATTGTCTCTCGGAGCATTATGTTTCCCTCTTCGTCAGTTATTGTGAAGAATCCCATGACCTTATGAGCTTTTGCAGGAATTTCTCCATCAACGAGGGCTTGTATAGTGTGCTTACTAAATCCATACTCTTCTAGATGTCCTTCTTCATCTAATTCAGAAATTTCATGCTGAACACGTTTCCACTTAAGATATTTCGCTAGCCAAAACTTATAGATCACAAATCCAGCACCAATGATAACAATAGCCCATATAATTATAATATTGAATTTGGCAGTGCCTGCTTGGATAAACTCGTTTAATAACTCTTCGTTTTGTATCAAACTATCAAGATTTCCATCTTCAGGTCTTAATTGTGCACCAATAAAAGCATAGAACAAACATCGAGGGAGAGAACCAATAAAGGTAAGTAGATAATAATCACGCCTTCGTATCCCGAGAAATCCCGCAGCGAATGAGATGACCTCATATGGGAATGCAGGAATAGCACGAGTGAGAAGTAGAGTGGGATTTCCGTATTTCATCATATAAAAGTCAAATACGTAGAGATCTTCTCCTATAAATCTCTCTGCAACAGGTTTTCCTCCTCGAATACCAATTTCATATGAAACCACAGCGGCAAAGAATAAGCCTACTTGACCTATTCCTACACCAACCCACGTACCCCAGATCAATCCCGAGGTGAGTAGCATAACTTCTCCCCCAATAAGCATAACTCCTTGTAAAGCCATGAAAATTACAAATAACAAAAACCCCCACCCCTCGATTCTGATTATTGGGGTAATGATCTGCATTACTTTCTTAAATATCCAGCTGGGATCACGGATAAGCTGAATCAGAGCGAATGCAGTAAATGCCACAACAAGCATTATAATACTAAACCAGAACCATGTCTTCCAAGTAAGACCCTTGAATGCGTTTTTAAGTCGAATTTTAAACGGAACTTTTTGAGCATACTTTCTTGGTTTAGCAAATTCGTCAATATGGAGGTCAAAATCATCACGATCATCGGAATTACCATTTAAATAGCCGTTCGTTTCCTTTGGTTCGTCCTTCATTTTCATTAATCAATATCAATACTTCTAGGAAAACGTAAATAACTAACCATCTAACTTATATGTCCAAGAAAGGGTGCCGTATGCCGTTTGAAGTTCTTTTAGTTTTTCGTATTTTTGCACTTCTCAGCAAGATATTGAAGATGCACGAAGCAGTATTGGAGCAAGAAATCTTTATCTCCTCATCAGGAGCTGTAAATCCATACCTATTGAATAGTTAGAGAAATGTATAAAAATATCATTCAATATTTGGTGCAGGAATCTGTTCATTGAGAAGAGGATAATCAATTGGGTTATTGTTTTCTACCAGAATGCGACGAAGATAGTTTTTCTCAGTTTTTTTCCATTTTTGATTAAGGAAATGTGTATACACTCCGATTATCACAGAACTCATTTTCCCACGAATTAATCTTAGCAGGTTATTGATTTTTCACCAATTCACTCTTTGCTTTGGCATTTATGGATTATGCAAAGGATTTTAGGCAGAAGGTTTTCATTGTTATATCGATTCTTGACCGATTTTTTACACGTCGTCACTATTTTTAAAAACCGAGATTATGAAGTCTCATGCTTTCCCAATTTGTGTTTTGCAAGAATTTTCTTAGCGAGTTTTTCTCTTTCAAATTCCCTTTCAAGCAATTCATCCCCAAGAGTCATTTTATCGACCTTATTTTCAATTTCATTTCTTTCACTATCATTTGTGTGTTTTTTTCTTTTGCATCCATTTTCTATTTATGTACATAGTCAAACATAGCCTTAAACCTATGCAGCTTATTATAACAGACAAACATGGACGCTCCTCGTGAGTTGGAGGAGTTAGAATCTGTATATACTGCAACTAAAGGTATCTTTTCAGAAAAAAAATAGCTGAAATTCAACAATTCCTCCCAGAAATCACCTAAAAGTTTGATTACGATTTTTAAGAATACTATGTTCCTAAAAATGCCGTAGATCCCCATTTAGGTACGATTCGGCCATTCGCGTCATTCTCATTTCTTTTGCTTTTTCTATTTTTTTTTAGTTTCCACTGTTTCTCCTTATGCTTGGATTCATAGCTACAAATGCTTAAAAATATCAATTTTTATGGAGAATCTACACTTGTTTAAGTCACGTGCATCCAAAAAACATTGGTGAAAAATTGGTGGTTCCATTCAAATCCAATTCGTCAACTGCTGAAATATCTAAATAAATACATCCGTGGAAATATCCTCCCGTGTTTCCTAGTTGTAGCGATCCCCATTGTTGAATGTCCATTATTTTTCCCCTATCTCCTTGACCTTGAAAGTTAAATCCAATGATAGTCCCTGTAATATTAGTGGCATATACCCCGGGCGCTGGATATGTATGCAAGACTTCCGATTGATCCCACGATGTAATCGTATCACTGGAACTATCCCCCCAATCCACGAAAAAATTATAGGTGCCAGTTGATTCCAAGGGTAGTCGCACTTAATTATCTGCACTTGCACCAGCAATGAAAGTATTAGATGTATTCAGTGTAATCATCTATTTCTGGAGTAATAGGACATTCAATATTCAGTTCAAGTATTTTGGCAAGAAGATTATCTACATCAATCCCAGTAAGGTGAATGATTTTTTTAACCCGATTTTGCCCTGTTGCTACTCATCTAATAATTCGGGTATTGATTTTTCCAATTTGTTTTCCTTGGTATGCTCATTTTCTTCTGGGAGGTTAGGCATATTTCTGAATTCAACTCTTATTTCTTTTTTGATAACAAACTATCAATAAATTTGGAGGTATTACAAATGTTAAGTTTGGATTCAATTTTTTGCAAAGCTGTAAAATCTTTGTCATCAGTAACTAATGTTAATCCATGTTCAACTGCAAGAACTCCAATCATAATATCAATTGTAGCAATCGGAGTACCTTTTTTCCTTAAATTGGTGGAATATTCTATTCCTTTTATATAAGATTCAGGTAATGGAAAGAGAATGGTTAAAACATCCATGCGTAATGCGATTGGGAATTCAATTACATTTAAAATGGTAGTAAAAAGATTCTCTTCATTCTTCCAAGATTTTAGGTCTTCATGCAGCACAATCATGGCATTTGTATCCAGAAGATACATAATTATGAATCTCCGTTTGATTTTTGAACCCTTTTTCTATCTGCTTCACGACTATTTCGAGCTAATTTACTGGCATCCTTCAAAGGAAGTGATTTGATTAATTGTTTTGTTCTGGGAGATAGTCGTGATCTGAGCTCGTCTGTAGACATTTTTGCTGAATACTCATGTTGTTCCAAGTATTTAAGGATAGCCTGCCTGCAAACTTCACTCCATTTTATTTCTGGATGAGATTTCATGCGCTTATTCAATTCATCATCCACACTAAATGTCACATTTGTCATTATGAGAATAAGTAATTTCACGTATTTATGGTTTTTTACTTATTAAGGAGAAGTATTTCCAATTCAAATGTTGTGATATCTACTGTCTTAACACTGCATCATGATTTAGAGAGGTATTTACAAACTTCTCATATTCAATATCCTCAATATAGGAATCAATTTTACTCAGAGAATTATGGATATGAGTAAGATAAAAATGGTCAGATTTCACCATCCAAATCACTTTCTTGTTTTTGTTCATTACGACCATAAGACCCAAAAATAGCTAAAAGACTCATTTTATACTCCTTAACCTTTTTTTTCAGCAATGGGATACTTTTTGGGGTTAATATTGGGGATTGCATCTCTCTAAAGGAATTATACTTTTTGGAATAATAAATATTCGGCATCAATTGTCCATAGTATCCAAACTAATTAACGATCAAGAGTGTCTTTGATAAAAGAATTTTGGTGCGTGAGTATTGTTTGTTTCACCGGTATTCTCTTAATTTCCTATTCTCTTGTACAATTTTCAAAGGATTTATGTTGGATAGGAGAAATTTGTTCTAACATGATAATAAGGAGGTTTCCCAACTACATATTTGGAAGGAATTTTTCATTTACTTATCGATTTTTCATTTGATAAGGTTGCCGATGTGCTTTATATTAAATTTTCGGAAGAAAAAATTGCCGAATCAGACCAGATCTCTTCCGGAATCATAGTCGATTATTCCAAAGGTTGTACATTTTCTACTGTAAAAAAATCCGATACATCACTTTTTTGCTATCAGTTTCGTTTTGTTTATTAAATCCTCTGTTAATTTGGTTGTATAATCATCAATTTCAGGAGTAATAGGACATTCAATACCCTGTTCAACTATTTTGGCAAGAAGTCTATCTGCATCAATTCCGGTTAATCGCATGATTTTTTTTAATCCTATATTTCCCTGTTCATATTCTTCTAATAACTCAGGCAGTATTTTATCCTGAATATTTTCTAATAAAAGTTCTTTTGCTAAGGTTGATTTAGCGATTTTACGCTTTTGCGCTATGTAATTTAATAATTGATCCATTTCTTCATTAATTTTAATATTGATTTGACTCATTAAGTATATTTAGTACTCAAGATTATATAAAGTAAAGGGTAGAAATAATATAATGCAAAAAATATCTATAATTGTCGACACATTTTCGTGGAAAAAACTTGGAATACTTGAGAATAAACTAAAAATTCTTGATTCGTTGTATAACTCTGTCAATGTATGTATTACTCACGAAATACTTAAGGAAATCAACCATTTTCAATTATCATCATGTGATATCGCTAGAACCCAAATTCTTCCAACACAGATAAATCGAATGTATCAAGATTCCACATCTCTAGGATTTGATGAAGCTGATGCTAGTTTGATAAGTAATTTAGATAGAACGAAAGAATTTCTTGGTGTTTCTGAAGATCGCCCTTTATTATCTCTAGGAACTAGATATGGAGCAAAGATTATACAACTAATAGATCTATGTCAATTTTTAACCGCCCAGAATATATTAACAAAAAACGATCTTTACACGATAACCAAAGAATTGAGATATTTAAAGAATATATCGAAAAAAAAAGAAAAATATATGAAAAAATGGCTACAACACAATTAGGAAGTCATCCTTTATCAGCAAAAACTCATCATATTTGACGAAAAGATCGTTAAACAATGATTGTCTTAAATCAGATGAACATCTAAATTCGTTGAAACAGAAAAAATGATCAGATATTTTATACCACAAATGATTAGTAGTTATTTTACTTCAAAGAATATATGAAATCCAAGCTAAAGGTATATTTGGATACTTCCGTGATTTCTGCATATTTCGATGAACGCAATCCCGAACGAAAAACCTTAACCTTGGAATTTTTTAAGATGCAACATGATTTTAGTTTCTATATTTCTGAAATCACAATTGCTGAATTGAATTTAACTCCAAATCTTGAATTAAAGAATAAAATGATCGAATTGACAAATGGAATTACAGTATTGAAAATAGGAAATGAAGACCAAGAGTTATCAAATGATTATGTTGACCATGGAGCAATTCCAGGAAATTTTGCAGAAGACGCTCTTCACATCGCGTGTGCAGTATTAAATAATATGGATTATTTGGTTAGCTGGAATTTCAAACATATAGTTAAGATTAAAACTAAAAATATAGTAAAAATGGTTAATACAATTCGTAAACTAACTGATATTTCCATAATAACACCCGCAGAATTATTGGATTGATAGATATGTTAAATCTAAGTAAAGAAGATATTAGTAAATTGGAAGAAGAAGTTACAAAGGAATTTCCTAATGATCCTGCTCTTCAACAAGTTCATCTAGCCCGACGAATCATATCAGAAATTGCGAAAAGAGAGAATAAGTCTATTATTGAAGTAATCCATTCATATCAGTAAATAACATATAATTGGCAAGATCTTTATTGATAGAAACTTGAGTAATATTCGTAATTAGATTTGTGTTCCAAGATTAAATAATTCACGAAAGTATACGCAGATTTTTGCATTTTAAGTGAAATGAGGAAGAATAATGGATTGCGGTGTATTAGTATTCATATTTCACTACTTTTAAGCGTTGAAGCGTGTTGTGTGGGATTTTCTTGAGATTTTTTTCCGTTGTGTGAAAGGTTATACCAGTATTCAGACAAAATGCAATACTCATACAATCAATGTGAGACAAATCGGCTTGGTGTTGGCATTTTAATTTTCCCGCAGTGATGATCAGATCTTCATCTAAGTTAACAAGGATATGGGGAAAATCACGGATAAAAGATAATGTTGTGATTCTGGCGATTTCAATACCTTCTCTCTTGCATATATTTAAGTAAAGTTCGACTAACACCGACTCAATTATGTAACATTGTAATTCTCCTTTTTTTACTCGAGAAATTAACTCATTAATTTTTTTTGGTGATTCATTAGCGAGATATAAATTAAGAATCCCCGTATCCAGGCAGATTTTTTGCATTTAATCCCTCTGCTCCAATTTTAATTCCAACTTTCGATTTTCTTCTGCAGTTTTCATCATTTCTTCTGCAGTTGGGAGAAATTTCCGAAGCTTCTCAATTGGAAGTATAGGTACAAGCACAATACTACCCTCTTCTACAACAAACGCGACTTCAGTTCCTTCATGCAAGTCAAATTTTTCTCGGATTTTATAGGGAATGGTAACCATTCCTTTTTTGTTTATTTTGGATGATTGAGTCGTCATATAATAAATATAGTATTTCCTACTAATAATGGTATCTTTCTTTGAAAAAGGATAGCAGTTTAAATTTTTTCATATCAAAATAGGGAAACAGACATCTAATGATTGCTAATCATCTCTAATATTTTGTGTTGGATAAAAATAATTAATTCTCAATATCCAGAATGTAATAATCGATTTTATACAATGAGTTTTAAAGATGAGATAAGTAAAAACAGTCAGATTTCATCATATACAATCCTCAATTCTCTCAATATTGTTTCTCGCAACATAGGATGGAGAGAATCTCTCGTAACTGAATCTACTTTAACACCTAATAGCTCTGATAGCTCGTTTTCCATGTGAATAAATCTGAGGTAACTGCGCGTTTTTGATTAATATGTCAATATTAGATATATTTTTTCATAGTTTTCCTATGGGTGGAATTTTTTTTCTTCAGGATGAATAATTGGAATTCCAATGTGGATATTCTTAAAATCACCGTCAAAAGTGAGGAATTCATCACACTGATGGATTACAGCTGTCGCTGCGTGAATAGCATCCACCCCATACAAGTTTTGTTCAGTAATGTAATCTTTTGATTTCATAATAGTATTCATAGTGACAGGTATTAACTGAATTTTGTTTAGTAATTCTTCAGTTATTTTGGTAGTGTAATCAATCACTGTGTGTATTACACACGAAATTCTTAAGGAAATCAACCATTTTCGTTTAACATCATGTGATATTAATAGAACTCATATTCTTCCAACACTGAAAAATCGGATGTATCAAGATTCTAAATCTCTTGGTTTTGATGAAGCTGATGCGAGCTTGATAAGTAATTTGGATTAGTGAGCTTGAAATTTTTATTGTTTCTGATAGAATAATTAAGTAATCAAGTGAGTTTTCTGTTTAATATCTTTAAAGAGCTTCTTACCGATATTGCGAATAGAATAGAGGTGTTTATTTAGGTCGTATAAATTATTTTTGGAGACAAGAGAGGATTCACATAATAATAGTAAGAATTCAGCGAAATACATAAAGTTCATCAATGATATTGATCCATATTTTATTAGTGGTCTGTCTTCTGATAAAATAATACAATCTCTAGTATCGATTCCAAAAATACTGGCATCTGCTTCATCAAATCCATCTCTCTCCGCCTTTTTCTTAGCCTCAATATATTTAACAGGAATCACAAAGGTTTGGTTTTTAATCCAACTAGATATATTGTAGTATTCTATCTCTATCTCAATCTCAGGTGTTATTATTATATCAAATTGTTCGTAAAGCAATTCGATGAACTCCTTTGAAATTGCACCATCAATTACTAAAGTATCCAACTTTGTCCACGTTCCTGTGTCAATTATTAGTTTTGATATTGAGGACATTATAGACATTCTAGCAAAATATATATAAAAAGATTACTTTCAATAGCTAGATATGAGTCAAGTAAATTTTCGCATAGATGATATCACCAATAAATTCCTTGAATTTATGGCAGATATGGAGAAAAAAACGAAATCAGCGATTTCCAAGGAAATTTTTCAGGACGGTCTGAAGACGAAAATGATGCCTTATCTAGCCAATTTATACAAAGAAGGAAAGATTTCGATCAAAAATATATCATACATAACCGGAATTCATCATACGGAAATATATCACCTGCTTCCTGATTTGATTGACGATATTGATATGGATGATTCGATTATTGCCTATTCTCGGGAAATTGGGAAGAAATTGACCCCCTATCTGCAAGAGCTGCAGAAAAAGGGGGTATCATTTGATAAAGGGATTACCCTAGGGAAGAAATAGTATTGGAGATTGCATCTCTCTGAGAGAATTAAGCATTTTGGAATAATAAGTATTCGTCATTAGAGATCTATTGCATCCACACCATCATTCAAAGGTTTAGATTTTTTTAAATCCTTTATTTCCTTGTTGATACTCATCTAATAGTTCAGGAAGTAGTTTTTCCAATTTGATTTCCTTTGTAGACTTATTTTCTTCCGGTAAGTCAAGCATTTTTATCATTTTCTAAGTTTTTATTCTAAATTTTTTTGTTTAGTAACCACTTAAGAGATTTCGCAATTTCCTCTTTAAAATCTTCTCTTGATTGTGTGGGAGGTCGAATTTTTTCTCGCTGAATATATTCCATCATTTTATATAGAGTCACTTCTGCGGAAGTGGCAGCTTCTTGCAAGCTAACTATTCCTTTTTGATAAAGTCTCGCACTTTCTTTCATTTTATATTCTTCAAGTTGGTGTAGAACGAAACTTCTAACAAGTGCGGACCGATCTAGCTTTTCTTTTGCAGCAATTTCTTCCAATTCCGCTACTTCTTTATCAGATAAACGCGTACTAATAGTTTTACTCATTGTTATCATTTTGTATAGGTTTTTCATTTTGTAATAATTCGTGAAAATATAAAACACGCTCAGATTTTATTGCAAATATTGATTCTAATTGGTACAGTATATCGAAAAATGTTTTTGAGTTAATTTTTTCCTCTAAAACCATTCCATAAAAGAAAGTATCTATTTGTGTATATGGAATAGCATTTTTTTCGAATTTGTCGATTGTTTTGTTATCAGAAGTCACACATATACTATCTTCTGTATCTCTAGATACTAAAATTGCGCAACTAGTTTCCCCTGGATCTCGATAAAGTGGAATCATCTCACTTATATCAACTGGAATTATCGGTATTTGATATTTTTCCAGCCAATTTTTGATTAATATTCCATCAGGATATTTATATCTCATCCCATCCTCAACAGTTTCTTTATAGACACTCGTATCAATTCGAATTTCATTGTTTTTTAGTAGCTGAAGAAAAAATTCATGCAAATTTAGTTTCGTGAGATAAAGTATGGTGTTTGCATCCAGAATGTATTTCATTATGTAATTGTATACATTTTATTATATTAAACATATCGATTGTATACATTATTGGTTCTACACCTTGAAGTGTTTCAATCTGCCGTTTTTAGCAAGAAAATTTGCTTCTTTCCAAAGAAAGACGAATCTAAAGAGTCCAAAATATTTCTTCCCAATAAAAAATTAAATGGTAATTCGTCTTTAAGCGTGCTTAAGATAAAATTGACTCCAAAAGTATTATCTAAAATAGTTATCTCCCCTGAATAAACGGAACTTTTCATGATTCCACTCGCTGTATGGACTTCGACTTCTTTTACATTAGAATTTTTTGAGATACTCTCCTCTAAGTCTTTCTGAACTTCTTCGGGGAGATTTTTCTGATTTAAAACGCATATCGAAGCTCCTGTATCTAGTATAGCAATCCGATTCAACTCTGTCTGTCCAATTCGAAGTTGGACTCGCACTAATGGGTAAGATGTATTGTTGATTATGGTGTATTGAGATGCAAATCCCTCGATTAAACTCATGAATACAAATTCGGGTTGTTTCTTCATTTTCGTTCCTTTATACTTAATTACATAAGGAGGAGGAATTCCTTTATCTACTGCTTTTTGAGTAACTTCATTCACAGTATCTCCAATACACACTATGGCATTGTTGGAAAAAACCACATATTTTTCATCGGGTATATAATCAGGTATTTCAATATCGTGTGATTGTTTTTCCCGATCAATTTCCTCGACTTTTACCTTGTCTCGTATGAGATTTTTAACCAAATCACTCATAGACTTGGTATTTGTAGATTTGGTAATAGATTGTAATTCCTTTTTCTCCTTTTCACTCATGTACACGTTTAGAATCGTCATTTCTCGTTTTTCTCTATTGGATTGTACTTCCATATTTATCTAGTGCAAACAGCTATATAAATCCAACATATTATCTACAAAAAATAACCAGCAAGGATGCGTTCATAGCATTTTAAGATAATATTTTTTGCACTTTTTATAGATGCAAAAATTGTAACATACCTTTTTTATTGATTTTGGAGGGACATCTCGCCATAGAAGATACTCCATCAATCTTTCTTTAGTATTTTTTTAGTATATTCAAAATGTTCTTCCATCTCTTGATCTGAAAGTTCCTTTGGATAAATTTTATGCCTTTCAATAAATTCCATCATCTAATAGATTGATACTTTCGCTGACATAGCTGTTTCTTGCAGTGATAAAATAGTATTCCGATAAGATTCCGGACTTTTTTTCATACGTAACTTTTTCTAGATATTATTTCTCCTCCTTCAATTTACGAAAGATTTCTTCCGCATTTATCCTATCCCTCGTCAGTTCAGTTGAATCTGGATCAACAGGACGAATTTGCTCTCTTTTGCAGTGCTCCATCATATCATAAATAGTTACCTTTGGCAGGTTTGCTGAATCAGACTAGGTCTCTTCCGGAATCTTAGTCGATTATTCCAAAGGTTAAAAGGTTGTAGTTATTGAAGTTTTAAACCATACTCAACGGAAATTAAATTTAAACGAATTAGTAACAATGCACATAGATGAAATCATTCCGGCGATAGTAAAAAGCTCGTTATGAATATCCACAGATTTTTCCTTTCAATTCGGTGCATAATATTTCTCGTTTTTCTTCAGTAAGTGAAAATAATTTCCGTACAATTATACTTGGGTCAATAGTAAAGATATAATTCGTTTTAATTACACTTTCTCTCATCGCCCCTTCATCTCGAGATACCGAAATTCCTTGCATTTTCAAGTTGCTTGTTATTCCTGCAACTACCACATTCCCGAGATCTTCAAAAAGAACTACTGCAGGTCGCTTTTTAGATTCAGTCCTCTCAACGAATGTTATTTCTGCGAGGATGACATCACCAAAATTGTATCTTAAAGTTTCTCTCTCTCCCAATTCATATCCTTCTCCGTATTTTATAAAGAATCCCACACGGAATCCTCTTCATTATCCCAGAGTTCTTTCATTTTTTGTTCCTGGATTCTATAAACCAACTTTAAATATTCTTCTTTGGAATCCACACATAGTTGTAATAATCGTGATATTACATCAGAATAGGGCTCTCGGGGATGTATCTTCAAGTCTTCAAGCTGGTCCTTGATTGCTTTATCTACTTGAATAGTGGTTTTACTCATAGAATATTATAGTATTCTATAGCATATTAGTATTTGCTATATTGAATCATTAAATTGGAATTTATCTCTAAAAAACCCGTATAGATGGTTATTTTCGATACTGGAATTGGCATTTAGAATCTTCTAAAACATGTGATTTAATGAATTCAACTAATTTCGGGAGATCTACGTTGGGATCCCTAACCGAAAGATTTACTTTAAGGTTTACGGTGTACCGTGAAAAATGTAAAATCTTTACGATATACCCGAAAGATTTATTTCATATTTACTTTTTTGCTGCTAATTTCGTTTTGTTGATTAATTCCTCGGTTAGCAAGGTCGTATAATCATCTATTTCTGGAGTAATAGGACATTCAATATCCAATTCTACAATTTTCTCCAGCAATTCGTCAGAACTAATACATGTTATTTTTAATATTTTTGCTGATCCGATTTTTCCCTTTTCGTATTCTTTTAGTAATTGGAGAAGGCTTTTCTCTTCTTTGTGTTTCATTGATGTTTCACGCGTTTTTGATTAATATGTCAATATTGGATATATTTTTTCATAGTTTTCCTATGGGTGG
>JAFGBS010000010.1 GCA_016933055.1 Promethearchaeota archaeon | reverse complement strand
TGTTTTTACGTTTCACGCTGTTTTATGATAGTTTTAAGTTGAAAAATTGATTTTTACGATCTATTGGGTAGAATAGATGTTGATTAGATAAACTGTACCAAGAACATGATTTTGTCCATTTAGTAACATTTTCAAATCACTGGCATTAAACCAAGAATTATGCCTTAATTCAACTGCTACTTTTATGTTGGAGGTAATATACTGAAGAATTTCTTGAATATATGAAAAATTTTTGTTGTTATATCGAAAACTCGGAGGAAATTGAAGCAAGTAAAAAGCAATTTTGTCTATCAAAGGTTTGAACGCATTCAGAAAAATTCTAGTATTTTGAATCCCAATACGATAATCTTTGATATGCGTAATTTGGTTCCAAAATTTGATACTGAAGCGAAAATCTTTTGAAACGGAATCAGAGAAAAATAATGAAAATTCTATTATGTAGTTTATTTCTGTTGTTGATTTTTTTATTACCATCATTTGGTAAATCTACAAAGCATCCTACAACTATAGAATTTGAATCTAGGGCAGTAGGCTACCGAATAAATGCCCACCAAGAAATTATGGTTCAGTATGATGACAATGCTTATATTGAACTATGTAGGGAAAAAAGTGTGCAAATCCATGTCTCTTCAATTTTTGGCGAATATTTATGTGATGAATTGGTTATAGAAGAGGAGACGGTTGCTAAAAGGGATAAATATCACCGGTTTGAGATTGAGAATATTAAGAATGGATTTTTTATGGAAATCTCGATCGACAATGAATTTTCATATTTTAGCATTGCTTATGACAGTAACGGTTCACAATTTATATTTGAGGGTCTTTTATGTGATGGTTTAGATGAATTCTTTAACGGAGCGAAACGAGAATATACAGAAGAAGACCTAACAAAAATTAATGAAGGTTTTACTATATTGCAAAAGGAACAAGAACAAAATTTGAAAATCTCTGTTAGTGAAAAATATGAGTCATCTACTAAAAGTTACCCTATTACGTATACAAAGTATGGTGTAGTTCACTTACCTTATGACTTAGACCAAGATCATGGGAGTTCTTCCAGTCATTATGTAGATGATGTCTGTAATGATTACTTAGAACCTGAATCAGGAGTGGATATTGGAATTTATCGTTATTTGCCAACTGAAGCGACTATTAAGAGTGATTTATCTTATTATAACAAAGATTATTATTTTGACACGGGATATGTTAACGACATTTTAGCTTATTTAATTGTTACTGAGAACACGGAAATTTCTAACCATAATTGGAAAATTTGGAAATGGCGTTGGTTGTTTGGGTGGTATCAAGATGTAGATTCCATTCTCACAGCTTCTGAAATTGAAGATTTATGGTATACAATTGATGATCCAGATTGGGGTGATCCTGATACCTATATTTATCCGGAAGATACTATTGTTGTTGCACATATGTGTTATAGTTGGGGGACAGATATTGCTGATGCCTTTATAGATGATGGAGCAAATGCATTTATGGGTAGCAATGGGATCGCATATTCATATAGCCCGGAAGTGACTGATGATCCCGCTCGCGTGTTTTGGGAGGAACTATGTGATAATGATGCCAATATTGAAGATGCACGAGATGATTACGTTGCCGAATTGGAGAATGAAATACCTAGTGGTACTCACATTTGGCTAATTCGAGGAAATCAATATGCAACTCTAGAAAACTAATATACAATGAAAGACATTAATACCATGATTTAGACAAAACATGATATCCATGAACAAAAAAAAAATGTCTTTGCTTTTTCTTTTTTTTTTAATATGTTTTTTCTTTGTTTCTATGTTAAATGGTTCCAGTCAAGAAACTTACCAATTACATTCAACAATTTCGAAAATCAGATGGCAATGTTCACCAGTTGAATGGTTTCCTGATGAAAATGGAGAATTCGGCAATCATACGTTAATTTCCTTTGAAATTGAAGCAAAAATTAAAAATAATGGGGAGAGTGATATCATCACCGAATTTGGTATTTATTATCAATTTGAAGGAGAGGATTTCCCTTTACATACGAATACTACATTTGTTTCAGGATTGGGTTATAATGAACTTTTTTCTCCAGGAGTCAATTTAAGGGAATTTAGAGTGAACATTTTGTACTATAACACAATAATTGATGATCCTCTCCCTGGTACCTATACCTTCTGGGTGACTGATTACAATTACACCACAATTACTTATAATCCACGGAACTTAGTTATTTACAACTCACAAGTTGTCAATTTTCTTGTGTATGATTATGTTTATATCATCATCGGGATAGTGAGTATTGGAGCTATAAGTATACTGTCATGGATGGTCGTAAAAAAGGTCCATCAAAAACGGTTACCAATGATTCTCTCGAAAAGATTAGTTTATGTAAAATCTCTCGAAGATAATGTGAAATTTAATGAAGCAAAAGAAGAACTCGAAGATGTTGTAGCAGAAATAAATCAATTAGATGACAAACATCTCAATAATAAGTGGAAGTCGTTAAATAAGCGATGTACGATTAATTTAAATGTAAAAGATAGACTTACTGAGATCCTAAACGCAAATAAACATGGTGAAGCTCAAATTAACGATACCAACGAAAAATTATTGGAATTATTAAAAGAAGTACATAAGTATTCAGAAATTGATCCTTTAATTGAATCAGATATTGTGGATGCAATTAAATCAATTTCTGACTAATTTTTTATTTGATATTGATTTTGATATAGAATATATCCGGTTTGAAAATAAATTCCATCTCTAATTGTGTAAAATATCTGGCTTAAAAGAAATTTACTTCTAAGAAATTCTTAAAATCTAGTATACCGAGTTATGTTGGCACATCGGCTAACAAATAATTGAAAATGAAATTTATTAGGCTTTGTTTTAATGGTTGGCATTGTTTCTTAATATCCCCCACTTTTCTCTAATCAACATCTATTCCGTGATACCCACGTTAGGGATATATAGTAAGAAGTTCTGTCCATTTGCCTATCCGTGATAGGTGAGTCCAGAT
>JAFGBS010000009.1 GCA_016933055.1 Promethearchaeota archaeon | reverse complement strand
TCGGGGCACTTGTTTTAGGATCCAGAGCCCATAGAATAAGGAGAGATCCTTTTCTGGATCGGGGGTTTTTGCGTAGTCCAGGAAAAACTCCAATAATTTACGTAAACTTACCACGTTTTCGTTGAGATCGTGTCGTATGAGCCCATACCGTTCCATCAAGTCAACATAGTCTTTCGAGAGTGAAAAGGTTGTGGGCTCGAACGTAATCGTAGTTTTGTCGTTTTTTTCGGTCATAATTTTTCACTTTTTTATTGGTGAACAATGTTCAACATATACTAGGTTTTGTTGAACAAAGTAATAAAGCTATCCGAAAACTCATATTAACTCCTAAACAAATTTCCCTACCATCCTAACGAATTTTTACGTTTCTCGTTTTTGCTTTGACAGTGTGCGAAAAACTAAGACATATCTCACCATGGAGAGCCTGTGGGGGTCGTTGGGATCTGCCCCGGGGAAAAACCAATTTTAAAAAAAACTTCCGGGATCCCTAACCTCGAGATCTGCAGGTAAGACCGCCACCAAATTACTTTGGCGGGACACCAAAGTCCAAAACACTTTTGTGAAATATTAGACAGTTTCCACCTTAGCCTTCCGGGATCTCCAAGGGGAGAAAACCGCCCTAACATGCGACCCCTATTCCCCTTTTTTTTCAGGGGCATAGTCCTGGGAAGGGGAAAGTGGCCAGTCAGGAAACAATGAAAATCAGGGGGGGAGGGGTCGCACGTTTTACGGTGTAGTTCGTCCATCTCAATGACTTTTTACCGGGAGTAGGGGAGGATAGGGAAAAGAAAAAAAAGTTCGTTATGGCATTTTGTCGATATCAAAATCGGAAGGTCTGTCTTCTCTCTTATGGTGTAAACAAAGAGAAAAAAGAAACATTTGTTGTTATGATAGAAACACTTGTTGTTATAATAACAACGTTTGTTGTTTTAGGAAGGAAGAATTTGCAACAGTTCTTTTAGTTCTGTGGGGAAGTAGGTATCGTAATCTCTCAATCTTTGTTCAATTCCGTATTGTGCATAGTGTTTATGTTCGATTGAAGAAATTGCATGATTGGAGAGGGTTTCCATAACATACGTAGGAGTTTTTACTCCTTGGATTTCTTGTCTCCAGGTGGAAAGCGTTTTTCGAAATTTGTGAGTTCGGACAGAAAACTCAAAATTCAAACTAGTTAAGAATTTCTGCAAATTCCGGATAGATGTGTGTTCCCCCTTATTCCCTGGAAATAACCACTTTTCACTTTCTCCATACTTGTTTTCATGATACAATAAATATTCACCCAAAATAATCGCTACTTCTTTGGGAAAACAAAAAACGATTCCATTCCCATTTTTACTGGATTTTCTGGCGTTCTTTTCCATCCCGGTCAATAAATACCTTTCATACACTTTCACGTTATCCTTTCGGATAGAAACCACTTCGGAACCCCTCATTCCACAGAAAGTTAAGAGCAATACTTGGACATATCTTTCATAATCTGCTTTAGAGATTTTTTCTAAGATAATTTTCAATTGTTCCTTTGTGTAGAATTGGTCTTGTTGTTTTTCTTCCATTTCGTTTATGCTGAGTGTTTCATCTGGAGTGAAATTGAAGTATTTTACTTTGGGGACCGGATTGTAAAAGGGAATTCTTTTTGATTGAAAGATATGTTCCGCGTAATCAAAAAAGGATCGGCAATATTTCATTTGGTTGGACTTATAGGACAGTTTGAAGTTGTTCGGATGGCGATCCAACCAGGTAAAATATTTGGTTGTATGATCATACGTAATATCTCGTATGGAAGATATTTTAGTGAATTCCAGGAACCTCTTAATTGCAGAATAATATGTTTGGGCGGTACGGGATCCCGTCCTGTTACGTTTCTCCAAAAAACTAATTAAGATATTCCGGAATTCTTCATTAATGATCTGGGTGAGAGATTCGTCTAAAACAATTGTGTGTTGTTGAATTTCCATGCTTAGTTCACACTCCAAAGTTTTTTCTTGATATTATAGGACACAAGGTTTTGGTTTTTCATTTCGACAAGAAGCTTATGGGTATCCAATTCATCTTCTCCCATTGTAAACGCGATTTTTTTTGTAGGGGAAACTTCCACGTCTCTCAAATACGATAGAATTCTTTGTTCTATGTCCTTCGAATCAGATTTTTTAGTTAGGTTTACCTGAGAAACCAATTCTTCGATCTTTGCATTTCTTTCATCCAATTTTTGGGTGATCTCATTTCGTAGCTGTTGAACAAGATCCACCTTTTCTTTCGAATCTTCTTTATACATTAACTGATTCATCGCTTCACGTATTACCTTGGTCAAGGGTCGCCCCAATTTCTTAGCAAATGAAACCCATTCCTCCTTTAATTCAGCAGGGATATAGAATGATAGATATTTGATGTTTTTTTGTGCCATGATTTTTTTTCACTGTCGTTGTCATGGCGTATTCTCCATATAAATTTTAGTATGGAAAATAAACTAAAACCGCAATTTCACGACTTGTGAGTGTGACAATGGAATCGTATTCATGGAACCATTCAAAATAGAATTAAGCACGTTTCAAGCTGTATTTTTTTCTAAATCTGCGGAATCTCTATCATGATATTTAGCTATATATATAGGAGACATGGGAAATTATACTGTTAACTCAGTCAACTTGGTGAATAAATCTGAAAAAAATAAAAACAACTCATTTGCTAGTCATATTTTTCGTATTAACGTTTAGTATGATGTCTTTAGCTCCGGTATATGCATTATACGATGATTTTGCAACGGGAAAATCCTATGAACAAAGAATATATGGTCCCGCTGAAATTTTGGTACCCTATATCGAACATTTAGGTCAAGGGATTGATCCACAATTTGCGGTGGGTCCAACTGGAACAGTTTCGATAGTATATTCAGATATTGATGATCATGATGTATACTACATGGATAATGCTTCAGGTACGTGGAGTACACCTTATAAATTGATGGATTCGCAATACATCAATTTTGAAGAGCACGATATTACCACCGATGGAAACGGTAATGTCTATATCATCGCTGATGGTGCAGTGAGAAAATTCTTTACAAATCGCTCTGGGAGTTGGGTGGACGTATCTCTTCCGTTAGATGATTTCTATTATAATATAAAAACCAACGATGCTGGTGATCAAGTGTATATCGTAACCACTATTTTAGATACAGGACCCACACCAGCGGATCACGAAATCCAATACATAAATATTACTTATACTGGTCCTACAACATATGGTCATAACTCACAGTCATTTGATTTTCCAGAAGGTGAACCTTATAATCCGATTTCATTTCTGGACATGGATATAAATTCTACGGGACACGTACATTGTATATATCGAGGATTTGCAGAAATCTACTATTTCGTCATCAATCCTGATGGCACTCAAACCACACCTAGTGCCATCTCACAAACTAACGGAGAAATATTATCACATTGTAACTGGCCATCCATGGATATCGATAGTAATGATGAGGTTCATGTGATATATACGAAAAGCAATTATGATGCCCAAAACCGAACCATCAAGAGTACTTCGGGATTATATTATGATATAATAAACCAGACTACAGACGGATCTTCCGCTGCAAAAATATCGAATTACCCTGGAGGACGAGCTTATATTATAACTGATGAAAATACCAGATATATCGGTAGCTATCAATCAATTGATGAAATTACTCAACTCGAATATGTTACGGATTCAGAAGGATACTGGAATGACACCATTCTCACCAATTTCTCGTATTCATTATATGTTCAAGGTATGTCTGTCCGTGATATCGAAATAAATCCAGTAACGAACGAACCTATTATGCTTACACGCTATCGAGGTCATATGGAATTATTCAGTATGCAAGGAGGGAAGTGGGGAACTTCAATTGAATTTAAAGCTGAACTCTCTTCATTAGAAGTAACTTATCCTGAAAATCTTCAATTAACTATGGAAATCACCAACTTAGATGAGAATTCGAGAGATTTTGCAACCTTCGCTCAAGTATTTGGATTGGCGGAAATTGTATTTGAAAATACGGCAGGTAATAAACAGGCAGTAAGTGAGTTGGATGGAGATGAAAAACTTACATTAAATTGGGAAATGCATTATACGGGTGCATATAACGGTCAATTGCATGCTTCGTTATTGGTTAATGCAGATATTGATGATAGGGGATATACTGGCGTATATTGGAGCGTATTGGTCAGAACGAATATACCAGGTTATTCAATTTGGGTTATTGGACTGATATCGATACTTGCAATTAGTTTGACTGTAGTAAAACATAAAAAATAATTTCTCTTTTTCTTTATTGGTAAACGATTCTATTTTCTCTTGCAGCTTGAAGTTCTTCTTTAGCGTAGCGTACCTCTTTTTCGATATCTAATGCTGCCACAAGCTCTTCTAGGCTTTGCCATACATCTGCAACTTCATGTGCTATCAGGAGTTTATTAGTTTTGTTCCTAAAGTAATTTTTGCATATCTCGAATGTTAGTTCTGCCATTTCTTCAAATAATTTTCCAACAACTTCATCAATCATAATTACGCTTTCATTCGCGGGTTTTTATGTTTTGTTATTAGTAATTGTTATCTTCTCAGTATCCTAGCCATAATTCTAAGGATAGTAAATGAGATTATTTTAGCTGTTAGCATCAAGAAATGTTTTTTTGATCTAAAACCGTTGATTATGTACCATGAGTCAAAAGAAAGTTGAGGAAAGCCACGAATCTCACAGCCGCATTTTATCTCGGGATATGAGATGGAAGTACTTAGATGATAAAGATCGATATTTATTTGCTACGCCTACCCCCAGATACAAATTTAACGTTATTGGGGCAGGTATGATGGGAATTGAACATATGAAAATTACTCATCTTGAGGGCAGAGGCGAAATCCATGGTTTTTTTGATCCAAATGAACGTATTAAAAAAGTAAATAAACTACTAGCTGCGAAAGATTTAGGAGTGAAACTGAAAGTATATGATACATTGGAAGAATGTTGTTCAGATCCCGACGTAGATGGATTAATTGTGTCTTCCCCGAATTACACTCACATTAGTATAGCACGAGTAATTGCAGAAAAGGCTCCCAAGAAACATATTCTAATGGAAAAACCGATGTGTACAAAAGTAGAAGATGCATACGAGATGATGCAAATCGCTAAAAAGCATCAAGCGGTATTCCAAATTGGACTTCAATATCGCTATAAAGCGATGTACACAGAAGCCATCCATGAAGCATTCGAGAGAAAAAGTCTTGGGAATTTGAAGTTAATCAGTATCGTGGAACATCGTATACCATTTTTAGATAAAGTAGATCAATGGAACAAGTTCGCTAAGTACTCCGGTGATACCATTGTAGAAAAGTGTTGCCATTACATGGACTTGCTTAATTTGTTTGCTCAATCAAAACCACAAAAAGTTTATGCGTCTGGTTCTCAAGCGGTTAATTTTAAAAAATTCAAATACGAAAATCAAACATCCGATATTCTGGATAATGCTTTGATAATCGTTGATTATGAAAATAGTTTGAGAGCAGGATTCAATCTATGTATGTTTGCCCCTCAAACGTATGAAGAGGTGACTTTATGCGGAGATCAGGGCCGATTAAGAGCATTCGAGAATGAGGATTTTTTAGACAACTCCATTCCGAAAACCTTGCTTGAAATATATCGAGGTGAAAATCATCCCTCACGTGTCATGTATCCAACCTATCCCGATTTTGTAGCAAAAACCGGTCATAATGGAGCTTCCTTCTATAATCACATCAAGTTTATGGATAAGATCGATGGAAAAGATACATTAACGGGTGTACCAAATATTGCCACGGTTGAAGAAGGTTTTTGGTCAATTGTTTTGGGTGCGGCTGCACAAGAATCCATTGAATCGGGTCAAGCCGTTATAATAAAAGATTTTTTAGATGAAAAAGGTATCAGAGAATAAGTAAAAATTTTCAAGTTTTTTCTGGCTTTTTTCTATTTTTATTAATCAACATCTATTCTGCCCTTTAGAACGAAAATGCAAGAGATACAAGCGAAAGCTATCATAAAACTCCTTTTAGCGTATAAATCAGAATCAAAATGTGATTTTACATAAGGATGGATAGGTAACACGATTATTAACACATTTTGGTTCGTTAAAATACCCCGATCGGATATAGAATACTTAAGTCCATGGTGTGGGAACGTGGACCTCTTGGAAAAACTAAAGCTGAATGCGTAGCATGAGAGATATTCATGGGTTCTATACGGATAGCCAAATAGTCAGAAGTTCTTACTATATACCCTCTATTCACTTGTCCTATCGGATAAGTTGGATATCACAGCATAGAATTTAACTACTTATATACAAATGTAGTCTAAATCCTACTATACAATAAATATACAAAAAAATCAACCTTTTTCATTTAATTAGTGTACTGAACATGGGATATTGTCGTAGAATTCGAAGATTCAACATAATCTTTAAATAGATAATCAACAGATGTTTTCCTAGTTTTCATCGTAAAATCTGGATATTCAAGGTTCTCAGTATGAATGATAAAAACGATAAGAATAAAGTCGGAATTAAAAAATATATTGGAATTCTTGAATCAGAAACAGATAATTTTGGACTGCGTTTCGCAACTGCGGAAGATAGCAAGTCAATTTCCAATATTATGTATGATGGATATAAATATGAATATTTAACGCCTGAGGTGTATTCAGAAAGTAAATTGCAGAAACATCTCCAAGATCCCGATGAATTCTGGTGGGTTGCTGAATCGCTGGATGGTAAATCTGAACCGATAGCAGTGTGTTTTGCACAAAAAACTTCAGAATATTCTATATACGCCGGAAAAACCGTAGTCAAATCGAAATTCCGTGGTAAAGGGATAGCAAATAAGTTGGGAGTGCAGAGTTTACAGTCTTTATTTAGACAACCTAAATACCAAAATCTCCTGCGCTTAGAAGTTGATGTTAGATCCACGCAAGTCAACGCTCAAGTGGTTTCAAATACCATTGGTTGTGTCTCCATCGGATTTGTGCCAAATTACAATAATTATGCAGATAAACGTAATTATAATCCGAGTACGGGCGTTCCCTATACTTCAGGAAAAAAAGAAGCTGTGGTGTTATTTTTTGTCCCTCTAAATGATTTTTGGAAAAAACGCTCGAATAATGTGGTTCTCTATAATCATCCATCCATAGTATCCTTTTATGATCTCATGAGGAGAACTAACAAAAAAATGAAATTCGACACCTTAGAACTACTATCAGAAGCATCACTTACCGAAGAAAACTTCTCAGTGAAGGTAGACTATTTCAAAGGAAACGTAAAATTACTGGGGCTGATCCAAAAAAAGGCATTCTTATCTCTTATGGAAACCTATAAGGGGTGGAATGTTATTGAATGGCGTATTCCCGCAACCATAGAAGGAGTATCAAATCAAAAAATCGCTTTGGAACAAGAATTTATAGTTGCAGGATATGATCCAGGTCATCTGAAAAAAGGGGATCAGTTAATAGATTGTATTATATTATGCAAATTTCCCAGAGGAGTAGATAAGTCCCAATTTGATAAGATGAATCTCACTAAGAAAAACAAATTCATCGCTGATCATGTTTTAGAACAATTAGATATCAAATGATAGGATAATATGCTTTTTTTTTGGATTTCTGTTCCTTTACAAATTCCGTGTGGAACTAATTTATAGTAGAAGGACTAAAATCATAATTATGATATCAGAAGCGGATTATACGAAACGGTTAAAAAATCTGCAAATCCAAATGAAAGTGCATAATCTTGATGCCTTTCTCGTAACGGAACCACATAGTATTTATTATCTTACGGGAGCATCATATGAAGCCCAAGAAAGACCTTTCTTTATTATTATTTGGTCAATGGGCAGCCCTACATTCCTCGTGCCGAAATTAGAAGAAGAACATATGAGAAAAGCAAAAATAGGCGATGTGAAATCGTACTGGGAGTTCCCCGCTCCTAGGGGAGAGGGATGGGGGGAAAAATTATACGATATACTTAAACCGGGAAATGAGGTTGGAATTGAGCCAGGGATGAGGATAGAAATGCAACAGCTTCTATCCAAATACAATCTTAAAGCGATAGATATGGTGGGAGGATTGCGCTTAATTAAAAGTTCCAATGAGTTGAAGATGATCCGAAACACAGCCCACCATTCAGATGAGCTGATGAGATTGATAATGACAAATTCCTATTATGGAGTATCTGTTCTGGAGTTATTTGGGCTATCCAGAAAGATTCAATTAAAACTAATTAAATCGGGAAAATATGATCCATTAGCTAGCTCATTCTTATCAGCAAACTGGCCTGCACCACATAGTGCCAAACCCCATAGTATTCCTCCCGTATATGGTGTACTCAAAAAAGGGCCTTGTGTAGCAATGAGCTATTTGCGGATTAATGGATATGCTGCTGAATGTGAAAGGACCTTTTTTGTATCAAAACCTACCCCTAAAGAAAAAGTAATCTTCAATGATATGCTTAGTGCTCGTCAAATTGCATTAAGTATGCTCCGACCCGGTGTATCTTGCCATGATGTGGATAAGGCGACTTATGACTTTTTAGTGGAAAAGGGATATAATCACAATATCCTTCACCGCACGGGGCATGGAATTGGTCAAGACAATCATGAAGGACCATATCTTGCGCGAGGAAGCAAAACAGAGTTAGAAGAAAACATGGTTGTTAGTATTGAACCTGGTATCTATATGCCAGAATTGGGAGGATTCCGCCATTCCGACACAGTATTAATAACATCTTCCGGGTATGAATTACTCACAAATTTTCCAACAGATTTGAAATCTCTTACGATATTGTCTAAGAAATTGGCAAAACAAGTGAAGGGGAAACTTATTCAAACTGCAATGGGTATAAAAAAATAGACCAGAATTTAATTTAATATCAAGATCTAGGAACGTATATAATAGGCACGAATAGGGTATAGACAATCCCTATACTTTCAAAACTATCCCACAGTTGAAGTTAGTTGATTGATAGTCTTGAAAGCGTAGTTCGAAAGCAAAAAACAAGATTGGAACTAGGAACTGCACGTTTCTACCCGTTGGTATCATTTATTCTTCTTCATTCGATAGGTACGAAAAAATATGAGAGAAATTTAGAAGTCAGTTAACTTTAGATCCACAATTACTGCAATATTTTCCATTTGGATCCGCTAATTCTGATCCACAGTAACTGCAATATAATGCTGTCTTCACATTTGAAGTAGGTTTTCCATTTATTTCATTGATCCGATGATATTCTTCATCGGAAATTTCCCGGTTTTCGATGTTTAGCTTATTCATTGATGCGCGTAGTTCATCTTCTGTCATATCTTCTGCAGATTTCCCTGATTGCTTCTCGATTTCTTCTACTTCTTGAGGATATAATTTATATGGTCTAGAACTTCCGGCTATCATCAAGTAAATCCATGAACCGAATAAAATTCTTCGTGTTAAGCGAAAGATTCGTCGTGGATAGGATCTTACAAAAGGTCTTATTATTGAGGGACCTCTTAAGAATCTAGGTCCTCTAATTATTTTTCTTCCAAATCGCGGCATAATAGGTTTCTCTTATTTTAAGTAATACATTATTAATCAATTCTCATCTTTTTAAGTTTCCACCAAAAAAACATAAACTATATCCCAACCTTGTTTGTTTTGGTAAAAGGAATACCATCAATTGCATGTACTCTCGATAGGTATATTGTTCGAGAAAACGGATCTGTCGATTTTTGGATCCTTTCAATGAGGGTAAAAACAAATGGTTTGCTAATTTTCTTGAAAATATCAGTGCTGTAGTAATAGGAAATAGGACATATTAAGAATATCATACATATCCAGATTTTTTTGATTATTGCGAGGGGAAAATTATTTATGTCCTTTCTCAGAATCCCAAATTGAAGCATGAAAAGGTTAAGTTCGTAAATGAAACCCCAGAGGTTCTAAAAAATTTGAGATCAAAAAAAGATATAAAGTTGTTATGAGGAGCGAAAATCAATAAATCTTTTCTAAAGTTAAACGTAATTTATGAATTTATAATATTTATTGTTCCAGTGATAATTGGAGGGGGGGAATTTCGTTGTTCGCAGAATCAGAGTATGAAACAAAAAAGTTTAGAGAATGGAAAATAAGGTTAATCTTTTTTTACCGAAGCTAATCGGTAAAATTTTCCATTTTTTCTTCTTAGTACTGTGCGGTCTTCTCCCATTCCCCCTAGAATCCATCCAAAAATCGATTTTTGGATGCAATCATCAGAATTGCTAACTAAACGTCCATTGTACAGTATAGTTACCCCTTTATACATCTGTCATGTGAAAAAAAATGAGAAAAAATGCGATTAGGTTCAACAAATGTAGATTAATCTCTCTTTCTTATTCCATACCACAATAGTAAGACCGCAGGAATGACTAATACACTTGTATATAGGAAAACCGTGCTAAATGGCATTGGCGAGAAAGCATATGCATCTTGGACAATACTCCAGTTGTTAATCAGGTTACCTACAAGAATCCAATCAAATAACATGATCGCAACAAAGGAACTGATATATTTTCGTCGTAATTTTTTATCGCCAAATTTTCGTATGATTCGTGCAACAAGAATGATGATGATAATAAATAATCCTTGAGCAAGAATGAGCGCATATACTGTGAATAATGTACTGTAGACTGGGACCCCTGCAGACCCGGGATTTAAATAGAGTGGATCAATACCAGGCTTATTAGGATTATAATCCCATTTGACTCCATTTTCCAAATCTAACCAGAGAATGCCCGAACAAGCAATGAACCATAATATGGTATATAACCATTGTTTCTTCCTCGTAAACACTTGTTCACTTTGAAAAATGATGATATTAAAAAAGAGGAGAAATATTATTCCAAAGGTGGAAAAGAATAATGTAATCCGATTCATCCAAACCATGTATATCTCCTTATTTATCAATCGATATGCCACATTTATCAATAAACCAAACGCAACAAAAAAATAAAATAAGAAAAATGATCGATTCAATCGGCTATTGGGATTTCTTCGTAGAACACTACTCCCAATTATCAATATGAAAATCAATATTGAACCATTAATCACAAAAGTTTGGATCTGTGCATTTGTTAAGCCTAAAACCACTTGATTTCACCAAAATTGTTTAACATTTTTATAAGTATATAGCATAAAATTAGATCAATCAACCTAATAGTCTTATCAGTAATTTTATCCCTTAAATCTCCTCATAAGCTAAAAAAAGATAGATGATATAAAACCCACGTTTGATAACTAATCTCATTTGCGTTTGTTTTTTTTACAAACTGTCCAGTGATTATTTCAAAAGATATTATTACTCTCTAGGAAGGAGGACGATTTGAGTTGAGATAAAAAAAATTACTCGAATTTAATGGGATATCCAGCATTTTCCCAAGCATTATAGCTACCAAGTACAATTTTTATTTTTTTATATCCTTTGTTCTCTAATGCACTTGCAGCAACTGTAGCTCGGAGTCCAACGGAACAATGTACAACAATTGATGTATCTTTAGGGATCTTTTCTAAATTTACCGGAACTTGTCCGGCGTATATATTAAATGCAGGTGAAAGATGGCCTTCATTCCATTCTTCTTGGGATCTGACATCCAAAACCATTATCTCACTACCAGTTTCGATTAAAGTTTTAAGTTCATGAACTGTTATCAATTCAGTGTGCTCAATTGGCAAAGCTGCTACACACCATTTTAATAAGCCTCCGTTCAGAAATCCTACTATATTATCAAAGCCAATCCGAGAAAGATAGTTAGTAGCTTTAGTAACATCTTCATTTTTTTCCAGAATTAGGATGATGGGATCTTCATAATTTAACATCCAACCCGAAAATGATGGTAATCCTTCTAACCAAATACAAATGGAGCCTTTTATATGTGCTCCCCCATAATCGGAGGGATTCCGAGTATCCACAATTTGAGCACTTTTATCGATCCATTGCTGTACTTCTTTTGGATTTAGAGGTTTAGGAAAATTTCGTTCATATAGATAAGGAGCTTTCCCTAAATTGAATTCTTCCATCTTTTTAAAATATGGAGGAAAAGTATGCAATTCTTCTACTTTATTTTTCACAAAATCATTTCGAGACATTTTTAACTGAGAATTTAGCTTTTTTTCTATACCAATGGTCGTGGGAAATCTCTCCTCTATTTTAGAACCGCATACCGATCCCGATCCATGTGCCGGGCAAAGAATGACCTCATCCCCCAATGGCAGGATTTTTTGATGGATGGAATCATATAATAATCCTGAGATCTCAGATTTACGCTGTTCTCCATAAAAATCAGTTCGACCTGTGTCACCCGCAAATAATGCATCCCCTGTAAATACAAATTGGGGTTGATCCTCCATGTTTTCCCCATAAACCACATAAGAATAATGTCCCAGTGTATGTCCAGGCGTATGAATTGCTTTGATTTTACAATCTCCAAAAGTAAATCTTTGTCCATCTCTTAAGGTTGTACCATATTCATAGGGGAGGTCATTTCCTCGAAAAATTTCAGCATTGGGTAAGAGTCTGGAAAACTCCCGCGAACCAATGATATAATCTTCATTGCGATGGGTTTCGAATATATATTTGATGGAAAAACCTTGTTTTATGCAAATATCGAGATATTCTTGAATATCTCTTTTAGGATCGATAACTACTGCGTCATTTAACGACCCTAGTATATATGAAAAATGAGATAATCCTTCTGAATCAATTTTTTTAAAATACATATCTCCAAGTTTTATAAATACTATATTTATTTTTTGATTATACTATAGATATAGGAACCCTCATTCGTAAGAGCTTTTATTAGCTTCTTAAAATAGTACGATTAATTTAATTTCCCGTAGAGATTCATGAACTATATTTAATTGAGAATGCACAAATTCTGTAATCACGATAGTTTAGTTATGAACAAATCAAGGAGGTACGTATTTGATAAGAAAGAAGGAAAGAATGGATATTAAAAAATTCAAAGCACACGAATTAAATTCTCAAAACCCATATATAGCATACACAGAGGCATATCCTCCTAAAACTGCTTATCGAGAGTTTCCATCTCCCCTAAATATTTCTGATTTGTGGCAAAATGAAGATATGCGACATCTAACCTTATCATTGCATGTTCCATTTGATGTACATGATTGTAGGTATGTCAATTCATTTAATATATTAGAAACTAATCAAAAAGTAATTAATCCATTTATAGACTCAATGGAAATTCAAGGGAACATAATTCAAAGCATTCTAAATTCTTTTCAAAGATCTCTTAAAATAGAGTATATCGAGATCGATGGGGGAGCTCCATCTCTTCTTAATGTAAACCAAATACATCGCGTTTTAGATATTATTGAAACGATTTTTCACACATCTCTAAAAACCTCAGATTTATCAATCTCTTTGCATCCTGATTGTAATGAAGAGATCTTAGAAATCTTACTGGAGAGACATACTCGACGGATTAATCTAAGAGTACAATCGTTTTTGGAGAAGGAACTTAAGCGATTACACCAATTCATCTCCTTAGATGCAATTGAGGAAGGATTAGAATTAATATTTTCCATGGGATTTCCCCATGTGAATTTTGATCTGGTTTATGGAATTGATGATCAAACCGAAAGTGATTTCTTAATTTCAATCGAACGGGCAATTAGTTATGAACCAGATGAATTTCATCTGTACCCTTTATACCCCCACCCAATATCATCACTAGAGCAACCTAAGAATCAACGTAAAGATGATATACGGATGACTTTATATCAAAAAGGACGACAGCGCCTTTTGAATGCGGGATTCATCCAAGATTCTATGCGGAGATTTGTAAAAAAGGATACAATGCGTGTGAACACATCTCTGTCAACTGATAACTATTCTTTTATTACGGATGGAATGATAGGATTGGGATGTGGATCCCGTTCTTATACAAAAGAGATTCATTATTCTGAACCCTATGCAGTATCTCAACTCGATATTTCGAGAATATTGCATAATTATATCTTTAATCCTTCCGACTTTGACTATGCAAAATAT
Organism: Promethearchaeota archaeon; assembly: GCA_016933055.1. Lineage (GTDB taxonomy): Archaea > Asgardarchaeota > Lokiarchaeia > Sigyniarchaeales > Promethearchaeaceae > AMARA-1. The sequence continues at coordinate 804,913 of JAFGBS010000009.1, read as the reverse complement.
GGTATTTTGCTAACGGAAGAGGACAAACGTCGAAGATTTATATTGAAATCCCTACTTAAGATAAAAGGATTGGATATAGATTCATACCGCCGATATTTCAAAGGAGAACCGCAAAAGGAGTTTCCAGAATTAATTATTTTATTAGACAATGATCTTGCATATAAAAATGGTAATTTCATTAAATTAACCGAAGAGGGGCTTTCATTATCGGATATTATCGGACCGTGGCTATATTCCCAGAATGTGATCGATCTCATCGAGGATTTTTTTTATTGAATGAAATACAAATGGGAATAAAATGAGAATTATATTAATAAAAGCAAATCTCACTATCTAGTTTTTTATGTGATTAGAGCTACCCTGAACAAATGGGTTCTGATGAAGTAATCGTAAAATTTGTTCATGCAAGTGATTTACATTTAGGAAAAGCTCAATTCAGTAATTGTTACCGTGCAATGGATTACATAAATGCATTTAAACAGTTATTAGATGTAGCTCGAGATGAAATAGTAGACTTTGTCTTATTAGGGGGTGATGTGTTTAATTCGATTGATATATTACCTTTTTATTTTTCTCAAATTCTTGATGTTTTGAAAAATTTTCATAAGAGAACACACTCGAAGGTACCTATATACACCATAGAAGGAAATCATGATATACGAAGATTTTCAAAGGGCACCAGAATTACTCAGAGTATATCGTGGTTAAGGGTGTTGTCCGATTTGAATTTAATCCAGATTCTGGATAATTTAAGACTTGATGTCCAAGATAATGGAGACAGTATTCAAATTGCAAACTCCGTAAATATTTACGGAAATTCATATTATGGTGAAAAAATCGATGGGTATATTGAAAGAATGGATAATAACATTTCATCCAACAACGATTTTACCATATTACTTAATCATTTTGGAATTCAAGGGCAAATGCAAGGAATTCCTGGACAGTCATATTCCAATCTCCTTCCATTAAAGAAAAAAATAGATTATTTTGGGTTAGGGCATTTCCATAAGCAGTATATAATAGATAATTGGATTTTTAATCCTGGATGTAATATTCCTGTTTGTTTATCTGATTTTAACCTACCTCATGGCTATTTTATCGTAGAAGTGGAAAAAAATAAAGGTTACCGCATCAACTTGAAGAGAAAAAGGCATTTAGATCGAATTATCATATGGAAGTCAACGGTAATTAGATCAAAATATTGCACCAAGCAACAATTCTTTTCTGATATTATAAATCATTTAAAATCTAGTTTACGATTACGTACCGATCGGTTCAATCCTAATAACTACGCAATTCCTATACTATGTTTGAAAATTCAGTCAAATTCTGGTAAAATTCTGAACACTCAAACAAAAAAAGAGTTACGAGGGATTATACTTCAAAATTATGCAGTCGTGGATGTACATATATTCCAAAAAACCATCCTATACAAACCTATAGAAGGATTTTTTGCATCAAGTAGTTCAAATTAGAATTTTCATTATCAAGGAAAAGTTCTAATTCTTTCGAACGTGTTACACTTTTAATTAAGGACTGATAATTTGTATCAGATCTTAATTAAGATCTATTTAAAATTTAATAAAAATATACATTTTCAACGTTGCTGTGAAATAAGATGAGAACACCGAAGAGACTGATTCGACATCTAACAATTGCCCTTTTAATAGGCGTGTCTATGGTGTCAATTTCGGGAACTACTAGTGGTAAGAAATACTCCCGAAGTGGCTATGATGCTGGCGACGTTTTAACTCAAAGCACGAGAAATGCGATCTATGAAAATATCCAACAAAATGAAGGAACTCATTTTCGCAAAATCTGTCGTGATCTTGATAAAAAAGCAGGCGTCGTGCAGTATCATATATCGATATTAGAGAAAAAAGGACTAGTAAAAAGCATTCAAAATGGTCGATATAAATGCTTTTTTGTGACTAACAAGGGTAGAGATCCCACTCAAATTTTTGAAGAACATGATGATTTACCATTCGAACAAAAATCACTGAGGCAAAAAGTTATAGCAGCAACCAAACGTGATACACCAAAGAAAATCATTAGCTATTTGAGTAAAAATCCGAATTCATGTCATCAAGAGATTGCATCCATTTGTGGAGTAACACCACAAGCTATCACATTCCACTGTCAGCGATTGCAGAATTTATATTTAATCGATTCCTACAAAGTGGGTCGTCAGAAATTCTATATATTAACAGAGGATGTTGCTCAGATTATGCCATATTTGTCTTTGGACTAAGATCTTTCACGAAATGTGAATTATGCACATAGTGAAGGAGTTCACGAATATTTTTTATTTTTCCTAGTTTTTCCCTAGTTTTTGCGCAGTTATGCATGCCTTTCATCATCCATATTGCATTTTTCCGAAGTTCAATCAATTTAAATTTATCATTATTATAATAAGAGCCTAAGGATTCGATAGAATTTAATAGAACTTGTAAATACTCTTGGATTTTACTAGGGGTGTTAGGTTCACGATCGACCAATAATTCAGAATAAAAATGAGAAAGAGGGCTTGTATGATTTACAATGCTAGTTTTTTGAGATTTTTCACCAGCATCAATTTCGGCAAAAGTGGCAGGAAAACCCATTACAGCCCTACCAATCATAACAGCATCCACTTTTGTAATTTCTTTCATTAAATGATAAGTGGTATGATTAAATATGTCTCCATTGCCTACTATTGGAATATTGGATAGTTCTTTTACTTTTTTTATACTATCAAGATCAACAGTCCCTGAATATCCATCTTTTGCTAATCTTCCATGGATAGTTAAGAAACTGGCACCTTCGTCCTCAATCATTTTTACAATACCTTCTAAACCATCTTTAGAATCCCATCCAGTTCGAATCTTAACAGAAACTGGTTTATTAGAATGTTTAGCAATAGAATGAACTAGATATTGTAAATCTTGAAAGCGATGCGGTTTCATTAGTGAAGCTCCCCCTCCAGAATTACATGTATGCCTTGCAGGACATCCAGCATTTACGTCTACGATAGAAAAATCATAGGAGTTTAACACATCAAGTGCCATTTTTATGGTTTCATACGATTTTCCGCTTCCACATATTTGCACACTACTCGGAATATTTTTTTCTGCAAATTCTAAAACCGGTTTTACAGTTTTCGGTGCTTGTGATATTTGATTAACAAATACCATGGGAATACTATAAAAACCCAATCCTCCATAATGCTGAATCATTAAAATATAACTTGGTGTTGTTACATCCATCATTGGAGCAAGTATGAGGTCAGAAGATAATTTAAGGGGACCTAAATTCACATTTACCATGGATTTTACCTTATTTCAAGACTAAATGGCAAAAAATTAAAATTTTTACCCTTTTTCCTATCCGTATGGAATTACTGGTAAAAAATAAATATTTTATTCTTCCTACCCCAAAATATATCAAGATACAAAAGGAGAATGGGATCACTTTATCTTCGTTATTAACAATCTTTCTCAATAAATACAGAATAAAAGATAATGCACTATTATTATCGAGTAAATTCAATAAACATTTTAACACTTTTTTAAATGCAATTCCCATTCGAGATAGTGACTTGGATGAAAATTGGGGAGAGAATTATTTTTTCACCATTATAACACCCGAATCAATTTATGAAACTAAAATTAAGCGAGATTTGAATGTATTAATAGAAAATTATATCCGTCAGTTTGAAAATATTCTAAACGAGTGCTGTTACGAGTTATATCCAGAAAGATTGAAATCATCTCTACCTTTGGATGAAAGTTATTATATTAATATATCAAATGGAGCGATTTGGATAATATCTTCATCAGCTCGAGGATTTTACTATGGAATCCAAACAATTATCCAAATTATTGAGCACACATTATTTCTTTTTGATAAATTTGAGGAATTTATTACTCTACCTGAAATGCAGATTGTGGATTTCCCTGGATGGATCTTCCGAGGTATCAACGTGGATTTAAACTGTTTTAAACCTACAATAGAGGCACTAACAAACTTAGTCCCTTTTTTGATGAAATACAAATTCAATAATATTTCCTTAGTTCATAAGTCAGAATTCCCCTATTCTCAAGAAAATCAGATAAAAATCCAAGACTTATGCGAATTTCATCAAATTGAGTTTAAGGACATTACAGAACTTAGACTGTTAGACACTAAAAAATTACATTTAGTGAAGAATTGCACTAAAGGAGGATTATTTCTCCCCGACTACAAAAAAATTTTGAGTTCTATTTCAGATCTAGAACTTGATCAGGTTAATAAAAATGGTATAACCGTGGGTATAGGGGGAAGGGTTCCTTTGGATCTTCAAATCCTAATTCTTCCTATCATAGGAGAATTATTATGGAATCCACATTTTCCCTTAAATATGGATTTCTGGAAACATAGCACAAATTGTGCACAAATTAGTCTTTTTGAAACTAATTTACTAAAAAATATAGATAATTTCTTCGATGTTTTCCAATCATTTATTAATTCCAGTTCCACACATGATTTCATTTGTCCAGTATTAGAAGATCTTAAAACAAGTGCTTTTGAAAATACACATCTAATTGAAGCATTAAATTGGGCACTGAAAGGAAGAAAATTAGAGTCCGACTTATTGAAACTAAAAGAGGGGATATCCCATAAAAATATCGAAAATTTATCTGTAAATGAGATTTTGAAATTAAAAGATTATTCCAATAATTATTACGAGTTAATTGACCAAGGAACAAGGATTTTTGAGAATTCCAATCATTTGGAGAAGGGGAAATTTTTAAAATGTGTATACAGTTCCGATTTTACTCTAAAACTGCTGGTAGAATCTTGGATCCCAACGATGTTGGAAAATCATACTTCTGGAGCTTAGAAATTTGTCGGATGCTCTATTTCACAATATTTAATCAATGTGTATAATTATATGGATTAATATTCTACCCAATTAGAGCATAAACATATATTATGGTTTCACTTTTTATTTAACCATAAAAAAAAGGGTTAGCACCATGACTGAAGAAGAAGAAAAACCGATCGAAGAAGATGAAATTGATCCCGAACAAGTGAAAAAAGACAAGGAAGAGATTAAGAAATTACTCGATAAGGAAAAAGAAGAACGGAAAAAAGCGTTAGATGATACTAAAGCGCGTAGAACAGTTGCAATGCAAGCACATAGTTATGCTATCGAAAAAAATATTGAGGAAAAAGCTTTTACAGCTGAACAGCGGAAAGAAAGTGCCTTAAAAAGAGCAGAAGTGACAAAGAACATCCAAATTGAAGAAAAACAAAAAGCAATTGAAAAAACCGTTGGAGACCATGCATTTACAGCAGGACAAATTAAGGATCGGGACCTCCAAAAAAAAATTGTAACCGAAAAAATAGAAAAGGAAAAAATCCAGCAAGCTATAGAAAAAAATGTGGGTCAAAAAGCTTACACTGCGGAACAAATTAAAGAAAGAGAAATGCAAAAGCGGATAGTAACTAAGGAGATTGGTATTGAGGACAAACAAAAAGCAATTGAAAAAACGGTCGGTGATCATGCATTTGCATCAGAAAAAATTCGTGATCGAGATCTGCAAAAAAAACAAGTAACAGGGGATATTCATTTCAAAATCAAGCAGGAAGCAATTCAAATCCATATCGGGGAAAAGTCTTTTCAAGCGGAAAAGAAGAGAGAACAAGAATTAAAAAGGAAAGAAACCACCCAAAATATTGGAATTGAAGACAAACAGAAAGCAATTGAAAAACACATAGGAGAAAAAGCATTCCAATCAGAAAGAATGAAAACTCAATCTGAACAACTCCATGAAATTAAGCAATCTGTGGGTGATGAGGAAAAGAAAAAAATTGAAGAAGTGCTTGAGAAAAGAACAAAACAAGAAGCAGAGAAAAAATAATCAATCATCATACTTTTTTTAGATTTCAATAGGTTTCTTTTGTTTTAGTACTATCACTCCTATATCAGGAGCATCTTTCTTCATCAATTCTTTAAATTCATTTAAATCTTTATCCCAATTATGCATGGGAACAACCATATTCGGTTTTATTACATTTGCTGCTTTTATAGCTTCGTGAAAATCCATGGTATAGGTATCACCAACTGGTAAAAACGCAATGTTTATACCTTTGAGATCCTTCATTTCCGGAATAAAGTCAGTATCACCCGCATGATAAATCCTCGTTTCCCCATTGTCCACAATGAACCCCAGCCATTTGTTGCCTTTAGGATGGAATTTTTTATTAGGATTGTATGCTGGAACTCCTTGAATGGTTATCCCCTCAATTTCAATAGTCTCGAAAGGTTCGATACCTTTAGCTTTCTCGTTGGTTAAAATTTTTTCACAAGATGCAGGACAAACGATTTTTGAAGTGCTTTTCTTAATTTTACCGACAGATTCCTTATCGTAATGATCATAATGTTCATGACTTATCAAGATAATATCGGCTTTTTCTGGATTATTAGGGATTTTATACGGATCACAATATATGGTTTTTCCAGAAATGTTGATTTTAAAACAACTATGATCGATCCATTCAATTTTCATATTCTTTTTCACTACCTAGAAAATAATGCATGTGAAATTAAGTGCTTTGCTTATCAATTTTTAGTATCAATTTTCATTAGAGGGGAATTAACTCATCATTATCTTCACGTCTATCTTCAGTTCTTAATTCTGAGACGATATTTATAGAAGAAGTCCTTAATTTTTCAGAATTCCCAAGATCTTTACTCTCAAGTTCATCTTCTATTTTTTTTTCCTCATTTTTCTCAGTTATCAATTCCATCAGTTTTTCTTCATTGAAATCAAACATTCGCATACCTTTTGGAATAAAACTGAGTTTTACTTTGGTTGTATTTTTCACATATTCATTGGTTGATAAGATATGCAAGAATTCCTCCATATGTTGTGTGTTAAAAAACGAAACAACCATGTGTAAAGTATTATTACCACCCATCGCACTAAAAAACACTTCCTTTAAATCATGCGATAACTGTTCCGCAAGGTTTTCGGTTAATTTACGAGATATAGAATCATCCGAAAGGTTTAATTCCACTGTTAGAAGATAAAACAGAATAATTCCAATCTTTTCTGGATTAACAATTACAGAAAAATTCATTATCGTTTTTGATTCGCTTAATTTATGTAGACGATGATACAACGTAGAGGTCTTAAGACTCAATTCTTGGGCAAGTTTCTTCAATGACATCCGTGCGTCTTTTTCTAGATTTGTTAGCAATACTTTATCCATCTCATCCATTGATTTCATCCATACTCCATGCTTCTTCGAATTCAATACTTTCGGGTTTTAAATTTTTATTACAATCTAATATCAAACCCGTTGGGTTGTTTTTTGCGTTTGAATTGTAAAAAGGAAAGATGAGAATTCCTAAATAATTTTCATCGAAACATACTCATCGTAGATTGGAAAAAAAGTTAGCTATGTCTGCGGAAGCTTCGTCTTTTTGGACATCTAGTGGGATTACGTGTTCGCAATGGTCGTACCATTTTACTGTGAACTTCCCTTTGATCTTTTGTTGCATCCATTTGACTGTTATGGGACCATTTATTGTAGGGTCATTATGACTGTGAGCGATAAAGACAGGAATTGTGATATTTTCCAAATTTTTTTGGGCAAATTTGGAGAGTTTTATCAATTCATATGCAGCTCGTGCATTATTAAAATCATATCCTGGTGAATCAAATTTCCTAGGTTCCTTTTTTGGTTGATTAATGCTGAAAGGAGCCATAACTGTTGCGAGTACTCGAGAAAAAGGATGGATTCTAATTGCCGGTGCGGTCGCTGCAACTGCATCCACTAATCCTAACCCGGCCATACATAACGCAATACAACCACCCATACTCTGTCCATACATAAAAACGTTTTTATAATGTTGTCGGGCTTTAGAGATTTCCAATTTTACTGCGTCCATCATTATATCCTCCCGCATCCGATTAAAATAACGTTTTTGATCCTCAATATTCTTATATCCGTGAAATGGTAGCAATGGAGCTGCTATATCTATACCTTTTTCATAGATGGCATTTGCGATCACCTTCACCTCGTAGGGCACGGCTGTAAACCCATGTAAGCATAAAACAATAGTGTTTGAGGGAAAGTCATGCTTTTTATAGTAGGGAACTGCGCGTTCAAATAACATAGTCTTAAATTCTTCAGGTACTTCCTCAAATGCAGAGTAATAAGTGGGAATAACCATAATTCTTTGTGAAGCTGCACCAAATTAAAATGCTTTTTATTAAAAAAAATGGAGATTTGTAAACGATTCATTAGATACGAATGGTAGTGAATTTCTCTCATACATAACTTTTCACATATTGAAATCCAAGTCGTGAGTCAGTAGGACAGATCTGTCTTATATTCCTATCGAGTAGGTAAAATAAATATCGTGAGTTTTATTTCGAGAAAGTAAATTCGATTTTTTCTTGGATCATTTGATTTTTTTTTCTCTTATTTTCTACGCAATTACAATTCTAGGTGATTAGTTTTGTTTTGTTATTTTATGATTTTTCATCAGAATCAATAGTAATGAAAATGCAATTATGGCAACAACTAAAAACATGTTATAACCAAGAATAGTTCTTTTTGGTGGAAAATAAGGTTCTATTAGTTCATATTTTTCATAGAACTGCACTAATGGATATTCATCCACGTACCAAACATGAGAATTCGTGAAAATGACAGCTTTTTCTCCAATTCCATCATAATTACTATCTGATGCCTCATGATCAAGCCAATAATTACCCAGATAGTTTGTATATTCCTTATTGTCGTAGGTATAGGTATACATGGTTTCGGTACGTTATCTTGTGATATTATAATCTGTAAAATATAATCCAGAAGATAGTTCAGAACCTGAACTTATAAGATTGTTTAAAAATAATGCATTTTCACTGCAATTTGTGTGATAGCAAGTAAAGAGAATTCTTTATTTATTCCTTAGGTCTATTTTTCATCGTTGCAATCAGCTCATCCCTCTCTTTATACGCTTTCTTGTAGTTTGCAATGGGAAAACGATTAAATAGTCTGGATTTAGATGAAAAAAAATTGTCAATTTTATACTTCCAATCTACCAGAAAGTTTGATATTCGGGAGATGTGCCTAGCCTTTTCCCAAGTTCCTAATGTTTCGGTATCCCAACCACCCGCTAAGGCGTAAAAAGGACGATAAAAAATTAATTCAAAAAATAGAAAGAATCCGACTAGAGATACAAACACAAATAGAATAGTAGCAACGATATCACTCATCAAAGAACATAAAAATAGGAGAATTGGATCCCACAATACGACGATTCCAAAACATATCCCTGCATAGAAAATTCCTGCAATAAGAGGTGCCACGAAACCTTGCCATAATACGCGTTTGTATTCAATTTTCAACACTTTCTTCTGGATCCATATCAAACTAAGTATATTTTGGATAAACCATGCGAGAAAATACGGTAAAACTAGCGCCATCCAACCTAAATACCATACCCGTAAAAACAAAAAAGTGAAGAGAAATTGAAGTGGATATAAAATACTCTCCATTACAATGACTTTATTACGTTGATGTAGATTTATGAGTAATTCAATCCCGATCCGGCGAAATGTGTCCATCGCTTTGATAAAAACAAGTAGGGGAAGAAGTTGAATTGCTTTCTCATAAAGCTCTAATCCAGGAATCACTGCAAATATCGAATCCAAAGCCTTGGGAATGATGATCAATAAGGGGATCATTACAGCTACAGCATAATAACCCGCGTATTTGAGAGCATTTTGTACATAATACTTAGCTAACTCTGGTTTTTTGTTGTTATAAGCTTCTGAGACTTGAGCCATAGTTGTACTTATTGAAGGAGCAAACCCTAAGCCCAAGTTTGCAATCCCGTTACCCGTATTGACCAGTCCTTTAAATGATGCAGCAGCTGCAAGCCATGTAACGATCCATACTTGACTTAATAGGCTGAATATTCCCATTAATTGAGTGAAAATCCAAATTATCCCAATAAAACTAAGAATTTCCTTTACTATCCCCATAGCAATAAAATCACTCTTGAATAAATCTCGGGTTCGATATCCCAATGGTTTTAGTATCTTTGAGAAGACATAAGCGCCAAAAAGAAACGCAAACAGATCTCCTACGTACAACGATGCGGTGAAAAATATACCAAGTATCATCATTTCTCCATAAGGATGATTTCTTGCAACTACTTTTCCTATACTCATGAGTACAATTTGGAAAAAGGGGTACCAGAATACGTCTCGTAAAAAGATTACCAGATTTGCTTGATCAAATCGCTGAAAGGACTTAATGCTGGATTCAAAAACTTGTAGCATTCCTGGAAATTGGATTAAGGAATATACTAGAAAAAACCAAGCGAAATGAGCTTGCGGTTTGTATATTAAACTGGTAAAAACATAAATGGAGATGCCTGTTATTTGCATTAAACCTGTAAACATTTGGAAATATATAAAAAATTGAATATATCCGATTGCCCGTTTTGGGCTGGTAGATCTATGTTGGGAAATGAAACGCATGAATTTCTGGGACATGTCCCCATTCGGACCACTTGAAGTCCCGATATCGAACACACCGAAGAGAAAAGCCATAAAACCTTCCGTTAAACCTGCGTATCCTCGAATTTCAGGGTAAGGAAAATAGAAAGCAAGAAAAAAAGGTATGATGATTAAGGAGAAGGGTATAGCAATTAATTCCAAAAGATAATTATATTCTCGAGATGCGATAATTTTATGGTACCCGAGTTCATCATCCCAAAGATATTGAAATTTTTCCCGTTTTGTTCTTAGGCGTCCAATTATCCTTCGGATCCACCGTAATACCATAACTATCGTTCGAGTTATACCAAAATAAAGCTTATGAAGTAGCGATAGATAAAAATATGATTCTAAAAAGTAACTTAAATTTGATCTTTTGTCAAGTGATATTTGTTAATAACCGGCCATCGATATCCCGTTCCGAACGCTTTCCTCGTAATTTTAATAGTTTGTGCTAATTGGGCTCTCTTATATTCGGAGGCATGATACATACGCTCTACTTTCCGGACAATATCTGGATCGAATCCCATTTTGATGATTCCCCGAATAGATTGTTGGTTTTCAATCATCTCATATAATATAGCATCCAGTGTCTCGTAAGGAGGGAGAGAATCTTGATCTGTCTGATTGGGACGTAATTCTGCACTCGGTGGCTTCTCTATAGTGTTTTGGGGGATGACTTTTTCATTTTTACTTTGTCCTACCGGTTTGATATTTTCATTAATCCAACGTGCAATTTCATAAATTTGCACTTTATATAGATCCCCGGGGATATTTTTCCCACCGTTAGTATCCCCATAAAGAGTGCAATATCCTACCGCAATTTCACTTTTGTTTCCCGTGGAAACAAGCAATGCATCAAATTTATTCGAGTAATACATTAATAAAACTCCTCGGATTCTTGATTGTAGGTTTTCATCTGCTACAGAAAATTCTTCCACCTCAAAATGTTCCCGTACTTCTGCTTCATAAATGGTATGGATTTTACTAATCGGTACTTCGATATACTGCATTCCCAGATTCTTACACAACTGAACTGCATCAGCAACACTATGTTCGGAGGAATAACGGGAGGGCATAATTATTCCTACAACATTTTTCGGACCTATTGCATGGCAAGCAATTACAGCTGTAAAAGAGGAATCTATACCCCCGCTTAATCCTAAGACTATTTTTTTGAATATTCCGGTTTTGTTATAATAATCACGTAAATTCATAGTTAGGGCTTTAAAAATTTCTTCATTCGTATCGATACGCAAATACCGGGATTTATATATGGTTTTTGGACTGTCGGTCAACTTTAAAGAGGTTTTTACGAATTTTTCTTTTACCGGTATGGGTAGATCGAAATAATTAAATTCTTCTTTAAATGATGGCATGCGATGAATGGTTCGACCAGAATCATCAACTATAAAACTTCTACCATCATATACGATTTCATCTTGTCCCCCCACCATGTTGAGATACGCAAAAGGAACCTTATGTTTTTTCGCATCTTGTTTAACAAGAGCTTCTCGGATCTTGGGTTTTTCTATATAATAGGGGCTAGCATTGATAATGAATACGGAATTAGCTCCACGTTTCTTTAATTCTTTCGTAACTTTTACTGAATATTGTTTATCCCATAAATCTTCGCAAATTTCTAATCCAATTCGGAGTTGGTCAATTTTAATGAGAGGAAATTGTCTAGAGGGTTTGAAATAACGTTTTTCATCAAATACATCATAATTTGGTAATAAATGTTTGTGGATATATTGTGTATGACCATCTGGATAGAGAATTGCTGCAGAATTATGAAAGGGGGCAGTTGATCTTTTTTCTGTGCCAGCTTTTGTCACACATCCAACCACAGCTATGCACTTTCGTATGCGTGTTTTTATTTGCTCCAGAACTTTAAGATTATTATCAACAAAATCCTGTTTGTAGACAAGATCTTGTACTGGATATCCCGTTATAGCCATTTCTGGAAAGAGAACTACATCGCAAAGAAGTTCTTCTGCTTTTTCAATAAATGTTATTATTTTATCCCGATTTGCTGGTAAGTCCCCTAAAGTGGGATTAATTTGCGCTAATCCCACCCTTATATTATAATACACCATTTTTCCGCTTTTACCCTTATTTTGTAATGCTTCTGGAATTTTAATTGATTCTATTGTAATACGACTGTGCTGATATATTTTTATAAATGAATGAAGAGTAAACACTAAAAAAGATTTTTTGATTTTTTTGTAGTCAAACCCTATTTTACCCTACCCCGCGAGTAGATAAACGTTTGAACGAAAAACTATCATAAAGTTTCACCAAATGCGTAAACCAGATTTTCTTATGGGAGGCAGATGCACCTAAGTTATAACCTGCTAAAACTGTTTATAGAAGTGTGGAAGTAAGTTTTGGCGTAGTTAAATGAACCAAGTTCATGCGAGAACTATGGTAGGAAAATTGATTAATAATAAAGTTTTTTGCAGTTTCAATGTAACAATTCATGAGAATTTTAGGTTTTTTTTGATATGACCGAGTCAGCTAGCAAAAACCAAGTCTGTGTGTATTGTGGTAGTAAACTAAGTTCCACATTACTTTGTCTTAATTTGAAGTGCAATTCACACACTTTTGCAGTGGGAAATAGGGTTATATTAATCAATCAACCTGATTATGGAACAGGATTTATAGAAAAAATATCAGATTATAAGACTCCCTATGAATATTGTTCAGATATAGAAGATGAAGAAAAGGATTCTACAGAAGAAACATTATTTTATGAAAAACTCATGTATCATGTGAGATTTAGAGCATACAACGATCGCGTGGTTTCTGCTGAAGAAATACGGCACGAAGTGTTTTATGTCACTGATATTGTTAGAACGATTTCTGGTCTAGGAACTGTTAAAAAAGTTAATACACCATCAAAATTGGGAAATATTTCATACGACGTGGTATTAAACGACGGGAGAACTAAAAATTTCCCAGAGAATGGAATAATAGAACGTGTACACTCCCCAATCGAAAGTTACCTAAAAAATTTACCATCAGATCCCACAATTTTTGCCTTACGATATTTTGCACGACTTTTATATAATACATACACCTCCAGTGATTTAAAATTTATCTCTAATAGTAGACTGAATCTTCTGCCTCATCAAGTCTATATTGCTCATCAATTAGTTATGCAATATTCACCCCGTTATATTCTTGCTGATGAAGTAGGGCTAGGAAAGACTATTGAAGCGGGTATTTTTGTGAAGGAGATGATCTCTCGCAACTTAGCAAAAAAGGTTTTAATTGTATCCCCTGCGAACTTAGTAAATCAATGGATATTTGAATTCCAGAACAAGTTTTCCATCCGATTAGAGAGATTTGATTCCCAATTTGTCCGAAAGCTCGATCGGTGTGATCACCCCCATGTGTTATACCGAACAGATACCCACCTTGAATATCCGTTCGTAATCACTTCATTGCAATTTGCCCGAATGGAACGAAATCGGGAGCTATTATCCTCACTCTATTGGGATATTATTATTTTTGATGAAGCCCATCATTTAAGGAGATATATTCAAAGCTCTGGTCAATATAAAGAAACTTTGGGATACCATCTTGCTCGAAAATTAGGGGAAAAAGCAAGAAGTCTACTATTACTCACTGCAACACCCATCCAGTTGCATTCCTTCGACTTATTTAGTCTTCTTCAGTTGATACGACCTGATATATTTCACAATTTTGAAGATTTTGAAAGTGAACGCAAACAGTTACCTATCATCACTATGTTGGTTAGAAATTTGCACGTTTTCCCCACATTAAGCCTTTTTCAAAAGGAAAATATGATAGGGCTTATTCATGATATATTAGGAAACCCACCATTAGTTTATCGCGGTGTACATGCATATTATGAATCAATGCTTTCAAATAAAGAGAAAATTCCCTTAAAGATTTTGACATCTGAACAAAAAGTAGAAGATAGGGAGTATTTAAAAGAATTGATTGAAGATATGGTGGTAGATAAGAAACTGGGTCGGACTTTCAGTTATGACAAAATAAGAAAATTGACCCTGACTATATTAGGAAGAAAAAAATTGATCCAACGTTTACAAGATTATCATTTTTTAAGTAATTTTTTATTTCGGAACAGGAAACGGAAAATATTCTCAGATAAGTTTGTTAGGCGAATTGTCCAAAATGTGGAAGTGATTCAAACAGATGAGGAGGCAGACATTTACAAAGAAATACAGCTATATTTAGCCAAAACGTATAACGAGTCTGTGGATTCTAAAAACCCCGCATTGGGATTCGTAATGGTTGTTCTCCAAAAATTACTCACATCCTCACCCAAGGCATTGATCTCATCTTTAGAGAAGCGGGTATCTAAAATAAATGAGGTTCTAAAGAAAAAACAGATAAAAGGAAGACAATCAACAATACCTCTTGAACTTCAAGATGAAGATTATTTTGATTTAGAAGAAGATGATTGGGATGAAATTGCAACATACTCCGGGAATTTAAATGAAGAATCTGCTTTATTACAAAAAGAGATTGAGTATTTGACTAATCATCTTACGGTGCTGCAGGATTTTTTACAGCGACTGAAAAGAGTTGAAATAGATTCGAAACTGAGTGCGTTAGTGGAGATTGTTAAGAATTTACAAGAACAGAACCATAAAATCATAATTTTTACCCAGTTTAAAAGAACGTTATTCTATATTAAAGATACCTTACAACAACTAGGTATTGATGTGGAAGAATTTCATGGGGACTTAGATCGAGATCAAAAAGATCAATCGGTTGAACGATTTAAATTGCACGGAGACGTATTGGTTTCTACAGAAGTAGGCGGTGAGGGTCGAAATTTCCAATTTTGTAGTGTTTTGATCAATTATGACCTCCCTTGGAATCCAATGAAACTCGAACAACGAATTGGGCGATTAGATCGAATTGGGCAAGAAAATGATGTTCTAATTTTCAACTTTTTAGTAAAAGGGACAGTAGAAAGTCGAATCTTAGAAATCCTTGCTAAAAGAATCAATTTATTTACCGAATCGATTGGAAATCTTGAACCCATCATTACCAATTTAGAAAAAAGTATTAATAAAGCAGTATTCAGTGAAAAATATGATAGTTTATATGATTTTGAGGAGGAGATTATCAACGAACAGCTGAAAATGGAAGAAATCCAAGCTCAATTAGAAGATTTTGTTTTAGATCGAAAATCTTTTCAAATGGATGGAATGGACGAAATTATTGAAAATGCGAGTCATCTAAATGATGAGGATATTTCTGTGTTTTTTAAGACCTTTTTTCTGCATTTTCGTCAAGGAGATAAAAGTTTTGGAAAGATTTCACACTTAAAACACGCTTCTAGTATAGATTATGTGAGAATTGATATACAAAATGAATTACGTAACGAGTTAGGATTACGAGGAAGCTCATTCGACGGTGTTTTTAATCTTGAAAACGCTCGAAAACTGGAAGAACTGGATTTCTTTGCGCTGGGACATCCTCTGATCCAAGCGTTGGTGGAATATTGTAAAGGTGAGGATTTGGGGCAGCCTTATTCTATTATGAATCTTGATATGAAAACCTATTTGAATAAAAATAACGGCCCTAATCCTTTAGAACGAGATTTATGCGAGAAATTAATCCGAGAAAATGCACCTTTATTTGTTTTCATATTTGAAACTGAGATATGTGGTATCTTTATCGAACGAATTATAAAACCTGTGATTATAACAAAATCTGGATTTATCTTACAATATTTGACAAAATATCTTTCCAAACCACGAAATTTCTATAAATTAATAGACTTAAACCACAATATTCCCTCAATAACATCTCATCTTGATAGAGGGGATATTGAATCTTTGGAAATCAAAGCAAGAAAGTATTTTAAAAAGACAACTAATCGAAATAAGAAAGAATTAGATGATCTTAATGAGATAATGTTTAAAAAAGAACTCCAAAGAACCGTTGCATTGACTCAATATAAACGAGAATATATTCTTAACAAAATACATCTTCATGAGCAGAGGTTAAAGACCATTGAAACAAAAGTGCCCACTAAAAGACAATGGGATAATGTGTACAAAATTAAGAATGAAGAAAGACGGAAGGAAAAAGAAAACGCTTATAATTCTATTATCCGAGAAATACAATCTTTAAATTTAGAAGTAGATGATTTGAAAAAGGACTTGACGGAAATTGAGTTTGATTTGCCAGAAGATGTAAAAAGATTGGAATTTTACCGGAAATTGTCCGTAAAAACACAGCTGATTTCTATAGGGTTTCTAAATATCCAATAAAGTGATAGGATATTATTACCTATGTTACGTATTTTAAAGATTAAATGATCTAAATTTTTTTCTGTTCCCCAACCAACTAATTGTGTTAAATTCGAGGTTTTTTGAATGGATAATAAAATACCTAAAGACTTACGGGAACGGTTGTCACTACCATGGTATCTGAAAACTGTTCTGTATCTCCTGTTGTTTCTCACTCGTCTTTTCAGAAGATACGAGTATCCCAGAGTCCATGATCCTACTGTCGAGAACATTAGAAATGGAGTTTATGGGGTATCTAAATCTATGCGCCCAGTTGTGCACGCACAAAAAGGTTCGGGATTAGAAAAATATTTCAAGAATGAACAGAAGAAACCCAAAAAATTCCTCCCTTCAGAATTTATTCCCGAATATACTGCATCTATGACATTTTGTGGAGATTTAATGAAGAATGATATCATTAGAAATTCGAGAAACACATTCTACCAAAACGTAGCGCACGAGATCTTCGATGATGATATTTCAGTTGCGAATTTGGAATCGACTTTGACTCTAGAGAAAATTGATCAAACTACTTATCAATATAAAGAAACACCCCAAATTAATGCCACTCTGGATGACTATCTCGCAATGGTAGGACACCGAGATAAGCAATTTTCTTTGTTCCATCTCGCAAATAATCATATTTTGGATAGGGGCTTTGAAGGGTATCAAACTACGGTGAAAAGATTGGAACAAGACGGTATCCTTCATTTTGGAACTAATATAACTCCTGAAAATCAGAAATCAGGACTAATTTATGAAGTAAAGGGAATTCAATTCGGATTTGTTGGTTTTACGTATAGTTTAAATCTCAAACCTATGCCTGAAGATATGCCCTATTTAATAAATTATATTCCCTTTCATAATCCTAAAATATATCCAGATTTGAGTCCCCTGAAAATACAAATTGAAAACTTAAGGAAAAAAGGCTGTGATTTAGTGGTGGTATCCCTGCATTGGGGTATAGAATATGAATTTTTCCCCACACCTAGGCAAGTAGAGATAGCTCATTATCTTTCAGAAAAAGGTGCTGATTTAATTGTCTGTCATCATCCTCATTGCATTCAACCCTATGAATTCTATCAAACTGATCGAGACCCGGACCGAATAGTTCCCATTCTTTATAGTTTGGGAAATTTATCAGCTAATAAATCCAATCCACACATAGTGTTAAACTTGATTTCTAAAATAAAAATTGCTAAAGGCTCTTGTAAAAATGAACAAAAAACATTCATACAAAATATAGATCTAATTCCCGTTTTCCAGCATGAAATAGTTCCCGATAATGCTGAGGATCGGTATCTTCAAATTGAAAGATTGCGAGACCAAGTTAATAAAGTTCATTCGGACAAAGAATATCAATATTACCTCGAGGTTATGGGTAAGTATGCAGATTTAGTAATAGGAACGAGTTGGCGTAAAAATGAAGAATGAGAACAAACAAGAAAAAGAATTACCATATATCATGCAACAATATCCCGGATTACAGAAAATTCCATGGATATCGCTAATTGATGCACCAACCCCGGTACATCGATTGAATGGATTAGAAAAGAAACTTGATTTTTATGGAATTTATATCAAACGAGATGATAAATCAAATCCCGAATACGGAGGGAACAAGCCACGTAAGTTTGAATTCCTTCTCGGTTATGCACTAAAAAATAAGAAAAAGCATATCTTAACTATGGGGGGAATCGGATCAAATCATTGTGTTGCTAATTCCATGTTCTGTAAGCAATTAGGATTAAAAAGTGTGGTCTTTCTCCAAAATCAACCATTAACTGAGCATGTAAGACATAATTTGCTTTTAGAGTTATATTATGATGCAAAAATAATTCATAAAAAAACTCAAATTGGTCTAGCAATGGCAATGATTTGGTATATGATAACTCATTGGCGATCTTATCTAATTTGGGCGGGTGGAAGTAATAAAATAGGAACTATAGGATTTGTGAATGGAGCTTTTGAACTAAAACACCAAATTGATGAGGGGATTCTTCCTGAGCCAGATTATATATTCACCACAACTGGTAGCTCTGGAACCACAGCAGGTTTACTATTGGGGTGTGAACTGGCAGGATTAAAATCGAAAATAATCGGAGTTACAGTAAGTTCAAAACAATTTGCAAGTCGGAAACGTGCTATAGTTTTAGCAAAAAAATGTTACCAATACTTACGAGAATATGACTCAACAATACCGATAATTTCGGAAAATTCCTTAGAGCAGAGGCTAGAAATAAATACGAATTATTTTGGCGGGACTTATGGGATTGTAACTGATAAGGGTAAGTATGCTGTAGATCTCATTAAGGAGATCGATAACATGGAACTGGAAACTACCTATACCGGAAAAACTCTTTCTGCAATGATTGATTTTATCAAAAAATACCGAGAAACGCTCCATAATGAAACACTACTCTTTTGGAATACATATAGTAGCGTGGATCAATCGGAAAAAATCAAAAAAATGGATTTCCACAATCTGAACCATAATCTGCATATGTATTTTAATGGATCAGTCCCCTTAAGTAAAAAAGTTGTAAAAATTGAGAAAATGTATGATTAATCTACATTTGTTGAACCTAATCGCATTTCTTTTCATTTTTTTTCATACGACAAATGTATAAAGGGGTACCTATACTGTACGCGGTGCGTTTGGTTAGCAATTTTGATGGTAACATGTAAAAATCGTATTTTGGATGGATTCTTGTGGAAAAGGGAGATGACCGCACAGTACTAAGGAGAAAAAAAGGGGAAATTTTACCGATTAGCTTCGGTAAAAAAAGATTAATTCATTTTTTTTTCTTTTGGGATACGAATATCAATTTTAAATTCTTTTGCAACGCATGAGTAAAACTTCATTTTTACATTGTATTCTGACTGCTTTTGTCCACTTTTATAGACATATCGGTGTTCGATTAAATCATTTAGGTGTCTTTTAATAGTTCCTGGATTTTTATGTGTCGCTTTAGACAACTGTTGGATTGTCATTGCATTATTTGAAATCAATAACTCTATGATTTGTTTCTTATCTTCGTGTAGAAGAATTATCGCTTCATCCGGACTTTTTATCGTCATTAACTCTTCAATTTTTTCTGGTTTCCAGTTAAGTTCGATTCTGTCATTCTTCTTAGAAGGCATTTTATTTTCCTTATTCTATGGATTCAAACCGTTCAAATTTAATATTAAAATACATTCCTGTTGCTACTAAATATTGTAAAGGGGTACCCAAGAACAGATTCACTAAAGTAAAAAATATCCAGAATATGCCGAATGGGGGGACATGTAAAATTAAGCTTAGGGAGCCAAATACATAAATGGGTAAATGAAATAGTAAAAAAAAGAGAGCCCACGTTCCAAATACCCGTTTCGCGTCCACTTTTAATATTCGGAAATTCTCCACAAATGCATGCTTTAAATTACCTTGCACAGTTAAACTAGGATAAACGCACATAAACAGACTATACCAAACATAAGAAAAAATTAATCCAATTGCTTCGTAAAACATGAATTTGTCCCATTGTATATCTTGAATTAATCCTCGAATACGAGGTTCTGATATAATCCCTTGAAATGCATTAGGAAATCCAAAAACTATAATGGAAATTATGAGGTATTGCCACCAATATTTCCCAAAATATTTGAATGCGTTTCGAAATTCTGTAAATTCATCTCCAGAATCAAATATATCCACTGCCAGACCATTTGTTGTGGATAAAAATACCGTAATGAATCCACCAAAAATGATAATAAACACACGCATTATATATCGAATGGGTTCAGAAATTTCTTGCCTAAATAAAACCCGAAAAACAAATCCGATTCCAATGATGATAAAAAAAGTGATTAAAGTCAGTATTATAGCAAATAATTGCATTTTTAAAAAAGGTATATAATTTCTGATCAGCAGTTGAGAAGAATATTTAATATCATCAAATGGTCTTCTTGGGGAATGTTGTTTCATATCGACATATTACCTTTGTTTTTTATAAGATTATAGAAAAAAGAAGTAGGAAAACAATTCACATGTTTCCTTTACTTTGACGAAACTCATAAATAATATAGGCTGCTATTAATAATACCACTGTATACACCATTAAGCCGATCCCAGCACCCAGTTCATTTGGTGTAATCCATCGATAAAACGTTTGAGCGTCTGGATTACTAGGAGGTCCGAACGGGAGCTCTTGAAATCGTTCTTCGGGCATATTGAATGTGTAGGTTATAATATTGCTATAATAAGTTAGAAATAACAATGGTTCTATTGTTATGCCTGTGAATTGTAAAATACTCTGTACCATCGTAAATACAATTAATAGAGAAAGTAAACTCACTATAACTGAACCAGCCGTTCTTTTAAAGAAACTACTGAATAAGGCAACAAATGCATATACTGCTAGTAAATAATACGCTGCCCAAAGGAATGATGCATATAAATTGACAGGAATTACACTAAATCGTATAAAAGTTATGATAGTGACACCAGTATAGTAAGTAAGCAATGCTAGAAACCCGTATATGTATCTTGCAGTAAATCTACCAATTAGTAGTCTTTCTTTGGTGATTTTAGGAAACAAGAGGTTCCCAGTTGATTTTTCAAAATCTTCTACGATAATTGAACCGACAAAAGTGCAACCAATGATATAAATAAACAAACTAATAAATCCCATATAACTTTGAGCGTATTCGGATGCTGTAGCAGCAAGCTCACCACCACGATTAAGTTGAAGTACTTCAATTACCAAGTTTAAAACGAATATTAGTATGGCAGTTCCTATCATAGCAAGTAATGAACTCCATTTCCTCTGCCATTCAAACTTCATCGTATTCCAGATTTGCCTTAAGGCTTTGTAAAATCTTCCTTCAAATTTCTTAGGTTCAAGAATGATATTTTTATCACTCATTATAATTCCTCCTGACGTTTATTCACAAATTCAATGTAAAGGTCTTCTAGCAATCCAGCCTTTGGTACGCTAAACTCTAATATGTCCAAACCTTGTCTAATCAATTCTTTTAAGATCATAGATTGGTGTTCAGGGTTTCCATCAAATGGGATCTTGATAACACCAGTTTTGTTATCAAATACTACAGTTTTTCGTTGTTCACCCAAATAGGGTTGGATAGTTTTGACAATACTGGGGATAAAAGTTGGTACTTCTTCTATTGGTGTGCTGAGTTCCAAGTGAATCACACTAAGTTTTCCCAATGCTTCTAAATTTTCAAGAGTATCTATGGCTACGAGTTTTCCATGAGAAATGATTGCTATCCTATCCGCAATTTCACTGATTTCATACAAGAGATGCGAAGAAAGAAAAATGGTTTTTCCCATATCTTTAAGCTGCATGATGAATTCTCTTACAAGTAGACGTGCCGAGGGATCCAGACCAGTTTGCGGTTCATCTAAAACCACGATATCAGGATTATGAACTATGGCAGAAACAACGCCTATCTTCTGTCGCATGCCTTTACTGAAATTTTTTATTTTTACATCAATCCACTTGGTCATACCAATCATTTCTACTACTTCTTCAACTCGGTCATTAATCCTATCTCTTGGATAGCCTTTAAGCTCTCCAAAATATTTTAATATTGCACGAGGACTCATATCCCCGTAGAAAGCAGGATTTTCGATAAGAAATCCAATATTGTTAAGTAAACGATCTTTGCTCCGTGATGTAAGTTGTTCCAGTTCACCAGCATTGTCCCGTATATAGATTTGTCCCTTAGTTGGTCTCAATAAATTCGCCATCATCTTCATGGTGGTAGATTTTCCCGCTCCATTTTCTCCTAAATATCCCAGAATTTCTCCACGATAAATTTTTAAGTTTAGATCAGATACAGCAGTAAAACTTCCAAAGTTTTTTGTGACATTTTTAAATTCCACAATGACATCTTCATTTTGAATGGCGTTTCAGTCCTCCTTAAATATTTTGCATATTTGCAAAATAGAAGTTATTATGTCTTCTGAATTAATAGGATTATTTAATCTTTTTGCAATATTGCAAAAAGGAAATGAATTCAGTCAATACCTCACATTACATCCTTTGTCTTCCTGATATTTTAACCAAGACTTGATTTCTACAGTTAATTTTAGGTTCGGATTTTTATGAAGCCAGATAGTTCGTAAAGATTTTAATTCAACTACTGTATCTGGTAGATCGCACAAATTATTTCCATATAATGACAGAATCGATAAGTTTTTGAGTTTAGATATCGATTTAGGTAGTTCAACTATTTCATTTTCATGTAAAATTAGTTCTTCTAGCTGTTTCAAGCCACTTAAACATTCAGGGATCGAAGTTATCGTATTACCAAAGGCTGAAAATTCTTTCAAATATGAGAGCTGGCATAGTTCCTCGGGTATCTTGGTTATCTTGTTGTTACCAATTGTCAAATCCTCCAAATAACTCAAAGTATTTATCCAGTTGGGAATCTTGGTAATTCGGTTATTATATAATGCTAAACGGCATAATGGTAAACCTTTAAGAAATAATGGAAATTTGTTTAGTTCTAATCCAAATAGGTACAATTTTTTTAGCGAAGTTAAAGATCCGATCCAGTCCGGAATCTCTTTTAGGGGATTACTCCCAATTGAAAGTTCTTCTAAATTAGATAAATTCAAAACAGACTTGGGTATAATTTCTAAATGGTTTCGATGAATATGTAACAATTTCAGATTTGTTAAATTAGCTAATGAATTTGGGATGGTTTCAAGTTGCTTATTACTAAGATAAAGGTGAGTAATACGGCCATTACAATATTTGAATCCGAATTTTTTTATGGATTCGGGAGGGAGAACAGGGATTTCGGTTTCCAATTGTTTCTGTAATTTCGAAATAAATCCAAAATCATTAGTATGGAATGATGTACCCAAATATTCTTTCATAGAGATCTAAATATAATGAAAGTTATAAATTAAAACCGTGAACACTTATTTTGGGTAATAAAATTGAAGGAAGTTCTCGATAATATTGTTCAGGATATTCCTCCAATTTGAGATGAAGAGCGCCGCCATATTTTACGTGGAAGTAAAACATATTTCGCAACGGAACACCTGTATATAATGAGATAGTGCAACGAATTACTCCAGCATGGGCTGTGATAAGAATCTTCTCTCCTGGTCGTTGTTCAAATAATTCATCGTAAAATTGTTTAATTCGATTGGATAGGTCCACATAGGATTCTCCATTCGGAGGAACCGCTTGGTTAAGAAACCAATCAGTAAAATCGGGGAGATCCGCCCATTTTTTCATTTCCCATTCCGGTCCAAAATTTATTTCCCTCAATCTATCATCAATGATAACATTATCTCCTTGAAGGTATTTGGCTAATTTTAATGCACGTGTAAGGGGGGATGAATATACTATATCAAAGGGAAACCAATGATAAAGTCGCTGTTTCACTTCTTTTGCTTCCTCCAGAAATGAGGGAGCTAATTCGACATCATGAGATCCATATAAAACATCAATGGGGGAATTTACCTTGGTGTGCCGAACAATTAAGACATCCATGGTTCTGAATTAGAGGCATCCCTAAAAAAAGAAATTGATTCGTTTGTATGACTTTAGTCATCGACATTTTTACAATCCAATAGATTGTAAATAACGACCAGTAAAATTAAGACTATCGTAAAGCAGCATGGAACGAATAAACCAGAATAAATTCAGCGATGCAGTTCTCGATCAAATGAAGATAGATGAATGTTCTTGCTTCGGGTTCGAGGGTAAATATAAAGGTGAATGCGTAGCATGAGTCTAATGAAATTTGATATTTTAAACTTATGAATGTACAATAGATATAGGTTTGAACTATATAGGGTTTATCTACCCATCCTGACATATAGGTAAGCTTTTTGGGTATCACCTCATATAGGTTTAATTTGTTAAATTCTATGCTGTGATATTCAAAAATTTTACATTTAGGTGAATAGAGGGTATATAGTACGAAGTGCGGTCAATTTGGTGAAAAATCAACATATACATGCTTCATGCTACGCATTCGGCTTTAGTTTTAAAACGCTTACCCTCCCAAGAACCCGCACCAAGGATCGATCTATTCTACATCTGATCGGGGAATTTAAACGAACCAAGATGTGTTACCAATCATGTTATCTATTCATCCTAATGTAAGATCACATTCTGATTCCGATTTATACATATCACGCTGTTTTATGATATTATAAGTTAAAACGTTTACCTACTCGCTTGAAAGTGTAAAATAGATGTTAATTTGTAAAAAAGAATTGGAATTGGATTGGTTATTTTATTCTATTTCTTTTAAATGAAATTCTCGAATCGCAATTGCTGGATCCTCGATGAAACGTTTTAGAAATGTGAAGTTTGTGACAAGATTATGTACTATTAATTTGTTTATTCGGTTTAACCGATTAACAGTTTTTCTTCTAAACCCTTGCGGTATATTCCTCATGTTTCGAAAAATCATTGTTACGAATTCGTTAAGATCTTTGATAGGGATCGCACGTTTACCCTCAGGAAATGTTTTTACATTCCTTATCACTATTTCTATCAAATCATTCATACTATCAGTAATTATGTTTAATTCTTCCTCAGTTAGTTCCCTAACTTCCAATCCAAGTGATTTCTTGACTTGTTTTTGTGTTAACATATCCACACACTCTCCACCTAAATTAGCGTCAAGCTCCTATATAAATTACCTACTTTGGAAGTGTGATAAAATTAGATTATCTAGGTATTACTCAATTTATTTAGCAATAAAATGAGCATTTTTATGTCAGAGTAAGGAGGTTACATCATGAATTTCTATGATTATTTTAATGGTATTACGGCAGTGATCAACGTTCTATTTGGATTTTCTGCAGGATTCTATTTCTTAATAAAATATATGAAAACGAAAAAAGGTCTTCTCCCTCTTGTTGGACTCTTAATGATCACACTGGGATCATTCTACTTGGGTCCTGCTACTTCATTTGGATTTCTGTTATTTGGAAAGAATATTTTAGGAAATGTCTACGCGTACCTGAGTTACACATCCACACCATTAGCGATGATTTTTGCAATGATTTTGGGATTCAATATCTTTAAAACCGAATGGCGATTCAAAATTCTGTGGATATTTATTCCGATTGCAATTCTCTTTTGGATCTTTTTTTACATATTTCCTGACATGAGTTTTATATATACTCTAGAGCCTGTTGACCCGGAGTTTACAGAACAACTAATGGATATATCGTTTATCGGCGTATTATTAGTAATAAATGCTTTCTATATTTTAGGTTCAGTGGCTGTACTCGGAGGAGGATTCTTTATTCTTTCTCGGAAAATTAAAGGTACGGCAGAATTCAAAAAAGCGATAGCTCTTGGAATTGGATGGATTTTTTTTGGAATAAGTGGAGCTCTTGACGCCCTTTTGTCAGAAATATATCCATTCATGATCGCTCCAGCACGAGCATTAATGTTGGCTGCATATATTTTAATATTTCTGGGATTTAGACCAAGTAAAAATTAAAAAAATATTTTTTCTTATAAAATTTTATCAATTAATTTCAATCAAATACCATAGAATCGAAATAGGCTTTGGATTTTAGGTTTTGGGTAAGTGAGAATTTTTTTTCTTTATATTTTCTACCTAATTTTCTTAAATCCTTGGGAGATACCCACCATTTGGATTCTTTTAATTCCTGTTCTTTCGGTATCCATTCCTTCCATTCATCGGGTAGCCATCGTTGTTCATAATACAGCATTAATTTAGTTAGATATTCGATACGATCTGGATCCTCTATCCACTGATTCATAGGATCATGAAGCATCGCTTTCACGACAAGATCGAGATCATTTCCCAAAGCCGCACTTACCGTATACCGGTGTTGTTCTGCATGTGATCGCAAAAGACTTGCGATGGTGGGATCAATATTAATAGGAGAAACAGGCGCGATTTTTCCATCATTAAATACAGCTGGTACTTCAACAACAGAATCATCCGGTAATTGCGGTATAATGCCACCTGCATTAGGAAGATTAACAACAAATTTAGTAGGAACATCGCTCAACATTGCAGTGGTCATTTCAATTGCAAGTTCTCCACTAGATCTCGGTTTTGGGATCCACAATCCAGTTCCGATGATTTTAAAAATAAGATAAGCTGCTTTTCTTGCTGTTTCCAGTAATCTCACATTTCGGAGTACGGGAAATTTCCAATGTGGACTTTGAATTTTATGGTTAAAGTAATTATAATAATCTGGTAAAAATTCAGCAATATGACGCGATCCAGGATAGGGATACCAACCATATTTTTCTAATAAATGGAAATTAAATCCTCTATTTTTATAGTTTTTTAAATATAATCCATGAGCATGTTCTCGCAGTTTGGGATATAAATCCTCACCTTTGTAATACAGTTTCGTTATCCAAGCAAAATGATTAACACCTGCGTATTCAAAATCAAAATCTTGCCACTCTGGTATGGTGTAATTCAGCTTATTATTGAAAAAGGATTGAAGGGTTTTCATTCCTCCGAATAGTTCATGACAAAGCCCAATGTATTGTATATTAGGCGCTACTGTGTGTGCGGCTAATACTGTAGTAGCTTGAGGATTCGTGTAATTTAGTAACATTGCTTTTGGACAGAGGCGTTTCATGTCCCGTGCTATATCTGCAACAACGGGATTGGTACGTAATCCTCGGAACACTCCTCCAGGTCCGACTGTATCTCCTGTATTTTGAGGAATCCCTAATTTGTACGGAAGATGGATATCATACCATTCTGCTTCTTGGATTCCTACAGAAATCGACTTGTATACGACATCTGCGTTCTCCAGAATGTCTTCGCGATTGGTAGTACTTCTAATCTTTATGTCGATACCATTGAGCCTTTTTGCTTTTTTGGCCATATTTATAAACATTTTTTCCATAATGTAAAGAGACCGTGGATCTATATCACACAATGCGACTTCGAGGGGGGAAAGTTCCTTAGCTCGACAAATGTCAAGAAATAATCCCGAACTAAAACGAAAACTTCCTGCTCCAATATAGGCGATTTTCGTGAACGACTCATTCATGGTCTAAGTAATCATTCGGAGAAAAAATAAATTTTATCTTCCAAGTTATAAAGGAAAGGATATGGTAGAGGATTTCAGTAATTCAATGCACCCAAAGAATTCTGAGTACCTTCGATTAAGGAGAAGGGCGACACTCGGTTTCATCATTATAATCATCGTGGAAAACATGGTAAATCAAGCCACTATGATTGTGTTAGCAAAAACACCACTTTCCGCGTATGAATCCTTAGTTGGTGGGTTTTCCGGAACAAATACAGCGTTTACTCTTGCGGGAGCGTTTTATAATTTTGGAAAACTTATTTTGATCATTCCTTTAGCATTATGGAGTGACAAACTAGGGCGAAGAAAAACTCTTTTACTGAGTTTTAGTTTTTCGGTAATATCGTTTATTATTTTATTCTTCACTACTTCTTTAGAGATTGTTTACGTAGCCCGATTATTATTAGGAACAAATTCATTCATTGGAGTAGTAACTGCTCTTATAAATGATTATTACCCTGAGAATGAGAGGGGTAGACCTATCGGGTATATATCAGCCGCGATGCTCATTGGTTATTTAATGGGATCATTATTTGGTCCTGCGATTTTTACGCTTTTCGAAAGTCGATATAGCTTTTTGTTTTTGGATGGGATAGTGTTATTATCGTTCCTGAATGTATTTCTGAATATCCATGATAATCCTGTTCAATTTGATTCGACTCTGAAGGTAGATATCGAAGATGATCCAGAGAAAAGGAGTCTAAAAATTGTAGTCGAACTGTTTAGAGATCCAAAATTCACCGGGTTTATAATGATCAATTTCTTTTCCTCAATGGTATTTCTTGGCTCAGGAATTTACTGGACTGACATTATATTGGATGAATTTGGAGCATCTGGTCCGTTAGCTGGGTTATGGTTTTTACCACCTGTAGTTGCTGACGTAGGTACATATATCTTTATACCTATACTTTTTCGTAACCGTTTAGAAAAAGTAATTCCTTTTGTATTTTTTCTTGGAATACCCGCTTCCATTATTTTGGTATTGATTTTTATCGATCCAACGATAGTTTTGTTTACGATAGCAGGTGTAGTATTTGGAATATTAAATTCCGCAGTTATTCAATCGAACGATACTATGAGTCTAAATTACTTCCCAGAAGAGAAGAAGAGTTCAGCTATAGGTATTTATAAGTTCTTTACGATCGGGAGCGCTGTTTTAGGACCTCCATTATTTGGACTAGTTGCAGATGTGACGAATCCCTTTTTTCCGCTGATCTTTTTTGAAGTAATGCTGGTCATAGTAGGTATTTTATACTGGGCATTAATTCAAAAAAACACTACATCATTAAAATTCACCTAAACTCTTTTATTTCTGCATTTTAAAAGTATCATTATGTATAAACCAAAGGCTCTAGTAACTGGTGCCTCCCGGGGAATTGGTCATGAAATAGCTAAAAGTTTAGTACAAGAAGGTTATGAGGTATTTGGAACTTCTCGGCATCCCGATTCTTTATCTGAGACTAATAAAATACCGGGGGTTAATTTTCTCAAGATGGATTTATTGCTACCTAAAACTATCGATGCTGTTATTGCTCAACTTGGTTCCCTTGATCTTCTAATAAATAATGCGGGTTATTCACAAATCGGATCTGTTGAAGAAATCACTTTCGATAGAATACAAGAGATTTTTGATGCGAATTTATTTTCTCAAATTCGACTGATAAAAGGATTTATTCCAAAAATGCGCGAAAAACAACAAGGTGTTATTATAAATATTACTTCCATGGCAGGTACGAATCCAATGCCATTTTCCACCATTTATGCCGCATCTAAAGCAGCATTCGATAAATTTACACAAGGACTACGGAATGAGCTTGCGAAATATCATATTATGGTAATTGCAATAGCTCCGCTGTATGCTAATACCTCAATTACTCAAAATTTAGACTACAATAAAGACTCACCATATCGAGTCGAGATTGAAAAAGCAAGAGCAAGTCGAAGACGCCAACTGACTAATTCTGTTCATCCTAAAGTTATTGCAAAACAAGTTATGAAAATACTCAAACTCAAACATCCTAAATATCATTACACAACGGGGAAAAATGCGAAATTGATGGGATTTTTTATGCGTTACATGCCACAGAAATTTATCGAAAAAATGATACGAAAACGATTTGAATTGAATTATTGAAATTAAGTAGGACCGGGAGGATTTGAACCTCCGTTCTGCCCCATGTACGGATGGGGGTGCTCCCAAGCTACACAACGGTCCCATACTCGCAAGATAGAAAAAAATGAGGGATGGTTGGGTGGTGCTATTCAACACGATTTTAGGTTAGCATGAGTTTTTTTAGAAGAAGTAGGGGGTTTTGTGCTGATTATTTTCACCTAAGACACGTTTCAGCCATGTAACGAGTCCTACATCCCTTGGTTATGAATTCTCGGCATTGTATGAGATTTAGCGAGCAGTCTCAGTATGTTTTTATTGACCTTTTCAGATTATTGGATTAAAATGAAAATGAATCATGTTCCGCGCAGTTGGGAGTATGCTTTTATGGTCGCGTTTTTTGGAACCTAGCGGAACTAATCCATATTAAGAATGGTCGCTAAATACCAGTAATTGTTAATGAAGGCAGTAAATTTTTGAGCGACCATTTTCATATTCCCATTAGATTCCCATGACGCATTATTAAAAAATGTTACTATTTTTCTGAAGTAGAAAAAGGGACTATATGTTCTAATTTCTGTGTGGCATAAATTTTTCTTCAATACATTAGTAAATTAGTCAAATCTATTTGGTAAGGAAGGAGGTCTTAATATGGTCCTAGCTGCTGCATTTATTGTGCCACATGGAGCACTTATTTTGGATGCATCACCATCCCAATCTGATGGAAGATATGAAGTTAAACAAGCTATGATCCAAATCGCAAACAAAATTACCGAACTAAATCCTGATGTGATTATAATCACATCTCCCCATGGGATCTCCCTAGCTAAGGATTTTGGACTGTATTACAACGAATATGCTAGTGGTTCAGCTGAATGGAATGGTGAGTACCAAGATTACAAGGTTCATGTTACCATTGATCTAGATTTCACTAAAGAGTTACTTACTTATTTAGAGAATTATGGTCTGCCGGTTGATAGAATTATGGCTTTCTCTAGACGTGAACCTATTCCATTACGTTGGGGAGAAACAGTCCCATTATGGTTTTTGAGGGATCTTTCAGATTTACGCTATGTTTTTATATCCCAACCTCAGAAAAAGTCTCAAGTTTCTAAAGATTTTATATCAATAACGGTGGATTTTGGAACTCATCTTGGTAAAATTATTAGTATGCATAAAAAGCGAATTGTTGTAATAATAAGTGCAGATTTGGCTCATACTCATGAAAAAAGTGGACCATATGGTCATTACAAGGATGCAGAGCTTTTTGACCGATTGGTTGAGAAATGGATTATTGGATATAACGATCCAACTCTTTCTTCAAAGATCTATTCTCATTTGGATAAAGCACTCTGTTGCGGTTTTACGGGAATGCTAATGCTTCAAGGCATCTTAGGTGAAGATCAAATAAGGAGGAAAGTATTGATTAGAAAATCCCCAACCTATTATGGAATGATGGTGGCTTCATTTCTAGTCGGTTAAATCTGTCATTTAGAATTCTTGATTTGTTGCTGCTTGAATTATTCATTCGAAAGAGCAAATAGGATTACTATTTCCAAATTTTGAGTAATTAGAATTTATACCGATCCTTAAACGGTTATTAGGGTTGTTCCAAGGAAGTACCCAATTTTACGAATGGATTGGGAATTTATACTGTACCAAAATAGGATAACTGTGGAAAAATTCGTCAATAATTCAGTATTGGATTATGTAATTACTAGGCAAGCTTAATCTAAAAGAACCTATCCAACACTCATTCGGATAGAATTTTACCGTAGTTCATACTATATAGAGTAGTGGGTACAATATTGGTTATTAAATTGCCACATTGTTCTCAATAATATCAGCTGCATGATTTTTCTAATTTGTATATGTCAATAGATGTCTATGTAAAATTTCAATGAGATTTTCATTTAATATCATCCAAATCCAGAAGACCTGCGGCAATTACTGCTGTGAATAACACAGTTTTTTGCGCGAGTGGAGGTTGAATCCATGGGAATGCAGGCCAGAAATAAAATAAAATTTCCGTGGTAAAATACACCGCTGCTGTTATAATTAATAATACCACAAATGTATAATCGATATAATAATCCAAATCGCGATCTGGGCATTGTGGATTATATAGGGAGATACAATGAAGTAACTGGAATGCAAAATTGAGTACTGCAATGCCTGATAAGAACATGAATGCTCCCATAATATGGAATATCCTAAGTGGTTCGAAATCGTGTGGAACCGCAATACCAATCGCACCTAAGCCCACTACTATAAGTAAAACACCTTTTACAATTGCGAATCGAAACCGTTTAGAATTCCTAAAATACGCTATTGCAATAAAAGTTGCCATAGCTCCTAATATCCCAAAACCTATGGAAAAAATTAGACACGAAGGAAAATTTGGGAGTTCAGCATTTCCCGTACTAAGTCCGCCCAATACGCTTGTCGCTTCGTAGAAGAAATCATATCTTACTGGATAAAACACCCACGAGATGATAATTGTAACGAGCATAATGAAATATATTGACCATACTAACCATCTCATCCCTTTTGCACTAATTGTTTTAATACTCATATGTCTCTCACTTAAACATAAGCTTAACTTTTGAAAAAGCTACCTATTAAGTGTTTTAAAAGGAATAATTAATTTAGAGAAATATTAAACCAGAAAAAAATCGAGAAAAAAAATTTTCTGCTTTAAATTTCTGATTTATGCGCCTTCTCGCTTCACAACTGCGGCAAAACCCATCCCCAAACCGATACATAGAGTTGCTAAGCCGACATCTTCTTGGGCATCTTCCAATTGGTGGAGTATTGTACCTATTAGGCGTGTTCCAGTCATTCCAGTTGGATGCCCAATTGCTATTGCACCTCCATGTTGATTAAATCGGGGATCTTTCCAATCCAATCCCAACTCATAGGAACTTGCTTTCACAACCGTAGAGAATGCTTCATTTATTTCAATGAACTTCATCTCATCCAACGATTTAATATCGGCTTTTCTCATTAATCCTTTGGTAGAAGCTATTGGACCTGTAAGCATGAGTATCGGATCAGTTCCAATAACAAAGCAATTTTCTAAGGTACCACGGATAGGCAGGGAATTCTGTTCTGCATATTCCCGTGATGTGAGAATCAAACACGCCGCGCCATCGGATTCGGGACAAGAGTTCCCTGCAGTTAAGTAACCTGTTTTTCGTTTTACGATACCTTTGAGTTTCTGCATTTTCTCGAGACTTGTATCTGGTCGAGGGGCTTCATCCACATCGGCTATCTCCGTTTCAGAGTCTATCATCTGATGATTTTCATCTAGAATTGGTTCTCCTTTCTCATCTAACTTAGGAACTTTGATAGGAGTAATTTCTCGACCTCGTGCTTCGATTGCAGATGGTCTTAAGGCTTTTTGGTGGGAAAGAAGCGATAATTGATCTAATTCAAGTCGGAATTCTTCCCGTGAATTTCCTATTTTTTCATTCCATACGCGTCCCATGAGTTCGGCGCCCTCAATCTGACCGGCCATTGGATGACCATATTTTTCCTCGGAAGCCCTTACATATGGATTTTCGGTTATTTTTCGATTAGGGGGGACTGTTTGAACATAAGCACCCATAGACACATTCAAATCCGCCATTATCGGATATACAGTTTGTGCTTCTACGCCACCAGCGAATACAATTTCTTTATCACCTGTAACAATCTCTTGCCATCCAAAATATACAGTTTGCATCCCAGAAGAGCATTGTCGGTTAACAGATGCCCCCGGAATAGTCCAAGGGAGACCTGATGATAGTAAAGCAGTTCTTCCAACATCAAGTGCAGTTGCACCAATCTGAGAATTATTACCAACTAAACAATCAACCAGTCCCTGTTCACCCATTTTCTCAAGATTTAACCCTTCGAAATTTCGATTTGCAAGTTCTTTAATGCAATGAACAATCCAATCATCCCCTCGGATCCTACGAAGTAAGCCACCTCGTTTTTTACCAATTGCGGTTCTTGTGTAATCCACAATAACAGGCTCTCTCCCCCTAGGAAGACCTAGAGCTTTAAACATTGATTTTACCATTTGTTTTCAAATCCTTCAATATTCCACTATCATATCACATGTAGTTGATTTAACTCGATTTAAAAGGCTAAAAAAGGTTTGTCTCTAGAATTTGTAAAATTTCAAAAAAGCAGAAACACACAAAGAATGTATGAAATTCATCAAGCTCTTCGAGCCTTTAAACTTACATTCTGTTACAATTTCTAATCGTATTATAGTTCCAGCGATGCATCTCAATTATAGCATAGATGGAACAATAAATGACCAAATAGTCAACTTTTACGAGGAGAGAGCAAAAGGGGGAGCCGGTTTAATCATTATTGGAGGATGCTCAGTTGAAAAACGTGGAGGAGGTCCCTCTATGGTGAGCATTGAGAATGATTCTTTCATTCCCGGATTACAACGTCTTGCAGACAAGATCCACGATTATGATACTCAAATCGCCGCTCAGTTATATCATGCTGGTCGATATGCAATTAATTTTTCCTCCGATTTAGAAACAATTTCTGCATCTGCAGTATATTCCAGATTTGCCAAATCCACTCCTCGTCCATTGAGTATTGATGAAATTTATGAAGTACAAGATATTATTGCAGATGCCGCACTACGAGCGAAAAGAGCACACTATGATGCTGTAGAATTGCTTAGTAGTGCCGGATATTTAATGGATCAATTTCTGAGCCCCTTAACCAACAACCGCACAGATGAATATGGGGGATCGTGGGAAAATCGAGTTAGATTTCCGATTGAATTAATTCGTAGAGTTCGGGAACGAGTGGGGGATGATTATACGATTGGAATTCGGATTTCTGGAGATGATTTTATTCCCGGAAGTAATACGTATGTGGAAAAAGCTAAAATTGCCAAACTATACGCGGAAGAGAAAATAAACTGGATCAATGTTACGGGGGGTTGGCATGAAACTCGAGTACCCCAAATAACCATGCAAGTACCCCCTGGAGCATACGTTTACCTTGCAGAAAATATTAAAAATTTAGTTAATATTCCTGTTTTTGCTAGTAATCGAATTAACTCTCCTGTTTTAGCTGAACACATTTTGCGCGATGGACAAGCGGATGCGATTTGCATGGGGCGTGCCCTGATTGCTGATCCCTATTTACCTCAAAAAGTCAAGAAGGGTAAACTTTGGGATATTATGAAGTGTGTGGGGTGCAATCAAGGTTGTTTTGATGCAGTGTTCAAAATGGAAGAAATCCAATGCATGAGGAACTTTATTGTCTCTCGTGAAGGAAAATACGATTTGTCTCACCAAACCGAAAATCCGCAAAAAATACTGATCATTGGAGCTGGTCCTGCGGGCTTGGAAGCCGCGCGAGTTGCTACTCTTTTAGGACATGATGTATTGATTGTCGATAAAAAGGCCGATATTGGAGGACAATTGAATGTTTCTTTTGTACCCCCTGGTCGGGAAAATTTGAAAGAGATCTATGAATATTATTCAAATCAAATCACACATCTACCAATCAATCTCAAATTGGGATTTGATGTTACTCCAGAATTCGTGCAGGATTATGACGCGGATGTGGTCATTTGTGCAACGGGAGTCAAATTTTCTATCCCCCCCATCAAAGGGATTGATAGATCACTAGGAAGTGATATCTGCTTTGCAGATGAAGCTCTTGCGGGTGACCATCCGATTGGAAAAAACGTTGTGGTGGTGGGAGGTGCTGCCACAGGAGTGGAAACAGCAATTTGGATTGCCAGAAAGGGAGCTATGAAGCCTGATGTAGCCCATTTTCTGAGTTTTTATAATGTACTTCCCAAGGATGAAATTATGAAGAAATTATTCAGAGGACCGCGTAACGTTACAATTCTGGAGTTGCTTCCAAGAATAGGAACGAGTATTGGAAAGAGCACCCGTTGGACGATGCTTGATGAAATTAAGCACTTAGGAATAGAAGTAATTACGAATGCCAATATCACGAAATTTGAGGGAAAATGTGTACATTTCACCCACAATGAAGAAGAAAAAACCTTGGAACATATCGATACATTTATTTTAGCCACGGGGGTTAGCCCAAACCAGAATTTGTATAATGAACTAAAGAAGATGGATTTATCTTCTAAATTGTATAGAATTGGGGATTGCAAGAAACCAAGAACGCTAATGGAGGCAATCCATGAAGGTTTTAAAACTATTTATAATTTAGATAAGAAATAATATAGATAAGAATTACTATCGAAAGAGAGTTGGAAATTGGTGGAGAATTTTCAACATATGGTACATAGTATTTGTGAATTCTTCATAAATAGTAAACCAATAACATTAGTAGGAAAAAAGAAGAAGATGGATAGACCTAATGTCATTTTTATCCTTGTGGATGATCTTGGATGGGCAGAACTTGGCTGTTATGGTAATAGGTATAATGAGACTCCTCATATTGACAACCTAGCAGCAACAGGAATGCGTTTTACTAATGCTTATGCTAGTTCAACAGTTTGTAGTCCATCCAGAGCAGGTTTATTAACAGGACAAGCTCCTCCCCGTATTGGGATCACTGATTATCTACGACCAAATTCTGAATGGTTTCTCCCACTCGATAGCGGAAAGGGAGGTTTTGCAGATAATGAACTCCCAGAAGATACGGATTTTAGAATTAATCCCAAAATCCTAACTCTAGCTGAAATGTTCAGAATTATTGGATATTTCACTTGTATAATTGGAAAATGGCATTTATCAGGGTATGACAAAAAAGGAGTAAAATTTGGACCTGAGAAATACGGATTCGATGAAGTTCGAATTTCGGAACAAAAGGGGATTGCTGGAGGAAGTTATTTTCACCCGTACACAAAAATTGATCCGAATATTGAAACAGTTTTAGGAAATAACGAGTATCTAGTGGATCGAATGAATTATGAAGCCGTAGAATTTATAAAAAGGCATAAAAACGAGCCATTTTTTCTGTATCTAAGCCATTATGCAGTACATACGACTCTAGACGCTAAACTAGAGGATATAAAATATTTTTCTAAAAAAAGACGAAATTTTACCTCTGAAAATCTGATAGGTCTAAAAGAGAAGTTATATTTCAAAGCAGAGATTGATAAATTCTTCTCAATTCTCAAGGAATTCCTAAATTTTAAAAAAATTAGAAAATACTTTATGATTCGTAAAAGATGGTTTCGCCAGAATAACCCCGTCTTAGCTTCAATGCTAAGGTCGATAGATAACGGAGTAGGGGATATTGTAAGAATTCTAAAGGAACTGAAGCTTGATCAAAACACTATTATTGTCTTCACTAGTGATAACGGAGGAGAGTCTAGAGTAACTCAAAATGGTCACCTCCGTGGAGGAAAGTCTTTCACCTATGAAGGAGGTCTGCGTGTTAACCAGATTATATCATATCCAGGAGTAACCAAACGCAACTCTACCACAGAATTTCCTACCATTAATCTAGATTTTTATCCAACTTTTGCCGAAATAATTGGATATGATATTCCTAAAAGTCACAAACTTGATGGAAAATCTATCCTTCCAATCCTTAAAGACGACCCAAAGGCAGAGAAGCTAACAAAAAGGATCCTTTCATGGCACTATCCTTTAAAAAGACCTCATTTCCTTGGAGGTCGCTCATCAGCCGCAAATCGAAAGGAAAATTATAAATATATCAAATTTTTTGATGATGGATCAAGTGAATTATATGATTTGAGAAAGGATGAATCCGAAACAGTCAATCTTGTAAACGTTTATCCGGAAAAAGCCGACGAACACTACAAAATTTTGAAGAAATGGGTGAACCATGTCGGGGGAAAAGTTCCAAAAGGACAAGTATTGTAAAATTTGATGCAGAGGGTGTGATTCGAACACACGAACTCCTATGAGACCGGATCTTAAGTCCGGCACCTTTAGCCTTCCGACCCACGTTTTTGGAATTAATTTTTATTGAAGCGGTCTCGGAGTTTGACCTGGCTTGGTTACCTCTGCTTTTTTTTGCTGGTAATCTGTTTAATTTTTAAATTTATATAAGCCTTTCTCATTTCTATAAGACTATGGAGACCTTATCGAGTAGGAAGGATTCAGTATTGCCAGCTTTTACAGCATCCTTAAGAAGAGATGTTTACAATTATTCGATATATTATTGTAGCGTAAAATATCCAAAATATTGAATTAACTTTTCAGAAATCTACAGATCGATTTAGTTGAGGGTCTTATCCATCATCTTCCAAACCAAGTCAAAAATCTCATCACCCAACTTTTCTTGATTTTATACAGTTTTTATTATTTTGTACACCATACTATCCTTAATCTCAAACTTTATTATAACAAGGTCTAATTTCTTGATCGTTTCAATGTTAATCTTTTAGATTGAATTGTGGAAATTGTGTGGAAAATGAATGAATTCTTAACAAGTTGTTTATCCATAAATCCCATATGTAGTGAAAGTTATGGTGTTCGGTCATTTTGCATCAAGGTCACAACACCAGATATACACATCATATTAGATCCAGGATGTGCTCTTGGTCCATTTAAACAGTACAAGATCCCTCATCCGTTGGAATATGAAAGACTGCATCAGTTTTCAAATGAAATTATTAGACAAAGCCAGGATTGTACTCACATATTTATTTCTCATTACCATCATGATCATTTTAAACCACTCATGGAAGAGAAAAAATATATCCATACTTCCAAGAAAATTTTTGAAAGTCTATATGGAAATAAGGATAAAATGGTTTTCTGTAAGCAATATCGAAACAACACAAATTACAATCAAAAACAACGAGGTCTAAAATTCCACATGGATTTGGAAGCATATAGTATACTCTCGTATCGTATCGGTGTAGATAAGATATTGGGAAATACTTCAATCTATTATCGGAATCTTCCCACAGAATTACGAAAAGAAATTACGGATTCCCTAGTGATCGGAGAGACTCATCTCATATTTCCCAGAGAGTTCCAACATGGGATTCGAAAGGATCATAAGGAGATTTTCATTCAACCTCTAATCATCATTCATAAAAATGAGTTTTTCTATTTCTTCCCCGATGTTCAAGGTATGCCCTTATTCTCCGATCTGGATGTACTTATAAAAATTAAAAAACAATTAAATGCAATCTACAAAAATTTTGACCCATATTTGGATCCAATTCATATTATTGCACTTGGAGGTCCAATTACTTACATTTTACGACATCAAAAACTGATACATCTCCTGGAACAATCAATAAGTCATACTCATCAAATCATCCAGAACTTTGATTTCACATTACTAGATCATCACTTACTCAGAGATGAAATGTTTCTTAAATATTGGAAAGAAATACATACGGGAAATGGTGATTTATCTCCATTCAATCGAAATTTATTTTCAGAATTAGAAAATGAAAGTAGTCAAATCCCCGTTTTAGAATGTTACCGAGAAAAGTTATATCATCACTACCCCCTCTAAAATGATGAGAAAAAAGTAATGGAATATAATGATTTAGGATATAAAATAAAAATCAATTGTCATCACAATACTCAAAATAATGAATATAGTAAGGGGGACAATATTCATAAGAACATCTTTGGGTTTTAAATAATCTTTTAAAGGAATCATTTTCTTTTTTGCAAGGGGAGAAAAATCAAACCACTCCACTTCTTTTTGAACGGTCAATTCAAGATAATGAGATACCAAAAAAGTAAACAGAATAGGTTGAAATAGCGCAGTTGTTATGAAGTTCATCATATTTACGTAAATGAGCATACCCCAATTTCTTGTTGCGGGATCTAACCATCCTATTTTATCTTCAGTTGTCCAATCTAAGAAAAATAAGTTGGCGAGAAAATTACCAAAAAATGAGAAGAATAATACCGCAACTATAATCAAAATGATCGTTCGGATTCGATATTCTTTACCCAATTTAAATCCGTCGTTTAGTACATCTCGGAAGGATAAATTTGTATCGACAAGTACGGGAACACATAAACCAATCATTATAAGCATTACAATTCCAAATATGAAGTAAAATGCAAACCCGGCTGCTGTTAAGATAGTTAGCACTAAAGTGGATAACAAAGTTACAGTGATACGCTCTCCCCGAAAGGTGTGTTTTATGGTTTCGAAAATTGTCACTTTCTTCCCTTTTGCAATCTCTAAAATGTAGGATGTAATGAGAATCCCTCCAATAACCAATGAAAAATAATTCACAAATAAATTCACTACATTGTTAATTGAAATTTTTCTGCGGTACAGAGAATAAAAGTCCTTAGCCTCTTGTGGCCAGACATTCTCAAATGCTTCTTGCGAATCCCCATATAAATCAATATATACTTGTAATTGGAAACCCTCTTCCGTTAGTTTCCAATTATATTCAGTCATAATAAAGGTGGATATCAATGAAAACACTATAGCTAAAGAAACAAAAATGAGAAGTGTGGGTAAGTAGGTTTTTGCTAATAATTTGAACCCATCTCCAATAGTTTGCCACCATTTCATGTTTTTATAATGAGCATATAAGGTACCTTCATATTGTTCTTTCTCACCTTCCTCTCTTGCTTCTTCTGCTGCTCGAAATTTATCCTTCCAACTCATCTACTTCACATGCACCTGATTTTGTAGATGAATAATCAGTTCAATTTATGATTTTTGATTTATGATTTAAGAAATCCTTCTAATCCACTCTTGATCAAAATTCACACATTTTATGTTCATTCGCTTATTTGTGTAGGTACAATAAATTGTTTCATCAGATGCTTCTATAATAGCGGGGTAGGAAAATCTTTGTCCTTTTTCTCTTTCTAACAGTTTAATGAAAGACCAAGTATTCCCGTTATCGTAGGAGAGTCCAATCGACAAGTTACTTCTATCAATGGAAGAATTGTTAAATGCAAGAACTATATTTCCATTACGAAGTTTGACCATGTCAGAACCAGAATTTGGATTGGGGAGGGGAGTAGGAATTGCGAGGCTCCAGGTTTTACCAAAATCAACACTTTCAGACATTGCGATTCTTTTTCGAATGGAACTTCGTTTCGCTGTTCTATGATATGCAAGTAAATGTCCTTTGGATAGTTCAATCACAGTAGGTTGAAGAACTCCCCCCCCTATATTCGCCATTTTCACCCATTTACTCTCTATGGCACCTTTTTCAAATGATTTTTTAGGACAAACAAGAAATGTGGATTTATATCGTAATAATTCAATATAGATGGGAAGCATAATATTTCCATTTGACATACGAATTGGCTTATTACGTGTCATCCATCCCCATGAATTATGTAAATATCTGACTTTTGACCAAGTTTTCCCGAAATCCATGGAATGTTTACATTTTATTCGGCACGTACTCCATCCACCCAGGTGTCCATTGATCAGTTTATCCATGGTAACCCAAAATAACCATAATCGGTCGGTTTTATCATCAAAAAAGAAGACGGGATTTCCCTCTGAGGATTTTTGGTTTTTTTTCTCAATTAATCGAGGTAAAGACCATGATTTTTGAAGTAAATTATAGGTAGAAGCATATATACCAACATCAGAGTGTCCCTCAGAACTTCCAGAATACCATGCAGTAATGAGATTACCATTTGGAAATTGTGCTAAGGTGGAACCATGAGAAATTCTCCCTGTTTGGTAAGGACTGAAAACCTCCCACGATTGGAACATAAATGTCAAAAAGCAGGGAAGAATTAAGGTTTTAGGATACTAACAATAAAATAGAATTTGACTCCTCGTTTTGAATGGAATATCAGAATAGTGGTTTTTGTCTGATGAATTTTCTACCCACAACCGTATCATCCATGAACTACGCTAGAAGCCTATTTAGAAAAATTTAACAGCTAGGTTCATTTGGGATAGGTGTTCCTGGAATCCTACAATTCTATTCTAAAGGTATTTCATGACATCTTCGTTGATTGTCTTACAATCATGAAGTTTACAATTAATATGAGTTTATACAAGAAGAAATATAAAAGGAAATAGACTTTCGATAATCTAGTTTGAGGGATATAGTGATATAATTAAGGTATTCCAACTAGGAAAATGAAACTATGGGCAAATCATTCTAATCTTAATTTGATTAATACACCTTCATCCTCGAACCTTTATTTAGGTATTTTGAATTATTTTCGTGAGACATAAATATATAACAATAATAACTAATATGAAATGCATATTCGTAGCACGATCTCTATCTGTCCTGTGTGTTTGAAATGCATAGATGCTGAGATTTATTGGAATGAAGAGAAAAATGAAATTCTGATGAGAAAGAAATGTGTTTCTCATGGTGTATTTGAAGATCGACTGGGGACTAATCCAGATGATTATTTATGGTATACGGGATTTTCGGAAAAAATTGGTTCACGTTCTAATATGTCAATACGACCATCAAATCAATTAAGAAGGAATGAAAAAGGATGTCCGTATTCGTGTGGATTGTGCGAAAAACATTTATCAACTCCATGCATTGCATTAGTGGATCTAACCAATAGGTGTAATCTTCATTGTCCCGTCTGTTTTGCGAATTCTGCTGTTAAAGGGTATGTGTATGAACCCACTTTTGAGGAAATAATACAAATCTTTCATCATTTTCGGAATATACGCCCCATTCGTCCTCCTATGCTACAGCTCAGTGGAGGTGAGCCAACGCTGCGCGATGACCTATTCAACATTATTCGCGCTGGAAAAGAAATCGGTTTTGAGCATATTATGTTAACTACGAATGGGATAAAATTAGCACAAAGTGTTGAATATTGTAGAGCACTCAAAAAATGCGGATTAGATGCAATTTATCTTTCATTTGATGGAACCGAACCTAACACTTATATAAAGATGCGAGGAGTAGATTTGAGTAAATTAAAAATCCAAATTTTAGAGAATTGTAGAGCTGCTAAAATGGATGCAATTGTGTTGGTTCCCACTATTGTAAATGGGGTGAATGATCATGAAGTGGGAAATATCTTGGAGATTGTGAAACAATACTGTGATGTTGTATCTACAGTGGTATTTCAACCCGTTTCTTTAACGGGAAGGATTACAATGGAAGACCTCCATCATTTACGCTACACTACAAGTGATTTGAAGAAAGAATTATCCAAAGTGACCAACGGACAAATACAGAAATTTTATCCTCTAGCTATGACTGCGAAATTGACTCAATTAATGCCGTGGTTTGATAATGCAGAAAAATTTGTCCTATTATCCCATGATGATTGTGGTTTTGCGACAATTGCAGTCTTAAATGATTCGAATCACTGGGAATCCCTCGAAAGTTTTATCGATGTAGAAAATTTGATCAAATACACTAATGCAGTATATGACATCGCTATACAAGGTGACTTACCACATCCATTTAGGTTGTTCAAACTTAATTTTTCAGACCTTCCTCGATTCCTTAAACACTTTCTTAAAATTCTTATAAAAAAATCCGATTACATATATAGACACGTCTTGAAACTCTATTATCTTGTAGGAGCGGTTAAATACTATCATGGAGGTATAAAATTCATGATGCGAAATAAAAATCTGGTATTGAGTACGCTTCGCTTACTAGTTAAACCAGGATTACAGTCCATGAAAAAATTTATGTTACATCGTAATATTATGATAGGAAGCATGCATTTTCAAGACCCGTACAATTTTGATTTAGAACGAGTTCAGCGTTGTGTTGTACATTACGGAGTAATTGATCCTGAGGATCCCACAAGAGTGAAAGAAATTCCCTTCTGTGCTATGAACACGATTCACCGGGATCCGTTGGAAAAAAAATTAGCTAATCGTGAAGAAACTGTTACGGAGGAGCAACTCGATAAATATCTACATGAGATTCTGTTGAAATTACCTCCCTCCTAATATCGATTCTGATAATTTCCTTCTTTAATCGACCTCTAAATCTAAATGCTTTTTAAAAGATAAGTGATTATTACCGTTTTTCTCTCAAGAAAATAGTACCTACCTTACGATGTTCTATCAAATTACAAGAGAAGCCAGCTCGAGAGAGTGAGAGTGGATTCTTTTAGCTTAGTCCGGACTACATAGGGAATTGGGACGAATTTGACTAATCAATTTTGTACCTACAACTCTAACCAGTACGACCTATGCTAAAACCCAATCTGTGAGTCAACCGTACAGGTTCTTTTACCGTAGGTGTGCCTAGTACCCATGAAATGAATATCCGATTATATCCATGGATATCGCTATGCGAATCCCATCTGGGTAAGACCTTACCATAGGATGAGAGAGGATAGGGAAAACTATGATAGATGGAGCCTAAATGAACGTGGTGGATACAGGATATATGCTGATTAAAAAAAAGGAATTTTTAGAATTTATAGTTGTTTTCTTCTCATAAGGTTACGAATTTGTCCA
The DNA here is from genome assembly GCA_016933055.1 of Promethearchaeota archaeon. GTDB lineage: Archaea > Asgardarchaeota > Lokiarchaeia > Sigyniarchaeales > Promethearchaeaceae > AMARA-1. The sequence goes on along the minus strand of JAFGBS010000009.1, from coordinate 760,519 downwards.
GCTATACCTCCATGAAATATGCTATGTATCAAACCTGAGAATATTATCCACTGAATTGCAACTGGTAGAGGTAATGATAGATAATCGTATACCCAAGCTAGTGACCAAAATACAGCTCCAGTAAAATACAATCCTACATTCAAGAGTGTAAGTAAAATAAAAAAGAAGAAGACTATTCTAAAAGCGATTTTACTATTTTTTGCAAAAAATCCGATTAATATTGCACTTACTATGCCTGGAATAAAATAAAGCAGATTTAGCAACGTTGCAAAAAATGCGTCTATACTTGCCTCCCAACCTGTTTCAAGGAGTTTAATTCCCGGAGCAGCTAGTGTCGGAGCTAGAATCATATCAATCCATAATCGAAAAGAATCGGAAGACCCAAAAAGATCACCTATATTACCTGTAGCGGTATAAAGAATAAATCCAAATATTGCATTCAGACCAAAATATGACCCAAATAAAAGCACAATTAACTTCCACAGTTTCCAATCTTTCATTTACAATCCACCTTAATAATTCAGATATTGTTGAATTTTTATGTATAAAAAAGTTATGTTGAAAACAAGAGAGAATGGATTTATTCAAAATACAGCGTTAGGGTTTTATCTATGGGGAATAATACTGGAATTTTGATTGTATAGCCTTCTTCTCTAAGTTCAATGGTCTCAAAATCTCTACCAGATAAAATATGAGGTTTTAGTTTCGTTTTGGACAAGATAGTTATAGTACCTTCATGATAGTTCAAATCGAAAACAATGGTGAGTTTTTTTTCTTCGGGAAAATATTCGTATTTTTTAATTTCTTGACATCCTTGGGAGATATGTAAATCAGAAGATAACAAAACAGGGCTGAGATCATTTGGTTTAATAGGAATAATCGAAAAATACTTACATCCATGTTTAACAACGTTTGATATGGTGATGCGTTCATCAATACCAAAAATTCCAGGTAGTTTTCGCTGTTTCCAAAAATCATATATATAAAACTTTGTTGCTTTCAAGGTTTTATTCAAACTCGTTAATATATCTCTAATTGTGAATTTTATTGATTTATTCCGGTCCTTCCAATTTAATAATGCTAATAATATTCGATCACCAATTGTAGAAGTCGTGAAAAGACCGAATAATTCAGGATCTCGTTTTATTAGCATATCTAAGGATGAGGCTCCTTCTTTATATGGGGGGAGAAGAAGTTTCATGAATCGTAGACGTTCCTTTTTAAGGAGGGTTAAATCATCAGAAAACATGATCATACCACCACTCAGACCCATTATCGTCAGTTGGAAATGGATTTCATCTAAAGATAATTTACTCTTATTTTCACGAACCACCACACAATCAGGATCATTTATCCAAAGTCGTTTATGCATGAAGCTGCGAAGCACAGTTGCTTGCATTGCGGGTTTAAGTGCGGGAAGATCTAAATTCAGCCGTTTATGCATAATATCGCCAAATTTGCCCAGAACCCTCCATTTCGCTGCGGTGTCTTCCCCAATGCGCATAGCATCCACAATCCCAATACTGGGACCTAAAGGAGCCCCACATCCAAGCAATATTGTATCATCTCCCATAACATCCCTTATGAATTCTATCCCATTACGATATACTTCGGCCCGCGTGACACCAGGTATGTAATATTGTGATCCGATTATTTCAGATGCATAAACAAAATCAATTTTTATATAGTCGTAATTCCAATCTTCCACAATCGTCTGAATGAGATTTTTTACATGGTCGATAACCGCTTGTTTAGAGATATCTAATGCATATACTTTGGAACCCCAATTCAGAGCTCCTAAAATCATCTTACCATCTTTATCTCGTAAAAACCACTCGGGATGGGTTTGGAAGAGTTCTGAGCGATCTTGTGCAAAAAATGGTGCAATCCATAATCCAGCTAGAAATCTGCGATCATGAATTTTATCAACAAGAAATCTCATGCCGTTGGGGAATTTCTCATTAATAGAAGTAAAATCTCCGACTTCAGTCTGATATCCATCGTCAAGCTGAATCAAATTTATCGGATATCCCTTATTATTTGTGAAAAAATTTAGATTGTCAATTATATCTTGTTCAGTTACTTTGGTATAATAATAATACCACGAGCAGTATCCTGATAAAGTCCCATTAAACTTGGAAGCTTCAGAGGGTTTATAAGTCCGACCATCCATTATTTTTCCACTTAACTCTGCCCAACTACACAATCCTTGCACTCCCATATGTTTTTCAGTGAAAAACACAATCAATTCTTCCGATTTAATATGTTTGGGTTTAAGTAAATTTATCGGGATTGAATCAACTTGGGAGATTGCTAGAAGACATCGAAATTTTCCTTTAAATCGCATCCGATCCATCAGTATTCGATTAAATTGACGTTTATGTGTGGTAAAACCTATAATAAGGCTCTTCTTAGATTTTGTATCAGTTACTGAAGTAAACATTTCTGAGAAGTATCGAGTTTTTATTGCTGGATCTTGATTCTCCATCGTGTTTTTGCCAATTTTCAAAATAGACAAATGAGCTTTTTGTTTATATCCCAGTAAATTGTTAGGAGACCACGATTGATACCCATTTCGGAAAAAGGTGACATTTCGAGGATTTAATCGGTAATCATCATGTAAAATCCATTTTGATAATAAATCTGCGCCAAGAGGAACATAAGAATGAATTTTTGGAGTATGTTCGAATCCTACCCATTCATCAATTTGAATGTATATTGTCGCTAAATGTGCGTTTAAAAGACTATCATATAATTTAAAACATAAAAATCCAGTAATTATTCCGTTGGAATTCGATGCAGAGAATTTTAGAGGAATTTTCGCGATCAACCCTTGATCAATTTGATCGGTGAATTCCTTAAGAACCACCATATTCTCAGAAAACTCTTGATTAGAGATTTCTTGCGGAAAAAATGCAATTAGATCTCGATGCACGGTTTTCATGTTCCATTGTGGTTCGAATGCTCCATGGGGTTCATCTAATAATGTTATCGATTCATTTTCAATAAAAATCAGGGGAAACACATTGATAAGTGAGCCTTGTGGGGATAAAATATCAAACCGTCCAGTTGACGGATAAAATTTGCACTGGATTTTTTTATTCTGGACAACAATTTCTTTCAAGGCAGACTTAACAATAATACTCATATTGATAGATAGATAAAAGAAATTAATAAAAGATTGTTCTATTCACTATTCCATTTTTTCTTTTAGGAATTCACGAATCTCATCATTATCAGGAAATTTTCCCGATGAAATCCTGACACCTGAAGCTCCTGTCGCATATAATAAACATACCTTAAACAACCATTCATTCTCTTCTTTTGTTTGTCCGAGGTATTCCAGGGGGCTAGAAATCTTCTCATTTAATTTGGAAAGAAATCCAGCAGCAAAAGTGTCTCCTGCCCCTACGCGAGTTTTTATATCCACTGCAAACGGTTCCCGATAGATTAGTTTTAAAGGACCAAATCTAACCCAAGAACCCATGTTACCAGATGTATAAATCCGCACATTCGCTAATTTCCCAAAAAACAAGTCCACATTAATAAGTTTTTTTAATTGGTATTCGTATTCTGCATTTTTTGTTTTTTCTTCATCTAATGTTTTTTTAAATTCTTCAAACGTCGGAAAAGGTGTCTCAAAATCCTTTTTACAAATCTCATAAGCATCATTCAAATTACAAAATAGAATTTCAGGCTTAGCTGATAATAGTGTCTCCACCTCAGAGAACTGGATGAATTTTTGAAGCTCGATAGTAACAGCGACCAATTTTTCTGCATTTACTGCTACCTCCAGAATATGTTTATATTTCAAGTCCATGGGAGTAATGAATACAATCATAGAATCATCAAAGAGATCTATGGGGAATTCGATTCCTTCAAAATTCATTTCATCTTTGAGATTTTTTGAAGTGAAAATCTTAGTATAGTTTGCATCCTCCACTATAGCACTAGTAGGCGTAAGTACTTTTTTTACAAATACAGTCGTAATATCTATTCCTAATTTTTCCAATTCTGGTATCATCCATAATGAATCTTCGCCAATAACAGTAAGTAATCCAGTAGGAATTCCCAAATTTGCTAAAATTGTCGCAGAATTATTTCCATTACCCCCACGTACAATTTTAGAATCACAAGAAAATTTTTTGGTTGTACGGTGTAATGCATTCGATACAATATTTTCTATTTCCGATTCAGAACCTTGCATTGAAGATTTTTTTAAGAACAGCTGCCGAGAAATTTGCTGTACAATGTTAGTTAAGGCATCAGTTTTATAAAAAATATCCCTATGGAGTTCTCCTACTACTAATATTTTCTTTTTCAGACTCATTTCTTCCCACATTATTACTGTGTCATCTAACATTTAAAACATGGGGAGGCTATCCATGATATATAAGTTAATAACAAGGGAAAAATGATCTCTGAAGAAGTTAAAGATTTTATAATATCTCTAATCTGCATGCATTTGCGAAATGCAATTAATGATGTTTTTTCCGGTAATATTTTTAAATTGGTTATAGAATTTTTCCCATTATCGGTATGGTATACGGAAAGTACTACTATCCAATTATATTTACTAACGATTGGTGGGTATAAGAAGGAATAGACCCATCAATTTTAGGATTAATCTTATTATTCGGAATTTCCGCTCTACCCATAATTCCAATCAGAAATTTTTGTCAATATGTGAGATCTGATATTATAGATTATCAGGATTTAAAGGAAATCCTTGGAAATATCTAAGATTGCCGTTTCTAATACTTCACGTAATTGCTATACGCGAGTGGATTTCTCTATAACCACTTTAGTGTTTACATTTATTCTAGAGAGAATACTTGACATTTGGAAGACATTTATTGTGAAAAAATTGTAATATTATATAGGATTTTAAGAAGCTGATGATTAATAATGAACAGTTCTATACGTGCATTTTTTGCGGTAGAAATTAAGAATAAAAAACTTATTTATGCCATTAGAAAGTTGCAAGAAGAATTAACTGGGATAATGGATCAAATAAAATTGGTAGAGCCTGAAAATATTCATATAACCATCCGATTTTTGGGACATATTACTGAACCAACAGCAAGAAAATTATATGAATTCCTGCAAAATGATATAAATTCTCACTATTTTCAAAACGGTCCACTTGAATTTACAGTTCGTCGACTAGGTGATTTCTCAAAGCGAGTTTTCCACTTAGGTATCCAAGGACCCGTGTCTACCTTAAGGGAAATTCATGATAAAATTGATAATAAATTAGTAGAATCTTTCGGTTTTCCAAAGGATCGCAAATTAAAAACTCATATTACGATTGCTCGAGCGAAAAAATCAAAAAACAGACAGATTTCAACCAATTTGCCTTTAAAAGAATTTCAAACATTAAAAAATGATTATGTAGCGAAAGAGTTAGGATCTTTTCAAGTCGGTAAGATATTCCTAAAAAAGTCAGTATTGACTCCTCAAGGACCTATTTATTCAAATCTTGAATTTTAAATCAATCAAATCTACAATGGTGTATAAATAGAAATAAAGCAAATCAATTTACGTAGTTTTTGCTTTGTAGTACCCAAACTAACTCGAAACTCGGAGTAATATATATGCCATCCTTTTCCCAAAAAATGAAAATTGCGTTTCTAGGATTGGATAATGCCGGAAAGACTTCCATTCTCACCGCATTAAAACGAAAATTCGATTTTATGGACCAAATTTCGAAATTGAAACCAACTCTCAGTGTAGATAGGAATAGTTTTTCGTTTAATTTCTTAAATACACAAGTAATGCAATTTGATTTTGGAGGACAACTCAAGTACCGAAATGAATATTTGGAACATAAGGATAGATATCTCTCAGAGACAGATCTGATTTTTTATATCATTGATGTGCAAGATCCACTAAGATTTAAGGAGACTTTGGGGTATTTCAATGAAATTGCTGAATACTACAAGAGTGAAGGTACAAAGATGACTTTTATTATCTTTCTACATAAAATAGATCCCTCCCTTAGAACTGATCCTGGAAAAGATGATATATATCGAGAAATGATAGGGGAAGTAATGGTTCTCAAGAAAATAATGAATGATTGGCTTCCAGTTCATGACTTGTACTTTTTTGAAAGCAGTATTTATGACATAGTTTCATTAATTCGAGCTTTTTCCTTTGGAATGCAACGGATTTTTACTAAAAGGGAGATTTTAGATGATTTTCTCACTTCCGTAGGGAGAGACTTCCATACGATCTCCATGATGCTATTTGATGAAAATGGTATCTCCCTTTCTGAATATTTTAGGGAGCATTTAACTGAGGAGGAACGAGAAAAATGTCGAGAACTATTTTTAAATGCATTAAAGCGCATAGCTGATGAAGTATCTAATACATATGAATTTAGCGATTGGATATCCTATAGTAAACGAGTATCCGGAGTCATCCAAGGATTCCAAGTAGGTTATCTGTGGTTTTATTGCATAGCAATAATTGATGAAACTTCTGAAGAAGAAGCCGTTGACCTTCTGGATAAATTTGAAGCATATAAGAAAGATTTAAGCGATATTTTAGAAGGATTTATCGCTGAAACCAGAATTCCGATCTGATCCTTGATTTTTTATTATACAATAAGATATCGAATATTTTTCAAATTTTCAATTTGATTAATTTCTGTGATAAATGCATGGATATTAGGAAGAGAATCCTCAAGGATGTAAACAATAGTTTTATCATTTTTATAAAAGAAACAATGTTTTCCCCGCACTGAAGAAATAGTATGCTCAAGCTTAGCAAGTTTACGTTCAATGTTCTCATTGTATTTCTCTAAAACTACAATTATATTCCCAATCACTTGAGATTCCATGTTATCTTCGATAGTTGCCTCAGGAATAAGATTAGAACCTAGGAATTCTGATTCCGTCGCATTTCTGAGTCTACTTAATGCATCGCGCATAACCACTGAATTGTTTTTGTAAGAGGGATTTTTTTCAACGAGTTTTTTAAGGAATTCTTTTAAGGAATCGGACACGGAAAATGACATAATCGGCATAATAACATCTCAGAGGAATTTTAAAGAGAGAGCCATCTATTCAAAATTTCAATAACTCACGTGATTTATTGTGTTATTAAAAATTATAAATTTTTTGATAAGTCAACCTTTATGACGATCTAGTATTCCTAGCCAGAACGGCACTTTCTAACTTAACTTTAGTAAATGAGAGAGAAATGCCAATCTGGCGAGAAATTCTGACTATATCATCGTGTTCTATTTTAAAATATAGGATGTTTTTAGGATTTGAGGGATCATAGGCAATTTTTGTACGGAATTTCACTGTTACTCCTTCAATAGTAGTCGTGTTTTCGATAACATCACGATTCAAACATATCCGTTTTTCTTTTCTATATCGAATGCCTAAAGTTCCTAGTTGTTGAAACAACACCTTCATTAACGCATTCATTTGCGATTTAGTCGTCAAAACCCTCACAAGAATCCCAGGGCGGTTTTTTTTGCCGTGAACGGTAATGTAATTCACATCCAACGCACCTTTTTCAAATAAATCTTCCATAACTGAACCTAATGTTTCACCAGATTGATCATCTACCATAGTCTCTAATATTATGACATCTTGTTCTAATTCATCCAAGCATAATATTGAGATTCCTGTAAAAATTTGGAAAATATTTGGAAAATCTTTATCACCAAGCTGACCAGTGCTTATACTAGTTTTCTTTAACTGCATTGGGGGGAGTTCGGAGGCAAAACAGAAATGAGTTCTTTCCTTTAAACATGCTAATAAAGCAGCTCCCGTGGGAGTCAATAATTCTCGTTCAATTGGTCCACCTCTAAGTGGTATTGAGTATTTTTCTAAAATATACGTGGTTGCAGGTGCAGGAACGGGGACAGTTCCATGACTAATTTTTATCAATCCTCCACCGATTGCAACTTCACTGCAATAAATTTGTATCGCTGGATCTTTGGAAAATATACTTAATTGCTCTAAAAGTGCCGTACTGCCACAAATATCAATTAAAGTATCAATGGAACCCAATTCATGTAGATGAATCTTTTCAGTGTGTATATTATGAACATTCTGTTCAGCATCTAGAATGATATTAAACCATGCATCAGCAAATTGCAAAGCAAGAGGAGATAAGTTAAGATAGCCGCATAATTTACTAATGTGATCTTTAATTTGCTGCACTTGTAATTCCGGACGAGTTTCTGTGAACCTCAAATCCATTTTATATGGATAGATCCCATTTCTCTGAATTTTTTTAAATGAAAAATGCAAAATTTTAACATTAGAAAAATTATCATTAATATATGCCTGTATAGATTCTATCACGGAAGAATTTTCATTTAATCCGTATAAAGCTGCTAAAAACATATCACCAGCGAGACCCGAGTGCTTACAGTTAATATAAAATATCTGTTTTATCATTATCTACGCTAAATATTTGTAATAATACTTCATATATTTTCAGATTTAAATCGCGTTTAGAAGTCAAATATCCTAAATACTACCCATTTTATTCATGCATTCCTAAAATATAGAAGTATAGATAGTGACTATGGAAAAAAATCTGATTGACTGGAGAACATCTCAAAATTTTTAGATCTATCTTTTTACTGGTCGGGATTCCAATGCGTAAATTCTGATTCATATTGTACATATCGTAATTCTCTAAAATTTAATATTTCGCGGTGGATTGAGTATATAGAGATATGAGTACGGAAAGCACCAAAATACGGAAGGATATTGTTAAACGTTATATGGAAAAAACCGTGAAATCTAGACGCCTTTACGAACGCGCCAAACGCATTTTCCCAGGGGGAGGTACACGAAATGTGGCGAATTTTTATCCCTATGCCTTTTATACGAGTCATGGTAGCGGTTTTCATGTATATGATGTGGACGGCAATGAATACATCGATTGTAACAATAACATGTGTAGTTTATTACATGGTCATTCTTTTCCGCCCGTACTCAATGCAATTTCTTCTCAGTTGTCAAAGGGTACTGCTCATTCAACTCCAACAGAAGTACAACTGGATTTCGCCCAATTATTAGTAAATCGAGTCAGTTCCTTAGATGAAATCAGATTTTGTGCGTCTGGTTCTGAAGCAACCATGTTTCCTTTGCGTCTTGCTCGAGTTGTGTCGGGACAAAACAAAATTATCAAATTTGATGGATCCTATCATGGTTCGACAGATTACGTTCATACCAATGTTTGTGCAGACTATAAATACAAAAATCCACCGAATTTAAACCCAGAATTAGGTTTCTCTCCGGGATTAAGAGATCATATTCTAATTACGCCGATAAACGATATCGAATATTTAAAAGAACTAATATCATCTAACAAGGATGATATTGCTGCTATGATTATCGAACCCGTGATAAATCGAGTCGGTATGTCTGCCACTCAAGAATACATGAAAGAAGTAAGGACCATCACTCAAGAATTTGGAATTTATCTTATTTTCGATGAAGTTATAACATTTCGACATGCTCTGGGCGGATTTCAAGAGTTTCTTGATATTGAACCCGATTTAACCTCATTTGGAAAATGCATTGGTGGGGGATTACCCATAGGGGCTTTTGGAGGTAAAGGGGAGTTAATGGAATGGTTTAATCCTACTCGAGAACCCCATCTATCTCATTCGGGTTCCTATAATGGTAATTCAATTTCAATGTGCGCAGGTATTGCCGCATTACAACACTATAACCAAAAGGAAATTGATAACATCACTCACTGGGGTAGCTTATTAGCAACTGGTTTAAAAAAAATTATTCAAGATACCAATTTTCCAGCTCATGTAACACAGGCTGGATCATTAGTTTATTTACATATATTTCGGGGAAATTATGCAAATGCTCGTGATTATGGGCTAAATTTACTTTCAAATTATCCGATCCTTCGATATTTACATCTGGAGTTGTTGAATCAAGGCATCTATGTCTATCACAAATCTTGTATTGAGTATATACTATCAACCGTTATGAATCAACCTTTAATTCACACAATTTTAGAGAAGACCAGAGAAGCTCTTGAAATCGTGCAACCTTTATTCATGAAAGAAAATAATGAAAGTTAAAGTGTATTTTTTGATGCTTTAAATAAGTTATTTCGTCGATATCCAGCAAGATCGATATTTATAGAGGAAAATCCTTTATCGCTAAATTCATTATATATTTTTTTTCGAGTTTTTTCATCTAAAAGGCGAGATAGTTCTTTTTGCCCTGTCTCAATAATAATATGGTCCTTATCAAGGATTCGCACTCGGACAAGATCATTATTTGTTAAATTTTTGAGAAATCCCTCCATCACTACAACTAATTTGAGTAAATCTTCGGTTATTGGTATATTATAAGCAAATCTTGACAGTAAGTTAATTTCCGGGGGTCTATTGAATTTAAATCCATGTTTTTTTGACAGATAAACGACATCCTCTCTGAATATACCTAGTTCCCCAAATATCATCAAATAATTATCTCCAAATTTTTGTTTCCCATTCCAAAATGATTGGAATTGTTCACCAGCTGTTCCATCTAGTATTACGTCGTATCCATTTGAAGAACGCTCTTTTTCCAGTATATCTGCAATGCCTTTTTTACAGAAAAAATCTCGCTCATCAGAATTTAAAATAAGTATATTTTGATTTAAATCAAGTTTTTGGATAACATCGGTTTCAATCTCTGCATTATCATCGTTTTTTTTAAAATTTCTCACATATTCTAAATCACTGGGAGATGTATAAGAAGTTTCTACAAACATACATTTCATCTCGGTAACAACTGGTCGCGCTAATTCCACCAGCATATAGGATTTTAATCCACCCGTCAAACCGATCAGTATTTTTTTTCCTCGAATTTTTTCATAAAATATAGCGAGCTTTTGGTTGAGTTCCTGCTCCATTTCAGTAGAATAATACTCTTCTTGCTTACGAAACATGAGAACCAAGCATGTTAGTTTTTACGATTTTGAAGGAAATCTAGAAATTATTCCTTATAAGCCACAACTGCAATCGGAACGCTAGCTTTACGCCATTCGGCAATTTTTCCCGAGTAGGATATGTCATCAATCCGGTATCTTCCATGATTTCCGAGAACGAGCATGAGAGTTTTACTCCTCATTTGCTTATATAGAGAAAGTAACCATTTATCGGTTCGCTTAATGAGTTTTTCAATTAATTCTTCGGGAGATCCACGTTTTTGCCGATGAAGGTTTTCAAAATCTAAAAAATGGAGAAGGGTGAATGAATTTTTATTTATACTTTTTGCAGCTTCAATCCATGTACTCATGTCGGAATCTTTTGGAATTGTGTTAGTTTTTCCATTATATCGATTTACATCTTTTGGTCTTCCGATAAAACAAGTCTGTAAACCAGCTTCATTTAATTTCCTAAGTAAATGAAATCCCTTTGGTTCGAATCCTCCAAATAATAACTGATGAAACACCCCAAGCGTATAAGGATTTTTTGTGGAGAGTAAAACAAATGCAGCAGCATTTTGGATGAGAAATTCGGGCTTATAATAGGTAATTTCGAATAATCCAAGATTATCGATTACTACCATGGTTATCCTTCGAATGTCTCGAAAAGTTTCGATCATTGGTAATATAGGTGGCGGTATAAAATTCGGTTGTTCAACATTTAGTAAACTCAGAATAGTTGCGGGCATCGCAGGAAGGAGACCTTCCCAAGTAGTTAATTCACTCACAAAACTCACTCTCAATTATATTATTTTGGATAGAGTTCGATCTTAATAATTTTTGCTTAGATTATAAGATTTGAAATATATCTCCTATTCATATAAAAACGATAATCTCCTTAATTATTCACTAGTTGTTTTAAGAGATTTCTCAAAAAATCCTTCTTCTTCCATTTTTGTAACTAGTTCATTTATTTTTTCGAGGGGAGATTTTAGTTTTTGAGAAATGGTGATATTCGTAATTTCGGGATTTGTGATCTTCAAACGTAAAATTTTACCACGCAATTCTCGATTAGAGCCTTCAAATTTCGGTTGTTTTTTGTAATGATAACTCCTGCGATTTGGATCAGGCTGTAGTGTTTTTTTCAACATTACTCCATAATCCATCAACGCATAATACCATTCTCGTGGATTAGTTATATCCACCGTCTGCCCAACCAATGACAATATTTCCGTGTCTTTTACTTGATTCTTGTTGTGAAAGAATAAATGCAAAAATACTCTTCGAATATTCGTTTCAATAAATACTGTTGGGATATTATATGCAAATGTAACCATTTCTCGAGCCGTTGCATGTCCAATGCCTTTAATTTTTTCAAGATGATCCGGATCTTTTGGAAGAGTTCCGTTATACTCCCTTACAATTGATTCTGCAGCAGATTTCATCCATATTGCTCGACGATTATACCCTAATCCTTGCCAGAGTTTAACTACCTCATCCATTGATGTGTTTGCTAAATCTGAGAATGTGGGTAGTTTAGATATAAATTCCTTATATTTTGGTACGACTGAAGAGGTCTGCGTTTGCTGAAGCATCCATTCAGAGATAAATATATGATAAGGATTTCTTGTCACCCTCCAAGGAAATTCCCGGGGATGAGAATTGTAATAATCCCAGATAATTTGCTGAAAAATCTGAATCATTTCTTGGCTTAATCCATTCTTTTCATAGGATTGAGAAAAATCTGCTGCAAATAGCGACATAGTATGATTTCCAATATGTTATTTTTGATGACAGATTTAGTGGTTTAGAGCAATATAGGTTCCAATATTCTTTGAAACTGCTTTTTCATAACAAACTGCCACCGAAGCAGTGTCTTGAATAGCCGTTCCAGTAGCGTCATAAATTATGATCTCGTCCCGTTTCTCTCTGCCTGTTTTTTTACCGGTCAATATTTCACCAAGTTCTGCATGCACATCGGTTATTGTGATCAATTTTTCTTCCAGAGCATGATGAAGTTCCCCCGCAACCGCACATTGCTTAAGTATATCTACTACAACTTTATTTCCTTTAAGTAATTTTGTCTCTAATTCTTGCTTATCCGGACTGTCTGCTCCTATTGCTCCTATAGTTGTTCCATAGTTAACATATTCCTTCCTTAAGAATGGAGATTTAGAAGGCGTGCAAGTTATTATAACATCTGATTTGACTGTCGCTTCTTCAAGATTTTTAACTGATTCGATTTGCATACCTAATTCGTCTGTCATTTCATTTGCATATATCTCAGCCCTTTTATAGTCCATGTCAAAAGCAAAAACTCTCTCAAGAGGAAGAACGGTTTTTATGGAACGTAATTGAATTCGTCCTTGAGTCCCACAACCGCAAATAGTTGCAATTTTAGAATCAGGACGAGCAAGATATTTCATAGCTACTGCCGTACCCGCCCCCGTGCGTAATATGGTAGGTATAATTGAATCTACAATAGCTAACGGAAATCCAGTAGTACCATCAAATAGGAGAATAGCACCAATGATATTGGGTAATCCATGTTTATCCATGTTCGAGAAATTACTAGCGTTAATTTTCAATCCATAGTATTTTTTATCACCAAGTGTAATTCCACCAACCTTAATGTGGAATTCTAGCTCAGAAGGAGTAACCCCATGTATCATATCCATGCCGAAAGATTTACCCTCTCCGTGTTTTCGGAATGCATCTTCAATCGTAGAAATCATATCTTGAATGGTAATAAGTGATTCCAAATCGGATTTAGTGAGGAGTAGAGTATTATTTGCCATCATAATACATCACTTGTTCTCACTAATTATTTAATTTTTGATTTAAGACTTAGAAATGGTAATTTCTTTTGGCCACACTGATAATGTCTCAGAAATATTCACTCCTTGTTTTTTAAGTGTCGCTTTTCGAATTAAATAATATATTATTCCGATTATCATAAAAGGCACAAATGAAAGTGCGACATACAAAGCTATCGTGAAATCTACGAACACTATAAGCAAAAATAAAACAGACGTTATCAATCCTAACCAAGCCATAATTTTTAATACATTTATCTTAGGTTTGAATCCAGCAGATTCATGTAATTCGGGAAATTTCTTGGGAAATTTAAGTGCTGCGACACATACAAAAACTTGGGCGAATAATACACTTACGGCAGAAACAGAGCTCAATACCAAAATTGCATCGGTAAGTGCAATTCCAATTACAGGGCCAAGAATGGAGAGGTAAACGACTAAAATAACAACACTAAGAATTAGAATTAAAGTCAAAGCTGGACCTGGAATACGGCGTTTTTCATTTACTTTCGCAAATATGTTTGGAAGAATTTTATCCCTACCACCAATAAGTATGTCTCTTGAATATGCCAAAAATACGGGATGAATCGTCGATGCAATTGCTATAGCAATCAGTATTACCATTATATCCACCAGCCACTCAGGTAGAATTCCCAAATTAAGGATAATTTCAGTGACGGTTCCCACCGGAACTGCATAGTCTTGAATTCCTGCCACAACAAATGCTTGAATTGTATATAAGACAACTAAAATCGGAATAGAAATAGCTAATGCTCTTGGAATATTTTTTTTGGGATTCTTTACTTCACCTGCTACATCAATTACTGCGGAAAAACCCGCATACGAAAAAGTGAAAACAAGTGTTGCAACTAATACGGGACTGAATCCATTGGGAAACATGGGAGTTAAGTTCTCGGCTTTAATATTTTTAAACGCAGCGAAAATAAATATCATCATCACAAGTAGATCTCCCAGAAGTGTGATAACTATCTCAACTACTCCCGAAATACTTACGTGAAGAAGGTTTAACAAATAAAAAATTGCCAGAATCGCTACGCCAACGCCAATAACGAATAATATTTGCATTGTGGAATTGCTGATACCAATAATATCATTCAAAAAAGTGCCAAAAGTAGCAGCCATGGTGGCTAATGTCGTAGATACTGCAAGAATAACAGCCCATAAGCTCATAAATCCAATAAACGGATTCACTGAACGACTGATCACTACATAAGTACCGCCCGAAACGGGTAAAGCAGAGCCAATATATGCGGTCACATAAGCAACAAAAATTGAGGGAATAACTGCTAACAGATAAGCAAGCCAAACGGAAGGACCTGCTTCGTTCAATTTTGCAGCGGGATTTAGCCAGATAGAGGAGCCAATCACTAATCCTACAATTATAAATATAGTCATTGGTAAGCTTAATCCACGTTTAAGCTCTTTATCCTCAATTTCTTTTATTTTATTCATAATTTTCATTTTTTTCACCAATTTTTTCAAAATATAATAGATCAATTATTTTTTGGGAATATTCAGTTCTTGTTGTATTCGCGGTCGATCCACTTTTCCAATACTTGTGAAAGGCATATTCGCTGCATCCACTTCATAATTTAATATTTTTCGCGGTAATTTGTAATTCGCTAACTCTTCGGTAAGTCGCTCCATGATTTCGGTTTCGTTAACAGTTGTACCAGGTTCGGGACCGATTACCAGCCACACAACTTCGCCATATTTCTCATCAGGTACACCAAATGCTGCAGAAACCAGAACATTTTTTTGTTTATTCACAATATCTTCGATCTCGGATGGTAAAACAGTATAGGAGCCTACCCGTATGATGAATTTGATCCGACCCGTAATCCATAATCCACCATTCCCATCCAAGTGTCCTAAATCTCCTGTTTTACAATATCCATCTTCTGAAAATCCACGTTTCGTTTCTTCGGGCATATTAAAATAATTCTGACTTGTGATATCTCCTTTAACCAAAATCTCTCCATCTTGATTAGGAGGAAGAACACTACCATTTTCATCCACAACTATTATATCGACTCCAGGTAATGGTTTTCCAACATACCCATTTGCTAGATCTTCATAAGAATCTCCCGGTTCTGAAAAAGAAACCTCTGCTCCAGCCTCTGTGCTCCCATAACCAACAATAATAGTTTCACACATTTTTTCTGAAATTTTATTTAAAAGATGAAGAGAAACTTTATCTCCAGACATAAACGCGACCTTTAGTGTAGATTTTAAGTTATATTCCAAAAGATCGGGAAGAGCGGTCCAAATAGAAAACATAGTAGGAACTCCTCCCGCAAACAATGTCTTTTCATTTTGCATTACTTGGAGAGCAGGCCAAGGCGACCATTCTTTCTGCAATCTAAGTTTCAAACCTCCAATTAAACCCGTTCCCAGCATTTCTACTGAACCACCAACATGACTAACAGGCAAATTTGCTAACCAAACAAATCTGTCTGCACCAGGTTTTTTACCAAGAAAGTCGCATACTTTGCGCACTTCATGAAGAATCATTGATACGACATTTTTATGGGATAAACAAACTGCTTTTGGAGATCCAGTTGAGCCCCCTGTCCAAACTATGAGAATTGTGTCATTTTCATCGATATGTCCTTGAAGAGGAAAAATCTTTTCTGACGAATAATCTTTTTCAATAAATTCTGACCAAGAAATTCCTAATTTATGATCCCCCTTAACTATGTAGATAACATTTCCCAGATGTTCTTTTATTTCGAATAAGGTACTTGCGATCTTATTCTTATGGAATTTTTTCAATGAAACAACAACCTTTGGCTGAGAATGAGGAATCATGTTCAAGAAGTCCGTTCGCTTGTAATTAACATCCATGGGAACTACGATAGCACCTATACGACTCGCAGCAATCCATGTTATTATGAATTCAGGAATGGTGGTTAACACAGTTACAATCGTATCTCCTTTTCGAACTCCCATCTCATAAAATCCCGTCGCTGCTTTTAACGAAAGTTCTTTTAATTCACCAGCAGTGAGTATCCCCTTTCCACTATACTTAATTGAAGGAAAATTAGAATCAACTTCCGCCCAATAATCGATATATTCATGAAAAAGTTCTCTTTTTGGTAAACCCATGTTCATTCCTCCTTTTTTTCCCCTTCTTTTTTACTCTTTTTAACAAACTCTCCAACACGTTTTTTTGCTTCCGGAGATTGAGCGGTTTCTATCATTATTCTTGTTTCTTTATACAACACTTCATCTAGAGGAGAATCTAAAGCATAAAGAAGCATTTCCTTCGCTCTTTTAAGGGCTAATTCGTCTTTTTCTAATAGTTTCTGAGCCAATCTCCGCATTCTTTTCTCTAGTTTCTCATCAGCACACACTTGATGAACCAAACCTAATTCTTTAGCTTCCGAAGCCCCAAACATATCTCCCAGCATCATAATTTCCTTAGCCTTATTCAATCCAACTAAATGGGGAAGTAATTTTGTGCTAGCATTGGAGAAAAAAATTCCCATACTTAGTTCAGGGAGCATAAATGTAGTGGATTTTGCTGCAATTTTGAAATCACACCAAAGAGTATGTTCATATCCCCCTCCAATCACCCAACCATGATACCCAACAATTATTATTCCAGGATGTGCTAACATCGTACTTGTTAACTCTTGCCAGTTTAATACCGTTTCAATACCCTCAGATCGGAGACCAGGATTAGTCATTATTTCAAATCCCTCCTTGAGGTTATCTCCCACAGTAAAATGCTTACCTTTTGCCATGTACAGAACTATTCGATCATTATTTTTAGCGCTGGTTTTATAGGCATCGATCAACCCACGCATAGTTTCCATGTCAATCGGGTTTCCCTTCTCCGGATTATTGAGTGTAATTATACCAATTCTTCCTTCTTGATTATACAATACTTTTGAGTCCATTTTTTAACCTCGGGTCTTTACTAACCGATGGTTATTATTCGATCATGTTTTATAAAAAACTTACTACAACGCTCTAATTACTCGTCTAAATTGGTTTTAAGACAAGTTTGAAGGAATTCTACCATAACGTGATCAATATATTTATAAAGGTTTAGACTGATTTTGAAAGCATTAACCATTGTTCAGTGAAGAAAAATGGAACAAACTCCATGGCTGGATTTAGTGTTCAAAAATCCTTGGGTCGCTTTTATAGGTGCAGCAATATCCACAATTATCGGTTTTATTATTTTTGGATTAATGAGTGCCAAATTGAACAGGAATCGTTCAAAAGCATTATCATATATGACTTTTTCGATCCTATTCCTTACTTTAGCAGCATTTTTTGAATCTTCCTATCATTTAGCGAATTTATGGATACCTACTTTTGCTCAAACCTTCTTTTTTTCGAATATGTCTTTCACTTGCTTGGCTGTAAGTAATGTATTATTGTTTGCATTCACTCGAACGGTATTCGATGAACAAATTAATAACTTTTTTTATTGGATTTTCGTTATTTTAGAGATCCTTGTTATTCCGATAATTTGGGTAGTGTGGTATCTCGATTTTACAGGAATTATAATTATTACAGAATTGATCGAATATGCTCCTTTCGTGCTTCTAATTTTATGTTCTTTAACGATTTATGGTTCATTAACTATTAGTGCATTTCGAATCAGAAGTAAAATGCAATCAAAATCCAATGAGGAAATGATTATCCATAAAGGATTATTATTCATCGCATTAACCGGTATTTTACTATCTGGAACTACATTGTTGTTCGTGTTGCATGAGTTGATCTATAATTTTGTTTTTGTTACTCTGGGGTGGGTTTTAGGTATAATTGCTGCTATCAATATATCAATTGGATATGTTCCAGGAGAACGCTTGAAAAAACGGTGGACATCATTTAATTAACTACTTTTTTTCATTTTCCCAGAAAGAAATAGTTGAATATTGTATATGATCGGAACTTAATGAACAATAATTTTAAATAAATAATACACTAACCATAGGTCAGTGAAAAAAAAAAATGACACAAGAAGAAATATTGTCAAAAAGGCATTCATTTTGGAACATCCTCTCCTTTACGTTTTCAACTCTTGGAATCGGATTAATGTCTTCTATCTTGCGCACATACCTACTTCATTTTTATGAGACAGTCATTTTAGTGGAACCTATTTTCCTCATAATTGTAAATGTTGTGTATGTAATTTGGAATGCAATAAATGATCCATTGTTTGGGTATATAAGTGACAAACCCAAAAGATTTTGGAAGAAATGGGGAAAACGGTTTATATGGATAGTTAGTTCGGCTATTCCTCTTAACATCTGCCTTATTGCGGTTTTTTTCCCTCCCACACAGGGAAATTTGGGAAACTCTCTTTGGTATCTTGGGTCTTTAGTTATTTTTGATAGTTTTCTCACTATATGGACAATGAATTATGATGCATTACTTTTAGAGAAATTTCGTAGTGATAAAGAACGAACGAGAGTCATGGGAATTAAAACTATCATGCTACAAATTGGATTTGTACTTGGAATTGTCATACCCTCCCTCACTGTAGATGCGTCTCAAACTTCCAATAATCTGAACAATTATCTAATTATGACTGCTATATCTGCAGTTTTAAGTCTCACATGCTTAGGTTTGTCCATACCTGGTTTGAAAGAAGATAAGGAAATGATCGAATTTGCATTAAATTCATCAGAAGGAAGACCAAATTTACGGGACTTTTTTAGGACAGCAGCAAAAGGATTTAAATTTAAAAATTTCCGTGTATTTTTGCTTGCACAAGTAATTGGAGTAATGATGGATACAATGATGTTTGCTAGCGTTCCTTATTGGTCAGATTATCTTGTACCAAGTGAATATACATTTCTTGGGATAACATTTCGTGGATTTGAAATACAAATACTCGTCGCAGTACCATATGTGTTAGGTGTACTAGCTTTATTGCCTTTTTGGATTTGGATGGCAAAGAAGCTAGGGAGTGTTACTTCTTATAAGATCGCTATTGCTTTTTATGCAATTTCGTTATTTTCTTTAGGTTTTGCAACAACTATCGAATTGTCAATGATCCTTATGTTTGTTAATGGATTAGCGAGTAGCTTATTTGGAATCACATTCAATCCCGTGAGAGGAGCTATTTTAGATGAGATGACATTGGCTCACAAGAAAAATGATCGCGCGACATATCTGGGAATTTTTAATTTCTTTATTATACTCGGGACCGCGTTAGTTACCGTTATAATTCTCGGAGTGCATATGATCACTGGTTTTATTCCCGAGGCAGAGGTTGCATTACAACCAATTTCAGCTATTTGGGGGATTCGAGCACATTTAGGATTTATACCAGGCATATTACTAGGTATCGTATGGATTTTCTTCATACTAAGATTTGAACTAAATAAAACAAAAATTACGGAGATACAAATCAAGCTAGCAGAACTCAAATTATAACTCCTTTATTATTTTATTGGGGTAAAAATCGTGAATATGCCAAACAAATTTGGAATTTTTGAAGATCTTCCGACAGATAAAAAAAATAGATCTAAAAAACGATTTTCGATTAATTCTGACTATATTACTATGCCCGATGGCACTGAAATTGCTGCAGACATCATATTAGAAAGGGGATTTACTGAAAAAAGACCTACTTTCTTGCATCAAACTCGATATTGGCGAGCAACCCAATACCGGACAGGATTTCGATGGATTGAAAAAATAGACCTTCAGAGATTCAAACCCTTAATTGATGCGGGATTTAACTTAGTTCGCGTAGATGTCAGAGGAAGCGGAGCATCATCAGGAGTTCGTACCTCTCCGTGGTCCCAATGTGAAATTCAAGATATGAATTCAATTGCTGAATGGATTACACAACAACCATGGTCAGATGGAGATATCATTACTTTTGGATTATCTTATTCTGCAACGACTTCTGAATTATCGGCAACAGTCTATCATCCCGCTA
Source organism: Promethearchaeota archaeon (assembly GCA_016933055.1). Taxonomy (GTDB): domain Archaea; phylum Asgardarchaeota; class Lokiarchaeia; order Sigyniarchaeales; family Promethearchaeaceae; genus AMARA-1. The sequence goes on along the minus strand of JAFGBS010000009.1, from coordinate 739,849 downwards.
TTAAGGGACATATTGTTTGTGAGAATGAATATGATGTGTATACTGATATCGCATATCCTGGTGGAGTCTTTATGGAATGGTTTGTTAAAAATTGGGGTCTCGCAAATTCCGATTTGGATCGAAATCAAATTAAAAATCTTCCCTATCCATTTTTTTTGAAAATACTCATTAAGGGAGTAAAACCAGTTCAAGGACGTGAGAACACATCTAAATTAGATGATTTCATACATCAACATGCCCATAATCCCAATGTCTATGAGATAGCAAAATCGATTGATTATAGAGATGATATTTTCGACAAAGTGACGGGGAGGACAATCGATGATATCTCTGTGTACACCTATACGAATAAAATTTCTAAAAATGGTACCCCTATAATGAGTTGCGGTTCTTGGTTCGATGCAACGACTGCAACAGGTGTGATTCATCGTTTCTTAAATTATGAGAATCCTCATATTGCTATCATCGGATCCTGGAATCATGGGATGTATTTAGATGGAAATCCATTTCAAAAATCCAAATCTCGTTCAATCCCTTCAGAATTTGTCCAGCTACAGGAAAAAATTCGATTTGCAAAAAGATGTTTGAAGGACCCGGACAGAATTCCAAAAGTTCTTTATTATTTCACTATCAGACAACAAAAGTGGAAATCGACTTCAAAATGGCCACCAGACAATCAAGAATATAAAAAATTCTATTTTCACCCTAATAACACGTTATCATTTGAACCCCCACTAGATTCAGATGCAATAAGCACGTATCAAGTTAATTATTCTACTACAACGGGAACTACAAATCGATGGCGAACTCAATTTTACAATCCAGTAATTTATAAGAATCGTTCGAAAGAAGATACCAAGTTACTTACGTTTACTAGTGAACCCATCACTAATTCTCTAGAAGTTACAGGGCATCCGATAATAAATTTATCTCTAAGTTCAACTCATGAAGATGGTTCATTATTTGTATATTTCGAGTTAGTGCACAATGATAAAGTCTATTATCTCAGTGAAGGAATGTTGAGATTAATTCATTGGAAACTCGCACAAGAAAGCTCACCTTATAAATCTCCAATACCTTATCGTAGTTTCAAACAGAAGGATGCGGAATATTTGACTCCAGATAAAATCTATAATATCAGTTTTGCATTAGAGCCAATTTCCGTTTGGATCGATAAAGGAATGCAAATACGGATTGCAATTGCAGGTGCAGATAAAGATAATTTCTCAATCTATCCAAAAGATTTGGAATCCTCATCAATATATACTATATATCATACTAAAGATAATCCCTCCTTTGTGGACATCCCAATGATTCAAAATGATTCAACAACAAATTGACGAAATCTTGCGTGAAATAAAATCCTGCGGTATTCTTGAATCTCTTTATTCAAATAAAAAGGAACTGATTGAGAATTGGTTGACTCTTGCCAGTATTTATTCCCCATCGGGAGGGGAATCCAAACGAGCTGAATATATCAAGAAAAAATTATTACAAATGGGCATTCCCCACGTTTATATCGATCAAGTTGGAAATGTTATAGGGATCCTTCAAACAAAAAAAAAAGGACCTACTACGGCATTTTTATGTACAATGGATGATCTCATTACCATTGCTGATCGGGTGAATTCTAAAAAATTTCCAGTGCGTATTGAAAACGACAAAATCGTCGGACCTGGAACTTTAATCACGGGATCATGCGTCACTTTGATAGCACTTGCGAAATTGTTGTTTGCTAAAAAAACTGAACTCAGCGGTACTATATATTTGGTAGCAGTGGTACAAGAAGAGCAAGATTTTGGAGGAATTAGATTTTTTCTACAAGAAAATGATGACATTGATTATGTGATAGATATTATGGGAGGATTTGGCAGAATTTTTTATGGAGCTTTAGGTATAAAAATGCTCAAAGTCCATTTTTATGGTCCAAGTGGTCATACTTTATCTGGAGGATTACCAAATGTGAATGTAGCACTTGCGGAAGCGATCACTCAGATTTTTGAAATTCCATTACCATCAAGAGAAAATTTAAATAATCAAAATTATCACAATTTGGGTATAGGAAAGATACAATTGACTGGAGCGTATATTAATATCGGAATGGTTAAATCAGGTAAGAGTTTTAATCATAAACCCGAAAAGGGTTGGTTATCTGTCGATTTGCGTAGTTATGACAACGAGATTTTAAATAAACTATTCGAAAAGATAACCCATATCAGTGAAAATATTGCAAACAAGTATGATTTCAAGTATCAAATTGAGATTTATAAGGATCTACCAGCTGCTCAGATCTCGGATGCGAAGAATTCACAACTCGTAAAATTTGCAGAATATATTACAATAAAATTAGGAAAAGAAGTATTTCTGAGTGACATGGGATCTACTAATATGAATATAGGTATTCTTAAGGGGATTTTATCAATAATGGTCGCAGGAAATGAAGGGGGTAATCATGATACTCCCAATGAGTATGGAAATATTGATTCTATTTTAGATGGAACAAGTTTTCACTTTTTACTAGCTTATGCTATCCATAAATAACAAGATAATAAAACATTTGAATCTCTACATCATTGTAACAAATTTATTCATGAGGGGTAATTTGATGGGAAAGAAAAAAGAAATTGCACGATCTGCTGAAGATAAACAGAAATTATATGAAGAAATCATTAGGACGGGAAGAAAATTATTTGTTAGACATGGTTCATCTGGATTTTCCATGCGTACACTTGCTAAAGAGTTGGGTATGACTCATGGAAATTTGTATAATTACGTAGCAAGTAAACGTGAACTTTGGATTGCTATCCGCCGATACGATCTTGAACGAGTAAAAGAAAAATTAGAAGATATTTACTCCAATTTTACAGGTTCTTATATAGATCTTCTCGAAAAACTCACATTATTCTATTTGGATTACGCACAGAAAGAATTTCATAGTTTTCAAATGTTATTTTTTATCCCCGCTCCAAAGTCAAAAATAGTGGGAGAAATCGAAAAAAACTATATTCCAATTAAACCATTTAATGTAGTTAAAAAAGTGATTCAGGAAGGAATTAAAGTTGGGGAAATAAAGAAAGACGACTCTGAATATTTATCATATGTCATATTTTCATTGATACACGGAGCAACTTCTATGGAGAATGAATTTAGAATGCACAGTAATATATTAGAGCCGGTCGGATCAATATTAGAAAATGATGGACTGAAAAAATTTAGAGAGTTTCTGCTTACATCTTTAAGATCATTGGTGAAACCTTAATCTTGCTTTGAGTCCAGATACCTCATGTTAATTAAATCAAATTCTTTTTGGTTTTTTCCTAAATATCTTTTAAGGACAACATCATTATCTGTAATCTCAAACAAAAGGGTTGAATTAGTTTGACATTCGTTATGAGTACTGCTCATAGTGAGTCGAATGGACTTATCCAACATCATCTTTAATAATTGATCAGCGGTTCTGATTGAGTTAATCATAGAATTACCCCGTTCTTGACGTGCTAATGTGTGGAGGGATGCCGCTGGATGATGCCTATACACCTCTGATAAATAGTGATTAGCTCGAAAAAATCGTTTCTTAAAAGATAGTATGCAATGATCTATTCCAGTGGTTTCTATGTTTATCACATTCATTTCAGAAAGAGATGCAATAGTATAACTTGCTCCACCAGATCGTGGTTTTAATTTATCAATGATATTCAACACATCTGAAATTGTTTTGGCTTTTTCATAAGTGGATCTCCCTACGAATATTCGGGGGATGCCAATACTTCTTGTAGGATCAGGAAGAGAATTGCATGTTTGCACTAAACCTGACAAATTAAATCCAAATGACATCCCCGCTACTATTCCGGGATAGCAATGGGAGAAAAAGGGGATTGAATCAAGATTTTTTGGTTGTATAACCACGTAATAAGCATATTTCTCCAGTACCGGATGTGCATCTTCATTATGTGCTATATAAATAGCATTTTCTTGCTTCAATACACTTGTGGAGCAATTAGACCAATAGGGCATATGCATGCAGTTATGGACGAATAGATCCATGAATTCACTCCCAGAACCATCTGCAAGCCCTTGAATTTCCTCAACAATCTTTGGGCACAATTTTTGGGATAAATTTAACATCTGTTGTATAAACGATTTTTTTTGAGGATACCTTTTCTGATGAACCTGATACTCCCACAAATCCTCAAAAATGTTATGGATATTATGTTTGAAGTGCTCACCTATCTGAAAACCGACTTCATACGGCTCTCCCGCTGCGTTAAAATAGGGAATTCTGTTTATTGTCATTTTACTTACATTTTACATCTTAAAATCGAACATTTTGATACGTCATATATATTTCATAACCCATTTTTTCATAGACACGAATGGCTTGTGAATTATCTGTTCTAACATGAATAATTGCTATTTCGGTATGCTCCATAAACATATGTACGGCTTCATTAACGAGATAACTAGCCAACCCTTGATTTTGATAATCAGGGTGAGTTGCTACAATTGAAATTATAGCTGCGATCTCATCAACCCATGCTAGTGTAAAACAAATCAATTTATTACCATCAAATAATCCTGTGTAGGTCTTATTTTCATCGAATGTGAATTTTTCTTCAGTAGTAAAACCCCAAAGATCTGGATCAGAAACTCTCATTAATTCAACGATTTTATCCACGTCCTCTCGATTAAGAAGCTGTTTGGAATAAGGTTTTTCTAGAGGATAACGTGGTATCATTTTTTCTTTTTGTAGTATCATTCGATGGAGAGACATTTGTTTTATTGGATTTGGAATAAGAGAAAATAATAGATCTCGATACCGATTTTCAAAAGTGATTTCGTCGATAGGAATTTCTTGTGGGATTGCGCGATAAAGAGCTTCGATAACTTCGGGATCCTCACTACGAATTTGTGCGATGTGATTTTTCCAGATTAAGCATATTCCTACAATAATTCCATCCCTTTTTGCAATTAAGAAATGACAATCCTCGGGATAATGTTTCAGGTCAAGGATGAAAAAGAAATACCGAGGTATATCGCGTAAAATATAGTCCCAGAAATCTCTCTCTACAAATTCATCTAATCCATCCACAATTTCAAGCATAGCTAATAAAAACTTACCTATGAAAAAAAGGATTTTGGAAAGTAATCTGAGTTAATTTAATTGTTTTAAAATTTCTTGACAGAAATTAGGGAGATCATCAGGATTACGAGAAGTAATTATGTTCCCGTCTACAACAACGGGTTTGTCTACCCATGTGGCACCTGCATTCATCATATCATCTTTAATCGAGAAATAGGACGTAACTTTTCTCCCTTTTATAAGTTTTGCTGAAATCAACATCCAACCACCATGACAGATCGCTGCAACGGGTTTTGTACCAGATCGTCCAATATTCTTCACAAATTCCACCATTTCAGGAACTCTACGCATATAATCCGGACTAAATCCTCCAGGGATAATTACTGCATCATATTGATCAGGATTCACATCTTGCACATTCATATCTGGCTTAACTACGACCCCATCTTTACTTTGAAATTGAGATGCTGACCCCGATCCAACTATATGTACTGTATGTCCCGCTTCCTTCATCCGTATAGTCGGATACCAGAGTTCACGAGTATCATACAGGTTTTCTGCTAAAACTGCTATCAGTACCATATAATGGATCCAGAATCCCTCATTATTAAATTCTTAACCTTTAAAATATGATTAACTAATTTTGACTTAGCATATACATCCAAAAACTACGCTGAAAAGCCTACAAAATCAATCTACACGTAAACGTAAACGATTTTGTAGGTTTTTTATCGTAGGAGTGCCTAAACCCACTTAACGTATACGTCAATTTTTGATGCCGTCAATTCGACGTAGTTTTAAGATAGTTTACTGTTAAAACTTATCAATTCTCGTTCTAAAGAGCCGTATAAATGTTGATCAATTAAAAAAAAGGAAGGAGGGAATAATTATCTTGGTTTTTTCCTTAAAATCCTACTGCTATTGTTTCTCTTGGAATATCAGTCAGTTTTAATGACGGAATAAATTGCATCTCGTACTTCTTCGACTGCAGTTCTGTCTTCAATCGTACTAATATCACCGATCTCCTTACCTTCTGCAATCGATTTTATAATTCGTCTCATTACTTTTCCAGATCGGGTTTTTGGAAGTCTGCTGACACACAAGATTTCTTTAGGAGTTGCTATGGGTCCAATTCCTTTTCGGATGGTCTCCCGAAGTTCAGTTTTTACAATGTCATTCCATTCAATTCCTTGCTTGATAACGACTAATACAATAGGTACTTGTCCTTTAACATCATCCGCAATTCCAATAACCATGTTTTCCGCGACTGCTTTGTGACTATTGAGTAATTCTTCTATTTCCCGAGTTCCCAAGCGATGAGCAGCTACCTTTATGACCTCATCTGCTCTGCCAAGCACGAAGAAATAACCTTCTGTGTTTTTTATAGCGTAATCACCCGTTGCATAGTAATTTCCGGGTAATACTCGGTAGTACGCTTTTACAAAACGTTCATCATCTTCCCATAGGGTCATCATAAAGCCAGGGGGTGTTGGGGGTCGGGCAACTAGATATCCTTTCATATCATGTTTTACTTCCTTACCATTCTCATCTACAACTAAAAGATTCCAACCCCAAGTAGGGAAAGTGGGACTTCCTGGAACTATCGGAATATTATCCACTCCTACAGGATTACATAATACGGGCCATCCTGTTTCAGTTTGCCAGTAGTTGTCAATTATCTGGGTTTTTCCAAGAACGCGCTTAGCCCATTCATAAGTGGCAGGATCTAAAGGCTCTCCTGCTAGAAAGAGGTACTTCAAATTAGATAGATCATGTTTGGTTATGTATTCCTCTGGATATTTCCGTAACATTCGTAATGCGGTAGGACTACTAAATACTACATCGGTTTTTAGCTTACTCATTGTGGCGAACCAAATTCCTGGATTCTCTTCTCCACCAGCACCATGAAGTGGTGTGCCATCGTAGACGATTGAAGTTAATCCAGCAATTAAGGGTGCGTAAATTGTATAAGAATGACCCACAACCCAACCTATATCACTAGTGGCGAAGTAAATTGAATCTTTCTTGCACCCATATAAGGAAAAAATACTATAGTATAATGCGACCATGTGACCTGCAGTATCTCTAACAGCGCCTTTTGGTTTTCCACTGGTTCCACTGGTGTATAATATATATGAAATATCATCGCTCTTTAGTTGTACACATTCCACTTCCTTAATCGGGCATTTTTCTAATTCTTTTTCCCAATCTAAATCTCGTCCTTCCACCGGACTATAAGGTTTTATGCCAAAATTCACAACTAATACTTTAGGAACTTTAAATTCCGCAGTTTCAATTGCTTCATCCACAATTTGTTTCAATGGGGTGATTTTAGTTGCACGTTCATGAGCATCCCCGCATATTATTAATTTAGGTTTACAATCATCGATTCTTACTGCGATTGCATCCTTAGAAAATCCTGCAAAAATGATGGAGTGAATAATCCCAAGTCGAACACAAGCAAGGGCAGCAGCACACGCTTCAATTGACATTGGAAGATAGAAAATGACTCTGTCACCCTTCTTCAACCCTAATTGTTGTAATAACCCTGCGATGTTTTGAACGTAAATCAATAATTCTGAATAAGAAATGGATTTTGTTACCCCGTTCACAGGATTTTCATAAATATAAGCCGACCGATCTTTGTGACTATCTAATTTAGCCCATCGGTCTATTGCATTATAACATAGATTTGTCCTACCACCTACAAACCAGCGAAAAAATGGTGGATTCGAATCATCTAGAATTTTCTCTGGTTTTTTGTACCAAAATAATTCTTCTGCAATTTTTCCCCAGAATTTATTGGGATTTTTAATTGATAATTTATGTAGCTTCTTGTAATTTGTCATGCGTATTTCAAACTCCTCTATAGGATGAGTATAGATCTAACTCCCTTTGCTTCTTTAAAAAATTATTTTAATATTCATGATTAGTTAAATTAAACTTCCTTTCTCGAAACGTTCTATAGATTAGATCGTATGTTCGAATACTTAGTCTTAAGTAAAATATTATTTATTAGAATTTAGAATAAAATTGGGTACTTAAAGGATCAAAAATGAAAGAGAAATCCAGAATACTGACCATATTTTTAATGAGTATTATTTTCCTCAGTTCGATTACACTGAGTATCCTATATCCTTCTTTTAAACCAAAAATTGAGATAGAATTTCATCCTTCAAGCATGTTATCTTACCCCGACCATGTTGCATGGGTAGTAGCTGAAGTAGAAAGTGATGAAGAGCAAGTATTTATTGAAGTGGACACCAATACATCAGTCTTTATGGAGTATAACGTTATATCTGTTGGCAATTCCAATTATGTAGTGGATATTTTTCTATATCCCGAAAACTCACATCTAAATTCAGATATTGAGATACATTTATCAGCTCGAACCACACATAGCATAAAAACTCGATCCTCAATTAATGTGAAAGTGATTGAATGGTTTTGCTCATTACCTACTGATGTTCTTGATATTCGAGATTTTTTTATCGAGTTTATCGAACAAAACACGACATTATCGAATGTTAATTCAAGCACTGAGTGGTCATTTTGTGGAAATGCGCCACAAATATTAGTTGTGGAACATTATCTGTTTAGATCCTTATTCTGGGAAATGGAAATTTCTAAACATGTTATGATACCACCTTATGATTGGGTTCAAGTCTACCTACGACCAAGAAATCAAATTACACCAATTTGGAGTGCTAAAATAGATTCTTTAACTTTAGATAACACGTCTATTTATGAAATTGAACCACCAACTGAAATTTTCAGATAATCCAATTCATTTAATTGTTTATACTATTAGTTGAAAGTTGTTGCTACTCAATAAATTTTGAAAGTGTCTTTTTTTAAAGCACGTTTTAAGCGTTTGAATCACTCACAACCACAATTTCTAAATTTATATCCATTTACTCAACTGAGAAATTAAAAAAACCTTAATTGTTTTCTCAAGTTTGTGCAAGTATGCCAACAAAAATTGTGGTTGTAGGGGCCGGATCCTTGCAATTCGGACTCGGTACGTGTGGTAGCATATTCAATTCCTCAATTCTGGAGGGATCTTCTATCACTTTACATGATATCAATGCAGAGAATTTAGAATATGCTCGTGCAGCCTGCCAAGCAAAGCTAGATCAAGATAATCTGAATTTTTCGTTAGAATCTACTTTAAATAGAAAAGAAGCTCTAAAAGGAGCTAATTTTGTAGTTAGTGCAATCGAAGTCGGACCGCGATTTTATTGGTGGGAAATTGATAAGAAAATTCCTTGGAAATATGGAAGCACTCAAGTTTTTGGAGAAAACGGTGGTCCAGGAGGAATGTTCCATGCATTACGAATTGTTCCCCAAGTTCTTGATATCTGTGAGGATATCAATCATATCTGTCCCAATGCAGTATTCATTAATTATTCTAATCCAATGAGTAGAATTTGCTTATCTATCAAGCGAAAATATCCTAATCTTAAAACCATAGGTTTGTGTCACGAGATTGCATTCGCAGAGCATCATCTACCAAAAATACTAAAAATACCATTTGAGAATATGGAATTATGGAGCGGGGGATTGAATCATTTCGGTTCTGTTATTGAAGCAAATAATAGGGAAACGAATGAAGATCTACTTCCCCAGATTCGTGAAAAAGGCGTTACCTATCTTAAACGATGGCAGCGCATCTTTCCGTTCAGTTCAGCCGTCAAATTAACCACTTACATACTCAAATATTTTGGATACATGCCTTATACCACCGATTCACATTATGGAGAATACATAGGTTGGGCACGAGATGTTGTCAATAAAATCGGAATTAAACGTTTCTACACATTCTATAAACTCTTTACAGGTCTAATAGGAAAGCGAATTCGACATAAAATTCGAAATGACAAAGGAAATCAATTAGTAAAACCCGATCATGAACGTGCTATTCCGATTATCGAGGGAATACTTTCCGATGATAACCATCACGAATTATCCGTAAATTTACCGAACAAAGGCATCATTAGTAATCTCCCAGAAGATTTGGTCGTTGAGTGTCCTGCAACCGTGAATAAATCGGGGGTTCATGGAAATGTACTTGGAGTTTACCCAGAACCTTTAGTCAATATTCTTAAAATTGAATCGACTGTACAAGATTTAGTAGTTAATGCCATTATTCATAAATCTCGTGATTTCGCCGTTCAAGCACTTCAAGCGGATCCAAACTTCCCTCGAAAACATTTCATTAATGAGTTTCTAGATGAGATGGTGGAAATTCAAAAAGAATGGATTTCTCTTGAATAAATTTCTATTTTTTCTACTAAAATTTAGAAAATAAGAAAATTTAAATAGAGTACATGACGCATACGTGCAAATTGAACCCCCAAGGGCTCTTATCTTCAGGATAATATAATACTTCGACATCCTCATTGGGCTCCAATTGGTAATTTGCTTTATATACGTCCATAGCGGTTGCAGCAACAAGGTTATCGTTATTAAGAAGTTTTTTGTAATCTGCATCTTCCATTCGAATAGCTTGAACAAACCCACCATCTAAGATCTTATTAAATTCCTCTTGGGTGGTAATATTTCCCTCTTTGACCAAATGTTTCACAATAGTGGTCAGATGTGGTTTTAATTTCTCTAATATATTTATTTCTCCAATTTCGTTTTTATTCATAATCAAGATTAATGCTAACGGTTCTTTTGCCATTTTTATCACATCATAGTTTGATAATTATTTAGGTATCTAATATTAAAAGGTAAATTCTTCTGGTTTATTCGTAAAATTATTGAGAGATGAGATTTTGTAAAATATAACCTCCAAATTATACTAAAAATTATTGGTAGATCTTGCGTTTGTCCGTATTCAAAATATGAAATATCAATTCTCTTTTAGGGTATGTATTCAGTAAGAATTAAAGTGAACACCGTGTATCCGTGGAAAAGTGCATTTGTAAAATATCCGGATAAGAAGATACACTATTATCATAATGAAATCGATTCAAAAAAATCAGCTTTGATCTTTTATCATGGATTTTCAGATAATGGCTTATGTTGGGATCGTATAGGTAGTAAATTTGCCAATGAATACCAAATTTACTTAATTGACGCTCGAGGGCATGGAAAATCTTCAGATCCTATGGGTGATCTCAAATACAAGGATTTAGTTCAAGATGTGTATGATTTTTGTGACAAACAACATTTGGATGATGTCGTGTTAATAGGGCATAGCATGGGGGGAGTAGTAGCAGCAATGGCCGTAACTAATCAAAATACAATTAGGGGCTCTGTTTTAGAAGATCCGGCATTTCCAACAAATATCATGAATACCGCTAATCTTAAAGCCCGACAGGTTAGTTCTGCAATGCATAAACATCGCCAGACTCCCAAACCTAAGGAACAATACCAAAAAAAGATCCAACGAATTCGTCCAAAATGGGACGAACAAGATATTCAAGGAGCTGCGGAAGCCAGTAGTCAATTCTCCTTACATTATCCCTTGCGAAACGGTCGAGTTTTATTCTCTGCACCTCGATGGAAACAATTGGTCCCTAAATTAACTAAACCGGTGTTACTTTTAACCAGTTCTCGCGGATTATTGACTTGTAAGGACGGACATAATTTTCAACAACTTAATCCCTTAGTTAGATGGAAACATTTTGAAAAAGTGGGTCATAACATCAGAAGAGAAGCGTTTTCCGGATATTATAGGGTCGTGAACGAATTTCTTGATAGTTTAAAAATATAACCAAGTATTATTTTTCTCTTTCGGATTCTTCTTCACTTAATAGTAAAGACTTGTTGTCTTTAACAAACTTCCATCCAAAACCTTTTATTTCTGCTAGTTTTCCCGTAATACCCTTTGGATTACCGCTCTTTGTGTAAATAATTTCAGTATTCATCAATTCTGTGAAGAAATTGATGGGACACTTAAATTGCTCAATTAATTGATGACTTTTCGTTGGTCCCACTTTAAATAAACCCTCTAGCACAAATGCTTGACGTTCTTTTAATGTTAAGGACTTCGGAGCTCGACGTGCGATTCCCCGGATATTCCTTTCTTCCTGTTGCCGTTTTGCAATGCGATATAATACAACTGCAGTATCACTACTATTTCGAGTGGGAATCACTGGAATATTTAATTTAATAGCGATTGAAATCAAAGCACCATATATAGAACTTACACGCTCATCAGCACCTGGGGGTCCAAAAGCTTTATTAAAATCCTCGATGAGAAGGATGGGTTTCTCTATTGCATCGGATAATCGCAGTAACTGCTCAAATACATTACTGGAATTGGATCCCCCAAATACTGAAGATCGAAAATCATCCCCACGCTTTCGTTCTACTGCAGTATCCCACGAACATAGATAATCTCCCACATCCAATGTTTCATAAATTACAGTTGCTCCAAGCTTTTCCAGCTTGCTGCCGATTCCACTTCCCTTTTCGCGTGTATCTATGATAACAACAGGAGTTGTATCTTTTTCTCCAATATGTAAAGTAGATTGATATTCTTCCCCATAATTTTTTTTCAAAATCTCAGTGAATAAATTCTCATTATTGGATTCTCCATAAATTTCTCCATTAGATTCTTCATTCGGAAAGGGTGCAGTCATACAATAATTAAATATTTCTGAGGTTTAAAAAATAGAAGTAAGAACATGGAGACGATATTTTAATTGTATGGTGTGTATGCGATATTTCTAGGTGTTGAAAATTGGTTAAAGAAAAAATCGATGCAATAGAAAATAAAACAAAAGCTCAACCAAAGGAAGAACCTAAATCAAAAACTTCCGAGGAAAAGTGGGATATTGAACTCTTGCGTGGGTTGTCTGAAACACGAGGATGCTCGGGGCATGAAGAAAAAATCAGTAAATATATTCGAAACATAATAACTCCACTCTGCGATAAAGTGTTTTCTGATACGATGGGAAATCTTTATGGAGTTAAACATGGAATCAACTATGGGACTTCAAACGATACATCCGTCATGTTAAGTGCTCATATGGATGAAATTGGTTTCATTGTTCGCTACATTGATAAGGAGGGATTTATTCGCGTGTCTCAAATTGGAGGGCAGAATCCTCGATTGCTCCCCGGTTCCCGTGTTTTAATTGCTGGGTATAACGGAGAAATACCAGGAATATTTGGAGAAAAATCTATTCATTTTCTTGGGTCGGATGAACGAAAAAAGACCTCAGAACTTAAGGACTTATTCATAGATGTAGGGTTAAATAGTAAGGAAGAAGTAGAAAAATACGTGCAGATCGGGGATTTTGCAGAATTCGATCAAAAAATGCAGAAATTTCCCAATAGTACACGTGTGAATGGAAAATCTTTTGACGATCGAGCCGGATGTTATGTGTTAATTCGTGCTTTACAAAACATTTCAAAGAAAGCCCCCCCGAAACAAACAATCATATTCACTTTTTCAACTCAAGAAGAACTGGGTGTGCGAGGAGCAACTGTTGCGGGGTACCGCATAAATCCTACGTTAGCATTAGCATTAGAAGTTTCATTTGCCTTTGATCATCCTAATTTGAAAAAATCTGATTTTGCAGATGTAAAAATGGGAGATGGACCAACTATAGCCGTTGGACCGAATTTACACCCTAAGATCTCCAAAAAGCTAATTAACATAGGTAAAACTAATAAAATCCCATTCCAAGTGATTTCGGCTAACAGTCCCACTGGAACGGACGCAAGAATATTGCAAGTCACGCGAGAAGGCATTCCCGTCGGATTAGTTTCAACTCCTTTAAGATACATGCACACGATGATTGAAACAATGGATTTGGTGGATCTGGAGAGCACAGTTGCTCTTATTACCCAATTTCTTCTTTCAGACCTTGGTGAGGAGTACGATTTATAATTTTTTCATTATTTTTCAGTTCTTCTGCAGTTTCTAACGCTTTACTGTATAAATATGGAGAGATGATCCCTCTTTCTGCCGCTTTTTCAAGCAATTCCGCATCGATAACAATTCGTTTTCGATTTAACGGTTCAATCACATCGATCTCAAGGTCAAAATAATGGATTCCATCTGGTCGAAATACCAAAGGAGTATTGATATTGAAATATTTTCCTTTTAGTTCATTATCCTTCGTATAATAGGAAGTTTCGGAAAACCAGCTTTCTTGTTCATAGATCCCAATAGCATAATCTCCTTCCTCGATCGGGATTTCTAAACCATCATAGAGTCCTTGGGATTTCACATGCCTTCTTAGAATAACTTGTAGGCGATTAGGATTTCTTAACCTGTCGATTTTTTTAATTTGTCCGGATTGAAGATGAAGAATTCGTCCATTTATTTTATAGTGATGAATATTCAAAATTTGTCGGGGAACATATAAATTAGAGGAATAATAGGATAGAAATTTGTTTTGGATGCTTTCGGTAAATCCATTTCCTCCTGTCTCCTCCAAAATTTCTTCAATTAGTAATAAAGTCTTAAGATGTGATCGGTCTCCCACATTTGTGGTAGCTTTTATTTCATGATGTAAAGGCAATGTGGGTAAAATTGAGTCCCGAATTTGATCAAATTTATATTTTGTAGTATTAGGAAACAGATAATTGAGGGATACAGCATCGGAATAAATTTCTCCGATTTGAGATCCTGATTGATTGATTAAAGACTCGATTTCTATATATTTTTCTCTCAATTGCTGAATTTGTTTTAAAATTTCCAATTCATCAGCGTATTGAGCTACAGTTCGGATCAAGATCCCAAAATCTTTGGCAGTAATCTCATCAATTACTTTTTTTAGTCGTGTGCGTTCTGTTTTATCTTTGATTTTTTTGGAGATTAATCCTCGTTTATTATATGGCATAATAACAGCAAGATCACCCGAAACAGTGTATCCTTGATTAAGATATGCATAGGACTGTCCAACATCTTCATAAGAAATTTGAAAAATGTCTTCACTACCTACGGGTAGAAAACGGTTAATTCGACCTATTGTAGTAGTGAAATGAGATTCCACTTCCGTATCATTGTTCTGTTGCTCAGGAATCAAACGAACTAACGAGTAATTTTTTATTTTATTACAAGAGATTACGATACCTTTATAGATTGAGTTCATCGGAAATCTTGCATAATATTGCAATAAATTTGGGAAATCTGATCCGTTAAGAGGAAAGGTATCTTTGATATCTGGCCAAATTTCTTTCTTGGTAGTAACCGAAATACCCTCTCGATCGTATCTATCATTGATAATTATTTGTTTGGAAAATTTATTTTTCCAATTCTCAGAGAATTCTTCTAAGTTGAATCTTTCTCTAATGGGAGGACTTGAATAAACAATATTGTATCCTAAATCGTAAAACAATTTAGTGAGTGCAGTAGAATAAATTCCTCGGATAAACACATTATATGTCATTGTAATCATAAGATTAATTCTAAGGTTAATAACTGTCAAGAGAAACCGAATATATTTGTTTATGACATTACCTCTACTTAACGATTATTACTCATCATCTAATAGAAATAGATCGTTATTTTTAATGAGATTTCCAAAGCTAATTACGGATTCTTTGATTTGATCTTTTTTTATTAAACCCGTAACCACAAATTTCCCATTAGAAAAGCAAAGAAATACGCATTTATGGGGATCATCTATGCGTAGGACTAAACCAGGAAATACTTCGGGTTCATAAATAGTACGTTCTAATACTACACTGGCTAGATCCAGATCAATTCTCTTCTTAAGATGCCCACTTACAGCCATATTAACGATTCTACAACTTGGTTTCTCTGGAACTACAATATTGTTGATCTTAAGGTTGTTTATCACTTTGGAAATTATAACAGGAATAAATTCTGTCTTTTTTATACCAGTTATGATCATCTCTCCATTTTCATAGAGCAAGGCAGTACATTTTGGTTTGGAGAATCGAATTCTCACACCTGGGAAATTATTAACATTATATTCGACTTCTTGGTATTTTTCTGCAAGGAGATCAAGGTCTATATGAGTTTTAAGGGATACAGATGAAACGATATTAGTTATCTGGAATGCTCCTTTTATTTTTTCATCACTATTACTCAATTCCATTTGCTCTCCTTTTTAAGTCTCTTGGATTGTGGTTAAATTCCCACCTAAAAAATTTAACTCCAAGTAATGATACTATAGTCTAATTGAGTCAACTTAAATACTACCTTATTTCAAATAATGAAGAATTCATTAACTTAAATTGATAGCTTTTTTAATCTACAACACATAAAGTGCATTATTAGGTACAATTTGGTGAATTCAGTGACGGAAATCGAATACAAAGAGAATAAATATGATTTTGATGCATGGAGGGTTTTGCTATTTTGGATTATGGCTCCGATATTATCTTTTGTGTTTTTTTATCTGACCAAATATTTCTGGTTCTGGACACATGGTCCGGTAGTGAAACAAACAGTGTGGTTAGGTAATTTAATAATAAAGGATGCGCCATTTGGCTGGGAATTAAATACTTTCGTTCCAAAATTTCACAATTTACGAGAATTATTCGCTATTGATATTTCAGGATACTCATTCACTGTGGTAGGATATGCAGACATCGGGTTCACGACTATGTGCACGGGAGTACAAGCTATTGCGATCTTTGCAGGATTAATATTGATGATTCCACATTCAAAAAATGATAAAGTGAATAAGACTATCTGGTGGAGGAAATTACTTTCTTTAATAGTGTCTTCCTTGATCTTTTACATAGTGAATATAGCAAGAATGATTTTGCAAATTGGTTTATATTATAACGGGTGGAATTGGGATGACATTCATGTCTCGATCTCGGCCGCTAGTTCCTTTATTGCAGCTCTTATTATCATACTTATGCACCGATGGATACCAGAATTTATCATATCCATCATTTGGACACTCGGAGAATTGAAACAATTTTTCATTAATTTAAAAATTCGGAAAACTCCCGTAAAAATATAATCATCATAAGTCGAATTAGATAAACGATCTTAGTTTTCTATCTATTTTTTTAATCGCTATGTATATATGATTTTTGAAGTATTATGTTTGAAACAGATTCTGGTCAAAAAGTTGCTCAAATTGGTAATATTAAGATAGGGGGAGAATCGTCGGAGTTTCCGTTTGTCTTAATAGGATCCATGTTTTATCATGGTCACAAAATCGTCAAAGATGAACGATCTGGTGTTTTTGATAAAGAAAAAGCCGAACAACAAATCCAAAACTTCTTAGAATTTTCTGAAAGAACGGGGATTCCGGCAATCATTGATGTTGTAGGATCATTCAAGGAAGCTTTGCTAAAGTACTGCGAATATATTGCAGAGAAATCGGAAATTCCTTTTTTAGTGGATGGTCTTACTGATGAATCTAGAATATATGCAATCGAAAAATTGATTGAAATAGGATATCGAGAGCGTGCTGTATATAATAGTATTGATAATGCGACTACGCTTGAAGATTGTTCAAAAATTAAAACCATTGGAGTAAAAAATGCAGTTCTTTTATGTTTTGGTTCACGAGCAGTAAAACCAGAGCAAAAAGTAGAGTTGCTAACTTCTACCGATTCGGAAAATCCAGGATTGTTAGAAAAAGTGAAATTAGCAGGAATTCAAGATTTTATTATCGATGTTGCAGTGTTAGATGTTCCAAGTATTGCGATCTCCGCAGGTTCTATAAAGAAGATTAAAGAAGAATTGAAATTACCTGTTGGATGTGCACCGATTAATGCATTATCCGAATGGGATAATTGGAAATTATTCGGTGATAGGGGTAAAACAGGCACAAATTCTGCGATTATTTCCTATTTAATGGGATCTGGTGCTGATTTCGCAATGTATGGAAGCATTAATCAAGCAGATAATGTGTTTCCAGGTATCGCACTCTTAGATAGCATTAATGCTTATTATCGCAAGAGAATTATGAAAAAATCCACGGAGTACACAAGTTTTCAAAAAATGCTAAGATAATTCATAGAACTAAGTTTTATAAATTCTTAATCGGAGGAATACACATGGAAAACTCAAAAAAACAGATTGATGTTGTCACTATAGGAGGTGCATCTGCAGATCTGATTATGGCAGTTAAAGACGTTATGAGATTTGAGACATACTCTCAAGAAGTGGTTAAGAAATATACTGCTATCGAATATTCTAGTAAAGTTAATGTGGACTCATTGCACATAGTCCCCGGCGGTTCTGCATGCAATGTTGCCGCAGATCTGGCATCTATTGGATTGAAGACGCGATATCTTGGAGTAGTTGGGATGGACCAAAATGGAAATATATCATTAGAGGATTTACGTAGTAGAGGAGTCGATATATCTTTTGTAAAGCGAACTAAAGAGGACTTAACAGGCGTATCAATCGTTTTAATGACCGGATACGGAAAAGACAGATCCATATTAGTCTATAAAGGTGCTGCGGATTTAGCAGATGCAGAATATGTCAAGGAAGAAATGATAAAAGATGCCAAAATTCTCGTTTGGACCTCATTGACCTCTGAAAAAAGTTGTGGTGCAATCCAAAAAGCAATTGAATATGCCAAAAAATATGATGTGTTTGTATGTGCTTGTCCTTCTATTTCAATAATAAAGAAAAGACATGAGGATGCGATCCGATTTGTAAAACAGTCTGATTTTGCCTGTATGAATAGTGAAGAAATTCAAGAATTGACTGGAGAAAATACCACAATTAAAGGAATTAAAAAAATGCTTTCATGGGGTCTAAAGAAGATGGCGGTATCATTAGGTTCTAAAGGATCGAGATTGATTGACGGAGATCAAGTTGTTGAATCAGGGATATATAAAGTCACTGTTTCCGATACAACTGGTGCTGGAGATGCCTTTGCATCGGGTTTTATTTATGGTATCTTAAACAATCTATCCTTAAAAAAAATCGCGAAATATGCTTCAGCACTTTCTGCATTCGAAGTTGAAGGCTGGGGAGTTAGAATTGGGTTACCAAAATCCATCCATGAACTTGAAGACTTTATAAATAAAAATACCCTTGAACAGACGGATTTTACATTTAAATCTTAATAAGTAACTTAATCATTTATTATTAAGGAAGTACTCTAAAAACGAGGTAGAATCAAAAATTTATTAGCCTTTCAAAAAAATTACATTATTAAAAAACACATGGGCGATATTGAACATGTCACTAAAAGAAGAGACAAGATCTATTTTTAGTCAATACGGACTAAATGAAGAAGAGATCGATGTGCTGATTGCATATCTTGGAAATCCCCAGGCAACTGCTAGTTTCATAGCAACGTATCTTGAAATGAATTACGAGCTCGTGAAAACTATTACAGATAAATTATGCGAGGAAAAATTTCTTAAGGAAATTAAATCGGAAGTATCTGTGTCCAGATATATCCCCCTTGAACCCTACTTTTCCTTAGTAATTGAAGAATCGAAAAAGTTCCGAGGAAAAATTGAGAAAATAAAGGATGCTGTTCTGGAGGATCAATCAAAACGTTTTGATAATCTTGAATCCATTCGTACTGGTTCAGTGGAAGAGATTGATGAACGTGTAAAGAATCAAATCGAAGAATTCTTTAGAGGTTCGGATGAACATGATTCCGAAAAACGGGCTGCGATTGAGAAAGCTAAAGACAGGTTTACAACCACCGCTCGAGACACCTATGCAAAGCTTGAAAAAGATGTACGAGAAGTAGAAACAGAGGCATCTACACTTTGGGACAATCATTCCAATAAGTTTACAGAAGATAATACCTCGTTAAATATTAAATTGGATCATATTTCGGAATCGCATATTTCCAAAACCAAGATATTAGAAACAGACCTTCATTCAATAATTGACAATCTAAATCAGCAACTAAAAGGGATTGCTGATGGATTTGTATCTAATTATGATGAAGGTATAATATCAGCGAAAGATGGTATTAACTCGATTATTGCAGACTTATTAAAGGATTTTGCCAAGAGAGTTAGCAAATTAGAAACCGAAATTAAAAAACAACTGGATGAGCATGTTGATTTCCATAAAGAGCATGCAGAAGCCCTGAAACCGTCACTAGAAGAGATTTTAGCCAAATACATGGCTCGAATGTATGATGTTATTGACGAATTAAAACGAACCATTACCAAACTCTTATATGAACAAGCTGATCATATCAAATCAACTACGGATAATCTTCAATCCTTATTAACACAAAATGTGAGTGGCTTTGAAGAAAATACCCTCATGTTAATCGATAACTTAGCAGATATTTCCAGCAAACTCTCAGGACTCTCTGATGATTTATCTAAAAGGGGTAGTGCTTTCAAGGCATTATTTATTGGAAAACATAATGAATGGAAAGCATTGAATAAAGAAGTCCGAGAACGTGTAGGAAAACTATCTACAACTGTGAAGGAGGGTTTTACGGCTAGTACATCAGAGTACACTGAGAAAAATCGAGAGATACTTACTAAAGAAAATGATAAATTAAAAGAAGAAACTGATGAACTGGATAAAAAGGCACATGATTCTGTAAATGTTGAAATGGAAGGTTTAGCAGCGGATTTATCCGCAGAAATTGATGCTACTTTTACAAAAAATATTAACCATTGCAAAGACACCACCGTTAAACTTAAAGATCTTACCCAGAGTACGTTAGAGACTCATCATACAGAATATGATGCAGCGATAAGCCGTCATTTAAAGAATGCACTAAGTCATTATGACGATAGTAACCACGAAGTGAAAAATAATGTCGCTGAATGGTATAGTGAAATGGACAAAGACCACAATATAGCAAAGAATAAGGTAACTACAGAAAGCTCTCAACAGATAACGGATATAACTAATCATCTGAATGCAACCAAAGAGAAAAATGTTGCACACGCAAAAAACTTTGAAGCGGATAAAAATCAAGTCAAAACCACACAGAATGAAAAATATGACGGAGCTTTAACTCGATCAGAAAAATACCTCAATGATGAAATTGATCTGTTCCAAAATGAATGCAAGGAATTGAATGATAAACTGCATGCTATGTTGGAGGATCACAAATCGAAATATCAAGAAAATGCATCATTTTTACAACAATCGTTAACCCGAACAATAAACGAAAACATTCAAAATACTAAAGATGCAATTGCTGATTTTACTCTTCAATTCATGAATGGTATCGATGAAGCAACTGAAATTGCCATTAATAATGAGGATAAATTAAGTGATATTTTACACGCATCTGCATCCATCATTGAAGTTCCAGAAGCTACTACCTGGCATGTTATTGGACTTCCTGCTATCATAGAACTTGTGAATGATATGCTCGCAAGAGTTAAAAGTTCGATTATTGTGGTTACTCATCAAGTAGTGCCAAAGATCATGGAACAGATGAGTCAGATGGCTTACACTCGTAAAGCTGCGCGATTCTTCTATACTACACATTGGACCCCTGAATTCGAGACAATCATAGGTAGGATGAAGGCTCTGGGAAATATTCAATTCCGTCAAATGAAATCGGCGGGTAATTTCATTGCCGTGACCAAGGACGCAGAGGAAGTAATTTTAGCACCTTTCTCCAAAGTAGAGGATGAAATAATCGCTGTGGTTTCCACACAAGAAGGATTTGCCACTTTGTATTCCCAGATTATAGGACCTGTATTTCAAGCGAATTCGCGACCCATATAAACGCCGAAAAGGAGAAAAATCCAATTGAAAGCGTGAATTTGGAAATCAATTCCATAATTCCTTGATAATCTCTCTTTTTTTATTATTTCAACCTTTTTTTAGACATATAAAGCGATAAATAGAACTATAGCGGTTGATTTGTTATTCTATATCGGTTTGTTATGTATTGGGATTCATCTAATATACTTAGCTCAACAACATAAGAAAACAGAAAAATTATTGATTTGAATTCTGGAACTGGAGTTTTTTTTACCCATTTTTTTCGTCGTCGTCAGAATGAACTCGTTTCAGATCAATGTCACTATCTCCAGGTATTATATTTAAGAGATTGCGCACAGCTCGTTTTGGGTCTTTTGCACTGGTGATATATCGACCGACAATCAAAATATCTGCTCCCATCTCAAGCGCATACTTTCCTGTTAGATCCGTTATTCCTCCCGCAACTGCAATTAATACACGATCTTTTCCACTAATGTATTTTTTACTTTTATAATGTTCCTTAATTTCTGGAATAGCTGCCCATCGTTGCTTAGGATCTTCTTTGGTCGCTTCTGTATCGATACCTTTATGAAGAATTATAACATCGGGAATCTCCTTGAGCTTATTGAGTTTTGCAGTAACATTGTTTACTTCCATCATATCCAAAAAAGCATAGATCCCCAATCTTTGAGCTTCCATAATGAATTTATTTATACTATCCGGTGAGGCTAGACCTGAACATACAGCCGCATCTGCTGTGGAATCAAATGCAAAATCAACTTCTAATTTACCAACATCCAAAGTTTTTAGATCTGCAACTATAAACGCTTCTGGTACGATCTCCCTTAATCTTTTCACAACTCCAATTCCCTCCTTTTTTAGTAAGGGAGTGCCTACTTCTAGGATGATACGATCGGAAGTAGGAATTTGCTTGAGTAATTTTTCGTGATAGGGATAAGAGGGTTGATCTAGTGCAATTTGCAAATAAGGAGGTCTCCATAATCGGGGGACACGAATTTTTGCAATCGGATGTTTAGCACGATCCTTATCATAAAACAATTTTTCCACCGAGGGAGATTTCTTCAGTGCACGACGAATGGCTAGTTTTGTTGCTCCATAATTATAATTATAGATTTTTCGGTAATCTTCTGCTTTGGGATGTATAAATACAGATGCACATATAACCCAATCATCTACTTTGTCTACGGGAATAATTCCTTCTTCAAGAGAATCTGCTACTGCTCGGGCGACTGCTGTTTGAGCAGGACCAAATATTTTATCTGTGTCTTCTAGTGTCTTCAATGTTACTTTTGGAATGATCACAGTTGCTGGTTTAGTTATGAGATTGGGTCGAATGCATGCTAACAAAGGTGTGTGACCTTGGGACAATTGTGAGAGAGAATTTGCGAAGGCACTGCCTACGGGTCCTGCTTTTGAACCGATCATCAAGTCTACGTGCGCTACATCCACACCTTCACCAAGTAAAGCTTCTCCAATGAAAAAATCGTATTTCGGCATGTTAATCCATCTTGTCTGAGTACATGTAAACCAAGTCGCTATAGTGTATTAAATATTGTTGAAAAATAGTAATCTGTATTATTTGGGTACTATTAAGCAGTATTTGAAATCTGTATCTAGAAAGTATGTAATCTTGCTTTAATGTCTACGATTTAGTCAAGTTTTGTTTTTTAGCAACAATTATCGTAAAACCAGCATCCGAATGATAACCTTCACGCGGGTATTCTATATTCACCACATTATTCGGTTTTTGGAATAGTGTTAATGTAGTCTTGTCAATTATAAATCCCGTTTCTCGCAAAATCTCTAAGATTTCGTCATATGTAAAAAAATTTGCATAACTATAGAATGGATGCCCTTTTCTTTTTTGTTTCTCATACAACTGTCCCCAAGCACTTTCTAATGTTACCAGACCAATGACAACCTTTCCGTCCGGATGAAGGATTCGGTGAATTTCGGTAAAAGTTTTCTTAGGTGAACTAAGAAAGCAGAGAGTTACGATGAGAAAAATTGTCCCAAACGAAGATTTAGGAAATATTTTATCCTCACCCTTACCATATTGCACATTTATTCCTCGATTCTTAGCCATCTTAAGCAATTTAGTGGAGGGGTCTATACCCGTAGGTATCCCCAAGGCTTGGGCAAAACGACCACTACCTACCCCTATCTCAAGCCATGGTCTTGGTAACTGCTGGACTATGGATTTAAAAGCAAGTAGCTCGATTGCGTATATAATCTTCCCCTCTTTGGTAAACCATCGGTCATATCTTTCCGCAAGGTCATCAAAGGGAGAAGATTTTTTATCACTGATGATTGAATTTTCCTCCTAATTCACGATTTGTCGTGTTACACTTATATTTTCTGTCGTTGGTCATTATTTAATATATCTTAATGGAATCACAATTTTGGTGGTTTTTTGTTAATGTATAATTATGAGGCAAAAACCACCCCTCACACGGCAATATTATCTGTAAATTGAGTATTTTTTAAGAATTTGAATGTCTTTCGAATATCGTTCCCGTTTTTCCTCATAGTTTTTACAAATGTATACTCAATTTTTAATTCCGCTTCTAGACTATTGAGAATTTGAGATCGTGAGATAAAGCCATCCTTAGACTGAAATCCTGAGCATTTTTCTTGCGCTTCTCGTAATTCTGTTTTATCGGTCATTAATGGATGCCACATAGGCCATGAGCGACATTGAAAAGGTCTTGCACCATATATTTGGCATAAATGAGTTTTAGGGTTCAAAAATATGCAAGAACCATCTTTTGAGTCTTGTTTCAATACAAGAGATTTTAAAAATATTTTCTTTTTTGTTGGTTGCAGTTTCCTATTTCGGATTTTGTATTCAGTGTTTATGACATCAACGTATTTTGTTACACACTCTTGCACGGAAATTTTAAGTCTTTTTGCGATTTTAAGCAGTTCTTTATCGTAGAGAAACACGAATCCTTCTCCATAGCCTTGACAACATCTTCCACATTTTTGACAAGAAAACGAAAATCCATTCTTAATTTCGGGGAGAAGGTCTTCTTTCATGATTTCACCCTATTAGTTCATAATTTATGCGTATTGATAACAGCAATCTTTCTTTTTCAAGTTTACGGCGACGATACAGATAAAGCCCGGTTAAGTTATAAATTAAGTCGTTTTTTTAAGGATTTTGCTGAATCCATCATTATGGATATTTCTTTATAGCTAAGAGTCTTAGTCTCCATAATTATTTCTTTACAATTGTACATATTGTAGTTTTTTGTAAGTATTTTTAATCCAAAATCCTTCCTCTTGGTAAAAAGATCTGATCCGGGATATGGCGTTGCTGGGAAAAATTCAATCTTATCAATTTCCTCTTGTAATGGAAGTTCACGAATATAATCCAGAGTTTTTTCAAATGTTTCCGTGGTTTCTCCTGGTAAACCTACAACAAAATATGCTTGAACGGCAATGCCATACTTTTTCAACAATTTTATGCCTTCTGCGACTTTTTGGGGATCTTGGTTTTTTACATTTAGCTGTAAAACTTCAGGAGCAGCTGATTCTACACCCGTAGCAATGATTTTACAATTACTTTGATTCATCTTATCTACTTGCCGTTCTACCAATTTATCAGCACGTAATTCAGCACCCCATGGAAGTCTAAATCTCCGTTCAATCAATGCATCTAAAAAATCATGAAAAAATGAAGTACTTAGATTGATATTGTCATAAAAATTGACAAATTGATAGCTGGGAATACTCAATATATGATCTAACTCCGCCATAATATCTGAGATTTCTCTAATTCTAACGGTAGGAAATAATTTTGTCCTTGAGCAAAATGAACAATTATTTGGACATCCTCGATTGATTATCACATCAGCTACATGATAGGCATTAATTAGATGTCTGGCAGGAAGTGGAACTTTTTTAATATTGACAGGATCTGGAAATTGATAAATAGAAAGAGATGTTTTTTGTGAAGAACCATCATAGACCTCTATTCCCAAGATGGCTTTAGTAAAACTGTCAAGTTTGACTGATGAAGGATATATGATACCTTTGGGTAAATCTGTTGCTGTATTTAGTAATTTTCGAGACTTTCCCGGATCATTTTTAGTCTCTGATATTTCAGATTGATCATATAGAAATTCATAAGATGATTGTCCGAGAAATAAATTTACTAAATATGGAAAGGAGATCTCAGACTCCCCAATGCAGATCGCATCTAAAAATGGCATATCTTCGAAAGCTTCTTCATATTGAAAAGAAACATGTGCACCACCCATGATAATATAGCTAGATGGGTTATATCTCTTAGCGGTTTTCGCTAATTGTACTGCTTGATAGTATGTATTGGTTAGACATGTCAGTCCTATCATCCGAAAATTTATCGCATTAGAGCGTAAGTATTCAAATGCGTTTTGTACAACTGAACAATCCATAATTTCGACTAAGTATCCTTGTTTATCGAGAATAGCAGCTAAGATCATTAATCCGGTGGGAGGTTCTCTATCATAATTCTGTACGGAACTCGCTTCTGTGCGTGGATTAATTAATAAAACATCAATCATGTATATAAGTTAAAATACTGCATAAAATTAAGACATTGCGACAGTTCACTATATTTACGCATCTAATTCTATGATTCGACTATCCAAATTGAGAGTTATTTTCAATACATAGGGATCTAAAATTGCACCTGACAATGCTTGCAATACTTCTTCTGATTGATTTTCTGTTTTATCTCGTATAAAATTTGAAAATTCAACGAAATCTTCCACTTTTTTCATCAATTCGGGTTTAATTATCAAATTACTTTTATTGATAATCTTGTACTGCTCCCCGTTTATCTGAAAAATCACATTTCCCATGCTAATACCACGCGATTATTATATATTGAGTTATTATATTTATTTTATTAGACAACGATAATATTTCAAGATATTATCGAGATATTACGAATCATGGGGAGACCGCATACATGCAGTTGTTTACGATTACACAAGAGCTTCAGGCTAAAGCAGTAAAGGCACAAAATTTAGTGAGTGAGAATCTTAGGGAAGATGGCGTATATCTAATTGTTGATGATAACAAGAAAGTGATATGGATTTATAAAGGACACAAATCGCCCCTATTATTACAGATTTATGGAGCAGTTTTACAAAATGACATGCGAATTCACCTAAAGGTATATCACTCGAATGATTTGAATAAATTTCATAGGGAAAGTGAGATTTATCGAGAAGTTATGGATGCAATAGTAAAATCTGGATTAGCACCCGAGTTGAGTATAAAACAGAAAATAGGGGAAAAAATCCAAGTTTTGACCTATATGGGAAGTAGGGGCCTTGAAACATGCGTTCACAGTGGATTGATTGCTAAAGAAATAATCCCCGAAGTATTAGAATTTGAAAATCCTCCTGGTTTTATACGGCATATGTCTCTAATAACAGGGAGTATGTATCACGAAGACATCGAAATTCAGAAATTTATTACGGAATCGAAAGAGAAGACAGCCCTCAAAAAAATAGGTACATTACCCAACGGATTTTACTTTTTGGAAGACATGTCCACGCGTTTATTTATTAAGGATGGAAAAGTGGCCTGTTTAGATTTTATGATCGAAAAAGACAAAGACTTGGGAGAGAATCGAGTGCTTGTGCCAATTTTACATCGTGAAAAAATGCATCGTGAGGGCAATTTAGATATTTTATTGGATGCTTTTAAGGCTCCACAAAAGTGATGAATTTGGACAAGATGCTTAGTTCAATTCGTTCTGAAATATTAGATCAGATTCAACCGACTGATCAAGAAAACCAGAAAATTAAAAGGATCTTGTCTCAAATTAAAGAAATTTTGAAGAATTATAACAAGTATCATCATAATTTTAGGTTTGATTTTATTTCAGCCCAAGGATCTACTGGTATTAAGCAGACCCATTTACGTCATGATTCTGATATTGATCTGTTTATTTTTTTGAATCCCAAGGACTACGAAGAGGTCATTGAACAAGATGCGAAAAATCGGACAAAAATTAGTGCTCTTTTCCGAAGACTTTGTGACCAATGGGTGATTCCCGCTTTAAAAGCTGATGATTTTGAAGAAGTTTATATTGCTTACGCAGAACATCCATATGTTTCCACTCGAACTGAGGGTTATGAGGTGGATATCGTGTTTTCCTTTTTTCTACCAGAAAATTATATACAAAAGAAAGGACCTATCACTGCAGTTGATCGGACTTTTTATCACAGTGAATTTATTCAAAAAAATCTTGGTTCTACTCAATTAGATGATGTTAGAATTTTAAAAGCATTTTTTAAAAACAACTATTCCTACGGAGACAAAGCCCCTATTGCGCGGGGGGGATTTATCGGATATGCAGCTGAGCTATTAATATGTTATTTTGGTAGCATCTGGAATATATTTAGAAATTTTCACACCTTACCATACATATCTGTCGATTTTTTTAATCGTTCTACAGATAAATTACGGAAGGTTCCCCGTTTCCAGAACGATTTTCTGTTGATTATGGACCCCACAGATAAAATGCGCAATGTGGCAGCATCGATATCAGAAAGAGCATGGATATATTGTTCGAAGAAGATTGAGAGTTTCCTAAAAAATCCTTCCATAGATTCTTTTTTTATGAACGATCCCCTTTCTGAGATAAATCCTGAAAGTAAAGAAATAAATTCCCATTACGTTGTAATTGAAAACGTGCAGATTTCAGATTCCCACTATACAAAAATTCGTGATAAACTATATTCGATTGCAGAATCTGTAAAAAACGTTGCTAGTAAAGAATTTGACCATTCTGAAAGGTTTCCTTCTGTGGAATATTCAATCTATTTTGATGCAATAAAAAAACGGTTTTGTATTGCGTTTTATACATCAAAATTCCATATTTCGGATACCTACATGAGGAGAGGTCCTAAGACAGACCGACAACGGAATTTTGAAAAATTTAAGGCTAAACACCCAGATTTAGTTATCAAAGAGGGATATAGTTACGTTGAAGAAACTCGAACATACACTAACTTTTTAGATCTTGTTTCAGCAGAATTTAAGGGGCGAACTTTTAAAGAAATAGAGATCATAAATATCTCAATCCCTAAAAAGTATGAATTTGAAGAATCGATTAGAGCTGTATTCGTTCTAAAGGAATGCATCTTACCATATCGAATAGAATTGGATCATATTGTTCAAATGGTTATTTCGTAAACAAACTAAAAGGAAAAAATAAGCTAAGGAAAATAACACCTAACCCATCTGATTATTGAAAGAATATTTCTTTACTCAGTTTCCTTCTCAACTTTAAATAAAATAGTATATACATACGCTACTAATTGGATACTTCAACGATTTTCTTCCTTTTAATTCTTGAGGATAAAATTAAGGATTTATTAGGAACGTATTTACAATCATTAGCTATGAGAAGTGCGATTGAGAACAATATATTTCTGTTTGAGCATGATACGGAATCAGAAGGAAAAATCGGAAGTATTCAAATTAAACGAGAGAATGAACGGGTATCAGCAATAACTCAAATTTCAATGAAACTGGGTCATAAAAAGTTAAAAGTACTTTCCTACTCAACAGTGAGAAAATCTAATGGCGATTATGAACTTAAAGTTACTCTTACTAATGGCGTGGATCTTTTACTAATGATAAAAGATAATTCTCCTGTAATATATATTAACTCTGACTTTCAAGGAAATTTTTCTAACCGAAATTTAATCCTAATAATTCAAATAAATTTCTTTAATTCCAATCAATATGATTACATCAATTTATCAGGAAATAAATATCGAAAAGTGGAAAATCCTCAAAATTTTTCACTTAAAGTGCCTCCAACGGGAGCTTTTGGGCAAGTATGGACAATTCATTCGGGGGCTCTTTATTCTGGCATAATTGGGTTAAATCAGCCAGAAATTCAAAATTTCCGTGCAAAATTTAATGCGAATGAAGTCTTGCTTTCTCAAAAAATTAAGGTGAAAAAGCAAACTAAATTCTGTATTATCGCCGGTCGAGGTGATTTTGTGACTCCTATAAAAGAAAAACTTCTCAATATACTTCCCATGGATCCTCTCCCAATCAAATATCAAGATAATTTAAAGACAGAGGCAATACTTTCATTTAACACTTTGTATGAACATTTCCTATTAGAATCTAAGTCTGGAAAAATGCCCTCCAGTTTCATCAACTGCATATCAGATAAGAATAAGGGATATATATATGATAAAATGGGATTAACAACAATTGGGAATTGTTTTTCCTTAGGATATATTACAGGAACCATGGCTTTGTATTCGTGGATGAAAGATGGAAAATATCTCAACATTCTCTCAAAAGAATTTCTCCCACCACTCCTTGATGATTCGTTAATTCAAACAGGACCTATAGCAGGGGCTTATTTAGATACGTATAATGAAGAACTTGATTACTGGACCACGGGAAGAATCCAAGATCCGAAAAAAGGATTTACAGGTTTCTTTCCAATTGAGCGGGATAAAAAAGGTAGGAAAGTTCTATGGAACTTACCCCCCATAAAAGACCAGTTAAAAAATGGTGTATGGCATTTCCTTGTAGAAAATTTCTTGATTTTTTTTCGTGAAATAAATAATCCCGGAGCTTTTAAAAAATACGAACTATTGGTGGTTTCTCCTCCTTTTTCGGGTCAAATAGCTTATAATTTATTCCAAGTGTTACTCCAACTATCCAATGAACATTCATCTTCAGATTCAATAGATGCAATGAAAAAAAGATTGAGAAGTGCAATTCAATTAACCATAGAATTTTTAATGAAATATCAAAGAGAAGACGGACTTTGGGATCAAGAGTTGAGAGAGGATGGAGAAATCTTTTGGGATCGCAAAACTTTAGCATGTATTTATCCTGCTACACTACTATTTTGGTGGGGGTTTATATATAAAGATGATATAATTCAAGACGCGGGTTCGGCTGCATTACATGCTTGCTTGAATTTATTGGAGGATGGAGAGTATTACGGAATATATTTTGAAACCGACGCGGCTAATCATCAAGGGGATTTGGTTACTGCAGTGGGTTGTATTAAATGTTTTTCCAAATTATATGAGCTGACAAAGGAAAATGAATGGTTAGATCATGCCCGAAGTGCAGCATGGCATCTTCTAAGTTATATGTGGGGATCTGGGGTTCGAGACATAAAGAATAACATTATAACAGGAGGTTTACCCGTAACCACCTATAAATCAATGGGATTTCCGGTCATTGGAGGATCTGAATTGTGTCAAGCAATTGAAAGTTTATTGGAACTGGCTATCTGGGATCGTACATTTCTGAAATATGCCGAAGCAGGTTTTGGATTTCATTCTCATTACATGTATTTTCAGCATAACCAGGATCGAGCAACAAACGAAATCATGTGGGGTACTTTGGAAAATTGGAGCACTTCTACAAGCGTAGATTTTGCCTCTTATGCAACTGGACCATTCATTAGAGCATTATATCTCTATAATGTAATCCTTAATCGTAAAAAATAACCGCATAATTAAATAGACAACATCTATTCCACAATTTTCCACATCGTAAACTGCCTTTTTGACGAACTAGATCTATCTAATGGAATCACCAGCGAATTCTTGATGATATCCCATAATTTATGGCTTATAAGCACACCTATGCTAACAGAACCTATCCTAATTATTCCACGGGTAGGTTTTTAGCGTAGCTCGTGGTTTATAGAGTAGTGTGTACAAATTTGATTACACAGAATTCGAAAAGTTTATACAAAACACCAAAGGTAATTAGATAAACTTGAACTGAAAACAAAAATTACATGCTATGAGCTGCATTCATAATTTTCAAGCGAAATTTATTTTTCACTATCATCATATCTTCTCCGAGTTTAGAGGGTTTCCTTCCAAAAAAATCACCCCATCCTTTTATAAACTTTGGTAGATACATTTTTGCGATTATTCGGTTCAAAGTATAGGTTCTTACGAATAAGCCGACAGGTTTCAATTTTTTATATAAATAAGATATACCAAAGGGGGAGCAATCAAGTACTAGATTTTTCTCTGCGTCTTGGATCTTATTATACAGAGGAAACCATTTTTCTGATTCCGTTGAGGGTTGCCCTATACCGGGAACCCATTGGATACCAGTGATGGAAGGTTCAGCAAGTAAATCGGCTATGTGAGGGATCTCATTGGGCCCATCTAAATGATATATTGCATAATCCAAATGTTCTGCTTGGGTAATGATATCAGGTAGTGCAAATCTTTTAAAATATTTAGGCGATAACATTGCTGCAAAATCACATTGGATCGTATAATATCGTTTCGGGCACCAAACATTTAGCCACCCGTTACAACCCAAATTATAATTATCAATAATATTCTGCAAATCATCATATACATTTATTAATTTCTCTAATATTATTGACCGGCAAGTATCTATAATTCCTGGATTGCGTCGCATAGCAATGATTATTTCTGTTGGACCTAAAAATGAGGACAGAATATCCAAAACTCCTCCAATATCACTCATTCCTACGGAGAATTGTCCGTTAGATCTCTCAGCAACAAATTGCGTGACTTGAAGTAATCGTGCGTACCATTTATTATTTGAGTTTAATTGTGCACTTTCTAATAAAGGTACAATGTCATCAAGAGAAATAGGGTGGTGAAACCAGACTGTACTATTTTTGTATTCGGGTTCACAGCCAAAAACTGCAGCCATAATTCCAGGACCATAATTTGGCCAAAAATTAGGGAACATTTCTGCCCCCCATTTCTGGTTTGTTGAGTTTCGAATAAACTTATCATAAATAATTTCAATAGCATCATTATTTTTCGCTAAATCCCAACTTGAATACGGCACAGAGGATTTAAAGTTAAATTTACGATAGGTGTATCCGATTATGGGACGATTAATGATTTCATGATCCCACCATGCACTCATGTGATTTTTTGCATCTTGGATGTTCTCTTTTAATTCCATAAGTTTGTGTGAGTGATCTTTCTATATAAAAGTTGATTTGTGCGGGACTTAGTAAACGGGAGGAATTATTACAGAAATGTATAACAATATATAGTAATTTATAGTAATATCAGTAGCTCTATTCATATTAATCAGACACTGCTATCCTTTTATGTAACTTTGTGGAAACTAAATGCTTATATGAAAGATAATTCGATGTGATCAAGTGATTAAGTAGAGGTAATGTTTATGACAGAAGACAATTCAATACCATTTTCTTTCTTAGAAGAAACTTCACGGCATCCATGGTGGAGATACGCTTCTAATAGCACGTTCCAATTTGTTGTAACCCTCTTATCTTCCGTACAAGGTATATATATAGTATATTTTTATAGTACAAGGTTAGGATTGCAATGGAATTATATATTTGCCTGCTTAACGATTTTTGCCGTGTACGATGCGATTAATGATCCACTGATGGGATGGTTAATTGATCGAAACTTCAAATGGACCAAAAAGTGGGGTAGAAGGTTTCCTTGGATCGTTATAAGCATAGTTCCGTGGTGTTTTTCCATTTACTTACTTTTTACGGCACCTAAGGTAACCGTAACTCCATGGCCGACTTTTTTTTGGTTATTAGGATCTTTATTCCTTTATGACACATTTGGTTCGTTAATAGGAGTCAATCTTGGAGCATTGAGACAAGATTTATTCCGTACGAATAAAGAGAGAAGAAAGTTCACATATTGGTTTACATACATTGACATTGCAGCCCAAGCCGCTGGATTTTTACTTCCCTCTATCTTACTTGCGGCTACTGGTGATAATTTTGTGTGGATGGGGGCATTAGTCGCAGGATTGGGTCTTATCGGGGCTGTATTATTCCTCCCCGGAGCACGAGAGGATCGAGAAGTAATAGATCGGTATTATAATGATCAAGGGGAAGATAGACCGAGACCAGAATTCTTCAAACATTTACTATCAGTCCTCAAGCAGAGAAGTTTTATTATAGCGTTTATCATCATGACAGCATTCAATATTGGAATTGGAATGTTGATGTCGATGGGACCATTTGTTAGTACGTTTGTGCTTGGGTTTGAGCCAGGAGGAGAAATGTGGATATATATCGTCTTCTTCTCTGGTACAATTATTTCTGTACCACTTTGGATGTGGTACGTGAAAAAAACCAATAATTTAAAGAGAGCCTTGGTGTTCGGTGGGTTGTTCTTGAGTATTTCCTATGCATTTTTATCGGTTAGCGCTAATTTGATTTATATTTATGTGATTTTCTTCGTGTGTGGTATGTCAATGGGATCTACTTGGGCCTTTTTGTGGACAATAATGATGTTAGATGTAACGGATGATTTTGTTGTGAGAACAAGATCCGGTTATAAAGCAATAATGGTGGGAATATTTGCTTTGTTAACACGATTAGTAGCGACCATTGATGAAGGAATAATAACACTAGTGCAAAATTATACAGGCTTTCCGGTAGATGTTGCGACTTTGGCTGAATTGCAAAATTATATCCTTTTGAATGGAGGTAGTCTAAGTGCCATGCTATTGGGAATTCGATTTATGATTGGTGTTATACCTGGTGCAATCTTGCTAATAGGGACTATCATTTTCTGGATATTCTATCCATTAACTCCTGAGAAAGTCGCAGAGAACAAGCAAATTATGAGAGAATTGAATGTCTAATGGGTGAAAAATTTTTTCTAAGTTTTCTTTTTTTTCACTTTCTTCTATTGTGATTTACATAATTTTTTTTCGTAGAGATGATTATTTCGAAATTTTTCATAATTCATTAAATATATCAACATCTGGGAACAAATAAGATAAATAAACCACCCATTTCGTAACCCGGTAATTATCTATACATTAGATCGATAATAACGAGTAAATTAATTTAATTATAAATGTATTTGCAAAATATCATCGATAAATGTAACTTAGAAAGCATTTTCTAAGAACTCATACTTTGAATCACATAAAAGCTTAATAGTAGATGCCTTAGGTTATGAAGGATGGAGAAATTTGTTGTTAGAAAACCCTCTAAATTAGGAGAAAATATAATGATAGTAAATAATGAAATGCGGTTGAAAATAATGAATCGAGTAAATGTCTGTAATTAAAAAAAACAATAGGAGTTTTTTCTGTTTATGATGATTTTAAATACTCAAATCAATTGGATATTTTCCATATTTCTTTAATGTCCATAACATAGTTAGATAATTATCCCATTTACAGGACGGCACTATGGAGTGCGATGAAGCGTCAATATATCCCCCACCAAGACCACATATTTTGATTAAATTTAATACATAATCTCGTATTTCCTTTCGACTACCATGCGAAAGC
This sequence comes from Promethearchaeota archaeon, assembly GCA_016933055.1. Classification (GTDB taxonomy): domain Archaea; phylum Asgardarchaeota; class Lokiarchaeia; order Sigyniarchaeales; family Promethearchaeaceae; genus AMARA-1. The sequence goes on along the minus strand of JAFGBS010000009.1, from coordinate 704,870 downwards.
ATACCTATTGGTACATTGCCTACCAGGGTAAATTCGTTACCCCACTTTTGTTTCCCTTCAAAAATGTCCATGCCAGCACTAGACTCCCAAGGATGCAGGCCGTCAATATGTTCTTTTTGGAAAAAAGGAATATATTCTTTAAAATAGCCGCAAGAATGTCGAATTATGTATCCCCCTTTATCATGAACAATCCGAGTAAATTTTTTTATACTCTCATGGAAAAAATCCTCATACATTCGAGGTGATATAATCCCTTTACCTTTTAATCCAAGATCATCTCCCATATAAAATATCCTCACACCTCGCTCTAGGAGATGTTTTGCTACGTCACATGTATAATCACTAAGATCTTTTACCACCTTTTTTATGAATACTTTATTTTTAACCAATAACTTAAAAAGGGTCACAAATCCGAACATATCAGACATCATTTCGAAAAAAGCTGCCCCGTGAATATAGAACATAAATGCTATTTTTCCTTCAGCGATTTTTAGAATTTTGGGTAATTAACATCTATTCCGACCTTTCTGATAAGTAGGTAATCCCAAACAGTTAAAACTATCGTAATATACCGTCAAATGCCGAAAGTTGGGTGTCTAAGACACCTCATCGCAATTTCTCACGGGTTTAAGGAACACCTACGCTATAACCTATGAAGTGGTTCCACCTATCCCATAGGATAGAGAACCACGTAATAGGCTTGTAGCGTAGTTAAACGGATTAAATCCGAGTAAACTTCTATATCTAAAGGATAGCGTGGAAATTGATGATGAAAAAATAATTTCCCGGATGATCGGAATCAAATTCCATATATTTTTCATAATCTTCAGGTCCATTTAGAAAACCATTTCTCTGAACCGCACCACCTTTGTTGTTTGATGGCAATTCTGTGACAATGTTATTGTGTGGTCCCATAACACGACGCTTGAGGTTATCTACGTAGAAATCGGTATACAATTTCTCACTGAAAATCATAGGGATGCCTGCAGTATATCCAATTAAATCTACCCTATATTTCCGGAATAACCCTGTTGTTTGATTGAAAGCAGGTTTTATAATTGGATCTAACACACTTGGTTTTTTGAGAATCTTAAAGAATGTTTTTCTTACTGGTTGAACCCAAGAAGTAGTGAGTATTCGAGTAATTCCGTATGGCATAAATAATAAGCCTGGTTTTTCATTTAACGCATTTGTCGATTGGGCTAATTCTGGTATCTCGATACTTCCTTCATGAATCGGGATTCGATCCGGTTCTTCGTGATTGAGTGTTGTGATAACACGTTTTTCGGGTGTCCACTTGTCCATTTTTTGCATTATAATTGATGATATACTCTTATTAATCTTCTGTGAACTTAAAATAACAATAATACTTACAGAGAAAAATAAAGTGTGAAAAATAGATATTGGAAAAATATCAAAAATTTTTTCCTTTATATCCTACGGAAAATGAATGCAATTCACTCTAAAAAAGAGTGGATCAATCCTTCTAATTGAGTAGTTTTTTCTATTGACTAACTTCCAATTTAGTTGAAAGCTTTTATAAAAGATGTGAAGCTTCAACGATAGAATTAAATCAAGAGTGCGTATATTATGGGAGGAAACTCCCCGTTACGGATGTTCATTAAATATTATGTTGAATTTTGAAAAAATTAAAATTAAATGCTGTGTATTCCCACATAAAAACTAGGAGCATGTAGTATTCCTAGTTTGTGTTAATTAAAGTGAATTGAATTGGTTAAAGTTAAAAACGCAGATGAAATAAGGAATCTAGTATCTTCCGATAGATATGATAAAAAGCGAATTTTTTCTATAGTAGCGCACATAGATCACGGTAAAAGCACCACAGCTGATTTTCTATTGAAACGTGCTGGTCTTATGCGAGAGGAAGATGCTGGAAAGCTACAAATGACTGATACTGATGATGAAGAACAAGCTCGAGGTATAACAATCTTCACATCGGTTGTATTACTGGCATTTAACGATCCCCGTGAAAAAGATGACAAGGTTCCATATATTTTTCAAATCAATGACACACCAGGTCACCTATCATTTACGGGAGAGGTATCTCGAGCACTCCGTTCTAGTGATGGAGCTGTGGTTTTGGTTGATGCTTTGGAAGGGTTAATGACTCAGACTGAAACAAATATTCGACTTGCTGTGGGTGAAGAAATGTGCAGACCTGTGATCTTCGTCAATAAGGTTGATCGCTTAATTTCCGAATTAAGGCTCGAACCTAAGGAAACCTATGCTCGTATTGATAAGATCATTAATGATTGTAATGATATTATCCGTCAAATTCAGCCCAAGAATGAAGATTGGACGTGTTCCTTCCAATATAATAGTGTCGCTATAGGATCTGCCAAGGACGGTTGGGGATTCACCTATGAAATTTTACAAGATAAGGGGATCCACCCATTAAAAGTGTTTGAGAAATACAATGAAGGAGATATCCCCTGGCTTCGCAAGAATCTTCCCTTAGATGACACACTTCTTCGGATGATTGTAGATCATCTTCCAGATCCCATTACTGCTTCTAAATACCGCGTTAAGAAATTGATAGATAATGTAGATTGGGACTCCGAACTCGGTAAATCCCTAATGAATTCCGATCGAAATGGTCCTCTTATGGGCATAATTTCTAAGATTTTTATCGATCCCAGAAGTTTTCGGGCTACTTTAATCGGAAGAATCTATTCGGGAACTCTGAAAGCAGGTGAGAGCGTATATCTTGTAGGGAGAAAGGAAAAACAACGCGTAAAACGCTTGGGAATCATGGAGTTGACTGATATACTCGATATGCCTGAAGTACCCGCTGGTAATTTATTCGCATTATTCGGTTTTATTACTCCAGCAGGAGAAACCTTTGTGGGACCAGAGTTGGTACCTGATAAAGATGATGAAGATGAAGAACCACCCTCCTTCGAAAAGATAAAATATGCATGTGAAGCAGTGGTTAGTCGTTCTATTATACCTGAGAATCCCCAAGACCTCGCTAAGCTCGGAGATGTCGTTAAAAAATGGCTTATGGCTGACAATACAGCCAAATTCCATCTTGAAAAGGAATCACGAGAATACATTCTGAGTGGGATTGACCCATTACAAATTGAAATTCTTACTAAACGGATCAATGAACAAGTAAAGATCAAAGTTGGGGAACCCATTATTGTGTATCGTGAAAAGATTACAAAGGAAGGGCAAATATTTTACACCAAGTCAAGCAATGGACACAACAGAATTTTGATGCAGATGACTCCACTCGATCAGGCAACCATCGACCTGATAAATAGTGGAGAAGTGCATGCAGAAATGAATGCAAAAGTTCGAGCACAGATTTTACGAGATAAGGCGGGATGGGATGCAAAAGAAGCTCGTAAAATATGGGATGTATATGAAGCTAATATCTTACTGGATGGAACCAAAGGACTTCAGCGGTTAGATAGGATCAAATCTTATTGTGTGTCAGCATTTAGAGACTGGGTGTCGAACGCCATTCTGGCAAAGGAGCCTGCGCTGGGTCTGCTCTGCACATTTACAGATGCAGAAGTTCATGTTGACCCTGCACATACTGGTTACAACGAGATAGCTAGTATGATGTTTTCCAACCTTGCGCTTGGATTTTTATCAGCTAATCCAAAATTATTTGAACCAATTCAGAAAGTAGATATAAAAGTTCCAGCGGGATCGGCAGGATCTATTGTAAAAATTCTCTCACAGCATCGTGGACAAATTCAAGAAATTAGAAATGAAGGAGCTTTTGAACGTGTTATCGGAAAACTTCCAGTAGCTGAACAAATTGGTATTGCAGATGAATTTCGTGGTGCAACCCAAGGAAAAGCGTTTTTTGGATACGAATTTTTGGGCTTTGAGCCAGTTCCACCCCACTTACAAGAACAAGTAATTATGGATATTCGCAAACGAAAAGGAATGCCATTACAGATGCCAGATACCAGTTCTTATACAAGATTTATTTACGCAAGAAAATAATCCATTTTTTTATTTTTAAAACAATTTCTTATTTTTTTATCACTGATCCACAATTTGGGCAGTTTTTCTCATTTTCAGATAGCGTGGCTCCACAAAAACTGCATATGATTTTTCTATGCTTTCCTCTTCGGTCTCTCTTCACTATTCTTTTTTCCTTCGGTTTGGGCACATCTTGGGATTTAACTATATTTTCACTATTTTTAACAACTTTTGCAGATGAATGAGCATGAGTATGATTAGAGGAATTGAAAAATGATGGTTTTGGTATAATTTTGGGTTCTATTGATCCCATTAGAGTATTTTTTTTTAGTTCCGGAACTTGTACAACTGATGGTTGAGATGAATCTAATTGTAAAGAAGGGGGAGTAACACTAGGAGGTGGATTCATTCGAGGTGGCGGAGTTACCACCGGGGGAGGTGGATTCATTCGAGGTGGCGGAGTTACCACCGGGGGAGGTGGATTCATTCGAGGTGGTGGATTGATGGTATCAGGGATAGCCCTCCAAGCTGGGGAGAGCTGTTCATTTTCAGAGGATGGAAATTCTAAATCTTGTGCTTCAGTATAATCAGAATCTAATAAGTGATCCTTTTGTTCAGGTAATTCTTGGATAGTGGGCATTTGAAACGATGATTCATCTCCAAATTCGTCTTTATATTCAGATGAAGTATCAAGGGTTGGATTAATAGTGTTAGAGGTATTTAATTCAAGGATTTCATCATTTGGTACACTCAATTCATCAAGAGCAGCAATTTTTCTCTGAATTTCCTCTGGGATAGACTCATCATCTATATTTTCTTGATTTGAGTCGATTCCAAATTGGATGTCCGGAAAATCTAAGGATTCTAAATCAGAAAAAGTCTCTTTAATATCATCAAAAGTTGGGATGGATTCAAAATCCTCTAAATCCGTGTTTAAAGCTTTCATCTTATCGATAGGGGTAATAGGTTTGGGGATTAAATCGGATTCTATTTTACTAAGAGCTTCTAATGTGGATCTGAGTTCTTCTTGGACAAATTCTAAGGATTGAAGACCCTCAGTTAATTCTGGATCTTGAGGTATAATTGTGGACGGAGAAGGAGTGCCAAGCGGCACTGGAGGAGGAAGGGGCTCAGAATTAGGTTGCTGAGAAGAAAAAATTTGGGATTCGCCAAATTCGGGTTCTTGATGCGTTGGAATTTCGATGGCTTCTAAATTTAATTTGGTCATTAGATTCTCAGCTCCCTCCCTTAATTTAGAAAAATTATGCGTCATTCCAATAGTTATTATAGATTCAATTTTTTGTTTGACCCCTTCTCTATCTAAATTATCACTCATATATTCGACATAGATAATCAATAAATTGTAAAAATGTTGGAGTTGTATTTCTTCAAATTGAGAAGCGTTCTTCTTACCCGCAATTATGAATTTCACGAGATAATCGCGTTGCTCTTTGATTGTCGAGGGATCTGCAATTTTGAATACTTCATTTTCAAGAATATTATAAAAATTATTAATTGCTATATAACAATCCATGCAAATAAAATCCTCGTTAATCACCTCTTCTTCAATATCTACTTGATTGTGCAAGGTAAGTGCGCTTGAACATCGATTACAACGAGGTATTTTAAACACGTGGTCACTGAAATGTATGTGAAGATTTTTATGGATTAAGCTTTCTAGCATTATTAAATTTTCATTGGAGTCTTTAATTTCAGCGACACTTGCTATTACTGGAAATTCTAGTTCGAATGCAACTTGTGGAATGCTTCTATGAAATATAAATTCAATTGTGAGGGTATTATCGCTTAAATCATATTCAGTTATATGATTAATTCCTATAATGAACGTAGATTGAGTTTCTGCATGAGTGAATAGGAGTTTGTCAAATATTTCATAAAATCCCGTGGTTTGTGTTCGTGCATTCTGTATTTCAGTTGTAAAAGAATCATAAAAGGAATCGATATTGTATATTCCATGGATTTCAATTGCTTCCTCTTCATCAGATTGGAGAGTAAAATACCAATGTATTTCTACATTTTGTATATGTACTTCCCCTTGACTTTTTAGCAGAGCATCGATTGTTAAACTCATAATTTACCCTCAATAAAATATCTTTAAATATTAAGATTTATAGTTCCCAGATTTTCTTCTTATTGTTTATATAATCGTTATCGTGATGTAATCGTTTATGTTTATCTGTTTACGTGCAAATGAATTTCAAGTATAATACAAGATTTATCAGATAGAGGAATACTCCAAAAAAACATTATATTCGCCCCAGCATGAACAATCATTGTATGTTAAATGATCGGGATCGATAATTTTCTTATCTTGGGTCTTGATGAACTCATTTAATATATTTAACCATCGTGTGTTACATGATTTATCATGACAATTATGAACCCCACGAAATGATCCCGATGCACTTGGGGAACATAAAATCAATACCTTATCCATAATTGATGGGCTTAAAGCTTGTTGAAATACCGATATTACAGAATAAATCCATGGAGGGCGGTATTTTCTGTTGTTAAATAAGTATTCGGTTAAAGTGTAGGCTTGAATATTCACTGGGTTTAAGGAAATAGAGTTCGCTCCCCAAGATATTGCTTTTTTAATACTTGTAACTGCATCACGAATCGCTAACTTCTCCGTTAGGAAAGGTGGTTTAAGAAGGAGATAAGTTTTGACTAATACATGGGAATTTTGGGCGATCTTCATTGAATGTTGAAGATCCATGGACGTAAAACCTTTGTTGATTAGTGTTTTTCTAACATAATCATTGGAACTCTCCATTCCTATTCCTAATTCGAAAGAGCCTTTTCCTGTGATTTCAATTATCGGATCCAATGTTTCATGTTTTACAAATTCAGGACGGGATTCTGCTAAGACATGATCGATAGAGGGCAATTTAATAGCTTTATTGATGACATCTAAGCGAGTAATTGGGGAAAATTCTTCATCATCCAAAAAACTTCCAGAAGAAAAAATCTTCAAAGTAGTTTTTCCCCCATTTTTCTGAATTTCTTCTAGTTTAGATAAATGTTTATTTACTGCATATTGCATTTGGGTTAGAATTAATTTTTGAGGAATTGAATCTGGTCCTTTATCATTATAATACCCACACATTGTACAGCCAGCACTATCAGAACGCACCCAACTACAAGCACACGTCCTAAAAATAATCGTGAATTCGTAACCCATCTCATTTTGAAGACGGTCTTCCTTAATCCACGAAGTTACCGGTCGAGATAGGTCACGATCCTTAAAGGATTGGATTTTTTCTGTTGCTATACTCCGTAAGTGTTGAGTTTGTTCTTGAATTAAGTCAGCAATTTTCTTATTAGTCATTAGATTCAAACCTCTTTTTTCATTTTACGGATTTTTACGACCGCTCCTCTTCTCATTCGGGCAACAGTGTTACTGTTCACAATTAAAGATCCTATGCCTAGATATTCATTCTGTGGTCCCAATATGACAATCTCATCACCAGAACATAAGTTTTCTCCCACTTTTGCGATAGCAGGTTTGAATATGGTTGTGCCTGTTATATCTGAAGTGTTTAAAACGACAGAAATATTAGAATGATTTTTAAGTTTCTCCCCTCCGTGATAATTTAATCTTATGTGTCCGGACGATCGATCATATCTCGCCAGTTGAAGCTTTCCATAACTCTCAAATCCTACGATGGTTTTATACAATTCGTTACGAGATTGAAGGAACCGAGCAGTAGTTCCTATCAATATTTTTCCAGCTCCAACCCCTAATTGGAAGTCTGCTAGCATTTTAATTGTAAGTTCTTCTCGAGAAAGAGAACTATCGACCTTATTCTTTTTATGATTCAATTCTAAGGATTGAATAGATTCTTCGATTAGCTTCTTGAAAGAATCATTATCCTGTACGATTGAATAGTCATAATAGAGTTGTTTTTCATCTTTGAGTTTTAACAGAGCAAGTTCAAATGCTTGTTTGTAACCACCATGAAGAAAACCAATTAATTTCACATCTATTGGGAGTTTTTCGATCCAACTTACAATACCATCTGCGGTAATAGTAAGTTCTTCAGCATCCCAATCCCCTGTTACGGAAATATCATAATGAGCTGCAGGAAATACTTCTTCTAATTCTCGGGGAACAAGACTAAGAGGAGATGTGATAATTACTTCCGAGATATATTTATTCCATTTTCGAGATGCGCTACGGATTATTTTATGGAACTTTCTGTGAGATTTAGACTTCGAATAGGGCTTTACCATACTACAAGGTAAAAAAATGCATATTCGTGTCTCAGAATTAGGTTCCACGTTTGCCATAACTGATCTTCGGAATTTCTCAACATTTGGATTTGAATATGATAAAGAACTAGTGCAAGGTAAATTCGTGCTTTTGTTCAAAGATTGCACACGAGTTAACTGGTTTTTGTAGGTTTTTCGTAAATATCGGAGTGCGCTAAGGAGAAATAGGGAATAGTTTGATTTTTTTTCTACATATGTGCTGATACTACCATTTTTAATATTATTTCGAATACGATCTAATTCCACAAGACCCATACTAACATTATGTAACGCAATTAATGCATAATATTCGGAGGAGATAATATTAGATTCCGAGGAAGAGATATTGTCTTGCAAAATTTTACAAAACTCGCATACGCATGCAAAATCATCTTCTGAATTCAATTTTCGTACCCATTCCATTTCCTCCTCATGATGAAAATATAATCCCGAAAATCCTGAATATATCAAATAGGTTAAATCTATTGCATCAAATCCCAGACTAATAATAAATCCATATTCATACGGTTTAATGTTCCCAGAAGCGATATACAATACATCAGCGGGAAGAAGTGATTTCAGATGAAAAAAGAAGTTTATTGATGAGGAGTAATCTAATTTATTATCGAATAATCCTTGAAACTCGATAGCTAATAGATGTTCCTTAATAATAGGGTGATCTAAATATTCTCGAAGAACTGGTTCTAATAATTCATAATTTATAATATGCTGTAAATTTACTATGAGCCCAAATCCTCCTAATTGTCGAAATTTTTCTGGATTTTGTTGAATCTCTGAAAATATTTCTTCAAAAAAGGTCTTATACCATTCAATAGCAAATTCATCAGAAAAAAATATTGAAGGACACTGTTTTGAGAAAAAAAAGCAAACACGAGAAGGTGAAGAAGAAATGTTTGGAATATAAGCTTCCGGTTCCTCTGTAACACCATTATAATATGTGGTATTCTCGTTACATAATGTCAGGTGATGATCCAAGTTCGTTGGCAGATGTTGTGCATAGTGAGAAATTGAATATATCACATTGTTTTTGTTTGCAAGATTAAGATAGGACGGAAATTTCGAAAGAAAATCAGAGATTGGTAGAATGTAGGCAGGAGTATTGATTTTCAGGTTTTCTTGTTTGATATGAAGTTTACAGAGTCGAGCAAATCCATCTTCTGAAAGTATATCCATCCTAAACATAAAGAGTTAAGCGTAGAGGCAAAAATAAACTTTTTTCTATATTCTGAAAGGCTTAAATGTGGAAGGAAGGCGTTCGTCCAGAACAAAAATTGTATGGGAATCTTGAAATTTACCAGTTGAATATAAATCTTGGATCATTGCGCTGTATTTTTCTTTTGATTGTGTTCGTACTACTGCAAGGAGTCCAAATTCTTGACCAGTTCGATATAGATCGATAATTTGATCTTTAGGAGCGAGGAAGTTTTCTGCGATCTCATTATATTCGGTCAATATTTTTGGAATTAATTGAATATACCATTTATAAGGAAAGTCAGTTTGAGAAATGAGTTTATTAGATAATCGTATTGTATGAAATGTCTCTTCTAGATTTTCTGAAAATACATGTCCAGCCTCCTTGAACACATTTAGGATATCTATGACGTGATAGAACTGAAATCGAGATTTCGCGATAATCGAATCGATTTTACGTAAAACCGCTCGAAATTCTTCACTTGTCCGAACTTGGAACTTAACCATCAAAGATGTAGTTCCAATGATGCCATCAATAGATTTTGTAGCAAATATAGAGCTCAATTTTGTAATTATTTCAGGTTCTTCGGGATTTGTCTTTATTTCTACAAAAAAAATGCGATTGTCTTCTCGATTGGGATTATGTATTTGTATTTTCTCGAATCCAGCACCATTTAAATTGAGTTTTTTCAAGTACTGCCAAACAGTTTGGCGACTTTTTTGTAAAATTTCACCCAATTCAATATTAGTGATGCGGGAATTTGTGTACAGAATATTGAGAAGTCGACGTTGATTAACAGAGATTTTCATATGTGTTAACTATAATCCCCATATAATTTAACACTTAATAGTCATATTATTAATTTAGTATAGAAATGTAACTATTTTTACAAACAATAATTAACCTTAAATGAAATTATATGAATCTAATGTATATGACTGAAGGATATAAAGTTGCAGATATAAAATTAGCAGAAAAAGGTAGGGAAGGATTATACTTGGCCGGAAGGAAAATGCCTGTGACAGCAGGTATTATCCGGGAAGATTTCTCCAAGAATAAACCACTAAAAGGTATTAGAATTGGAGCATGTTTGCACGTGACCAAAGAAACAGGGAATTTAGCTCGAACTTTAATGGCTGGAGGTGCTGAGGTTTATATGTGTGGGTCCAACCCACTTTCCACCCAAGATGATGCAGCCGCTGCGATGGTAGAAGATGGTGTGCATGTATATGCATGGCATGGAAACACAAATGAGGAATATTATTGGTGTGTTCGACAAGTACTAGATGCGAAACCTCACATCTTAATTGATGATGGAGGAGATCTGATAGTGACTGCCCATAAAGAATATCCAGATCTAATTAAAAATGGAATAATTGCCTGCCAAGAAGAAACTACCACGGGAGTCAAGCGTTTTGAGTCTATGGAAGCTAGTGGTAATTTGAAAATACCTTTATTCCCAGTTAATGATGCTCGATGTAAAAACGAGTTTGATAATGAACTAGGTACTGGTCAAGGAATAGTTTCTGCGATTTATGGAATGCATATATTATTTGCGGGTAAGACTGTAGTAATTGCAGGCTACGGACACTGCTCTAGTGGAATGGCATTGCGTGCGCGTGGATTAGGAGCAAAAGTAATTGTAACTGAAATTGATCCCATTGCTGCTCTTAAAGCTACCTATGCAGGGTACCAAGTGATGAAAATGGATGATGCAATTAGCCAAGCTGATGTGGTGTTTACTGCAACTGGATGTAGTGATGTAGTTGCCAGGAAGCATTTTGATAAACTCAAAGATGGATGTATTCTCGGAAATCTAGGTCATTTTGATATTGAAATTGCCACAAAAGACCTATACGCATATGCTACAACGCGAAAAAATATTCGAAAAGATGTTGAGGAACTCACTTTACCCAATGAAAATAAGATTTATTTGCTAGGACAAGGTCGCCTTGCGAATTTAGTACTTTCTGAAGGTCATCCCGCAGAGGTGATGGATCAGAGTTTCGCTTTACAATCGCTTATTTCCAAATACATCATTGAGAATAGAGAAATCTTCAATCCGGGAATAATCAAGGTTCCCGAAGATATTGATAATCAAGTCGGATTTCTCAAATTACAAACCATGGGAATCGAAATTGACGAATGGACAGAAGAACAAAGACGTTACGTAATGGGTTTTGAAGAAGGGACTTAAAAAGTTGAATTTTATAGAAGAAAATTAAAACTAATCTTCATTTCCTTGATACTCTTTTTCTTCATTATTTTGTACATCCATATCAAAATAACCCATACTTCCTCTGGGTGATGCTCCATCCATCCTAATCCATCCATCATTCAATTTACGTTTTTTATCCCTAGTTTTTTCAACCCGTCGAATCATTTCATCTACTGTGTTACGATCCTTACTTACACTGGAATCCATATCTGGAATTTCTTCCTAATGCGAGAAAAAAACGAACGGATGTTATAGCGAATCATTGTGTATTAATAATTCAAAAGAATATTTTTATGAGAGGTTGATGTTGTTAATGTTTTCATTCTGATCCATTGAATAAGATTTTATTCCTTAGTTTATGATGAAAAATCGATATACTATGACGTAAAGTGGCTCGGGTAGCAAATAATACCGCTTCGCGCCCAAATCCCAAAGAATCTAGCAATCCTAAATCTAAATGCAATTCATAAAGAAAAAACCCTACTTTTATTCCATTCTGTATATCTTTTAATCGGACATTTACAAATGCAGTAGTTTTTGGCTCTTTGGAAATAATTTTCAGCTTCCAAAATCGACCTTTTTCGGTATTCGTATCTTCAAGAACTTCTATTTCGCCTTTCGAGTAGAGATCATACTTTAATGTGCCTGTGGGATCTAAAATGAACGTATCTTCAAGTTCGTAGCAGAATAATCTATCAGAAATTTTTTCTGCGAGTTTCCTGCGAAATGGTACAAAATCCAACCAAAAATTGGGATCGTAAATATTATTAATGAAATTTTTTGATTGAATTCCTTTTAGTTCCTCAACCACTGAAAGTAGTAAATCACTACTCATAGAAAAAAGAATGGTAGTTATTTTAAATTATCTTGGATTTTTTTCTCAAACATGTCCTCTTCTAAGAATCCTACATGTTTATGAACCATTTCTCCATCCTTGAAGAATAGAAAAGAGGGAATGGAGTCAATATCGAATTTTTCACCTATCCAACGTGCATGATCCAAATCAACGGATAGAAACTTTATTTCTGAATACTTTCTGGAAAGGTTTCGGAAGATCGGCCTAACTTCAATGCAAGGTTGGCACCAGACTGTGAATATATCCATTATTACTAATGGATTTTCAAGAATTGTATTAAATTTGCCTTCTTCTAATCCATGATCATACTCATCGACAGCAAACAGTTTTAACAATTTTCCTTGAATTGTATCTTCAAATTGCGTGGGAACAACTGGTCCTGTTTCATGAACAATCTCACTATTTTTATAAAATATGAAATATGGAATTTTTTTCCCTTCCTCTCCATATCGAGTGAATTCAGCTTTTTCTAATCCGAATTTATCCACTAACCAGGGATTTTCTTCGAGTTTTAAAGCAACCATAGGGAGGTCAGGAAATTTTTCAGCAACGTGGAACAAATAATTCCGCAATGTGGAACTCGTATTGCTGCCTTCTTTCATAATAAATACAATAGCATTTTCATATGCATTGATTATGGTGTCAAATTTTTCCTCCGGCATAAGTGAATCATGGGTGAAGGGTGTTCTACCTAATAATTTTTCCTCGATTGCGTATTTTATCGCTTCTGGATGATGAATGTGGTGAGATAACACATTTTCTCCATTGTTAAATATTATGAAATACGGAAAGTGATCCTTTATATTGAACCGTTTTCGAGCCCATTGAGTTTTCTTGCTATCTAACTCTATTATAAGAAATTTTATTTCGGGATAATTTTCCATTAATGGTATGTAAAATGGTTTCAGTTGTTCAGATTCATCGTCCTCACTGGGATGAAACTCCACTATTAGCTTCCCGTATTCCTTTATGAGTTCCTCAAATTCGGATTCGGTAATACCCTCTTTAATTTCATCTAAAAGCTGCAATCCTAGGAGTTTAGTTTTTATAAAATATTCAAAAACCTCTAGCGGTGAGGCACCCTTATGCTCATAAACTAAATGGGCATTTTTGAAAAAGAGGAACCGGGGAATGGAATCTATGTCATATTTCTCCCCAATCCATTGTGTTCCATCAGTGTCTATTGAAATAAACTTAATATTCGTGTATTCATTAGAAAGTTTCTCAAATATCGGTCTAAATTGCAAGCAAGGAGAGCACCAATCGGCATAGCAGTCAACAACAACTAAATCATTATCTATTAATATGGATTTAAACTCTTTTTCTGAAATTTCTTTGGTAAACTCTTGTACCTGATGTAATTCTGACATTTCAAAATTTAGCCTCGATCAATCGAATAAATCCATCTTTACCCATCGCACCGAGGTGCTTATAGATCATTTGGCCGTCTTTGAAAAACAGGAAGGTAGGAATTGCATGGATTTCAAATCTCTCTCCAATCCATCTTGCGTTATCTAGATCGAGAGAGAGAAATTTGACATCAGGGAATTCTTGGGATAATTCCTTAAAAATCGGTTTTACTCGTTTACAAGGCCCACACCAGTCCGTATACACATCGATTAGAACTTTCCCATCAGATACACTCGCATTAAACGCTACTTGATCAATTCCTTCGGGATATTCCAAAACTTTAGATAGAGTCATTTTTATCATTTTATCGACTTTACTTATCTACATATGAGAATTAATATGAAACTTGTGCATTCAGATCATAGGTGTTTTTTGAGATTGTTTAGGAATTACTAAATTAAACAGCTATTTAACCGTTGAAAAATAATGCATTGGAAACTCATGAATTGATACAAATCACTGAGTTGGTTCTGGTTTTAGAATTGATTGTGCGTCAATTATAGAACCAAAAATTTCATTTCCTAGCTTTTTTAATCCATTTAATCCGATGGGTTCTTCAAGAAGCATATGGGATTTCCAGATCATTATATTAGAAAAATCTGACTCAATAGCTTGAATATATTTATTTTGGATCTTACGAACTTTTCTGCACATTTCACATCGGTGATATTTCTCATGGATAATTCGATTAATATGAACTGCATCTAGATTAATATACGATGTTGTGAGGTCTCTTGCTCGTTTTAATTCTTCATAACTTGGTTTTTCTGGAATTGTTACTAGCCGTAAAGACCCCGATTCCCGCATTAAGTTAGTCACTCGTTCTGCACGTTTTTCTACATTATTAATTATTTCAAGGATTTCTTTAGAACGATTTTTCTGGTCTTCTGTTGTGCCTTTTGAAAATGGATTCAAGATTTTTGTTGCTTTTTGAATATTCTTGAAAAATTCTTTCATTTCCGAGAACAGTGTAAGTGTGGATTTCAATACAATCTGTATGGTATTTTTAGGTACCTCAAATAGGGAAATCATATTACCTGTGGGAGGGAAATCCGCTACGATATAATCAAATTTCATTTTCTGTAATAAATCGAAATTTTGAATAGCAGAATCAGCATCTTTCATATCTTCAATAATGTCGTCGGCATCAATGATTCTTTGGAAGAATAGTGCGTTTTTCATGGATAATGTCATAGATTTGGTTGTGAATGTGTTTTCTATATATTCTTCCAATTTAGGCATTTTTCTGACTATAGGCATGGAGGATATGAATTCGCGCATAAGTTCTCCGAATCGTTGGGTGACTTTCTGGGCATACAATTCAGGATCCGGTTCAATAGCCCATAAATTAGGTAAAATTTGAGTTAATTCATTCCCAATTGGTCTTTCAAATAAATCAGAGAGATTATGGGCAATATCAAATGAAATAAGTAAAATATTACTAGTTTTCGGAACAAGTTCAGATAATTTTACAGCAGTAGCTGCGGATATTGAACTCTTACCTACACCACCTTTACCACCGAAAATCAAGAGTTGCATTATCAAAGAGAATTCAAAATCATAAAAATTCTTTCGGAAAATCCTTTAAGTTACGGGTTGTACCAACCATTAACGGTAGGAGTCCCTCATTAAATGAAATTGTTTAAGAATTATCGGAAAAACAAACATGCGGATGCGCAATATTTCACTCCTGATTTTGACAAAATGCTCCGAATTGTCTTTTGGAACTCCTTGGGGTTTTTTTTCTTCGGTTTTATTATTCCTCAAGTTGCAGATACAATTCTCCAAGTTGGAGGTAGAGAGTTAGGTTTTATCTGGTCAGCACAAATATTTGGAGCTTTGCTTTCATCTCCTCTTTCTGGATGGCTTACAGATAAAATATTGAATAAAAAATTACTTGTACTAATCGGATCTATAGGTAGAGGCTCTAGTTATTTGGTTATATATAGTGGAATTTTATTGAAAAGATTAGAAATCTTCGTCATCGGAGCTTTTATTCTGGGTTTTTCTGTAGCTTTGTTTTGGCCTCCTCTGGATGCCTTAATTTCCCAAAAATCCTATAAAACCAAACGATCCTATGCATTTGGGCGAAGATTTGGGTTGATTGGTTTAGGTAACTTAGTAGGCAGTATTATAAGTATAGGTATTTTCGCTAGCGTTAATTACTACTTACCTGGTAATTTAACTCTCCAATATTCCCCTCTTATATTGTTTTTTTTGGCAAATATTTATGCCGGAATCATATTTTACAAGAAAGTAGATGAGAATATCACTATTGATGAGATTATTCGAAATGGATTGATTACAAATCCAGAAATTCGAGCTCTAAAAGATGCAGTTCCATCCCACGATACATCTGATACAAGTCGTTTCTCAAAAGCGCTCTTTATCGCTTTTCTCGTCTTTGGAATTACTGTATTCTTCAGTTCAGTGAACCAAACTATAGCAGAACCATTCACGCAAATATATGTCAGGGATTATATCATTCCAGGCGATATTTTGAGGGATTGGATCAATTCTGATGATGTATATATTATGCTTATTTACTTTCCTGGTCCAGTCTTAGGACAAATTTTATCCCCTCTTATCGGTAAAATTTGTGATAAGATTAAACCCACGATTGGAATGCCGATAGTTTCAACGCTTGGAGCATTATTTACATTGATACTGATCAATTTGATTAATGGATGGTCATTTGGCATCCTTTTATTGGTAGATATTTCATTTGCAATGGCAGGAGGGTTGATATTTCAGAATTTTCTTAGTCGAGTCTCCAAAGCACACCGAGGGAAAATATTTGGAATGGTGTCATGGCTTTCTCGGATTGGAGCTACTATAGGTCCCATTATTGGTGGATTTGTGTTTGATTTAAAAGCACAATTGCCTTTTATTATCTCTATATTTGTAGAATTAGCTTTAATCATTCCATTTATTATCAGTTTGAAACTAATTCAGCCTCATTTAGTTGAAAAAATTGAAATCCCTAAAGAGAAAGCTATCGCAAAATAATAGAGGAAAAATTTTTAAGATTGGAATCGCTTATTTTCATAGCCGAAAACGGTTAGTTCAGCCAAAATGGTTGAATATTATACCAAAACTATTACGATTTCATCACAATAACGATATTACGGTTAAACAAGACGAATTTAACTGAGCTCGTTAAGGGAATCATAAGTAGATTAGCTTAAAACAATTCGTCCAGCATTCACCTCACAGTTTCATAATTAAAATCACGGGATTATGTCCCAAAACAGATTACCAATGATCTCAATTGCTCAAGACAATTGATAGTAGGAAAATGCTGGATCGAGGTGACTACAATGGTAAATATAGTTGATTCAAAAGACCAAGATCAATTTACTACAACTAAATACATCATAAAAATAGACTACAACGTAAAGGGCATTGTTAGCGATTTCGACATCATAGGAGCTTTATTTGGCCAAACTGAAGGTCTCCTAAACGATTTGGAATTAAGAGAACTCCAAAAGAGTGGCAGAATCGGGCGTATCCAAGTGCAGCAGAATAAAGCAGAAAAAGGGATAAGCAAAGGACAAATTCTAATTCCTTCCAGCCTTGATCGAGTAGAAACTGCAATTCTTGCGGCAACTATTGAATCTGTAGACCGCGTTGGACCTTGTTCCGCTCAAATGCAATTGGTTCAAATCCAAGATATTCGAGAAGACAAGCGTAAGAAGATTATGGATCGAGCTACGGAACTATTGCAGCAATGGGAGCAGAACACACCTTTAAAGGAGGAAGTAGGGGAATCTATCCTATCTAAACTCCGTACGGGGGAATTGGTTCATTATGGTCCGGAAGAACTGCCTGCGGGGGAAGATGTAGAATCATCCCAACAAATTATCATTTGTGAAGGTGCTGCAGATGTTAAAGCTCTTATGCGTGCTGGATTCAAAAATGCAATTGCTACTCAAGGAACCAGTGTCCCCAAAACTATTATCGAATTATCTAAAAAGAAGTCTACAATTGCTTTCGTAGATAATGATCGAGGAGGCCAGATGATTCTAGAAGAATTGCTTCAAGTAGCAGATATTGATTATATTGCACAACCCGCGATTCGAGGAGAAATGGTTGAAGACTTGACTAGGAAAGAGATAATAAAATATTTGAAAAACAAAGTCACGCTACAAGAATATCTCATAAATAAGGATAAGGAAATAAAACAAAACGGAAACGATCATAATCATCGAAATGATAGTAAGAGAGATTATGGATCTAGAACTAAGAGTTCTAGGAATGATGGACAACATTCGAGAACGGATAAGCGCCGTAGAAGTCAGTTTCCCAGCTCTAAATCCAAGTTTCCCAGTAAAACCAGAAAACCTCCAACTCGTCGAGATAGTATTCCCAAGGATAATGTTGATCCGGCAATAATTGAACAAATAAAATCTATCCTTGCAACCAATGAAGCACTAGGTTTAGATGGCGATAAAAAAGAGTTATTCCGTGTAGGAAATACCAAGGTGTATTCGACAATAGATGCCACAGAGAGTTTATCAGTATTAATTTTAGATGGGGTTGTAAGTCAAAGATTGCTTGATAAAGCTTCCGAACGTGGAGTAAAAAGTATTTTTGCGGTAAATTATGTAAAGAATCTCGATATGGAAAAACACCAAAATGTGAAATTATATCTATTTCGGGATTATGTCTAAAATGTTTGGTGATAAATTGATCGGAAAGAATAAAATTATAATAATATGAACAAAAAACAATCACAAAGGATCATTTGATCCTTTTTTTTCTAATTAAGTGAGTACATATGGCAAAACTACTATCTCGACTCGAAAAATTCTGGCTAGAAACCAAGAGAATTTTTCAAACTGGTAGAAAACCGACAAAAAAGGAATTTGGATTGACGGTAAAAATTTCTCTTGTTGGATTAGCTATTATCGGTGGGCTTAGTTACATTATACAATTAATCTCTGAAGTGATCACCAGAGCTTTTGATTAACAATTATCCCCTTCATCTTATTTTTACGAAACAAGAATTAATTGAAATTGAAAAAAAAAATTATTCTAGCTGTTGATCTTTTTCAGGTAATACGAGAGATAGATCCAATTCAAAAATGGCTACGGGAAATCGTAAACCAAAATTTTCTAAAACTTCGGGATGGATCTCTCCAATTATTCCTACTCTAGAATTTTTTATCCAAATTTCACCCGTACGACCTGATATAAATGTTGGATTATCAGAAGGTTTCACCTCTAAATCATTCCAAATTCCGAGTGTTTGAGTGAGAAAATCAAGGAGACTTCGAATTTCGGTAAATTCCGCTGAAGAATGGTGTGTTAAAGCACATACATGTAATTTCTGTGTGGCTCCAGTTTCCGATGAGGCATCGAATATTATCACATCCCCCACTTCGAAAATTTTGATAGGCTTTTCTTCGGAACGGTTGAACTGCAGTAAACGCATAAGTACCGGCATTAACATAGTGCGTGTGGTATTATATTCTTTGGAGACGGGATTGTCTATTATAACATTATGCTTTTCATCAAAGGGAATCTTCAATGTTTTATAGGTTTCTCTTGCAGTTAACATAAAGTTAAATGTCTCCAGATATCCAGCACCTACCATTATCTGCTTTACTTTATCTTGGAGCTTAAATATCGGATGATAGCTACCTATACTTCCTCCCTCATATAAGACCGGTTCAATTTGCTTATAGTTATACCCTGTAGCGACTTCTTCAGTGAAATCTACTTCATGAATAAAGTCTGAACGATAAGCTGGAACAAACACCTCTAAGGTTCCTTTTTTCTTACCTGGAAATGCATCCATTCGGCACTTTTTTAGACAATGGATCATCTCTTCCGAGGTTAATTCTAGCCCAATATACGAATTAATATAGCTCTTTTTAATTGTCCATTTTTCAGGAGTTAAATCAGGATAACATTTTTCTGTACCATCAAAACTCACTACCTTAGCGGATTCTATTTTCCCCCCCATATCCGCAAAAGTAGTGACAAGAATATTCATGGAATAAGTGACCAAACGAAGGTCTGTTCCTGTCAAATCTAACAGAATATTGCGAGTCTTATCAGTAACAGTGGTTAATATCCCATTAATAATGGGGGGAAAGGAAATAACATTATTATCCCGATCGAAAATAATAGGGTATTCCTCAAATTGATTCACAATGTGAGCGTATTCAATTCCTTTGGGGTGTTCTTCAAGTATTTCCTGAGGTGTCAACTCAAGTTTCTCCATTTGTAGTGGTCGAAACTTAATCGCATTAGGCTTTACAGTTGTATATTGATAAGGAGGATTAACTTTATCAAAATCATGCACTCCAATAGCTACTTTTTGACGACCTCTACCTAGTGCATGGTGTAAAGCTTCTTGAATATTCATTAAAGTGGCGACTTGTTCTTCATCCATATGTATATCCTTAATTGCACACATCACAATATACGGACGAATTTTTTTGACTTTATTATCCACCAAACAAATTAGATCGGAATTTTCTCTAACTTCAAATTGAGCTAATCCCATTTCTAATTCATAATATCCTTTAAGTGCACGAGCGATTCCCTCCGGGGATGAATAATCGGGTCGATTAGGTTGATATTCCACTTTTATAACTCCATCTTTTTCGTCAATCGCTTCTATATCTAATGCTATCCACTGTAGATCTGATTCCAGTTCTTCAATAGAAAGTTCTCTCCCGACTAATTTGGACATTTGTTTTATGGTAAAATCGAGTGTTGGCATTTTTCAACCTCCTAATTGTATGGGATTTCTTTGAGCCATTTCAGTGGACTCCGGTACAAATCTCGTATATCATTTCTCTGTAACGAAAGCATTGCTAAGCGCTCAAATCCCATTCCCCACGCTAGGACTCGAATAGGTTCCTTTATGCCCAGAGGATAAGTGACTTCTGGACGAAAAATACCACTCCCCCCCATTTCATGCCATTTACCAAGAGTTTCTACATACACGGTCACACCGAGGGAGGGCTCGGTGTAAGGGAAAAAATCTGGATGCATGATCAACTTCTCAAATCCCATTTTCTTATAAAATTCCGTCAGATAACCTTTGAGGTGAGATAAATTGAGGTTCTTTCCAACTACTATGCCTTCAATTTGCATGAATTCGGCAAGATGAGTTGCATCCACACTTTCATTACGAAATACTCGATCCAAGGAAAATACTTTTACTGGAAGAGATTCCTTATTTTGTGCAATTTTAGATAATCTTCGTATCGTAGTAGCAGTAGTATGGGTTCTTAGGAGCACTCTTTTTGCAATTTCGGAACTCCATTTTCCTCCCCAACCAAGAGATTTTGAATTACCCCCGCCTTCATGTGTTTTTTTAACAGCATTAACTATTTTTTTAGAGGGTAATTTTGCCTTTGCCGGATGTTTTAGATAGAACGTATCGTGCATTTCCCGAGCGGGATGATCTTGGGGTTGAAATAATGCATCAAAATTATAAAATGCAGATTCTACTATAGGTCCTTTGATTTCCGTGAATCCCATTGACAGAAACACTTCTCGTGCTTTGTTTATCAATACGGTCATAGGATGAAGTTTTCCTGCACATAGACGAGGACCTGCATTTTGTACTTCAAATTTTTTAAGTTTATGAATGTTTTCTCGCCATGAGCCGTCCGAAAGCATTTCTGCGGTTAACCTTGGGATTTCTTCTCCAATAACCATGAAGGAATCAAGGTCAATTTTCTTCCCTAGTTCTGTTAAAATTATTGTTCTATTTGTATACGTTTTTTTGGTCACAAGTTTTCTTTTGAGTAATTGGTTGACTTCATCTTTGAGTTCTTTCGGGAGTTCCTCCACAGTTACTGTTTCCCTCTTAAATTTCTCAATTAATTTTTCAAGGTTTGAGAGAGGGGCTTCTTGGTTATTCAGATATATAGTAGGTGAGTCAGTTGCATTGGATTGCATTATCCATCGATTTCTCTTCGCATTAGTTAGTCCAATAAAGAAAAAGGATTTGTCCATTTCCATAAGTGTTTGAAATTCTTCAATCGAAATTTCATCAAACTGGTTATCCACAAGAAAGTTTACTAATTGCCGTTCTGGCAGTCCATTTTTTACATAGTCTTTCAGTTCTTCAGTTGGAATTAACTCTGTTACTTCTTTTTCCTTGAAATCCACCAAGGGTGATTCCAAAGTTTGAAGCTCATGAATTGCTTGGGTCATGAGGACCTCGTATTCCAATCCAGTTTTCTTGGATAAATCGCGTGCTTCGATTGGTTTATTGAATTTCCGCAATTCCTTAAGAACATGAAGACTAATTTCTTTTATACGCAATTGTGTCATTCATGTCTCACTTCTTTTTGGACTAACTATTTAGCGTGTGGGTTGTGCCACTCGCACTTTGTTGTAATAAAAAATTCCCTTTTAACTTTAGGATTAAGCAAGGAAAAAAATGAGATCAATTAAAGGCTATAACTTACTGAGTTTTTTTCGAATTTTCGTAGAAGAAATTCTCGTTCCATCCTCACCAAGAACAAGAGGAATAATAACAATAACCATCCGTTGTAATCCTCTTTGAGCCCGAATTTCATTTATTTCGAATGCTACTTTGTAAGTTTCTTCGCTGGATACATGGATTTCAATGTCTGGATTCGTGATCGAGGGACCAAAGGAATCCTTAAGAGGGATTATAGTGCATCGGTTTGAATATTCGGGATTTATTGAACTAATATATTTTATGATATTTTTTTCTCTCACTGTGTATGGTTCGATTAAGTTCGCAAATTCTTTTTCTTTGGCGAATTCATCAGTTACAAGACCAATAGCAACATGCTTACCAAGACGAAATGCGGTTTTTAACAATAATTTATGTCCATCATGTAGATGCAAATGGTCAAACGTCCCCCCCACCCCACATAATTTGTATTGTATTGTATCCCATCTCCGATTTTGATTTTATGGAAATGCAATCTCACTATATTACTAAGATGTAAATCACAACACGACCTAATTTATAAAATATCTCTCCTATCTCCATTTATGAGTACCTCTACGGATGTTTTAAGTCAATTCTCCCCAAAAAAACCTCTTAATATTTTATGGGTGTGCAGCGGAAATATATGCAGAAGTGCTTACGCTGATTATGTTTTCAGTAAAATGGTGAAAGAATCCCCTGTTCTGAAGGACAATGGTCTCAAGATTCATTCAGGAGGATTGCAGTTTAAAAATTCTCAAATTGATCCTCGAACTACTAAAGTATTGGTTAAGGAAGGATTTGATGAACAAGAAGTGAATAAGCATATCCCACGTTATAAAAAAGATTATCCGAATATGTTGGAAGAAGCGGATCTAATAATAGGTATGTCGCATTCCCATAAATTGTTGACTCCAAAGCAACATCGCGATAAGTTTGTACAAATTTCAAACATGGCTATCGGAGAGCGTAAAGATATTCCCGATCCATATTTCGTGAAAACTGAAAAAGAATATGAAGATCTCTTACACCAAGTTAGAGAATACCTAGAAATAATTAAAATGAAACTCGAGGATTTTTATTCTCAAAAAAAGTAGGTAAGATGGGAAAAATATTATTTATTTTCTTTTAAACGTTTTATTTCTTTCTCTAAATCAGATATTTTGCTATCTCCGACTGCTGAGGGTAGTGCTTCCCCAGTTTCAATCGATATTTCTGCATCTACTTCTTGTAACGCTTTATCAATATCCGCATCAGTGACTTCTGTGCTTACTTGCATAGCTTCCATGCCAGAGGCGGTCATTTCCTGCATAACATCAAAATCTTGCATCCCCAGATCTATCTCCTCAATTAATTCATTGATTTGGGGCGCACTGACTACAGTTTGGAGTTGACCAACGACTTTGGCTATGCCTTTCATAATTTCATTGATATCTCCCACTGCCTTTGCCTGCTCTAATTTGAATTGTAAACCTTGAATCTGTAAAACATAATTATCAATTCCAACAGCCCAATTCTTTTGCTGAAGTGAAGATCGCATGTGTACGCGACTTGCTGAAACATCACCTTTTTTCCGGAATTCGACTGCTTTCCGTCTTGCTATCCGTGCTTGGGAATTCAATTTTGCAGATTGTCTCTGTAACCGTTTTTGGAAGATTGTTAGCTTAGTGATCATTTTTTGCGGTGTGTTCTTATTATTCCCGCTTAACCAATCAGCGAATTTTTTTAGTGTTCCCATCAAACATCAATTTTCTATTGATTCTAGGAACTAGTGTCAATACCAACCAAAAAAGATTACTTATCCAGCTATTAGCGAATATTGTATTATTTATCACAAATCGGGGATTTTGGAAAAGAATGTTCAATCAACTAGATACTGAATAGGTATTTTATTCTAAATAAAAAAAACAATAGTATAGAATTAGAGAAATTAAAATAACTCTTCTTCATCTTCTTCTAATTCACTACGCATTTTTTGGAATTTCTCTGCGATAGCTTTATGCACAATGGGAATGGTTACACCTTTGGGTAAAATCGGTTTCGATTCGAGAACATCGTTACTATATCTCCCAGTATCCTTCTTATTATGCATTGGTTTCTTTCTACGAGATTTTTCCATTTTTCGATGTTTCTTTTGAATGCTTTTGTATTTTTGACGATAAAGGTTTGATTCATCAAATAAATCTAAACGTTCAGCAAAAGTGGCTGCTCGTTCGTAGCAAAGAGCTGCAGTTTCGAAATTCCTAAGTTGTTCATGTTGGATAGCCGTTAATAAATTTCTCTCTTTTCTAAGAAGAAGAAGATTTTTTCGAAACACTCCTTCGCGTGCCATCTGGGTAATTCGATCCAATTCTCGGGTGCGATTTTGTAAAGTGTTCAATTGGATAATAGTGAAATCATCAGAACCATCAGAAGAAGGAGGATTCGAAATGTTCGGAATACGTAAATTGGTAATTTCAGGATCGATATATTCACGTTTTTTTGGACTCATAGGATTATCCCGATAAGCATTTATTCCAGCATTTTTTCTGTAAGAAATAAGAAAGGCTCATCTATGTTATCAAATTCTTTTGCACTGGTTTCAAAATATTTCAAAGCACCAATTTCTTTCGCTAAAGTTTCTCCTTCTTTCTTAGAAACCACACGTTCATCTGCCAGATCTGTTTTGTTAGCAATTAAAATGAAAGGTTTGTCTGAAACAATACGCTCCACTTCGGTTTTCCAATTGGGAATATCCAAAAAGGAATCTCTTCGCGTGATATCGAAAACGTAGATAATTGCAGAAGCACCACGGTAAAATGGGGGTCGAACAAAAGAGAAATGTTTCTGTCCGGCAATATCCCATAACTGTAATTTTACATAGGTGTTCAAGTCAGGTAGAGGAAGGTTTTTCACTGCGAAATTTGATCCTATGGTCATTATATAATTCTCTCTAAACACACCATCGCAATACTGCATTACTATTGAAGTTTTACCCACGCCACCGTTTCCTACGACACAAACCTTTAACACATAATTTTGTTGGTAGTTTACAGCCTCTTTACTCACTATCTAAACCCAGTTTTTACAGTCTTTAGTAATGTAATAAAAACCACACGTTAATAAGTATTTATTCCCAATTTACTAACTTAAATTAGAGGTTGCGAACGTTCGATATAAGTGGGAAATGAGACAAATTATATTAATAATCTTCGCATATTAAGAATAAACTACATGGAAAGAACAGAAAGAATGTCGGAACCAGTGGACCCTCAAATTGCTCAATGGATATGTGATCTAAAGAATCCTAATGAAGATATTAGAAAAAAAGCTGTATTTTCCTTAGGAGAAAAACGAGAGAAAGCTGCAAGTGCGGTGTCTGAGCTCATCCATATGCTTCCAAGTGAACCAAATAATGTTATACGTAATAATATAGCTCGTACATTAGGGAAAATAGGAGACCCACAAGCAGTAAACGCCCTGAGTGAAGCTTTATTCGAAGATGATTATTATGTAAAATTAAATGCGGCATGGGCTTTGGGAAAAATAAAAGATTCCCGTGCAGTTCAGCCATTGTTGCGGTTAATTAAAGGAGGGGGGGCAAAAGTATATACAGAATCAGGTTCTGACTCTTATGTTGATCAAGATAAACCCGTAACAGAAACTTTGAAAACAGAAGGAATGCGATATCATGATGTACAGATTAACGCAATCAAAGCTTTGGGTGAAATTAAGGATGAATCTGCAGTAGGCGGTTTAGTAGCAGAATTAAACGATGATACGGGAACCGTTCGCTGTGCTGTAGCACTTTCTTTAGGAAACATAGGTTCAGAAAAAGCGGTACCAGCTCTAATAGAGGCGTTAAATGATAAAATTTGGTATATGAGAAGAGATGCTGCAATAGCATTGGGTCAGATTGGTGATCCTCGAGCTGTAGAAGCACTTATTCATAAATTGCAGGATCCATATGAAGAAGTCGTTGAAGAAAGCGTAAAAGCAATAATCCACATTGGTCCGGCCGCAGTAGCTAAGACTTTCCTTCTACGTCCCAAGGATCAACGAGTACAGGAAATGATGAAGTCAATCTTCCAATCCCGAGATGAAATTATAAAAGCTTTAATGGAAGTTGCTGAAAAAGAGGAAGACCTTGAAAAACGGGCACGTTTTAAAAACAAAATTAATTCTTTGCAAGGATAATCCAAGTTATTTTTTAAAATTAAGCATTTAGGTACGTGATTCAATCGTTATCCATCTAATAGCATCTGAATCGGAAAAAAATCACATATTTCAATTCCTAAAATTAAATGAATTTTAAATCATTCATCCATAGTAATATTTAATCTTATAGACAATTGTTTTAGTAAAAGCATTTCGTTGATTGCATGAAAGCAAACCGAAAACAAAAATACTACATACCAAAAGTTGATGTAGTAGAAGTCAAAAGGAGAGATATAGCTGGTTTTGGACTTGGCACTATGGCTGGTGCTTTGTGCGCTTCGATTTTTGGTAGCACGCTTTTCAAATTCTATACTGACCCCAACTGGATGGGAATCAATGCAAGCACCTATGCATTTTTCATGCTAGTGTTTACAATTTGGAATGCAATCAACGATCCTATTTCGGGGGCTATTGTAGATCGTACCAATACCCGGATTGGTAGATTTACTCCATATATACGGTTTTTAGGTCCGCTATTGGGCATTTCCTTTATTTTTATGCTGAATCCCATTGAAGGAATATCTTCTACACCGTTTTTTGAATTCAATTTTCTAACTATCAAAGGAATCCAAGTTTCTCCTCTATCCCTTTATCTGTTAGTGGTATTATTGTTATTTGATACATTTTATACTATTGTGATAGTTGCAAAGAGTGGAATGCTTAATAGATTAAGCTTGGACCACCGGAAGCGAAGTAAAGTTCAATACGCTGCAATTGCACTATCATTAGTTGGGGTTGCTACAGGTGTAGTGATTCCGAACGCACTCGTGGCTTTTCCCTCGGAAAGGAATAAGATCTTATTTTCTATCGTAATTACCATAATTGGAATAGTGGTCGTAGGATCATTTGTTTTTATGAGTTATTCAATCCGTGAGATAGATAAACCCGCAGAATTCGGTCGGTCAAATTTACCATTTTTTAAAACTGTTTGGAGTATTATCGGTTTTTCGTTTAAAGAGGGAAAATTCCGGTTTAATAGTCCCGGATTCATATGCTATATGGTATATGATGTAGGACACGTACTTACTTACCATATTTTCACCTCAAATCTTCCTAATTATATTGATTTTGCATTTAGAGATAATCCTATAGAGATGTATATTTTTATTGGTTCTTTAGTTGGGGGTGCGATTGTGGGAGTTGCGATATTATTGTTAATTAATAAAAATTCCAGCATTCGTAATTCACTTTTGTTTGCTACCACAAATTATGTGGTAGGAGGATTAACCTTATGGTTAGGTGGGCAAACATTTGTGAGATATATTGGTGCATTTATTATTGCAATGGGAATACCAGGACCATTCATCTATTTAGACCCATTTATGAGTGATATTATTGATGATGATTACTACCGAACAGGAACCAATAAAGCAGGTAATTACATTGGTTTGACAGCTCTTTTCTCGAAACCTTCCCATTGGGCTGCTGATGTGATCGCTTTAGCAATCCTTGTTCCTGCAACCTATCAGTTACCTCCAGAAATACGAGATTATAATGCATTGGCCAGTGCATCGGGAATGGTTATCGGATTAATTCCAGCTATTTGCATGTTTGTGGGATGGTTCGCAATTTATTTTTTCCCTATTGTGGGAGAACGCTATAATCGTATGAAAAAAGCATTGGAACTGAAATTAAAAGCTATTGCAAAAAAAAAAAATGAAAATTCGAAATTATAATTTCTTCCTTCTTGGATACAGCCACAAAATTTAGAAATTATTATATTTTTCGCAATTTCTATTTTTGCAATATATAATGATGTAAATTTTTTTAGACTTACGTACAGAAAAAGTAATTATGTTCTCAAAAATTCGAACATATTACAAGAATCTTTCCAAAAAACAACTAATTTTTAGATTAAGCTTGTTGATTATACCCCTTCTCATGTTTAGCGGGTTGATTATATATATCTTCGCTATCCCCGGAGACATAGGATTGATTTCTTGGGTGAATTGGGTTCGAAAATATGTTATTTATATAATTGTATTAGATATTCTCCTTTTTATGCTGGTAGGAGTAGATTTTTTAGTAGCATCGATTGGAAGAACTGAAATTAAACGATTACCATCCCGAATAACGGTGGTATTCTTGATATTGGGATTAATTATATCTCTTGGAGGATTTGGGTACTTAGGAACAGTATCCTTAAGGCGCGTGGGAGACAAAGCTCCACAATTACTTTTATTAGGAGGAGTAGGCATAAATAATGTCCCTAATATGGCGGTGACTTTTTATACACAAGAAAAAACTACCAATACCCTTTATTGGGGTACTACTCTTGCATTAGAACTGA
The DNA here is from genome assembly GCA_016933055.1 of Promethearchaeota archaeon. GTDB lineage: Archaea > Asgardarchaeota > Lokiarchaeia > Sigyniarchaeales > Promethearchaeaceae > AMARA-1. Next base: position 676,014 of record JAFGBS010000009.1, on the reverse strand, counting down.
TTGAAAAAACTGAAACATCCTCATCTAAGACTCATGCGTTTCTTCTCGATACTTTGGAACCAAACACAACGTATTACTATAAAATTAATGATGGTAATGTGTATAATTTCACTACACCAATCGATACTCCCAACTATTTGCATTTTGCTGTGTCTTCTGATTTGCATTTTGGGGCTGATAATGCCAATCGTACAGCTACATATGGAATCCTAGAAAATATCATAAGTCATAATTATGATGTACTATTTAATTTGGGAGATATGGTTGAATATGGTTTATTTGATGCTCAATATAAAGAAGCAATGGAATTCATGTCCCCTTATGTGACCAGCATCCCTTATCGACCCATGATTGGTAACCATGATACCATGTTTGGTGGTAAAACTCTATGGAGAGACTATTTTTCCCCCGAACTAATTCCTAATAGTCCAAGAGATTATTTTCACATCAACATCAACGGAATTCATGTGTTTGTTTTGGATTTGGAATGGGGTACCGAGAGCTATACAAGAGCCCAACGAAGATGGTTTGAAAGTGAACTTAATGGGGTATCAAATGATGATTGGGTTCTGATAATGAATCATGCGATGTATTATTCATCCGGTTATTTTGTTGACGGAGAATCTTGGTGGGATAATCAAGCTATGATCTCCGAATTCGAGGATCTCTTTATTGAACACGATATTGATATGGTTTTTTCTGGACATAATCATCATATGGAGATTTTAAACAATTCTGGTATCGTTTACAACATTATTGGAGCCTTTGGTGGTCATCCCGATCCCGATTATACAACTAAAGTAGTGAGTCAACAAGGTACAGGATCAATATGGTATCTAAGTGGACAACATGGGTATTTGGATGTTGAAATCAATGGTAGTACTGCAATCTTAACCTTTCGTAGCCCAGAATATACCATGTTACAAACTTTTAATGTATTGGAATAAACCACTATTTTTTTTTCTATTTCTCATTAATCTCCTATATATATTAACACCAATCAGGATAATTGCAAAAAAAAGAGTATTAAGAGATGTTTAGTCGTCTTCCAATTAAGATGAATCCGATAGCAATAACAATTTGGAAAATTCCGGCTATACCAGTAAAAATTGAACTGGTAAGAGATACAATTAAGAGTATCTCTATAAATACAGTACTACCTGTAGGTAAGAGAACAATTAGAGTTATGCCAGCAATCAATTGACCTATTGCAACAAAAATCCCATACCATCTTGTAAAATGGAGAAAGATCCTTAATTCCACTAGATCATCAAACCCCCAAAGGATCTTGCTTAAACATACAAAGGTGATTATGACGAAGATCCCATTTATTATCTCAAGAACAATCAATGAATAGATCAAAATATATGCCATTATTTCCGATAGAGTTATGAGACTTAGCTCAACATAGAAAATAACGACTACCATGTAGAATATGCCAACTAATGAAAGAATGATTATTAAAATGAGTGTAGATATTTTACCAACTTTTATTCTGTTTTTATTATCTGATGTTATTCTAGGGTCTATTTCCATTCGTTGGAATGTTTTGAGAATGAATATTAACAATAACAGACTAGCTAAGAACCCAATGTAAGTAGGAACTTGCAGAAGAATAGAAAGAATTGAAGAAATCGATGGTATAAGAACAACCAATATTATTATAGACCCAGAATAAATTGTTGTAAATAATCTTATGGTTAAAATAGCGGTACCTGCATTAATTAAAGGTTTATATGCTATCGTGGTTCGAGAACTCATAACTATATTAAAACTTTGGAAATTATTTAAGTATATATGTGACGTTAGGATTGTTGGTTTTTTTTTCAGATCTATTTGAAAGATGCAGTAATTTAACCTTTAATAAAATATCTGCTTTTTTAAAAGCAATGTGCTAAGATGCTTATTCATTTTTTAGATCGGATGCATTAAGATTCTTTTAATTTTCTTTAACCTCGGTGAAATATGATTACTCAAAGTATAATAATTTTATATAATCCACATACGAAGTAATGTTAACTAATCGAGACACAGATGATGACTTATTCCCATAATAATGGGAATTTTACCGCTCGCTCATCTTAATAAAACTTATAAGAAACAAGAATTTGCTTTAGGTTACCATCAGTGAACCAACCATCCAGCAGGATCAGTAGAAATGAATGCAAGTTTTGATCGCAAGAAGAAGAAAGCAGAATGGCCCGCTTTCGTTGATTTAGATAAGTGGAGTCATGCAAAACCTCAAATATTTGTAATAAAATCACGTTGCAAAGAATGTGGATTTTGTATAAATTATTGTCCAGAACAAATTCTTGAAGTTTCAGATGAGATCAACCAAAAGGGTTTCCATCCACCTCGATTAAAGAAAGGAGATTCGTTTGATGAATGTGCAGAATGTCATTTTTGCGAGTTAATTTGTCCAGAATTTGCAATATTCGTTAAAATACCTGATAAGGGGGAGAAAAAGTGAGTAAGAAAACTGAAGAAATTCCGGATATATTAACTGGAGAATATTTCACAACTGGAAATCTTGCTGTTGCAGAAGGATCCCTAGCTGCGGGATGCAAGTACTTTGGAGGATATCCAATTACACCGAGTTCAGAAGTGGCGGAGCATATGGCAGAACGTCTCCCGCAAGTGGGAGGACATTTTGTGCAATTTGAGGATGAATTAGCCTCAATCGCTTCAGTTCTTGGCGCCAGTTGGGGAGGATGGAAATCCTGCACAGCAACTTCTGGTCCTGGGTATTCTCTTATGGTGGAGAATATTGGTCTCGGGGTGATGATGGAAACCCCTTGTGTAATTGTTAATGTGCAACGGGGGGGGCCATCGACTGGATTACCCACCTTAGTCGGTCAGCAGGATGTTCAACAAGCACGTTGGGGGTCTCATGGAGATTATGAAATTATAGCACTTTCCCCAAATAGCGTTCAAGAATGTTTCGATTTAGCAATAGATGCGTTTAATTATGCGGAAAAATATCGTGTTCCAGTAACCATATTGATGGATGAAACCATTGGGCATATGAGTGAACGATTAGTAATCCCAAAAAGAAGTCAAGTAAAGAGATTGAATCGCAAAAAGCCATCTGATAAACCCGGACAACAAATACATCTTCCATACGAAGCCGATAAAGATCTAATTCCTCCAATGGCCGTAGCTGGAGAGGGATATCGAACTATCACAACTGGACTCACTCATGATGCAAGAGGATACCCGGTTATAAACGCCAGCGCGCAGAAAAAGATTGTAAAACGCTTATGTAATAAAATTTTACTGAACAAGAACGATATTATTAAATTTGAAGAATATTTGCTGGAAGATGCAGAATATGTTTTAATTTCGTTTGGTATAAGCTCACGTGCAGCGAAAGGTGCTGTAAATCTTGCCCGTAATAAAGGAATAAAAGCGGGATTGTTGCGATTAATTACAATATGGCCTTTTGCGGATGAAGCAATACAAGAAATGGCAAAAAAAGCCAAAGTAATATTTGTTGTGGAAATTAATAATGGACAAATCACTCGGGAAGTACAAAGAGCTGCAGCAAAACAGAAGGCGGATGTATATGGAATACTCAAATTGGGGGGATCAATACACACACCCGCAGAGATCCTAAAAGAAATGGAGGAAAAGATATGATTAAGAAAGAATCAAATAGTATGATTTTAGATGCAGAAGCCCATCCCTTGGACTCCTATTTACGACCCGGTCGAATTCCACATATATGGTGCTCGGGTTGCTCACTGGGAAGTATAACGACCGTAGTTATTGAAGCTATCATCGAATCCGAAATTGACCCCAAAAATATCGCCATAGTCTCAGGTATTGGATGCACGGGGAGAGCTGCGGGATATCTAAATTTCGACTCTTTTCATACTACTCATGGTCGAGCTCTCCCCTTCGCTATTGGTTTAGGCATTACTGATCCGAACCGAAAGGTGATTGTTATCTCCGGGGATGGAGATATCGCGTCCATTGGTGGAAATCACTTAATTCATGCTGCTCGAAGGAATGCGGATATTACAGTTTTTTGTGTGAATAATTTTCAATATGGAATGACAGGAGGTCAGGTAGGACCAACGAGCTATATTGGGCAATATCAAACAACCAGCCCATACGGTAATATAGAGGAGCCTTTTAACCTCCCAGCGCTTGCAGCTTCGTGTGGTGCAACGTATGTCTCCCGCTGGACAGCTTTAGATGTTCGAAGAATGAAAGAAAGTTTCGTCGAGGCTTTATTGCATAAAGGATTCTCATTTGTTGAAATTCTAGGAGCATGCCCAACCACATATGGTCGTAGAAACCAACTACGAGATGGTTTAACCATATTAGAGAACTTTAAAAATAGAACGATTCTCCAACACGGAATTGATCCCATGAAAGCACAAATACAAAAGGATGGTCCGATTATTGTAGGAAAATTTGTGGAGATCCAAAAACCAACTTTAACTGATAATTTATTACGCCTGCATAAAATGGCGAAAAATGTAAAACCGGAGTTGTAGATAGTGTCGGATCGTATTGAAGTGCGATTTGCGGGATTTGGAGGGCAAGGCATAGCCCTCATGGGTCGGCTTGTGGGTGAAACAATTGCATTGCACGAAAAGGGAAAGACTGCAATCATGACTCAATCCTATGGACCGGAAAGTAGAGGAGGAGCAAGCAGTTCGGATGTCGTAATTGATACTACCGAAATTGATTTTCCTAAAGCAACTCATTATGATTATTTCGTTTGTATGTCAGAAGAAGCATATACAAAATATATAGGAAGAATGAAGGAAAGGGGAGTTATGTTTGTGGAGGAAGATCTGGTTATCTTAGATGCTCATGCAAAGAAGGCATCTAAGATTTTTAAGATACCTGCAACTGCATTAGCAGAAACCCTCGGAAGTAAGCTTTACGCGAACATCTGTATGTTGGGATATGTGTGTGCTAATACGGATTTGTTTAAAGAAAAAGATTTTATGAAAGTTATGAAAGATAAGGTTCGAGCTCGATTTATTGAAAATAATATCAAGGCATTCAATCTTGGCAAGAATCATAAAGGATGAGGGAAAGTAGAGAACATTGTCAGAGGAAAAAAGAATCGGGGTGTTTATTTGTCGGTGTGGAAGAAATATTGCACACACAGTAGATATCGATAAAGCAATTGAAGAGATAAAAAAGAAGCATGATGTTGCTTTTATAGAAGAAAACATGTATATGTGTTCCGATCCTGGGCAAAATCTACTGAAAGAGGCAATTCATAGTAAAGATTTGAATAGAGTGGTAGTAGCGGCTTGCTCACGTGATATGCATGAACCAACATTTATGTCTGCTACAAAAGAAGCGGATTTGAATCCCTATCTATTAGAAATGGCTAATATTCGGGAGCAAGTAAGTTGGGTGCATGAAAATAAAGAAGATGCGACCAATAAAGCCGTCAAGATTATCGAATCTGCAATTGAGCGAGTTAAAATGAATACACCTCTGACTGCATTAGAGATCCCAGTAACACAAAAAGCGCTTGTTATAGGCGGAGGGATTGCAGGGATTCAATCTGCGTTAGACATTGCGGATTCGGGTTATGATGTGACCCTAATCGAAAAAGCCAGTTCAATTGGTGGACACATGTCCCAACTGGCCGAAACTTTTCCAACTCTTGACTGTTCGCAATGTATATTAACTCCAAAAATGGTTGCGGTAAGTCATCATCCTAAAATTGAACTTCTAACATGTGCCGAAGTAGAAGTGGTAGATGGATTTGTAGGGAATTTTAAAGTTAGAATCCGTAAAAATCCCAGATATGTCACTGAAATGTGTAATATGTGTAATGATTGTGTTGAGGTTTGTCCCGTCGTCGTACATGATGAATACAATATGGGATTATCCCCCCGCAAAGCAATCTATATCGCATTCCCTCAAGCAGTCCCCGCTTATTATGTTATCGACCCAAAAACTTGCTTGGGAATTGACCCTCTTATCTGTAGTAAATGCGCCGAAGTATGTGAACAAGATGCAGTGGATTTTGATATGAGAGGGGAAATTATGGAAGATACGTTTGGCGCTATTATCGTCGCTACTGGTTATGAACCCTATCCAATCGAAAGTATTGGGGAATATGGATATGGACTCATACCAGATGTAATTTCTGGTTTAGAATTTGAACGCTTATTGTCAGCTAACGGTCCTACTGCGGGTGTGATTCGTCGTCCATCCGATGGAAAGGAACCTGAAACGGTTGTATTCATTCACTGTACGGGTTCACGAGATCCAGCTAAACATCTTCCTTATTGTTCGAAAATTTGTTGTATGTACGCAACAAAGCATGCATTACAATTTAAACACCTAAATCACAATGCTACGGCAATTAATTTTTATATCGACGTTCGAACGGCCGGAAAGGATTATGAGGAATTTTATAAGCGTGCTGCTGAAGAAGAACGAGTAATATATATTCGAGGAAAAGTCTCGGAACTATTACAAGATGGAAATAGAATCTTAATTCGAGGTGTAAACACTATTGCGGGAGAAGGTGTAGAATTACATGCAGACATGGTCGTTCTTGCAAATGGATTGATCCCAAGTGAGGGAACAAAAGAAATTTCTAGTATTCTAAAATTATCATGTGATAGTATAGGATTTATTAAAGAAGCACACCCGAAATTAAAACCAGTGGAAACAGCAATTTCAGGAGTATTTGTTGCAGGAACCGCATCTGGGCCCAAAGATATTCCTGAAACAGTTTCTAATGCTTCTGCAGCCGCAGCGAAAGCTATTACAATATTATCTCACAAAACCTTGGAAAGACCACCACAAATTGCTGAAATTGAACAAACAACATGCGGTAAATGCCATACCTGTATCCATGTATGCCCATACGGCGCTATCTATTATGATTCTACATCAAATAAGGTGCTGATTCGTGAAGCATTATGTGAGGGGTGTGGTTCTTGTGCTGCTGCATGCCCATCGGGGAGCATTGAGCTGAAGAATTCTACCTATAGGTCCATCAGCGCAAGCATTAAGGCGCTTTTGAAAGGGGAGGAAATGGCACAATGACATCCACAATGCAGCGATCCCATAAGGAAATTAAAAATACCAACCCGAAAATTATAATGTTCTTATGCAGATGGTGTTCTGGAAAAGGTGCAGACTTAGCTGGAACATCTCGGTTACAATATCCTCCAAATGTGCTTCCTATTATGGTAAATTGTTCATCACGAATTGATCCTCAACTAGTTATTGAAGCATTTTTAGAAGGTGCGGATGGGGTCTTAATCACGGGTTGCCACCTTGGAGATTGTCACTATAAAACCGGCAATTATAAAGCTTACAAACGTATGACTATTTTATCCAAACTACTTGAACAGATTGGAGTGAATCCTAAACGATTTCGACTGGAATGGATATCTGCTACGGAAGCTGCCAAATTTGCGAAAATTACTACTGAAATGGTGGAAGATCTTAAGTATTTAGAGCCATACCGTAAAGGAGGAAAGAGATAATGGCGAAATTGAAGACTGCAATTGTTTTAGGAGCGACATGTGCAGGTTGCGACGTTGCAATCCTTGATTTGAACGAGAAAATATTCGAAGTTGACGATTTATGCGAGTTTGTATTTTGGCCCACAGCAATGGATTTCAAAATTGACGACTTGCTTGCTTTGGAGGATGGAGAAGTGGATATTGGCATTTATCATGGAGCTATACGAACATCAGAAGACCTAGAAATGGCTGAAATTCTCCGAAAGAAAGCTAAGGTTGTTGTAGCATTCGGCGCATGCGCTAATTTTGGTGGTATTCCAAGTTTAGATAATTTACCATATGATCAATCATTATTTGACTTAGTGTATGAACAAGTTCCATCCATGGACAATCCACAAGGAACCGTGCCTCTTGAGATAATAGAATTGAAGAGCGGGGATGAATTAACTTTACCTAAAATGCTCAAAGATGCTGGTGCATTGAACTCTGTGATAGATGTCGATTATTATGTTCCAGGATGCCCCCCAATGGTACCATTAATTGAGAAGGTGGTTGATGTATTAAAGAAATTTTCGGAAACAGGAACATTACCACCCAAAGGAACTGTAATTGCTGGAGAGGGAACTTTATGTGAGGAATGCGGTCGAGAAAAACCCGAGCAAATTTCTTATCATGCATTTTTCTCACCTCAAGAAACCAAAAAAATCGATCCAGATAAATGTTTGATTCCTCAAGGAATTATATGTATGGGTCCAGCCACTCGCTCAGGATGCGGAGCGTTATGCACAAAAATGAATGTAGGATGTCGTGGGTGCATGGGACCGACAGTTAAAGTTAAAGACCATGGATTAAAAATGATTTCAGCATTAACTTCTTTGCTCGAAGTGGATACGGAAGAAGGAATGACCGAAGAACAACTGGAGAAAATTGTGCAACGTATTCCTGATCCATTAGGAACGTTTTATCGGTTTACTTATGGAAGTTCTCTAATTTCAAAATTGCATTCTGACAAGGAGGATAAATAAATGGATAAGAAGAAAACCAAAAATATTGTCACAATACACCCTGTTACTCGCTTAGAAGGATTGGCGAAAATTACGATTTTATTGAATAATGCAGGTAGAGTTGAGAATGCATATTATCAAGTAGTAGAATTACGTGGCTTTGAACGGTTCTTGCAAGGTAGGCCCATAGAAGAAGTATTAAGGATAACTCCCCGTATTTGTGGCGTATGTCCAACCCCCCATCATTTGGCTCCTGCAAAAGCTGCCGATCAGATATATAATGTTGAACCTCCTAAAACGGGAAAAATGTTACGAGAAATTATGGCTTTGGCACATGTAGTACATAGTCATATCCTTCACTATTATGCATTCGCTCTTCCAGATCTTATTTTAGGTGAAAAATCCAAACCAGGAACTCATAATATATTAGGGATTGCACATCAATTTCCCGAAGTTGCTAAAAAAGCAATACGAGCGCGTGCCTATGCCCAAGAAGCACAAGCAATGACCGGAGCAAAAGCGACCCATCCCGTAACCGCATTACCAGGGGGAATTAGTAAAGGTATTACTAAGGAGGATGCAGAAAAACTATGGAAATGGGGGAAATATATTGTTGAATTTGGACAATTAGGATTAGAAGTATGGGAACAAGAGGTTCGAAAAAACAAGAAGATGATGAATCTCATCAATTCTGACGCATACAAAATGGATTCCTACTATATGTCGGTCGTTGACGATGATAATGCATTAGATTTTTACCATAGCAATATAGTAAGAGTTGTGGATAGTAATGGAAAGGAAAAATTCAAGTTCGAAGCGAAAGACTACCTTGATTACATAGCAGAGCATGTAGAACCATGGACTTATTTAAAATTCCCCTTCTTGAAAAAAATAGGATGGAAAGGGTTGGTATATGGTCCCGACAGCGGAATATATAGAGTGAACTCACTTGCACGCCTTAATGTTGTTGATAATATTAAAACTCCACTTGCAAATGAAGCTATGCAACACATGTATGAGGTATTTGGTGGAAAACCTGCCCACCACACCTTAGGGTTTAACTGGGCTCGTTTAATTGAGATTTTGCATTGCGGTGAGAGGATGGTTGAACTCGCAGAAGACAAGGATATTTATTCCAATGATTATCGAATCCCCGTGGAAAAGAAAAATATAACAGGTGAGGGTGTAGGTGTGATAGAAGCCCCTCGAGGAACGCTGTATCATCATTATAAAACTGATGATGAGGGAAAAGTCATCAAAGCAAATATCATCGTAGCTACCACGAATAATAATGGTCCCATTTGTATCAGCGTGAAACAAGCAGCGGAGGCAATGGTTCATGCTGGCCAATATAATGAGGATGATTTAAATAAAATCGAGATGGCATTTAGAGCGTACGATCCTTGTTTAGCTTGCGCAACTCACGCAATGTATGGGCATATGCCAATGGTCGTCGAAATCTATGACGAAAATAAAAACAAAATACGAGAATTAAAGCGATTGAATTAATATGAAAACTCTGATCATCGGTTTGGGAAATCCAATAGTGGGAGACGATGCTATTGGCATCAAAATAGTAGAATGGTTACAACAAACTAATCTCTTTTCTCCTAATGTGAAAATCCAACCAGATGTATCCCTGTCAGGAATCGGTTTAGTGGAATTATTTCAAAGCTATGATCAAGTAATAATTATAGATTCAATAATTACGGAAAAAAATCGCCCCGGAACCGTGAGAGTTTTACACCCAGACCAATTTTTAAGTGCGCACCATGTATCAGATTTTCATAACATGGATTTTTTTACCGCACTTGAATGGGGTTATCAGACATTTAAAAATATACCCCCTAAAGAAAAAATTACGATAATTGGGATAGAAATACAATATGTGCAGGAGTTCAGTGACACATTGAGTCCTGAAATTCGAAATCAATTAAAATCAATACAGAAAACTGTATATAATCAGATTAGGAAGATATTAAACAAAAGAGAGGTATTATTTAATGCCCTTTGAGTATATCAAGATGGATAAGGAAGCTTTGAAATTCATCGATACTATAGAAGAGATATCTGGATCAAATGTGTATCTTTGTTATGATTGCGGCAAATGCAGTTCTGGATGTGCATTTGTATACAAAATGGATCTTACCGTAAATCAAGTGATTAGCTATATAAAAACTGGTCAAAAAGAAAAGGTATTGAGTGCAAATTCTCCGTGGGTATGTAGTTCGTGTTTAACATGTACTGTAAGGTGTCCGAGAGAGGTTGACATTGCTGCTGTAATGGAAGCCGTGAGAGAATATACATTACGAAATGAGCCAGAAAGATTAAAACGCATAGAATTAACGGATGAAATGAAAAAGAATCTACCTAATATAGCTTTAGTAGGTAGTTACCGAAAGAAATCCGAATTATAAACGGAAAGGATCCAATTATGAAATATTCCTATTTTCCCGGATGTAATCTAAAAACAAATTCAGTAGGTTTCGAAGAAACGGCGATTGCAGTATCCAAGAAGCTCAATGCTGAATTGGTGGAAATGCCTGAATGGAATTGCTGTGGCACTATACATACACAGACTACAGATAATCTAATGAAAAGAATTGCACCCGTTCGGAATTTGGCAAGAGCAGCGGAACATGTAAAAAACCTCGAGAATTCTTCTAAAGAGGTAATACATAAGCAAGTAGTTACCCTATGTTCGATGTGTAATTCAACGTTAAAAATTGTTAACGCTGAAGTTAAGGAAGATACAGATAAATTAGAACCCATCAATTGGCAATTAGAATATGATAATTTAGAATACAAAGGTGATATGGAAGTAAAACATTTCCTAGAAATTTTACGGGATGATATTGGGTATGAAACGATCATGGAATCTGTGGAAAAGCCTTTAAAAGGTATGCGTATCGCTTCTTATTACGGATGTATGCTGTTACATCCAGAAATTGCTAAGATTGATGATCAAGAAGCCCCCACAGTTATGGAAAGTATCGTACAGGCATTAGGAGCAGAAGTAATTGATTGGCCTTTTTTCAAATTCTGTTGTGGGAGTTACCATATAGTCGGAGAGGAAGATCTGGTGAATATCCAAGTGCATACACTCATTGATGCTGCAAAAAAACGCAATGCAAATTCTATTATTGTTGCATGTCCCTTGTGCAGATATAATTTAGAACATGAACAAATAGAATTAATTAAAAACGGAAAAATGAAGAATAGTCTTCCGATATTTTATTTTACACAACTCATGGCTCTTGCCTTGGGTATTAAACCAATGAAATTATATCATTTTGAAGAACACCTTGTAAATCCAAAGCCTTTTTTGAAGGAATTAGGATTAATAGGTCGAAAGAAGTCAAAATAAAAGGATTAATATGTCAAAAACGAAATCAGAAACAAAGCAGTCAGCTGAACCAGAAAAAGTTCGGATATATATAATGGGTAGCAGATATGACGTTCCTACTGGCCTTACCATTATGAAAGCAATGGAATATGCGGGGTTTAAAATCACTCGTGGAGCGGGTTGTAGAGCAGGTTTCTGTGGGGCTTGCTCAACCGTTTATAGAAAGGCTGGCGACTTCAGAATATATGCAGCACTCGCTTGTCAAACACCCGTAGAGGATGGAATGGTTTTAACTCAATTACCATTCGTTCCTGCACCTAAGCCAAAATATAAAATTGACGATCTCCGCCCTTCTGCAAACTCTATACTTCGATACTACCCAGAAGTGGCACGCTGCTTATCATGCAATGCATGTACGCGTGTTTGTCCTCAAGAAATCAATGTTATGAATTATATCCAAGACTGTTTGCATGGAAAATTAGCAAAGGCCGCGGAAGAATCATTTGATTGCGTGCAATGTGGGCTTTGTACTATAAGATGTCCAGCAGAAATCCCTCAATACCATGTAGCGATGCTCGCACGTCGATTGCATGGAAAATATAATATCCCTACTCCGAAGTATCTAGAAATCAGAGTGAAAGAATTAGAAGACGGGAAATATGAGGAGGGATTTCAAGAATTGATGACTATAGATAAAAAAAAACTGAAAGAACGGTATACAACACGTGATTTTATGGATCAGAAGAAAGGAGGAGGAGACGAATAAAATGAAGCTGATTGGTGGTTATACGGAAGAGATGCGTAGAAGTATAGATAATGTAAATAAAACCCGAAACAAGCGACGAGATCAGATCATTGCTGATTTGACCATGGAAGATCGAAAGATAGTATTAGATCAATTTCATCCCGATTATAATCCAAAATATAAACGAAATATTTCATGGGGTCCCAATAAGGGAGACAATGTGCCTAATGAAGTAGCAGATGTCTTGGAAAGTTATCCAATTATCAACCCAAACGATATAGACCTAAATCAAATCGATTATGATGTAGGAGTATTGATTATTGGAGCAGGAGGAGCGGGAACAAACGCAGTTTTATGGGCTAAATATTCGGATGTTCCTAAGAAAGACATACTACTTGTTACAAAATTACGATTCGGAGATTGTAACAGTGTAATGGCTCAAGGTGGCATTCAAGCAGCAGATCGACTAGAAGACAATCCCTACATTCATTATTTAGATGCAATTGGTGGCGGTCATTTCGAAAATAAACCTGAACTTGTAAAAGCTCTTGTTGGAGATGCTCCTAAAGTAATTAAATGGCACAAAGAACTCGGTGTTAATTATGATTGTGATGATGATGGGAATTTTGTGGAAGTTCCCGGAGGGGGTACTTCTCGAAATCGAATGCACTGTGCGAAAGATTATACCGGAATGGAAATATTCCGAACCTTAAAAGATGAAGCCATTAATCAAGGTATACCTTATCTAGAATTCTCACCTGCAATAGAATTACTTACAGATGATTCGGGGAGAGTTACAGGGGCTATATTGTATAATATAGAAACCAAAAGGTATTTTGTTGTTCGAGCGAGAGTTGTCGTGATGGCAACAGGAGGATTTGGTCGTTTACATGTGGGAGGCTTTGCAACGACAAATCACTACGGTGCAACCATGGATGGCGTGGTAATGGCATATCGAGCGGGAGCAAAACTCCGAGATCTTGATTCAACCCAATTCCACCCAACAGGTGCTGCTTACCCTGAACAGATTGTAGGTTTACTGGTTACTGAAAAAGTAAGGAGTTTGGGGGGGCAAGTTCTTGGAAAAGATGGAATACAAATCTGCTATCCGTTAGAACCACGAGATGTAGAGGCAGCATCTTTAATAAAAATTTGTACAACAACCCACAACTACATTGAGACTCCCACAGGAATGCGAGGAATTTGGTTAGATAGTCCCCTGATTGAAGAACTTAAAGGGAAAGGTACTATTCAGCAAAATCTTAGTGCAATGTACAGAATGTTCAAGCGTTTTGACATTGATATAACTATGGACCCGATTCTGGTGTATCCCACACTCCACTATCAGAATGGTGGCGTAGATCTTGATTCAAACTGCTATTCAAGCATTAAGGGTTTACTTATTGCGGGGGAGGTCTCAGGAGGAGTGCATGGTAAGAATCGGTTAATGGGTAACTCTCTTTTAGAAATCAACGTTTTTGGTCGAAGAGCGGGTATTACAGCAGCGAAAGAATATAGGAAAAATTCTATACCTCGAAAGTTAACTCTGAATCATGTGCATAATACAATGAAAGCACTGGATGCACTAAATCTTAAACCCAAGAAATATGCTCCTATAATACTTCCGGAGTATCGTAGTGAAGTCGTAAAAGACCGATTAATTCAGTTATACGAGCAATTGAGCTAATTTTTCCTGTTTCTCTATATTTTTATATAAATTTGTCTTTCTCATTTGTTCAATTATATGGTAGGAATTAGGATTGGCAAATTGACAGAAGTGCGAACTTAAGTACGATGTCTTACATAGAAAGATTTTTGGATATTACAGCATAGAAGTCAGTTCTTCATATACCACTGTATTACCTTTCGCAATCCCTCATTGATGGATATTTGTGCAGAAAAATCCAATTTTTGTCTTGATTTTTCGATATTTGCATAACTATGGATAATATCTCCCAGTTTTGGGGGATCATGAATAATTTTCGTATTGGATTTCCCACTTTGTTTTACGATTATTTCTGCGAGTTCTCGAATGGATATACGGTCTCCCGTCGCAATATTAAAAATATTTCCCTGACTTTTGGTTTTAGTAGCTTTCAGGTTTGCATTTACCACATCTGTTATATAGATGAAATCACGAGTCTGATTTCCATCCCCATAGATAACCAGATCTTGGTGATTTTTCAATCGTTCTAAGAATATTGTGATAACTCCAGAATATTCTGATAATTTTTGCCTAGGACCATATACATTGAAATATCGTAATGCAGTGGTTTCAATATCATACAGTTCATTATAAATAAGAACATATTGCTCCGCTGTTAGTTTAGATATGCCATAGGGGGATAAAGGTTTTGGTTGAACATCTTCATCAATAGGCAATTGAGGTGTATTACCATATACAGCAGCGCTTGAGGAATATATGAATTTATTGACATCATATTTTCTAGCTAATTCTAAGAGATTTAACGTCCCCGTTACATTAATTTCGTTGCACTCTAATGGATTGGATATGGATCTTCTAACACTGGTGAATGCGGCAAGGTGAAAAATGATATCAATCTTATCCACAATTGTGTGCAGAAATTCTCTATCCCGAATATCTCCTTTATGAAATTTAAAATTGGTTTCTTGAAGTGATTTTTTAAGATTTTCTAAAGAACCCTCTGATAAATTATCAATTCCCGTGACTCTTGCTCCTTCAGCAAGTAAACGATCTGCAAGATGACTCCCAATAAAACCAGCAGCACCCGTGACTAGAACATTTCTACCTTTCAATTCCATAATATTACTCATTTCCATTTTTTGTTTGAAAGATAGATAACCATAGGAGTCATCCCTTTAATAATACACGTGTATGTTTGGTTGATTGATCTCCTGTGTCAAATAATCTGTAACATGATCCTCACAATCCGTAAGTTTGTTATAGTGGGGTCAATAATAAAAAAAATGGAAGACGAAAACTTCAAACACAAACTCGAGATTACGACCGACGAAGAAATGAATGAAGTTTTAAAGAATTATGGTCTTAATCAGAAGTCTCTTATGTTTGCCTTATTTTTATCTATTCTTGTGGACGTTTTGGGATTTACGCTAACTCTTCCACTTTTACCTACCATCGCTGATTACTTTGGAGCAAGTAAATTCATGGTTGGGATAATTATCAGTGCAAACTCGTTTACCTCCTTGATTTTTGGTCCGATATGGGGAAAACTAAGTGATAAATACGGTCGAAGACCTATACTTATTATATCTCAAGCCGGAACATTCGTAGCTTTTATCATTTTGGCTCTTGCAGAAGGACCATATGGAATCTATATCGTAATTGGAGCCCGATTATTAGATGGCGTATTCGGTGGTCAGCTCCCGATTATTAGAGCAATTATATCTGATATTACAACCCCCTATACAAGACCTGATAAGATGGCTAAGGTGATGGCAGGAGTTTCGTTAGGAGCATTGGCGGGACCGTTAATTGGGGGCATATCTGGTGAGTACAATTGGAAACTGCCCCCTTTAATTACAGCAGGTTTATCTTTAGCATCAATATTAATCACTTTAAAAGTTCTAAAGGAGACAATGCCAGCAAAACGACGAGAAGATCTTAACCAAGCGAAAGAACGAATCCCACAAGCTTTAAGAAATAAGTTTTTTACTAAAGAGTTAGTTTTACGCCTTTTTCAGACATTTTTTTTCAACGCAATAATAGTAATGTTCAATTCGAGTTCCCCATTGGTAATTGCTGAGCGATATGGAGGAGGTCCAATGACAATTGGACTGTTAACAGCAGGAATGATTCTTTTAATGGTGTTTTTTGCAATCGTGGTGTTTAGACCATTGCGAAGAAAGTTTGGGATCAAATATCTAATATTATTTGCAGTAGGAGTAGCAATTATCGCATTTCTCTATTTTCCTGTTATGGAAAAATTGTGGATGATCAGCATATTTCTCCCATTTTACACCATCTACATGAGTTTTGCACGACCCATTATTAACGTGAATACAATGAAGGCTGTCGATGCAACGCGCCAAGGAGAAGTTTCCGGATGGGCGACAACGACACAATCCATAGCACAAACATTATTTCCGTTAATTTCTACAGGTATCCTTCAAATTGGTGGGTTGACAATAGGGGAATTTTCGATTAACTCATATTGGACTCTGGGAATTGTAGCTGCATTAACCGGAGTTGTTCTGTTGATACTTCTCATCCGTGATATACGAAAATATCCCAAAGTTTTTGAAAAAGAGCCCGTATCCGAAAAAAAACCGTTCGAAATTTCATTATAATTTTTTATTTCTTCTAATTTCATACCATTGCTTGAAAATTTCAATTATCCAGTTGTAATGTTATGTATAGAAGCAAGAACTCAAAAGCTAAGGAGATTTAAGAAGAGAATGCCATAATAATTAAAAAAATCTTATTATTGTTTCTTAAATGCCCATTTCGGTCTAATTACACCAATGTATAAAAATACCATCGAGATGATAACAAACACCCATCCGCTGTAATAGAAAGGTGTGAAGTTACCACCGAATATGCGATCTAAGAAAAACATTACAAACACGCATAAAATACTTAATGGACTAATACTAATCATCACTGCACTTACTCTATCTGGACCCTTATCCATCCTTACCGCTAATCTTAAAGCTGCTATCATCGTTGTGCCGTAAACAAATAGCGAAAGGACTATGGCAACCCCCCAAATAAGCTCTGTGAGATCAACAACAAATAATCCCGTGTAAATTGCAAATAGAATAAACCATGCTGTTGCAACAGAATAAATTGCCATTATAAATATTCCCCATCTGCTACCAGGACCCTTATAGAACACTTCTAAACAAAATGCAAGCATGAAGATATTACCTAATGCAATAAAACTAATCGTAAACGTGAGGAATTCAATGAAAACACCAGGACGAACCTCCCATAGGGCAGTATACCTCAATACTCGAGAAAAGGCGGCCATCAATATACCCGTACTCATCATAAGCGCAAAGAAAAACATAAAGCGAACAACTGGTTTTCTTTTTTCTCTATATCTTCTTCCTATGACTATTACCATTAGAAGAGTAAAAAAATAGATCACAAATTCATAAATCATCGGAAACAGAAATTGAGGATTGACCATAACGATAAGAAGTCTCAAAGTGGTTTATAAATTTGTTTGTTAATCCACGAGTTCACTTATAAGATCTTTACTCGAACAAGAAGAAAATTCTAAGTAGATTTGATACATTTCTCAATTTCAGATACTAGGTCCGTTCGAGCAATACTCGATAAAACCAACTTGTTTATGGTACGCATCATTCCTACGTAAAGTAATTGTCGATCTTCTGTCTTTTTTGTATACATATCTAGCTCCGGAATAATTACCAGATCCGCTTCAAGACCTTTTGCACTATGCATTGTACTTAACACAATTCCATCACGGTTTGAAGTCCAAGTTTTATGAAGTTGGTTCCTTAACCCAGATTCCTCCATCAATTTCAAAAACGGATGATTTTCCATGTTCCATATATTTTTTCGAAATATTATCAGTACGGAAGTTTGCCTTATTTGTTTCAGGATTTTACATATTTCTTCATACTCCTCCTCACGACTTCTATGGATACGAAGTGATATTTCTCCCGGTAAGCCATTGTATTCATCTGGAAGAGTAAATTCATCCTCATTAGTAGCAAGATGTTTCATTTCGTCTGTAATGATTGATTGGGCGCAGAAGCCAACATTTTTCGAAGTTCTGTAGGATTTGGTGAAACTATGTCTTCTCCCCCTAGCTTGGATTCCTACAGAACTCCATGTGAATCGTTTACGTGCATAAATTCCTTGCATTCCATCGCATGCAATCAATAACGAACCATTTTCACCATCTTTTAACACTTTAAGTATTGAAGGAAACCAAGATTCATCAAAATCTTGAGCTTCATCGATCAAAATAGCATCATACATTATAGATTCAGGATTTTTCACTATAGTTTTTTGATACTCTATCGCTTGTTCCAAAATTTGAGGGACATCTTTCATAAAAAACAAGCTTAGGCCGTTCTTAAATACTTTTAATTCGGATTCTTTTTTCCTCATCTCATAAACACTCTGAAAGCGAAAATCGATATTATATATTAAGTGTTTTGCCCAAGCATGGAAAGTTTTCACCTCTATTTGAGCTGTGAATTCATTGGGTAAAATATAATTTTTTATCATCTGGGAAAGTAATCGATTATAACATAGAACAAGAATCTTGCTGTTTGGATTATTTTGAGCAAGATAGCGGGCTCTTGCAATGAGTACAACGGTTTTTCCACTACCTGCACAGCCAAAAACCAATCTATGACCTTCTTTTAGAGCACATGCGTAACTTTTTTGCTTATTATCTAGGAGTTTTATTTTCTGATATTCCGGATGCACATTAAAAATCCGCTCTTGTGAATAGGTTGGGAGTTTGTGTGAGGGAAATAATTCAGCATTTATATGATCCATCTGGTGACCTGTTAAATCGGAATTTTTCTCAAGAAATGAATTTAATTTAGCTTCAAACTTGGAAAATGTATCAAGATCTTCTTGAAACATGACCTTTATTTTTTTTTGGGGTTTATTTTGAATCTTATAAGCCACATCGCTACTTTTAGATAAAAATGGTAATGCCAAAATCTGGATAATCGGAACTTGGAGCGTTCTATATCCTTTTATATCGATAATATTCTGACATTGATTTTTGTATTTATGCAACTGCTGATAGGGATTGGGAACTAATCCTATATTTAATACCACCCATTTATCATCCGGATATACGTAAGCTAGAGATTCATCAGAATAATCTTTCACTTCAATAATTATTATACCGAAGTATCTGGTTATAAGTGTAAAATCCGGACGAATCTCTATTCTCATGGTTTGATCATAATAGCAGCGAATACCGTCCATTTCTTGAGAATTTTTTAGATAAATATTGAGATAACGATATAGTTTTTTCTCGCCCAAAGTGGATCCTTCATGAACGCTCCCAACAATCCTATTCATGTTGGTAACTTAATTGGTTTATGAAACTATTAATATGCTTAGAATATGCAGATATTCTTGTTCTAAGAGTATCCATGCCTAATTTTGATAAAAAGTATTAGGAAAATTGCAGACCCATGTACTTACCCGATTTCATCATCTCACAAGGACGAAGATATTCCTTGCCAGATTTATCCGAAAATTGTTCTAGTAAATCCATCCATTTATCTGTATTCCCATCTGCCAAAATTGTCATCGGACCGAGTGAGTTAAACCCAGCCCTCATAGTTTTATCAATTGTTGACCAGTCCTTCACAACACCTTCCTCCAGTAAACGACATCCCTCATTGGCTTGAATAGCTAAGACCAGATCCAAATTAAGTAAATCTGCTTTTTTGCTTCTATCTATCTCGGGTGGAATCTTACCTTTCCACTGATACAAACCCTTCCCCGTTTTCATACCCAATTCC
This sequence comes from Promethearchaeota archaeon, assembly GCA_016933055.1. Classification (GTDB taxonomy): domain Archaea; phylum Asgardarchaeota; class Lokiarchaeia; order Sigyniarchaeales; family Promethearchaeaceae; genus AMARA-1. The sequence goes on along the minus strand of JAFGBS010000009.1, from coordinate 655,980 downwards.
CCTTTTTCAATCTTTTCTGAAATAAGTTTGCCCGGTTTGAAATCTGGATGGAGTTTAGATTCAAAATATTTTGAGGTAGAATATGATATATCTAACCCAACAAAATCAAGAAGCACTAATGGAGACATTGGGACTACGGGAACAAATAAATCATTATCCACATGCTCTATCGGAATGTTATGATCGACTGCATAATCTAACGCCCACGATATTGCAATAGACACTGGAGCCTGAATTCGATTTGCAATAAAGCCAGGACTATCTTTTAGAACAAGAGGTACATATCGTTTACCTCTCAAACAAGGAAGGGATTTAGCCCAGTTTATGGCAATTTGGCATGTATCTATAGAGGTATTTTCTGCTTTTATTACCTCAACCAACCTCATAAGTGGTGCAGGATTAAAAAAGTGGATTCCGCATACTTTTTCAGAACGTTGTGAAGCCATTCCTAATTCATGTATACTCATGGAGGAAGTATTAGATGCAAAAATACAGTGAGATGGAGCATTTTCCCCAGCTATTCTAAAGACTTCTTTTTTAATCGCTAAATCTTCAGTGACCGCTTCTAACATTAAATCCGCATTTTTTACAGCTTCTGATAATCTAGTTGAGGATTTAATTGAGGATAGCAATTGAGATGCGGTTATATCTTTTAATTTTTTTTTCAACTCCAGTTTTTCTAATCCAAATTTTATATTCTTGATTCCACGGCTGATAAATTCATCACAAATGTCAACGAGTGTAATATTATACTGAGCCATTAGAGATATTTGAGCAATTCCACCCCCCATAGCACCCGAACCCACAATAACCACATTTTTTACCATGTTTCTCAACAATCTCAATTTTTTCTAATATTCTTTGGTGTTTATTATTTTTTTAATCTCTATTAAAAAGGTGAGTTCCAGGGTTCGACCTGAGTTTGATTGAAATTCAATTGTTGTTGATAAATAAAAAAATCCAAATGGAATGATATTTGAACTTCAATTCTCATTTCGCCATTGTAAACTGCTAATAGTGCAATCCATTCAGTCATATTCAACTGTAATACTCCAGACCAAGAGGTTCCATGTTGGATGTTACCAATCGGATTTACCCCTTCTCCTAATAATTCTTCATTCAGGATACTTGTTGAAAAATTTTGTCCATATACTTGTATTGCAATCTGTAGATCATTGATATTATATAATCCATCATTATCGATCTCCAATGGGGTGTCAACAAGAATATGACCTTCATAAGTAGGAGGTAATAAGTTAATTTTTGTAATATACCCAGAGACCGTAGATTCCCCTATTTGATATCTTACATTTTTATAAGAAAACCATAATGTACCGCCAAATGAGGAAACCGCTAAAATTAAGAATATTAGAATTACAAATAAGGAAACTCTTACTCTTTTTTGCATAATGAGTATAATCCTTCGATATTTATAAGAGCTAGGTGGTGTTATTAGGGATTATAAGGGAGATGAAATATCATTTAAAACGAAGTGAATTGCGGATATTTTTGTAGATACCCCTTCAGTTCTGTGTTCAAAATCTCAACAAATTGAGGAACGCTTTTTATAATTGTTAAGAGTTGGTTCAAAATTAATTCTACCTTTTCAAATCCATCAAGTTCATCTTGATATGTTTTTATTCCCTTTAATTTTCCTTTTAAGTTTTCGAGTTTAACGGAAATTCCTCCTAATAGATTTTCTACATTCATCAAATACGAGGGTTTAGCATATGGTAACTCTTCCATTCTATAAAGATGTTTATGTGTTCCCGGTATGAAACTCTTTTCTATTAGGTTCAGATCAAGTAATTGCCTAGTAGTCTTTGAAATCGTGCCTGCTGAGTAACTCGTCAATTTTTGTAATTCTTTTTGAGTTAAGTTTTTTCTGGTAAAAAAATACGTCATGGTTCGAGAGAGAATAGGATCCCGTCCACTATATTTGATCATTCCGTCCACAAGGAAATTTACAAGGTCTTCTTCAATCTCCAAAATTTCGGGATCAAAAGATATTTGTTTTATATGGTTTTTTTCGTTCATTTAGGACTACCCTCCTCTTTTCTGTGTTGTTGTGTTGAAAGTTGATATTTAATCATCAAATTTTGAAATGCAGGAATGAGTATTGCCATTTTTTCGACAAATTCTTTGATATTATCATATCCCTTTTTATCATATAACCTGGTATCTTTTAGGATTTCTCCTACTTCTTGAATTTTCTTGGACAGTTGTGAAAAATACGTTTGAAAATCTCCCATATTTCTACCTAAAATATCAGAAAGCGTTCCATTTAGGAAATAATGATATTGATGATCATCTTGATTATATTTTTTATACACGGTGTCGTTTTCTTCCAGCGTATTTAACGCGTTTGAAACTGTAGATAAGGAAAATTTTGTTCGATCTTGGAGAATCTTTTGCGTAACATCCCCCAAAATGTATACATAAGCTACAATTATGGAGAATTTGTTACTTCGACCTTTCTGATATCCCATTTCAGCGATTATTTCCACTAATTCCCTCTGTATCTCTTCAAAAGTATCCCGTGCTTCTTCATTCATTCTTGTTATATTATAAGGAAAAAGTCAAATTTAAGTTTAATTTTCATGAAATTTGCAAACACTTAAATATTCGATTGGAATAATGGATCATAAGTAATTTTAACTTTCACGAAAATTAAACTTATGATAGTAGGTGATAAAAATTAGTATAATTAAAACCAAAAATTTAACGAAATTTTATGGAAAACACCGTGGGATAGAAAACTTAAATCTTGAAGTACAAGAGGGGGAGATTTTCGGATTTTTAGGTCCTAATGGTGCAGGAAAAACTACTACTATACGAACTCTACTTGGATTACTGAATAAAACTTCAGGTAAATCCTCCATTTTCGGAATAGATACAGGGGATAGAAAAAATTCCGTTGAAATCAGAAAAAAGATAGCTTATTTGCCCGGAGAATTAGGTTTATATACAAATATGACTTCACGGCAAAATCTGAAATTTTTATTATCGTTATATGATGTGGAAGTGGATTGGGCTATCGTTGAGGAACTTGCATCTAGAATGCACCTTGATATGGATAAGAAAGTTAGAGAGTTAAGTAAGGGAAATAAACAAAAAATAGGAAATATACTCGTTTTGGCTCCAGAGGTCAATCTATACATTTTAGATGAACCTACTTCAGGGTTAGATCCCTTAATGCAGAATGAATTTTATAAAATCTTGAAAGAAAGAAAAAAACAAGCCGATGCTACAGTATTTTTATCGTCCCATTTGCTCCCAGAAGTGGAAAAAGTAGCGGATAGAGTGGGAATTATTCGCAAGGGAACTCTCGTTGAAGTATCCTCAATCGCAAGTCTGAAAAAGATGGCTTTGAAACGGGTAGAAATTTTTACCAAATCCAATGAGGATGCTAAAAATATCACGAATTTGCTACCCACTGATATTATTCAAAATCAGCAGATAGATAATTCACGTTTAATATTTCTATGCCCAACTACAGAATTACCACTATTAATAGAACAATTCAATCGGATAAAATCGCAAATACAAGATTTGCAAATTACGAGCCCAGCATTAGAGGATATATTCTTTCAGTATTATGAATCGGAAAAAGACCAAAAGGAGAAGAAGAAATAAAATGGAATTATTTGATGCTCTCAAGTTTGAGATTAAAAAAGGATGGAAGTCCATGTTGATTTTTGGAGGAGTAATAGGGCTTCTATTCTTGGTGTTAGTTGCTATGTATGATCCTGCAATTTTTGAACATTATAATGAAATCATTGAATCACTTCCTCCCGAATTATTGGGATTACTGGGGGGGCAAGTGGATTTAGGAACTTTCTCGGGATATTTCAACATGTATACTTTAGAGTTTGCGTGGATGTGGTTCGGTTTATATTTAATCCTCAAAGTAGCACAAGATATACCAGGGGAGATGGAAAATAAGACTATTGATTTAGTACTAAGCAAACCTATAAAACGCTGGGAATATGTATTAAGTAAGCAGCTACACCATATTATCACGATATTTGTGGCAGTAACAATCCCATTGGGACTAAGTTTAGCAGCAATAGGATTTAACACTAAAATTCTTAACACAAATGTTAATTTTGGAGGGATTCTACTGAGTTATTTATGGTTGACTATATTACTATGGGCTATAGAAAGTACAGTGTTATTGATTTCGACCGTTTTTAGAAGAAGATCAGCTACTGCTATTGGATTTGCGGTGATCATGGTGCTTTGGTTTATACCTGCATTTAGTGGAAGCATTCCAATTGATAATATCGAATATATTAGCATATTTCAGTATTTCAATACAAGAGTAATACTGATTGACGAACTCATGACTAATGTGGTAAGAGATATACTGATCTTGGTGGGATGGTCGGTCGTTATGAGCGTATGTGCTATCATTTACTTCATGAAACGTGATATCCCAGTTTAATAAAAAGCAATAATCATTTTTTTTGATATTTAACATCTATCCCGGCACCTCTATATCTTTTAATTTTTTCTTAAAATGCGTTAATTATAAGAACGTATACTATACCTACACTACGCGAAAAAGGGAACAAACATAGGAATATCCGTGAGTAAGCAATAGGATGATTAAAGGTATTTAGGTACACTTACTCGGTGATCCGCTAGTGTCTTTATACCAATAGTTTTCTATCTCAGAATATGTAAGCTCTGATACAACTTCCTGTACAAATCCTGAATAATCCCAGAATTTCCAATCATGATCACTGGGATCAGGGTTGTGTGTGACCATAGCGTAAGCTAAAATATCGTGTGCATAACCAACATCACTATAGCTGTCTTTATTATAATATTGAAGATCACTTTTTACTTCGCGTTCTGTTGGCTTGTATCTATATATATCATAATCAATCGCAGAATAAGGAACCATATAATCTGATGCGATCTCATCTACGTAGTGAGAATATGTCCTGTATCTTTTAAAATCAGGATCAAATGCTAGATGAACTACTCCATATGATGAGTATTCAATGGGATATCCTTTAGTTTGTTGTTGATTTTTGAATCCACTCTTTTCAATTATTGTCTTTTAGATTAATTATTTAGGCTGAAAATTTCTTCTATAACTCATGGGAATTGCTAATGGATTTATGAAAACTAAAAAGAAAAATCCTGAACCAGTAGCATATGTGTGCGATAATTGCGGTGCTAAGGCAACAGTGGTTGGAGATGTCCCCCGATGCCTTGGTTGCGGTAAACAATTATGTAATATATGTAACGTAATGGGGTCAAATTCATCAACGGGTCTCTGTTCAAAATGTTTCAATACGCTTGAAAATAAGGATCAGAGGAAGATTAAAAGGACACGAAATGCCCTTGATAGTGCCAAAGTGTCTAAGAATATGTTCACAATTGCACCAATTGTCATGGGCGCAATAGCTGTAATTCTTTTGGTTTTAATGGTCATTCTAAGGCAAGATATTTTCTATTTCTTGTTTGGATTTTTAGGGGGATTTTTGTTATTATGTTCTTTGATGATCCTTTGTGTGTTTCATAATATTGAGGAGCGAGAAAAGGAAAGAATTTCTAGGCAGATAAGGGATATTTTAATGCCATATCATATAAAACAAGTAGCAATGGGACCGACAAAGATAGAAGTTATTCAATGTCCGCATTGTGGGGGTAATATCGCATCTACTGCCGAGATCTGCGAATGGTGTGGAAGTACACTTCGAGAAACTCCTATGAATTTATAATTTCACCATCATTTTTCCAAGATTTTCTCCAGAAAATAATCCCAGAAAAGCATCTACAGAATTTTCGATACCCACAGTGATGGTTTCCTCTTGAATTATTTGTTTATTAACATACCATTTACTCATCTGAGTTAGAAATTCTGGAAGTTTACTCATATGGTCTCCAACAAGGAAACCTTTGATTGATAATCTTTTCTGGATAGTTAAAATTAAATTATAGATCGGATCAGGTTTACTTTTATTGTATTGGGAAATCATTCCGCAAATTACAATCCTACCAAATTTATTCATGTTAAATAAGGCTGCATCTAAAAATTCACCTCCTACATTATCAAAATATAAATCGATTCCGTTAGGACAGTGCTTTTTAAGTTCGGCTCGTAAATTAGACACATCCTTATAATTAAACGCAATATCAATTCCAACTTTATTTAATAACCAATCAACTTTTTTCTGTGATCCTGCACTCCCTATAACCGTACATTGTTTGATTTTCGCGATTTGGCACACCATGGAACCCACAGCACCAGCTGCCGCAGAAATATAGATGGTATCCCCGTCCAGTACTTTACCTATTTCAAAAAGTCCTATATATGCAGTAAATCCAGTCAACCCTAATGCCCCGAGATATGATTGAAGAGGTACTAAGGTGGGATCAATCTTCATCAATTCTTGACCATCTGATACAAAATATTCCCTCCAACCACTAAAGCCGTAAACAAATTCCCCAATTTTAAATTTTTTACTCCGGGAAACTATGATTTCACCAACACAACCTCCGTCCATAGGTTGATTTAGTTCAAATGGGGCTGCGTAACTTTTACGATCTGCCATTCTTCCCCTCATATAAGGATCTACAGAGAAATATAGGTTTTTTACGAGTACTTCTCCATCTTGAAGTTCGGAGATTGTATTCTTAGCAATGGTAAAATTTTGCTTGCTTGGTATCCCTATAGGTCGACTAATAAGATGAACTTCACGGCTTTTAATGGGTAGGATGGTCATATCTCCTAGATTTTTTTACAACTAATAAACCCACCGCTTAATGTAGAAAAATGGTCCCTTTCAGTTATGCATTAAACGATACCAGGATGTCATCTAGCTGTTATCCCCGGATATACTTTTATTCCTAAAATAAATTTAGCTTGTAGAAATAATCACTTTTATGATTGCTTTTTCGTTAAGGAGCAATCCGATTCCTTTTCTACCAAAAAATAGATAGGTGTTTTTTTATTGATCTGTTGCCTTTTCAACTTGTTTTGGAGGTTTTATCAGCATCGCAAATATGAACCCAATAGTGACAAATATTCCTGCATCAATGAACATGTAATTCCATCCTGTTAAATCAACCAGTCCTCCAACAATAAATCCTCCAACTGTATAAGCTCCATAAAAGAAGATGTAATAAATTCCAGTGTAGGTTCCAGTAGCTTTTTGATTTGGTTCATGATTCCACAAGATCACTATTGCATTAGCGCCAATGAAACCGTATCCGACAGCAATAATACATGTAGATAATATGGTTCCAAATTCTGTCCGGATAGCAAAACCAAGCGCAAATCCGATTATAAAAATGACAAATCCAATTCGGAAAAAGAGCAATCGGTTAACCTTTTCGGAGAAATATGCAATTACAAACACAAGAAGTATGAAAACTATTCCTGCATAGAGACTCATACCCCCGGCATCTCCTTCAGTCATACCCAGAGCATTTACACCATACAATGTTAAAAGAGATCGCACTGAAGACCAACTCACTGCCATCAAAAATACTGAAATTAGCAAAAAGAGGATATGTCTGTTTTCTCGCTGAAAAATTGCACCAAAAGATTTTAAAAAGCTAACTTTATCTTGAGGAGATTCTTTCTGTTCACCACTTTCTTCTTCTTTTAATTCCATCTGAACTCTTAGGGAATCTTTTTCTTTCACAGTTGTAAGAACAATTATTAGGCAAATTATCATTATGATTGCAGGAATTAAGAACGATATGTGTAAAAAATCATCCACTAAAAACTCACTGAGTAATGCAGCAATAATAATCGAAAAAGCCGTCATGGATTTGATTAACGCATTTGCTTTACTTCGATGTTCTGGAACTATAAAATCTGGTACTAAACTTTCCGCAGGTGCTTTAAATGCAAGCATCGTTGTTATGTAAGTCAAGATGATGATCATTAATGAGAGTAAGGATGTTTCGAATGGTATTAATGAAAAAGCTATTGCCGACAAAGGAATACCTATTAATAGATACGGTATTCGTTTACCAATCTTTGTTTTAGTGTTATCTGACAAATTTCCTACTATTGGTTCTAGGAATAATCCAATTAAATTATCAATTCCCATGATAAAGCCGATAATACTAGCACTTCCAATATATTTGGCAAGTAGTGGAGGAACTTGTGAATCATAAAAATTAAATGATATTTCCTGAGCAAATACTGCAAGTGAAAGGAAAAACACCGTTCCTGCTTTGAATTTACGTTTGGTTTGAGTTTCCATACCTTATTCACCATGATATAAAGCTAATTTTTTATCTATCCTAATCCTATATAAATCTGTTCTATCTCTTTAAATATCTTTGAAAAAAGTTCGAAATGTTTATAAATTTATGAAAGGAATTGTGATTGATAAAGATGGAAATAAGGGTATTAGGTCCTAATGGTAATATCGGAACCGGGTTTAAGGAGGAATCCTTTGAAAGAGGTATCAAACTGAATCCACATGTGATTGCATGTGATGCGGGGTCCACAGATTCGGGAGCATATGCCTTAGGGACAGGAATAGCGAAGCCTGCTCGATCTGCAATCAAGCGAGACACACGTTTAATTCTTCTTGGTCGAGATGAACTTAAAGTGCCACTCATTATTGGATCCTGTGGTACCAGCGGATCTGACGTAGCTGTAGATTGGATGCGTGACATAGTTATCGAAATTGCCAAAGAAGAAAATCTCCACTTTAAAATAGCACTGATTAAAGCTGACCAAGATAAAACCTACCTTAAACAAAAATTAGGAGAAGGAAAAATTAAACCATTATTTCCTGAATTTGAATATACTGAAGAAACAATTAATAAGAGCGCTCGAATTGTTGGAGTGATGGGATATGAACAATTGAATCGAGCATTATCTGAAGGAGCGGATGTGATACTTGCAGGGCGAGCGACAGATACATCCTTGTTTGCAGTAGTTCCGCTGCGAATGGGCGCAGATCCTGGGCTTACGTGGCATATGGCAAAAACAATCGAATGTGGCGCAGCTTGTGCAGTAGTTCCCGCAGCTGATAGCATGTTTGTGCGTATACGGGATACAGAATTTGAAGTTGAACCTCTTGATCTCGATTTAAAAGTAACCCCATTAACGATTGCAGCCCATACCTTATATGAAAATTTAAGCCCGTTTGAGATTCGTGAACCTGAAGGAACGATAGTGACTGAGAATTGTGAATATCAAGCAAAAGATAATCGTTCAGTGATTGTGAAGGGATCAGAATTTAGGAAAGAAACTTACACGATCAAATTAGAAGGGGCTGAATTAGTTGGATACCAAACGGTAATTATTGGAGGAATTCGAGACCCTTACATCATAAAGCAATTAGATAGCTTATTCAAATTAGCAGATGCCTATTTTGGGGAAAAAGTTCCAAAAATGTTTCCCGGACTAAAAAAAGATGATTTCTCAATACATTTTCGCGTATATGGGAAAAATGGTGTAATGGGTCCCATGGAACCTCTTAAAGATCAAGTGGGTCATGAAGTGGGATTATTAATTACAATAACAGCTCAGAGTCAGGAACTTGCTACCGAAATTTCAAAATTTGTCGCTCATATTTCTGCTCATCTTCCAATTCCGGAATGGGAAGGCATTATAAGTACAATTGCATATCCCTTTTCCCCTCCAGAAATTGAGAAGGGACCCGTTTATCGATTTAATGTCAATCACGTTGTTGAACCCGATGATCCATTTGAAATGTTTAGGTTCAGCTATGAGGAGGTTTGAGGATGACGACTTTAGGAGAACTAGCAAAGGTAGTCCGGTCAAAAAATGCGGGACCATTTATCATGACCATTGACATAATGTTTCCATCAAAGGAAATCTATGATAAGGTGATAACAACCGGATTTTTCACAACAAAATTGTTTAGTGATTTATACAACATAAAGAGTGATCTGATTAAGATTTATTATTATGATATTGCACATACAATTAAGATTTCCATGCCACGTCCCTTTTTTCAAGGAGATATATGTGATGGTGATAACTATGCAGGTCAACAATATGGACCGTTAGTATTAATTAATATCCCAATATAAAAACAATAACCGTCCATCTTTTAATATTATACGAGGATTTGAATCAATGTCGAAATCGTTTGATCTAATTCAAGAATTGAAAATGCATAATAGAGTAATGAAATTATCAGCAAATGAAACAAGACTTAGGGGGCTGCTTCTAATGTTGATAAATCGAAAAATGACCCTAACAGAATTGAGTGAACAAATCGGTAGATCTAAATCAACTATACTCCATCACGTAAAGAAATTCGAAAAATTAGGAGTAATTCAACGAATTGGTAAGTATTATGTTTATCATCCAAATTTCTTGAAGATATTTAATATCGAATTGGAACATGCTCTCAAAATAAATCCAGATAATAAAGAGCAGCTCGAACAGTTATTTTTCAGAAGGGATCTACTTACGATTGGATTACTTCGAGAAATTTTCACTCATGTTTTTTTCTTGTACCAATTTCTAGAAAAAAATCTCGAATCTTCAGATATTCAAATAAAAAAAAAATCCTCATCCTACTGGAAATCTAATCCTATTCGCTATAATATGCATTTATTGGAGGAAGAGGATTTGAACGAATATATGAAAATAAGGAATAATTTTTTTAATCAACTCAATCGAGAACAGACCGAAAGTAATCAGGGTGAAAAATTAGAAGTTTCCAAGAAAAATAAATACATTCTCCTTGAGTCAGCATTCCCAATTGACTCCTATGCAAAATATGATGCAGATAAAGATTCCTTTGTTTCTATAATAGGAGATGCCAAAAATGAATGAAAATAAAATTGAACTGCCAATTGCGCATAATTCAAGCAATTATAGTGTAAATCCGTCAAAAATACTATGTCTTGGGTTTAATTATCCAATACAATCAACTGAAGGTAAGAGAAAAGTACCGAAAGATCCCCCTAAAACACCTCTTTTATTCCCAAAAACTCCTAACGTATTGATTGGAAATGATTCAAAGATATTATATCCAAAAATTTTGCACAAAATAGGGCTAGATCAAGTGGATTATGAAGGAGAACTTGCAGTAATTATGGGAAAACGGGGAAAAAATATTTCTAAAGAGCATTATAAGGAATTTGTTTTAGGGTATACATGTTTTAATGATGTAACTGCGAGGGCTTTTCAGCTGCATCTACGTGAGAAATCATGGCCTTGGTTTATGTCTAAAAGTCTTGATACATTTGGTCCAATCGGCCCTCAATTAGTTCTGCAAGAAGATATAGATGATCCCAATGACTTGATATTAACAACACTGCTAAATAACCGAGAAGTTCAGAAAACTAACACTTCTGAAATGTTTTTCAAGGTTGACATTATTATAGAGTATATTTCTAAGTATTTCACTCTTTATCCGGGAGATATAATCGCTACAGGGACACCCTCGGGTGTTGGATCATTATCTCCTGGAGATTTTATTGAGGTGAAAATCGAAAATATAGGTACTCTAAGAAATAAAGTAGAATCAGAATGAATTTGGTATATAATCAATGAAAAAATTGAAGTGTTACTTAACATCTCCCGTTTTTCGCGAGATTGCAGAACATCCAAAAGTATCGGATGAGAAAAAACAAAAGATTACCGAATTATGGGATCAACTAAAAAGAGTAACAGAACTCAAGATATCTGGAACTCGATTTCCCTCAGAGGAAGAGATTACAGATGCTATACAAAATTGGGGGGCAGAAATTCTGGGATGCCACCTTAGTCATCCTATTACTTCTAAAATGCTTCAAAACTCAAATATAGTTGCAGTTTGTACATGTACTGCAGGGTATAATCATATCTCACAAGAACCTGGTGTCATAATAACACATACTCCAGGAGTTCTTCATAATACTGTTGCAAATTTTGCTATTGCAGCAATCTTATCAAATCTTCGAAATATTGTTGGATTACATAATTTTGTATGGAATGGTGAGTGGAAAGCCAGTCATAAGTGGGATCTCGATGAAAATTTGAGTGCGATACTAGATAATCTTATGCTTGGTATTGTTGGAATGGGTGAAATTGGCAAAGAAGTTACTAAAAGATTGTATCCATGGGGTGTAAAAATTCTGTATTATGATATTAACCAACAATTAGAATTTGAAATTGATTATCCGAACCTTAAATTTGTCAGTTCCTTGGAAGAAATTTTTACTCAATCCGATATAATTTCATTACATATACCTTTGTCGAATTCGACTTACCATATAATTAATGCAAAGTTGTTAAAACTGATGAAAAAAGGAGCATTATTGGTAAACACTGCAAGAGGTGACATCATTAATTTTGACGATTTATTAAATTTAATGGAGAAAGATGTGGTCTCAATAAATTTAGTGTTCGATGTGTTTGAACAAGAACCAATAGATAATATTACGTTAGACAGATTTAGACAAATTCAAAATCGGAATCCAGAATTGAAATTTATCTTTATACCCCATAATTCAAGCGCTGACGCAGACACACGAGCACAGATGGCGATTATGTTCCTAACGGATTTGATCACAGTTTCAATGTCTTCAAAAATGGAGGACCTCCAAAATTTGAAACTGATTCCTGAAATTAGGAAAATTTTTCAATCAGGAAAGGAAAAAGCTCTAAAAATATCTAGATTATGGGAACAAAGATAAAAATACTTTATATTTTTCTAAATTCAAGCTTGATCTTGCATAAATTTCAGTCGTCAGTGATTTTTAAGAAAGAAATACCCAAATGTCGTATTTTCTCATTTAAAACATCTGTATGTGATTAGGACCGATATAACTTGTGATTTGCTCCCAATCTTCAATTACTTGAGACATCCAGATTACTCTCACCATTTTTTGAACCTTTTTCGAACTTCTTCATGTTGAATTGGAAGTGATTATTCCTCTTTATACATTCTTATGCAGGGAAAAGTCTTCTTTTATTTATATGGTCGTAAATCCAAAAAAATTAAAAAATTACATAGCTATCTGATAAAATATGGACATTATGTACGTTTCTGGAAGCCCACGAAAAAATAGTAATACAGATTATTTATTAGAAGCATTAAGATCTTTGATAGGGGGTATTTTTTACAAGCTTTCAGATTATTACATAGAACCTTGTCGTGCATGCAGAGACTGTCGTGGTATGGGCAAATGTATTATTGAAGACGACATGCAAAAATTGATAATACCTGAGCTTCTTAAAAGCGACGTAATAATCCTTGGTACCCCCGTTTATTTCAACAATGTTTCTTCGCATATGAAAAAATTCATAGATAGAACCTATTGCTTAATGGGTCATTTGCAAAATAAAATGGGGGGAACTATCGTGGTTGGACGAAAATACGGAGCAGAAGGGGCAATTACAGCCATTAATGCATTTTTCCTTAAACATGAAATGATTCCCGTGAATAGGGGGGTTTTGGGATTTGCTTTCAATACTGGTGACATAAAAATAGACTCTGATGCAATTGAAAGCACTAAAGGGCTTGGAAATCGGATAGTCGAACTTGGGAAAAAATTAGGATATCAGTAGATTCGATATGCGATTATTTATTATTGCTCCTATCTTCGGTTTTATACCGTTCTACAAGAAAGAATCTGGAATAATGCTATTCCTTCTATATCGTATATTATGCTCCATGGGATGACATTAAAAATTTAATCTCATTATATATTAAATTATATCTTGATTGACTAAAAACCGAGTTCGCATGAAAACAAATAACCAGTTATTAAATAGTTACTTGCTAAGATTTTATTCAAAAGAATATGCAGATGAGATTCGGGAGGGAATTAAGAATCCTGCAAAGAATTCATGGATTTATAACGAATTAATTTCCATTTGTAAGAGGCTTGAATCTAGAAAGGATAGCGTAAAGAAAGAAGAAATTTTAATAATTTCTGAAATTCTTGAGGACGAGCTAGTAAATGTGTTACTTATTTCTCAGAATTCAAAATGTAATCCCTTTAAATCTATTAATACAAATCAAAAAAAGAGAAATTTATGACTAAAAATCGGGGATTTAATCCCTAGTTAAGAAAGGATAAGAATAGTCTTGTGGGGGTAGGAATTCTTCCTTAATGGTTCTCGTAGATACCCATCGGAGTAAATTTAGAAAACTACCGGCCTTGTCATTTGTACCGCTCTTACGAGATCCCCCAAATGGTTGCATGTTGACTGCCGCTCCAGTCGGTTTGCTATTTATATAAAAATTACCTGCAGAATATCGCAAAATCTTTGTTGCATCCGCAATTGCCTTTCGATCTGATGCAAAAACTGATCCTGTGAGAGCATATTTCGATGTGTTGTCTATTAAGCGTAAGGTTTCCTCAAATTTATTATCTTCATAGAGATAAATTGTTACTATAGGTCCAAAAATCTCATCGACCATGGTCTTAAAATCCGGTTCTTTACTCAAAATAATGGTCGGTTCAATGAAATATCCTTTGCTATCGTCAGTGTTTCCTCCAAATACTATCTGTGCATCCACTGATTGTCTTGTAATTTCAAGATACTCTTGAATCTTTAAAAATGATTTTCTATCAATTACTGCGTTGATGAAATTTGAGAACTCATCTGGAGGTCCGATTTTTATATCTTTAAGAGAGTTCACTAGTTTATCTCTTACTTCCTTCCAGTCACTTTTTGGAATGTAAACCCGTGAAACCGCAGAACATTTTTGACCTTGATATTCAAAACCACCTTGAATGATCGCGGTTACAGTTGATTTTATATCTGCGGACCTATGCATGATGATAAAATCTTTTCCCCCAGTTTCACCAACCAATCTTGGATATTGGTTATAATTTTTTATATTCTCGCCTACTTTTTGCCATAAATGGTCAAATGTTTCTGTACTTCCTGTGAAATGAATTCCCCCCAAATTCGGATTTTCTAATATCGTATCTCCTACAATAGAACCCCTTCCTGGAATGAAATTGATCACTCCATCAGGGAGTCCTGCTTCTTGGAATAATTTCATAAGCTTGTAAGCAACATAAATAACACTGGAAGCCGGTTTCCATAAAACTACATTTCCCATGATTGCGGGAGCCGAGGGTAGATTACCCATTATGGAAACAAAATTAAAGGGGGTAACTGCAAAGACAAAACCATCTAATGGACGATATTCCAA
The DNA here is from genome assembly GCA_016933055.1 of Promethearchaeota archaeon. GTDB lineage: Archaea > Asgardarchaeota > Lokiarchaeia > Sigyniarchaeales > Promethearchaeaceae > AMARA-1. The sequence goes on along the minus strand of JAFGBS010000009.1, from coordinate 640,855 downwards.
TCGGTTGAATTGCGATTTAGGACTATTAGGTTGCTCTCCATAGATTTTATACATAAAATATGTATTAAAGCGTAGAAAATCAATTAGTTCACAAGCACTATCGATTTCTGCTTGATGAGGGTTCTTGCTTAGATTAAGCATCGTTGCAGCATTCATTTTTATTCGATATGACCCCGCTAGTAACTCCGCTGCTTTTAGAAATATTGCAGCTCTTTCATCCCATGAATATTCCATCCATTCTAATTTAGTTGATAGAGCGGATTTAATTGCGTCAGAAACATGTTTTTTTGTTGCTTGGGACGCATTCCCTAATATTAATGAATGATCATGAGGAGAACGAATTTCAATCTGTGTTTCTGTTGTGATTTCTTCACCACCAATAATTAAAGGTAAATTTATGGGTTTTTTCTTTAAGATTTCCAATTCACGTTTCAGAGTAATTCGCTCCCATGATTTCGGAATATACTCTAAAACACGTTCATTTGTCGGTTCTCTAATTGTAAATCTTCCATATGACAGCAGTTTTCACCTCTTTTTTTATCTGTCTAAAGCCTCAATAATGTTTTTTTTTGTGTGATAGACAGTGTAGAATCCCCTTTTTAATCCAAAAATTAATCCTGCGTTTTCTAATATTTTCAGATGATGAGATATCGTTCCTTCTTTTATATCAAACAGTTCTGCTAACACGCAGGTACACAAATTCTGTTGTTGAAGAATTTTATATATCGATAAACGAATGCTGTTTCCTAGTGCAGTATATTTCTTTAGATCATCTGCAAATTCTGCAGTATTTTGAATAGTCTTCAATTTATTATTTAGATCAAATAAATAGCCTTCAACAGAATTTTCACTGTCTGTATTTTTTAACCAATTCTCAACTTTCTGTGAACTCATAGTATTGAATATGAAATGATTTTTTTAAATTTTTTCAAATCAATTTGAAAAAAATTTAAATAGGTTAAAAAATATCGTATGAGTGATATTTTTAAAACCTAACGAGATTGTAAACGATGAAAGAGTTGACAATTATAATTGGTGGTGGATTAGACACCTATTGTATAAATTGTAGTAAAACTAGAGATGTTGTAAAAAAAGTAGTGGAAAAAAAGTTTCCCGATGTCCATATAGATTTTGACCATATTAACATCTCACGACCTGAATCAATTAGTAAATACGGACCTATGTTACCACCATGTATCATAATTCAAGATACAATAGTACATGAGGGTAGTATTCCCACTGAGAGCATTGTAGAAAAAATATTAGAGCATTTTCTTAAATAGAGGAGACAATTCCATGGCCGTATCAGATACTATGCATGAAAGACGAATAAGTCTAAAAAAACGATTTTTGAATTATTTTAATGCTGAACGAAGAAAAAAACTATACACTATATTTTATTTTATAGTTTTAGCAGCACTGGTTGGATATTTCATTTATTCCAAAATAAAACTCTTATTCACTACACCTCCAACTGAATCTATAGATTATGCAGCATATGAATGGTACATAATTCCCTATGTATATATTATCAATTATATAAAACATGCATGGAATTCATTGTTACTTGCATTCATGCTTTCAGGAGTGATTTATGAATTTGTTCCTACAACTTCCATAAGAAAATGGTTGGGTGGTGGGAAATTTTATCATTACCTCTTAGCTGCATTGTTAGCTCCCATTTTTGTTACATGTAGTTGTTCAGTAATTCCTGTTTATGTGGGTATTTTGGCCTCAGGTGCAAGCTTAGGTGTAGCAATGACGTTTTTCCTTATGGCACCCGCTGCAAACTTCATAACTATTTTAATGACGGGAGAATATATCGGATGGAATCTTGGATTATGGAGATTAGCTTGGTCATTTGTAGCAGCGGTATTAAGTGGAATATTATTCGATCGATTAAGAGTTTCTAGAGAATTAAGAAACCAGTACGATAAGCAATATGCAACAACTGGTCAAGTTAAGCGATTTGAAGTCAAAAAAACGATCCATGATCGTGTGGAAACCGCTTACAAATTCACTTTGGATATTATGAAGAATATATTACCAAGATTGCTTTTAGGGCTTGTTGCTGTAAGTTTCTTGATAGCATATATTCCAGATGAATGGATTACTACTTATTTCACGGGATTTGTAGGTATTGTGATTGCAGCACTCCTGGGAGGACCACTTTATACTCCAACTTTAGTTGAAATTGTGATGACAAGATCTTTTATATTAAAGGGAATGGATAATGCGACTGCTCTCTCCTTTATGATGGGACAACCTTATGATTTTGTATCTATGGTTCCTAACTCGAAATATTTCAAATGGAAGGGAGTATTATTGTATAGCATAGTATCTTTTGTTATAAGTATTCTCTCTGCAGTTGTATACGCTCTAATCTATAAAATACCTTTATAATTTTTTTTGTGATATAAAATGACTGAAGAAGATAAAAAACTGAAAGTTTTGGTTTTTGTTCCGATTTCAACTTGTGGATGTAGTTACACTCGATTCATGGACAGGATATTTGCTGAATTTATCCCCTATAGTGAAAAAATTGATGTCGAAGTCAAAGACATTCAGGGAGAAGAAGCACAATCCTATCGTCTTTTTAATAATTCAGTAGTAATCCTTGATCCCCCTAATCGAGATAAACCATTAATTTTTTCATCATTTTTGGAACTTCGACGTTTTTTAGAAGCAAATTTTCCCAAAAAGGAGTTATCGGTCAAATGAAAAAAGAAGAAAATAATATCCAACCAGGAATAGATATTTCAGAAAATATTGAATTTTCTTGTTTTGGATGTATGTCAAATACTGGTTTGTTAGCTGATGGGGGCACTAGAAGTAATAAAAATTCTTGGTCTGAAGAAAGCAGGAATTGGCTGTCTTGCTGCAATCCCTTTAAAATCACCAAATGTGATATCAAAGACTAAAGCATCCAAGCAGATTATCACTGTTGATGGATGCCCTTTATCATGCTCTAAGAAATTAATTGAACAAGCAGGATTTAAACCAGTTCCCATAAATGTTGTGGGAGATCTTAGTATTAAAAAATTTTCACTGGCAAAGGATATCCCTACGAATTCATCAAAATTGATATTTGAATATATAACACCTACTCAAATTGATATGGTAAAGCATTTAATAGTTGAAGCAGTTCTAAAAAGCGATAAATCAAAAACTTAAGTTGAAATGAGTAATAATGAGTGAAGAAAAATTAAAAATCGCAGTTTTTGTCCCTCTTTCTGCGTGTACTTGTGATTACTCAAAATTTATATTTTTAAAAGTCTTTTCACAAGAATCTTTGATAACATCGAACCGAAATTCCCGCTCGTCCATAGGTGGTCGAGATCGAGTGGTCCCATATGTTTCATGACCGATATTGGCCAGATGGATTCTGATCGCATGCCCTAAAAATCCAGAACTCCCTGTTACTAGTATTTTCATTACATGTTCATTATATTTTTTTAAGATTTTTTCCAATTATTCTTCTCAGTGGGAATTCATGTTTTCCTAAATTTACCTGTTAGTAGTACTTGTGTCGTTATTGATTTGAAATCTAATTTAGATATGTAGATATAACAATTACATCATTGTACATTAAAATTAGGAATGTTAAGGAGTCTCGTAAATCTGAGCCCAATTTTTTTGGTGCGTGTATTTTTTTCATATAAATTTATCAAATACTATCCCATATTCCCTGCTAATTATTAGTTATAGGGCTGTAAAGAACTTATTTATTGTTATCACAATTTCTTTAAAAATAATCGAATTGAGTAGGAATCCAATTTTTGAATCAAAATGGCACAAAAATTGTCGTATAAAGATCACAGTTGTATCAAATTCGTCCATTTATCTATTTCAATTTATACCTTATGGGAAAAAATGTTCCCCAGATTCCGCCCTATTTAAAATCTGGACACTTGATACACTTGATTTTCATAAATCATTGTAATGACCAAAACGCAATCTAGTGGCCTTAAGTATCATATTGAAATCGATTCCAGGCAGCTGCTATGCGAATTCCATAGCGCCTTCCGAGATATTTATTCTAATTCGAAGTAATAATAGAAAGACTTCATCCCCCTATGACTATTTTCATTAATAACCACCCTATGATCGTACCGTTTTCGTCTAGAAGGGACACGGCACCCATCACATAATCACATTCAAGCACAGGTTCTCGTTGAGCTTCGCTGATAAGAAGAAGGTTCTGTCCGAGTTCGTGAGTATCCATTGCGTCTTCTAGCACAGACCAATAATCATTCTCCCAGAGGGTCAATTGGAAGTTTTTCGAGGTTGATGCAGTGACCAGTCCATTTTTTGTAGTAATTATAGCATCAAAAGCGGCGAGATGAGTGAGGAAATCTGCTAACACAACTGAAACTTCACTCTCTAATATTTCTAGCGTGGAACTTGCTTGAGCGATTTCCATCATGATAAAGGAAGCGTGAACTTCACTTTTTGACCAATTGATGTATTTACGATGATTCTTTAGCAAGTCAATATAAAGTGAGGGATGTTTCAAATAGCTCTGCAATCGGATTTTAAACAGTGGGTTCTCGTTTATATTTAGTGCATGGGTTTTTACCATTTCGATTGTTTTGTTGATGGTTTCCGATAGTGAGGACATGCGTTCAGTTATGGCTAACCAACGTTTTTGATCTGCATTAGATCCACATAAAGCCATGGGATTAATCCCATACTTTTCCAAAAGAGAAGGTAACAAATTTCTATAACTTGAAGTTCCTTCAACCCCCGGTAAGATCGAACAGTTAAGAGGAGCAGTTTTCCAATCAGACTGGTCATTGTTCTTCCATTTTGATTGCATCTCTTGGATATCATAATTGTGCCCTAGCCATGCGAGGTAAAAGGGTTGATTTCGCACAATCTCCAAGAATTTATTAACATCTGAAGCTTTCATTCCGAAAGATTTTTCTTCAGAAGCGGTTTTCAACGGACCTCGTAGTACCCAGAATGCCACTCGAACGAGTTTATTGCACTGTGGAGTAAATGCAATTTCCGCAGGTTGATTAGCCGTTCCCATTGCAAATTCCAAAGGATATCCCATTAAACCAATTGAGCTAAAAAAGGATGCCCAAAAATCAAATGGATGAAAGTCCTCACCGATCACCATGACGCAAGGGACCGCATCACTGTGAGAAATTCGAGCCGATTCTTCTATCCCAACCCGAATCTTCACGGATTTGTTTTTTTCCAGTTCCATTTTGACTATTTTCACTTCAGTATCCAGAATTTCTTTCTGGGATATAGGGTTTTTATAGGTGTATCCTTGAGGTTCCAATTCAACCGTTGTGGTATAATTTGTGTCCGCTAAAGGAACATCGGGAAATTGGGGGATTTTCCATTCTGGTAAGTGATCTACGGTAGATTTACGATAGCGCTGATCGTGGTTCATCTTTCTTTTACCCCCTTTATCCCCGCTGCTTTATATAATTGATAATATGCCGTGGGAGGTAATGGAATCAACCCTATCCGTTTACCTGCGGATTCAGATATGACCTTGGTAAATATTAATTCGCTTAATTTCACTACCCACCCCACGGCATCTCTCACTATCTTTGGATTCTCGGTTACTCTTTCCAGCCAATCCTGGAGAGCAATATTATAATAGTCAATGAATGCCGCATCAATAGCTTCTCCGGGCAAGGTGATTTTGAAATCTCGAAAAGGTTGTTTCGACACAATACTAGTTACATTTAATTCCGCAGCGCTCAAAAAGTAATAAAAACGACTTTTATAATTTGCAATTGATGGGCTTGAGTTAACTTTTTCTTCCCAGAAGGTTCGTCCCGCAATAAACCACATCCGAAACCATTTATCATACAAAGAATCCACAGTATTAGTAATCAGATTCAATTCCTGCAAAACCCCTTGAGGTATTCCAAGCGATTGCCCTTTCGCCAATAAATTCAATAATTCCGTAAACATATCCATGGCTAATTCCATTTTCTCTTGAAGACTGCACGAGGAAAACTGTGCAGTCCTAACTTCGTCAGTAGTATGAACTAACCATGTGAAATATTTACGTAATAGTTCATCGAATTCGAATTCTTCGTATCCTTCAAAATCAAATTGCCGGACTTGTTCACCACATTTTATAAGTTCTATTTTCATCGGTAATTGCTTTTCCCCGACCTTAACCAACAACTTGTATTTTTTTAAACCAGATATACCTTCCCTGGAGTTTTTGTTGAATGCAGTCATCGTTCCAGAAGCTAATCCTCCGAGAATTTTAAGATCCAAATCTTGAATGCATTCTGTGACGATAAGGGATAATTTGCCCCCAGATATATAACCAGTCATCTCTCCCAAATATCGCAATTTTCCTTTCAACATGGATCCTGCATCAACTTTACTTATTCCATTGGTGACTGTACCGGTTACATTAGACCGCCCTTTCGAATTCGAGGATTTGTGAACAACCATGGATAAATCGCTGGAATGGTCTATATTGAAATTTATTGCTTTCAACCTTGCAGTAATGGTATAAAATCCATTCCATTTACCGCTACTGGGCGTTTGAATCTCCCCCCACTTCACATAAGCATCCAAAAGAAAGCGTATCAATTCTTTCGCAGCAGCAATCTTCGCTTCTCCATTAGCACTGTAATACTTTTTTTCCATTTCTTGTTGTTTTTTTTCAAACCATTCGAAAAAATCCTCTAGATCTTTTCTTGACTCTTCAAAATTTTTGAGAGTTGATCGATCAGGATTCAATTCAAAATGATAATTGATGACCATATTTCCCATCCCATGAATGGGTTCGTATAATTCTTCATCATATACCAGTTTCCCAACACTTGGATTCAAGATGCCTCACATTTCCTTTTTTTATAAAGAGTCAATTGGATTATGTATTAATAAATCACTATGGAAGGCATAAAAAAATCGCTCGAAAGGATGGAATAGATGTTGATTAACCAAAGATGGATAATGCAAAATATCACTCGTTTGGAATTGAAACAAAAGAATTTATTTTTTTTTTAATATTGATTGTATAGTGAATTCGAATTTGAAAAGAATCAAGTCTAAATTGTATTTAGTTTATATCGTAGTACTTTTTATTTGTATGTCTGGAATTGTTCACGCACAAGGATTCGATAGTATTACCCATCCGGATGATTTTTCTGTACAAGCAGGAGATGAAATCAGCATAACATGGGTTGTTACAATAGATTCGGTAGGTAGCAATCCAACCTATGATGTGTTCAGAGATGGGGTCAAATTCATTTCTGCTTTTACATGGAATTTGGAGGGGGGGGAGGGAACGATAATAATTAACCCACCAACAGATCTGGAACCAAAGATTTACAATATTACTATCGTGGTAAATGATGGATTAGGAAATACAATTTCTGATGAAGTTTGGATGACAATAATCCCCGCAAGTGCACCTACGAATATTTGGGTTTATGTTGCAGGTGGAGTAATTTTGGGACTGATGCTACTGATCATGACGATTTCTCGAAATCGAATTGCAAAAAAAGTCGAAACACAAATGTAAAATTGCCTTCATCACTTTTTTCAATGAGGGTAATATTCCATCCTACTAGAACATTGAAATATTTATACAATTATTGTGCTGGATAAGATATGGTACATAAATTATTTTATCTGAATTTTAGTATAATAGTTTTTTGTGTTTGTGCACCGTACACTCTTCCTCAGTTTGCATCCATTGAACAATACCCAAATCCGTCAATTATATCCACCTCCATTATTGCAGATCATACGATTATAAACCAAGTTCGCTTGGACTTAATTAATTCGACAAAGGTTCAATATGCAAAAGACATTCTTCATGTAGGATATTTCCATACAAGCCATGGAAGTCAATTAACTGGTAATAGGGGTGAAATGATTGAATTTAAAGGAGAATTGTATAACTGGACTGAAAACGGTGATGGTAATAGTCTCGATTTGGATGACTACTGTTTTGACGGGGATTTAGGAAATCCCGATTGGACCACTTGGAAGAACCGAGCGCGAATCTACTTAAATGATAATCCTGACGTAAACGTGTTAATGGGTAGTTGGTGTGGGCAAGTTTCCTCAGCTAGTGAATCCAACATCGACACATATCTAAGTTTGATGTCAGAATTAGAGATTGATTATCCCAATGTAACATTTGTATATATGACTGGTCATGTCGACGGAACTGGTTTAACCGGAAATCTTCATATCAGAAATGAACAAATCCGTTCATATTGTTCGTCCAATAATAGAGTTCTATTTGATTTTGCTGATATTGAAAGTTATGATCCCGATGGAAAATATTTCGGTGATAAGAATGTTCAAGATGACTGTGATTATGATGGAGGTAATTGGGCTATAGAATGGCAAAATAGCCACACTGAAGGATTGGATTGGTTTTCTTGTCCTTCTGCTCATTCCCAACCATTGAACGCTAATATGAAAACTTATGCAATGTGGTGGATGTTCACCATGATCGCACAAGAAAGTACCGAGAATCCTCAAGGTCCCGAAGAACCCAGACTAGTTAATCTCGAATTATGGATTTATATTGGAATCGGTATTGGCGTATTTCTAGTAATAGGGGTCCCTTTAGCAATTTTCTTGAAGAAAAAGAAACTATAATTCTAGATTTTTATATTTTTTAGTGTGAAGTTAATGACGAAATACGCGCTTACCGCAGAACACTAATGATATACCTAATTCTTCAGCTCGTTGGATGACTACATCATCTCGAATGGAACCGCCAACAGTTAAAATAGCCTTGGCGCCTGCTTTTGCTGCGGCTTCGGGTCCATCCGGAAAGGGAAAGAATGAATCCGTTCCCATTACACTATTTTTTAAGTCATGTCCAAATTCGTGAGCTTTTTGAATCGCTAGTTTTACAACATGTACCCTAGATTGTTGTCCTGCTCCTATACCTAATGTGTATACTCCAGTTTCGTATTCCTTAGCAAACGCTGCAGAATTACTTTTTGCCCATTTAGTTACCTTATAGGCAAAAATCAAGGCTTCTTTTTCGCGTTCATCAGTTTTCCTGCTTGTTTTTTCATCCCATTCCTTTATAACAGGACCCGAATCGTAATCTTGCATCAGAACCCCCCCAAGAGTGCTTCTTAGCTCAGGTCTTGCATAAAATTCATCCCGACGGTCTAGAAAGCCAGGAAATTCAAGTATACGAATATTTTCTTTGGTCTTTAATATAGATAATGCACTCTCCTCATATTCGGGAGCGATTATTACCTCTACAAATATTTTCTTTTCATTGATAATGTAATCGGCTACTGATTTTTCTAATTTCTTATTAAATCCCCAAACTCCTCCAAATGCAGACATGGGATCGCAACTAAAAGCCCGTTTACAGGATTCAAGCTGACTTTCATAATCTATTGCCACTCCATTGGGGGTAGTGTGTTTGAGAATCGCAGTAACAAAATGTTTGGTGTCTAAATCTAAAAGCATCTGAACGCAAGAGTCCACATCTAGGAAATTATTGAAGGATAACTCCTTTCCGTGTAACTGTTTGAAATCAGATAATCCAAGAACAGCTTCCATATCTCTATAGAATGCTGCTTTTTGATCCCAATTCTCTCCATATCTGCAGTCTTGTATTTTTTGGTATTGACGGATTAGTATTTCAGGTAATGGCTGTTTGTGTTGCCTTGATATCAGATAATTTGCAATAGCGCTGTCATAGAAAGCCATTTTCTGGAACACTGTAACTGCTAATGCTTCCCTAGTTTTCAAAGTTGTTTGGCCATGATTTTCCCTCAATTCTTGCAATATCATCTCAAACTGGGATGGATCAGAAATAACGGTCACAAAAGGGAATGTTTTGGCAGCTGCTCGGATCATTGTCGGGCCTCCAATGTCGATCATTTCCAAAGCTGTTTCTAATGGGACATCAGGTTTCGAAATTACGTTCGTAAAGGGATATAAATTGCATACTACCATGTCTATGGGAGGTATATTGTTCTCTACTGCTTCCTTTAAGTCAGATTCATTATCTCGACGCATTAAAATACCTCCTTCAATACGAGGATGCAATGTTTTCACCCGTCCACTAAAAACTTCTGGAGATTTTGTATAATCCGATACTTGAATAACTTCAATTCCGTTTTCTTGTAGAAGTTTAGCGGTTCCTCCTGTTGATAAGATCTCAATACCAAATTCATCTTGTAAGGTTTTTACGAAATTTAGAACACCAGTTTTATTAAACACTGATACTAAAGCACGTTTGATCATAAGGGATAATATGCAAGAGGGTAAAAAAAGGAAAGTTTTGGTGTGTTAATAAAGCAATAAAAAAATGATAGGTGTTATGTGGGTGCTAAACTTCGAGCTAGGGTGTTTTGGAAGCCTTCAATATCACTCATTAACGAATCAGCTTCTTTCTCTTGGATTTTCTCTTCCTCGTCATATTTCTGAAGTTTTTCTATCCAATACTGAATCTTAGCAAGTGTAGGATCTGTATTACCCACTACACGTGACATACGATAATGCGTATCTTCTAATTTTAATAATATATCCTTAGCTTTATATCTAACAGCACAAAAATCACTAGCAGTAATTAGGTTCTGTGTTATAGACATTACATCTAAGGTGCGCTGACGTTCTTCTGCTTTTACCTTCCTAACGATATTAATTTCCAGGAAGAGTAATTCAATGATTTTAGCCAGAAATCCTGTTAATTGTCCAGGATCGTTACACCACACGCGAATCTCTAAACTCTGATTCTTCCCCGATACGGCGATTCGAGTGATGATGCGCCCACCAGTAACCTTAGCTTCGGACGAGAACCACGCTTCAGCCTTGTAATCATCTGGATCAGAAAGTTCCAAACTGGTGACATTTCGAGTATCAAAATTGGTAATAGCCCGAAATGCTGCACGATAAGCGAGTTTTGGATCCAGATCTGCTATCAAAAATGCTCGTGCATCACTTGGAAGATTTTGAATAGTAATCTGGCAATCCTCTATGGTATCTAGAGTTTTTGATACTAAAGGACATTTGATTTGAACTTCTTTAGGTCTAATATGAATAGTGTGAGGCTTTCCCGTCGCATCTTTATAGATCACAGTCCCCCCTATTGTTGAGATACCACATTCTACGGGCTCGAGATAAAAATCAATACCTCTAGAATTGTGCGGGGAAATGGTTGAGACTTTCAAGATATCACTCTGTTTCCTGTAAGAACTTGGCGCATCCAATATGATTTTGATGTCAGTGATGACTTTATCTGTGTGGTTTTTTACCACAACTTTAAAGTGTAGTTGACCCCCTACAAAATCATATTCTCGCAGTACTTCCACGCTACCGGTAGTTTGTGTCGTGTCATCTAAAGGAATAACTGTGGGACCCATTGTTGTAGGTTGTTGTCTATCAGCGACAAATTCTCGACGATTCATGTCAATAAATCCATAAATAGCTCCACGTGAAATCAAACTGGCTAAAGTTTCTTCAACTCTTAATTCTGTTATTCCCAGTTTTAAGGCTAGTTCTCGCAATTTCATAGTTCGATAAACACGGGTGACACTCTTAATACGGCTGGATAATTCTTCTTCTGTTATGAATTCTTTTTTCTGTGTAAATAATCCACGAATACGTTTTTCTTTAATGAGTGCGACCAAAGATTTTCGAATGAGTTCTACAGCTACGTTGAAATGTTTTGCAGCATCTGTCAGCTTAAATAATCCGTGTTCTTTACAATATGATTCTACTTCAGATTTCAGTTTATTTTTCGATACAATTTGTTTACCGCTATCTGCAAAATACGCATCCAACTTCTGAGACTTGAATAATTCAATTACATAATATTTCACGATATCTACTGATGTACCCAATATATCACTCATTTCTTGGATGGAGACTCTGCCTTTCTCATCGACGGTTTTTACAATATATTCGTTCAGGAAATCTATACTATAGTAGTTTTTTTTCTTTGTGTCAAAGGTTCCATGAATTTCAAATTCTTTCAAAACTTCGTACATTAATTCTAAACCATTGTCCTCGGGAACATTGAATCGGTTTGCAATCTGTAGCATTGAGATTTTTCCATTTTTTTGAATTTCATCATTTATATATGCTCGAGAATCATCGGGTATATAAATGAAAACTTGATTTTTCGTGTCGATTTGTCCTGTAATGAGTTTGTCTTTCTTTAATTTATTTATAATTCGCACAATCGTACGAGTATCGATATTGTATATATTTTTAATAGTGGCGAATGATGTTACACCACCACTTTCTAAGGATTGAATGAAACAATTAGAGCAAATCTGGACTCCTTGGTTGATCTTCAATTTTAATCCACATTCTTCAGGTCTTTGAATCAATCCTGATCGAGAACCTTCGTCAAATACTAATTTTTTTGTGATATAATGGATTTTCGGAGTTCCATTGAAAGAATCCCAAGAGCAACTAGGACAGTTAAGAAAATATTGACCAGATGGTAACTTATCAATGGTTAATTCTTTCGAACAGTCGGGACAGGAACTTTTTGGAATAAGAGTACAACGATAATCAGATTGTTCAGCTTGAGCAGTAGTGTATTTTATCCCATGTTTCTTACAACTATAATACTCGGTTGTGATCACATGATCCGAACAGAATTGATTACCGCATTTCTCACAAGAATATGCAATCGTAGTAGAACCGCAATACATACATGGCATTTTAGTAGTTTTTCTCCAATGATCTTATATTGTTTAAGAGAAGTCATATCTAATAATTTTATTCCCATTACTAATGAACTTCTTAGGTGTATTCAATAATTAAAAATAAGTGTGTTCCTTTTTGGTTTTTACATGAACCAATTATTATCAGAAGCTTTACTTTTTATTTTCACGAGGCTTTATCGGTAGAGAAATCGTTATTTCCGTCCATTGTCCAAATTTACTATTTATATGTATATCTCCATCGTGTTCTTTTATGATTTGATATACTGTGTGAAGGCCCAATCCAGTTTTCTTGCATCTATTAGATGTATAAAACGGATCGAACACTTTGACTAATTTATCGTCTTCTATACCTATCCCATTATCATGAATTTTTATTATTGCATCGGTATTGCCATTATACTGCTTTGTGCTAAGGTTGATTTTTATTATATGATCGCGGTCTTTAACAGGCTCTACTGCTTGTATAGAATTGAGAATAATGTTGAATAATGTAGTCCGAATCCGATTCTTTTGAAGCATTAAATATTTCGGGAAATCCTTTGTAATATTTTTTTCAATTGTTACATGGGAGCGTTTCAGCTGATGTCTTAGCACATTTTCCACTTTTTGGATCAGTTCCTCAATATCTGTCTCAACATAATCGCGATCTTCTACATTACGCGAAAATTCAGATAAATTATTAGTAATCTCTGCAATTCTTTCAGATTCTTCAATAATACCCGTTAAGAATTCATACTCTTCTGAATCCTTCGTTATGTTACCACCCTCATCAACTGTATCCTTAATTAATCCGGCATAATTCATTATACCAAATAGTGGATTATTGATTTCATGTGCTACTCCCGAGGCTAATTCACCAATAGATGCCATGCGATGCGTTTGGAATAAGGTCAATTCAGTCCTTTTTTGTTCCGTAATATCAACTACATCACACACGACTGAATTCCCGAATCGTTTACCTAAATTGAATATACCACAACTTAATCGCATCCAAATCAAGGACCCGTCTTTTTTCACAAATCGGCATGTGGTTTCGAAGCTTTCAGATTCTTTTAAATCCTCTAATTGCATCGTGAAACCTTCATAATCACTCTTAGTTATGAACTCTTTTATTGGTTTATCTATAATTTCGTTCGGTTTATCATAATCTAACATTTCTATGAATTGGGCATTTGCATAATTAATTACATCATCTTTCAATATGAATGCTCCCTGTTGGGTAGCACCTAAACTAACGATGTTATTTAAATTTAAAGAAAAAGCATTCCCGATTACTTGAATTTTCTCGTAAATTACCGCTACCATATCCTCCGTGAGTTTAATTACAGTTAATTGATAGGGGATTTGATTCGCGATGTTCTCCAATGCAGCAACATCAGATTGTATTCCATTTTTAAAGCGTTTGATCAAACTGGTAGTAATAGGTAATGAATAACCTGGTTTTTCCTGAAATACCTTTTTTAATCCTTCCAAAATTACTTCCAATCGACGTAATTTGCTAATGGAGCTGACTTTGAAAAAAGGAAATCGGTCACCACATGCAATATCAATTTTTGGAAATATTATATAATCTTTTGAGAGTTCTTGAAATTTGAAATTGAAATACCGGATAGTGTTACTGTTGTCTTCCCTATGCAGCTGTATGACCAGAATTGGTAGAGTAAAATTATCTACTATGATTTTATAGGTTGATTCTAAGTCAGATTTTTCTTTTTCCATATACACCACACTAACCGGAGAATTCCTTATAATTAGAACCCCCTAAAGAAAAAATAGGAAGTCTCCTTAAATTTATTATCCCATAAAATATTTCCAGTTAAGTTTCCAATCATCCATGTTTTCAGGTGAATTTATCTTCAAAACTTAAGGATCTTTTTCGCAGAAATATCGTTATTGGTTGGTTTGGATTTCTCGGTATCGTTAGATTTGTTTTATCATTAAGACATGAGTTCTCGTGTGCTCTGCACCCCAACTTTTAAATAACCGTATGGATGCGATGTTTTCTTCATTAGTAAATCCCTCCCCATAAGTTACACCTTGTTGAGTGAAATGATTTCCACATAACTTAAAGACTTCAGTTAGTATCCCTTGTTTTTGATATTCTTTTTCAACTGCTGCTCCAAATAGAACATAACTCCTAGTTTTCCCATTATCGTTTAGATCAAAGGGATTGGGAGAACCCCATCCTATTCCTATCAAGTTCCCGTCATCATTATATATCAAAAATACTGAATCGTTATTAGAAAATTCATTTAAAAATTCTAGAATATCATCAAATAAATAAGCTTGATTAGGAGTGATTTGAATTTGCGAAGGATATAATCTGTATTGAAGTTCTAAAAATTTATCCTTCCATTCAGCTGGATTTCTTAGATCTGCAAAACGAATATCATACTTTTTCTCGTACGGAACTGGTCGTAAAGGAGCCCGGAAGTGTAAAAATTTTTGAGGAGATTGATAATCTAATTTTCTAAAATGATCAATATAGGCAGGGTCAGTTGTTGGAGCCATTGCGAATATAGATGTATCGCTTCCTTCTTCAGAAAATCCAAAACCGTAAATATATGGCGGCAAATTTACGGGACCTAAAACCATTTTGCAATTTAATTGTCTTGCTTTACTTTCGATTTCGGTAATTAGGCGTTTTGCATTTTTAAATGATACTTCTTTAGCATAAAAAAACGCAAAATACAATTTATCTTCCCATTTAAATAGCATAGTATGTCCCAAAACTTCTTCAGAATTAGAATCTTTGAGCACTATAGAAAAACATCCCATCTGGTCAATTTCCCGATATATATACTTCCTAAAAGAATCTAGAACGGGTAAATTGGTGCCCAAATGAAGATGCTTGTAAATGATATTTTTTTTATGATACTCTTTTACTACATATTCGCTAGTCATAATTTCTCTCCGAATCTAAATTTACTACTAATTGGATTATAGTCTCACTTATACAATTTATTTTTTCTATTTTTCTGTAAACTGATCAGCTGTAGGAAACCCATCAACGACAATCTTATTAATTTTCCATAATTCTTCTTTTTGATGAAAAAGTTTATCACAATCAAGGATGCCATGAAAAAAGGAACTGGAGATGTACACATCAGAGGATGGGTCTATAGGCAGAGGGCTTCTAATAAATTCGTATTTATTGTTGTCCGAGATGAATCGGATATCATCCAATGTGTGATTAAGAAAGAAAAAAGTCCAGAGATATATGAAGAGGCAGTAAAGTTAACGATAGAATCTTCAATTGAATTGTCTGGGGTGATAAAAGAGGATGAACGTGCTCCTACAGGTTATGAGATTCAGGTAAAGGAATTAAACATCTTTCAAATAGCAGAACCATTTCCGATTACCCAAGATCAATCTACTGAATTTTTACTTGATAATCGACATTTATGGCTGAGATCTCGGAGAATGACTGCGATTCTCAAAATTCGCCATACTGTTGTAGGTGCAATCCACGACTTCTTCCGAAAAAGAGGATTTTATGAATTCGATGCTCCGGTATTCCAACCCAGTATGAGTGAAGGGGGAGCTACATTGTTTGAAGTAAAATATTTTAAAGACAAAGTCTATTTATCCCAATCCTGGCAATTGTATGCAGAGGCAGGGATCTTCGCCCTAGGAAAAATATATAATGTAGGACCTACATTTCGGGCTGAAAAGTCAAAAACATCTCGTCATCTCACAGAATTCTGGATGTGTGAAATGGAAGCAGCATGGATGAAGTTAGATGGAGCAGTACAACTAGCAAAAGACGAAATTAGGTTCATACTAAAAAGAGTGCTTCGAGATAATAAACAAGACTTGGAAATCTTGGAAAGGGATATCAAGCTGCTCGAGAAATATGCAAAAGTTAAGTATCCAACTATTAAGTACGCAGACGCTTTAAAACTGTTGAATGAAGAATATGTGATGGATGTACCTTGGGGAAAAGATTTACGCACCTTAGAAGAAGCAAAAATCGCTGAACATTTTCAATGTCCTGTTGTGGTTACGCATTATCCCACTGATATTATGGGATTTTATAAACCACCTAGTCCAGAAAATCCTAAAGAAGCTTTATGCTTTGACATGTTAGCACCTGAAGGATATTGTGAAATTGTTGGTGGATCCGAACGGAGTTTATTAGTGGATAACATGATGGAACGTCTGAAAGCTGAGGGAGAAGATCCCCAAAATTACGATTGGTATTTTGATTTACGGAAATATGGTTCTGTTCCTCATTCTGGTTACGGAGTTGGATTGGAACGCGTAGTATCATGGATATGCGGGATCGATAGCATAAAAGATGCAATCCCGTTTCCCCGAACTATGTTACGAAAAACACCATAAAGATCTGATCCCTATGAATAAAAAAGAAATAAAATTGTACACAGATGGATGTGCAAGAGGTAATCCCGGACCAGCTGGGGCAGGATTTGTTATTACCGATATGAATGGAGTTATCATTGAAACTGGATATAAATTTTTAGGAAATAACTATACAAACAATCAAGCAGAATATGGTGCTTTACTCATAGGGCTATCTAAATGTTTGAAGATTTGTCGTGGTGTTGTTCATGTGTATAGTGATTCTGAACTGTTAGTGAAGCAGATGAGCGGAATATATTCTGTGAAAAATCACGAATTGAAATTACTCATGGAAAATGTTCGTTCATTATCGTCGGGCTTCGAAAAGGTGACCTTCACTCATATTAAGCGGGAAAAAAATTCTCAAGCTGATGAACTTGCAAATAAAGCAGTGGATTTAAAATTTAAAAGATAATTCCTTTTTTTCGAAATAAATATTTCGCAATCTCGAATCCCATAACACTGATGCATGCGATTCCAGCGCATATTAACCAATCCCACCCGTTTAATCGCATAAACCTAAAATTAAGGCTTAAATCTCCTATTTTTAATTCCGCCAGCGAGATCTGTAACCTTGGAATGTACATCAATGAAAGAAAGATCGCAAAAAGCACACCAATCAACATGTACATCCACAATTTACTATCCTCTTTCAAGGTCCTAATAATCGATTTATTTATTCTGCGAATTTGGAAAACAAGGATTGATTCACAAAAATACAGAACTACCATAAGCATTGTGAGGGTTTTCCCTTGAAATTGTAACTCGATATTTTGATTAAAATAGGGAAAATATTGACTTCCTATATTGAATGCGTTAATGGGAATAGTGCGAGTTATAGATAGAAAATAAACCAAGCAGATGCTAATTGCAAGTAAAAACCCATAGCTCAGCATCAAGATGGTGATATTTTTCGATAATATTTCTTCAGAATCTCTTGGTTTTTCCTGCATTACGTCTTTATTTTCAATATCAAAGGTCAAAATCAATCCGGGTATGGTGTGAAGAGTAATGGACAAAAATATCCATTGCAAGTAAAAATTCGTATCTAAGAAATAGGGTAAATCGAGTACAATGGTTAAAACAAATTGGACTAATCCTTCGAATATATTAATTGCAACATAAAAAAATACAACCGCTCGGATACGCGCAAAAATCCCTCGACCCTCTGCTATCCCATGTATAATGGAATTGAAAGAATCATTTGCGATTATCATATCAGCCGCTTCTTTTGCCACATCCGTACCTCTTATTCCCATAGCTATGCCAACATCAGCAATACTTAGAGCAAGCGCGTCATTCACACCATCCCCTGTCATCGCTACGATGCGTGCATTCTCCTGCAATTTTGTGACAATCATATGTTTATCAAAAGGAGAAACTCGAGCAAATACATTATATTGCTGGATGTCTAAGGGTGAATCGGTTTGCATGTCGATTCCATCGCAGTTTGATATTGATAATCCAATCTGGTTTGCAATTGATTTGGCGGTAACTAATGAATCACCCGTTATCATCTTTATATCGATCCCTGCGTTTCTACTCACTTGGATAGATTCTTTCACTCCCTCCCTTGGTACATCCGAAATCATAAAAGACCCAAGATATATTAAATTAGCTTCTATATCCTCACGTGATGTCGTAACCGGTTCATAATCAAAACTTCTTTGAGCTATGCTGAGTATGCGGTATCCCCGCTCAGCATATTTATTGATTTGTTTTAAGATTGCCTTTTTCCCATTGTTCGAAAATGTGGATACATTTCCTCTTTGTGATATTGATAAGCTAAGATTAATAATTTTTTCAGGTGCACCTTTTGTAAATAGAACGAATTCTGAATCCAATTTATATAATTTAGACATGAGTTTGATAGAAGGATCAAATGGAAATTCCTTTATGAAGGAAAATTCTTCTAAAATATTAGAATTAAGCAATCCGCCTACTTTTTCATATAATGTAGTTATAGCACCTTCCGTGGGTGATCCCAATACCTCCCAACGTTCAAATATAGTTTTTCTTATTCGTTGTTCTTTTTTATCCAAAGTAGCGTTGCTATTTAATTTGGAGGCTAATAAGATCTGTTGAAATTGAGGGAATGATTCTAATGTGGTTATTTTTTCGGGTTTTTTATTTTCTTTCTGCAGGAAAATAGAGCCAGCAGGATTGTAACCCGTTCCAGTCACAAAAAATGTTGAAGTAGGAGTAACAACATATTGAATCATCATTTTTCCTTCAGTAATCGTACCCGTCTTATCAGCGCATAGCACACTTATTCTTCCTAAACTATCAACAGATGTTAAATTACGGATTATTACACCCCGTGTTGCCATTGTGAGAACTCCCGTTATGAGGATAATTGTGGATAAAAGAGGAA
This sequence comes from Promethearchaeota archaeon, assembly GCA_016933055.1. Lineage (GTDB taxonomy): Archaea > Asgardarchaeota > Lokiarchaeia > Sigyniarchaeales > Promethearchaeaceae > AMARA-1. The sequence continues at coordinate 621,454 of JAFGBS010000009.1, read as the reverse complement.
TATTGATTGGCATTATATCCATAGCTGAATTCAAACTTTTGAAAATATTTAATTTACCAGTTGTAGTCCATATGATTACTAAAGTTACAACCCATAAACCACCTACAATTAGACCAAGCCATTTGCCAAAATTATTCATTGTTTTCTGGATTTGGATTTCTCGCGTATTAATAGATTCTAAACCTTTCGATATTTTTCCTATCTCATTGTATATACCCGTGCGAATTACAAGGGCTTTAGCGTGACCTAATATTATATATGTGCCCAGAAAAATAATATTCGATTGTGATTGAATCGGAATTGCTTCTCCGTTTAGTATATTTTCTGATTTTGAAACAGTTTTACTTTCCCCCGTTAGAGGTGATTCATCTACTTCTAGATTTGCTGATTGGATAATTCTACAATCTGCAGGAATCCTATCTCCTTGTTCCAAATTGATGATATCTCCTACCACGATTTTTCTGGCGGAAATTACCTTTAAATTACCTTCTCTTAAAACTTTCGCCGTGGGGGCAGAAAGAAATTCTAGTGCTTCTAATTTTTTGGTTGCGCGATATTGCTGGATAACCGCGATTATGCAATTAAGGGCTACCACGGCTAATGTAAAATATAAAAGAGTCGAACTAGTTTTTTCTTCTGGTTGGATCCAACCCGAGATAAACAAAATTATGGCTCCAATAAGGTAAATCACAATCAGCCAATTGAATAATGGAGCAAGATACACTTTCCAGAATTTTGGATTGTGCTTTGGTAATTCATTATAACCATCATGCATAAGGCGATCTTCAGCTTCTAGTTTTGACAAACCATTTTTTGGATTCGTCTTCAATCGATGAAAAATTTCTTCTAATTCTAAATTATAGAATGCCATTATCTACTAACGCCTGATAGTAGTTATTAATTGGACAATTGTTGACTCCTAAATATATTCAGCAATTTCAAAAGTCAATACAAATTTCTCCATTTGAGGATGCTTGCTCTCATAGGAATGTGAACGGGATGAATGAAAGCCCCAACTGTTTTTGAATAATATGCTACAGTATTACCAACAACGTACATGATCGTGCTTGTATCATATCCTTGGTTTTTAATATCCCAAAGGCACCATTTTAGTAATTCTCCACCAATACCTTTCCCACGAAGAGATTTCAACACACCTGTGGGACCAAACGAGCTGAAAAAACATGTGCTATGGGATGCGAATCCAACTACATTCTTATTCTCATCTAAGGCGATGAATGTAGTAGGTTTTTCAAAATTGAAAGTTAATTCTACTTCCGCTGACCAAGTTGGTGCAAAAAATCCTTTTTTCACAAATTCTAAAGTGGATGAAAAGAATTCCGGTGTAATTCTCTGTAAAGTGAATCCATATTTGTAGGTTTTGGGTTCTGTTAAATCCTTGGATATATGAACCGTCAAATTGTTTCTGGACTTCTTACGTTTTAATCCCATGGATTGGAGGAAGAAAAGAAGAGAAGTATGACGTACATCTACCCCTGGTTGGAGAAATTGGGGAGGAGAGAATCCATAGGTTACAGATGAAAATATGTTCAGACTTTGTCTAGCTCTTTTTAATAGCTCTTTAAACATCCATGTTCCGATACCTTTACGTCTGTATTCCCTATCGACCAAAAAGACTTTAACTATTAGATTTTTTTTGATATATCCTTTTTTTACAACTCCCACTAAAACTGCTATTGGTTTATCTGATTTCTTGGGATACAAAACGAGTGAGAATTCAGGATTGAAAGAAGTATCTCCTAAAGTCTGGTTTTCAAAATCACTTTTTGTAATTCTGAAGAACTGTTCATTATCTTGATACAACTTGTAAACATTATCCAAAATATCTTTAGTTAGAGGTTGTAGATTTTGGATACTAAATTTCATCTCCATATAGGTTAATGGGTGAGAACATAATTCAATTTTACTTGTGAACAGATGGAACGAACAATTATTTCTTGAAGTAATCTAAAAAATTAAATTCTGGGAGAATAACAAAAATCTATCATGTCAGATTTTATGGAAAAACAGATACCAGATGACTTAAAGGAAGATTTGGATTTTTCTACCTGGAAAGATTGGTATCTATTTGTTCAATTTTTGTTTTATTTTTCCCAAGGTGCTGCTTTTGCCGCTATTCTATTAATTGCACCATTTTTACAAACTCTGGGTTACCTTGAGGATGAGGCTCTAACTATTCAAAGTATCATATTTATTCCGTGGTTGATTAAAATTGTATTTGGTATACTTTCTGACACTGTTAAAGTCGGAAAATTCGGTCGTCGAAAGCCTTATATTTTAATTGCGGGTTTAATCGGAATCATTGGTTGGATCAGTCTTCCTATGTACACAAGTCCTCACTGGAGCATAATATTAATTGGAATGTTTGTAACTGGAAGTGTAGCATTAGGAGATACCGTATTAGACTCACTAGGAGTTGATGTTACACCCCCTAACCGACGTGGTTGGATGCAAGGAGTCGCATGGGGTGCAAGAGGTGGGGGGGCGATTCTATCTGGTGTGTTTTTAGGAGTATGGGGTAATCAACTAGGATGGAGATATTCTTATCTTATAATAGGAATATTTGCAGTCGTCGGAATCATGTCCGCACTTTTAATAAAGGAAGCAGATAATATTCCGAAAGTATACTTAGCTGATTTTGGAAGAGAATTTCGTAAAGGTGTTACGTGGCATGTTACTTTATTCGATTTTATCAGTGGTATGGGGATAGCTCTTGTATCTGTTATGGTTACGTTTATGAGTGAAGTTTTAGACTTAGATATTGAAACAGCTGGAGTTGGTACTATTGGATGGGGGTTGGTTTTCTTTTCCGTTGGACAACTGATTGGAGCCTTGAGTATTGGGGGATTAGGTCAGAAATTGAATTTATTGTGGGTATTTGTAATCAATGCTATAGTTTATACCGGATTTATTTTGTCTTTCCTTTGGATCGACTTTGAAGCATTAGGTGCCCCAGAATTGTCGTTTCCAACAGTACTATATTTACTTGTATTACTATTAGGTGCAATAAACGGAGGATATGAAACTTCTCAAATGCGAATTTCCATGGAATATTCTGCTAAAGTCTCTCGTGGTAGTCTTACAGGTACGATGTACAATTGGTACAATTCGATGTCTAATTTAGGACAGCTATCCATCGGTACATTAATTATTGCTCAATTGATTGGTGCTGGTATAAGATATCCCGTTGCAATGCAATTAAGTGCAATTGCGTTAGTACTGTCGTTGATTCCAGGGATATTGTTAATAAAGAAACTCAAATTGGATCGAAAACAATAATTTTTTTCTCTATATTCTATTTTTTGACCTGTCAACATCTATTCTGCCCTATCCAACGATTACATAAACGATTTTACTGAAAACTATCATAAAGCAGCGTGATATGTATAAATCAGAATCAAACTGTGATTTTTCATTAGAATGGATAGGTAACACGATTGATAACATATTATGGTTCGTTTAAATACACCGATCAGATGTAGAAGAGGTCGGTCCTAGGTGTGGGTTCCTGGGAGGTATGTGCGGATTCTTGGGAGGGTAAGTGTTCTAAAACAAAAGCCGAATGCGTAGCATTAGGTATGTATATATTGATTTTACTCCAAATAGACAGAACTTCACCCTTTATACCCTCTGTTCACCTAAGGGAAAATTTTTAGATATCACGGGATAGATGTTGACGTCATAATAAATTGGAATTTATCGGATTCGATCTTAGTATTTCGGTATAAATACTCAAAAGAGTATTTAATTGATTTGACAAATCGATAGGTTTTCGACCTATTTTAAGAGGGAGTGAATACTTAGGCGTCATGGTTTTAATGCTCTCTTTCACCTAATGCTTTTAACGATTGATCGCCGAGATAATAAAATGGAATCTTCTCAATGCATATTTTCTAATTTTAGTTATGTCGATCCTGAAAAAGGGGAGATCCAATGCGGGGTATCAATGGTTGTAAACAAAGGAAAAATACAAAAAATTCAGCAAGATCCGATTCCTGCCACCGATCACATCCCCGAAATTGATCTAAAAGGTCAGTATGTTATCCCCGGCCTTATTAACAATCATGTTCACTTGAGTGGATCAGGAACTCCTATGCCAAAGTTTTTGGATCGACCGATTTTATTTGCATGGTTACGAAAACAACCGTGGTTTCAAAGATTTATCCAAAAATCTATGCGAAATAATGCATACGCAAGTTTGAAAAAAGGAATCACATCAGTGCGCAGTTTAGGGGAAGCATATTTCAATATTCTGGAAATAAGGGACAAAATTAAGTCAGGGGAGTTAATAGGGCCCCGATTATTTACATCTGGAAAGATTATTGCGAAACGGGGGGAACATATTGATGTATTCGACGTTCAAATTAATGATGAAATTGCCGAAGCTACGGAAATTACGGAATATTTAGTCAGACAAGGAGTGGATTGCATAAAAGTTTTATCCACTGGAGGTGTAACAGGCGCTAAGGAACTTGGACAGGCGGGTAAACCTCTTTTTTCAATAGAAGTACTAAAAGCCATTGTGAATACCGCTCATAAAGCAGGTTTACGAGTTACGGCTCATGCAGAAGGATTAGAAGGAGCTCGAAGATGCGTTGAAGCTGGTATAGATAGTATTGAGCATGGTGCAGATTATACAGAGGATATACTAAATAAAATGAAAGAAAAAAACATTGGAACGATACCCACCCTATCTTCAGGTCTTGCTTATTCGTTATCTGATGCAAAACTAACTCATATTGAATATTTGAATTCCATTCGTATTGATAGGGAAGTGGAAATCGGTCTACGTCGTGCGATAAAACGAGGAATTATCATAGGGGTAGGGGATGATGCGGGTATTCCCCTTGTCTTACATGGGAAACTTGCTCAAGAAATAATACTTCTTCATGAAACTTATGGATTAACTCCTATGGAAGCCATACAATGTGCAACCATTAATAATGCGATTATTCTTGGAGAAGAGGAGAATATTGGTTCTTTAAATCCCGGAAAATATGCAGACTTTATTGTGTTCCGAGAAAATCCCTTAGAAGACTTGTATTTATTATTTAATCCATTTCAAGTGTTTAAAAACGGAGTGGATGTCTGTCGCAGAAGAGAAACTCGCTTATTAAGATATTGGAATAGAACGGTAAAGTGGTTGGATCGATTATTTTCTAAACAAAAGAAATAAATTGCCAGATATCACACCATGCTTATGGACGCAGAAGTATTACACTTATACGAACTTATGGTTCGTTCCCGCTTTTTTGAAGAATTAACCAAAGTTTTATGGGAAGATGGTTTGATTCCGGGGGAATTACATCTTGGTATTGGGACTGAAGCTGCTATAGCAGGTGTTGTATCAAATTTAATTGATGGGGATGCAATCGCGTCTGATCATCGCAGTACGCCAGAATTTATCATGCGTGGGGTGAATCCTAGTTCAATTTTATTGGAGATGATGGGACATCCAGGAGAAGAATCACTTTGTGCAGGTTTAGGAGGGCATATGCATCTTTTTTCTAAGGAATACTTAATGGCAACGAGTGGTATAGTTGGAGCTTCCTTACCAGGGGCGGTGGGTTTTGCATTAGCTGCGAAATACAAAAAAACAGATAATATTGCTGTGTCTTTCTCCGGAGAGGGAAGTTATAATCAAGGTCATGCATTAGAATCACTCAATCTAGCATCCACTTTGCAATTACCAGTTCTATTTGTTTGTAAAGACAATGGCTGGAGCATCACTTCAAAATCATCAGATTTTACCGGAGGGAACTTAGTTCAACGTGCTAATGGGTTTGGGATAGATGGTATTTCATTGAATGGATTAGATGTGGAAGAAGTTTATAACGCGATTCAGGTTATTATCCCCAGAATACGTAAAAATAAGAAACCTTATTTTTTACATGTGCTTGTTACACACAGAGAAGGTCATTTTACCACTGATCCTTTATTAAATCCTAAGGACACCCTTAAAAAATACGGCGCGTCCATTACTAAGTCTTTTCTTACTCCGAAAGGTGCGAATTTAGGAAAACGAATTAAAAGTGTCGGAACTATCCTCTCATCTCTTATGGAATTTAGAAAGCAAGTGAAATCAAAGAATGACCCATTATATATCACAAGAAGAAAGCATCAGGAATTAGCTCAAGAATTTGATGAAGTGGACCAAAACATTCACAGAGAAATAAAGAAAATTCTTGAAAGAACTTTAGAAATATATGGGGGAAAATCCAAATGAAAAGGATGAATTTTGATGAAGCCATTGAGAATGCAATAATTCAAGCGATGTTAGAGGATGATCGGATAATTATTATGGGAGAGGATGTGCATACTAACAGAAGTGCACTAGTCGCGCGTTTTTCGGATCGTATATTTCCAACTCCCATTTCAGAAGCTTCTTTTCTAGGAGCAGGTATAACAGCAGCAATGGCAGGTTTAAAACCGATTGTGGAACTGTGGATGATAGATTTCATTTGTGTAGCCTTTGATGCTATTGTCAATCATGCAACTAAAGTATATGATTTTTCTGGAAAGCGATGGGGTGTTCCTTTAGTTATACGCGCTCCCTGTGGAGGAGGATTAGGTGATGGAGGACAGCATGAACAGATCCTTTACGGATCTATTGCTTCGATCCCTGGAATCAAGATCTTATTACCAAGTAATCCAGCAGATGCGGGAGGTCTTATGCTTGCAGCATTACAAGAAAAACATCCTGTAATCTTCCTCGAACATAAGCTGTTGTCAGAACAATTGTTATATTACTTGGGTGGAAGTGGTCGGAACACGGTTAAATTTGATGTTCCAGAAAATGGAATTGAGGGTGAAGTCCCCGACCACTGGGTACCTTTAGAGATAGGAAAACTTAAAGTACTAAAAGAGGGAACCGACCTCACAATGGTGTCTGCGGGAGTTGCAGTGCATCGATGCATGGATGCTGCCATTGAACTAGAGAAACAAAATATTTCAGCAGAAATTCTAGATTTACGAACCATTGTTCCATTAGATATTGATAATATTGCAGCCAGTGTTCAAAAGACAGGGAAAATATTGATTGTGGACGAAGATTATAAACAATTTGGACTCAGCGGAGAGATCGCAGCAAGTCTTCTAGAGAGAAAACTAAATTTTACTTATCAAAGGATTGGGACGGAAACAACTATTCCCTTCTCACCTCAATTAGAAGTTAAAACATTACCAAGTGTAGAAAAAATAGTCTCGATGAGTCAATTTCTATTCTATGGTTCACATTAAAATTCCCTTTTTCCATATATAACAATTCAAATTGTATATTCGGCTTTTTATAGCATAGATTTCATCCATAGTTCTTGTATTTAGGAATGATTTATTCTGCATCTAACATGGTATCTGAGTTTGATGAATATGATTTACATGGTGGGATAGAAGTTCACTAGCAGAAAATGTAGCAGAAATAATTCTGCTTATTTATTTACAATAACTCGATTGCCAATCCGATAAAATAAGAAACTGAGAATGCGAATGCACCTACAAGTAACATTTCCAGACCACTTTTTATCCAATTCTTGCCCGTAACGAATTTTTTCAGCGCACCTGCAAGAAATAAACCTCCAAATGTAATAATCGTTGCAATGATGAACTTAGTGAACGGATTAACGGTAAAGGGTAAAAGAATCAAATAAGGGAGTGTAGGAAATAATGAGCCCAAGATAAAAGTAAAAAAGATTACGATAGAATTTCTAATCCCAGTTTTTGCATCCTCCACCTCTGTAACGCCAAGCTCAGAAATCACCATTTCTCTTACCCACAAATCTCGATCTGAAGTAATATGGTTTACAATAGTATCTAAGATCTCTCCAGAGAACCCTTTGTCTTGGTAAATAAAACGGATTTCCTCTTTTTCAATATCTGGACAGAGTTTTATCTCGAGACGTTCTTGATCTATTTCGTGATTATAATAATCTCGTTCACCTTTTCCACTAATAAACTCTCCCGCAGCCATAGAAAGGGCCCCAGCAACTGCAGCAGCTAGTAACGTGATTAATATTACCTTATCATCTTGTCCAGATCCATAAATTCCAGCTAATAAAGCAAAGATTGAAACGATACCATCATTTAATCCGAATGTGATTTGACGAATTATTTCTCCGCCGCTAAGATGAAATCTATCTTCATATGACATTATTTCTCATCTCCAGACCTATTGATTTTCATGAAGAAGCGTTGATCATGACCACACACTGAACAAAATTCTTCAGGTTCGTTAAATACCAAATTCCCACATACTCTACAAACGAATATAGCTTGTACATCAAGATCATGCCCACTCTCTAACGCTTTAAGTGCAATTTTCAAAGCATCTGCATGTCCCAATTCTACTTCTTCTGCCCATGCAAAGGACAATTTAGCAACACGTCCATTTTCTTCCCTTAATTCATCACGTATCTCTTTTATGAAATCAGGATACATATTTTTGGATTCGTATTGTTCTCCCTTAATTGAATCTTGCAGATTTTGCAAAGTAGAGCCAACATGGATTTTGGGAGGGATCGTAGGAGTAAATTGGACTTCGGATACTGACTTTAGAGCATTATAATGGTTCCGATTATGAATTTGTTCGGCTTGGACTAATGCATCAAACAGATAGGCTATATTTGGCAGACCCTCATCTTTCGCTTTCTTAGAATATGCATCATATTTAACAATAGCTTCAGTTTCTCCTGTAATAGCCATTTGCAACGTAGATTTCGATTTTACTAGCTCCATGTATTCAATTTTCAGCTTGTGTTCTATTAAGTATTTTGTGAGATTTTTGTTATTTCATGTGATATATCCGAGTAATATCTCCATGTTACCAGAAATGAAATTACTTTTCGTTTTTTCTTTCTTCATACTACTTGTTCCGAGAGAAGATAAGATGACAATTGATGAAAACCCACTGGACATCCCTAAAGTAAAAACACGTCCCGCGGTAGGAAAAATTTCCTTTGTGGGTTCTCCCGCAGTGGGAAAAACTACACTGATGAAACTCCTTACGCAGAAAAATATCGAAAAAAAATATAATCCAACTCAAGGTTTTGATTTGGGAACACTAGATTTTGAAGGATTTAAATTAAAAATTTGGGATTTTGGAGGACAAAAAGCATATCTAAAACATTACATGAGCCAATATATAGAAGGTTCAGATATTGTGTTTATTGTTACCGACTCTTCTCCCAAAAACGTTCTTAGTACAAAAGAACTAGTAAGCCATACAAAAAATTTGTTTCCAGACGACTGTGCAAAAATTGTCGCTCTTGCTAATAAACAAGACTTGGATGGGCACCTAAATCCAAAAATGGTTAAAGATGTCCTTCAAGTACCCACTTATGGTATCACTGCGATAAATCAGGAACAGCGGAGAATTTTAGTGGAAATCATTAATGTGATCATGGAAGAAATTGAAAAGGAGAAAGGAGCATGAAAGGAGAGAACTATAATGAATTTTGATGAAAATGAGATAATTTCGGCAGCAAAACTCGGATTTGATCTCATAGAAGGACCCATTCTTAAGAGTGTTGTCACGTTTGTAGAAAATGAGATAAATATAGACTATGAGAATTTCCTAATGAATTTCTATTTAAGTTTTCGAGGAGGAAATTCGGGTTTGAAACCCACAGCAATTTTATACGATAACTTCTATGTAGTTGCTTTTCCACGAGGGCTTGAACTTTGTGCCTTATTCATGAAACCTCGAAACATAGATATGAAACTTAAACGACTTCATGAGATCGCAGAAGATATCATCTATCAAATGGATCAAAAGGAGGAAATGAGCGAGGATGGTGACCTTACGACAATTTCACAAGATTACGATGAAATAAAAAGAATAATAATGAATATGCTTAGTGGCGAAACCCTAACTACTCCTGAAATTCGAAGATATTTCAAAATGACCAACTCTGAAGTGTGGAAAGTAATGAGTGAACTAGAAGAGCGAGAAGTCATTCAACGAACCCAAAAAGTCGGAAGAGCGTGGGCTTGGACTTTAAATAACTAACTTTTTGTTTTTATGTTTCCCCTTACACGCTGGTTTAATTCAAACAAAAATATTTACCGCTTTGATCGTTATAAAACAAATGGAGCAATCCAGTGCACAGATGCTAGAATTGATTAGAAAATATAACATCTTGATGCGAGATTCCATCAGCGGACCAAATTGTATTGATCCTTCTATATGTCATGCAGATTGTTGCCATATAATGATAGATGTGCCTAAATTTTTAGCAGAACATTATATCGGGCAAAATATAGCAGAAAAAGAAGATTTCAGAAGAGGGGATTTATTTTCATTCAAAATAAACATCTCCACGTCAAATTCCAAATGTGTTTTTTATGATGTTACCACTAATGGATGTAAACTACATAGCACATTAATTAAACCTCCGCAATGTTGGATTTATCCCACAGGATTTTCGAATCAGCCTAGTGAAGAGAAAAAATTTGCTGATGACGGAACTATTACGTGTAAAGTTGCTTCAAGGTGGAAAATAACAGATACCACTAAAACATCCCAAGCAAAAATTCTCTTTAATCATTATGTGCAATTCTGTGAAACGGAGTTTGCATCTGAGAATACAAAAGAGAAAATTCGAATCCGATTAGAACCTGTGTTCGATCTATTGAAAATTTTACCACCAAAAACCATTGCAGGTGTAATAGATGGTTGGGATCATTTTACAGTCCTGCAATCTGAAGGAATATCACTCAAACTGAAAACACTATGTGATCAATTATCACGAGATAAGTGCAATTATGAATATATTGAATGTACGCATGTATGCAATGAGATCATAGAAATTTTGCATCGGAATTTACTAGAAGATATTTTAAATTTTGTGAAAATAAACGGTCCTAAGCACTCCTACTCATTCTTAGAATTATGGAATATGAGATAATGTCGAATAGTGTCGGATGATTCTTTGATATTCGATTTTGTCGATTAAAGGGGTATTGCTGTGATAATACTACCTTTTATAGGTGTGATCTATTATCTTTTCTACATATTATAAAATTAGGAGTATGTACGTAATCAATCGGGTGATCATAGATGGACAATGATGCACAAGAAAATGTAAAGGAACAACCACTCAAAACCCTCGTTAAAGATTACTTTTCTCGAAAATATTTGTTTCATGAATTATCAGATAGTGTTATAGGGAAATCGGGACAAAAATGGAATTTTGATGCGATAATCAAGACAGATGATGCACAATTTGGTGTGTTTATTAAAGATTGGAACCGTTCGATAGGAATTAATCAAGTTCGATTATTGGAAAAAGCTTGTTTAGATTGTAAATTCGATGGCGGACTCATTATTGGTAACATATTTTCAAGTCATGCCAAATCCTACGGCAAATATAAAGGCGTCCAAGTTGTTCTAAAAGGAGATATTATTCGTAGAACCCGTGGGTATTAAAAATTATACCGATAACCCTAATTCATCTACTTTTATTAATAATCTCAGTTTACTGTATTTATGGTTAAACCAGTGCATTTAGGGATATTAGCATCGGGGTCCGGATCAAACGCAGAAGCAATTATAAAATCTTGTGAAAATGGACGATTGAAAGGAAAAACAGTAGTATCTGTGTTGATTAGTGATAATCCTGATGCATATTGCCTAGAACGGGCAATTATGCATAATATTCCAGCTATTATTTGTTCTCGATCGGGGATTAATTCACGTGAAGAACATGATCGTAATATTGTCACTGAACTTAAAAAATGGGATGTAGAACTTGTTGTTCTTGCGGGTTATATGCGACTGATTTCTTCCTACTTTCTTCAAGAATTTCCTCATCGTGTTATAAACATTCATCCCGCATTGTTACCGAGTTTTCGAGGAATGCATGGGTATAAAGATGCAGTGGAATATGGGGTAAAAATTACAGGAATTACTGTTCATTTTGTAGATGATCAAATGGATCATGGACCTATTATCCTTCAAAAATCACTTGAAGTAGTATTTGAGGATACCGAGGAAACCTTGAAAGAACGGGGATTAAAGCTGGAACATGAAGCTTTCCCCGAAGCTATCGAATTATATTGTGAGGATAGGCTAGAGATTATTGGAAGAAAAGTAAAGATAAAACCGAATTAATAATATTGATAATCCCTAAATCATTGATTAGTATGATCGGTTGTCGATGATATTTCTGACCCATCTGAGAGTGAATAAATCACTTATATGAAGATGATCTTGAGTGATGAGGCACCGATCACCCATTTTATTGGATTTTTCATTACTTTTAATCGATTAAGCTCTAGATTCAAGTAATTCTATAAAACTTTCTAATCGTGTTTGCATTGGCGCTTCTGAGAATGCTCTGGGATCATTCATATCACAGGTCAATAAAAGAACAGGTATACCGAGTTCTTCCTGAATGATTTGTTTTAAGTCTGCCATACCCGTCGTACTCGGTCTGCAAGAAAGGTTATTGTGCAATATTACCCCATCAATTTTATATTCTTCAATCACTTTCTTGAAATACTCGACTCTTGTCTCCAAATTGTACCAATAGGGTGTGTGGATTAGGGATTTAGCCATTTCTCGTAAAGATCTATCTATATCATCATCAAAAATCTCCCGTCGTACACCGAAGCTCCACGTATATGGTTCATATGTAACAACTGCTCCGAAATTTGCTAGCTGATGGAAAAATTTAATCTTATACCAAAAGGGAATACCTTCAAATAATAATCGGTATTTTTCATCTTCAACCACACCCTTTCCTACTTTTGCGGCTTCTTTGACTTCTTCTACCAGTTCTCGATAGAATTTTATACCTCGATTTTTACCGGGTAATGCAAACATTGGAAATACATCTCCAAGGGTGTCTGCATAACCTAATGGAGCAGGGATTTGCTTCCGGTATTTGAATAATTCACGCCAAAGAACTGCCAGTTCATCAGCTTTTTTTACAGTTTTAATAAATTTTTTCTGGTTAAATTTCTTACCTGTATGGTCGTACATAAAATCTGTAAATTCCCAGAACTGGTCCGTCACATAATCTAGATAGCGATTCATGGTCTTCTCATCGGATCCAGACACGTAAGCGGGAATGTCCCAAACAAATAAGGGAACATTGAGATTTCTAGATTGGGTTTGGAACCATTTTACGTGTGTGTCGCAGACTGTGTTTGTACAAGTCATTAAGTCTGGCTTTTCTAACCCTCCAAATTGTGCGGGTAATTTTGAATCGTACGCTCCAATATTTGTCTTAAAATAACTGCAAAGGTCCCTACAGTATCCACACGCTTCTGCATATTCGATTAATTCTTGTGATTTATGACGAGCCGCAGCAATGGTAGCACAATTCTCCGGTAAAAATGGGTACACGTTATATGCCCAAAGGAATTCCGTGGGAAAACCTGATACACTCCAAGCAACTTGTTTCCATGGGAGTTTTGAATAGAGTTTTCCCTTAATAAAGTACCATGCCATAATCTTTTTTAATTTTTGAGAGGTTTTTAGGGTTTTAACTAATTTTTTTTTGACTTGTGGTGATTCTTGTGCTGAATTCATGAATTAAATCCTCCTTTTGGAATTAAGTAATTCTTTAAATACCTCCAAGCGAGTAAATAATTGCTGATCTTCTGCAATAAAATCCCGTTCCAGATGAATAGAAGGGATATTTTTTTGTTTAAATGTGTTTGATAACCATACGGAATCAAAAGCATAAGTTTCACAAAATTTCAGATTTTGTGAGAGAATGCCCTCTATATGGGAGCTCTCATAGGCTCTAAGCAAAAAATCTAAGCGAGGTTCCGCGGGATGTTTGGTAGCAGGTCGAGGAATGAGATATTGATATTCTATTAATGCATCCAAAGGATCCTGCATCTCAGGAATAAGTGCAGTGTAATATCTCTCACCGATCGATAAATCGTCTCTTACTACACGCAATTTAGCCTTATCCAACAGATTCATGAATTCCGGATAGTTTACATCACTACCCGTTAATAGGATTCGCGAGAATTTTGTAGGGAAAGCAGAATATGTTCCCCATTCAGATAATTTTCGTTCTAGCAGAGGGATCACGGATTTTTTATCCTCTTGAACCGCTATCTTGCAAATGTTGAAATATTCGTGATTAGGAATATCTTTGAATTCGCGTAGTTTTCCTAAATTTTGGAGTAATTTTTTCACTTGATTAGAAATTTTAATGGCATTTTGAAGCTTCTCATTCGAGATGTTAACATTATATTGTTTTTCTAATGCTTCTATGAAGGTTTGTAATTCGGTACGATAAAAATCCCTACCACTTTTGCTTACACGACTCAATGGGTTGTTTACAAAATAAATGAATGGATTTTGAACATGTTTTTTCCAGATATCAAATTGTCGATGTGTAGCATCACAACCATGAGCTATAATAATTCCTTCCCATTTTTCAGAATAATGAAGTGCTTCGGTTAGCATACTGCGTGCAGCGGGACAAAAAGTTTCAAATAAATATTTATCCGCTGGATTATTTGAAACGTTTACATCCCCGAGAATTTTATACGGTGTTTTCCCAGCTGCCATTATAATTTCTTCTGCAAGATCATGTGATGAATCAAAATATGCAATAACAGATCCCATACGTTAGAAAAGATACAATCTTCATTAAAAAGCTTTGATTACCCATAAATTAATCTACAGATCATCGAGTTCTTTTTTGATTTTATTGATAAATGCATGGATTTTTTGAATATCATGTTTATATTTCTCGAATTCTGGGGAATTCTCGGGATTCTCAATAAATAGTAATTCCATGGTTGGTTCTTTTTTCGTAACGAGAGCGAGAATTACCTCTCCAATATTAATGATAGTGAGATTTCCATCCCCATAAATGCAGGTTATTTGACGAACAACTTGTCCAAAAACACGAGTGATGCCACGACCGATAGACATAACAGTTGCATTCAACGCAGCATTCCGATTGAGTCCCTCCTTGTCATGTGACATATCTGAATGAGCCATAAGTAATCCCTCCGAACTTATTAGCGAAGCTTCTTCAATAAACGAGACACTTTTGGCCAGATCACCGAGGAGCCGAACTAAACCATCAACCGACATTACCATGCTCAATGACATCACTTCTCACATATTTGATTTTGCCAAATATGATCGTTTTCTGTTGTTTTTTGTTGTTTAAAATTTTGTTGTTTTTTTTTTTTTTAATGCATATTAATGGGAAAATGCCGATTTCATAATATATTAATGTTGAATCAGATAGATCCTTCTGAGAAATCTGTAAGACGATGATATATACATCTTGTTTCTTGAAAGCTTTTACAGAATAATAATGTGAAAAATCTCGATATAGAGAATGGGATTGTGTAAAATGGATTGCTAACAAAAAGTTTTACATCACTGCCTTAAATCCACCTATTTGAAAGTTTCTTTCGATTTTGAAATGAGAGAGTTTACTACTTAGGACGAGAATAAACATTATATACGATTATCGTAATAAATTTCCTAAAAAATCAGATTTCCCACAATGAACTTGTTTTCTATTATTAGTGTTGCAGTCTTGTTTGTAATTGTAATGGTTGTATTCTCAACCGAAACACTTGATTACTTGACAGTGGCGATATTTGCCGCCTTATTATCAGCTGGCATATTGATATTTACTGAAGAGTTACCAATCACCTTAGGAGAGGTGGAATTCAATTCATATTATGAAGCCATTGTGGGAATGATAGAATTCAAACCCATATTATTCATTTTTGGAATGCAAGTTGTGATCGCAGTAGCCGAACGCCAGAAGATATTTCAATATATAGCAATTAAGACGATAAGATTAACAAAAGGAAATGATCGACTGCTATTTTATGTTATTTGCACTATTACGGTTTTATTATCTGCTGTGGTTGCAGATGTTACGGTAGCAATCATTTTTGCGCCTCTTATAATCCGAACATGCCGTATATTGGAGATTAAGTCCGCTCCGTATCTGTTTGGAATGACCATCTGCATAAACATTGGCAGCTTGATTACTCCGTTTTCCAGCTCTGAGAATATTATCATCGCTGGCCATTTTGTGAACGAATCGGTAGATACTCTATGGTTCGTGAAAAATGTTATGGGTTTTGGATTCGTAGTTCTAATAATTACTATGTTATTACTCGATCTATTTCTTTTAAAAAAAAATCAACGGGTTGATCCTTTCCGGAAAGAACTCGTGAGAGATATTTTAGTTCCATCAGCAGTTATTGATAATAAAAAAAAATTTATTCTCAATTCAATATTTATTGGGATAGTGTTTATTTCCTTTTTCCTAACCACTCAAGCATTTTTAGTTGCTCTTGTCGGATCAATATTTATGATTCTTATCAACAAGGAAAAACTTGCAGATTATTTTAAGACAGTAGAATGGGAAGTGATGTTCTTTTTTATGAGTTTATATATTATTATTGGATGCATGATTGCTAATGGAACCATTGAAATTATAACGAATTTCTTAAACCTCATACTTCCAAAGAGTCCCTTAGCAATATCTATTTTTATTTTAGTACTCAGTAGCCTATTGTCGGGATTTCTGGCAAATTCTCCTACAGCTCTAATGTTTTTAGCAATTACTGATGGATTGATTTTATTGAATCCTGAGCTTCCTCTTAATCCATTGATCATTGCACTATTGATCGGAATTAATATGGGGGGAAATTTCCTACCACAAGGTGCTGCATGTGACGTTATGACTCTCACAATCGCTACACGAAATAAAGTAGAAGGATTTACTTTTAAGACATTGACTAAAAATGGAGCCTTGTTTGCAATGATCCACTTAATATGTGGGATTCTTTATCTTGTGCTATACTCATTATTTTTATAAATAATCTAATTTGGGAAAGAGAATTATGCTATATTATGCTGTCGAAATACACCCAGGAGAGTTTGATTCTGATGAACATTATTATCCAAAGGTCTTAAACGCCCAATTACATCCATTGGTACGATATTTCCTGAATTTAACGAATGAACAAATTATTTATCGATATTGTCATTTTCATCCCCAAGTAGAAGAGGAAAAACTTCGTGAATTGCTCGATTTTAAACCAAAATACTTCAGATGGGCGGGAGCAGATCTATTTGCAGTCACTACTGGCAGAGGAGTTCGTCAAATGGTATTAATCGAGACTAATTCCTGTCCTTCCGGAAATAAGAGCATGCCATATATTGAAGAACAAAGAAGAGGGGGATATGAGCGTTTATTAGCAAATTCATTTCTACCAACGATGAAAAAGAAGAAAAACTTGCCAGATGGAAAACTAGCCGTTATTTATGATAAAAATCCTATGGAGAATATTGGATATGCACGAACTTTGGCGGATCTTGTTGATGATATGGTATATGCGGTCGAATTTCATTACGATGATCCTAACGCTCCCGTTAAATTTGAGGAGGGGATAATGTATGTAAGGAATCAACATAATCAATGGATTCAAATTAAAGCTGCATTTCGGTATGTGACACAAAAACCATGGACTCAAATTCCTATTATTACAAAAACCATGATTTATAATCCGATCTTAGCTTGTCTGGCAGGGGGAAGAAACAAATTAATAGCTGCAAAAGCATATGACTTTTTCAATGCGGATTATAAGGATACCGGATTGCAAATTCGAGTACCCGAAACAATTTGGGATTTGAGCAAAAATGAAATTCCCTTATGGGTTGAGCGAATGGGAGGGTTTGCTTGCATTAAAAATCCTTACTCAAATGCAGGACAAGGAGTATACACAATTATGAATCAACACGAACTACAGCAATTTATGGAAAAAGACTATCCGTATGATAAATTCATCGTACAAAGTCTCATAGGAAATTCTCAATGGAGTTCCAACATGAAACTAAGTCGATTATATCACATCGGTACAGTTCCTAATTTGAAACACGAATTTTTTGCAGCTGATTTGCGCATGATGGTCTGTTCTTCACCTGAAGGATTTCGTCCTATCGCAATGTATGCAAGACGTGCACGTAAACATCTAAGTAACGAAATAGCCGATACTATTGATTCATGGGAAATGTTGGGAACGAATTTATCCGTACGTAATCCTGATGGAACATGGGGGGAACCCGATGTGAATAGACTCTTATTAATGGATAGAAGAGAGTTTAATAGACTAGGATTGGGTTTGGACGATCTAATAGAAAGTTTCATTCAAACGGTCATGGGGGTAATAGCTATTGACAAAATCGCTCGGAAATTTATCTCTAAAAAGGGAGAATTCAAAAAAAATCTGTTTCAGTCCCTAGTTCCAGATAAAAAATTGTTTGACGAAATTCTGATCTCCAAATAATCCGGTTCTATTTATGGAGAACTTAGAGGATCGGTAAAAAAATATAATTTATCTGGTTTATCCTTAACTAACTTTTGCAGGATGGGAGATAACTTGCCGTAAGTACAATAATCTTTATGTTCACAACCCACACAAGTGGTTTCATAATATGGACAAGGTACAATCAAAGGTTGCAATATTTCTTTCACAGTTTGTGTTGATGAAAGTGTATCCAGTACGCCTACTAGTAATTCTTTCGGAAAATGAGTGAGACTAACAGTAACTTCTCTTATTACTTGAGGATCAATTCGATTTCCACTCCATGCATTTGTAGGTAGAGAGCTCAAATATTCAATTGCACACTTGGCAAAATCATTTTTTGGTTCATCAATTAATAAACAACTAAAATATTTTTGAGAAAGATGAATGTCTTTAAAATAAAATGCTAATAATCCAAGAAAATACCATGCATTAAAACTAGATAATTGGGTTCCCACATGAGGTAATCCTCTCATTATTCCTACAGATTCTGGGCGTTTGAATATAAATAAGTACAGAAAAGTGGGATCTCGTAATATATCTAAAATAGTGGGATGAAATATTGCCTTTTCATCTTGTAATAACGCTTTTCGGAATTTTCGAACTTTTTCTCCAGGAAAAACTCGTTTATCAAAAAAAGCTACACGATCGTAAATTGAAAATTTATATTGTTGAAGATCTGGAGAGTAAACCATGACAGTAGGAAAACCTAACCAGCCCAAATCACGGACATAAAGACGGTATTTATTCAATTTATAAAACTCAATTAATTGTAGGAGTTCGTTATAAAAATCATTATGACTATAATCCCATGTTTCAAAATCAAAATCTGTATCTTGTGCTAAAAACCCAAGTTCCTTTGGTGAATATACAGAGTCACTGGAAAAACGATTAGCTTTTAGCTCTTGTAATGAAACTTCTGATTCTAATATCTCCCGGAATTGTTCATAATATTGAATCATTGTATGTGATTTTTTTGCGGCATTCGTTAAACGGTGCGGAACTGAATCGAAATTCTGGAAAAAATCTCCTAAGCACCGCGAAACTGCACGGTTCAAAGATAAATCGGAGCTCGATTTCAATACATAACCCACATCAGAAGTGCCGAATAACATACCCACCACGGGAAAACCTTTACCCAATGAAAAATCTTTGATATATACCTCGAAATCATCCTTTGTTATGGAATTGATATATTCCTGAAGATCATTCGATAAAAATTCAAGAGAAATTGTGGGGACAGCTTCATTATTCAATAAAACCATTCTGGTCGTATATCGTTCGAAGACTTCAGTGATCGCCATTACTACTGCTTCTTCATATGTATTTCCTGCAGCTCGACCATTACTAGGAGAAATAAGGAATGATTGATCCAAGTATATCTCCTTGTTCTCAATAACATCGTAAAATTTGTAAAATGTGGTATCAAAAGGTTCAAAAGCGGGAGTTTTATTATTCGTTTCATTTTTCAAAATTTTATTGAAGTCCACCCATTTTTGATATTCTGGATGATTTTTATCCAAATCTGGTTTTAACATTAGTCGCGGCAGATAATTCGCAATTGGAAAAGGTAAAAAACTCTGAACTCGCTCAGTGAATTCTGCCAGGGCACTCAAGATTGCCAAGTGTGGAGTGTCTCCCTTTCCATTAGATCTCACATTATAATCATAATTCCCAAATAAAGTCATTTGAGCACCCCATGCGGTGCCATATAAATTAGGTTTTACTCGAAATTGCATGTGTGGTAAAAAATAGGGCTGCATACAATTTGTTAGGCTTTTTAGGGTATTCTCTGGTGTCGCACTCTTAAAATTTTGATATATTTTAGGTGAGGATTGAAATTTCAATTTTAATCAAACTCTCCCAATCGCAAGGATATGTAATCAAATATTTCATTGGGAACATTTAATCCTGGATTTGCTTGCTCAAGACCATTAAATCCAGGGGATGCATTGACCTCACATATTTTAAAATGCTCCCCATCAAATAAGAGATCAATTCCCGCAATATCCAATGATAAAGTTCGTGCGCTTTGTCTTGCTAGCCATTCGATTTCAGAATTGATAGGATATGCCTCTACATCTGCCCCTGCGGAGAAATTTGCTTTAAAGCTGTCAGTTTTACTGGTTCTTTGCATACATCCTATTATTTTTCCACCAACTACAAAAACTCGCAAATCTTTTCCAAGACTAGTGGTAATTGTTTCTTGAAGGATGATATTCACATTAGGTTTAGTTGCTTCTAAAAGCTGCATCAGATCGACGAATGATCTTCTGTCTTCCGATAGAAATACTCCAGCTCCTTTAGAACCGAATACAGTTTTTACTATTACGGGAAAACCTAGATATCTTTCTACTAAATCGATGTTCACCGGGAATTTTACTAGAATTGTTTTTGGAACAGGAAGGTTGCTTTGAACCAAAACTTGTTGGGCATATAATTTATCCCGAACGATATCTATTCCCTTTGAGCAATTAAAGGTATGTACTCCTAACCGTTCTAAATGTCGAATTATTGCAAGAGAAAAATAACTTGCACCAGAACCTACTCTGGTTATGACAAAATCAGGAATTTTTTCAACTTGTTGATTTATCCATGTGGTCTTTTTCTCTCGGGTAATAATAAGATCAAAATTATCGGGGGAAATTACTTTAAGGGAAATGTTTCGGGAAGGTGCTACATCCATTAATCTATTTACGGCATAAGATCCCCAACCTGGAGTAGTTTCAGACTTTCTTTTGAAAAGGATCCATCCCGTCATATCGTTTTTTTCAGACATATCAATTTTTAACGTTGTTTTTGTTTCTTTGTTAGATTCACATTAAAAAACTTATGGGAAAAATAGAATGAAGTTTAGCATTATCGGAATATTTCTGTAAAATCGGTACTAGAGAAACGTCGTGATCGTTAAGAGAAAAACAGTCCTCCATACGCTTTTATAATCCGTTATAAATGTTCTGAATTTATTTTTTTTTTTATTATCTTCATAGTGAATTTTAGGGGAAAAAAATTACTTTTAAATGCGTTGTCTTAGTTTAGATTTATGCATTAATATTTTGGGAACTGCAGACAAGATGTTTAACGTATCTGAGAGTTTTGGCACAGTATATGTAAACAAAATATAGAAATTTGCAGCCTAGTTCCAAGAATCTTGTAATATTTTAGTTCTAATCGTCAATCTAAGACTTTTTTTTCTGAAAAAAGGATATAATAGAAACCGAAATTATCAATTATCTATCTTATTATTGATACTAAGTTTTTTGTTAGCGATTTGGGAATGGAAACAAAAACCTTTTGATAAAAGGGACCCTACCTATGGAAATCTAATCAAAATTAGCATAGTAGTATTTCTTTTATTCTTTTATTGGATTATGACACGTTTGGTTATCATTCCCCAATTGAAAAAAGTGGAAAAGTGGGGGTAAGATCGATAAAATTGCACGTCAAAGCATTCAAAGATTTATTGTATTTTATGTCAGTTTACTTTTCATTGTATTCTTTTCTGAAGCATCAGGATTAGTAACTGGAATTTTTGCATTCTCTGGTGCAACCATTTTCGGTTTTGCTTCGGTAAATACCATCGGGAATGTCATTTTTGGATTAATATTAATGACAACCAAACCATTCCGTGTTGGAGATCGAATAAAATATCAAGAAAAAATCGCGGAGGTGTTCCAGATTCGATTCGTTTATACTAAATTGCGTCATCTGGACAACACCGAAATTTCTGTACCCAATCAAGAATTTCTAATCAGATGTTATCAATTACGGTCAAAAAACACATATCGTCACCAGATCTATTACTTTCGGATTGAATTACAAGTTGGATCCCAATATGGTTATCGAGGATATAATTAAATTAACTTTCCAAAATCCCAATGTTCAAAAAGAATCTGGATCCAAGGCAATGTTATCAAATTTCTTGAACTCTGCTGTAGAGTATACACTTTTTTTCAAATCAACCGTGCAAGAAGTATTTAACACAGAAATGGCATTGAAGAAGAGTATTTTAATTTGGGGGTATGATAATGGGTAGGATTTATCGACCACAATGCAGATAAAAAATATATCATAGGAATTGTAATAATTCCTATTTTTCTTTATTTTTTGATTCTTTTTCTTGCTAAGCTTCCATGTGAATCTTTAAGCGAACCAAAATACCCAATAATACACAATTCTATCAAGAATTATTTCTTAGTAGATTTCTTTTTGGTTTTTTTAGTTGTTTTCTTTGGTGTTTTTGCTTTTGTTGTTTTTTTGGCCATGATCCTTTCCTTCGGTTTTTTTAAAATAACTTCCAAATTTATTGAAGTTGTAGAAAGGATGTATTTTGAGTTTATAAATATATCCTATAAGTAAGGGGGCTGGTCTAAAAATAGAATAAGAGTAATTCCTAAAAGGAATAGATTCATCGATGGAGGGGTCATTCGAATCTCTATATTAACTTCTGAAAATGAAATTACCAAATATAAAGGGAATTATAATTTTGGAGAAATATTGGGAATTAAAAAATAAATTAATTATTATTTGAAAATTTCCCATGGGAATAATTGGAATAATAATTTATTCGGGTATTATCTCTTTATTTTAAGTCTTCAAGATATTTTTCTATACGTTCAAATGCTTTTTCTAAATTTTCCTTAGTAGTTGCATAGGAAATACGAACTTTATCACTGGAAAATGATCCAAATGAGGAACCACCTACCACGGCTACTTTCTGTTTATTAAATAAATCCTCAGAAAATTGATCTCCCGTTTTAGCATAATTCTTCACCGAGGGCATAATGTAAAATGCTCCATGTGGAATAGGGCAATCAAAATTCAGTTCTTCTAATCGTTTAAATGAATATTTTCGGCGTTCATCATACTTTCGAATGATTTCTGCCATTTTTGGATTTCCGTTTTTTATCCCAGCAACTGCTCCATACTGGATTGGGTGGGCAGTTCCTGCCGCGGTGTATTGGGCATATTTTTCCATTAATGGGATAATATCTGCTGGTGCAGCAAGATATCCAACACGTAACCCAGTTGCAGAGAAGGTTTTTGAAATAGAGTTGATGGTTATTGTTCGATCTTCCACACCATCCAAGCTAGCAGGACTTATATGAGTTCTACCATTATAAAGATATTTTTCGTATACTTCATCGCTCAACAAATAGAGATCATGTTTTATTACCAAATCTACTACCTTTTCTACCTCATTCTTAGTAAGAACGTAGCCAGTAGGATTGTTTGGAGAATTTATAATCAATAATTTTGTTTTTGGAGTGATCTTTCTCTCTAGTTGCTCAAAATTAATGGAATAATCAGGATTTCTTGCGACTTCTACCAAATTAGTATGATAATATGCAGGTATATAATAATACGATAAGAAATTAGGGGAATTTATTAGGATTTCATCTCCAGGGTTGGTTAAAGCAGCAAAGGTCAATGCTATTGCCTGCGATCCTCCAACAGTGACCATAACATTCTCTTTTTGAACCCATCTCATACTATTTTCTTTTCGGAACTTTTCTCCAACCGCTTCCCGTAGTTCATCTATACCTAATGCTGGTGGATACATTGTTTTCTGATTATCCAGTGCTTTTCGAATCCCATTCATAATATTTTCAGGCGTTTGAAAATCCGGTTGTCCGATACCCAATGAAATCGCATCGGTGCTTTTCAAAAATAGTTCAAATAATTTTCGGATACTGCTTTTTTTTGAATGAAGTACTGCATCTGAGACTGGTTTCATTTTTTATCCTCGTGTATTTTTTTTAAGTAGTTCATCCTATCGATTAGAACTTTACAGGCATAAGCTGCTTGATAGGGGGTATAAAATGCTGTTATTTTTTCCTTTTCAGATAATGCATGAATCTGAGGGAAAGAATCTGCAAATACTAA
Source organism: Promethearchaeota archaeon (assembly GCA_016933055.1). Classification (GTDB taxonomy): domain Archaea; phylum Asgardarchaeota; class Lokiarchaeia; order Sigyniarchaeales; family Promethearchaeaceae; genus AMARA-1. Next base: position 597,235 of record JAFGBS010000009.1, on the reverse strand, counting down.
TAACGGGATCATGGGTTTTTTTCTACCTGTTTCATTCCACGCCCGAATCATTCCTCGATAATGTTCGTCCCATTGAATTTCTAAAAAGGGTGTTATTACACAACAGCCAACAACTATGTCGATATCTTTACTTTCCAGCATGGCTTTTGCAACGTGATAATACTGTTCCTCTCTCGCACCGGCAATCATGTCAAGTGGATTTACCATTTTTACCAACGGGATTACATGAGGTCGTATTCTTTCAATCAATTCATCAGAGAATTCTGTTATGTTCAAACCGAATCGTTCCGCTTGGTCACTAAAAAGCACGGAACTTCCACCACTATTGGTCATTACACCAATTCTATTTCCTTGCGGGATAGGAAAATACGCAAATGCTTTCAAAGCAGTGGTATAATCGGCAATGTATTCGATCATATGACCTCCTGCTTGATCCACTGCACTTTTTAGTAACTGATAATTCGTAGAAAGCGATCCTGTATGACTAGAAGCAGCACTCATACCCGTTACGGTTCTTCCTCCTTTCAATACAAGTATGGGTTTATTTGGGATTACTTGTTTAATAGAGGAAAAAAAATCTCGACCATCTGCAACCGATTCCAAGTACATACAAATTACATCAGTGTTGGGATCTTTGTTTAAATAGTCTAAAACCTCGCTGTAAGAAACATCGATCATATTGCCTAGATTAGCGAACTTCGAGCAACCTAAGTGCTCATTATTCATTGCATAAAGCACCGCTGCGCCAAAACTTCCTGATTGAGTAATAAAACTAACTTTTCCTTTAGGTGGTGTTAAAATAAAAGATGCATTCAACCCTATATCCAAGTTTTGGATGCCAACACAATTGGGTCCGATAACTCGAATTCCTGCTTGTTTACATTTATTTGCGATTCGCCTTTCTAAAATTTTGCCTGTTTCATTTATTTCTCCAAATCCTCCCGAGACAATTATAATACCCTTGACTGCTTTCTTGATACAACTGTCTATTATTTCTTCCACTGCAGGAGCAGGTACTAGGATTATAGCTAAATCAATAGAATCGGGAATATCTAAAATAGATTCATAAGTTCCTAAACCATTAATTTTTTGTTTTTTTAATGAAACAAGATATACGATATAATCCCGTTCTTTGTTACTAAGAATATTAGAAGTTACAACATTCCCAAATTTTCTGGGATTTGCAGTTGCGCCGACAACTACTATTTTTTTCGGATTAAAGAAATATTCCATAATTCATTCCTCGCAATAAATTGCTCCATATGGGCAAACATCTATACAAACTTGACATCTACGGCAGATTGAGGGATCAATTGAGGATTTTTTCTTCCCATTATATTCAATCTCGACTAATGCAGGACATCCAAATTTACGAATGCACGTCATACATCCTATACATTTTTCGGGGTCCACCTTAACTTCCGGCATAACTACTTTTTGTTCTTTCCATTCTCGAATTTCTAGTAGCGAGCAAACATGTCTTGAAATGAACACACGGATCCCTTTTGCTTGTAGTGCTTCCTCGAGTTTTTCTACCATTTTCGGAATGTTGTTAGAATCCTCAATCCAGATATTTTCTTCTGGAATACCACATCCCTTTACTAAATCTCTAAGAATAACTTTAGTTCCAGATTCTTCGGTTATTTTAACACCTGTACCTGGATTGGGTTGCATACCTGTCATACTGGTCGATTGATTATCAAGAATAATCACAAGGAAATTGTTCTGATTATAGACGGCATTGATCAAACCCGAGACACCAGAATGAAAGAAAGTACTATCTCCAATAATCGCTACAACTGGCTCTTTATCAGTTTGGACTTTGGATAGTGCGTTTGCGACCCCAATGGAAGAACCCATACAAATTTGTGCATTCAAGCTCTCTAAGGGTTTGTACACTCCTAATGTGTAGCACCCAATATCTCCGGATTTAAATGCGTTGATTTTTAATTTCTTTTCCGCTTGTTTCAGAGCCCAATAAGTAGAACGATGGCTACATCCCGGACAAAGTAAGGGGAGGCGGGGAGGTAATTCAATGTCAGATTCGAGAAGTTCTTGCGTTGCAAATTCCTTACCAATAAACGCAGCAGTTTTTTCTAAGTACAATTTCACAGGAAATTCACCTGCTATAGGAAACACATCTTTTCCATGTATGATAGTAGTAATTTTCGAATCGTAGGCAATTTGTTTTACGAAATTTTCAATTACGGGTTCTAATTCTTCAACAATTAGGATTTCATCACAATTTTCAAGTAGTTTTTGTATTAATTTCTTAGGAGGAGGATAGATCATACCTATCTTTAAGATTGAAACGTTTTCAGCTATTTTGAAATATTCTAAGGCGTCCATTAAATGAGCATAAGGAATACCTGCAGAAATAAAACCAAACTTCTTCCCGTTTATGCGTTTTTCTGATAGTGTTAGGGAGGTAAAAGGATACGAATCGGATTCCTCACTGATTTTTTCCAAGCGTTGGAGAAGTTCCTTTCGCATTCTTCGTGAATTTGACGGAACACATACATATTTACTGGGATTACGATCGAAATCGGGTTTAGTTTCAGTTTTTTGTATATCTCCGAGTATCACGTTCGCTCGACCATGGTTCAACCGAGTGGTAGTTCGAAATAGTACGATAGTCTTGTGTTTCTCAGAGAATGTGAACGCATCTTTGATCATATTTTTTGCTTCTTGAGGAGAGCTGGGTTCAATTACCGGAATCAAAGCATGAGGTCCAAAATAGCGATTATCTTGCTCATTTTGACTGCTATAACAATTGGGATCGTCTGCAGATATCACAACTAACCCGCCTCGAACGCCGGTATAACATGCGGTCATGAAGGCATCAGATGCAACATTTAATCCCACATGTTTCATCACCGCTACAGACCTCAAATTTGAAAGAGCTCCCCCATAAGCAACTTCCATTGCTACTTTTTCATTAATAGACCATTCGAGCATTAAATGGGAATGAAATTTTTGCATGGTGGCGAGTGTGGCTAATATTTCTGAAGAAGGTGTACCGGGATATCCTACCGCTATAATCGCTCCACCTTCCAATATTCCACGAGCAATTGCTTCATTTCCCATCAAAATAAGTTCTTTACCAGGTGAATCTTCTGCATAATCTGGTTTATTCATAAAAACCCTCCTTGATTTTTCTACCATATTGGATACCTATTTGAAAAGCGATTTCATTAATTTTTTTTGCCCTGTCAGGAACAAATTTAATGATGGCATTTTTTAGAGAGGATTCTTGAATAGGTAATTTTCCCGCTCCATATATGGTTCCAATTAGTACCACATTAGAGGTTTTAGGGTTTCCAGCATTTTTTGCCATTTTACCTGCGTCTATCAAATGCACATGATGGGTGATTTTGCGTAAATGATTAAGAATAACATCTTGACTTGGATAGGGAATATTATAAGTATATACAGAGGGAGGAATGAGTATATCCTTGCTGACAAAAAGACTCGTTTTTTCATTTATATATTCACTATATCTAAGAATTTCACTCAACTCAAAAGATAATATAACATCCGCTTTATAGATTAGAGGTCCTTTAACATTAGATCCAAATCTTAGATAGCCCACGACACTTCCTCCCCTTTGGGCCATACCATGCGTCTCAGCGGTTCTGACTTGATAATTATCCTCCAAAGCAGCCCAAGCAAGTATCTGAGTAGCACTAATGACCCCAGTTCCTCCAACACCGACAGTTAAAATATTGTATCCGTGAGAATTATGCATGCTTAAATCCTCTTAAAAATCAGTCTGAATTAATACTATATCAATATTGTACTTATTAATAATATATCTTCCGTTGAAGACATTTATCTAGTCCCGAATAAGTCCCATTTGCCCACATGTTACCCATTCCCTACCCTATGAGTTAAAATTATCAGTATTTTGATATTTTTCCAATGAGAAGAGATATAAACCTGTAACGCATAGAAAAATGATATGGTTGAACCCGTAACACTCGATTTTTTTGGCGAATTTAAACCTGATGCATGTACTGTGTGCGGGGAGTGCTTAATTCATTGTCCCATTATTGATTATACGATAGAAGAAGCCAAAGAGGAAATGCGTAGGTTAATAGTGAAAGAAAAGACAAAAAAACTGCTTCGTGATTGCCAAAGCTGCTTCACATGTAATCTTTATTGTCAAAAACAAGCAAATCCTGCATCCCTTATCCTCAAGCGTTGGAATGAGCAATATAAGAAAGAAGGATTAAAAGTAAGAGGAAAGTATTTCATGACACTTTACCCAAATTATCCAAATTTCCGTTCCTATGCTGCGGATAAAATGACTAGGGAAGAAAAACATTTATTAAAGCAGTGGAGTAGTTTAGATCCGCTTAAAGGAGATACTCTAACCTATCCCGGATGCAATGTAATCCTAACACCTACTCTTACGCAAACTAAAATATTTGCGGACTTAGACATACGAGGAAGATTGGAATATTGTTGTGGCGAAACATTATTCCGTACGGGTTATAAAAAAGAGTTATTTCAAGTTACAAAACGACTAGATAAATGGTTTAATACACTGAAACCGAAAAAATTGCTTGTTTTATGCACCGCTGGAACAAATGTATTCAAAAATGTGCTTCCTCATTATGGACTTACTTACCAGTTCGAGAAAATCACATCTTATATTGAATGGTTATGGGAAAAGTTCGAAAAAGGAGAAATTGTTGTTACCAAACCTCTTAACATGACGGTTACAATTCAAGAATCGTGTTATTCGAAAATGTTCGGAGATCAATATATGGATCTACCTCGGAATATTTTGAGGAGGATTGGATGTGATATTGTAGAGATGGAAAAGAGTCGAGAAAATATGCGGTGTTGTGGGATCGGGGCAGGCTTTTCCGTAGATTCTGCATATAATAGTTTGAAGATCCGGGATGCCACAGTAAAAAATCTTGATGATGCTAAAGCTACGGGAGCTTCCGCTATTTGTGTATATTGTAGTGGTTGTTTACAACAGTATTTTACTGCCAAAAAATTGTATCTGAAAAAAACACCTCCGATTTATCATATCATTGAACTGATTCAGCTAGCTATTGGAGAAACTCCAATACGTCTCGTAGAACATACTGCACAAAATATGTTCTGGGGGATAATGAAAAATCAAATGCCAAGATTATTATCACCTAAGAGGTTTAAGATCCCAGAGATTCCAGAAGACCCTGAGGAGGATGCATATTAATGGTCGAGATGGAAAGTAGACGAATTCATAATGTATTCAAAATGGATGAGTGCACTCGTTGCGGAAAATGCTTTATGGATTGTCCTGTGATGCACTTACCGCTTGAAGTCGCGAAAAATGAAATTATGCGCTTAATTCATCATCAAGAATCGGAATATGTATTGAAACATTGTACAAGTTGCTTTTCTTGTAATTTGATCTGTCCATACGACTGTAAACCGTATCAGCTCATCTTAGAAAACTGGAACATTCAATATAACGAACGAGGTGCACCTGCATTATACAGATTTGTCGTTCCTACGGAGAAAAATAATGTATGGGAAATGTTGCGCCAGTTAGCCCCAAAAATAGAGAATGATCAAATCCAATTGTGGATGCGGACTCCTCCGAAAGAGAATATTCTATTGGCTGGAAATTACACCCACCTGATGTCATTCATAATCTCAGGCAGTCAACTTTTAGATCATTTCACCGTTGTGGATCTTTTAGATCACTGGGAATGTGGTGCATATCCGTACCAACTTGGATATTTAGACTTAGTTGAGGACATCGGAAAACAATGTAAACACTATTTCGACGAATGGGGTGTGAAAACAATAATTACTTCATTAGATGCCGTTGAACATATGTTAAATTATGTGCATCCACAAGAGATGAGAATCCAATTTGACCAGAAAGTGATAAATTTCAACAGATGGCTTCTAGATATGATAGAATCCAGAAAGATAGCACTACCAAAAAAGTTAGACATGAGAGTTACTGTCCATGATAATTGTTATTCGAAATCTGGTATAGTAGAAGGAAAAACCTATTGGGATCTGGCTAGAGAAGTGATTTCTAAAACAGGCTGTGAAATTGTAGAAATGGAACATAATCGTGATTTGGCATTGTGTTGTGGATTTGGGGCAGGATGCTCCTGGCAGACTGGACATGAATTTAGCATCCCATTTGATATGATGATTACTACGGAGACTAAATTTCAAGAAGTAATTGCTACGGGTTCTGATATATTAGTCACCTATTGCACAGGCTGTGTTTATTTATTATGGGCGGCACGCGAATTATTGGATTATGATTTAAAAATATTCCACCACATTGAGCTCGTTCGCATGGCTATGGGAGAGAATATAGACGTGTCTCTGAAACGGCACGAGGAACGCGCTTGGGATCTTATCGCTATTATCACAATCGTAATGTTAAAAAGTATGTTCCAGAAGAATTTTAAAATTAAGAAACTCAAATTCTCCAAGAGAGAGAAAGGAAAATGGGGAAAAAAACCTTATGTAGGTCTTAGGATATTTCGTTTTTTTTTTAAATCTCATCTTGTTCGAAAGATTTACAGAAAGATCTTCAGGCGCCTTATGGAACGGTATCAAACACCATTAGAAATAATATCGTCCTAACTACAGAGTCATCGGAAAATGAAGTAGCAATTCACAAGAATTAAAAATTTAATTCCAATAACATGAGTTTATGGACACTTGGGAGATCGAATGGGAAAAAATATACGGGAAACAATTCATAGAGAAAATTGGAGTTAAATATGGGGACACCGTGATCGATTTCGGTTGCCATGAAGGACGATATTCTATTGTTTTGGCCCAAGTTGTTGGAGATTCCGGAATAGTCTATGCAATTGATAAGGATAATGCTCCTATCAGAAAATTGAGGCAAAAAATCCGAAATACAGAATATGACGACATAATTCAAATAATTCATTCAAACAGAATTCCAGATTCAGTTTATGAAGAGTCGATCGATTTTTTCTTATTGTATGATGTTCTCCATTATCTGAATCAAAAACAACGTGTACAGACATATCGTGCAATATTTCCGATATTAAAATCAGAGACGGGAGTTTTATCACTTCATCCTAAACATACGAAAGACGATGTTTTCCCGTTTTGGAATTTCAAAGATTTAACAATTAAAGATGTAGTTATGGAAGTAGAAGAATTTGGCTTTCATTATAAAGAAAAAATACAAGGCTTACTTGTTCATAGGGATAATTTCGAGTACAGTTCGATTTACAACTTTGTCAAAAAAACTATGTAATCACCAAAAATTATTTCAACAAGATACATAAACTACACCTTATGATACCATCTATTGAGTGGATAGATGAAACAAACACCGTAAAAATGATTGATCAAACCGTCCTTCCACATAATCTTAATTTCCTCGAATTTCGAGATTACAGAGAAGTTGCCAACTCTATAAAAATTATGAATATCCGTGGTGCACCCGCTATCGGTGTAGCAGCAGCTATGGGATTTTGCTTGGCTGCCTTAGAATTTCAATATATGGATTACAAGACTTTCAGATCATATATGAAACAAGCCTCAGACACAATGAGATCCACCCGTCCTACTGCAGTAAATCTATTTTGGGCAATTAATCGGATGCAAGGAATAATTGATACAAATTCTAAGCAGAATCCTAAAAAGATAGCCCAGTTAATGATAGAAGAAGCGAAGTTAATGTGGAAGGAAGATATCGATACCAATCACGCCATTGGAAAACATGGAGCCCAAATTTTAGAAAATGGAGATACCGTACTAACCCATTGTAACGCTGGAAGTCTCGCAACAGTGCAATATGGGACTGCATTAGCTCCTGTAAGATGGGCGATTGAAGAACAAGGTAAGAACATCCAAGTAATTGCCGATGAAACCAGACCTCGATTACAAGGAGCTAGATTAACCGCCTTTGAATTACAATATGATAAAATCCCAGTAAAAGTACAAAGTGACAATTGCGCAGGTTTAATGATGATGCTTGGTAAAGTGGATAAAGTCATTGTTGGTGCGGACCGAATCGTCCGTGATGCCGTTTTCAATAAAATTGGAACTTATATGGTAGCTTTAGCTGCGAAACGCCATAATATCCCATTTTATGTTGCAGCTCCCGAATCTACACTGTCTATGAATGAAACTAGAAAAGATGTGACTATCGAACAACGAGATGGAAAGGAGGTTTCAAATGTTTTAGGAAAAGTTGAGATTATCCCTGACGGTGTCGAAGTGATCAATTACGCATTCGATATAACTCCATTTGATTTGATAAGTGGGATTATCACAGAACATGGGATTTTTCAACACAGAGAATTGTTAAAAAAATATAAAAAATAAAAGTGAGTGAAGAGTTATTATTTTGTCCTCTTATTTTATCCCAATAAACTTCGCAACATAAATGATATATCAATCTCATTCAATGTGAAATTTTTTTAGGTTTGGTTTTTAAACTAAGATAAAGATCGGCACGTTTTTTTAGTCGCAATTCTATAGTTTGATGAACCATGTCTTCAAAAGAACGATTCTCCCATGTTAGATACTTTAGTAAAAAAAAGTATTTAACGGATTACCGAGAGTATGATTCAAAAACGAAGGCAAAAGCGGTTGTACTCTTTTTTAAAGCGAAACATGCAGGAATTCTCCCAATTCGGGCTCGAGTAATCGATCGAGGGGAGTTTTTTCAGATCTATTTTGATGAAAATACTTATAATCAGATGCAGGAAGGGATTATAAAATTACCAGAATACTCAAATGTACCGGACACTGTCATACGAAAGGTCCAATTGGGTGAAATAAAAAATCAAAAACGAACGAATGGGCCCCAAATACATGAAATTAAATCCAACTATATGTATGGTAGGAAAGAGAGTTATCACGTAGTTAAACTTGAAAAAGATAAACCGAAATATGACCTTATCCAAGAAACCCGTAAAGTGCAAAAGATCAGTGCGAAAGATACTCTTGAAGACAGTTTACGATTTATGTTACTTATCGAGATATTACATAATATGTATTTAATTCCCGATGATGTCTATGATTTAAAATATTGGGCAAATAAGGAAGCATTTGATCATGTATATGAAATATGGGAGCAAGAACGTGATTTAAATGAAAGTTTAGACATTATTCACGAGACTTTTATAGATTCTTGTCCAAAATGCGGTTCTGAAATGAAACCAAATTTCATTGAACTAGGAAGCAAGGGACGATTATCGGTTTTTCAGTGTTCTTTATGCAAATTTTACCTCCCAAGAGCTATAGAATAAAATATTTTCTTATCGAGCTATACAATATATATTTCAGAGCTTTTATCTGATTGTAATTTACGAAATTTATAAGCCCGTTCGACTACAACAACGGTAAAATAATCTATTAATAAAAATCCTTATTTACTGCGAGACAAACAGCTCTTAACCTGTTAACAACCAGCATTATGTTATATGATTAATATATGTGATCAAAAATAGAGAAGATGGATGGAATGTGAATGAGATTTTGTAAGAGTTGATTGAATCGGTTAATGTCGGTCATTTATTTATGCAAATGTTTAAATTTTCACACATAATCTAACATCACACCGAGATAATACAAAGGGTCGAAAAAGATTCTCAGAAGGGCAGAATCTCTGGTGTTACATCGAAAATTCAACCCTTAATTGTAAATCTATCACTGAATCTCAAAGATAATTCCAAATACGAATGTTTCCATAGCTAAACACCGAATATTTCGGATTATCATATATGATTCAAAATCCCGTTCAAGAAATATCTCCCTACCTAAAAAGAGAAATTTTGTCGTTACACTCGTAGGGAAAAAAATTAATGCCGTAAATCAATACATAAGGTGTAAAAGATAGTGATCAATGACCACAATGATGAGCTTCTCATGAATGAATTTGAACTAGGTTCGATCCTTCCTAACTATATCATTAATAGCGATGGGGAAAAAGAGCCATTTGAATTAGATCGAATACGAAAAAGTCTAATAGTAGATGTTGGGTTGGATGATCAAATATCATCAGAAATCATAGAAGCTGTTGTTCGAAAGATAGTAGGATTACTTAGTTTGCAATATAAATCCATATCTACCTATGCAGTAAAGGATTTTATCTGTGAAGAACTTTCTTCTCGCGGATTGGATAAGTATAAGGAGATTTATGAAAGGATTGAGAAGAAGAAACGAACAAAGTTTGTGCTACAAGAAAGCTTCATTGATCAATTTCGTGACAAACAGCCCGATTGGGGGCCTTTAGGGTATATAACATACAAGCGAACCTATGCACGCCCTATAGATGAAGAAAACCGAACGGAGGAATTTTTTGAAACCATCCGAAGGGTTGTTGAGGGTTGTTATTCCCTTCAAAAGGAGCATTGCATTAAATTGGGATTACCTTGGAACGAAGAAAAAGCTCGTAAATCTGCTGAAATTATGTATGAAAAAATGTGGAATTTTAAATTTAGTGCCCCAGGACGAGGCTTATGGGTTATGGGAACCCCATTTATTGACAAGCATGGCTCAATGGCGTTAAATAATTGTGGATTTTGCTCTACAGAGGACATCGACATTAAAGGTCCTATGGCATTCCAATGGTGCATGGATGCTCTTATGCTCGGTGTTGGAGTTGGATTCGATACAAAAGGGGCGGGTAAAGTTGTAATACAAGAACCTGCTATATCAGATAAAGTTTACAAAATCCCCGATTCGCGGGAGGGATGGGTAAAAGCTCTTGGTAAAGTGCTTGATGGATTTTTTGAGGGAAAGGAAATCTCTCACTTTGATTACTCTTTGATTCGACCCGCTGGAGCACCTATTAAGGGATTTGGGGGTGTTGCATCTGGTCCTGGACCTTTAAAAGAAATGCTAGAAGATATCCAAGAGATGTTGTCCGCAAAAGTAGGACAAGCCCTATCATCCACAGATATAGTCGATATCTTTAATTTAATCGGTAAGTGCGTAGTAGCGGGAAATGTAAGGCGATCAGCAGAAATTGCATTAGGAAGTATGGATGACCACGAGTTCATCACAATGAAACAGGATATGGAATTGTCAAAACACCACCGATGGGCTAGTAACAATTCCGTTATTGCAACCGTAGGGATCGAATACTCCCCTATCGTTGATAGTATCGCAAAGAACGGAGAACCAGGAGTTTTATGGCTGGAAAATGCACAAAAATATTCCCGCATAAACGGAGAACCCGATTATAAGGATAAAAAGGCCAAGGGAGTGAATCCATGTGGAGAGCAAACCCTCGAAAGTTTTGAGTTGTGTTGTTTAGTGGAAACATTCCCGTCACGCCATGATTCGTATGATGAGTATCAAGATACTTTAAAATACGCATATTTATATGCTAAATCGGTTACTCTTGAAAATACGCATTGGGGATTCACAAATGCTGTAATGGGAAAGAATCGACGGATTGGAACATCCCAATCTGGTATAATTGATGCGTTTGTGAAACATGGTAGGAAAACAATGTTAGATTGGTGTGATAGGGGGTATAACTACCTTAAAAAATTAGATGAGAAATATTCCGACTGGTTGTGTATCCCTAAGTCAATAAAAATCACTTCGGTTAAGCCGAGTGGAACTGTTAGTTTATTGCCTGGTGTAAGCCCAGGGATCCATTATCCTCACTCAGAATATTATATCCGTCGTATACGCCTATCAAGTAATTCAGATTTAATTCCGATATTAAAAGAAGCTGGATATAATATTGAGGAAGACGTGTATTCCAAAAATGCGATGGTAGCAGAATTTCCCGTGCATGAAAAACATTTCCGCCGATCAAAAGTAGAAGTCTCGATGTGGGAGCAGTTTGAGAATGCAGCAGCTTATCAAAAATATTGGAGTGATAATCAAGTTTCTGTGACGATTACATTCAGAAAGGAAGAAGTTAAGGATATTAAATACGCTTTAGAATGCTATGAATCTAAGCTAAAAAGTGTCTCCATGCTACCGATAAATGATCATGGCTATGAACAAGCACCCTATGAAGAGATTACAAGAGAATATTATGAGGAAATGACTGCAAAATTAAAACATTTAAATTTAAAAAATGTCTCTGTCAAAGCAATTGGAGAAGAGGGATGTACAACGGATACTTGTGAATTGAAAAAAGAGATCTCCCAAATCACAGAAGCGATTTCTAATAATGAAAATGGTGGAATTATAAAAGTGGAAAAAGATACAAGATTTTCAGATTTATGTTTTGATCCCGACCAAGATGCTGGCAATAAACATGAAAATAAAAACCCAAAGAACTAACTCAATGGTTTTGTGAATTTATTTTTTATCTCATCTAATTTATACGCTATATCTTCTATTGTTTTTTTTCCTGATATTACTTGATCCAACCGTGCTATCAGTTCTTTTGGGAATATTTCCACAGAAATCATTTGATTTCGATAAGTCTTTACGTCTTCGGATAGAATATATTCACAATTCATTCTCTTCTTATCAATTTCATTAAGTACTAAATCTTCAAAACTTTGTATTAATCCATTATAAACTTGAATTTCAAAAGTTTCCACTGGATTTATTAATTCTTCTTCTAGACGCACAAATCTGTTTTCAATTTCTGCAATTTGTCTTTTTTTTTTTGTTTCTAGCTCATGCATTCTTTTTTGAGTCTGTTCTCTTAATCGCTCAATTTCCTGTAATTGATTTTTTATCTCTTCATAATCCAAATGAACTCACCATTATAACAAATTTATGTTTATTATACGTAAATTTTTAACGCTATAAGAGCCTACTAAATAAAGGAATGACGAAATCCGACAGAAAAGAAGATATAATGAAAGAATTTGAGAATTTGTCAATTAATTTTCTAGATCTGTTCACCCAAAAAGGAACGAAAGAAACTGATCGTTTTGAGGAATCATATTGCTATTTAGTAGGTTCATTTAGTAAGCAATTAAGAAAGCTTTTAGATGTATATCATGAACAATCACGAGATGAACAGATGAAATTAAAGCCATCTGTTTTATATTATCGAGAATTGCAACAATATCTGGTGTATTTCGTTCGATTTCCCTCCGCTTTATATCAAAAAAACCACCCTTTTCTTAAAGAGTTACAGGATTTAATTGAATATAAAGGTTATATGATAAAAACCAAATTTAAAAAGAAAGCTATGCAAGAAAGTCAGCTATTTGAATCAGATTTTCGAGAGAAGTTGGAAAAAACATTAAGTAGGAGAAGGCTTAGAGATGGAAATTGAATTTCAATATGGTTCGACAGGAGTAAGATTTGAAATTCCCGATGAGTCCCATTCTAGAGTAATGAAAGCGAATAAAATGTCTGTTTTGAAGGACCCAGTAGGAGAAATCTATACTAAATTAAACAATCCGATGAACTCTCAACCATTTGACCAGTTGCTAAGAAAAAAAATGAGAAATCCCGAGGATTATATCATCATTCTTGTTGATGATCACACCCGTCCCATCTCTAGTAAGTTCTTTTTAGATGCCTTATCAAAAATATTTCAAAACCATAATATTGGAGATGAAAGGATTAAGATTTTAGTGGCTGCAGGGTTGCATCGCAAATCTTCTTTATTAGAACTAAAAAGAATGCTCGGAGAGGAGCATATTAATCGATTTGATATTTTATTTCATGATGCGAACAATGAAATGGAACTAGAATATATCGGAGAAACTTCTAGGGGGACGGGTGTTTATCTTAATACCCATTATGTGCAAGCCGCATTTCGAATTGCGTCTGGGTATGTAGAACCACATTTTTTTTCAGGCTATAGTGGGGGAAGAAAAGCAATAGTTCCGGGCATTGCGGGAAAAAGTACAATATTACGTAATCATTCTGAGAAAAACATAGATTCCCGGTATGCTAGATTTGGAATTTTAGAACACAATCCGTTGCATGAAGAATTAGTTGAAGCAACTAGATTACTCAAACCTGATTTTTGCATCAATGCGATTATAAACCAAAATCATCAAATAACTCATATAGCTGCAGGAAATATTTTTGCCGTCCATAATCACCTGGTGCAAATCCAAGAAAGAGAATGTTTTCGTGAAATTTCAAAATTGTATGATATAGTTATTTGCGGCAATGGTGGATTCCCTTTAGATCTTAATTTATATCAAGCTGTAAAAAGTATGGCTATCGGAGAACTTGCTTGCAAAAAACAAGGAGTTATTATTGCAGTAAACGAGTGTCGAGACGGAGTAGGGCAAGAGTACTTTAATAAATTAAATAATAGTGGATACACTCCCGAAGAAATTTATAAAAATGCTTTGAGTGGGAAATTAAATATTCCAGACATCTGGCAAATCCAAGTTATGGCGAGAATTCTTATGCATCATACAGTATATATCGTATCATCTATGAAAGAATCACAAATAGGAAATATAGGATTAAAGCATGCAGAAACTGTAGAAAAGGCAATTAAATTTGCTTCGAAGGATTTACAGAAAAAAATGGATGAGATATCCATTTTGGTTTTACCGGATGGACCAAAGGTATTACCGAAAAAAGTTTAAATTATGTTTTTTTCTTCCTATTTTGTTTTTTCGCTCGTTTAAACATTAGTTCTGAATCTTTTTTGTCTTGAATATGTTTGATATCCCGTAAATCTTCTTTACTTTGCGGTTCACTGGTTTTCTTCTTATAACTCGAATCTAAAGCTGCAAGAAAGGTTTTTCGCTCTTCCACAGCAGAACTTGCACCTTTTGAAATTCCCAGATCATCCTTATCCTCAGAGAGAGTTTTAGATAACCTATCGGACATAAAGTGTTTTACTCGACCCGTGGCATCAGATTTTCGTTCATAGGAATCATGAATAGAAATAAACTCGACAAATTTTCTTGCACCTTCAGTAAAAATTTGTAATTCCATATATTGTGGATCTAAATCTCGTTGGATGATGTTTCGAACAGTAGATTTGGATGCACCTGTTAATGCAATAAGTTGATTATCTACATCGGTGAGTGGAAAAGGTTTTCCTCTTCGTACAAATTCCCGTTTAAGAAATTCAAAGATTATTTGTCCTTTCTCCTCCTCGCTTGCAACTAATGATTTATGGGTTCGTAAAAACATAGAAGTTTGCTGGGGACGAATATAATAGATCACAATTGTTAGACCTAAAAAAAGAATAATCAATGCCGGAATTAATAAATGGTCCATATTGATTAAGTTAGATAATATTCCGACATTTTGGGTAGAAATTTCAGAAAATATTGGAATACGTGAGGCCGTTTGTGCTGTTATTGTTGCGAGAAATATCATTATTAAGGAATCTTTATTGAAAAATAGAAAATTACCTCCAATGGATTTTCCTAAAATACGAATTCCTCGAAATAGGAAAATTACCGAGATCAAAAATTCAAAATAGAAAAAATACGATGTTCCACTTGTTGCTCCTGCAATACTCCCTAAGGCAAGCTGGGTTTTGGAATGCAATACTAAATATAGGGAAATTTGGTAAATTAAGTACAAAAACATAAAAAATACGATTAAAGAATAAGCAAAATTATCAAAGGTTCCCATTCTTTTATTTTCTACCCTTAACCTGGTCATTATCAATTCTACTGCAAACAAAACGAATATTACAATCAAAGAAATATACAGAAACGGTAATATAACGTTCATTTCCACGGAATACATCAACACTGCAGTACTAGGATCACCTCCTAAAAAAGTAATAATATCCAAAGTGAACCAAACTAGTCCATACCTATAAGACCATACACCTACAGTCAAAATAATTAGGATTAAGAACGGAATTAAGGTAATTAGCATATTTACAGTAGGAGAGTATCGCTTCAAGGTCTTTACTTCCACTTTACTTGCAAATTTTCTGCTAGTATCGTATACACGCACACCTTGGATAATCAACCAAAACATTGCAAGTACGAGGAGGGTAGGTAATATATTCCACCCTATATTGACTAAATATCTCCATAGGAAGAAGCTACCATATAGTAATCCAAAAAAGAGTGGTAATTGTTTTAAAAAACTATACGGGCCAAATAAAAATCGCTTCAACTTGGAATTGAGGAAAAAGAAGGTGAGCATAAAAAAAGTGAATACTAATGAGACCGAAAGTGCATAAGGGTTCTCTAGGGTAATGTATTTGAAAAATTCATTTTCCCAATTTGATATTAACACAAAAGAGTAGAAAAAAAACAGTGTGATCAATAATGTGAATTTTTTCCCCCAAAAAATTTCTGTAGTTTTTTTTTGATGATCTGATTTCCCAGTGAGATACAATTTCACTGTGTGGAAAATTGATTTGTCCTCCTTTTTTAAGGAGGCTTTTGATTTCCTTTGTTTAGGTGCCATTATGGTCCTCTATAACTTCATATATAGGTGTCATTGGTTATTCTACCTAAAAAAATATATCTCACTCTTTAGATGTACTAAAAAATTAAGATGATGAAGATTTATCATTCGTTACATTGATATTTATATCTTCGTGAGTTAATTCTTGAACCTTGGATACAATATATTTTTGTTCTTCCTTTGGTATTAAGAGATTAACTGGGACTCCCACATTTTTAGTCGTCCGTCCGGTTACCCGAAAATCTGTATCCATTAAAATGTTTGCAATGTTAATAAGAGCATCCGTAGCGGGAGTTGGTATTCCAAGAAATTTTCCAATTGAAGAGATAGGAACTAATCCCGTAGGTACATCTTCGGTTATATATCTAACATTCATTTGCTTTGGTGCTGAAATAGCTTGATAGCTTCGGATGTGCTGAAATGTGGAGTAATAATCTTTTTCCCTGACATTATACACTTCAGTTGCCCATTGCAGGAAATTTACGGGTTTCAGCCCTAAGAGTTTCATAATAGTGCAACGCTCTGTATCGACTTGCTCTACGATTTTCACAACATCCTTACTCATTCCTTCAGAGTAGAATAAGAGATCTTGTTTTCGACTAATGGTACCTGTGTTTAATATTAATCCTGCCGGATGAACCATTGCACCAATATTATTTAAACTGGTTATTCTTATATCATCCACGCTCAAGAGACGAGGGAATAGCTTGAATATTGTTTTGGAAACACGTTGGTTGTATTTTTCTGGGTAAAAACAATATTTAACCTGGTTTTTAATGTCGATAAGATCTACTCCTTTATCTTCTATTGATCGGCTTGTGAAGGGAAGTGTTTGTGTCTCACCAACATATACTCGTAATTCGGGTCGCAATCTTTTTATGATGTTATTAACTTCAATTGCACCCCATGTTCTACCAGGAGTTAATAAAATAATTTGATTATTCTGAAGGAAAGGGGCAATTTTCCGAGTTATATCAGCGTGTACATTTGCAGGAAGTACGTATATAATTACTCCGACATCTTCAGCCATCAATTGAGAGTATTCAGGAGTGATTAAATCTAAATCAAAAATACCGTTCAATTTCCCTTGTGAACGAATTTGTTTAGTGAAATAAATAGTTTTTATCTTTTCAAAGGTGCGAAATGCAAGATTTATGTTAAATCCACGGTTTCTGAGATATATTGCAGTTGCTCTTCCTCCATTTCCAGCACCAATAATTGCTACATTATTATAATCTATCATTTGGTTACACCTGGTTTTAATGATACTAGTTTTTTGACCGATTCATCGAGAATCCCTAACTCTGCCATTCTTTGAATCTCATCTATTTCTTGTCCGCTCGAATCAATTGTAATACACTTTCCGTCTACAATTTCCGTATGGATTTTTCCTTTTGCTCCAGAAAATCCTTTTACTTGAGGTGCATCGAACAGTCCAATGCGAACAGCCTCACTTAAGCATTCGGAAGATAGATAGGGATTTTTAACACCCATTTTATTTCCCAAGTGCTCAAATGCATTTATTAAGATGTGCGCTTGGTGGATGAGTTCATTTTTCCGTTGGATGATTTTTTGGTCCAAGGTGTAATCGGGAAGATTGCCGAGACTATCTTGAATAATATTACTTACCATCTTACAACTTTTAATTACATCAATAGCTTTTGCTGCGTGACTGGCCTCTGAATATGATACTACATGCATTATATGCGGTTGAACAGCTAATTGCATCATACTAGATACTGCAAGCTGTCCCTTTGCAACGGTCGGATCAGTTGATAAATATGCTAAACCTGTCCTGGTTTCTTTAAACACTTCAAAATTCTCATCAACTAATGGAATTATTATATCAATCATTGCAAGAACACGAGCAAAATCCATGCTAAAGGTATTCCCTGCGGGAGTATTGAACATAAGTTGCTCTATATAATATCTCACGCCCAGTTCCTTTGCAATTTTAGCTGAAAGGTATGCATCAGCCACTACCATCTGATCAGTTGCTTGTCGTAAGCCCCATTGATGGGGATCATTCACTTCTACTGGAATATTATGGTTCGCATGCCATTGTATAGCGAGAAAATGCTCTTGTATAGCTTTTTGTATAGGCAATGGTCCTCTTCCATCCAATTTAGAATACCAAAAGATAGGAATCGCTGCCCAAGCATTTTGTATTGAGGATTGAAATAATTCAGCATTCTTCACTAAATCTTGGGTGCCAGAATAGATTCGCATCAAAGGGTAATTTCCGGTACGACTTTGTGAATACATTTGTTCCAAATGTTCTTTTTTCCTGATAGGGACTCCACCAGATCCTTTTGGTCTTCGATGAATGATATCAGGATGGTGAAACCATTCTTGTGCAGCTTGATCGGGAGCAATTGAGATCACATCCAACATCTTAGATTCTGCAATTTCTTGAATGCCTTTATAGGTGTCATCTAATGATGGTAAACCGAAATGTGCACGAAAAATCGGATACGGTGCTTTCATGCGTATTCTCGATATAAGATCCGTAGGATAGCTGAGTACATCATCTTTTATTATTCCAACTTGAAATATTGAATATAATTCATCTAGTGCCTCCCCACCTGTGAAAATTTTTTTAAAGAAATTAAATTTTACTGCATGCTGTTCTAACTCAGGTAAACAACCCAAATAGTAATCCCGATTGGTTAAATTGTGTTTCTTTACTTCTTGAATTAACTGTTTTAAAAGTGATACTCCAACTTGCGGAGTTAAACGGTAAGATAAAGCTATAATTTTTGCGGAAGATTTTTGTATTTCTGTAATAATTTTTTGAATCGGCATCGCTGCACCGACAAACGTAGTTTCATAACCATATTGGTTAGCTATGCGAAAGAATTTCGTCAACCCGGCAACATGGATACAATCTCCAATGCAAGCTCCTAATATCTTGTTATTTTTTGGTTGATTTTTGCTCATTTGACTTTTAACCTCCTCCTAATGTTCGTTGTTTTTGCTAAGGCATGTGTCTTAAATTTCAAGCTTAATCTTATTTTTAAGACATGCGCTGGTTTAATCAAAGTTTAAACCAATTTGTAGACCATAATAGGTATTATTAGGTTTTCTCTATATCCGTTAAGATTTTTCAATATATAAGTCTTTGTGGAAAACATTAATACTTTATATAGAGTTTTATACTAGATAAATGATTAATCTTTCAAAAACTATTTTATTTCCCTATTTAAGGCTTTAAATTTCATTATGAATTGAGGAGGTTCTTCAATTTTCAACTTAAATTGAGCTATTACGAACATAAGAAAAGGGAGTTAAAATATATTCGCAATGCATTAAGAAGGGTTTAGATTATCCGTTATGTGATTATTCGAGTCGATAGGACTCAAATTTTCTTCAATAAATTTTGTCACTTCTTCACAAAGTTGATGGGATCCTAAAGATTCGAATAATGTTTGAGATTTCCGTAAATATTTTCGACTCTCCCCGGCGTCATTTTTGATACTATGCAAGAATTTTCCATAGGTGTAATATATTTGCGCCTTTAACTGCTTACGTTTGTCTCTCTTTGCCAGTTTCACCATCATTCGATAATTTTTACTAATTTTATCAATATTTCCTATTCTTAAATAAATTGAATTAAGGGCAAGATATAGATCCAAGAGATCCTCTTGGTTATAATTCTTATCTAATCCCAATTTAAGGGAGCGATTCGCATACTTTTCTGCTTTCTTCAAATTGCCCAAATCATTGGCATAAATTTTCGCTAATTCGGCAAGAAGAAGGGATTTAATTTCTATTTGTTTTGTGTTTTGTGGAGATTTGGAATTTGATTCCAATGCATGTTGAAAAATTTTAATCGCATCTTGATGTTTCTTCAACTCTAAGTAATTAGCACCTAATGTAGCCTGTACTTGTTGTAAATATTCGTAGATAAAAGGAATCTTTTTTCGTAATCCAATCTTTTCTGCGATCGTTATAGCTTTTCTAAGAAATTTTACCGATTTTCTTCCCATTTTGATTGTTCTTCTGGGATTTTTCAACTCCATAGTTTTTTTAAGGAAGGAAACACCCCGTTCAATAGAACGAATGTATGCTTTTTCGCTCATAAAAATCATTGTTTATGAATAATACGTAGTTTGAATTTATTCCTCGTCATCATCTATTTTAGAAGCACGGTATTGAGAGACAGTTAATTTATATTTAGGAATATTAGTATCTAGTCGCTCCAATTTGTTCTTTTTAGCAAACCTACTAAGGGCTCTTCCTATACGATCAACTCGAAAGGTAACTCCGAAATTAGTCTTAAAAACCGTATTGATTTTATAACTAGACAGTATTAGAGTCTCAGAAACTTGTTTATCTACCAAAAAATCAATGGCTTCAACAAGAAATTCCCGCAATGGTTTTTCCTTTTTTTTAAATCGATCAAACATATTATTTCAATGGAAGTGATAATTAGGTACGTTAAAACCAATTCTATTTGGTACTTTTTAAAGTTATTCTGAGTCGATATAATACCGCTTTAGATTTTGAAAAATGCGTTTTATCTCGTTCAATGCCGGAGAGGTCATTCGAATGGTATCATATGGAGACTCGCCAATTTGTTCACATCGAATAATATCTGGATCTCGTGGAATTATACCAATTATCTCAAGGCTATTATCTTCCGCCCAATTATGTAAAAATTCTTCAGATTGTTTATTTTCTATCATGTTACCTATGAGAAAAGTCTTCTTAATACCTAATTCCTGTGATAATCTAGATAATTTTTCAGTTAGATCCAGACTTTTTTGATAAGCTCCTGTAACAATTAGCATTACATCAATAGATTTACCGGTACCCCGACTAATGTGTTCTATTCCGGCTTCGAAATCCACAATAACCACTTCATCGCGGTTCAGAATCAAATCAGAAAGCAATGAACGTACTAGTACATTAGGTGCGCATAAACATCCCGAGCTGGGTTGCTCCACCGTTCCTAATACAAGCAGTTCTAGATTATCAGGACCATGGATCTTAAAGGTATCAGGAATATCAGACACATAGGGATTAGCTTTATAAATAACTGATCCTGCTCCTTCTATACTCGTTCGTTCTAGGACTAGTTTTGTCATATGGGCAATCGGTGTAATCTCATTGCGTAATGCCGGATCCATTCCCAAGGAATAGATCAAATTCATAGAGGGATCATTATCTATTGCCAGTACTTTGAAAGATTTTGCGAAAAACCGTGCAAGAGTTCCCGCAATCAAAGTTTTTCCCGTACCACCTTTGCCTGCTACACCTATCTTCAAAAAAAAATCACCATGTAGATCAAGATCTTATTTAGACTGATCTTTTACACTCTTAAAAGAAATTTTGTTTAAAATTTTATATACTTTGGGTGAATTTCGTCCAATTAATTGAAGATGTCCTTGTGTTTTTAGATCTTCAAGAGCTCTGGAAATAAAATGAATACGAGAACGATCAGAGGAGGGAATGTCGTTGCATTTTCGAATACGCTTCACAGTAATGTCGGTGTAATTCTTATCAACACATTTATTGATTGCTTCGACGCACTCTTTAAGAATTTTATTGTAATAAACCATTAGGGAGCCCTCCTTTACAAATGGGTATTCTTAAGAAGAAAGACTAATCCACATTCTTCTTATATTTGGGTCTTAGTATTTAAAAAACTTTTGAAGTATAATTCATAAAATGAATGTGTCGGAGAACTGGACGGTTTTTATGTATCATTATCGAATCTTAAGTCTTAATCTTCGCCTTTCTCTTCATATTTCTTTAACGCACTCATTATATCTTTGATTGTATCTTTTTCTCGTTTTTCTTTCTCATCCAATAGATTATATAACGAGTCTTCTATTTCCTCTAAACTCTTCTTTCTTTCTTTGTCCAACTTTTGAGCCTTTGCTTTTGCATCCTTCTTCTTTTCATCTTTGAGTTCCTGTAGTTTTTTCTTTATTGCTGTACTTTCCTCAATGACTCGATCATAATGATCTTTCACATATTTTAAAGCAAAGTTGGTAATATCACTAAAGGAACCCCATTCTTGGTTTTCTATCAGTTTTTCTACCCATATATACAATGCATAGTTGAGAGGAACACTCACAATTTTATTTTCATAGGACAGTCCATTAGATTCCATGGAATACCCTAGCCAATTGAAGATATTAGATGCTAAGACGTTATTGTCATAGGCATTAAATCCGTAACTAGAACTTAGGGAGGACAAAAAGGACAGATTTCCAATTCCGACTACTTTTCCCTTATAATAATTCACACCCACAAGAACAGGGACATTAGGACTGTCGCTTTCATCTCCATTTAGTAATTTGGTGAATGCATTCAAACCACTACGAGCCAAGATGTGTATATCAACATTGGGATCCTCCGATAGGATTTCTTCTACCGTGAGTGTACATCCAGAAGCGTGAACAAATTCCTCCACTTCTTGGGTTACGTAATGTTTCTCTAATTTGGAGATGAGGGGTCGGTTTTGTTGACGGATATAATTCATACTGTCTGATAATACATCTGGATTAAACTTGAAACCGAATATAGATGTTAAATCATTTAGATTAGTTTTATTTCCTTCATCTCCACCATCATCATTGATGACCAATAAACCACCCCCTTGTTTGACAAACTCCAATATTATTTCAATTTCATACGGTGTTAAGGTAGATTCAAGGGGACTCCCAAGAACTAATACGTCGTAAGGTTCTAACTTTTCGGAAGTGATTCCTGTAGTTATTTTCCCAACCTTATAACTACTTGTAAAAAGAAAATGGATAAAATCTGCATAAGCTGTATTTTCAATCGTTAATCGATTGTTATGAGAATAATCAAAGCATATAGATTTGAGATTTTGTTCCATGGGTTGTCTAATATTTCCTTTGCTATTTGAATTATCCCCTTTATCAGATTAATTTTCATGGAAATGAAAAACCTAATGAAATCCCGATAATACCAATGCACAAATATAATTATGGAAAATTACCACAATGTCTAGATTCATTTTCATCTTAGGTACAAACTGGAGACTTTCACTAGCTGAGATTAATAATATTTTGGAGTGTCCCCCATATAAAGGTCGTGTAACTGATTATTCTGCATCCGGCGCTGTTGTAGAATTTGAACAGGAACCTATAAAAGATAAAAATTTTGACTGGTTAATGTTTCAATTAGGAGGAACCCAAAAGATCGGTAAACTGGTTGAATTTATTGATTTACGAACTTTTCAAGAAGCTTTTCCCAAAGAAATAACATCTGAGATGACAATCCAATCCAAACAACGAAAATACATCGAAAATATCCTTAAGGATGCTTGTTACCCTATTTTTGGAAAAATTCAACCGATTAAATATTTTGTTGCAAATTCCATCTACGGTATTACATTCCAAAAAGCCTATTATAAAACTCTTGTTCAGCATTTTCTACCTTTCTTAAATAAAGAATGGATGAAAATTTTAAAAGAGAAAGGAGCAAAAAATGCATTATATTATCGTTATCCTGAGGATCGAATTAATAAAGGCACATTAAATCCTCTCTTTCCCCATCATTTCTGGGCTTATAAACTCTTTCAAGATCACCGCAAAGAATTGTTGTATGTTATGACCGAAGAGGGAATACATATTGGCTACACAATAAATGTTACGAATTCGAATGAGATGAAAAAATTAGATGAGAACCGTCCTTACAAGGACGTGAAATCCAGTATTCCTCCGAAGTTTGCAAAGATCATGTTAGGACTACTACATTTAAAGAAACCCAATGCTAGTAATCGGATATTGGATCCTTTCTGTGGTTCAGGAACCATTTTATTGTTTGCACACACCATGGGGATCCAAACTTATGGAATGGATCTTGAACCTGAACGCATCAAAGGAACGCTTAAGAATCTTAAATGGGTTTCAAAGATTCTTGAAAATCCTCAAAAAATCAATGCAAATCAATATAAAGAGGGGGATATTGCAAATTTGTCCTCCATTTTCAAGGAATTTTCTTTTGATGGTATTGTTTCTGAACCTTATTTATTACCTTTTTATCGAGAATTACCTCGGTATGAACAGTTATCACCAGTTATGGAGCAGCTTGTTGTTCCAAGCTATTCTAAACTATTTTCAGAAGGATCCAAAATTCTTAAAGAGAGACACCGGATCGTCGTAACTTCTCCCGCTGTGGAGACATTAGATGGTGGACGCTATAGAATTAACATAGAAGACATTGCTGCAGAATTCGGATGCTATCCAGTTTCAATCTATGGCAATAGTTTCATTGCAGAAAAATCTGATCAAGATCTTCAGTTATTTGCAGATAAGAAGTCTTTATATGATGATAATACGGAGATAATCAGAAGGGAATTTCATATATTTGAGAAGTCGACAAAAAGAGATTGAAATCGTTACCTATAAACGAATAAAATTATAATAAGAGCCAATTTTTTCATGCACAGAAAGACATTCCTTTAGAGAAAGTTAAGTTTTACTTAATTAGCTGTTTAAACTTTCAAGAAAATAATGTAAGAATCAACCCTATTAGCTCAATTCCTTTTTAAATGATGGTACTTTATTGTCGTTTGACGAATCCGATTCTGTGGTATCATGAGCTATCCCAACCAGAAGCAAGGTGTGTTAGCAAAATATTTCAAAAAATACTGGTATTTGATCCTAGTATCAGTGATATTCGCAACTGCTTCAAATATATTTTCACTGAGATTACCCCAATTTTTTTCGGTGTTAATCGATGATATTATAAAAAAAAGACAATTTGGACTCATTCGAACTTTTATAATTCAACTTGCTCTGATTTTCTTTATTGCGGGAATCTGTGAGCTAGTTAGGATGATTGTTCAGCAAAATTTGAGAACAAATATTATTTTTAATATCCGCAATGACATTTTTGTGGCATTGTCCCGTCAAAGTTACAGTTTCTACGATAAAAATCGGACGGGCAATTTGATGAGTAAAGCGACATCGGATGTAAACGCTATAAAGAATTTCTTAGCAAATCAATTCCAAAATCTAATTCGGAATGTGGTTTCCTTGTTTATAATAATTTATTATGTCTGGCAGATAAATCCCATAATGTCGTTTGTTTTCATAGGATTAACCCCTCCTCTATTTATCCTCATGGGATGGTACCGCAAACGAATCCATCCTTCTTCCCTGGCTATGTATGAGGCCCGCGGAGAAATGCTATCCACTATTGAAGAAAATATCACGGGTGTGAGAGTTGTTAAAGCTTTTGGTCGCCAAAAAATGGAGATGGATAAATATAACAGAGATAACGAGGACTTTTTAAATAAAAGTAAACAAGTTATTCGATTACAGACTTTATATTCTCCTTTATCTGAATATTTTACAATGGCAGGAAGCGCCATTGTTGTATTTATTGGAGGATGGTTAATTACTCATCCTGGGGACAGGGTATTTTCTCTGGGATCTGTTGTAGCAACTTTTGTATATTTTATCACGATTTATGAACCCATTCGGATGATTGTGAATTTCTTCAATGAATTATCTGCAAATCGAGCAGCATTAGACCGAGTAAATGAAATAATAGACAATCGAAATGAGATTCAGGTGCCAGATCAACCTATTGATCCCAGTCGAGCACTGGGGGATCTGTATATTCGCCTTCTTAAGGATGAAAAAATAATAGATACTATTGATGCCCTTATTGGAATGCCAAAACCAGAAGAAACTCGTCGGGAAAAACGTGCAAAACGAATATTGAAAAGATTTGAAGAGACAACAATTCTTCCACGAAATGTCAAAACTAGTGCGGTTGAAACCATTTATTTCAAAGGTAATGAACCGATCATCTTTAATGGGTTAAATTTTATAACTCCATTATCTCAGAAAATCGCAATTTTAACTAAAAGACCGGAATTCCTAGAACAACTGGAGGAACTTGCTTTAAGTGAACCAAAACCAAGTGATTTGACAAATCCAATTTCATTCATTGCCCAATATTTGTTGTTCCTTCTTGAAAACAACGATCTTATGGAAAACGTATATAGACGTTTAAGAAATATTTATGATACTACCCTAGTTGAACTACGAAAAGATCCTATGGACTCTCTGCTATTATACATTGAATATTTCTCAGAAAATGATTATGAACAAAATCGCGTGATTGAGCTCCAAAAAACCATGTATTCTCCCGAACCTCTTGTTCATATAGAAATAGCTAAAAAGTATGAAAAATTATTAATTAAAAAAGGAATTGTTCCAGCTACTCGAAAAGATACCGCCACCGGTTCAAAAGTAATTACTCAAGATGCATTATCATTTTTACGTTTAGAAAAAGAAGTACTGCGCAAGCAGTTTGAAAAGATTCATAAAAAGCGAATGAAAAAAATCCCTCTGGATATCCCTCAAGAAGTAATCATCCCCAAAATTGATCCTATTCATCTGAATTCAAAATTTGAAGAAATCTCATCGACGCCCGTGATTCCATTCGAATTTAACGGTCATGTTGTATTTAAAGAGGTTAGCTTTTCATATGATGATCTCACGGAAGATCATGCACCAAAGTTAGCTTTGCAGGATATTTCGATTGACATTAAAACGGGAGAAACAGTGGCGTTTTTAGGAGCAACAGGAAGTGGAAAAACCACACTTATTAATCTGATTCCAAGATTTTATGATACAACGACTGGAAATATCTATATTGACGGAATTGATATTAGAGAACTGGATTTAAAACACTATCGAAAACAAATTGGAATTGTTGCTCAAGAGTCCTTTTTGTTTTCCCGTTCCATCAAGAACAACATCTGCTACGGAAAAAAACGGGTTAAAGAGGAAGATATGATAACTGTTGCGAAAGTTGCGAAAATTCATGAATACATAATGTCATTACCAGAAGGATATGATACGGTGGTTGGGGAGCGAGGGCAGACTCTAAGTGGAGGTCAAAAACAAAGAATTGCAATTGCCAGAGCTCTTCTTCAAGACCCAAAAATCTTAATTTTAGACGACAGTCTCAGTGCCGTAGATGTAGACACTGAATTTGAGATTCAAGAGGCACTGGAACAATTATTTGAGGGAAGAACCACTTTTATTATAACTCAAAGACTATCAACTGTTCGAAATTGCGATCGAATTTTCGTTTTAGATGATGGAAGAATAGTGGAACAAGGTACTCATGAACAACTTATGCAATCAAATGGAATTTATACGAAAATTTATCGTACTATGTATAAACGCCATGTTCGTGAGAAAGAAGTGGCAGCTCTACAAGATGAAGAACGCCATGTGGAAATTCCGTTCAATAAAACGAGTCCAAAAAAGTATGAGGAGGTATCTGATTGACACAGAAGAAATCAAGAAGACAACGTCGAATTGAACGTAAAAATCGAAGAACGGATATCCCCGAGGAAGAACAACGTACATGGAAGTATAAGGATTATGTCATTATAAAGCGACTTTTTAATTATATCCTTAAATATAAAAGAAAAATCACAGTTCTTTTCATTTTATCCATTATTGTATCTTTAACTGGACTTGCATTCCCTCTACTGATGTATAGAATTATAGGATCCATTAGCGCTGTTACTGACGACCCTCTCTTACAAAATCAAGCATGGAATGAAATATGGATCGCATCCTTGATCTTATTGGGAGTTGTAACCTTCAATTTATTCCTTAAATGGATTTACCAAAGAAATGTTGCAAACTTAAGTTTAACCGCTATAAGTGATATCCGAACAGAGTTATTTTCGCATATCCAAACATTATCTTTAAAGTATTATAGTTCGAGACCTTCGGGAAAAATCCTTTCCACACTCTCGAATGATGTAGATCGAGTTAACAATTTGATTAGTAATGCCGCAATACAAATCATTGCAGATCTTCTCACTGTAGTTATTGCGATGACCTTAATGATGTTTTTCTCTTGGAGGTTGACTTTTCTAATCCTTGGGTTTGTTCCAGTATTAGGAATAATCTTCTTTTTGATAGCGAGAAAAGCAAGAGAATACTGGAGGAGAACACGTCAAACGATTTCGATTATCACAAGTTTACTGCAAGAAACTATTCAGGGAAGTAGGACCATAAAAGCATTCGTAACTGAACAGCAAAATATCGAGAGTTTTCAATTGGCGGCAGAGGCGGATCGTAGTGTTAATTTGTCTGCAGCTCGTTTACAGGCTTTTCTGGTCCCATTTGTTCAAATAATTTTAGCTCTTATTATGGGTACTATTCTCATTGTGGGTTCAAGGTTAGTGGATGCAGGAGATCTCACTATTCCGGAGCTTGTATCTTATTTTCTTCTTGTAGCGTTCTTTATAGGTCCATTAGGTAATTTGGTCAACTTTTATAACACAATTCAGCTGGCAATGGCTGCTGGAGAACGTATTTTAACAATCCTAGACACAAAACCTCAACTTACTTCCCCTAAAGACGCGGTTTATATTGATCGTATTGAAGGTAATATAGAATTCCAAGATTTGAGTTTCTCTTATGAAAAAGATATTCCCGTTCTTAAAGAGGTTAACTTAAAAGTCTCACCAAATCAATCGATTGCCTTCGTTGGGTTTACAGGAGCCGGTAAGACCACATTAATTTCCTTACTCGCACGATTTTATGATCCTACTGAGGGTCGGATTTTAATTGATGGAATAGACATCAGAAAGATCGATCCAGAGTCTTTACGAAACCAAATGGCAATTGTACTTCAAGATACGTATTTATTTAGTGGTACCGTCATGGAAAACATACGCTATGGTAAACCAGATGCAACGGATAAAGAGATATTGAAGACTACTAGGAAATTAGGAGCCCATAAATTCATCATGAAATTAGTGAATGGTTATGAAACGGAAGTACGTGAACGGGGAACTTTACTGAGTGTGGGTCAGAGACAACTTATTTCGTTTGCTCGGGCTCTCATAGCTAATCCACGGATTCTAATATTAGATGAAGCTACTTCCTCGGTAGATCCTTATACAGAATTAAAGATTCAAGAAGCTTTGAAAACTTTGTTGGAAAACAGAAATTCATTTATAATTGCTCACCGATTATCAACTGTTCTGAATGCAGATCTGATCTGTGTTCTCGAAAATGGTAGAATAATTCAAATAGGAACTCATGAAGAATTGGTAAAAAATAAAGAGGGTCTCTATAATCACCTTTACGAGATGCAATTTACTCGACCTAGTGCGACTTTTGATGAATTGGAACAGCATATAGTGAAAGAACGGAGAAAAAAATTCGCTAGAACATAAATCTTTGGACTTATAATTTGATAACAGTAAGTTATAAAAATCTATTCTGACTAATTCTTTGGGGCTATGACGAAAACTGCCTTAATTTTTTCAAGATACCCTGAAAGTGATTTTTGTTACATTTTATTGAAATTATTTATCTTTTAATTACAATCAAATCGAGTTGAAGTTAATGCCAGATAAGAAACATACACACCATTCAAACCGAACGAGAATCTCAGGGGAAATTAAAAATCTTAATTTTGAAGTGGATCCCCGAGAGATTCGTCCTAAACCAGAAACAAATGCCTTTATACAAGCTAAAGAGCTCAAGAAGCGGGAAAAGGTTATAAAGGCTGAAGCGAAATACACTAAATTCCATCTTGCGAATCGAAAAAAGCTGAAAAGCAGGTGGGAATTAGAAGTCGAATTTACAGAAGATTTCCCTGAAGAACTCTAAAGATCAACTCCACAATTTTTACATTTTTTATTATAAATATTATTCGAAGTTCCACAGATTTTACATACCAAGAATTTTCGTGTATTGGATGAGCGTTTAGAACGAGAATTTGGGGACGTTACTGTTTTTTGCGTTTCGAATGTTTCATTCACGGGTGTAGATGAATCGATAGAGGCAGGAACTTCATATTCTGGGTTTTTTACTCCGTTTAAGTTAACCAGAGGCTTCTGGAAAAAACCAAATCCACTTGGGCGGAGGGGGATTGTTTGTCCATTTTTATTTGAGGGATTCTGTAGTTCTTGCTCGGTAATTTCAAAATATTCATCATTCAGATTTTCTTGTTCTAACACCGATTCCATATTTACTTCCATTTCTATCTCCGACGCTTCTGTGTTATAATATTCCCCTTGGAATTTTTCATCATCCATAAAATCTCCTGTTTCCTGTTCGATAAGTATATCGTTAATCACAAGAACTGCGTGTTCATCCATTTTTAATAACACATCACATTGAGGACATCGAAAAATATGCGGTAATCCGATATTATGGTCGAAGGCATATTTTCCAATATGGTATTCATGAAAAGAAGAACCACAATTATAGCATTTTAAGATTCGAGTATAAATCCCGCTATCACAGATCTCACTGTTACAAAATGCACATAAACCCAATTCCTCATGAGGAGTCGGAGTTAAAAGATCTGTTGCCAAATTCTCATAAAATTCTTTATTATCTTCATCTATTACAATTTTCTCGGGTTGGTTTAAAGCAGTAAAACGTTTGCTTTTGGTTAATCCTTGAAGGATTTGAGTAAGGTGTTTTGACTCTGAAACGTAAAAGAGACCTCCATTCGTCGTAGAAGTAACGATCCGCAATTTCACATCATCAGAATAGAAGCGTTGCGACCCTACCCGAATAATATCAATATAAGTTGGAAAAAAGCAAACGGTGTCAACTAAGTTGAATAATGCCTCTTGATATTCCGCTGGTTTATTTGAGGGCTTATCAGTTATAACAATTACGCGAAATTCACCCGCACGTTCAGTAGATTTTTGAGCCACAACTGATAAACAATAAAACAGACCATTTTCCAAAAAATTTTCAGCACTTTCTTTATCTTTCCAATCGTCATTGATTTTTTTTACTATTAGGTCGGAATCATCCTCATCAATATATTCAGGATACCCCCCCGCTTTAAAATACATGAGTCCATATTTAGTAAGAGGGTTCAGATGTGATTTTTCTTTGATAAATTGGATCACTGCCTTGGTAACATCTTTTCGCTTTACATGGGATCCAGTGACATCTAAATAGAATATAACGTGCTCGTACTTGGTGGTTTGCACTCATTAATCAGCTCTAAAATCTTCTGTTTGTACACTTAAGGAAAAGTTGAAAATTGCTTAATATCTTATCTATAGAAATATCCATTAGAAAGTTTATAAAGAAATTAAGTCCCACAAGGGGAAAAAAAAAATAAATTATATAAATGCAGCACCATCACGGATCAGCAACTGACCTGTAATCCAGTCACTTAAGGTTGATGAGAAGAATAAACATAGTTTTGCAACATATAATATCTTGATTTTCTGATCTGTTTTCTCATCTAAGGAAAAGGCGAAAATTGCTTAATAGTTATCTTATCGAAATTTTAGTTGGAAACTATAAATTAAAACTCAATGAAAAATAAAAAAAGAGGATTTTATTTAAATATGGGTTCCACCATCGCATGTTAATAGTTGCCCCGTGATCCAATCGCTTAAAGTGGAAGAGAAAAACAAGCAAAGTTTAGCAACGTCCAAAGGAAGCCCCCCACGACCATCTCGAGCGAATGGAATCCCATTTATGATAAGATCTCGCATCGCTTTTGGAATACCAAGCTTATCACCAGGTTTTTTTTCTTGAGTCATGCGTGTTTCGATAAAAGATGGGGCAACGCTATTTACACAGATTCGGTTGAGGGAATATTCTCTAGCACATGCTTTAGTAAAACCTATAACCCCACCCTTAGCTACTGCATAATTAGTTTGCCCAATATTTCCACTCACACCTGTTGTTGATGCAAAATTTACGATTTTTTTAAATTGGTAATCTCTCTCTTCTTTCAACATATTGGGAAGTACAGCTTGAGTACAGAGAATTGTTCCTTTAAGATTAATATCTATTATTAAACGCATTAATTTATCATCCATCTTATGAATCAACGCATCTCGAGTTAATCCGGCATTGTTTACGAGAATATCAATATCTCCGAATTTTGCGATTGTATCATCAACCATTTTTTGAACTTGTTCTTTATTCGTTACATCAGCAACACATGAGATTGCACAATTGGGATATTTCTCGTTGATTTCAGCAGCAGTTTGGTTACATACATCTGTATCTATATCATTAACTGTGACTTTTGCTCCTTGTTCAACAAATAATTCAGCAATTGCTTTACCAATTCCTCGTCCTGAACCAGTAATTATTGCTATTTTTCCTTTAAGTAAATTTTCCATAATGATCCACTCCTATTGCTCTAATTTGAGCCATAATCCTCCATCTATACTGATAGTTTGTCCAGTTATTGCAGCAGCACCATCTGAGCACAAAAATCCTACTAGAGGAGTAATATGCTCTGGCATAATACTTAAATTGCCCATTGCAGTGCTTGTTATAAGGGCAAAGACTTTTTTAGCTCTTTCTTTTGGACCCTGCATACTTTTTCCCCCTAATGGAGCCATAGCAACTGCATTTACGCTTGCAAAACGTCCAAATTCTCTTGCGGTATTTTTGGTTAAACCAATCATGGATGCTTTGAAAGCACTGTATACAGCAGCCATATTTAATCCTGCTTTTCCTACCATATTAGTTAAAATTACTACCTTGGCAAATGAACCTGTCGTTTTCGTCTGTGCTGAAAATTGTTCTCTAACCGCTGCCAAAAGATGAAATACAGGTATAACATTTAGCTCACGCATTTTAGCGTATGATTCTTCAGTTATATCCAAAATTTTTTCTTTTTCGTAATAATCAAAATTGGTAACAAGTGCATCCAATTTTCCGTATTCGTCAATAATTTCCTTGATTAATGTGTGTGCTGGACTATCGGTCCAGATAACATCGGTTTTAACTCGACCATCTTCTTCAAAATTCTTCGTTTCATATGCCCGATCTTTCAGTAAGTCACAAGTTTTTGCTTTTATTTTGGTATGACCTAAATGTTTAACACAACTTTTAGTTATTCCTTCTTCTAAGTCAATAACTATGACATTGGCGCCTTCATCTGCAAGATATTTCGCAATATAACCACCAAGATCTAATATAAATTTATCATTTTTTAGTTTACCAAGATTTCCTGCAACTAATGCGATTTTTCCTTCCATTATTCCCATTTTCAACTATTCCTTTTAGTAGTATTCTACCTTTCGATATACCCTAAATTAAGTTTATTGGATCGAATTTAGAAAACTTGGGGAACTCTGTAAACAAAAAAAAAGGAAAAATGATTTTAAAATTCCTCAAGGAGTTTTTCCAACGCAGGATGCGCTGTTCTCTTGTAGAATCGTTGGATTGCATCTCTGATGATTTTTCGCTGTTCGGGATAGAGTAACAATACATAACGCAATGATTCAATACAGTTAAAGAATGTTTTCCGATCACTTTCGCGGATTAATGAATATAACATACGTAACACAATGTTCAGATGTTCTGGGAAGATTTTAATCATATTTTCAAGTTTCTCTGAGACCATTCGTTTTACTACTGAGTCATTGTCCTTAGAAAGTTGAGTAAACATCTCAAATACAAGATTACGTTTAGAAACTTCCTCAGGAAATTCAAATGCTATTTCTGATATTATATTTAGTGAATCGATTCGTATACGAGGATCTTTTTTCCGAGTGACCCGGACTAAAAGTTCAATAAAATCGAACAATTTATCAGTCGTATTCCGGTAAATCTCTTGATAAATTTTCAAACTTTTATTACGTATTCTTGAGTCACTATCTTCTGCGAGTTTCAAGAGTGTGGGTAGTACATATGTCAATTCTGATCCCGTATAGTCCAATTGAGTAATATTCTCTAAAATTAAGTTTTTGGTATGTGTGTACTTTGAATTTGCAAATAATCGCAAATATCCTGCAGTTGTTTCAAGTTTCTCCGGATAGGTTTTTATGTATTTGAAATATGCAGAAATTGCTTGACTTGAAATTATATACGATTTATCAACACCAAGATCACGGATAAACAACATAGGTACATTGAAATCTGGATTTTTAATTGCAATATCGCGAGCAATGCGGATGAACACTGATCTTACTTCATCGTCCTTATCACGCGCAAACTTTCTTTGCATAATTGCATTAATAAGAAGATTCACAGATCTCTGATGAGTTAATTTTGTGATATCGTGATATTTCTCCAATGGTTTAATTTTGTCTAGTACCATCACCAATGCCTTTAAACTCGCTTCACGGATTTGTGGGTTCGATGAATTAGTATATGAAATAATTTTACGAATAATTCGGATATCCCATTCAATATCGGGGATTTGAATAAGACAATTTATCATATTCACTCGCTGATTAATAGATTTCCTTATTTTACGAATTGCTTGAACTAGAAATTCCTTGAGGATTTGAGAGGTTCCGTAGGTATTGGTAAGTAAACTAACACTGTATACTACAGATTCTTCTAGTTTGTCAATAGTATCCAAATTTTTCATTATTAGAGGCAAAATTTCTAATTCCAATCGAGAGGGATCCAACCATCGCACATCTTGCTCTTGGAACTGCTTAAAAAACACCTCAGGTGTGTTGCATGCAATATTTGTCAGTAATTTTAAAATTGTAGAGCGATTCTCAGTTCCCTTCGTATTTCGATGCGAATAACAGAAGTTATAAAATTCGATTCCGAGATTATAATCATTATTGTAAAGTAATGTAAGCGTATAAAATGCTGAGATCTGAGAATTCGGCATTTGATCATTTTCTGCAAAATGTTTTACTTCATCAATGAATTGACGATAGTTCATTTTTATTTGATATTTATTCGGATTCAATTGTAACTGAACTATTAGTTTTCCGAAATAACTCAAAACGTAGGAAGTTGCATGATCATTATTCCCTTGTAGAACGGAGTCTAAAAATGCATATGAAATTACTGTCAAAGGATTAGAATATTGACTTAAATTACACAGAAGTTTTGTCACCAAGGGCAATATTCCTGAGTCTTCCACATCAATAGCAGTGAGAACTTTAAAAAAATATTGGGAAAGAGATTCATCTAAAATATCTCGAGTTAAATAATGGGAATCTAGTAATTCATTCATGGATGATAATAGAAAGATTTTATCCTCTCGTTTCTCGGATTTACGTAAAGTTTCCAGATATATATTAAATGAGTAAATAAAATCTATTGAGTTAATAATATTTACACTATCTTTTCGGGTTTCTGTATCCTTATCTAGTAGAAATGACGATAATAAATTTCGACATTGTTCTATATTAAATAATTCTAAGCGAGCTTTAAAGAGAAATCTGAGTGTATTTAATAATATTTTTCGATATTTTGGTTCATTGATAATCTTTAGAAAATGGGAGTGTATATTGGCAAGATAGAATTCAAGCGAAGTATGCATAGAAATAACGCCTAGAGTGATAATTATATCCCCTTTTAATTCTGGATGAAAATCTGAAAACCCAGTAGCAATTTGGGGAAAGACCCTATCAATATACTCGGGAAAGGAAATTATGATCTGGGTTAATCCACCAATAACTTGCTTTAGATCTTCATCTTCTAATCCGATAAATTCTTTGTAGTCATGCAAAAATTCATCGATATAAGCACCGTTAACTGAGCAAATGTAAGCCATAGCTTCAATTGCAGCCCCTCGTAAGGGTTCTTTTCTGTTATCAGCGATCTCTTTCATTTTATCGTATAAAGAACGAAATTTAGGTTTAAAATCATGAATGAGATTTTTGATGATTTGCATTGCACCTTGTCGAATTCTCAATGTCTTTCGCTCAAGTAAAGGAATCGCAATATTATAAGAAAGTTCAGGGAAAATATCCCCTAATGTATGTAGGACACTAACCATGGCGTCTTTCGCCTTGTCTGGTAAATATCCCTCATACAAATTCTCGTAAATACTTTGAACTTTTTCAGGATTTGTTCTTCCGAGTTCTAGTAATACTTTTTGCATTTCCGAGATGCTAACATCTTGCTCCGTGCCAAATGCGATTTGAAGGATAGGCACAAGATTTTCTGGAGTTCCTCGAAAACTAATGAATTTTACTGCCGGACCTATTGCCCGAATCACTTCTGAATCATGATCACCAGCCAATTCGTAAAATACTGATAAAAAATCTTCAATTTCATCGGGGTATGTCTCACATATATGTCCCACAGCTTCCAATACTAATCTTCTAATTCGTGAATCTTTGTTATGAGCATATTTGAGCAATACTTTAACTTCTTTATCCGCAATCGCTTGCGAGATGGAAAGTTCATTCACGGTTTGACGCAGATTTTTGTTGAAGAATAGTTGGTAAATGAGGAAGATTGCCATGAAAATTTTGTCAATAGTGACAGCAGGGATGAAAATTCGAGCAGTATTTACATCTATTGCAGGTATAGAAAAATAAGCATTTTGAACAGGAAAAACCCACGGCCATTTTGTTATGATGAATCCGAATATTTGAAACGGAATACCACACAAGATGTTTGCAGCAAATAATACGAGAATCGGGCGATTTAAAGGTTCCTTATTAAGGAATTTTGAAAAGAATCCTACAAGGGCAAAAATCATGGTGGATAAGAAAAAAATAAACAGATCTAAGGGAACTACGATGGAAAAAAGATACCAAATATCCTCTGCCCCTTGTCCAAAAACAGTGTTAAGAAGTCTTCCTATTTCACGTTGGAGAAATCCAATAGCTCCCTCACCAGCTTGGCTTATTTCGGTAGTTAAACTCCCCGGTCTAAAAAGAAGGGGAATATAATTTATCAAGTTTAAAATGGTTGTAATTATCGCGATGAAGGCAGTGATCAAATAAAAAATTCGTTTTCGTTCAGCTTTGCGTAAATTACGTTTTAATCCGATGAAAAGTGCTTGAGAAGTTCCTATAGTGGCATAGTAGGTCAAGTATATTATAGGAAATAACATAAACCAATCGAGAAAAACAAAATATATCGAAAGAGGATGGTTCAACATGTCAGATCCTACACTTGAATACATAACGGGTAATAATCGAGTAATGAGATAAGGAGGTATCAAGTAAATGACAAAAAACGTTAAAATTCCCACCATGTAACTCCATGGGGGTTGAAATCTATCAATTATGTTTTTTTCGACCCATTTTTGAATTTCCATGGCTCCATCATTGGTTTTTTGACCCATGTAAAAGAGTTCTCCAAAGGGATAAATGACGATAAATATACCTAAGCCCACTAATGTGGAGGGAAGTAATAATGGAAATTCAAAAGCATTAATTAATTGAGGATCTAAAAGGGAAAGTATTCCTTGCTTTCCCAAGTACGCTCGATTAGATATCACTGTTGAGGAGATCATCGCCGCAATAAACAATATTACTGCTGTGAGGATTACTGAAAACAACAACATGGAAAAAGTGATCCAAAACCGATCTCGAATTCTTTGCCTAGGAGCGGTTTTTAATTCATTACGTAGGTATCTCCATATCCTTAGAATCAAAAAGACTGCAATGATGCCAAATAAGACGCTTAAACCTATGTTTATCGCTCGTCCTCCTAACTTTACCATGTACGATCCCTGAGTTATTTCTTTTTTGTTTAATCAATTAATTTATTCTAAAGCAATAAAATGAATAATAAATCATCACCTATTTTTTCTTTAATATGTTTTCTAACGTGTGAAATGGGATGAAGTTCCGACTTAAAATAGTTTTTTTTTTAAGAAAGCCTACCCACTATCACTAAAGAATGAAAATCTCCGAGAGAAGAAAAATCAATCCAAAGCAAATTGAAAAAGCTGCAAAATTAATAACAGATTCAGAATTTTTAGTAGTCTTAACAGGAGCAGGTGTATCTACAGAGTCAGGAATCCCCGATTTTCGTAGTCCCGGTACTGGATTGTGGTCAAAATATTCTCCCGATATCTCAACTTTAGAAAATTTTCTTCGTGATCCTACATCGTTTTGGCAAATGGCACGGGAAATGGCCCCACAGATAATTAAAGCAAAACCCAATAAAGGACACTTGGTATTAGCAGAATTAGATAAAATCGGATTATTAAAAGGATTAATTACACAGAATATTGATGGATTGCATCAAAAAGCCGGAAATGTTATTGTGCAAGAAATCCATGGAAATGGCACCGAAATGAAATGTGTTGCTTGTCACGGGCGATTTAATATCAAGACAATACTAAAAAACCACCAACCAGAAGATGATAAATATCCCCCCACTTGTCCACAATGTGGAGCTTATATGATGTTGAATGTAGTGTTATTTCAGCAAATGTTACCGAGAGGAATTTGGTTCGAAAGCGTAGCTTTATCTCAAAAAGCTGATGTGATGGTTGTTGTGGGTTCTTCTCTTTTAGTTTCACCCGCAGACATGCTACCAAAATATACTTTAAAATACGGAGGTAAACTTATTATTATAAATAAAACCCCAACTGATTTTGATAAACGTGCCTCTGTTGTAATACGTGGGGAGTCCAGCATTATTCTCACCGAAATCATGAATAAGGTAAGATCCATTCAAAAAGAAAAAGGCGAATTGAAACCTAAAAAGAAGAAATTTACGAAAATCAAGTTTAAGTAGGATCGATTGTGTTTATCAAAGAACGAAATAAGTTAATTCTACCTTCTAAAGATATTAGAACAAGAATTGCCCTAATTTATCCTAATATCTACGAATTAGGCATGTCGAGTTATACTATCCACCTATTATATTCTCTGTTTAATAGTTACTCAGGTATAAGGTGTGAACGATTTTTTTTTCCTAATCAAAAAAATAAGCATATACCTCTAAAATCCATAGATACAGGGTGTACTATTGATAATTTTGATGTTATTGCATTTTCCATTCATTATGAATTAGATTACTTGAATGTCCTATGGTTAATGGAGAATATGCATATTCCTCACCTGGGAAAGGATCGAGGAGAAAGTCAATTTCCACTTATAATTGCCGGGGGGTCTGCTGTGAAATCCAATCCGTTACTTCTACTACCATTTATTGATGTTCTGATTTTCAGCGATTTGGAACCCATTTTTGAGGATATGTGTAAATCCCTAGCGAAGGTGAGTGAGGAAAACGCGCGATCCCGTGTACTCGACGAGCTTCATAAACTTCCAAATATTATTGTTTCAAATTATGCATTAAAGCATTTATCCTCTGAAAGTCCCGAAAAATCTTTTTTTCCAAAATTTCGTACTCCACTCAAGGTTTTAGATGATTTTGACTGCCCAATAAAACAGATAATACCCGAGTTCCAATCTCCTAATCATAGTTTAGTTTTTGGTGAGACTTTTTTGATAGAGATTAATCGTGGTTGCCCAAACGGATGTAGGTTTTGTTTAACGGGTTATATAAACCGACCGCTACGGAACCGTTCATTACCTCAAATTAAAAAGTTAATCGATGACTCGATTATCCATACTGGTGCACAAAAAATCACTCTGATAGGGTCAGCTGTTACCGATCATCCTAATTTTCGTGAGATATGTCACTATATTATAGAAAAAGACCTCGAAATCATGATTCCTTCTGTTAGGATTGATAAAATGACGGATGAAACTCTATTGATACTGAGAAAAGGGGGAGTGAAATCTTTAACCATAGCACCAGAAACGGGAACAGATCATCTTAGATATAATCTTAACAAAGGCATATGCAATAATGAAATAATAGAAAAATGCGGAAAAATCTTTAATTTTGGTTTTCAATCAATAAAATTTTACTTTTTGATAGGATTACCTTTCGAAAAACGAGAGGACTTAGATGGAATTGTTAATTTAATAAAGGAAATAACTCAAAAGGTTGGTAAATCTCTACCTAAAAATGGAATACAATTAAGCATTAATCCTTTTATTCCCAAATTATTTACTCCATTTAGTAATTATACTGAGCATTATATTGATCCAAAAATGGAATATCTTCGAACTTCGGAAAAGTTTCTTCGATCAGAACTCCAAAATATACCGAATGTAGGAGTAGAGTTTTTAAATTGGAAGGAGGCACGTATGCAGACGATTTTATCTCAACTAGATAATACATTCGCTCATTTAATATTAGATTTTTATAATATGGGCGCAAAACCCGTAGATCTCAATAATATTGATAAGAAGAACGACTACATTATTACGAAATACCTTAGATCTACGCAAGATATATTCAATTTATCAATAAAGACAAGTTCATCAATTCAATCGAAACAAATGAATTCTATCCAACGACTTATCGATATAGGGTTTAAAAAAGGATATTTATCTCAAGAATTACAGCTCGCTAAATTGGGAAAAATCGTGGGCTGTGAAGATAATTGCTACCGTTGCGGTATTTGCTAAAACAACGAGTTTTTTCGTTCTTTACGGTTCGCTTTTACCCATTCACCATAGATCTGGATAATAGTGTAATTGGTTTTATTGCATTGGGGGCAATTTTTCCCCACTAGTTTCACATACACATAATCTCCGACTTCAAACGGTCGTTTGAACTTTCTACCGCAATTTTCACATTCTAAAACACTTGTTTTTTTTTCGATCATGTTTTTTTTAATGGATTCTCCTAATGATGGTATTGGGGGAAATTGCGGTTCTTCACTAATTTTCTGTCACCAAGAGAACAATTGAGTGAACAACTAAAAATCTTTCTCTTATATTGATGCAAAACTTTTATGGTGTAAAAAATCAATATTATATAATGTCTAACAATTCAGATATGTCTATGTGCATGGTCTGTAAAAAATCTAAGGACATAACCACCATGCATTATTGTGTATGTGATGCACCTGTCTGTTTCGAGTGTGTTCAATCCTTAAAGACTGATAATAAACATTACAAATGTCCAAAATGTGGTGAAATTCAAAAATTGGATTCCACCAGGTTATTTCGAATCCACTGAATAGTTTGATTCTAAGATGAGTAAATCACGGTCTCGAAGTGTGTTCTCGTATACGTATTTTCGATTATCTTGGCTCTTGTTAATCTATCCTTTATATAAGGCAATCCGTTCTGCAATTGAGAAAAAATCAACTGAATTTTACATATATACAGTTATTTCAATCGTTCTTTTTGTTATTTTAATTGTGACATCAATTATTTATTCAAAAACTATGAAAAAGCAATTGATAAATCAATCTCCAAATAAGTAAAAAATAAGTGATTTTGGGTATAATAAATCAAAAACTGATTCCAAAATTAAATTGTAATGAAGATCTTTCATAGTTTTCTCTATCTCTGCGAAATTGAGAAAAAATCGTTAGGTTTTGAGTATTAAGCAGAGATTTCTGTAAAGGAAAATTCCATCAATATAACACCACCTCGTGTTAATTCGGCAACAGATTTTGAATTTTGTCGATGTTTTGGGGCATATATTTAAATATTCAAGATACTAACACATCTTAATTATTTTAAAAAATAATTGAATTAAACTAAGATAAAATAATAAAGTGAAAAATAATGCCTTACACTGTAAAATATATCCGAAGCTCAAAGATAAAGGATCTATTCGCTGTAGGAGATCAAAGCATTCGAATCTCCGCTGAAGCAAAAGACATGGTTTATGAATACTTAGATAACAAGGTTGCCCAAGGGGTCCAAGAAATTTTGGATAAATTACCTCGCAAAACAAAAGGGGACTCCAAGGGTGAATTGAAACGAATTACAGTATTCCCATCCGATTTTGAAGGAGAATAAATTACTAAATTTAAGTAAAATACAAATTATTCTTTTTTCTCTCATTTATCAACTTGTTAACTTTTCTTCTTTAGCCGAAAATTTTGTCACGTTGATTTTTCCAATTACCACATTTTCAATTGCTGAATCCGTCATAAACTTCTCTTTAGTTTTATTAATAAGAGCGGGAATTTCTAATTTGTCTACCATTAATTGTAAAGCATGTTTTTTCTCGTAATCTTTTTCTACAAATGAAACTTCACCCTCAAATTGAACGGATCGGTATGCATAAGAACATTTTCCCTCCAAATATTTGAGGTTTTCTAAAATTTGCCCATATATTCTTGGATTTGAATACAGATAATCTATTTTTTTCCCCTCACTGGCGCAATGAAAATAGAAACACTTTTGTTTTACATCATAACCATAATTAAGGGATACAAGATATGGTCGGTTTAATCTACTCATTGCAAGAGTTAGATACTCTTGTCTCTGAATTATGCCTTTTATTTCATTATAATCTGTAATTTCTTTATCAAATCTCCGTAAATGATACTTTTCCATTAATTTTATCACCTTTATTTAATTGCTTTATATAGGTCATTTTTTCTTGGGAAAGAGAATTTTGATCTTCTGTTTGCTTATAATGTAATTTTTCAAATAATCCCCGTGCAGGAATATTTTCTTTGTACACATGAGCTATTATTTTTCGTATTGCAAGATATTTCTGAACTACAAATTCTATTATAGTTAGGATTTCTTTACCATATCCTTTGTTTCTTTGAGAGGATTCGAGCACAATTTCTAT
Source organism: Promethearchaeota archaeon (assembly GCA_016933055.1). Classification (GTDB taxonomy): domain Archaea; phylum Asgardarchaeota; class Lokiarchaeia; order Sigyniarchaeales; family Promethearchaeaceae; genus AMARA-1. Next base: position 554,597 of record JAFGBS010000009.1, on the reverse strand, counting down.
CGAACATGAAGTGGAGGTGGAATTTATATTTCTCACACCAACCCATCCGACTATTGTATTTTGAATCAAAATAGTATATAATAAGGAACGAGATTTAAACCATATTTGTTTAGATCTATGATTAGGGGGTATATTGAGGTAATAGCGAAGCGTAGAATCCCTTAAGAGCTTTTTTTGGTGCTTGATATGGTTTTTTTTCATAATATGTAGATTGAAATTATCTCCTTGGATTTCATAAGGCACATAAAATCTCATACTTAGCTCTATATAGAGAATAAAAGTTATTTAGAATATTGTTTCCTTTATCCCATAATGAATGAAGAGAAAGATTCCCAAGAAAATAATGAAAAAACGAAAAATGAAGAAGAAGAGCAAGCTACTGTTTCTGGAAAAAACGAAAGTAGTCCAGATCAATTAAATACTACTAAAAATCTTGCACATAAATCCAATAATCAAGAGGAACAAGAAATTGAGATCATGGATTTATCTGCTGATGTTGTTAAATATGCCGATATTGACCTAGATGATGACGAACAACTTCGAGAAATGCTTAAGGACTTCAGCGATATTGAAGACCTAAGCATTGAAGAAATGATGGAGATTCAAAATGCAATTGAGGATGTGAAGGAGGTTGCCGATGAGGCTGAATATAGTCCGGAAATAGAGAAAATGGAATCAGAGGGTGAAGAGATTGAATTCGATCCGTATGAAGGATGGGGATTGTACGAAGAGATAAAATCCGAGTTTAAACCAGAAATAACAGAAGATCTGGAAACACTCATCCAAGAAGAATTAGAAAAAAAACGTGAAAAGAAAAAAATCATCACACCTGAAGCATTCGCTCAGTATTGTTCAGATCGAAGAACTAAAATTTGGTATCACGCTTTATGGGTTCTAGTATTTGATATAGAGGACCACCAAGCCAGTAAAGACATTTTATATGAATTATTAAAAGAGGCGACCTCAAAATCGCCCATCGATCCAATCGAAGAGCATAAATTTTATTTTGGTCTAGGGTTTATTTTACGTCTTACACTAAATGGAAAGAAAGTAATTGAATTCCGGGGAGATAAACTGAAATTAGACGTAGGAATTGATGTCTTAAATGACATATTGCATGAAGTGGGAAAACCGATTAGTGAGCGACCAATTCTCACTAAATCCGAGAAGAAGAAAATGTATCTGGATTTCTTAACAGATGATTTTAAAGACATTTGATGTTTCAAATCTTTCCTTCCAAGAAAAAGGTATCGTAATATGCTGAAAAGTTTTAAAATTAAGGAGAATCACCCGCGATTGGTGCTCATAGGCAATTCGAATGTGGGAAAAAGTACAATTGCTAGATATTTTCTGAAAAACAAAAAACTAACCACGGGGGCCATTGGAAAGCATGCAGGCAGTACGGTTTCTTTGAAATTATATGATGATCCATCTGTTCCCTATCAGATCGTAGATCTTCCAGGATTTGGAGCAATGACACGAACATCCAAAGATTTGAAAGATAAAATTCATACCGAGATAATTAATTACATTGAAAGGGATAAGTCTAACATTTTTTTAATTATGGTTATCGTTAATGGTATACGCATAATGGATGAATTGGAAAAATGGTATTATCAGGATGAGACAACCATACCTTTAACTTTCGAATTTATCTCATGGATTGAGAACATCCAGCTTCCATGCATTATGGTAATAAATAAAATTGATCGGTTAAAACACAAGGAACTTGATCAAATTCTTCATGAGATTGATAAAATATTAACAGATATTCACATACAAGTGAAAGGAAATATTTCTAAGGGCTTGCTTAAGATCTTCACTGTATCCGCAAAAAAAGAGATGAATATGGGAAAACTACAAAGTTTTGTCGAAGAAATTTGGAATATGATGAACACTGGATAGTAAAGATTTCCAAATGGCAAAATGTAGAAGAATCGGATTTAAATGATAATGAAGACAGTTTTGTGGAAATCCGATCAATTTTATTGTACATTGAATAGATTGGATCAAATTAAAAATATTTAAATAGGATTAGTTGCGTTTATGTCTTAGCCTTTTTATCTATCAAACTTGTCCGCATTTATCATCTTCATCTTTAGGCAAGTAGATCGTGAAAATTTACAAAAATGAAGAGATTTTTTGAGTTTGGTGAAAATTTTAATATTCTCTTTAAGAATAGAATCATATTTTTTCTGTATTTCCTCTGTAACACTATATAAATGACCGTTAGATTTATAAATTAAATTATAAATTAAATTGTTATACTACTTAACGGACGAAAAGGATTTTATTTTGTAGTATGAGTTTCTCATTAGGTGATCACACACTGCGACTTGGATATATACTCGGATGCACCCAACGTGCAATTATCGTGAGACCATCTACATGGTCTCGTGATAAAAAGCTTCCTGCAATCGGATCAGAAATTTATGATTCGAATGCAATGCGTATTGGGAAAATTACCGATATAATAGGTCCAGTATACAAACCGTATTTCAAAATAAAATCCTCTCGTCCGAATCTTTCATCCTCTTCTTTTAGTTCTCGTGTTGGTGAACCTCTGTATACATTACCTGATTCTCGGGGAAAGAAAAAGGGAAAAATTACGGATTGGAGAATGAGAGATATGCGGCATCAAAGTAATAAAAATAAATCTGGGAAACTGCCTTATAAGCCAAGATCTAAATCAAGCATCTCACGGCAAGAAAAATAATCGCCAAAAGAGTAGTTGTCAATATATAACCCCAAGTGTAACAATCAAAGAGTGTAACACATATGGTTAGCGAAGAAGTACAACTCCATGAAATTTTAGATTTGTGCCCGGATTGTGGATCAGTGACAGTGTGTGATAACAATAGAGGGGAGTTAATATGCTGCAATTGTGGATTGGTTATAGCAGAAAGTGTAATTGACCAAGGTCCTGAATGGAGAGCATTCGATGCCCAACAACGGGAGCGTAGGACTAGGGTGGGTGCACCAATGACGCACACAATTCACGATCATGGATTATCTACGATAATTGACTATAAAGATAAAGATTATTCCGGAAAAGATATACCTGCGAAAGTTAGACCACGTTTTCGGCGCATGCGTGAATGGCAACGACGTATTCGAGTAAATGATGCAATTGAACGTAATCTTGCCTTTGCTCTTGGTGAATTAGAGCGGATGGCAAGTTCTTTGTCTCTCTCGAAATCGTTAAGGGAAAGTGCTTCAAAAATATATAGAAAAGCGGTCGAAGAGGGACTAATTCGTGGAAGGAGTATTGAGGGAGTAGCAGCGGCTTGTTTGTATGCGGCATGTAAGGAAGCTACCTTTAAAAATATAGAAAAACGCTCTCCAACAAAACGATCGATCACATTAAGTGAAATTGCAGAAAACGCTCGAGTAGATAAAAAAGAAATCGGTAGAAGTTATCGATTCATTAAATTTAAGTTATGTTTGCGAACAGAACCGATTAAACCTAGAGAATTTGTCACTCGTTTCATCAGTGAGTTAAAACTATCACAAGATGTAGAACTTTTGGCCACAAAAATTGTAACTGCTGCAGAAAGACGAGGCTGTACCAGTGGAAAAAATGCACAAGGAGTTGCCGCTGCGGCAATTTATTTATCTAGTAGAATTCATAGGGAACATCGGACTCAAAGACGTATTGCTGCAGTCAGTCAAGTTACCGAGGTTACTGTGAGAAACCACTTCAAACAATTGGTACAAATCCTCAATATTCCCATAGATTCTATTAAAAAAAAATAACATGATTTATTTTTCATAATTTAAATTCACCATCTTTAATCATAATCTTGGAAGAGGATCGACAACATCGATATCCAATTTTTCTTGGAAACCTTCCAATAAATCAACTATTTGTATCTTTTTTTATTCCTATTTGATATACACTTGTGTGGAAAATAAATACATCCAAACATAGATCTTTTGATTAATTTCGGTTAAGGAGGATTTCACATGGAACAACAACATAAGGAAGTGATAATGAAAGTATTAAAAAAGATACTTGCTGTCAGTCCCGGAATACGATACGCACTGATAATGGACGGATCAGGGATAAGTTTAGCCAATGTGAGTAAATTTCAAACCGATGTAAATTTAGAGAGGTTTGGTGCAATTTCTGGCACTATTTACCATACAATCGAAGAACAAGGATTCCTTATTGGATATGGGAAAATCAAATCTCAGATTACTGAATATGATCAAGGTTTTATTTTCACTCAAGGTCTTGGTTCAGCCTATTTAGTTGTTGCAACAGATTTAATGGTAAATATGGGAATCATCCGAGGCCTAATGAACAAGTACAGTCCGATTTTACGGAAAATCATAAAACTCAGCTTTCAAACACTTTCTGCAGTTCCCGAAGAAATAAAAATTATCTATAAAGAACAGAATATTTTTTAAGTGTAATTTTCTTGATTGTTTGAACTTCCAATTAATTGGAATAAAGAGCTAAAAGAGGGAGCATAGGGTTATCGATTTTACCTACCCACTAACCATCTTTTTCATCGCAAGGAAAATCCAATAGCTCTAAGAAGTTCTCCATGGAAGGTGTTTTCGAACCCTATGCTGATGGGGCATTTTCTTTATCACCCAAAAATGCTGAACTGTATTCATAGGATAATTCCTCATACAGCTCGCCCAGTGGGTGAAGTGTGAAAAAGGTTCTCCAAATATCGCCTTATTTTTTGCTCGGTGTTGTCATTGTAGAACTCTAACACGTCCTCGATACAATAAGGCTACTTGTTCTTCATCGAATTCCCCATAGAATTAATATCATACGCACCATTTCTACTTTTTGATCTGATATCGGTGAAATAATTATTCAAATCAATGCATTTCCTGAAATTATTTTTATTATGTGCTCAAGTACCGTGAGATTTGAAGGATATGATCTAAGAAATGTTCCTACCTCAACCGGAAGAGCGGATGTAATTATGAGAGTGATGAAAAGTGCCTTATTTAATCCAAACGGCTATAATTCAAATATTGCATTCATCTTATTCCCTAATTCAACCTTTTTGTCAGAATTAAGTCGATATCTTAATCATCCCCCACTTAATTTCAATGGATTTATGATTTCTACCAATTCTCCTTTTTTTACTAGAATATCCTGTAAAAATGCTTCGGAACATAGTTTATTGAAAGCATTTTACTCATCTTGCAAGAATGTTGATAGTACAACACAGAAAAATACGTTGTTTGACAGGCTTGTTGACCTAAATATTTATGAATGCACTGCTTTTTTGGCTAATAATGATGTTGATTCATATCTATTAGTTGAGGGAGGTACACTGATTAAGGAATTTAACTTAGGTATCCCGAAAGTTCCTAAAAAAATGTGCTTTATATTAGGAGATCAAAAAGGATTTTCACACCTTGAGCTGGAGCAATTTTCACCAAAAATAAAAAGGATTTCACTGGGAACTACCTCATATTTAAGTTCTACTACAATAACCTTAGTGAAGTGGATCCTATGGAAAAATCAAATCATCTCATAATCCGTGATGTTTTATAGAATTCTATATAGTGTATTCTAATGGTTCTGAATAAATTTCGACATATAGCGGACAAGATAATTTCTAGTCAAGTCAAGTTCCTTGTTCGAATTGGAATAAAACCAAATATCTTATCTTTTTTAGGAATGGGATTTGCAATATTAGCTGGTATCTGTTTCGCACTACCCCAATATTTCATCGATTCGATATGGGGATGGGTACCACCATCGTTATTTTTTATCTCAGGATATTTGGATCTGATTGATGGAGGAGTTGCTCGAGAATCGGGATCTATTTCAAAATTTGGGGGATTTTTAGATTCCACATTAGATAGATTTGGAGATTCTGCGATATTGATCGGATTAATGCTCGGTAATATGTATTGGAATATAAGTTGGGGAGGGGGTCTCCAAATAAATAATGTTTTGGGTTACATTGGCTTATCGATTAGTATTGTTATTAGTTACACTCGGTCACGAGCTGAAAATGAGGGTGTAAAGATGGAAGGAATTGGATTGATGGAACGAGGAGAACGGTTTTTTTTTCTCCTAATTGGATACATTATAGAAGCTATACTAAGAGGATTAATCCCCAGTTATAATGGACTATTCTTTTCTATAATATTCTGCATATACCTTATTTTATGTATTTATACCGTAATAGTACGAATAATTCACAGTTACAAGTGGTTAAGTAATCCACGTGAAGGAAAAGACTAAAAATAAGACAGGAGTTTACAATCGTCCTTTTTTCTTTCGATCATCAGCGCTTCGAATCTTAACAGTGTGACTATGTACTGCACAAGAAACGCATAACCATCTTGTACTCTTATTATTAGGTAATATTGCTCCAGCTTGTCTTAGCTCTTTAGCTATGACTCCTTCCATGAGTCGAGTTGGTCTCGTTACCTTTTTTGCTTTACTACGTGGAACTAATCGACCACATCGACTACATTGTACTGGAACATTTTTTCCGGATTGACCTTTTCCCGAATTTTTTCTCTTTTTTGGCATATAAATTATTCACTCAAAGGGATCTATCATGCAATAGATTAAAATTTTTTGAGATTCACTGTGTTAAAGATTAAAACTTTCCGAGAATTTGGATTAGTACAAATCAGAAATCGAGGTTAATTCATGACTAATCAAATTATTACATTACCTATTATGGGAACAGAAAAGGATTATCACGTGAACCCGTCCAAAATTATATGTTTAGGTCTTAATTATGCAGCACATGCCGCAGAAACAAATAGAGAGCCACCAAAAGAGCCATTACTATTTCCAAAAACACCCAATACACTTATCGGTCACGAGGATCCTATCATTTTTCCCAAAATTCTACATCAAATTGGATTAGAACGAGTAGATTATGAAGGGGAACTAGCGGTGATTATTGGAAAAAAGGGAAAAAATATTCCACGAAAACAATACGCAGAATATATTTTTGGATATTCTTGTTTTAATGATATTACTGCAAGAGACTTACAATTACATGATAGAAGTAAATCATGGCCTTGGTTTAAAAGTAAAAGTTTTGATACATTTGGAGCAATTGGTCCAAATTTAGTACTACACAACGATATTGGTGAACCTAATGATTTACAATTATTGACTAGGCAAAATAACACCGTTGTTCAAAAAACGAATACTTCAGATATGATTTTCAAGGTTGATTATGTCTTAGAATTTATATCCAAGTTTTTTACCTTATACCCTGGTGATATAATCGCAACAGGTACCCCATCAGGTATTGGACCCCTTGCAGTGGGAGATATTATCGAAATAGAAATCCAAAAAATTGGTATATTAAGAAATCACGTGCAAGCAGAATGAGGCAATCTCATCCTCCAATTATCATTATGGATTTTGATGGCGTTATTCTTCCATCGATTGGAGCAAGATTGGCTATACTTCGTCTATTAAAAGATGATAGATACGCATGGGATAAAGAGCAATTAAAAAAATATACCACCTTAGACCTGATTCGAAGAGTTGAGAATATTAATTCGGACAAAGATTTTAAAAATGCATATAAAATTTTTTCTAAATTCAAAGACATTCTCCCAAATCCTTTTGATCGCATCCGTTTTTTACTTTCTTTCCGGTACAGTTTTCAAAAATCTGAAATTACATATTCTAAATTATTTCCCTATGTGAAATCCACGTTGACCGAATTAGCTAAGCATGCAATAATTGGAATTTGTTCCAATTCGGAAAAGAGAAGGATTTATCAATGGTTAACGAAATATACGCTATCCTCTTTAATTACTGCTTATTCCACTCGAGATGACAGAAAACTCTATGGAATTAAACCAAATCCAAGGATTTTATTATTGGTGTTGTGGAGAATTAAAAAGAACCTCAATTTTGCTGCACCTATTGATAAAAAGAGAGTTTTTTTCGTGGGAGATAATGTTTCCGATGTTAAAACTGCACAACGGGCAGGAGTGAAAAGCATTGCCGTCTTGACTGGAAATTCGACAGAAAAAGAATTACAGAATGCAAATCCCGATTTTATAATCCCGACTTTGAAGGAAATATTATCAATTTCAGAGTTGTTCCAAATTTAATTCCTAAAAACGAAGTAAAATTTATGTTGAAGGTTTTATTTTTCTACTAAATACAGAACTCTAGTGAACATAGTGTTTGAAATCGATAGTTTTGAAACTGAGGAAATACAAAAGATCGTTAAACAGATAAATCTGATTCAGATTAAGAACAAATTGGCGAAATTAGATAAAATAGTCGAAGCACTCAAACCTTTTCTCGCCTTTGATAAAAACTCCACGGAATGCAAAGAAGCATTAGAAGTGTTTCTTACCTTGATGGATGAATTTCCTGACGTGCTGACCATAGATCTCATAGAACCATTAAGGGAAATAGTTACATCAAAAATAGATGAGATCCGTTTAGATGCTGTAATTTTATTGGGTACACTAATGTTGAAAAAAATCGAGAAAGATGAACCCGTAAAAGGAAAATTAATAGACACATTTGCCGAATTATTAGAGGATAAAATTGTAGAAATACAGAGCAATGCATTGTTCTTTATTGAAGAGTTACCGGAAGAATATTATCCCTATTTTTCCTCCAAAATCAATAGATTAACTGAAATTTTAGACGAAACCGAACATAATTCTGTCATTGAAGCAATTTTACATATTTTATCCAAGCTGTGGAAAAAAACATTACCCATGATGGAAAGCGTTTTCGAGATGCTGTCTAAAATTTATAAAGAGACATCTATCCGAGAAAAAGAAGAAAAAATACTGCAATTTCTAAGCACTGGATTAAAACAATTAGAGTACTTTTTGAAAACTGAACAAAACATAATGAAGAATGAGGTTATTGCACTCCTCGAAAATCGCTATCCTCTAATAAAAATTTATGATATAAATAAGATCTCACAAGAAGAGAAAATGGATACGAGTGAAGTGGAAGAAAAATTTAGAGAAATATCAGGAGATACAGATATTTTCCGTTTCTTCTATCAAGATAAGAAAAAATATTTTATTGAAATTGAAACCGAACCGCTTATCAAATTACTCTCCCAACAAGTACGCATTGAAGATTTATTACTCATGCTGGGAACGGATACTCTTGATACGATTTCTTTACTTAATTTACTTGTGAAAAAACTTGTAAAAGCGAAATATATACGAGGTTATCTTTCAAAATCTCATTTTTATTCATATGAATCCATAAAAGAATCCATGATGAATGATATTCGGCAGAATGGAGAGGTTAATTTGGACGATTATGCAAAATATATCAATTACGATTTCATTGTTCAAATTGCCGATGCAATCAATAAAGAAACGAAATTCAAAGGAATTTATTCTAAAAATAAGAGCTATTTCCTTACTCTGTCAAAGGTAATAAAAGAAATTGAACGAATTTGTGTAAAGGAAAGTATTTGTGATTTATCGGAATACAAAACGAGTTATCTTCCTGAAGATTATACATTAATTGAAAAAGAATGCAAAGAGAAATTCTTCACAGAATACCATGAAGAATTACGATGGTTAACCAATATTGGTTATACCCGTCTTTCTGCAAGATTCAAACAAGGGGAAACAGTCGGTTATATAAATTTGCCTAAAATAATGGAAGAGGAAAATATTCCTGAATCTATTGTCAAAGAAATATTTTCTAGTTGGATTAAAACTATTCCTGGTGTCTGGGATAAAACCGGGAATATATTCTATCTCAATAAATATATAAAGCAGAAAATGAAGCAACAGGGGAAAACTGAAGCAAAAGATGAGTTCGTTCAATCCCTAGCTATGGAATTAAATATTGATAGTGAAACCATAACAACCAATTTAAATCAAGAACGAGCAGAGATCATCAATCAAATAAAAAACAAACCCTCTATTGACCTAAGTAAATACAGTCGTGCATTAGGTATGAAACGGGAGGATTTCATTACTTTTGTTAACGAACTCGGTGTAGAGTACTTAATTCAGCAAAACATGATGATATTTGATCCCAAACAAATTGAACGACGAAAGAAAGAAATTACCAATAAAATCTTGGATATCGCTTATAAAAAGCACGAGTTATTTGTTTCAGATTTATCACATCAACTTAATTTTAGTGAGCATATGCTTTTTGAGATTATTTCTGAATTATCGGAGGAGAAAAGTCTGATGGGTATTTTTGTCAATGATGACTTCTTTATTACAGATGCAGGCATTCGAGATCGTATATTCTTCAATAAAGATTTCATCACCATGGAAACATTATTTCCAGAGGATGAAATCAGAGATGAATTTCGTGCTTATGCGTTAACCATCTTAGAAAAACTCGTAGACTCTGGGAATTTAATCGGTGAATATGATCCAAATACAGGAGAGTTTCGATCAGAAGATGCATTAATAGTAAAGCAATATGACGATGATCGTCTGAATGCTCAAGAAATGCTTAATGATTATGTGAAAATAATGCGAACCGTGTATCAAAAAGTTAAGGACATTTACATGAATAAAGAAAATATCCGTCCTGGAGATATTAAACGAAAAGATTTCTTAGTTAAAAAACGAGTATTAGATGAATTATCAGCATGGGAGAAGAATCTAAAACGTGCTATAAAAAAAGCAGAGAAATCTTTCGATTCAATGGATGATGCCGGGGAAATGACATTCGGAGATCTATTAGATCAAGAAGAAACTTCAGAAAAGATAGATGGAACTGCAATTCTTTCTGATTTCGAAAAATGGAAACAAATTATCATGGATATTGATGTAAACGTAGACGAAATTCCCGCTTATAAAAAGAAATTAACGTTGGATCCTGAGAATGTGGATATTAAAAATAGTCTTGAAGACCTCTACCAAAAGTTGCATTTTAATGAAAATTTATAATTCCTTTTCTATCCTTATTTCAAATTCCTCATCAAATATATTATACATTGTTTGATCATATAGACAAAAAATGATTTTTACTAATCTGTTGCTGCTAGTGTCGCTATATTTTTCGATATAGTCAAATACGGCAGAAAACATTACTTCAGCACACTTTGCTGCAGGAAATCCGTAGACACCCGCAGAAATTGCGGGTAAAGCAATGGTATTTAATTTTTTTAATCGTATAAAATTTAGCGAGTTTAACACTGCATCTTTTAGTAATTCTTCCGCTTTATGGGGTGTATATTGATGATAAATAGGCCCTACTGCATGTATCACATATTTTGCCATTAATTTTCCCCCACTAGTTACTACGGCTTCTCCGGTATTGATTGGTGCAAGCTCATTGCATTCGATTTGGATTTTTGGACCCCCATTTCGACGAATTGCTCCAGCGACCCCAGAACCTAAAACTAGTTGAGTATTAGCAGCATTGACTATTGCATCAACTCGCAAATTGCTTATATCTCCTTTTGCTAATTCAATCATAAATCTTCCGTATTGATGCTTTCTCATGATAATTTTCCATTCCAATTCATATAAAAATTTTAGGTTCTCGACCTTATTATCGCTATGTATTTCATTATTAGGTGTTTAGAGATCTCGCCCCCACATTCACATAAACACATTTTTGAGATAACTATCTCGATCGCAATTTTTATTCGGTTTTCCAGATAATTTATCTTTATAATATCAAAACTTGTTAAGGTGTTAACTTGAAACTAATTAAAAAAAAATGGGGTATCCTGGAAAATAAAGATGTTCATCTTTTTATCGTTGAAGATCCCAATACTGGATTTAAGGTAGAGATTAGCGAACTTGGTGCATCCATTGTTTCCGTGCAAGTCCCTGATAATAAAGGGAAGATTGATGCCATTACATATGGGCATGAAGATCCGAAAACCTATATCGAATCTCCCGGTTATATGGGAGCAACGATTGGAAGAGTTACCAATCGAATTCAAAATGGTCATTTTGAATTAGATGGCACAATCTATAAACTAACGAAAAACTATAAGAACATTCATCAACTACATGGTGGTTTCAAGGGATTTGATAAAAGATTGTGGATGCATATCGAAGAAGAGACTTTTATAAAAAATAAGGATATCCGAATCTCATTTCAATATCTTAGTAAAGAGAGGGAAGAGGGCTATCCTGGCAATTTACTAACAAAGATATCTTATCGAATCCGTCCTATGGTTTTGGAATGGGAATTCCATGCTACTACTGATAAGAAAACTATTGTGAATCTTACAAATCACACCTATTGGAATTTGAATGGGACGCATACAATGATTGATGACTTGAAAATTGCTTTGTATGCAAAAAAATATTGCGTTGTGAATGATGATCTTATCCCAACCGGAGAGATTAAAGAATTTCCGATAAATTTAACAAAATTACAAGATTTCAAGACTATTTTCAAGAGATTTGGAGATGTAGATCATAATTTCTTCTTGGAAAATTATCTCTATGAAAATTCTGCATTAGATGTATTTCCTGCAACAATGCTTTATTCTCCTAAAACTGGTCGAAAAATGACAGTAGAGACGTCTGAACCTTGCTTGCAGGTATACACAGGAAATTTTATGGAACATCTAACATCTTACGGTACCCCATGCAAAAAACATAACGCTGTATGTCTTGAAACCCAACGTGTACCAAATGCGATTAATATGTTAAAATTTCGAGAATCGGTTATATTAAAGCCTAATGAAGTGTACAGACATAGAACAAGACACTTGTTTAATGTAATGAAATAAAAATTCGGTTTTTAGGTAGAAATATCCGACATCAGGCATTCTCGGGATGTCGAATCATTGCATATAGAATGTGTTTCTTATCCAATTTCGCACTATCTACCATTTTAAATCCGTGTTTCTCATAAAATTTCCGTGCACGTTCATTTGAACAATCTAGATAGATCGGCCATTTTTGTGGATTATTAAATTTATGCTTAAGTAACAAACTACCCAATCCTGAATTTTGCGTATTTGGATCCACTGCAATTTGACTCAAATACCAATGTGGGAAGGGAGCATGTTTTTTATGCATTCTACCTGTCAATTTATTCATTCTAAGTAATTTTAAAAGTAGTAGCAGATTCGTATTCCGAATCATATCTCCAATGTCTGCCTTAATTAAATCCTTTAAATCAAAATCGGAATTTGTGGAGGGATACCACACAGCAACCCCATTCATATCATCAGTTGTATATATTTCTCCTTTCAAAAATCCCAATGTCACTAAGAATTTTTTGTACGCATATAAAAAGTGCCTTCTTTCCTTTGCATTCGGTATAAATCCTTTGATAAGCGGATCTTCTCTCCAAGCACGGGTTACCAACCTACTAAAATGTTTTACATTGTATTCTGTTGCATGTTTACGGTGCAACTTTTTAATACGCAATTTTTTCAAAATCTGCATTTTTATCAATAACTCCCCTATTATTCTAGAAAAATCTTTAAATAAAAACCATGGCGCTCCAACTTATATGTGATCGATTGGAAGATTTTTTGAAAATAATTCAATCACTCAAGTGACAGTTTTTATCTATAAGTCCATTTTAAACCTAGGAATATCGCAGATGTAAAAATAGGAATATTAAAAAAGAAACAGAAAAAAAAGATTGAGAATTTAATCCTCACGGGACATGAACACACTAATTAAAGCAAGCAAGCTCCCTAGAGCTATAAGAATTGCTCCTAAGCCAAGATCCATAAAGGAATATTCAAAACTCACAGGAAAGATACCTGTAGCTAGTTCTGGTCGAGAAAACACTATTGCTATGATAAAAGCAATATCAATGTATACTCCAGTAAATCCTAAAACAACAAATACTGCTACAGCTAGGGGGATTAATGCTCCTAATAATGCTGCAATTCTGGATCTCACTCCCAATAACTGGATGAATCCGGAAAGAAAGTAGAAAATTGCAACAATACCAATAACCCACCATATCCATCCATCTGCAAAAGGAAGAGAGGCCGCCGAAATAAATACATCATCAATGTTCAGCATACTCCATCCGTAAACATATACCCCAGAAACAGGATCTCCCATTAGTGAGAACAAAAATGTCCCCAAAAGAGTTAAAATACCACCGATAAGAGCCAATACTTTTCCGCTATTTGCCATTTTATATACCTTTAATTTTTATGATTTAATTATAAATCAATCTCCTATCTACTTCTCTTTTAATAAAGCTTGATTTTCTTTACATAGTTAAATTCTATGCTGTGATATCCATCTATTCTATTGGATAGGTGAACAGAGGGTATATAGTACGAAGTGCGGTCAATTTGGTGCCTATCCTATCGGACCTATCCTATCGGATAGGTACCTCATGCTACGCATTCGGCTTTGGTTCTTCCAATTGGACCACGTTCCCGCACTTCTTACTTAAGTTCTTTGAGTTGATCGGGTATTTAAGCAAAAATGTTTAGTTGTTACCTTTTTGTTGGGTTTTGTTACGCTTATCCATCGGGTGGTCTATGACCACCCTCGGATAGACAAACCTATCAATCGTGATATTGGATCGTAATTTGATTCTGATTTATACGTATCTCGCTGTTTTATGATAGTATTACGTTAAAGTGTTTACCTATTCGTTTTAAAGGGTAGAATAGATGTTGATTAATTAAAATCTATGCTACCCGATAAATTGTAAATTGCATCTGTTTGACTTAAAACTATCGTAAAACTGCATGAAAACGTATAAACTCGACCCTTTTTGCGAACTTATAGCAGTTTAATACCCGTATAGATGTAGAAGAGGTAAGTCCACAGTGCCATCACTTAAGCATGAATCCTAATCGTGTAGCGATACAAAGTCGAATGTGATACATAATAAGGCTGAGATGGATTACAAAATTGATGGACCTTCGTACTTAAGTACTATGTTCTCTGTGAAATAATTTTTGGGTTCAACGGAATAGATTTTAACTAGAAAAAGTGGATAAATTCACAAATTCTGGAATCGATAATGATGTCCTTTAAGATCCTTAAATCACATCCATAACCTAGAATTTTTATTCAATTATGATTGAGTGATGGTGTAATGAAAGCAATTATTTCAAAACACAATTCTCAATATTCAGGTATCCTACTTAATGATGAAAAACTCTATTATACGAGTTACGGGATAGAATCTAAAGAAAAAATTATTGACCATTTCAAGCAAATAGTAAATGAACCCATTGAGATAGAGGAAAAAAACCATCCGATAATTGATGCGATAAACGGAATTGCCAATGGGACGAATTTCGAGGTGCCAAATATAGATTATGATTTTAGCGGATATACGGAAAAGGAAATAAAGGTCTTAAAAACATTGTTAAAGGAGGTTCCCGCAGGAAAAACCATTTCCTACGGGGATTTAGCAGAAAAATCAGGATTTCCTCGTGCTGCACAGTTTGTGGGTAATGTTATGATGAAAAACCGATTTGGCCCCCTAATTCCATGTCATAGAGTCATTAAAAGTAATGGAACATTGGGTAAGTTTGCAGGAATGGCTAATAATCCGCGAAAAAAACAGCTTTTAGTTCAAGAAATGAAAGGAAAAGGAATGGATCGATTTTTTAAGTTTTAAAGAAAGAAAAAAATGGTCCCTCCAGCCGGATTTGCACCAGCGACATCCCGGTTACTGCAATGCTAGCTGACGTATATTCATTTCGATGATGATCATACACGCGTTTTTACTACAGCCGAGCACTCTACGAACTGAGTTATGGAGGGTTGTGTTTATTGTGTGTGCAATAATTCGAATACATCTAAAAATAAAAATTTTATTCAATTCGAGGGCTTAAATGGAATACACAAGAGATTTTGGTTTACATGAAACAATTTTGAAACTGTGTAAATTTTTATGTCCGGGATTTCTCCAGCACCAAAGGAAGATCAGCAATACTGTCGAGAATTGTATCAGAATACATTTCAATTGAAGACTGATAGCTCGCTCCTTTCCCAGTACGAACCAAAATAGTATGTAATCCAGCCTCTTTTCCTCCTTTAATATCTGCTTCAATATCGTCTCCGATAATGAGAGTTTCTGAGGAAGTGGTTCCGATTCTTCTTAATGCCATTTCAAAGAATTTTAAGTTTGGTTTTCCAAATATACGAGGTGTCACATTTGCAGCGTAAGCGAGAGTTTGTACGAAACTCCCCGTATCGAGTAGCAAATTCTTGTTGTTATCGATGAAATATCGGTTTCCTTGCGTACCCAATAGTTGTGCACCATTTATCACGTACTGAAAGGCTTTGTCCAATCGTTCTAATCTCCAATCATCCCGAAAGTCCCCCAAGACGACAAAATGTGGAATTTCATCCCCTACCGGTTCCAGGTAATCCTCAAATTCCATTCTAGTTTGTTTTGACAGCAAAAAGAAGATTTTTTTATTTCGATGACGTTCTAAAAATTCTTTTAGCGCAATAATAGGAGTAAATATTTCCTCTCGAAGGATTTCGAATCCCAAATCAACTAATTCCCTATGAATGGTAGTCGGTGTTTGACTATCAGTATTTGTTGCGAAAATCAATTTTAATCCAAGAGTTCGTAAATGCTTAATCACACCAATAGAGCCAGAAATAGGTTTACCACCATAAACTAGTGTTCCAGCTATGTCAATAAGAATCGCTTTGATACTGGATTCATCCCTCATTAGATATCACCATGGTATTACAATTGAACGAGTTTTAAACGCTTTGTAGATCCTATAGATGGTTCACCATATAAATCAAGATCCTTTAGGATCTGATTCAATTCATTTCCCATTCGAATCCAAATCTTCTCAAAATGTTGGATGACCTCATCTGGTAAATCATCTCGTACATGGGGATTAAATGGATAATGACTAATGTTACCAGTACTAGTTGTTACTCCGTCTTTAGATGTTGAAATCTCGGGATAATCATATAAGATTTCCGAATGGTCCTCAATATCGCCACTGATCTGTTGAAACTTATTCCAATTTTCGTCTTGAGAAAGGCCTATAGCACCTCGGAAAATAGGAATACGAGAACTTTCAATTCGGTTAAATAACGGAATTTTTTGAGAATAATATGAAAATGGAAAGTTTCCCTCTATAATAGCCACATATTCAATAAATTTTCGTCTTTTGGCAGCATTTTGACTTTTTTGCTGTTTTGAACTAATATAAGAGGCGATATTGGATTTCCAATCCAATCTATGCATTGCATCCAATAACTCAAAGAGAGATTTGGAGTTATTTACCATCCACTCCCCTAATAAAATCCGGAATCTCCGATATAAAATATACTGTAAAGGAAAATAATGAAATTGTTCCGCTAGGTCTTTGAATCTTGCTAGTATTGACTCCATATCAAGTTTAAAGTAATATAATGATCGAATAGGTAAGTATTCTTTAATTTTTTGTAGGATGGTATGGATAGATACGTCTTTTGTGGGATTCTCGGAAAATATTATGGGTAAAATATGCATTCCTCTTCGCATTGTCAACATGGTGGATACAAATTCGGAAATGTGACCAGATATTAGGGATATACCTCCCGATGCGAATGGTTCTAAGGGATTTCCCTCCCATGGGGTATCAATGCTTTCGGTGTATACAAAAATATTTTTATCTCTCACATTTATGTGAATCCACGTGTCTGGATTGCTTAGATTTACTTTCAACTTCAATCTTTCTCCCAATTCTTCAATAATACGCGCCCCGATGGAATTAGCTAAATCTCCACTGGAAAATGAATGATCTCCTGTCCTTCTAGCACGTATGCCAAAGGTGGAATTTTCACATAGAATTTTCCTTGCTAATACAAGAGCAATGCGTTGAACATCCTGAAAATCCCCTTGTTCATATATTGAGGGACTTATGGAATGAATTCCAAATACCTTCTTCAAGGTTTCAATTGCAGCATCCATTGATTCAGGTTCAGGGTGTAGATAAATAAATCCGTGATCTCTCCATAATCGTGTGAATTTAATTCCATCCCTCTTACATTGAAAACGAATATTTCTTATTAAGTTCCGTAATAATCTTTTTCTCACTTGTTGGGATTTTAGCGCGATTTCTCCATATCGGATAAGAAGTACATCAAATAAGGAAGAATTGTTTTTTTCGGAATTACTCATTGACTTCACCCAAAAGGATTATGCTACTTGTTTAGAGTAATAATAATAAATGGGATTATTATCCTTTTAAAAAGGTAATACTTTTCGAGCTTGTGATTTTCCACCAGATTTTCTATGTTCTTCCCCAGAATTCTTAGATAGATTAGCTCGTGGAGGTACTTCGACCTTTTGAAGCGTTTTGTCAATGAATCCTTCAATCTGGCAAATATATCGATATTCATCTTGCAAAGCAAATGTTAAGGCCGTACCTTCTTTTCCCATTCGGCTGGTCCTCCCAATACGGTGAACATATATTTCTGTATATTGTGGGACATCATAATTTATTACATGAGAAACATTTGCTATATCTAAACCTCGAGCAGCCACATCAGTCGCAATAAGAAAATCAATCTCATGGTTTTTAAACTTCTTTGTAACCACTTCTCTTTTTGCTTGAGACAAATCTCCTGATAACATTTCAATCTTGAAAGGTAGGTTGCGTTCTCTTTCTAATCTTCCCTTTAACCACATTGCTGTTTTTTTTGTATTAGTGAATACCAAGACATGCTTCATTTGTGGTTTTAGTTTTCTTAGAACCCGCACGAATGCGTAGTATTTATCTTTAAAATGTTTGACCAAATAATAAAGTTGGTTTGTATTTTCTACTGTGAGACTATCTTTGGAGACATTAATGTCCGTATAGTTTCCACGAGTAAAGGATTGGCTTAAAACTTTGATTTCTTCCAAGATAGTTGCAGAGAAAAGCATTAATTGAGGATCCGTGTGAATTTGATTCATAATATATTGGATATCCGGGAAGAATCCCATATCCAGCATACGATCCGCTTCGTCTAGAACTACAAATCGAATTTTATCAAAAGAAATTTCCTTTCTCTCATAGAGATCAATCAATCGACCTGGAGTTGCAACAACAATGTTCACTCCTTTCTGAAGTGTGAGGATCTGAGGATTTATCGATATGCCACCATATACTTGCAGTACCCGAACATTTCGCAAATACTTTGACGCATGTTTCATTACTTGCGCTACCTGCCTACAGAGTTCTCGAGTAGGTACAAGAATGAGGCATTCAGGTACTTTTCCTGCTTTGATTTGATTAATAATCGGGATTGAGAATGCGTAGGTTTTTCCTGAACCAGTCTTCGCTTGAGCGATAATATTTTTTCCTTCTAAAGCAATTGGAATCGCTTGTTTTTGGATTTTCGTAGGTTCTATAATGTTTTTTTCTTCTAATGCCTTGACAATTTCGTCCTTAATTCCAAATTCGTTAAATTTCATTTTTATATCAACGTGTATATACCCAGTAATTATTCAGAAAACGCGTGGTACCACCGATTTGCTGGTTTTGTCGTCGTTCCTAAAATTTCGGTTTCTTTAAGTGTTCATATTAATATTACCAAAAAAACTTTTCGAAAAAGTTAGACATATTAGGTTTTTACAATTGAAATTATTATGCTCACACCATTACAAAAAGAGCGATACTCTCGTCACCTTGGAAAAATTTCTGAGGGAGAACAAGAGTCACTTCTTTCAAAACATGTCGTACAGGTTGGAATTGGAGGATTGGGATCCCCATTAGCCTATTATCTCGTCGCTATGGGAATTGGAACCTTAACATTAATTGAATATGATACTGTTTCAATATCCAATTTAAATCGACAAATATTGTACTCCATCCCCGATTTAGGTTCATTAAAAACTGATGTAGCAAAAATTAAATTAAACGAGCTTAATCCAGATGTTAAAATAAATATCATTAATGCGAAATTAACAAATAAAAATTATGCGGATTACATTTCAGACGCAGATTATCTAGTGGATGCCAGTGATAGTGCACAAACCAAATTTCTTGTGAATGACATTGGTATCAAAATGAATATTCCCTTTACAATTGCTGGGGTTCGGGAATTCGAAGGACAATTGATGTCTGTAATACCTCATAAAACTGCATGTTACCGATGTGTTTTTGGTAAATCTGACATAGAAGGTGCTTTGGATAACTATTCGGATCCTATTGGAATATTTGGTTTTACTGCGGGTACATTGGGAGCTATGCAGGCAGCTGAAGTAATTAAAGGGTTGTTGAGGAAGGAGGGACGATTACTGAATACCTTAATAATGGTGGATTTAGAACAAATGCAGTTCCTTCAAGTGAAACTATCAAAAAATCCCAAATGTTTCTGCTAAGCATATGTTTTCAATCGTTTACATGAGAAATCATGGAAAAATTCTAAAAATTAAGCAACATAAGAGGTATTGATCCCTTTGAAATTAAAACGCAAGAAACATATTGAAGTTCCATATTGTCCAAATTGCTTTCACAAGTTGGAATTAGCTGATAATGTAGGAGGATGGATAACCCCGAAAATTTATCACTGCCCAAAATGTAACTACAGAGGAACATTTTATGTTGCTCGAGATTTAGAAACTAAGAAATCTACCAGTCCTGATGACACTAATAAACAGATTGGGACAAAATAATCAATGAGGTAAATAGAGAAATAAGCCATAAGAAATATTTTTTCACAATAGCAATCATGAACTGAAACTTAAAGTAAAAGAAGAGAGAAGAAATGAAAGAATTATTACATAAATTAGATGAAATCAAATCATTGCGTGTACAGGGTGCAACAAATGTTGCTAAATATGGAATGGAGTTACTGCACGATTTTACACAGAGACATCAGAATTTACCGGCAAGAAAATTATTCAATGATTTAATAAAAGCGAAGGAGTTAATCAAAAACGCTCGTGCTACGGAACCCGCATTGCGTAACGGACTCCAATTTGTTTTGAATAAATTAAATTATCTCAAGGAAGATCCAAGTGTGAATATCGCTGATTATGTCACCGAATATTCAAAAATTTATATTGAAACACTGAGAAATGCAAAAGAACGAATAAAAGAAATCGGTTCTGAACGAATTCCAACCAAACGATATTTCAATATATTGACCCATTGTCATTCTTCAGTTGTTACGGGAATTTTGTTGCGAGCAAAAGAACAACAAAAAAATTTCCATGTATTTTGCACCGAAACGCGACCACGTTTCCAAGGGTATATCACTGCGCAAGAGCTTTTGGATGCTAATATTGAAACTACCTTAGTAGTGGATAGTGCAATGCGTTGGGTTGTTCGAAATTACCCAATCGATATGATTCTTATTGGTGCAGATGCAATCACATCCGAAGGAACGGTTCTTAATAAGATTGGATCAAGATTACTCGCACTAGTAGCTCGGGAAATGCATATCCCCTATTATGTGGCGACTCCGTTATTGAAATATAATCCCGAATCGGTTTTTGGAACATTAGAAAAAATAGAAATGCGTGATTATACTGAAATTTGGGAAAATAAACCGAAAGAACTAAAAATCAAGAATCCAGCCTTTGAAACTGTATCCAGACGATATATAGATGCATTGATTACCGAAGCAGGGATTTTTCCTGCAACATTAGTATCACGTGTGTTTTATGAACAGTATCCCGATTTAAAACCCGTAGGACAATTTTAGGAGGATTGCACGTGGTAGAAATTCAAAATTGGGTATTATTTGAAGAATCAGTAGAGATCCCATTTGTATCATGTAACTTGTTTAAAGCGTATAACCTAACTCCTCCTGATATGTCAATTATGGATGAAAAATCTCGAAAACGATTTGGTCCGTATTTTCCAGATAATGATTTTGACTATTCCTATGAACGAATTAAACAAAATTATATTATAATGTATCTATCTATCAACCCGCGTAATAAAACTGGTAAATTAGATTACGACTTCTTATGGTCAAGCTTAGACATCGCAGCGGAAGAATCAACAGGAACATGGGATCCCGACTTAAAAACGATTACTCTTGAAGAGATGGATAAAAATTCTAAGGAAAATATGAAAATCCTTCAAGCGAAAGTAGTTGGAGTAAATATGAAAACCGGTATGGCAGCCATTGCACTACCAAAGCAAGGATTTGAGTATGGAAACCTCCCACAGTTACTTAGTGTTGTAGAGGGTAATTATAATGGGATGACAAGTGCCACATATGGTGTCCGCCTTGAAGATTTAGATCTTCCTGATGATTTTGCTGATTCTTTTTTGGGTCCCCAAATCGGTAACGAAGGTCTCAGACAATTATTAGGAAACAAAATTACGGTTGGTACCATAGTTAAACCGAAAACGGGATTGAGTGTTGAAGATTGGGCAAAAACTGCACATCGTTCTTTCTTAGCAGGTTTAGATGTAGTGAAGGATGATGAAAATCTCACGGATCAAAAATATTGCATGTTTGAATCTCGTGTGCGAAAAGTATTAGAAATTGTAAAGCAAATTGAGAAAGAAACAAGTAGAAAATTAATTTATGTTCCCAATATTACCAGTGGTGAAATTGATGTTATGTTTCAACGGGCAGATTTAATCAAATCATTAGGAGGTAATTGTTTAATGATAGATGTCCTCGCAGCAGGGTTTACCGCAGTTCAAACCATCCGAAAAAGATATCCAGATATGATATTGCATGGACATCGAGCGGGACATGGTGATAGAACTATTTATCCGGAAATCATTGTAAATGGGAAACTACTCGAGTTACGACATGGTACCTCAATGAGAGTTATTGCATTATTTGCGCGATTGGCAGGAATTGATCAACTTCATATTGGAGCTCCCAAAGGTAAAATGGAAAAAGGAAAGAAGGAACCCTTAGAAAATCAAGAACCATTATTTAGGCCGCTAGGTACCCTTAAAACTGTACGTCCAATTTGTTCTGGTGGTCTTAAAGCCCCTGTAATGTGGGATGTTAGTCGTGAAATGGACCCAACAGGGAAGAATTATAATCAAGATATCATTTTCCAAGCGGGCGGAGGTACTCATGCACATGATTTGGGCACTTTTGGTGGTGCTAAGTCCATGGTGCAAGCTAGAGATGCTATTCAGGCAGGCAAAGGCCCAATCGAGATTATTGGTAACCATTTTGAAACAATGCTTGCAATTCGGAAATGGAATCACCCATTGTATGTGAAGTGGTTGAAAACCTTAACTAAAGACACAAAAATCGTTGTATCAGCAGATAAACGCACGTATCCTAAGGATGGAAAATATTCAAGCCCAAGACCCGAGTCAGTAGGACTTAAGAAAGCAATTTCACTGTATCCCCCCTTAAAAACGGATTTACTACAACATCGTCCCGATCTATTAAACTAATTTTTATTATACTAATTCTTATCCTTCTTGATTAATGTGAGTCGACGCTTTGATTTACTCCGATTAGGATATACTTTTTCCGTACTCATCCCATGCTTATTAGCAATATATCTACATGATTTAGTATTATGGAGATATATTGACATAATAATGGGATTTTTCTTGTATGCAATAACGGGTAATACTTTAAATGACATGATAGATGTACGGAATCCCGAGGAAACGGACACTATTGAACGCATTAACGGTTTTACATGGAGGGAAATTTTAACTATTTCTATCCTTTCGTTTATTTTTGGTACGATGCTATTCATACGAGCAATAATCGAAAATTGGATTAATGGAATAATATTGGGCATAATAATAGTATGTGTAATCGTATACTGTCTGGAAAAGCACATACCCATAATAAATCAAATTCTTTTGGGAATAAGTCATGTTTTTTTACCATATCTCATAATTAAGATCGACTCTGGACTGACACCAGTTGTTAGTAGCCAAGAATGGTTTTTAATGATAACATTTTTTGCATTCGCATTTACGGGTCAAGTAGTTCATGAAGCAATTGATGGAGACGCAATAACACGGTTTTCATTAAAAATTCAACAAATTATTGTCATCTTATCCTCATTAATAACGATTGGAGTTGGAATAATCACTGTTATTGTCTTAGATGATATCTATTTCATTCCTTTCTGTCTTATCCCAATTGGTTCCATCTATGTATTCCGGAAACCAGAACGACCGAAATCTGGAGTAAAAGATGTCGGAATAATACTTGGAAATATAATTTTGTTGTATTTTCTCGTTCTGATTATCAGAAATTTACTCGTTGCATAATCTTCTAAAAAATAAAATAATGAGGATTTTTGTGAAGTACCACTAACCAATCTTAATATATCTCAAATTTTTATTCATGTTTAAGTCTTTAAGTATTTGAATAAGATTATTACAAAAACATAGAGTGAATAAAATGGATAAAAACAAAAAAGTAATTTGGTTTGTAATCGGAAATCTAGTGAGTATAATTGCGGTGATAACAGTAAATGCCCTCGCTTCTATATTACCTCTTAATGGAATTGATACAGGAACATTGTCAGACGCCATCCCAAACCTTTTTGTGCCTGCAGGGATCACTTTCACTATTTGGGGGATCATCTATTTATGGTTTCTTCTGTTTGGAGGATATAATGTATATGTTCTCATCACCAAGAAGGAAGAAGATGTAGAAGCAATAAATAGGGTTGGAATATGGTTTATTTTGTCTTCAGTTGGTAACTTTGTATGGATTTTCTTATGGCACTGGCAATATGTGTTCATTTCGCTATTTGCGATGCTTCTCCTTCTGGCATCTTTGATTGTGGTCTATCTACGCTTGGGAATTGGAAAACGTGAAGTACCATGGAAAGAGATCATTCTAGTGCATCTGACCTTTAGTCTCTATTTAGGCTGGATTACTGTCGCTACAATAGCAAATGTTGTTGCGGTATTGGTTACTCAAAATCTGGTGCCTGTTCTAACAGGATTTGGTATTTCAGAAGCCTTCTGGACAATAATAGTCATTGCTGCTGCAGCAGTTATTTCAATCTTAAATATTTTTACCCGAAAAGACATTGGATATAATTTGGTGATAATCTGGGCACTAGCGGGTATTATAATAAAACGGGTAAGTGTCATACCTCTTGAAACTGGAATTGTAATATCTACAGGAATTGCAATTTTAGCTGTAGTTCTGTCCCTAATAATAAAATGGTCTTATCTAATACGCGCTAGAAAGTAATTCTTCTTTTTATTTTTCTTTTTCTTACCAATAATATTTCACCACAGAATCCCGAACTAATCTCGATTTATTCGGATAATCTAGGTTATAATGTAACCCGCGGCTTTCCTTACGGGCTCTTGAACATTTCAAAATCAATCTAGCAACAGTAATGAGATTTCGCAGCTCAATTAAATCAGAAGTGATACGGAAATCCCAATAATACTGATCTATTTCATCATGGATAAGATTCAAACGATCCCATGCTCTTTTCAACCATGTGTCAGTTTTGACGATTCCCACATAGTTTTGCATGACTCGTCTAATCTCGTCCCAATTTTGAGTAATGACTACAGCTTCTTTGGGGTCTACAGCATGACCTTCTTCCCAATCAGGAAAATCAAGAGAATTCTCTCCAAATTGTTCTAAATGAGTACCTATATATTTTCCACAATTATAACCGCATACCAATCCCTCTAGTAAGGAATTACTAGCAAGACGATTCGCACCGTGCAACCCTGTGCACGCGCATTCACCAATAGCAAACAGTCGTTTAACATTGGTTTCCCCCCTGGTATTTGCCATAATACCTCCACACATGTAATGGGCTGCAGGAACAACAGGGATTGGTTCTTTAGTAAAATCTATATCATATTTTAAGCAACTTTCATTGATGCCAGGAAACCTTTTACGTAAATAATCCGCATCTTTGAACGAAATATCCAACATGACATAGTCATCACCTGTGCGTTTTAAAACATCATCAATTGCACGAGATACAATATCGCGAGGCGCTAGTTC
Source organism: Promethearchaeota archaeon (assembly GCA_016933055.1). Lineage (GTDB taxonomy): Archaea > Asgardarchaeota > Lokiarchaeia > Sigyniarchaeales > Promethearchaeaceae > AMARA-1. Next base: position 528,812 of record JAFGBS010000009.1, on the reverse strand, counting down.
CTTAAGCGGATGATAATTTTCCATGAATTTGTGGCCTGATTTGTCTAATAATTGCGCACCTTCACCTCGTAACGATTCTGAGATGAGATAATTCTTTGCATAAGGATGATATAAGCAAGTAGGATGAAATTGGACAAATTCCATATTCGAAATTGCAGCACCGATGCGATAAGCCATTGCAATACCGTCTCCAGAAGCTATATCCGGATTACTGGTATAAAGATATACTTTTCCGCACCCACCTGTTGCTAAAATAGTAGCTTTAGCAGAAATCGTATATATTTCATTTGATTTTTTGTTTAGAACATAGGCACCTCTGCATATATTATCACGGCCATATAAATTAATTGCAATATTATGTTCACGTACCTCAATATTAGAATAAGTCCTTAGCTTACTTAGTAGTGTGGTTAAAATCGCTTGTCCTGTAAGATCCTGAACATGAAGAATTCTTCTTTGAGAATGTCCCCCTTCGCGAGTTAGATCATAATGCCCATCTTCTTTCTTATCAAATTGAACACCCCACTCAATTAATTCTTTAACGCGCACAGGACCTGAACGAACTATCTCATCTACCACTGATTCTTTGCATAAACCATCCCCAGCAACCATAGTATCCTTTTTGTGTTGTTCAAAGGAATCTTCATTACTCCAAACACAAGAAATTCCACCGGCAGCATAATAAGTATTACATTCGGGGAGTGTTTGTTTTACAAGTACCAGAACGTTTCCATATTTTTGCAATTCAGTTGCTGCTTTTAATCCCGCAATACCCGCACCAATGATAAGAAAATCCGTTTTTATGTTCATTCTGCTCAATATTCTGAATATAGGAATATATTACGATAATCGGAGTAAACTTTTTAATTATTTAAACTATTCAGTTTGAAACGAAGGAATATTTTATATTGAAGAGACATACCTATTCTAAAGGGTTACACATGTACGGAAAAAAATTACGGTTAAAAAGGATAGGTAACAATCTATCTGAAAATTTCTTGTTTTTTACGATAGATCACGGAATAACTTACGGTGTTCTTCCAGGGCTTGATAACGTCGGAGATCTTATTACTAAGGTAGGGAGTGGTGGTGCTGATGCAGTTATACTCCATAAAGGTAACGCTAAAAATGTATTATTTACCAATACTTATGAACTAAAGCCCTTTCAGCAAGGATTAGGACTTATCATACACTTGAATGGTTCTCCCAATTTTAGCCCTAATCCAAATTTGAAAATCCCCGTATGTTCTGTTTCAGAAGCCCTCCAATACGGTGCTGATGCAGTCTCTATGCATGTGAATATCGGCGATGATGGAGATGGAGAAATGTTGGAACTATTGGGAGAAGTAAGTGAAGATTGTATGAACTGGGGAGTTCCATTACTAACTATGATATATCCACGAGGCCCTAACGTAAAATCTGAATATGATCCAGGACTCATCTCCCATTGTGTAAGAATTGGTGTTGAATTAGGAGCCGATATCATCAAAACTAACTATACAGGAGATATTGACTCCTTCAAAACAATTTGTGAAATTACCCCCATTCCTATTGTGGTAGCGGGAGGTCCCAAACAAAAGGATTCAATAGATTTTTACCGCATGATCTCCGATGCTATGGCAGCAGGAGCTCGAGGAGCCGCGGTGGGCCGGAATATTTTTGGATCTACAAATCCTAAGCGTTCTACACAAATCATTAGCAGTATTGTCCATAAGGGATTAAGTGTAGAAGAAGTTCTCAAGAAATTCCATCCTCCCGCAATCAAAATGAAGTGAATAGATGTGTTACATAGCAATCACTTTACTTCAGGTTTAATCGAATATTTAGAACAGAATGAAGATATAAAACAAATCGAACTTTTTCTCGTTTTTGAACTAACTGAAAATTTAACCAAATTTGAATTAGAACAAAAAATTCGAAAAAATGGCATAAAAATACTCTATCGATTTACAATATTGCCAATTTTATTTGTTAGATGTGATAAAACAGATATCACATATTTATCTTCACTAAATATAATTCAAACCATTGATATTAATTATAGATGCTACTTATCTCATGTTTCACAGGAGAAAGGAAATTTCGAAAAATCAACTAGAATTCATACGGTCAAGAATAAAAAAAAACTTGGTAGTGGTCTAAAGATTGCGCTTATTGATACGGGGATTGATCAAAATCACCCGATCTTTCGAAGAAATAAAATATCCAAAATTGATATTACTAATGAAACATGGGATGACATTATTGGTCATGGAACTCTTATAGCAGGCATTGTAGCAAAATATCTACCCAAATCAGAAATCATTGATGTAAAAATAGTTAAAAAATCAGGTTTAATTTTTGCATCCGATGTTCTTTTTGGTTTAGAACAAATATATTGGAAGAGATTTGATATCCTATTGTTTGGATGTTCTTCTCCTACTCCCTCGGATGGGGATGATGTACTCTCACAAGCATGTAGAAAATTCGTGGAAAATGGAATCTCAATTGTGATTCCAGCAGGGAATTTTGGACCAGAAAAGAATACGTTGGGATTTAGTGCTGAAATTCCTAAATCCTATTGTATTGGATCTTTAAGTCCCTCAAATAAAATCTCGTTTTTCTCCTCTCGGAACATAAAAAAACCAGATTATTACATTAAGGGGGAAAATATGAATTCTGCTATTTCATTCCATGGAATATTAGGTAATCAAGCTTCAGCCCGATCGCATTACCGTATATTTTCTGGTACGAGTGTTTCGGCTGCAAAATTTGTTGCGATTTGGGGGATGATTAAGAACTGTTTTCCTGAGTATGATTATAATCAAATGCAAAAGTTACTTTGTAATTTTAGCTCAAATACACGATTTTTGGAAATTAAGAAAATTTACGAACAAATTCTTGGATCCCAACCTAATATGGGGGTTTTTTTGAAAAATGCGATAATGGCATCAATAATTACAGCCATATTCGGGGCACTAGGAATTTGTGCAATTATTTTTCTCTGATAATTAATGTACCGATGTTCAAATTTCCGGTTTCTTATCAAATAAGCCTAGATCACTCATTTTCAAAAGATCTTCAATTTTACTGATATCATCATCAATTTGGTCCTCCGATAATTCAGCAATATTGATTTCTTCCATTTCTACTTGATTTTGCTTTCGTTGTTTATTAAGATCATGAATTTCTTTCAAATCTGTTTTTACATATTCAAAATATGCTCGAAGTGCAAATTTTAACTGCTCATCGTCTTTAATATCTTTCCATTGCTCAAGAGTTTTCAAAGAACTTAAACTAAGATCTATTCGGAACCAACTGATAGGATAGATCACATTTTTTCTGATAAGTTCTAAGGCTTCCTCTAGGGTGTTGGTATTCATACGTATCTCTGCTTTATGTCTCAAAGATCTCATAGTTTCACTTATAACATAAAAATTTGCCGCTCCTTGAGCAGTACAAATAATTCCTGTAACATAACCAGTCATAGCATTCATCCGTTCAATAACAGAATAAAGATCATTCTCAAGAGGATTAGTATTTGAGTAATGAAAATATTGATACCCATTTCCGTTAAATTTCGTAGCGATATAACTTTTCTCGGTAAAGTTTTCATCTAATAGGATTGGAAATTTTTGTTGATCCCGAACTCGTTTATGCTCTTCCATCAATTGTTGAACATATCCATAATCTAGATCCATACATAGTGCATCCATGAACGAATTGGATTCAAAATCCCCAATTCCATAAAAGATCCAGCCATTCGATCGAATTTTCTCAAAAGCCTTCACCAATCGAAAAATTAATTTTTGTGAATCGAATAATCCCTCATTGTCTTCATGTTTCACCGTAAAATCCTGAATTTGATCCGAAAGTGCGGGATCTTCCCAAAATTTGCCCCAAGAAAGTTCTGAGAAAATATTGTCTACAATGTGTAAATGATTTACCTTATCCATGGCAATAATAGATAATGCTCCACCAATATCTACACCTTCCTTATTTCCTTTTGCTAAAAGAACTGGTGGAGGATTATAGAATCGGATGCTCATCTTTACACACGCTGGGTGCTTATATTTGACATACTATGTGTTAATTCCTTTTATCGAAATTTTTAGGTTTAAATCTAGTTTATGAGAATATTCCTAATAATTATGTCAGTATTTCTAATGACAAGTTTAGGTAAGATACTATTCATTATTACATGAAGTTTATGAAAAATTTCTAATTTTTCTTATTTCCCCACATATTATTTATCTTGAAATTGTAATATTTCTTTTCATCTCGAAGCTTTCTTTGTTCAGGTATTAACCGAATTGAGGATAAATCTTCACCAGAATTGGATTCAGCAATGCTAATCATGTCTTCCAGTATCATAATCGCCATTTTAGCTCTTGTTTCTGAATCTGCGGATGCATTGTGTGGGATGAAGATAAATCGAAGAAAAGGATTTTGCGTAACTACGTTTTTGAATCGCTCTAATGTAGAGTCATCAATTGGTTCTTGTTCATACACATCAAAGGATAGATTAATTTCAATTTCTTTATTTTCGAGTAACTTAAGTAGGGCTTGAAAATCCACAATTGGTCCACGTGCTGTATTCACTAGTAATGCACCTTTTTTCATTTTCTTTAGCAATTCCTCTCCAACTAGATGATATGTGGACTTCATTAACGGAACATGTAAGGAAACGATATCCGATTGAGCAAAAAGAGCTTCTAACGAGTCATAGAATTGAATTCTTGAATATTTTTTTTCAATTTCTTCTTGTGGTTGTATATCATTATATACGATTTTAATTCCCCACGGATACAATCGTTTGACTAGTTCTTTTCCTATTTCACCTAACCCAACTATCCCTAACGTAAGATTTTCAATAGTTTGGTTGATATTTTCATCCAAATCCCATTTTTGGCCTGCTTGCCAGTCACCATTCCACACATAATTATGCAATTCTACAATGTTACGAAGGTTCGCCAGAATTACAGAAATAGTAAAATCTGCGACAGTGTGATGCAATACACCAGGCGTATGAGTTATAAGAATTCCAGGTTCTTGTGCTATATGATTATAACCAGCAGTACTTGTGCATACAGCGATCACATTTGAATCTTTGAGCATTTCAGAACTTATCGGATGACTTAAGTGGCATCCAATTATATGCGCTCCCCAATTTCGTATAGTTTCTTCTATATCACAATTGGAGGGAAATCTCTTGTCCGAAACTTTAAGATTAGTAGCTTCTTCTAACCTATTCCACAATTCTAAAATTCTTTCCTTTTTTTTCATAGACACTTTAGGGTGATTTGCAATTTCCCGAAAAACAGGAGTAGTTAAGTAGCATTTCATTTTTGGCATAAGTTCTTGTAACGCAACCAGATTAAAAAATATATTAATGAGAGAAGGGATAAGTTCAAAAAGTAACCGGGATTATTCTGTTTAGAGGTTACTTCGATGAGTGAAAACCCTTTTCCCCCCCCAAATGATTCCGACCACTCAGATTCAGAAATTAATCCCCGTGAACAAGACAAGAAAATGAAACCCACGTATCATTATGATTGGTGGGGATATATACTTATTGGGATAGTACTTTCCGTATTTAACGTATGGATTTCTTGGTATATGTATTTCTGTACAGGTTATGAGAGTTGTGACAGTTGTTTTTGGGACCCAAGTGCCGTTCAGGCAGGGGATTCAACCATTGGAATCTGGAGTTTCTTTATTGTACCATTCCTATTTCTAATCCCTGCTATAATATTCTCAAATATGAAACGAACACGGGGATACGCATACGTAATTGGATATGTAACAGGTGGGTTGATAGGCATAGTTTGGGATCCATTTATTGGAATTTATACTTCTAGTGTCGCTGCTATCCTATTCTTCATTGTTTATTTTATATTCTGGCGGATTTGGAGATCCTTCACGAAATTTAAAACTTAATAATTTTAAATTTATCAGTACCCAAATGAATACATATTTTGGGTACTTTCACAAAACATATGATAGAGCTAAATCTTTCGGATAAAAAACTCCGAAAAAGAAAATCCCATGACATCATAAATCATGATTCATACATGATGGTGAGTTGAGTAAGAATGAGTTCCAGAGGTTTTGATAAGGACTATGTCCATAAAATCGTGGTAATAGGCGATGCAAGTGTAGGAAAAACTAGTCTGATCAAAAAATATACTGCAGGTTCCTTTAATCAAGAATACATTAAAACGGTGGGTGCCCAATTCAGTCGATATCAGAAAATTTTAGGCGATAATGAGGAAATTCGAGTCCGCTTGCTTTTTTGGGATATTGCGGGTCAAGATGATTTTGAATTTATGCGTCCCAAATTCTACCATGGCGCCCGTGGAGCAATTGTTGTGTTTGATCTGACCCGAGATGATACACTTGAAAATGTAATGACGTGGTATAATGAATTACGCCGTCATGTAGGAGTGATTCCTACCATATTATTCGGCAATAAACAAGATTTGATTGATGATCAAACCAGGATTGACGATTCCAAAATTAAAGAGAAAATTGAAATCGATAAATTCTACAAGTTCTATAAAACTTCTGCAAAAACTGGCGAACATGTGCATGAGGCATTTGATGCTATTATTCATCATCTCGTAAATCTAGAAATCGAACGTTCTCAAGATAACAATCCCTTAAAAATCTCGACGAAAAAATTATAGAAGAATATTAGTGATTGAAGTATTGTATCCAGTGATCCAGTTTTATACATCGAAATATTGCGCGCCATGTAAAAATGTGGAGAGGATGCTAGCTAGAATTAATCTTTCCCTATTTGGGAACCAATTATTTATACAAAAAATCGATGTTTCTCTCACTGATGAAATGGAACTTGCTAGGAAGAATAATATTCTTAGTGTTCCTTCAATCATTGTAGGAAATAAACGCCTTACTCATATTATGGATGAACAAGATATTGTTGATACTATTCTTCAAGGATTCCTTTCCTCGGTAAGCTTAGAAGAAGAAGAAGAACCTTAAAAGGTGAATAGAATGGACAGAAAATTACTGGAAGAAATGTTGCGAAAAATGAAAATGCGCCTATTACAAGGGGAAGATATTGGTAATTTGAAGGTAGGAGCATTATTTGCTTTGGGGGAACAACTATCTGCTATATTTTATTATGTAGGACATGAACTAGGGTCAAAAATTGAAATTAGGAACGGTCCTATTACAGATATTGATCAGATTATTGCTAAATTCATAGAAGTTACGAAACAATACCATTTAGGACAAATCGTAATTGATGAAAAAGATGTGGGGCATATTACGTTTCATTTAGCTGAATGTAATTCTTGTAAAGATCTCCCTACTTCGATTCCATCAGATAATTCATTTTGTTCCTTTGAAGCTGGGGTATTTGCAGGAATAGTAGAACATATTTCGAATAAACGGTGTTTTGCTCAAGAATTAGAATGCAGACTTCAAGGAAGAACATCCCATTGCCAATTCATGATCGTAATACCGTCAGATTAAAATGCAAAATTAGTTAGAAATAAAATACAAAAGGCATCATCTTACCTCATTGGGTGAAAAAATGGAACAACCGAACATAAAGCATGATGAGGATGTGGTTGCATTTTTATTGTTGCTTACATCCTCGGATCAAACGGAACAGTTAATACGGGAACTTAAGGAAATGAGAGAAGTACTTGAAACCTATTTGATATATGGGGAGTGGGACATTTTAGTTAAGATAAAGGTAAATTCTCTCCCAGAATTAACTAGATTAGTAATGAGAATGCGTAAAATCGAAGGAGTAAATAAGACCAGCACGCTTATCACCACCCAATATTTGACTAATCAATGAATACATTATTACGAACATAAAACTAACTATTATATACAATCTTAAAAAAAATAAAAGTGTGAAATATAAGGTTAAAAATTAAAAAAGGTAAAAAATATGGCACAATTCCGATTTCGGCTTACAGGTGTTCCACCTGATCAGGCTATGAAAATGATAGAACTCGATCCTGAGAAACCAATTGGAGAAATTAAGAAAGCAGTTCAACAAGAATATAAATTGAATCCTATCCTAGCAATCCAGTTCATCTATAAAGGAAAGGTTCTCCCGGACAATATTAAGTTCAATAAAGTCGGTATCCATCCAAAAAAAGACATAATCACCGTTATGGCAACTCAAGCAGGTGGAAACTGAGTTTAAATCTTTTTTTCTATATAAATTTACTATTCAGATGATCTGACAAGAGGATTTTATGAATTACATAAATTCCCTTGCGATAGGTTTTCTTCAAATCTAACCATATATTTTTACCCCTAACTTTCGCTTTATTCTTACAAAAAAAAAAGGTTGAAAAACTATGTTTTTTTCAAATTACAAACAATTTTATTTAGAAGATGGTACGTTTGATTTGAAATCGTATCGATATGCTGGGCATGGATTTTTTGATGTGTTGGGGGAGATCATCCTAATCCTCGTATTTGGAGGTTATTATGCATGGGGAGTTGTACGATTGGTAGATTTTATCAAATACATCCAGACTCAATATGAAGCAATAAGCGGATTGATCCCCCAGGGTGTCGCAGATCTTGTTTTAGGGAATGCCTGGCAGGTTGCAGTTGCGTTTATTGCAGTATACATCCTCACATTGGGAGTAAATTATCTAATAGTTCGATTCTTCAGTAAATGGGCCGCGTGGTTCATGTATGGTACTGCTATCCTCCAAATGATAATGTTTGGGCTTATTTTTTATTATTTATCTCCCTCAAATTTTCCTGATTATCCTTGGTGGTTACGGTGGATATTTCTAGTCCCGTTAGTTCTCCAAATCGTTATTATGACGATCTGGCACAAAAAATTTGCACTTGCTGTGGAATATACGAAAATGAGTTGTTTGGTCGTCTGGCAAGAAAGAAAACTGTTAGTACCTCAATTTGTACAAACATTCTGGATATTTACCTTATTATTCTTCCATTTCGTGTTCACGGCCAATACCTTCTTAGGCTTAGACAGTTTTGACGGAACTACTATTGAGTTTTATGGAAAAAGTATCGAGATTACGGAAACATGGGCATATATTGGATATTCAGTTGCATTCGTGTTTCTGGTATATATTGTGATCTTTGTGACCTTAACAATGAAAATAAATATGGTTCATCATTGGTATCGTGGCGGAAATTTATCTTGGTGGCATGCATGGGGAATTGCTCGCAGACGTTGGTGGGCTGTGATGACATATGCATTCACATCGACAATTATCCATTCTATAAAATTTGTGCGAAAATTACTTAAGAAAGAAATTGAACCCAAAAATTTATTCGAATCCCTAAAAACGTCATTTGATTTACTTCCCGAGAACCCTATGGCACTAGAACCCTTCGCACGCCAGAAACGTAAAGCTAAGCGTGCAGCACGTAAAGGTGTTAAGGGGATTAGATTTGGTTTGCTGGCACGGTTACGATGGAGAAAACAATTCCGAAAGGAAGTCCCACTCTATAAAAGAATATGGTTAGCGATGAACTATTTTACACTTCCGGCAATCTCCATTGAGGACAAACCTTTCTTCCTTGCTTTACCTCGTTCACTCCACACAGTGATACAAAACATACCCGATTTGTATATTAAGCAATCCAACGTGAACAAATTGTTTAAATTTATCAAATTTGCTTCTATCGGTTTGAGCGCATTATTAGGAGGTACGATTGCATGGATTATTGGGTATTTTGCAGATATTAATAAAACTCCATTGGTTATCGTAGGTGCAATTTTATTTGGAATTGTAGGTTCTATGAGTTCTTTATTAGTTCTAAATGATTTGAATATGTCCTATATCACATTAATGTATATACACACTATAGACAAGCTTCATGGTAAAGAGGGATACACCCGATTCGATTTAGAACCCCATGAGCATATTCAAACAAGGATTGAGGAAAAAATGATTAAACGGGATAGAAGAAGGCGAAAGTGGGGGCTCAAAAGAAAGTACGAAGAAGAATTAGATGCATCCAAGGAATTATCTGATTTCCAACCTGAAGTCGATTAATTCCTCTTTTTTTTAATTATATTCTATCCTATTAAGTGCCTGTGTTGGAATAAGTCTTTAGATCCATAGTTTTGCTGATACTATAAGAAAACATGAAATCCCTATCATATTCCCGTTAACACATTTTAGAAATGGTATAGATGTAAAAGTTGTGAGTGAGATATGCAAGGAGGAAATCCAAAAGAAAGATTACAAAATGAACGCCCGTAGTGCAGCAATCTAATAAATATTATATAATATAATACCCAGAGATCACGTCATTTGTGCTTTGTCCTTAATCTATAATAGCAGAAGTTCTTACTATAGAGTACCTATCGCAAATTTATTGAGTATCACGGGGTAGAAACTAGTTCTTGAAAAAATAAATATTTGCCATAAAAGCATTTGAATGTATTTTTTTCCATATTCCTTTATAGCAGTTCTTTTAGTTTTGTTAAGCAAAAAATTCTATAATTTGCCAAGTTCCCCCAAAGCGTCTAAAACCCATCGTATGTGCATCAATGAAGGACCTCCACCCATTTTCATCGCTACCATGGACGTTTCCAGAATTTCTTCTTTCGTGGCTCCCGCTTCGATTGCTTTATTGACATAATATGCCACGCACCAAGAACATTTTTCATTAATTGAAATTGCAAGGGATATGAGCTTTTTTGTTTTTGTATCGATTGTTCCTGGCTTATCTACACCTTGAAAGTATGTTAAAAAAGATTTCATAATATCTGGAAAATATTTACCTAGTGTTTGCATCGTGTCATTAACTTCATCCAGTTTTTTCATGGTTTCATTTTCTTCGTGTTCTGACATGTTTTTTCTGCCTTCTTTCTATTATGTGTAATTTAGACTTACCGCATGAATATTTAAAATATTTCTATATTGAGATATTATTCTTACGTAGAAAATTCTAAGATTTTATTGTAAGATATTATAAACCACTGACACACAGAATAGATCGTTCACTATGGTTAATAAAAATGATAGAGCGAATAGAGTTAATCCACTATAAAGAAAAGAGGATTTAAGGAGTGGAGAGTTCTTTAGTAATAATCTGTTCTATCTCTTGTATTTTTTTCCAGAGATTTAATCCTCTTTCAGTGATGTATATGACTTTCTCGTTATCTTCGTCCAATCGATAGGCAATCAATTTGTATTTCAATAATTCATCTTTAACACGGAAAAAGCTATTTAAATAAGATTCTCGGTCTTTTAAAGTCTGGAAAAACTCAGATTGTTTCACTGCGTTACCTTTATAACTGTGTAATACGTCTAAAGTTTCTTGCACGCCTTTTTTTCTGTATAAAGCAAAGAAATGACTCATAAGCTAACCTCTGTATTTTTTAGATATACTATTTTAGTTAATCAATTCTTTTAAACTCATCCCCAAAAGTGTAAAATTCTTTTTAATATTAAATATGTTTTCTGATTAATAGGATTAAATTTAAAAAAATAAAACTGGGTTCTATAGGTTTTTAAATGGCAGTCCTATAATTTTCTTACTAAAAAGGGGATTTACGGTCATGTCAAATGAGTTAAATGTACGCAGCTTTAATCTGGTAATTTTTGATTTAGATGGAGTTATTGTCGATATGGTAGAATGCTTGAAAAGAGCTTTAATAGATGGAATTAAGAATTATTCTTTAGCAGCGAATGCAGATGTAATTCTGATAGACCTTGCAGGGCTTATAGAGAAATTACAAGCCACTGCTATTCCAAAAACAATTTTAAATGCAAATGAGTTATTCGATGTGGAATATCTTAACTCGCAAGACTTAACCGTGCTAAAAAAGCTTGAAATCGCCTCCTATATTTACTCTCGATTTAAAAAATACAAGGATGAGAGTGCTATTCTTTATCCTCGTGTGGAAGAATTAGTGAGAATTCTATCAAAAAAGAAAAAATTGGCGATACTAACTAATAATAAAAAGAGTTCTGCCTTAAAAACCCTTAAAAAATTTGATTTAGAGAAATATTTTGATGAAAAACATGTGTATGGATTCGATGAGACCGGAAAACTAAAGCCCGAGCCAGATGGATTATTAAAAATCCTAAAAGATATGAGGATAAGAAATACTAAAGCAATTTTTATCGGGGATATGGTAACCGATGTGATTGCTGGTAATCGCGCTGGAATCCGAACAATATGTGTGTTAAGTGGATTATCAAGAAAGGAAGATCTTGAAAAAGAAAATCCCTATCTTATAATAAATGACATTCAAGATTTATTTTCAATATTGGAGATCGATTAAATTAAATCTCGTTTGGTTGAAGTTTGAGTGATGATGTAGAACTCCAGTTTACCGCTAATAATATATCTCTTGATCCTTCATGAGTTTCTATTATGGGAAAACCGCTTTTAATAGCAAGATTACGTGCAAAAGCAGATAGCTCATTATATTCGGGGAAAAAGTAACTTCCTGGTTTGTTGGAACTTAGACGGTCTGAAATACTCATAGAAGCACCCTCTAATGTGAAACCCTTTATGTCTAAGAAATTAGGTCGAATTTGATTGATAGAAGAAATATAACCATCTATCAAATCATCCCGAATATTTAAATGAGAAACCGAAGTAATCCGTAGGACCGTTCTTGTGGGTAATTCTTTTAACATACTAAGTGTCTTCTGGATTTTTTCCCACGTTCCAGGCATTTTAGGACGATGAATATACAAATAATCTTTTTTATTGGGGGGGGGGAGAGTCACATAGAGTATAGAAGGAAGATTATTTGATTGCTCTAACCTCTGGATTACCTCTGGAGTCGTTCCATTCGTCACGATAAAGGTGGTGAAACCCCTCTTCCGAAATAAATGCACAAATTCCCCTATATATGGATAAAGTGTGGGCTCTCCATCAAGGGATATTGCTGCATGATTGGGATGAAGAGCATTTTTATACGATTTCCGAATATCATCTTCGTTTGAAACCATAACATCCATAAGCTGTGAGACATTTCCAGATTCCTCAAGTAAAAGAGAAAGGGCTCTTTTAGATAAATAATAAGTAGTTAAATCATCGGTTTTTAGCACATCACAATTCTTTAATAACAATACTGCTTTATTTACAACGCTTTTAGAGTCAAAAGATACATTTTTGAAGATTGTAGAAAATGGAATCGCGCTTTTTTTGGAGAAATTATTAGAATGAAGTTCTTTGATAAAAAAGCGTACAATATCCGTACACACCTGATAATTCTGCAATGATTTTTTGAGAGGATAGTGATGTTTAATCAAATTTATTTGATGACGAATTAACTCTTCAATCAGATAGTCGGGTTCGTCTGGGGGGACTGTAAATTCTGATCCCAATGAGCAAGATGTATCTCGCCAACAAAACACACAATTATGAGTACAAAAAGGAAAAGAGGGAGTGTTCTGGATACACTGCTCACTATTGATTCCCCAATACCCTTTATAACAATTTCGATTGGGTCTTCCTGTTAGTAATTTTTGCTCTAACCAATAACAAGGTTTTATTGAGGAATGCTTATTTTTTCCAACAACCCGATAAGAGGTTTTAACATAATTTTCAATGACCTGCCTAGGAACTTTCATGGGAAATTACCTTTTCATTTATTTCTGGAAGTGCAAGCGTCAATACTTCTATAGCATTATCTAAAATGAATTCATATTTTGGGTGAATATAATTTGTTCTTTGAAAGTTCCACTGTTTAGAATCTGGTAGATCTGAAATCCCCAAAATGGAAATCGTGGGAATATTAAATAATTGTCCTAGAAAATATACCGCAGAAGACTCCATATCGACAGAATTTGCTCCGTATGTAAGCCACGTTCTGATTGCAGACTCCGTTTCACAAAATAAGGCATCAACACTCCATAGTATCCCTGATTTAATCTTAAACTCATAATTTAGTCCTTGAAGGCAATCCCACAGTCCTTGATATAATTTTTGATTAACCTGTATTGCCCAATATGCGTTTTCATATGAAGGATAAAGCATTAGTTTTTGGAGATCCCCTGTTTTGACCAGTTTGGATTCAATTGGCAATGTATCCAATATATGAGAATACGTCTGCAAATAACTGTGGGCAGTACCGTCCGTTAAGAAGACTTTCTCAGGTATTATCACATCTGCTATGTCTAAAGTGTGATCCATTGTTTGCAATCCACCACAGTAATCAATCCGTATTGCAATTCTACAATTACTCCTCTTTAAAGCTTCCATTACCATAGCCACATGAGAAGAACCAATTCCTGCACGTAATATGGTGACTGATACACCATTTATTTTTCCATTGTGTAAATTTCCAATCTTAGTAGAAGTTTTCATAATGTTTAGAAGTTTCTTTTTGCAAGTATCTCCTGTCGGCAGTAGTACAATCTGATTTACGTTACTAGATTTTGTTTTAAATACAAGATAGGCTAATTTTTCATCTAATGTGAACAATTTCAATCCCGTATTCATTACCATGGTTTTAAGTGATTTTAGAAACTTCGACATTAGCATTAGTAATAACCCAAAAAAAGAAAACCTTGTGATCTGGTCATTAAAGAAATTATAACCATTCAACAAATGGCGGGATTTTAAAAAGACGGTTATATCTCTCCAGAAGACCAGAATTCACTTTGTAATATTTACGTCGCGAATCAATCTTTTCACCAGGACTGAGATTAACTTCTGAAGGGTCAATCTCCAGCAACACATTGTGTTCCAACAGTGTTTTTATATGGTACTGAATGGCTCGATGATAAACACCGATTTTCGCTGCCAATTCCATAAGGGTCATGTCTTTATCGATAAAAGAATGAACGATCTCAACAACAATCTCATTTTGGAATAAGACTGCAAGATCGTCAAACACATCAGGAAGATCTGCAGGGAAATAGTTCAAGGTAGATCCAATTTTTGAAGAACGAATCAACCCAAATGCTTCCAAGGCAGCCATATGTTTGATAAATGGATTACGTGTGATGTGTAAAATCTCTTCGATTTTGGGATCTCGTGCATGAATACCCGGATATTTTTGAATAAATGCAAGAATTTCCTTTTTAATTGTATTTCTCAATATTTCTGCTTTAGTTGTTCTCTGGTCGGTTATTATCCATTTTTTAGATTCTAAACTTTGGATCGCGGAAAAAATTGATTCTTTTTTATAACCCTTCTGATTTTCAAATTTAGCTATTGCTTTCGCATAGATTTTGTCAACCATTGGGCTCATTAATTCTACTCGTTCGACTGAAATCTCAGCGGGATATTTCTTAAGTTTCAAAATCTGTCGTGCAATGTTTAATACATCTTTTTCGATAGGAGTTAATTCAGATAAGAGCTCTTCTCTAAGCTGTTCAATCCTAACTTTATATTCCGAATCAGTATCTTGGTGTTCTTCAAATGGAATTTCTTCATCCATATCCTTGGTTGCAGAAGAAGAAGTGGATTCTTGCTTTTCTTTTAGTTCTTTTGGGATTTCTTTCTGCGCCATAACTTCACTTTTCCATTTGACTAATTCTATAGTCCTCATTGAGTATGTTCCAAAAACTCCACGAATTGGACTTGTTCTTTTGGATCCATTATCTCTAATTGTCTAATAATGGATTGGGTCTCTTTTATCGGGAGATTCATCTTCTGAACTCGTTTTATAAGTTCTTCCGACAAGACTCGATTAACATTTTCTAATTCTTCAATATATTTTTGTTGTTGCTGTTCCTTCAGATTGGCAAATTCTCTAACCACATCCCATTTTTGCTCATCCGGAATTTCCAATTTCAACAAACGTTCACGCATATCGGCGGTGAGAACAGTAAATACTCTACCCATGTATTCTTTGATATTTCCACGATTTAATTCAGGAGTTTTGCTCGGAGGTTTTTCCATTACTTCTTTCTCAGTTTTCCTTAAAGACGAAATTAACTGTTCTCGTGCATGTTTATCCTCGACATGAATAACTGGTATTTCTTGTAACGGTTTTCTATCTTCTTTGGGGGGAGGAGTGGGAAAAATTTCCTTAGGCACTATATCTTTTTGTGCTTCCAGAACAAATGAAATTGATTCTGGTTTTGTGGTCGATTCTGTTCGAGAAGGCTCTTTTACCGCAATTGGGGGTTTTGGTTTCTCATAATGCATCGAGGGTAGTTTTTTTTTAATATCCTTGTAAAGACCCCTATAAATGAACAGTAAGATACAAATAACTAATCCTAATGACCCTACCCCCGCATATATTAAACTAAATGCACTAAATATTATGCATCTAACAAAAATTTCTTCATCAATTTTCTGATACGCAGTGTTTCTTATTTTTGGCACAAATTTATTACCTAAATAGAATGTGAATGCAATAGCTATTATTAGGAAAGTTCCATAAAACACGATTACACTAATAAATTCTGCCGAAGGAAGGGTGTAATCGCGTACTTCTTTGAGAACAGGAATTATACTATAAAATAATAGAAATATTGTACCCTTTACCAAGAAGTTATTTATCACTTTTATCGTAGATTCCATGAAATTAGCTGCAAAAATTTCTTCACTTAGTTTATCCGTTTTTCCCATATCGATCAAGTTATTAATACGAAGAAAGATTTCATATAATAAAATGAAGAGTCCCTCAAATAGGAAAAATGTGCCTAAACCGTATAATGGGAGTCCAATTAATCCGATGAGCATTGCATCTATTCCTAAATTTGTGTAGGACTGTTCTTTAATGGGTTTAATAACAATTCGATAATTGATACTCCATAATAGGATAATTAAGATGAATCTATAACTATTTACAACAATTTGCATGATACCAGGAAACAGATCAGTCTGTAATGTTGAAATCACACGGGGTATACTACTGGCTAGAATCAATATACCTATGATTATAATCAATGGAGAACCGTTGATATCATTCATTATACGAATCGATTTTTTGAGATTCTCAAGATCTTCAACCGGAATTTTCTCCTTTAACCCTGAAGAATGAATTTTGACTCCATGTTTAAATTTTTTCTCATTTTTCTTAAGAGTAGGCTCATATCGATATTTTTTGGAATTTTGAGATTGTTTTGGTCCACTATACGCAAGTTGTTGAGTTCGTTTAAGAATTGGAGCTTGGATAGGAGGAGAACCCATTTGTTTATAATCCTTTTTAGTGAACTCAGATTTAAAAGGGAATCCACATTTTTCGCACAAAACAGTTTTACCTTTCATAATCTCGTCTACTAACTCTTTTGGAAATAATTCTGAGCACTCGGAGCATTTAAAGGCAATGTGTTCTTTTTTACTCAACTGAAATCACCTCACATTTTCCCTATGTGAATTTTCATAAGACATAGAATCGGAAAACGAATCTAAGTTGATCGGGTTCCAATAATTATCAGATTTGTGTTATAGATAATTTCTAACTTGAAAAATTTTCGGATAATTAACATAAATTGCTACAAGCTTAATTTGGGAAACTAGTCCCGAATTGGTGACAAATCTGTTATTGTGCGTATTATTATATCTAATTTTAAAAAATCTCTTTATTTTTATATTCTATCACGAAAGTCCTTTAATTCTAAGTTTTTTTGATATTTATTAGGATTAAAACCTTGGATATGATTTTTGAAATTCTCCGCAATAGTATTACTAAAATTCACATCCATTTAATTTTAATAAATGTATAAATGGGAATATTACTAATTTCGAATTGTGGTTGCGTCAGATACACTGGATTATTATTATGTTAAAACATATGAAACCTACTTAAAATTTTTCCAGGAGGACTTGGGAATAGTTCGACCTATCAGAACCCTAGTTCCTCATTCGGATATACTAAACGAGTTAAAATATGCTCAAGAGAACGGATTTAATGAAATAGGAAAAGGTATTATTGCAAAACATGTGCTTTTATCCTTTATTCCTAAACCACTGCGTGATAATGGTCTTATACTCTTATATAACTACAAAAAACTCTTAAAAGGAAACTCGCCATTATCAATTCGAACTAAATCCTCATTATCCAGATACTTTGAATTAACTCGTCCCATTATTGAAAAAAAAATCAAAGCTCATTCGGATTTAGCGAATGCAATGTTAAATGCTATTCCTTTATTACTGCCCGATGAAAATGTAGACTTTTATTATAATAATTACATAAAACGTCTAAATCAAACGAGTAATTTTATTGTCCATGATGATTATGTATTTCTAGACAATCTTATTGATGATTTTTGGATTACAAATAACTGGAAATATACACTCGAGGAGTTATCGCTATTGATTGTGATGTCCCAGTTTTTTGATAAAAATAAGCTTCCATACTCCATACAAGAATTCGAAACATACCTCCAAAAAATTCCATCAATATCCATTCCAGGACTTAAAAATAATCCATGGCAAACAAATTTCACCCATCTAAAACAGCTTTGGAAGAAATTTGCAAATCAAGGGGTGAGTTTCATTTATGCAGCTCATATCGATACACTGGGATTAAATTATGTATTTTATCTCATCCAAGTTCCTCCAAAAATTAATTGTCATTTACTGAAATATGTACTCCAATCAATTGGTGCCTCCTTATATTTGTTCGAAAATCTATCTCAATCCTGCCCAGTTTTTTATGGAGTAATGATTGTTCCTCATCGCGATATAAGCTATATGAATCGTTTTTTTAATACATTAAAGGAAATGGGCACTATTTTAGATTATTTTCTAATTGTTGGAAAGAAATATGCTGAACAAATCGTAAATAATCATTTTAATCCATCACTATCTACATTTGAGTATAAAAAAGTACTATGGGAAACCTCCTCTGAAACTTTTCACAAGATAGATGCACTCGATAGTATTTTCCTTTATTTGTTAAGATTGGGAGGATTTATGGGCTTTCCTTTGGAAAGTATCAATCATTCTTACGTTAAAATCATCAAGAATCAAGTCAGGAAGTTGATTTCAGACTTGGATAATTTCCAAAAGAATCTAAGTGAATATCAAGAAAATCTGTCCAAATGCTCAAGGACAATTGTTCAGATATTACCAAAGTGTCTTATTACAGATAGGATAATGACATTGAAAGATTGTGTTGATAATGTTTATTTATCCCTTATGGAAGAGACATTTTTCTTCAAGAAATGGCAAACCATATTGACACATTTACAAAATTACCAAAAATCCGAAAGTATTAACGAATTTAATTCAATAAGAAAGAAAAATTCAAAATTATTTGTAAAACTGACTAATGAGATAAACAATCTACAATACTTTATGGATTCATGTGTTAAAAACAAATATATTCCAGATCAACAGCTAAAATATCCTGTAATATCCCTAATAGACCAAATTCTTAATCAAACTGGAAGTTCTGAGAAAATTGCCGAGATTGTTAAAAACATTAATACTATCTTATTTTACATTGATGTGAAGTATAACCCACAGAAGTACGAAGCAAAAGTAATCGATCAAAATAAAAAATTCCTTCTTCAGTTTCACCAACTACCAGATGCCGCCATACTGAAGGAATTCGAGACGAGGTTAAATATCTACATCGCAAAAAATATGGTAGTACCTGATCTATCAAATTCCGTCAATCTCAGTATGAACGATTATTTTGATTACTATTTTTTTCCCTCGCATCATCGATCAACTTATCGTAGTTCACTTTTTAAAATATTTCAAGGTGAATTGCGGAAAATTTACAATAATATACCAAAAGGATGGAATCTCGAATATGGAAGAGTTATACCTCAATTAAAGAAATATCAATGGGAGACTGCATGCAAATCTAAATTACCTTTAATTTCCTTTATAGAAGCACCATAGAATTTATTCAGTTATTTCGATCTTTTCTATGATTTTGGGACACTAAAGCTTTCCTCCTTAAAACCCAAATTAAGATCCATACTGGATTTTTGTGCAACCCACTTAACTACTAGCTCAAATACAATGATTAATAGGGAAATTTTATCTGAATATTATAATTTAGATGAGAAGATAAATCTGAAAGCGTTATCTGATACTAAGATCCGACAAATCCTAAACCAAGAAGAAAACGATTACCTCACTAATACAGTAGGATTACTCAAAATAACAGAAGTATTTCATTCTGTACAGCAGAAAGATACAAAGAAATTCTTGGAATCAAAATATGAGATAAACGATGTAGGAATAGAATTAAATTGGCCCAATTTCGGTTTAGAGGAATATATTATCTTATTGAAAATCAGAAAAGAAGTTTTTTACCACAAATCCCAATCTCAGCCGATATCCACAAGGGAATTTTTATGTGTACCTGGACTAAAGGAAATTTATACAACTACAAATACAGGATTTTTCCAAACTAATTTTTTGCACTTTATATTCCCCTTTCACTCACCTCCATATAATGTATTTCATTCACTACTAAGATGGAATTACCTATCTGATTTAATCATCTTACGTGTTAAAACGAAACATGTTTGGTTTAATGCTTCTTTGTTATGGGATAATACAACAAAATTTGGAACGTGGGATTTAATTGCGAATAATTTGATCACAGGAAATTTGCCAGAAATTGAAGATCAACCAATATCATTACATTACCAGAAAAATCAAAAAACAATTCCCCCTACATCTTATGATTATAACTTAATAAAGTCAATTTATGACCAAAATATTAAAAAATTCAAAAACCTCCCAGTTTTCACCAAAATTGTACGACTACATCGAAAAAATATGATATGGTTTTTGCCCAAACTTGATAAAATACACCCATTTCCCCATCGTATTATTATTCTCTTATATCCTATGGATGCAAAACAAAAGAGTATATTTATTTCTCTTTTTATGACCTTACCGTTTAGTATAACCTATGAGGTAGATTATTTAATCAATGGAAAAAGTTATGAAGGATTGTATGTAGATTTGAGATTTCATCATTGTTATTTATCTGAATTTTTACATTCACTGCAAAAAATTATTCAATATTTCCATATCCCTCAATTTAGGATAATTCCTTCTATCATATCAATTTCTAAAAATGAATATACGTGTACACCAATGAAAAATTATCCTAATTTATTTGATTCGCATATTTGGGATAATTACCAATATAAGAACGTTCGCTTTTTTCATCAGAATGGACCATTGAGTATTGATAAAAGATATACTCAATTAAGGATCAGGAGATAAGTTGATTATAGAATTTAACTAAATTTTACCATTATTTTAGTTATTTGATTGTTATTATGGAAGTAACTTCTATCACTAATATTTTTTTTAGAACTTTTTTGGATAAGTAGTGATAATATTATTTAATAAAACGGGCAATTCGTTTATTCAAGAAATTAGTTTCTATTAAAGGGATCATCATAACAAATATGAAATATATTTTCTATTATTATCTTTTATGGAAAAATAGATGAATTTAAATAGGTCTTCACCGAATCTCATCTGGATAATTCATGTAATTATTTTATCCACCCTTTAAACTAATTCTAAATTCTAATTTTTTGCCTCAAAATTTAATCCATGATACTAATCAGTGTTCATTGAGGACAGGGCACTCAAAACTACGGTCTATTACAGACTAAAAGGCTTCATATATCGAGTAATTTTTATCAAAACTTAATATTATAAACGGTTTGGGTCTGAGATAATTTAATATTAAGTGGATTTGGTTGAGTTAGGCGAAACTCATAGGATCACCGCGCCCCACATAGCTTGGGGATGATAACCTCAAGCTTTCTTTTTTTCTTTCATAATTGAATGATTACTTATTTATGTTGTTTTAGATAGACTATACTCTCTATGCAAAGAACTGCTATTTTTTTTAGCCCCCATCCGGATGATATAGAAATTGGCACTCCATTTTTATATCTCTCTCTCTTGAAAAGCGGATATCGGGTGATCGAAATTTTGATGACCGACGGGGCTTTTGGGACTGTCGATCTAAATTTTAAAGGAAGAAGATTGGCGAAAATTCGTGAGAGAGAGCTGGAGAATTCTAACAAGATATTTGAAAAAGCAACAAACAACCATGTGGAGTTAGTGAGATTGAATTATCTTGACGGGTATCTACCCTTCAATAATAAATTATTAAATCAAATTTCCGATATTATCCAACACTATAATCCTTCTATCATCTTTGCCCCAGATTTTTGGTATTCTCAAGATTTTCATTCCGATCATATCAACACTGGACGATTGATCTTTTTCTCAATAAAAAAATTATCTTCTAATCAACCAATTCCCATCCAACTCTTTTATTATTATTCTTCTGCAAAAAACCGATATATCAATATTCAGAAAGATATGATTTTCACAATAATAGCAGGATTATCTGAGCATCGAAGCCAATTATCCCCCTTTATGGTGAAAATAATCAAAATCTTCTACTTGATTTTTGTTCTGGGAATCAATTTTATAAGATTCAGACGCTGGAAAGTAGGTTATAGGACTCAATTTTATGATCGTCATAATTTCCCCATATATCCCTCGAAATTTGGAAAAGAAACACTAAGAAATCGAATTAAATATTATCTTTATTATAATCCAACATTAAAAGCGTATAAAAAATTGCATAAAGTAACACCGAGTGAAATTGACTTGAATATCCAAAAATAAGGGATTTCAAAATTCCTTTTTTATCCTTAAATCAAGAAACTTAAACCAAATCCGATTAAGTAAGCAGCGGTAGCAGCAATAGCTCCCACAATGAAAGTCTCTAATCCTGAAATCCAGAATTTTTTTCCGGTAATGTTTGTTTTTAATGCTCCCAATATAAACAGTGTGATACTTGTAACTATACAAGCGATTATGAATAAGAGGATCTGATTATTTTTCAAAGGATCAATAAATAATGCTAGAACGTAGGTTATTAATGGTATTGCGCCGAATAAAGCAAAAGAAATAAATGTTGCAATAGCATTACCGATGGGTGACTCGGTTTCTTCGATAATACCTAATTCTTCAATCATCATAATATCTATCCATGTTTTCTTATTTTTTGAAAATATATCAACAATTTTCTTGGAATCTTCTGCATTAAGCCCCTTTTGTTGGTAAAGTTCGATTAATTCCTGCTTTTCACCCTCTGGAAAATTATCTACTTCCCATGTCTCTCTTTCTCGTTCCTTTTTTTGATATTCTATCTCAGATTTACTACTTAGAAAATCACCTATACCCATTGATAAACCATCAGCAAGAAGATTTGCAATTCCTAATATAAGTACTATAGCCAAAGATAACTCTGCACCTTTTACTCCGGCAACCACAGCAAAGGTTGTAATTATACCATCTAACCCTCCATATACAATGGATTTTAAGTATTTTCCTTTTTCTTGCTGATGCTGCTCCGGAGCGAAAGTTGTGTGCGCAGCTTTGGATAATTCCACATCTCGTTTTTCAAATGCTTCACGAGATTTTTTCAGATCCCTAGTCAATTTGCTCAACATGTCCAGCTTTTATTTTTAAAAACAAATACTGGTTTAAAAAGGGAAGCGGAAAGAATTTATATAATAAGTTAAATCATTTTGTGATATTAATAATGGTGCCAAGGGGGTGATTTGAACACCCGATGCCTGGATCTTCAGTCCAGTGCCTTCCCGTTCTAGACTTGTGCAAAAAGCACAAAGTAGGCTAGGCGACCTTGGCGTAATTTTTTCATAATAAGCAGAGTTGATACCAATAACAGATCCTAATCTAACAGTTTATTCGATATTATTGATGGTTTAAAAGTTTAATCGATGTAGAGGTGAACAATTCAATAAATTACGGAAACCCTAGTAGTAGTCTGTATAAAATGATGACATTATGATGTTAATTTTCATATGCTTTTTATGTAGTAGAAATTTTTCTTACCAATCTCTAACAATAATGAACACGGTGTTTAAGATAAATTCTCAAACAGATGTTATTCAGTTATTTAATGGTCAAATTCTCTCACTCCCAAGATCACTTGAAGAAATTGAAGAAGACACAAGCGAGCTCATTTCAGATAAATATCAAGACAACGTTCCAGAATTCTGGAAATATGAAAAAGGGGACCACATTCATGTTCCAGTTGACGGGGGAGAGATCCGAGTTATACACTTCAAACCAGATAATCCCATCGCAAAACGACCGATTCTTTTAGTCCCAGGTTGGGCAGTTCCGCCAATCACATTCGAGGATTACTACGAAATCATGCATGAACGTTGTGAACTATATTATTTAGAAACTCGGGAAAAAACTTCCAGCCGTATGAAAAGATTGGCAAAATTCAATATGTCCCAAAAAGCAAAAGATATTGGAATTGCTATACATCATTTAGGATTAGATAAACGGGATTTTGTATTAGTTGGAACTTGTTGGGGCTCATCAATGATCCTCCAAGGCCTAATGGATGGTACTGTTAACGCTCCTACGATTGTGCTTCTGGATCCAATGTATAAATTTACATTTTCAAGATTCATAACATTTATTGCTCCGATTTTGCCCGTTCCTTTACTAAGATTAATGAAACCATTCCTCAAGAAAAAAAGGATTGGAGATATGAAGGAAAAACGTCAATTAGAAAGGGTGAATGCAGTTGTTGATGACGCAGAAATATGGAAATGGAAAAGGGCTGCTAACCATGTTCGGAACTTCAGTCTTTTTGGGAATCTTCATAAAGTTCACCAAGAGATTTTTGTAGTAAATTCAACTTCAGATTATATTCATGATAGTAATAATTACCCAAATATTGCACATCAATTAGCGAAAGGAAGATTCCTCCGCTTCAAAGCTGATGAGAAAAATAGAGAATATGTTATTGGTGCAGCATCCTTAGAATTTGCTAAAGTTACTCAAGATGAGCTCCCAGAATCCCTGTTGAAATTCGAAGTACCTATGCCACGAAATTTTTAATTTAGTAAATCCTTAATGGAAGAGATCATATAGGTCGGGGTCAATTCTTTTCTTTGGTCCCTATCAGGAAGACTCTCGATATCAGTGAATTTATTCACCCCAGTTTCCACTAAGACGGATTCTATTCCCATTCGATTCGCTTGAAGAATATCCGTCTCTAATCTATCTCCAATCAAGATCATGTCCTTCCTACTAAAACCTTTTTCTTTAACTTGATCTAAAATCATTTCTAAACTTGCGATATTTGGTTTCCCAAATATTTCGTTGGGTTCTTTTCCCACACAAGCTTCAACAGCTTTTAACATTACCCCCCCTCCAGGCCATAGCTGAGATTTTTCTGGAAAAGTTGTATCTCCATTTGTTGCATAGAATTCGGCACCACGATGTATTAATTCCATTGCGGTTCGTATTTTTGCATAGCTGAAATGAATGTCTATCGATGTAACTATTGCATCTGCATGGATTGAACCATCTAAGATTGGAGCATATAGTTGTGAATCAGAATATTGGGAATTAAGGGTAGTAAGTCCTTCGTTTTCAATCATGGAAATAAGTTCATTAGATCCGATTACAAAAATATTATGTATATTTGGTTTTCTTCCCAGTTTCAGTGAAGTAACATATCCACTAGATAGTATTTGTTCCTCAGAAACTATGATATTCATTTTTTGTAATTTATCAACAAACCCTTTCCGAGATTTGGAACCATTATTAGTTAAAAAGTACAATAAAGCACCTTTTTGTTGAAGGTACTCAACGACTTGTTTTGCTCCGGGAATGAGGTGTTCTCCCAGATATATCGTCCCATCTAAATCAAAAATAAATACATTTTTTATTTTCAGCAAATTCAACTAGAAACTCCATCCTATAGGCAATTGAATTAATATTTGCATACCCCATACTCCTATTGACAGTAGAATGGGATTTAACAAGTTATCACCAATGGGTATTGGAAATATATCCAATATCAAAAAGATTATTGCTGCAAATACAGCATAAATGGGACCTAAAATTATCATTGAAAACACATAGGCACTTAGAAATCCTGCTATAAATCCTTCTAAAGATTTTTTATCACCGTTAATGAGTTTCACAGCATGATTGCCGAATCTTCGTCCTATCACAGCAACGAGACCATCGGCTAAACATGCAGTAAATGTCGCAGATACAGCAATTTCATAAGAATAGAGTCCCAAAGAAGAGAGAAAGAATCCGAAAACGGCACCTAAAATCAATAATACTTGCGGTCCGATAGAAACATACTCTTTTGCCCGTAGTACGGATTTCAAGATCCCATGAAATATCGAATATTCTGGTCTTACTAAAAGGCGAATAAATTCTGGAACGAGAAAAAACATTAAACTGATCCATAATGTGAATAGGATTAATTCTCCCGGAGCGTTGGGGTCAAAAGAAGAATAAGGATAAAGAGATATATCTCCCCATAATACCTCATAGAATTCTTTCCCAATGCCACTAATGAATGAATAGATCCAGTTATTCAGAAAAGGATATACCCAGTAATATCCGATCGGAACCAAAATCCCCACTAAATGAGAGATCTTGCGCAAATACTCCCCTTTTAATGTTAAATCTTTTTTATATTGTTGTTCTGTTTTTTCTTCGGTTTTATTTAGAATTTTTCGAATTATCCAGATTATGAAATTAACTATTAAAATGATAAATATTACAATTACGAAAAACGGTCCATAAGGCCACGGAAAAAGTGGTAAAAATATCCCATATAATCCAAAAAATGAGAGAAACAAAGCACAACTTAGAGTAGAAAATCCACCATACAAGTTTTTTTTCTTAAAGCCCCGATAGGAAATAATGTATAATGCAATACTTGTTACTGATAAAATTATGACTAGTATTATTCTCCAAAAGAGAGGATTAAACACCATAAAATAAGTATAATTACAATAGAGAAAAATATAGTGCAAATAAGCCTTCATTAACAAAATGGATGAAATAAAAAATATAAACCAGAAAATGTAATTAACAATGGGCTGATGATTTCTGTGAAGAAAGAAGAAGACGCGAAACTACAAAACATCACTATTGCTCTACCCGAAATATATTGTACTAATTTAGCTAAATTACAAGAAATGGGAATAATTAGTTCTCGTTCAGACGGAATCAGAAAAGCAATAGAAGAATTTCTTGAAAAAGAACTTCAAAACATTAAGCTCCTGGATTTTGAATTACCTCCCGATAAATTAGAGGATAATCTAAATTCATAATCATGTAACTTTCGATTTGTAATACTATTCTGTCAATAATTGAGTTAAAAAATACAAAAACCTGAATAGGGATCGCAAATCCCTCGTTGAATTTGAACACGTAAATAGTTCCCTTTGTTCAAATTCCCTCTTCTCTGAATAAGAGTCTATAATGCATTACTCTCCTTTTGTTTTATTGGGATTATATTTTTTGGTGACCCACAATTTTGCTTATCAATTCAATAAGGTGAAAATATGGACGAGTTTAGGGTTAAATCTGACTATATGCCAAAAGGGGACCAACCTACAGCAATTCAAGATATTGTGAATGCTCTCAATCGTAGAGATAAATACATAACTTTACTTGGAGCGACTGGAACGGGTAAAACTTTTAGTATTGCGAAAGTCATCGAAAAAGTGCAACGTCCAACTATTGTGATGGCTCCAAATAAAACACTAGCTGCACAATTGTATCAAGAGTTGAAGGAACTTTTTCCAGACAATGCAGTAGAATATTTCATCTCTTACTATGATTATTATCAACCGGAAGCATATGTACCTGAAAAAGGTCTATATATTGAAAAAGATCTGGATATCAATGAACAGATCCGTTGGTATCGTTTAAAGGCTATGAGTTCATTATTAACTCGGCGTGATGTAATAGTTATTGCCTCAGTTTCCTGTATATTCGCTTCTGGTGACCCAAATTTCCGTAAGGAGAGCATTATAAAAATAAAAAAAGGACAAACGTTGAGTATTCGGGATCTTTCCCAAAAATTGGTTAAAATCTCTTATGCTCGAAACGATATCGAGATACGCCCAGGACTATTCAGAGTCAAAGGTGATACTGTGATAATCTACTCCGCAGAGATGAATTTAGGGTACAAGCTCTTTTATTTTGGCGATGAGGTGGAAGATATTCATGAAGTAAATCCATATACGGGAAAAACAATACGAAATGTGAATGAAATATTTCTGTTTCCAGCTAGTGAATATGTTACAAATTTTGAAGTGTTGGAAGCTATTATAAGACAAATTCGAGAAGATCTCAACGATGAGGTGGAAGAGTTCAAAAAACAAGGAAAATATGCGGAAGCTCAACGATTAGAGCAGAGAACGAACTATGATCTTGAAACTATTCTTGAATTTGGGACTTGTAAAGGAATTGAGAATTATTCTCGCTATTTTGATGGTAGGAAGATCGGGGAGAGGCCTTACACGCTTTTGGATTATTTTCCCGATGATTATCTAATGGTGATGGATGAGAGTCACATAGGAGTTCCACAGGTACACGGAATGATAGGAGGAGATATTTCAAGAAAGAAGAATCTTATTGACTTTGGTTTCCGTTTAAAGGCAGCGTATGACAATCGTCCTCTCAAATTTATTGAATGGGATAACAAAATCAACCAAATTATTTTCACCAGTGCCACTCCCGGGGATTGGGAATTGGAGAGAAGCAAGCTTATTGCTGATCAAGTGATTCGTCCCACCGGTTTAGTAGATCCTCAGACTGAAATTCGACCAACAGAGGATCAAATCGAAGATTTATTAAATGAAATTCGACAAGTGGTTCAACGAAATGAACGAGTTCTTGTAACCACATTAACAAAACGCCTTGCAGAAAACATAGCAGAATACTATGCCGAGCGGGGTATAAAAATAAAGTATCTTCATAGTGATATTGACACAGTAGAACGGTCAGAAATCTTGAGAAAACTACGTTCAGGTGAAATTGAAGTAGTTGTGGGTATTAATTTGCTACGAGAAGGATTAGATTTACCAGAAGTTTCCCTTGTTGCTATATTGGATGCGGATAGAGAAGGATTTCTGCGAAATACACGTTCCCTAATCCAAACTATTGGTCGAGCTTCACGGAATGTAAATGGAAAAGCAATCTTATACGCAGATAAAATTACTAAATCCATTACGGAAGCAATTGCGGAAACCAATCGAAGGCGCGCAAAACAGATTAGATACAATAGGGAGCATGATATTACACCGCAAACTATCCAAAAACAACTAAGAGAATCCCTTTCACGTGAAGTTATAGATGAAGAAGAAGCGGAGAGCACACTTAAAAAAACCATTGAGGAAAGAATTGAAGAAGAAGCAAACAAGATTGATTTACTTAATGAATTGGATTCTTTGATGCGAGAGTATGCGGATAATTTAGAATTCGAGAAAGCAGCGTTTCTTCGGGATAAAATAAAAGAACTAGCACAAAGTATAAAATAATATTGTTTTTAATATGTTTCTATAGGAGGGGTTTAACAATAAGGAAACAAAAAAAGAACAAATTATACGAGGAATTATCAAATAATTACGAAAATTTAGAGCTTTGTTATTACTGCAATATCAAAATCCAAAATTATATGAATAAATGCACATATTGTGGGAAGAAATTTTGTTCCACGCATCGGCTTTCGGAAAATCACGAATGTTTAGGGAAAATGATGGAAGATATAAAGGGGTTTTTAATAGAACAGTATCAAAAACTGGATACAATTGAGGGAGAACCTGCGGAAGCATTGTTAAAGCGTGCAGAAATAATTATTTCAATAAAAAGACCAGGTGTGGCTGTAGAATTATGCGAGTATATGCGCGATAATTATCCCGAAGTAGCTCAACTAGCGACGTATCTCGCAGCAACCCAGTATGAGAAATTAAAAAATTTCGAGCATGCTTTAAATATGTATAAAGAAGCTTATACGCTTGAACCTGAGAATAGTTTATTTATAAAATCCTATCAAGATTTAGCTCGAACACTACTGTTAGAATTTAAAGGACGATTTAAGACTGCAATAAATGCTTTTGATACACTCGAGCCAAAAGATATGGAAATTATAAGGAAATATCCATCTTATAGCGAACTTGAAAGAAAAGTGGACGAATTATATACACCTCCTAGGTTGAAAGAACTAATTGCACAAAAAAAAACGAGAATTAAAGAGCAAATCTTCAACGTATCCCAACAAATTAAGAAAGCGTCCAATATGTTCACTATTGAGAAATTAGATAACTATGAAAATAGGTATTCCGTCGATTTAGGAGAAAATTATGCAGTTTTCATGGATTTGAGTGATTATCCCGATCCTCCAAAATTTGAATTCCCCGTTTTTATTGTAGAAAAATTATCTACTCAATCCTTGTCTGATAGGTTATATTCCCTCCGGACGTGGCTGAAGAGTGAACCTTATAGCTTAACAGAAGTCCTAAGGGAACTTAAAGCATGTTTAGGATTTTATGGATTTGGAAAAATCCAAATATCTCAGCAGTTCCTTAACTTAGCAAAACAAACGGCCAAGGAACATGCTCCAAACGAGATGGGTGGTTTTGTACAGCTAGATAGATGGGTAATATGGCGTCTCCGGCTCCCAGCAAGATATTTTTCTACTCCTTTTGCAACCGGATATTATAAAGACCAAATTCCTTTTATGGATACGAGTATTGTAGGATTCATTCATTCCCATACTCTCGGTCCCCCAATTCCCTCCGATCAAGATCGTCAAACTTTCAACATGTACTATATTAATATGATTCTTGGATCGACCAAAGGGGAAAGTTCCTTAGATCTCCTGAGAGTATTTGATCGAGAAGGAAACGAACGGGAATGGGAATTAACCCAAATCTTGGAAGAAGATACATTCCCTATTGAAGATACAGACCCCCCCGATCCCAAGGAAAATATATATGTCTAATACTTCAAAAGCAACTTGTAATTTGGATTAATAAAAGTAGATCAATACTTAGATTATCAATAAGTTGCGGTTTTTTTTCCTCAATTAATTATTTCTCCAGCGCATTCTTCTTTTTAATTCAAAGTAGTAAACTCAAAAAGTGGGACTAAATTGAAGATCTTGAAACGGTAACATAGAAATGACCAATCCCAATAATTCCAAATACATCATTGTAAAAGGCGCACGACAACACAATCTCAAAAATATTGATGTGAAAATCCCACGTGATAAATTGGTTGTATTTACTGGTCTAAGTGGCTCCGGTAAGTCTAGTTTAGCGATTGATACTATTTACGCAGAGGGTCAGCGAAGATATTTACAATCCCTTTCTGCTTATGCACGCCAGTTTTTAGAAGGAATGGATAAGCCAGATGTTGATTATATTGAGGGATTGTCTCCTGCTATTGCAATTGAACAGAAAACCGTCTCAAAAAACCCACGTTCAACTGTGGGTACGGTTACCGAAATTTATGATTATTTAAGATTATTATGGGCAAATATCGGAATTCCCCATTGTCCTATATGTAGAAGAGAAATTACTCCAAAAAGCAGTCAAGAGATTATCCATGAAATTCTGCAATCTCTTAACACCGGAACAAAATTCAAGATTCTTGCACCCATGGTACGGGGAAAAAAGGGAACCTATGAAAAATTATTCCTGAAGTTGCAGAAAAGTGGATATTCAAGGATCATGATTCAAGATCAAGGAAAAGAAGCCATTGAATACCTTTTAGAGGAACCTATTAACTTGGATAGGAATATCAAACATGATATTGATGTTATTGTTGACCGGTTGATTATGAAAA
This sequence comes from Promethearchaeota archaeon, assembly GCA_016933055.1. Classification (GTDB taxonomy): domain Archaea; phylum Asgardarchaeota; class Lokiarchaeia; order Sigyniarchaeales; family Promethearchaeaceae; genus AMARA-1. The sequence goes on along the minus strand of JAFGBS010000009.1, from coordinate 497,249 downwards.
CGGAAGAAGATGATGAATTCCGTTCACGTGTAGCTAATTCTATCGAAACATCCCTTAAACTTGCTGAAGGACTAGTAAAAATCTCCATAGTAAATGGAGATTCCAAAATATTCTCAGAGCACTTTTTCTGTCCCGAGTGTGGTGTTTCGTATGAAAAACTGCAAGCTAGGGACTTCAGCTTCAACACTCCTTACGGAATGTGCGAATTTTGCAAAGGTTTAGGAACCGTTCTAAATTTTGATGAGGCTAAAATATTCCCCGATACATCCGTCAATCTTTATGATAGCGGGTTGACCCGAGTGGGAGGGTTTGGTTCAATTAATAGTTGGAGTTGGAAAACCATCGAAGCTCTTGCAGAATATTACAATGTGGACATTACTCAATCCATTGATGATCTTCCTGATGAATTTTGGAATAAATTCCTATATGGAACGGGAAAAGAAAAAATTTCCTTTAATTTTGAACGTAATGGAGGATATGATTCACAGAATGAAGAAGAAGAGGACGAAGATGAAGTACATTTTAGTGTCAGGTATAAGCGTCCGTTTAAAGGTATTATTACCATCCTTCAGAATAGATACTTGAGAACAAAATCCCAAGGGATGCGAGAGTGGTATGAACAATTCATGCGTGAATACGAATGCAGCGCATGTAAAGGAAAACGATTAAAACCAGTTAGTCTTGCTGTAACTATCAATGACAAAAACATATGGGAAGTATCACGGATGTATGTATCCGAAGCAATTCGTTGGTTCAACTGTGTAAAATTATCCAAACGGGAACGAACGATTGCTAAGGAAATCCTTAAAGAAATTCATTCGAGGTATTTTTTCCTAGAAAATGTTGGATTAGATTATATTTCATTGGACCGTGTGGCTCGTACTCTCTCAGGTGGAGAAAGTGAGCGCATTCGATTAGCTACACAAATTGGATCAAATCTTGTGGGAGTACTTTATGTACTTGATGAACCTACGATAGGCCTGCATCCCCGAGATAAGTCTAAGTTGATCAATATGCTTATTGAGTTAAAGAAGCGAGGAAATACCGTTCTAATTGTGGAACATGATGAAGATGTGATACGCGCTGCGGATTTCATTGTGGATATCGGACCATTTGGAGGGGAAAAAGGAGGAGAAATCGTAGAAACGGGTAATTTAGAAACAGTTATGAATAATCCACGTTCTATCACAGGCAGATACTTATCCGGAAAAGAGAAAATATGCCTTCCTAAATCTCGAAGGCCTCTCTCTGAATCTAGAATCCGTATCAGTGGTGCTCGGGAAAATAATCTGAAAAGTGTTACTGCAGAGATTCCACTAGGAGTGTTTACATGTGTAACGGGCGTTTCGGGTGCTGGTAAATCATCATTAGTTCAGGAAGTTCTCCTCAACGCAGTAGAAGAATCTTTACGCCGCAAGAAGAAAGGATTGCACATAAAATATGACACTATCGAAGGATTGGAATATATTGATAAAATAATTAACATTGATCAGAGCCCGATTGGGAGAACTCCTAAATCAGTACCAGCCACATATACAAAAGCTTTCGATTATATACGAGACACTTTTGCAAAAACTGAAGAAGCAAAGATTCGAGGATATGAGAAAGGTCGTTTTTCGTTTAATACAAAAGCGGGAAGGTGTGAAAAATGTGGTGGTTTGGGGTATAACCTTATTGAAATGCATTTCCTCCCTGATGTGTACGTGAAATGTGATGTGTGTCAAGGGCAAAGATATAATGAAGAAACTTTAGAAGTGAAATATAAAGGTAAAAATATCTACGAAGTTTTGCGAATGACCCACAACCAAGCATTAGAATTCTTCGAAAATAATCAAAAGATAAACGAAATATTACAAACCGTTGTTGATGTCGGTTTGGGCTATATTGAGTTGGGACAGAGCTCCACTACGTTAAGTGGTGGAGAAGCACAGAGAATGAAATTATCCAGAGAATTATCTAAACGCTCCACAGGAAATACGCTTTTCTTGCTGGATGAACCCACTACAGGTTTACATTTCCATGATGTAAAGATTCTGATAAAAGCTCTTCAACGATTAGTCGATCAAGGCAATTCAGTAGTTGTAATTGAACATAATTTGGACATAATTAAAAGTGCGGATTATATCATTGACTTGGGACCAGAAGGTGGTGAAAACGGGGGGGAGATCATTGCCTCCGGAACACCAGAAGAAATAGCGGTCAATGACCGTTCATATACTGGTAAATATCTGAGAAAAGTTCTATCCAAATTACAATCAAAAACTAACATTGATAATCTTCAAGAAGATCCAATTAAAACATCATAATCATGATATACTCTACTTTTTTTTAATTAATATTCGAATGGGGATATAGGATCATGGAGAAAATTCGGAAAAACTCAAAACCTGTATGGAACGAAATCAAAAGTAACTGCTGTGTGAAATGCGGTAAAATGTTTTATGATGGCGAAGCAATTCTGTCGGGGATCTATTGTAACCAATGCGGGATTTCAAAGGAAAAAGAAATCGAGATTGATCCAGATCATGAAGCTTATTGGTTTGAATATCATTCTGTTTGTGTAAAATGTGCCAAACCATTTGAGATTGAAGATCAGAGTCTTTTTGGATTATATTGTAAGTTTTGTGGTAAGAAATGGGAGAAAGAACGAAAATTAAGGCAAGCGCGTCTCAAAAAAGCTCGCGGTCTTTAGCGAATCTGGAATCTTAAGACCGATTAAACGGTAATTTATCTTTATCTTTGCGGGACATGTTCTGATACCCAAAACCAGCATATATCAGTACCAAATATGCTATTGCTAATATACTACCCACGATGTTGAATGTCATCGGTTCTAACAACCCGAGTCCGGAATTTAAAATTAGAGTGCTGCTAAAATTAAAGCAAAAATGTGCTAGAATTGTAATAATTAAACTCCCACGGGAATTATTGTACAAAAAGGTTAGTATTTGGGCAATAACCATTACTAAAACCCAATAAATGCTAATTGAGACTATGGAAGACACTATACCATATTGCAAGGATTCATATTGACTTGTTCCTTCGATGAAATAAAGAGGAATATGCCAAACATACCACGTAAATCCAAGTATTAGGCTGGAGACCGAAGCATTGTGTTTCGATTCTAACTTAGGAAGCATAAAACCTCTCCATCCTCCCTCCTCTGAAATAGGTCCCGATAATAATCCAAATCCAATTAAGTAGAATATATTTCCAACAGAAATGCTATCACTTGGACCGGGAGATTTTTCTAGAATGAAAAAAATAAATCCTATAGATAAAGGTGCCAATAAGAGAATTAAAGCTCCAAAATACCAAAACCAATTTACTTTTACTATGGTATATCCTCGGATAACGTTAAGGATGCCTTTTTTTCCCTCTACAAATGTTGTGATTAAGAATCCTGAGATGGTAGGGCTAAAAATATAGAAGACCCACAAAATTACAGCAGGGAACGTTAGATTGGATTGTGAGATGAAATGAATGCCGAATACATTATGAAGAATCGTTGCAATACATGCTATCAGATAAGTGAGGAAAAGGTACAAAAGTAATTGATTTTTTTTTATCCATCTCTTCATAATAAAAGTTCATCTCACTCGATAATAAATTGTTTGACAAAACAAATAAATCAGATTTCAAAATCTATTTTCAAAACACCTATTAATTATTAATTCTGGAACACTAAACAATAGTGGTGGTGGACATTCGATACGTAAATTTTAGGATACCCCCAAATACCCATGAATTTCTGATCTTGACACCATATGAATTCTTGTCTCAATGAATACGACTTCTTCATTTTTTTTGCGAAATTCCAGGCAATAGGTTCCATTTCTCCATCCTTTTTACGGATATTTTGCATCACCACAAGTAAATAGGCATTCGGAGATAGAATTTTCTTCAAATTGGCAAAAATTTCATATAATTGATCTAAATATATATCTACATCTGATATATTTCCAAGATCATTTGGATCATCACTATATGTTTCATCCAAGCCATTCTCAACCCTCTGCTTTGATGTAGACATAACTCCTCCGCGAGATTTTCCTAACATATCCCAATAGGGGGGAGAAGTAATCACAAAATCCATCGTTGGAAAGTTCCTAGTTTCCCATAATGGAACAGCATTTCGTGCATCCCCATGAGTGACCTCAAGAACTAAAGAATTATTTGCTGTTAATCGATTATGTGCAAATTCTTGGTATTTTTGGTTTAATTCTATCCCCCAACAATTTCTTTCCAAATCTTGAGCAGATTTTAGAACACTGCCAATTCCCATAAAGGGATCAAAAACCCAATCTCCTTTTTTTGTAAAAAACTCGATGAAATGAGATGCGAGAGTGGGGGGAAAAGAAGCAGGATGGTTCTTGATGTTATATACAATGTCAGAGGGTTTACCATCGACAATGAGCCAAGATTTTGTATGGCGTAACCATTCTTTACCAGTTAAATCATTTAGAGTATTTCGTATATCATAATTCCCTTTTATTTCAATAGTATTCTCAAGTTGTTTTATGATTCGTGCTAATTGGCGGAAATTTTTCGCACAATCTCCAAAATTTCCTTCTTGATATGATTTATTTGCGTTTTTAACTAACTCTTCTGTCTCAATTTGGTTTTGTGTAATATATTCAAGAGATTTTAAGTTAAAATCAGGATTTTGAGCGTTTTTCCTTTTTACTTGCTCCTTAACTTGCCACCTATTCTCAGACATGATAATACCTTGAAGCAGTGCCGAATGATTAATATTTTTGAAGAATTCATTATTTATCAAGGATAAACATTTGAGGGTGTGTTCGTATACCTTACGTGGAAAGTTACCTAGGAACATCAATCTACTATGAAGAATATGGGAAAAAAACTGCAAGGCCATTAATTTTAATAACAGGATTAGGATCTAATATGCTGCAATGGCAACCTAACCTTGTAACTGAATTGTCACAATATTTTAGAGTTATTCTAATGGATAATCGGGGTTGTGGTAGATCAGGTAGGTCACGTAAATTCTACACCATGAAAACTTATTCGAAAGATATATTCTATCTTATGGAATTCTTGGCTATAAGAAAATCCAATTTTCTAGGACATAGTCTCGGAGGAGCCATATTGGAACGGTTTGCAATAATGTATCCCGAGAAAGTGGATAAATTGGTGTTCATATCTCCTGATATAGGTAGTTTTAAACGCAAATTACCTAAAAGGAGTGTTTTAAATATGCTTTTTCGGGGATTAAAAACAGATGCCTTATCCGTATTGATACATGGATTCTGCATCCACAAAAATTCAGGAAAGCATTGTCGTACGGCACTAGATTTTATTGAACGCGTTTTTCGGTATTATCCTATGAAGAAAAAAGATTATAGAAAACAATTAATAGCAGCTATGTGCTTTAACACTAAGAAGAAGATCACTCAAGTGTATCATAAATCATTAATCCTCACAGGGGAGTTTGATGAAATTGTGTTACCAGAAAATGCAGTACGTTTAGCTAGAATTTTGCCACATTCAACCTTATCTATAATCCATGGGTGCGGTCATTTATTCGTGTATGATCAGATTAAATCACTACTGAATGAAATATATGAGTTTTTAACATAAAATCAAAATAGTACCGTCCTTTTGTTTACATAAAAATGTCTGAACAAAATCCAAATAATAAAAAAATCAGGCAACCTATCGTTACGATATTGGGACATATCGACCACGGAAAAACCTCGCTTCTGGATTATGTACGAGGGACTTTAGTCCAAAAAAGAGAAGCAGCAGGGATTACTCAACATATTGGAGCGTCTTTTTTCCCCATTAAGAATATCCTTGAATTTTGCGGACCTAAATATCAAAAAATGAAGATCAACATTCCCGGGCTTTTGGTAGTAGATACACCAGGACATGCAGCCTTTATGAATCTTCGAAGACGAGGGGGAGCTGTTGCGGACATCGCAATATTGGTGATTGATGTCACAGCAGGAACCATGCCGATAACATGGGAATCCGTGCGAATCCTCCGGGAGCGAAAAGTGCCTTTTATAATCGCTGCAAATAAAATTGATCTTTTACATGGATGGAAAAGTATTGAAAAAGCTGATTTTATGGAAACCTATAAACAACAACCAGATTTTGTTCAACAAGATTTAGATATGCGAATTTATCAGTTAGTGGGTGATTTCATTGAAGAGGGATTCCCAGGTTGCGAAAGGTATGACCGTATTCAAGATTTCACCAAAAATATTGCAATTGTTCCCACAAGTGCAAAGACCGGAGAAGGAATTCCAACCCTTTTAATGGTCCTTATTGGATTAGTTCAACAATATTTGCAAAAAAGAATACAATTTTCGGAGGGGGCAGCCAAAGGAGTTGTTCTGGAGAAGAAACAAGATTCTCATCTTGGAATTAGTTTGGATTGTTTGATCTATGATGGAATTCTGAAAAGAGGAGAAAATATTGTTATAGGAGGAATTCCACACGCAGTAAAAACTAAAGTGCGAGCAATCTTAATCCCAAATGAACTGGACGAAATTCGAGATCCCGAGAATAAATTCCTCCAACAACAGGAAGTATTTGCAGCAGCGGGTATCAAAATACTTGCCCCCAACATAGAACATGTAGTTGCAGGTGCTCCCTTACGTGGCGTCCCTAATGAGGAAAATTTAGAAGAAGTCTATCAAGAAATTGAGGAAGAATTAGGAGAAATCCAAATAGAGACAGAAGATGAGGGGGTAATTCTTAAAGCCGATACTCTGGGCTCTTTAGAAGCTATAGTCAATTTATTTAGAGAAAACGAAGTAAAAATTAGGACAGCACGTGTAGGTTCCATTTCTAAACGAGATATAATGGAAGCAGTAGCTGTACGTGATGAAGATCCCTACAATGCAGTTGTATTAGGATTTAATGTAGAAATCCTCAAAGATGCGATAGATGCATCGTATGATCAGGATATAAGAATTTTTACCAATGATGTAATCTATCGATTAATGGAAGAATTCAAGGAATATAGAGATAAACGAAAAGAGGAAGATGTATTAAAAGAATTCTCTGATTTAATTCCTCCAGGTAAATTCGAGATCATTCCAGATTACATTTTTCGGAAGTCAGATCCTGCCGTTGTGGGAGTAAAAGTACTAGCAGGAAAACTCACCCCAAAAACAAGAATTGTCAATCAAGAGGGAGTTTTTGTGGGACGATTGCATCAAATTCAAGAGAATAATCAGACAATAAAAGAAGCAGAAAAAGGAAAAGAAGTTGCTTTATCTATCCGGAATGCTACCATTGGGCGGAATCTTAAAGTCGAAGATACACTATACATTTATGTTCCGGAATCCCATGTTCGAACATATAATGGAAGATTCCGCGATGAGTTATCTGAAGATCAGATTGAATTAATGCGGGAATATATACGCTGTATGCGTAAGAAAAATAGTCCCTACTGGGGATTATAATAAATCTTTATTGAATATTTTATTGCTATGCTATTGGATAGAAAATCTGATGAAACTGTAAATTCCACTCTTAAACAGAACAATAAAAAGAGAAAAATATAGCATTTATATCACAAATTGCACGATCAAGATTTACATAAATTGAGATCAAAATAGATTGTACATGAATTTCTCACCCAGATAGCACAAAATTTTTAATTTAGGGTTTATTGGTAGAAATACTTCATGACGAAATAGTGGAAACTACGGATGGATTCCCTTTTCTTAGCAAACAATGAATAAGCATTGATGACCTATGAGTGAAGAAGAAAGCCTATATAAATTAAATATTTCTGGTGGAAAAACCGGACTGGGGAAAGGTAAGACCAAAGTTGTTCAATTGCAAAACATTGACCCCCTCGTTGGTAAAACAATTGGAGAAACATTCGATGGTGGGCTTATCGGGCTCCCCGGTTATGAACTTAAAATTACAGGAGGTTCAGATTTTTCGGGAATTCCCATGCGTAAGAACGTACATGGACCCGTAAAGAAGAAGCTGTTATTAACTGGAGGACAAGGTTACCATCCCAAGCGAAAAGGTGAGAAAAGGCGAAAGGTTGTTCGTGGTTCGGAGATTACGGATGATATGAAACAGCTAAATTTGATTGTTACAAAATACGGTAAAACAAAACTGTTTGAACAAACTGGTGAAGAAGAAGAACAATAGGATGGCGAAATAGATGGTTAAAGTCAGAGTATGTAGTTTTTGTGGTCAAACTATTCAACCGGGTCAAGGAATTATTTACGTGAAAAATGATGGTACAGTGTTGAATTTTTGCTCAAAAAAATGTAGAGTTTTCCGCATTAAATATAACAAGAATCCACGAAAAATCCGTTGGACGAAATTCTACGGTCAAAAATAGTTAAATTTCCACTCCATATTGAAGAGTTACCCATGAATAATGATGGTACAGAAAACTTAAACCTGAACGAGGTAAAAAAAAATGAGTTATGTAAATATTGAAGTCCCCGATGAATTAAAAAAGAAAGTAACAAAATTTTTATCTAGTATTGTTAAATTGGATAAGAAAAACATCCGAAAAGGAATAAATGAAACTACAAAATATGTAGAACGGCAAAAAGCAAAACTAGTAGTAATTGCTGGCGATGTGGATCCCCCACAAGTCGTATTTCATCTACCATTGATTTGTGATGAAAAAAATGTCCCCTATGTATTCGTTGATACCAAAGATGATTTGGGTAAAGCAGCCGATTTATCTGTAGGATGCTCAGCCATTGCTGTCGTCAATATTCCCAAAGAAGAAGAATCTGCGCTAAAAGATATTGCTTCAAAAGTTAAATCACTCAAGAAATAGAGGTAAATAGATTGAGTTCCCGAGGAAGAAGATCAAAAGATAGAAGTGATGACGAAGAGAGTGTATGTACTGCTGAAGTAATTAGTATACTAGGCAGAACGGGGCTTACGGGCGAAATTCTTCAAGCAAAGGTGCGTATACTCGATGGGCGAGATAAAAATCGTATCCTCACCCGAAATATTAAGGGCCCGTTAAGATTGAATGATATTGTCGTATTAAAAGAATCTGAGCGTGAGGCAAAGAAAATACGTAAATAATTCAATGCACTAAATGATCCCCATATCAAAAAGTAAATTCATAAAATAAAGGTATTCCATAATGATAATCCCAATACGATGCTTTACATGCGGAAAGCTTATTGCAGATAAATATGAAGAATATTTGCGATTACAAAAAGAGGGAATTAAAGCCAAAGAGATATTTAAGAAGCTGGGCATTACCCGATTTTGCTGCAAAAGAATGTTGGTTTCTCATGTGAACTTAATTGATGATCTATTAGAGTATAACCGTCTGCAATAAAGTATTTTATTTTTTTAACAGATAATGCCGGTATCTGCTAGTGGCTAGGCGCACGGACTGTGAATCCGTTAACGGGGGTTCAATTCCCTCTACCGGCACCAGAATTATCTCAGAACTTTTATTCACGTATTTCCCGATGTTCTCTCATATAGTTAGCTTTAATAAGTTCTAAGCGAATAAAATATCAGACTTCTTGTAGAGAGTTTAACTAGGAGACATAAGTATGAGTTTGATGAATGAAAATACCGCAAAAAATCTCTATGAATATGCTGACTACTTCAAAAAATCTTTACAATTAACCGTAGTTTCTATTCTTCTGGCATTTGTAACAGGTTTCGCATTTCTTGCTTCTTATATATTTGGTATTATATTGATCATTGTTTTGGTGGGAATATCCATTGCAATTATCGTGTTAGGAATTTTAATGATATTACGCTTAGCAAATGCGAAAAACTCAAGCCCACATCCTGAGCTTATCAAGGCGTTTACATTTTTCCTGATTTCATTGATTCTAAGTGCTATTGTATCTATTATAGATATATCACTTAATTTCTACGTCAGTCTGGGATTATCAGTTTTTAATAGTATTGTCGGAATCTCAGCGTTGGTTTGTGATCTGTTAGGTTGGATTGCTTTTGACAAATATATAAAGGTTTATGCCAGCGAAGTGGGAGGTTCACCAGGATTTCAGATGGTAGCCGATGGAATTAGAACCTACCTAATTACCAACTATATTATGCTTGGTACCACTGCCTTAACATTAATTGCTTTCATGGCCCCAACTTTACTTTTGGTACTTGCACTTGCCATTTTGATTGTGAGTATCATAATGTTAGTAGCACAGTTTAAGATAGCAAACGGACTTTTGATAGTTTTTGGTGGTGGAACGATACCAAAACACACTACAGAACCAATCGTCCCATTAGCTCCTTCCACCTCACCCAGTACTACCGAAGTACGATTCTGTAGTAATTGTGGCACAAAATTAATGCTGGGTGCTAAATTCTGCACTTCTTGCGGGTCTACAGTCGAATAAAATCATTTTTATTTTAATTTTTATTTTTTCGAAAAATTCAAACAATTCATTTTCTAACTAGGACTTGTGAAAATAAATACTACCATGTATCAACTTCCTGTACATGAAAATGCTGGTCATTTCAGTAATCTTTCTCTTATTGAACATCCGCATGGAGGATTTATTGCAATTTATTCATTCTCTTTATCTAACAAGGATGATAATTATCATTATGTGGAATCCCATTATTTTGATGTACTATCTCATAAGTGGAAAACAATCGGGACTCCTTTCTCTTGTGTATCTAACGAAATCTTGGATTTTAGTCAAGTGACCTACCTAAATTTTATGGGTAATCTCCAAACGATCTATTCATTGGATCACCATTTAAAACAACAATTTTCTTATGATTATGGAAAATCTTGGAAATCTCCAATTGAAATTCTTGAGGATTCTGTAGCATGGCAAGTCAAGAAACAACCGATTTTTGTGAAAATGGGTCGAATTGTATTACCTGTGTTCGACAAAGCCTCTGGTAGAAGTTTTACCTATATTAGTGAAGATACTGGTAAAAATTGGTTTCCATCTGTATTTATTGAACCAAATGATGATTTGATTGATAATCAAGATGATCTTAATTCTGCAGGGATCCAAATGAAAAATCCTGTTCTTATTCAAGCGGGTGAACGCAAAATATTTTGCTATGTCCAAGAAGAAAATCAAGATTTTCTCTTGAGAGCGATATCTGACGATTTTGGAGAAACGTGGTCATACACTGAACAAACCACGATTCCAATTGGAATAGGTGTTTTTGATCTGATTCGATTACGAGATGCAAATGGAAATTTTACACCGAATATCGCATTAATTATGGCATTTAAAAGAAATGAGGAGTCATTTGGAATAAATTTAAGCATTTCTAATGACATTGGTCAATCTTGGAACTCATTCAAGGAAATTGAAACAGTCAACACCCCTATCACTGATATGACTCTACTTCAAACAATTGAAAATATGTTGCATATTTTGTTTTGTACAAATAGCTCTGTTTATCATCTTATAGTGGAAGTGTGAACACGAAAAAAGGAAATTTACCGATAAGGGTTAGAAATTTAGACTAGATGGGAGATTCGTTCGCACGCTCTCCTACAATCTAAGAAGACCAAACCGAGTCGAATATTTCTCGTAGTTTCCACAGTGAGTACAGCATTCATCCCGGCACTCATTACCAGAACATATCCTCGCTCCCCTTTCACATAAACTTGCTCTAATGTGCCTTTGTCTAATTCGTGACCTGCTCTTTCTCCAAGACTCAGCAATGCCGCTGTCATTGCTGCAATTCGTGTTTCATCTACATCTGGTCGTAGTGCACTTGCTATGGGGAGACCTTCTGGACTCACTATAGCAGCACCCTTGATCTCAGCAATTGAAGATAGCAAGTCGCGGAGAATTTTGTCTAATGAATCTTCCGTACTCATGTCATGCAAAACCTATTTTTGTTATTGTTATAATGTGCCCTTAGTTCTTATATTATACTAATATATTTACTCTACTTTTAGGCTTTTTTAATGATTCGGTTTTTAAGGATGTAACGATCCAATCCATGTTTTTCGATCTCTTTTAGGATAGGATCTAATATCGTCACTGAGATGAGCCACAATATTACATCTATAATTTAGCTTATTGAACCAAATTGTAGGATATAAAATTATCTCATATTTATATACGAAAGAATAGAAAATTCACTATTATAGAATACCCAATCAATAACTAGTCCTACTCATGGTGGTTAATGAGCTTATTGGACCTCAGAAAAATTAAAAAGAAATGCAGTTTTTTCAACAATCACCACTTATTTTTTGGTTTAAAAAATGTATCATCTCTATACATTATCCCATATTGTAGAAATTGCTCCGGATCTCTTCGGACTCCCCAAGGAAGAATCAGCTTATGAGATCCTCTCCCGTTCCTACCACGGTCTCTTGGATCCTGAACTGGGTTTCATAATTGCAATTTGTGATATAATTGATGTTGGTCCGGGAAAAATTATACATGGATCAGCTGGAACTTTCCATCCTGTAACCTTCACAGTTCTTACCTATACTCCTCTGATGCATGAAGTAGTCGAAGGCGAAGTTGTGGAGTTGGTAGATTTTGGTGCATTCATCAGGTTAGGACCAAGCGATGGACTTTGCCACATCACACAGATTGCAAATGATAAATTGAATTTCGAAAATGTAAATGCACGCTTCACCAGTGCTGATACCGGTAGATCTTTAGAAGTAGGAGATTTAGTTCGTGCCCGAGTAATAGTGGTGTCAGTAGGAAGTGGGCGATCGGGGAAGATCGGATTAACTATGCGCCAACCTTTTCTGGGAAAACTCGAATATATTCAAGAAGAAATTGAAGAAATTCAAAAAGCAGCGTTGGAAGGAAGCACGGCTGAGAAGAAGAAAAACACGAAATCTAAGGCAAAAGGGTGAGACAGAATGGCTCGAGATAAAGAACGCGCGTGCAGAAACTGTCATTTAATAACGCGAAAGAATATTTGTCCCCAATGTAAAACTCATACTCTCAGTGATAAATTTGATGGAATATGTATCATTTTAGATCCAGAGAATTCAGAACTCGCGAAGAAAATGAATATCACCGTTGCGGGAAAGTACGCTCTTCGAGTCAGATGATTCGTCATACTTAGCAATTAAAAAATAAATATCCCGGTGTTTATATGAACCCAAACACCTCCTATAAAATACCAAGTTCTGTTCGAAAACAACTCGCCAGCCCCATTGGCATCTTATTTCCTGGTTCTATTTCTCAAAATATTCCTAAAGTGAAAGATTGGTTGCGATCAAATTCAATTATTAATCCAGAAATAATCTGTGTTGGAGACGTGGTATCTAACGCTTTTTTATCAGATTCCCAGTTGTCAAATCATCTAAAAATGTGTATCATCGATAAAAAAACGAACCGAGGCAAATTTGAAATAGATATAGACATTTCAGATTATTATCCCGTATCAATCGTAAATCCCGCGGGTATCTTAAAAAAATCCTCTATTCAAGCAATACAACACTGTACATCATTGAAGAAAAGAGTAATACTCTATGTAGAGGGGGAAGAAGATTTATTAGTATTACCCGTAATCATGTTTTCCCAAGAAAATGTATTGGTGATCTATGGGCAACCCCCGATAACCGATTTAGATCCTCCAATTTCCGCCGGTCTTGTAGTAATTCAGGTAAAAGAATCCGTCAGAAAACTAGTTCTTAATATCTTAAGCCAATGTGAAAAGATAAAGTAACTTCGTATTTTATTGATGAGTTATATACATTTATTTAGTCCATTAACCAAAGAATAGACTATCATTAGATTTTGGTGATAATTATGAAATGGATAAAAATACCGAAAGTAGAACAACCATGGTTGAAATTCTGGCCAGAAGAAACTCCACGAAATTTGGATTATGAAGAGATTCCGTTAGATGAATCATTACGACGCATTGCTAAAGAATTTCCTAACTCACCTGCCCTACATTTTAGTGGTTGGGAGATGACATATGCAGAACTGGATGAGCAAGTGGATAAATTTGCAACCGGTTTACGTTACCTGGGAATAAAAGAAAATGATGTAGTATGTATTGATACTCCGAATCTACCACAGTATGTAATTGCATTCTATGGTATCCTAAGAGCTGGTGGCATTGCAAATCCCATTATTCCTCTCAATCGTTATGCAGAAATTGTCTATCAAGCAAATGATTCGAGAGCGAAGATGCTCATTATTTTAGACTATCTTTACGAAGAAAACTTACATGGTAAAGATCTCTCGAAATTTGAGACTTTGGAGACCATTGTTCTCTGTGGGATTGGAAATTATGTGTCTCCTTTCAAGAGAGTCCTTGGAAACATGCTGGGAAAAATCCCACGTATGAAAGAATGGCCAGAAGGGAAAATCAATGGATTACGTTATAGAAAGTTCCAAGACATTTTTACAGTAGGGACCCCTATAGCATTGCCTAAACGAACTGTAGATCCCGAAAATGATATAGTATGCCTAATATATACGGGAGGAACTACTGGCACTCCAAAAGGGGTTCAATTAACACATTTAAATCTCGTTGCAAATTGTCAGCAAGGACATTCATGGATTGCCACCCAATTACCAGAGGTTGAGAAACAACGTGGTAAAGGTGGTATGATCGTAGTACTTCCATTAAGTCATTCGTTTGCTCTAACAATCGCGATGAGTATTGGTATATGGTTAGGTTACAAACTTATTTTATTCCCAACTCCACCAGATCCAATTTCTGGTATGTTGAAAGTAATCTCCGAACAAGGAGCTACTTTTGCTCCCGGAGTTCCAACTTTGTGGCAGAAAATAAATCAAGACCCCAAATCTGTGAAATATAAAGGAAAAATGGAAAATTTTGTTGCGTGTTTATCGGCCGCCGCCCCTCTACCTTATGAAGTTAAAAAGAACTTTGAGGAATTGACAGGTGCATTGATAATAGAAGGATATGGTATGTCGGAAGCTGCTCCAATGTTAACAGCCTCGCCATTCCATCGATCTAGGAAGAACGCTGTGGGCTTCCCCGTTGCAGACACCTACTTAAAGATTGTGGATGCAGATGTTGGTGATACTATCCTTCCGCAATTTATGGGAACAGAGGAAGAATTTGAAGTTTTAGAACCCGAAGAACAAGAGAAATATGTAGGTGAAATTTGCGGAAGCGGACCTCAAATAATGAAAGGGTATCTTAACAAGGAGAAAGAAACGAAATATGCTTTGAGAACCGACGAAGACGGAATTATTTGGTATTATACAAGTGATATTGGATTTATTGATGGTGAGGGGTATCTCAGAATTAAAGATAGAAAACGAGATATGATAAAATACAAAGGGCACAGCGTATTTCCACGAGAGGTTGAAGATCTCTTATACCAATTTGAACCTATACTCGAAGTTGGGGTTTATGGAGCAAAATCCGATGATCCCGAAATAGGAGAGACTATAAAAGCTGCTGTATCATTAAAACCGGAATATGTCGGAAAAATTACGGAAGAAGATATAATAGAATGGTGTAAAGAGAATCTCAGCTGGTATAAGTATCCAAGAGAGATTACTATAGTAAAAGAACTTCCAAAGACTTTAGTGGGTAAAGTTCTGAGACGAGTTTTACGAGATGAGGATCAACAGAGTTAAATTCAATTTTTTCCAAAGTTTTTTTCCTAATTTTTTTTAACCATCTAACCTCAACACTAAGTATGAGTAAGTCACTCCCGCTCAAAGGTATCCGTGTTCTTGATTTTTCACGCATGCTCCCAGGACCCTATTGCAGTATGATCCTTGCAGATTTGGGAGCAGAAGTCATCCGCATTGAAGATCCGAATTTTCTTTGGGGTAATCCCCCTCCTTTCTATGAGGGTACCTCTATTAGTGCTTTTAATGCAATTTTGAATCGTAATTCAAAATCTATTAGCCTTAACTTAAAAAAAGCAAGCAAAGGTGCTCTAGATGTTGTGCAAAAATTTGTAAAAAAAGCTGATATCATAGTGGAAGGTTTTCGACCCGGTGTAACAAAGAAATTGGGAATTGATTATGATTCTCTGTCACAAATCAATCCTTCGATCGTTTATTGCTCAATTACGGGATACGGACAAACGAGTCCCAAAAGCAAAGAAGCAGGACATGATATTAATTATTTAAGTTTAAGTGGATTGCTAGGATTAAATATCCATCGTGATCATGAGGATCCCCAACCCGTTATTCCGTGTGTGCAAGTAGCAGATATAGGAGGGGCCTTATATGCGGTGATTGGTATTCTTGCTGCATTAAAAAAACGGGAGGGAGCCCCAGATAAGAAAGGGGATCATGTGGACATTTCCATGGCAGACTGTGTTTTATCCATGAATCCAATGGTTGCTGCTTTCGAATTCACAAATACCTCGCAAGAGGAGAATATTCTTCATGGAGGAAATCACCCTTACTATTCCATATATCGAACAAAAGATGGTAAATTCATGGCAGTAGGAGCGATCGAGATGAAATTTTACACAAATCTATGCAATGCTTTGGAATTACCCCAATATATCCCGAAGCAGTATGCACGTGGGGAGGAGAGAAAGGAAATTTATGAAAAATTCAGGAAGAAATTTCTATCCAAAACCAAAAAAGAGTGGATTAAGATTTTTGAAAAATTTGAAGCATGTGTTACTCCTATCCAATCCTTTGGGGAAGCGCTAAAAGAACCTCATTATATTGATCGGAAAATGATAAAAGAAGAAATCCATCCTAAAGCAGGAAAAATAAAATCGATTGGAAGTCCCATCAAATTTAGATCCAGTTCCCTTCAAATTAATAGAAACGCACCAAAAGTCGGAGAAAATACTCACGAACTACTTATTTCAATTGGATATTCCAACGATGAAATAAATGAAATGAAAAAAAGGGGTATATTTCGCTAGTTATTTAGCAAGCTCTTCCACTACCGCAAAATGGTTTACGTATAAAGAATTCAAGATTTTTCAATCCCCTTATTGTGTTCGAATCGCTTGCGAGTTGTAAATCTACCACAATTTCGTCACTATCCGCACTTTTTTGGTGGTTGTGGTTAGAATATTTCATATACTACTTCTATTTACGCTGAAAATTTTAACATTACGTTATTTAGCATTAAATGAAAGATATACTCTCGATTCCAAATTGGATGTTAATTAAATGTGAAAAAAAAAAGATGAGGATTTTAACTTAATAACGTAGGGTGATCATTCTTTCTTGCCAAGAATTGTCACAGCTGCTACGGTGAAAGCGCCCCCCAGGTTATGAGCCAAACCCAATTCGGGATCTTTTACCTGCAATCCATCGGCTCGTCCTTGAAGTTGTTTAGTGATTTCCACGAGCATTCTGCATCCCGTTGCGCCTATTGGATGACCAAAGCATTTAAGTCCTCCACTTATATTCACTGGTTGCTCTCCGTCCGCATTGAATCTTTCATTTTTGAGATCTTCAGCAGCTTTACCCGGATCACTGAATTGTAAATCTTGACAATCAATTAATTCAGTTATAGTAAAGCAGTCATGTACTTCTGCAAAAGAGATCTCCTTCTTAGGATTTGTAATTTTTGCTTCTTTATATGCAAGTTCTGCTGCTTTCACTGTGGAATTAAATTCAGTAAATGTATAAGAGGGTTTATACCACGGTGTCATCGTCTCCACCGCAATTGCATTTGCTTTAACTAGTACATAATCACCCGCATGAGCATAACTTTCTGCAATCTCGGGAGTGGTTAAGATCAGAGCTGCTGCTCCATCACTCATTGCACAACAATCAAACCGACCGAGGGGATCAGATATCATAGGAGCACTTAGAACGGTTTCTAAATCCACTGCTTTTCGGAAGTGAGCCATAGGATGATGTACACCATTGGCATGATTTTTTACAGCTACTCGTCCGATATCCTCTTTTGTCCATCCCCATTTATGAAATGAACGCGTTGCTGCCATTGAGAACATGGCTGGTGCAGAGGGTAACGGCAATACAGGATGTCCAAATTCCCGAAATCCAGGTAGACCCGATCCTCCCTCATCCATAAGTTTTTCAACTCCGCATGCTAATGCAATATCCGCAGTTCCCGCAGCTACTGAATTAGCAGCATTACGAAATGCATCCATACCCGAGGCACAGAAATTTTCCACCCGAGTCATGGGTTTTCCATAAAGTTTGATATAGTCAGCTAACGTTGAACCAGAAAGTCCCGTAAAATAATACTGGATTCCCACCCATCCCGCATCAATTTCTTCTTGTGGTTCCTTTATACCCGCATCATTATACGCATTATATACCGCTTCTATTAAGAGATCTTCAGCATTCTTTTCCCAGCTTTCTCCAAATTTAAGATATCCCACCCCTATGATAGCTACACGATCTCTTATTCCTTGTCTCGGCATTTTATTCTTCATCCTCCTCTGTAATGTTTGGAAATCGAATTGGCTTGCATTTCCAATAATAATTATTAAAATTAGCTCCTGGATGCATAAATCGAAAGCATAATTCTACATCCATTCCGATATGCACTACTTCCTCCGGATTTTCTACATCTGTCATATCACACAAAATACGCCCCCCACCATCTAGATCAATTACGCATCTGGGTGTGGGAGTATCATAATACACCCCTCCAACAAGATGGTCTAGTGTATAAGTAAAAATCTTACCTGTTCGCTGCATTTTAATTTCCTCATTATTGTCCTTTGCTCCACATTCAAAACAAGCTCTTTGGATGGGATATTGAACGATCCCACAATTTTTACACTTCATACCATATAATCGGTAAAGAAACTTTTCATCTCGCCATGATCGGACTGGGGAAGCTTTACGTGTGTATCTGTCCGTAGTGAGCAGTTTCTTTTTAGCAATATATGCCGGATAACTCTTGAGAGGTATCATCGTGTTCTTATAACCTACGATTCCATGGGAGAATTTCCTTAATTCTAATAAAGCGGTCTTATCTAATACTTTAAATAAAATAGCATCTGCCCCATCCCCATAATTCCCAAAAGCTATTAAATCATCCGTTCTGGCTCGTTTAATGGCTAACATGAATGTCATCAAAGCAAATGCATTACCGGTATTCCCAAATTCCAAAAAGGGAACTCCTTCAATTGCTTTGGATTTAAACCCGATTTTTTTTCCAATTGATGACGCCATACGGGGATCGGTTGCATATAACGCTGCTTTACGAACTGTACTCGGATCTATTTCTAATTTCTTAAATAATGCTTTAAAGGCTGCTAACATATTTCGACTATATCCATACAATCCCTCATGTTTTCCCTCAAACTGCCGTATGTACTCATCAGTAGCGCGCTTCCATGGACCAATTACGTTATCTGCTGTTGATGCATATCCTAAAATAGACAATACTACATCCTTATTGCCTATTAATAGGGCAGCGGCTCCATCTCCATATTGATATTCAAACATTGATTCTGGCATGGGTTTTTGTGTATCTGCTGCTATAACTAGGATTAAATTAGCATTTCCAGATTGGATTGTTTCATAGGCTCGTGCTACAGCTATACTTGATCCTCTAGTAGAATCTGTAATATCCATAGTGATAATATCATTACGCAAATCCAGTGCGTTGGCAATTACGGTGGCATTTTGTTTTTCTGTATACGGGGGAGTGGTTGTAGCAAAATATAATCCGTCCACACCACTAGGGTTCAGTTCTCCTAAACAATCCAAACCTGCCTCTACTGCCATTGTTATAGTGTCCTCATCACTATTTGAGACTGAAATGCCTCCAGGGATAGAAGGAAAATCCCAAGCCTCTGCTATCTTTTTACGATCCAGCAGATATTTAGGCATGTAGGCACCATAACGAACTATTCCTATACTGTCCATTTTTTTCATCTCTTTCCTTGGTGGTTTACAACTTCTTTTTATAGATTAATAAAAGTGATCAGATGCATTTGATAGAATTAAAGTGAACTCACATAAACTATGTCTATAGAAAATTTTTTTAATTTGGATTCGTTCACCTAACAATCGACTGAACGAAAGAGTTCAAGCAACATGAGTTTCAAGATTAATATTATCGAATCAAAACACAATCCTTTGATCAATAGGCGGGAAGTGAATTTCAAGGTAGATCATTCTGGAGGAACACCTAATCGTCTAGAATTAAAAAAGAAAATCGCAGCCTTAGAGACAGCTGATGAGAATTTAGTGTTCATTAAAAATATTCATACAAGCTATGGGAATAGATACGTAGAATGCCAAGCAAACATATACGAAGAATATGAAACGGCTATAAAATTTGAACCAAAATATATCATCATTAGGAATATGCCAAAAGACCAACGAGAGGATGAAAGGAAAAAAATCCGTGATGCTAAACGGAAAAAGCAATAGGGTGTTGACATATGGCAAAGAAAAAGGTAGTAAAACGAAAAGAAAAAGGCAAGAGAGTACATCGTACAAACAAAACTAAATTATGGGAAGTAAAAGACGGTAAGGTGATACGTCCTAATCGTGAATGTCCGCGGTGCGGTGCGGGTGTGTTTTTAGCACGACATTATAATCGAATGAGTTGTGGAAAATGTGGATATACAAAGTTTGATACTCCAACAGATAAGAAAAGCACCAAAACAGTTGGTGGAGTCAAAAGAACCACTCGCAGAAGAAGAATCCAACGATAATTATCTGATATTTTTTCATCTTTCTCTCTTTATCGATTATTTTCTGGCATTTTATTGTATTTGCGAAAATAACAAATAATGTACATTACTTTTGTTCATAATACTATAGGAAAGTTCGAAAATGCGTTATTGTCTCGGAATAGAAAGCACAGCTCATACTTTTTCAGTAGGTATTGTTGATTTTGAAGGAGATGTACTTGCTGTGGTGAATGATACGTATGTTCCCAAACAGGGGGGTTTACATCCTCGCAAGGTCGTGGAACACCATAATAACGTATTTTTGACTGTGATTAATTCTGCATTAGATATAGCAACACTTTCATTAAATCAAATAGATCTCATATCTTTCAGCCAGAGTCCCGGATTAGGACCATGTTTACGAATTGGTGCAGCTGTGGCTCGAACTCTCGCTCAAAAATTAAAAATTCCTCTCGTGGGAGTAAATCATTGTATTGGACATATTGAAATTGGTAGAAAATTCTGTAAGTCCTATGATCCTCTCACCTTATATGTTTCCGGGGGAAACACAATTATTAGCGCTTTTGAAACGGGTCATTATCAAATTTTTGGTGAGACTTTGGACATCGCAGTAGGAAATATGATCGACATGGTCGCAAGAGAGCTAGATCTCGCTCATCCAGGTGGTCCAAAAATTGAGAAACTTGCTTTGAAATCCTCAAATTATATTGAGTTACCCTACATCGTAAAAGGAATGGATCTTTCCTTTTCCGGAATCTATACAGCATGTAGAAAACTAATTAAGTCTCCAGAATTCGGTAATTCTTATACTAAAGAAGATATTGCGTTCTCTCTTCAAGAAACAGCTTTTTCTATGTTAACTGAAGTTACAGAACGCGCTTTAGCGCATACAGAAAAGAGAGAAGTATTACTTACGGGAGGTGTTGCGGCTAATAAAAGACTTCAAGAAATGATTGAATATATCGCCAAGGAGCATGACGCACTCTATCATGCAGTTCCATTACGATTAGCTGGAGACAATGGGGCTATGATAGCATGGACGGGTGTACTTTACTATCTCAACAGCGGGGAAATGAAAGTTGAAGATACAATTATACAACCAAAATATCGAATGGACCATGCAAATATCCCTTGGAGAGCCCCAGATGCTCATTTTCCAGGGGTGTCCTTAAGAAATTTGCCTCTTGCGGATAAAAAACGTACTAACGTATACAGAAAAGGAGCCGAAGCGGAATTAATCAAATCCAGATGGGATAAAGACAATATATTGATAAAACATCGAGTGAATAAAGCGTATCGTATCAAACAGCTAGATTTTTCGCTACGAAATCAACGAACGATCGCGGAATCACGCAGTATAATACGTGCTAAACAATTTTGCGTTCCAGTTCCCATAATTCTGGACATCGATCTAATAAATGCAGCAATCACCATGTCTTTTATTGAGGGAGACCGATTAAAGGATCAGATCCCATATTTAAAGCAAGACGAATTGCATAAAATTTTTGTACATATCGGAAAATTAGTTGCAAAATTACATAAGAACGACCAAGTCCATGGAGATCTTACTACTTCCAATATGATTTGGACTCCGCAGAATACGCTATTTTTCATAGATTTTGGTTTATCCTTTATGTCGACCTCTGATGAAGATAAAGCAGTGGATTTACACTTATTCAAAAGAGTGGTAACCAGTACTCATGGAGAATATTATGAAGAAATAATTCCTTATTTTCTTTCCGGATATAAGGAAGAATATGGGATAGAAGGTAATTCTATTATTGATCTGATGGAAGAGGTTGATTTAAGAGGACGATATATCAAAAAAGATAAAAGGAGAAAGAGTAGGTCTGTTTAAATTGATTTTTTCATTATTTCTTGCAGTATTGCTACGAATTTGTTTATTCTAGCATCTTCACTTTCCGGAACGGCTATTCCCAGAATGCGCTCCTCATCAATCTGTTGGATAATATAAGATCCATAATCTCCAGAAATTACGGTGTGTTCGACTTCATTTTTAAGGAGAGTAGTAGCAAGAGAATGTAGTGCATAAATAAATGCTGAAATTTTAGGCTCCTCCATAGTACTTTCTACTTTAATTGGAAGACCCTCCTTATTGATAATGACTATAGATAATGCGTTAGGAATCGCTCGTTTAATCAATACGAATAAATCTTCTTTAACTACAAGAGTTTCCACAATTGCTGAAATTTTTAGAAACAATTCATTAACCGTTTCTTTAAGTTCAGCCAGCCCTACTAACTCAACGTTTTTGCGATTAAAAATCACCGATCCTGTAACTTCTTTAGTTAATACCGAGAAGAATATATCCTTAATTCCTTTTACTTCCGCATGTGCAATTTCCAATCCAAAAGTCTTTTTGAACATTGTCCGTGCAATGAAGATTAATGATGCGGTAATAGCGGATAGTTCATGTTCATTGAACGATTGAACCTCACGGAATTTGGTGTATATTTTTTTTCCTTCATGACTCGCAATTATTAATGCCAAAATTCCACTGTATTTAGAAAAGGTCTGTGTTACCAATTTATCTATTTCTTCAATCCCCTTATCGAATGCCATATATAAAATAAGTTTGATTATTGCCTAAATACCCATTTTCGAAAAAATTTTTGAGAACCGATAAAATGGTGTATTATGGTAAAATTTTCGAAGGAAATTATTCCTGTAGTAATTCTTGCAGGAGGTCGTGGAACACGATTACAGCCAATTTCTGATGTTTATCCAAAAGCTTTAATACCAATTGCTGGGAAACCCTTGATAGAACGTGTTATTGACCTTTTCTCTCTAGAGGGATTTAGACAATTCATCATTGTTACAAATCCAGATGCTCCCAAATTAACCGAATATATAGATTCACTTTCAAAACACCAAAATACAATGAAATTTGTACATTGTGTACAAAGGGAACCTTTAGGTATGGGCAACGCCATCCTATGCGCTTCCGAATCGATTATAGAGGCATTATCCAAAACCTCCCAAGAGTATAAAGAGGAAAATATAGAACCGTTCTTCATTCTTTCTGCAGTGGATATTCTATTGGATTCCTCTGAGTTATCCCAACTTATAACTGCTCATCTTCAAACAAAATCCTCGAGTACACTTGCCCTTTATTATTCTACGGACAGTAAAATGAGTGAAACTCATGGAAATGTCAAATTAAAGGAGAACTTAGTATTAGATATGGTGGAAAAACCAGGGGAGGAAAAAAAGATCGATGATTTTTACTCCATCCCATTATATATCTTTTCCCAGAAAATGCTCGATTATCTCCCTAAAGTGGAAAAATCCACTCGAAATGAGTGGGAATTACCCTCTGCAATAAAGCTAATGCTCTTGGATAAGCATTGTGTTCGGGGAGTGCATTTACTAAAGGATGAAAAAATTACGTTAGAAAGTGTAGGGCGATTTCATCTAACGCATATTTCTGATATTCCTAAAATGACATTCAGATTTTTACATGGGGAGGATTTCGAGTATGAAGGAGAATATCCAACCTTAATTGAGCCAGTCGCTGCGAAATTATGTAAAATTGGCGATAGTGTGCTAGTCGGACCTGAAGTATACATCGGTGAGAAATGTGATATTGGAGATTATTCTGAAATAAGTCGATCAGTACTTCTAGGTAATAATAAGATCGGTAAGTATGTTCGAATCGAGAATGCGATAATCGCCAGAAATGTGGAAATTCCAGATATGACAATTATTAAAGATACCTTAATAATGGAAAACGACAGAACTCATAATATATAATTAATTGGAAATATCGAGGTATCGAAACTGCAGATAATTACTGTTTTAGCGATCCTCTCATAGCTGTCTAAAGATATTTAAGAAAAATTTACAAATATTTGTATAAACTCAATAGTACAGTGGAAACTCTAATGGAACTTGAAGAATGTTGGAAAAAACTTGAACAAAAAGAAGAAGAAATTGCTGAAATAACTACTACTTTTAATGAATTAAAGAGTTCTATCGAAGGACTTAAAGCACAACTGCAAAGTAAAGATAATCTCATTACAACTCTTGAATCGAATTTAAACGCGAAGGATGATCAAGTTAACACTATATCGGGATTGATGCGGACTAAAGATCAGCAAATCGAAACAATTAAACATTCACTCAAAATGAAAGATGATCAAATCTTCTCTATGAAAGAAACTCTCGAGGCAAAAGAAAAAGAATTGCAAATGTTGCAACAGAAAGCCGATGCATCACGGGGTATGGTATCTAATACGTTTTTAGAGGAAAAAAACAAGAGAATACAGGAACTAGAAAAAGAGATCAAACTTCTTAATTTGGATTTGAAAGGAGCTGATGATGAAGTAGAAAAGTTAAAGGAGAAAATGAGAAACCAGAGTGCTCCTGCAAAGGGAGAAATTATGATGAATACCGTATCTCGGGAGCAAATTTTGGAGTTCATGAGAGATATGGTAACCAGATCTGTTCATAATCTCGTTGTTACTACCCCTTCTATACTTGATCTTGCAGAACTTGGATTATATGATGCAAGAACTTCAGTAAACATCAAAGCAGCTTGTAGTGTGGAGCAAAATCCTGAACATCAAGAATTATTGCAAGAATTCGAAGCTTTAGATAATATTACAATCCGAAACTTTGATTCGAAGGACCGATGGATATGTCTTAAGGACAATGAAGAAATGTTTATTGCACCTATCGGAGAAAAAAGTAATCTGGCAGTATTTAGCAATGATCATCTTCATATTAAGTTCTTTACATCATTAATGATGGAGAGCTGGCTTATTGCACGAAAATTATAAGATTATCTTTCCTTTTAGGGGGAAAAAATAAAGGGATAACGAGTTTATAGAACTTTTTTCAGTTTAATAAGTGTCTTTTTTGGATTATAACTATCGAACATGAATATTTCTGCATTCGCATATCTCTTAAAATTATCCCGAATTTCTTGCATTATGAAAGGATTGACTCCCAAGTACTGTATGGCTTGTCCTTTCTTCGGCATCATTATTAAAACTCTTATTTTTTGTCTTCCAAATCTCTTGGATATTTCTTTTAATTCATTAGATATTATTTGGAAATCTTCTTGTGATTGAGGCATCAAATCGGGATTTTTTCGCGAAATGTTTGCTCCCAGATCAGAAAAAATCACTACAACGGGAATTAAGTCCCTGTTTTTCACGCGTTCAGCTTTTATCATTTGTTCCGCTTTGACCAAAGCTTCAGCTAAAGGAGTATATGATAATCCTTCTATGGAAGGCAGTTTTGCAATTACTCGATTTAAATTCGTAGTAGGACGTTGAAGAATGTGTGCGTTCTTACCTTTGAACACGATGATACTAGTTTTATCCTTTTTCTTATATCCTTCCCTATGAAGCGAGCGAATAACGTCGGTCATTTGAGTGAGATATCTTGCCATAGAACCAGATGCGTCTAAAATAAAATACAGAGAAAGAGGTGCTTTAAATTCAAATACTTTTTCCATAATATCTGGCATTTTCATATGAATGGGAAATTGAGGAGTGCAATTATTGATATAACCTCCATTCGAACCACAATAATTCCTCACAAGAAACCTTTTTATCGATGCATCAAACGCAATATTTTTGGGTACTCCTATTGGATACTTGAAAGCTATATATCTTCCTTTCTGGGAAGATGTTATTCTAGTTCTTTTGCCCTTTCCCCCATAATCCGCTTTTTTTCGGGTTCGTGTAAAAATCGATTCAATATCTGATATGCGTTGTTCATGTAATTCTGCGATAGGTTTTAGTTCGCTTGGTGAAAATTTTCGGATACGATGAAGATCAAATACTTTATATCCTTCTGAGGGATTTTTTAGCCAATCTTGGATCTCTTTATTATCTGGAATTCTTTGATCTTTAATTTCAGGTAATCCTTTGATTTTATCGGGATCATACGGTTGTTGTTTGTATTCAGATTGAGCTTCATCAGAAGCTTTTAAAGGTCCCTCTTGATCTTTATTGGGTTTATAAGCGTCGTTTCCTTCATATGCTTCCTTAATTTTACCATATATATCGCGGATCTTGTCCTTGATTTCTTGCGGTTCTAGTTCATCCCGTAATGCACGTATACGATGTTCGAATACTAAATCAATTGCAGCATCGAGATCTTGTAATTCAACAATTTTAGAATTTCTAAAGGCAGCATTGGCTCTGGCGCATCGGATAAAGGTAATGTCCGCCCGTTGGGAAGGTATTCCTAGTTCTGCAACGTATTTAGAAACGAATGAATAGATTTCTCGAGGGATTTCAATCGAGTATACCATCTCTCTTGCTTGTTTAATCTGGAATTTTAATTGATTTTGCAGTTTTTCATACGATTTAACAAATTTCTTAGGATGATTCGTGAACTCAATCACTCTTTTGGTGATTTCAGCACGTAATTCAGGATCATAAGGAGCTTGAAGATTTACTTCTAATCCCAATCTGTCATTAATTTGAGGCCGAAGTTCTCCCTCTTCTGGATTCATAGAACCTACTAAAATAAATTTAGCAGGATGAGATATAGAAACACCTTCTCGTTCAATAATATTCACTCCAGAAGCAGCTGCATCAAGGAGGATGTCTACGATATGATCTTGCAAGAGATTAATTTCATCAATATATAAGATACCTCTATTTGCCTTTGCGAGTAGTCCGGGATGAAGGCTTTTAATTCCCTCTTTAAGAACCTTTTCTAGATCAAGGGATCCACAGACCATATCCTCTGTCACTCCTAATGGAAGATCAACAAAAGCAATAGGTTTTTTTTCTATAATAGGAGTAAATTTTGTTGTTTCCAATATTGAACGACAAGAATCACATACATTTTCGGGTTCATCATGAGGATTACATGCAAAAGGACACCCCTGAATTACTTCAATATCGGGTAAAATATCTATTAAAGCTCGAACGGCAGTAGATTTTCCCGTTCCTTGCTTGCCAGTGAGAAGAACACCACCTATTGTAGGGTCAATGACATTTAATAATAATGCTCGAACCATTCTATCTTGACCGATTATTCCAGTTATAGGAAAGTTGATCTTTTTCATTATACATCATTGCAAAATTGAGATCATATTTAGAGTTTAACCCATGTAATGGTTCGTAATTCATTGAAAATCAAGATTTCAATTTATTTGACCAGAATGTTAATTTTTCGTTAAGATTTTGAAGTTCAGATTCTGTCAATGTCTCAACTGAATTAAGTTGTTTTATAGTTTCCCCTATTTCAAACAGTACCCGATGCCCCCCTGTTACTTCGTATATCTTCTTTTTAATCTCTTCCAGATCATGAATTAGCATAGACAAATCTGAATATTGTTTTAATTGTTTTTGCAATCCCGCTAACAAATCCAAATATTGAGGAGATGAATCATCTGTCTTCATCTGGATTACCTCTGTATTCTTAAATGAGGAAACTTTTACTTGAGATTGTAAATAATGCAATTCTGATAATAGATCTTGTTTCATAG
This sequence comes from Promethearchaeota archaeon, assembly GCA_016933055.1. GTDB lineage: Archaea > Asgardarchaeota > Lokiarchaeia > Sigyniarchaeales > Promethearchaeaceae > AMARA-1. The sequence goes on along the minus strand of JAFGBS010000009.1, from coordinate 469,257 downwards.
ATGTAATTTCATTTATTTTCGGTTCTAAACCCTTAACTGTAATAAGAGCTTTATTCATTTTTTCGACTTGATCCGATAGTATGCTAATGGCGTGCTTTAATTCTCCTAATTTTTGTATAAAATTTAATCCGAAGTTTTGAACTGCTGCCAAAATTGTATCAATTTTCTTTTCTAAGTCTCCCTTTTCTTGTGAACTCACTTTACTCTCCATGATTAATCTTGAGACAATCGCAAAATAAATATATTTTTGAGCTAATCAAAGGTTAGAATTAATAATGATTCAACACATTTCTATTTTAACTCAAGATGGTAAAAGTATTCTATTCCGAGAATATGGTCCAGTTAAGATAGATCATGATCTACTAGCAGGATTTTTAAGTGCGTTTTCTGGTTTTTTTAAGGAAATTGCACAATCCGATATTAAATCAACCCAAACAGAAAAGAATAAGTATTTCTTTAAACCTATCGATAATCCCAAACTAATTATAGCGGTATGTACGGATTTAGAAGACCAAAATGATCAAATAATTCAAAAACTCGAGGAAATTATTAATCAATTCGAAACAGCATATGGGGATAAAATAGCCGATTTTTTACATGATGGGGAACGTGAAGTTTTCAAGGATTTTATGGAAACTATCGATCGCATTGTATTGGGTCCCATCAAAATTTCGATTATAGGTTTTGCAGGCGTGGGAAAGACTTCATTACTTAAACTCATTGTAGGAGAAGAAGTGAATTTAGAATATCAACCCACTATCACTGCAGATATCGCGAAATATGATGAATTGGATACCAAAGGGAAAAGAAACATAGTTTTATGGGATTTTGCGGGACAAATTCAATATTCGGATTTATGGAGAAGTTTGTTAAAGGGAACGCGCATTGCTCTACTAGTTACCGATTCAAGTTTTCAGAATGTGAACGAATCGAAAAAGATAATTAATGAATTAGTGGTAAAATATTACAAAGATTGCGTTGTTGTGGGAATAGCCAATAAACAAGATCTCAATAATCGTTTAACTCCCGAGTTTGTGCAAAAATTATTAGGAATTAAAACTTACGGGATGATCGCAATAAATCAACAGTACCGAACCAAAATCATCGAAATTCTCAAAGATCTCGTTTCAAAGATCAATTACGAAGACGGACTCCTTTAAGTCATCCTAAATTAAATTTCTACATCCATTCTAAAACCTTTTAATACCAGAGGAATTCATCTGTAAATATGGAATATTGCTATAAGTTCGAGAAGATACCCGAAAATCCCAAGGAGAATTACAACATTATCTATCTTGATGAATTAGATGATTCTGAAAAAGCCATCATAGATCCATTAGTGCCACCTACTAGTGGGTTACGAATGGAAATTTTTGAAGTGAAAAATAGCACTTATACCTTAACACGTAAAAAGATGTTTTATTTTTTGCGTGTAATAAAGGCTATCGCCGTTGTAGGAAAAAAAGAAGTAAAGAAAGCCTCACCGAATGTATTAATTGTCACGGATGATCGTCCATCTGCGGATATATTACTGGATTTATCTAGCCGAATTTTTACATTTGAGGGATATTCCATCTACCACCAATCAGGAGAAGGGGAAAAAGATCCCCACAGTAGTTATATTCGAGGATTATCAAAGATGAGCACTCCTTATGCTGCAGGTTCAATAGCATTATTTGATGAAATCGATGTTGTACTTATGATTACGGCAAGTCATAATGCGTTAAAATGGAATGGTTTAAAGTTTTATATTCAACGCCCCATCCCCATATCAGGCGAGATTATGAAAAAAGTAAGTCAATATGCTCTTAAATTAAACCAAATCACAGTTTCTAAATCTTATACTCCAATAATGGTAGATGCTGATGGAGTTAATAACCATTACATTCTCGACTTGGTTTCCAAAATTTTGGACCTGGAAGTATTAGAGGGGAAAAATATCGTAGTGTGGCCTTTTTTGGGGGCAGCTCCCGAATTGGTTAAATTACTAGAAGCATGTGGAGCTAATGTAATCCTCATCGATAAAAATATGAATCCCCCAGATCCTACTCATCCGTTTGAAGAAGATGAAGTAAAGCAAATAATGGTTAAACATAATGCAAAAATCTCTATAATGGTGGACGCTGACCGAGATCGGATCGTATTTATTATTCATGTCGGGGATAAATTTTATAATTTTGAACCCAACCAATTGTATACCGCGATGCATAACATCTTGGCGACCGAAAAGGGAAAAAATATCATCAATGCAAAGACAATACCCAGTGATCCCGGTTGCGATAAATCTTCTAAAATTAATTTTATTTGTGGAGTAGGGTACAAACATTTAGGTATATTTCAATATTTGGCTGCGGATTTAGATGTTCCACAATCACAAGTGGATCTTGCGGTGATATATCAACAAAAAAATAATGTATATGAGAAAATACGCACAAAGGATGAAATTCAACAAATTATTAAGAATTCAGGAATTTTAGGTGAGACTATTTTTGTGTTATGGGAGGAAAGCGGAGGTCATACCTTTAATATATTTACCCGGTTCAACGGTAAACTTTCAAGTCAATATCCTATAATGGGAGATAAGTATCCTGCGCCAGCAATCCTTTGTCTATGTGCCCTATTAGAAATGGGATATGATTTTTCATCCTATATTGAAGATATTGGAAGAGGGAGAACAACTTTGTCAGCAACGGATGAACAAAAGATTCAGTATATTGATAATCTAACAAGTATAATTGGAAAAACAATCACAATAAGAGGATTTGAATTTGCTGTTAAATCGTTTACAGATATGCAGAATAGAGTCGATGTGATATATTTACAATCGGAGAGGAGCGTATTATTTGTAAGACCTTCAGGAACTGGTCCAAATATTCGGATATATATATTCGGACCGAAAGATACTTGGAAACAAGAGCTATCAGCTGTTGTCGACTTTGTAAAGCAAAATTCTTAGGGATTAGAATCCCGAAGTTTTTTTTATCTAATTCCCATAAGAGTCTTGATCGTCAGTGTCAGAAAAAATATCCCAGAAGAAAGATAAAAGCTGCTTATCTTTTTTAAAGCGGTTTAGAAAAAAAACTGTACCATCTGACACGGAAATAGAACTTCAACGTTCTGAAGTAATCAAAAATCTTAAAGGAACAACATTAATGGTATATTTTGCACTGCTAAACAAAAAAGAATGCGGAGTGAGAGAACTTCAGAAAAATTTATCCTTGTCCTCACCCTCGGTTGCAAAATATCACTTGGAAAAAATAGAAAAACTGGGACTCGCCGAAAATCGGAACGGTAATTATCGTTTGATAAAAAAAGCAAATATTCCTTCCTTGACCTCTTGGATTTTATTAGGAAAAAATCTTATTCCTCTAATCCTATTTTTTGCTGTATTTTTTACCGTACTCTTCTTGATTTATCTTATCTTCTTCTATACGATTTGGGTAAAAGATTCATTTTTTGTTATTTTATTTGGTAGCCTTATTATTATCTATCTCTGGTTTGAAGTAATAATTCGTTTTCGCAATAAACCAATATGATAAAATAAAGAGAGAGAGTAGAAATTTAAGAAGTACTGCTAGGTTTTGGCATAAAGCGATAAAGCCACATGGCAAATTCACGCGGATTTCTTGATTGAATAATCACCTTACCGGGTCCTGTTAGTTTACACATAAAACCCTCCCCAGAGAGGAGAGTTGTCTTCAGATTTCCTGCAGCGCGAAATTGCATGGTTACACTTGTACTCATAGCAACAAGATGACCATTATCCACATTCAGAACTTGTTCTGGCTGGAGTGTCCACTCCATAAAAGCCCCATTTGCCCCAACAAATAAGTCTCCTGGACCTTGATCCGCTATAACCGTTAAAATAAACAGACGTTCCTGGGACATGATACCTTTCCCTAATCCTTGAAAGCGTGTGTCCTGAGATAGGTTCATAGAAGATGCAATATAAGCTCCAGAGAAAACAATCCACGAATCTCCCGGTTGCATTGCTATATGGCGAATGTCTCCGGCAAATGAAGGACACAAAGCTAGCCATCCGTCATCATGGGCATAATACACGTTGGCAAAAAACTTCTCACCCGCTAGAGTCCGTTTTAGCGATTTAAAAAAACCCCCTTCAGCTCGTTCTGTACGCAATTCAAGAGTAGGCTCGAAGAACATCATACTTTGGGGTTCGGACTTAATCTCTTGGTCTTTCTTTAAAAGGACTTTTAAATAAGAAAAGGTGGGGCGATCAGCAATTTCATACGAATAATGTATTCCTTGTTCCATTTTATTCACTTTTTTAGTTTACCTAATGAAGAGAGAATTGATGTCTCTTAGAAATATCCTTGGTGCGAACTAAAAAATATATCTATCTATCTCGATATATTTTTCAGGTGTTTTTTTTTTGAGAATCTATAATTTAGAACACTTTCAATTTACTGTTCTAATGTATGGTATAATGATAGTATCATTCTGTATACCATATATTGAATTCTTGGTGGACTTAATGAAAAAACGTCAAGTTATGAGTTTTGTATTACTATTTCTATTACTTCCGGTGTCCAATTTTTGGTTGAACGTATCTTTTGCAGGTGCTACCCCCCAATTGGAGGAAGAAGAACCAGTAAAATCCTTTACACCACATTCTTCACCTTATTATTTTAAAGTAAACCGCACATCCCCTTTATTGTATAGTGAGGAGGGGGAGGAGAATGAAAATAATAAAGAAACCTTGCCCGAGTCATCCCAAAATTGGTATTCATTCCAGGATTATTCCCTAACCTTATATTTGAATAAATATGCTGTTATACCTGGCGAGAGCATTGATTTAAAATTACGATTAACAAAAAGTTTTATCCCTAGTGAGGATAACGTTATTACGGTTCATATCTATAAAGGGTTTTATAGGTACTATAACTATCAGTATTCAAACTATTACAATTCAGAGCTAATATTTTCTGATCAGTTTTACACGGATGATAATGGAGAGGTTGCTTTAACTTTTTCGGATACCTCGGATTCAGGACCGTATACAGTACTGGCTTATTATAATGATCGAGATGTTTCAACATATCGAGAATTCAGCGTTTCAGAGACAGGAATTTTTCTGAAAGGACCTATGTATTACACAGAAAATCAAAATTATCATGCAGCAGTGCATCTAGTAAATATTTCTGATTTTTCACCTATGCCGAACCATCATTATGAGTATTTTCTTGATACATATGATTATAATGCAGAACAGTGGATTACTGTTCAATATGGGGAAGGACAGACAGATACGTATGGTTATGATATTTTTCACACTGATCCCATTCTTTTATTTAAAGATGAAAATTATTTCGGTGATTCCTTGCGTTTAACCATTGAATCCACTGAAGGATCCATTTCCTATCGCACATTTCTCTATCAAGATTGGTCACATTATTATTATACGTTATGGGGAGGTGCTCAGGAAATGAATTATGATAAATACCAATTTGTAATTACTACAGATAAGACTATTTACAGTCCAGGTGAGACAATTAAATTACGTGCACTAGTCTTTGAATATAATTATCTGAATGAGACTCGAATTCCCTATAGTAATCAAAAAGTTCAGTTAACAATCTACAATCCCAGCGAACTTGCAGTTTTTTGGACGGAAATAGAAACGGATTTAGAGGGAGTAGCTATTATGGAATTTCCTTTAGATTATGAAACTGAAACTGGTAGCTTCGGATTTGAGTTTTCAATTGGTGAAATCTATTATTTGCATTCTATTCGCATCGATTTTTATGTAAAACCTGTATTCCGGGTTTCAATAAATACAAATGGTCAAGAATTTTATCCTAAAACCAGAGGATTACAAAAATTGTACAAACAGGAATTGTTTAAAGGCTCTGTTGATGTAGAATACTATTTTGGACAGCCTGTAGTGGATGCAGAAGTATTTCTTACTCTAAAAGATTATAACGATGAGATAGTATACCGAGTTTCTGGTAAAACTAATGGTCAAGGTATATTTTCGTTTAGTATTGATTTAAAATGGTTGGAAGGAATTGATTGGGTATTTTCTGCAGAAGCAGCTGTAACTGATACTTATGGAAGAACTGCTGATGCAGTAAAGAAATATACACGAAATGAGGAACTTTTTGCGTATGGATATTTATCCGATTGGGCTCCATCCCCAAATGAAAATTTAGAATACTATTTTAATGTATTTCAAATCCTATCCACCTCTGAATGGTATTATACATATGAATACAATCCTTTGGCAAATGTCACTGCGAAAATCCGAGTGTATGGAGTTAAAGAATATCCTATTTATATTGCAACCATAAGAGGAAGGACTCTATTAGGAACTTACTATTCTACAACCAATGAATATGGTGCGGGTAAATTAGAATTCGCTTTACCACTTGAAGATGTGAAGAATTATAATTTATTTGAAATCCGGCTTGATATCGAACTCGAAGACGGACGTTCCACGGATTGGTTCACCTATTATCGTTATAGGAAATATGCATTGGATATTAAGTTGCTAAACCTCATGTTGAATCCTGGAGATACACTTGATTTTACTGCTAATTATGTAGATGCATTAACTCAAACAGCACAGAAAGGAGAGGGAAGGATTTACATCTATGATGCAGAATATAATTTACTTGGACGTGCTGGTTTCGAGATAGATGGAACACGGGATTTTTCTATTACCATTCCTACATTTGCCCCTGAGGGTACTTACTATCTATATTCTTATGTGTATTCCAGACGTAACGATTACTATGGCGGATTTTTATATCACTCTGTCACGAAACAATTCTCTGTCGGTACAGTAAATACTATCGGGATAACCACAAATGCTACTATTATGACTCATGATGATTCTAGAATTGAGGTGGATCTTGGAGACACCTTAGAAATTTGCGGAGTAACCAATGTGTCGACAAATCAACCATTGTATTTCGAAATCTACAAGCGGGGAATACTGTATTCCGAGAGATTACTAATAGTGGAAGATCAATTTACGAAAAATTTACCCATTACATCCGATTTAGGACCAGATTTTACGATAATGATTTACACCATCGCAGAATCTGGTCGACTTCATGAAATATATCTGATTGTTCATGTGGAATTTGAATCAGGATTTCAAATTTCCACAGATAAAGAAGTATATGAACCAGGTGATAAGGTTACATTAACAATTACCCCGAATGATGATAATCCCATGCTAATTTCCACTACATTTATAGACAGTGCCGTTCTTGCGGTAGAACCAGAAGAGGATTCCGAATTAAACTATTTTGAACGCAGTTCTTATCATGCATACATAGGTAGTGGAAGTAGTTGGGGTAGCGGAGTATTTTGGGAGAATTACGCATGGATAAGTTATGAATTACCTACGGGGGGATTCTGGTTTTCACCTTTTTATGTTAGAAAGCTAGGAGGAGGGTGGGATGAATTTTCTTTATTCGGATTGGAAGGTCTAAATTCACCATCTCTTGATGATATTGTCAGATCCTATGATATTAACATACGCAAGAATATTACTGAATCCGCTAACTGGATCCCATCCAAGGTAATAAATGGTCCGACAAACTTCACATTTCATCTTCCTGATAATATCGGTGAGTGGACTATTCGATTAGTGGGGAATGCTATAGATGAAACAAATATCTTATGGGGACAAACCCAAACTGTGGAGATTAAAGCCTTTTTACCATTTTTTGTCGAATTTGAACCTCCATCACCAATAACACAAGATGAAATTGTGACCTTAAAGGCGTATATATATAATTATGCTGGCACTGATCTTACTGCAGATGTCATAATTGATGCACCTGGATTCGATATATTAAACAATCCCACTCAGAATATACGAATACCGCATAATTACGTATCGGAAGTCGAATTTACACTTTATGCACGAGATCCTTTTCTCCATAACATTACCATTTTAGCCTTGAGTGAAGAGGAGAACATTATATATTCAGATGCAAAACAGATGCAAGCCAACACTTATCCAAATGGATACGAATATACCGAAAGGTTCTCAGCTTATGTGAATCAATCCATGGGATCGTATGTTTTCAATTATACGCTCGATCCCTCGAGTATTTTCCATAAGGAAACACTTTCTTTGTTTAAAGACGTAATGGAGATTTCAATAGAGGGGTGGCAAAGCTTAGTAGGATATCCTCATGGATGTATAGAACAAACTACTTCCAAACTGATAACTACTGCAATGATATATCGATATTTAAATGATATAGGTCAACTCACCGAAGCATTGATCGAAGAACTAATTCCTATGATAATGCAAGGATTGAGCAGAGTATATAACCTGCAAAATACTGATGGAGGCTGGGGATGGTGGGGAAATGGGGAATCCAATCTCCAAATGACAGTAATTACAGTATTTACTCTAGAACTAGTTAAGCTGTCTGGATTCGAATTAAATGATTTTGTGATGTTTAAAGCATACAACTACGTCGTGAGTGAACAAAAGACTGATGGAAGTTGGGAGTATCCCTACTATTCTGCAAATGCGTTTGAAGCAACAATTTATACCCTTAGAACTCTAATCTTATCTGCAAATAAAACATCTGCAATGGAAAATGCAATTCAATCTGGCATAGACTTTTTGAATGCGGATTGGTTAAATGTAAATCATCAAAGTCCATATGGAGCAGCCCTATATTTAATATCTACATGGAATACTCCTTATGAGAATGATACTATTAAGACAAGCATGCTTTCCTATTTGCTAGCTGAGCGAAAATCTACAGCAACTACTGCATATTGGGAAAATGATGCTTTTTATTACTGGAGAAACCTGGGTAATAGTGTAGAAATTACAGCTTATGCTACACTAGCATTAGCATTAGAAGACTATCTTGGAAATTATGCAATAATACAAAAAGCCGTAAAATTTTTACTGGATTCGAAATCGACCTGGGGTTGGTGGTCAACAGCAGATTCTTCGGCTGCAATTTATACTTTAACCGAACTAACGAAATTTTCAGAATCATTACCAGTATTAGATTTCAATGGAACCGTAAATATATCTGTAAATTCAAAAATCCCCCAAATAATTTATAATTTGACTGATGCTAGTTACTCTCCATCATCAATCTTAACTGAGATAAGCCGATATATAGTAGATGGACAAAATGAAATAAATATTACGACAATAGGGACAGGACAACTTGCATTTATTTTTACATCTACTCAAATTATTCGTTATGTGCCAGTAATCAATATACCAGAACTAATAGAAATTAATACAGACGAATTTTTCAATGTCACAGTGGATATTGATCCGTTTTATGAAGATTTGACATTATCAGAGGTTTCTTTGAGCATGATAAATGTTCCGGAGATATTTCAGGTATCGGCATACGAGTATTCAAAAACTTTTACAACGATTACAGAAGGTAAATCAGTTAATTTTACTCTACATGCTCCCTCAGAACTAGGAACCTATTCTGTTGATGGCTTTTATGTGTCAATGTTATTACTCATCAATTCAGATTTAGATGATCCACTACTATATCATAAAATGATTGGACCTGTAGAGATAAATGTGTTGGAAGAAGATGTATCGGCAAGTATTTCCAAGCAATCTCCTGCAGTATTAACTCCACTTAATTCCAAAAGTCTTTCTGCAAATTTAGATTATGAAATTGCCCTACAGAAAGAATTCTCAAAAACTATAAACATTCTTCCAAGAGAATTAGTTTCTGTTTCGCTTATTATGTCAAATCCTAATGATTCATTGCAATATTTTGCGTTGGATGATTCGATTCCAGCGGGAATGATATTAGCGACTGATACTATCAAAGTAAATGGACAATCTATAGAATCAAATGCTCTAGAGATTACTTATCAATCGATCTACTCGGATATTCATTTCTTCATTCCATTACTACCGCATGGAGATACAGTTATTACTTACAACCTACTAGTGGACTCGGTTAAAAATTCTATTGTTCCCTCGTCAAAGTTATGGGGTATGTATCAAAACCTCACGATAAGCTCAGAACCGTTCGCACTAATGAATTTTCCACTGTTATTTTATGCAAACCAGAGTATTTACAGAGATTTAGTCTACCCATCCATAAACACAGTTGCAGTTTCGCAAATCGAACATATTGAAGATGTAGAATTAAACCTACATGTTGAAGCTTTTGACAACAACCAGATTTACAAAGTTCGATTTACCTTCCGACAAGGTGATTCGTGGAGATCCCAAACGACATATTCTATTGACGACATAAATGCATTTGATATCATTATATCTGGATTGGAAAATGTGGATTCCAAAGTACACTATTTTGTGGAAGTACAGGATGTATATGGGAATATTGTAGCTTCAACAATCCAAACCGTAATTGTGTATTCCACAGTTATACCATACATTACCATAGGAATTGGAATTGCATTAGCGATCGCGTTGGCTTGTGTTGTAACAGTACTGTATAAAAAAAAAGCAAGAGACACAACGCTGAAGGAAATTTCCTTTAGTGACGAATCAGATCCAGGTCCTCCTCTATAAAATCAGTGGTACTTTTTTATATTTTCCTTATTTTCGTAGAGTTGCGATTAATGCTTTTTCATCCAATAATATCTTAAATGCATCACTTAGACTCTGTACCACCATATCTGAGGATATTAACGCTTGAATGGATGTACCTTCTTTTCCTATAACACTAATACCTATAGCAGCTTGTGTGATAATTTCGGTGTCATTATTTCCATTTCCTATCACTATAGTTTGGTCGGGATCCAATACTCGGAGTGAAGTTAGTTTTGACTGTGATTCTGCTTTCGATTTTGGTATGTGAATTGCTTTAATATCCAATTCTTCTGCAATTTCATCCAAAGTATCCCTGGTGTTTGCGCTGATCACATAAATTTCAAAATGTTTTTTCATTTCTTGGATAAGATACCTTAGATCAGCAGGAATATTCCCGAACGCAGTAATTGTTCCATTAAGGTCCAAAAGAATATTGTGAATCTCGAATTTTCCATAGTTAGGTATATTATATAATTTCATCAGTTTACTTTTCTTACTTAGTAGTTTATTATATATTTCTTAAGTGTGATTGATTGGGAAAAATAGTGAAATCGATTTTTGTTTCACATTAGAGCTTATTTGTTCTTTCTATATCTCCAGTATCTTTTGAAGAATCATACACTCTTTTTTTTTCAGTGTGTAATTCGTTTAATTGTTTTTGTAGTTTTTCTAGGTTTTTTCCATATAGGGGGAAAAACGCGATTCCAAGAAGTGCAATAAAATTCACAATTGCGGGAATAATTAAGAACAGAAATTTTATCCCCAAAATTGCATCTGTACTTGGTGTTTCTCCTTGGATAAATCCAAATAGTAGAAGGATGTATGTACCCAAAATCGGCGCGGAACTTTCTGCGATTTTGTTAAAAAATGCATTAGTACCCAAGATCAAGCCTTCTCGTCTTTTATTATGGAAGACTTCGTCCTCATCCATTACCATTGACATAATTGGTACATCAAAGATCATATAACCTCCGAATATACCGTTAAGGAAAACAACACCCCATATAATAAATTCCGTACCCGGAATGTATAAAATAAAAAAGGTTGCTATGGACAACAAGATTTGCAGAGTTCTCCCCCATATTACTAATATTTTAACATCATATTTACCAGAGAGACTCTTATAAACCCAAGATCCCAAGATACTTACGATAGGAGTCAAAAATGCAATGAGTATATAAATATCTCCTAACCAGTACAAGAATGTGAACGCAAATGCAGTCGATAGAGCTCCATTAAGTTGATTGAAAACCCTAAATACAGTCATTGTAATATAGGAACGAGATTTCAATACCTCAGAGAGTGATTTAAATAATGGTAAATGCTCTTGGTTTACATATAACTCAGGTCTTTCTTTCAGATGAGTACCGACATAGATATAACAGATTGCACATAACACAGAACAGAATCCAGCAAATATTCGAAATAATAATAATCCGTTGGGAGCTTGGAAAAGAAGAAAAGCAATCACGACAAAAACTGCACCCAATATGTTAAAATAAGCATTATAAAGTCCCATCCTATTTCTTTCCTCATGATTTTCTGTGAGTTCTGACATTAAAGCCAGCCAGACGATCCATACTAAGGATAACAACGAGTCAAAACTGAACATGATTGTTAAAAAATTAAAAAATATTATCCACTGATTTGTGTAACTCCATGGGAACCATGTTAAAAAAAACACCAAACTCCAAAGTGGACCACCCCATTTAATATAAATCAAACGACGACTACCCCAACGCTTTGCGTCGGTGTTGTCACTTATCCTGCCGAAATAAAAATCATTAAGACTATTTACAACCGCATAAAGAATTTGTGCTATAACAAATAAGGTTTGATCCATCTGTAAGTTGTCCCAAAACTGATCAACAAACAAGAAACTAAAAATCCCCCCTAAAATTGTGTTAGGCATTTGCATAAGGGAATAAGTAAAGCGTTCTTTCTTCGAAAGACGGAATAGTTCTTGATCATTCATGGTTTCTTGTTCCCACTAAACATTTTTAAAACTGATTTCTTAAACAATCCAAAATTTGATAAGTGGAAAATAAAAAATTAATTTTTAAAAGATGGAATATCAATTATTATCTGATTAGTGATTCTTATGACAAAAAAAACTCAAAGATCCTTCCTTGCAATTATAGGTGGGATAGCTGCATTATTAGGTGTTGTTCTGAGCATTTTTATCAAAGAACTCGGATGGTGGAATTTTCTAACTGTTCTAGGAAATGAAGTTACTGATAATGACTATTTATCTGCTTTTTTCGGGGATGGAGACCCCTACTTCAGTGATACATTTACCTACTTGCTTCCAGGAATTATCGCAGGTGTAGGAGCTTTACTTTGCTTGCCCGGAAATAAAATTCTCTCTCTATTGGGAAGTGTTTTAGTGCTTGTGGGTGTGGGAGTATTCTTTGTATTATTAGGTGACTCCGAAGCAGCAGTTTGGGCCAGTTATATTGATACAAATATATTTTGGGATAGTGCTGGAATAACTATTGGTGATTCATTCACTGGGGTGAGATGGCGTCTTGGTATTGGATTATTCATGACTGCAGGTGGAGGAATCATCGGACTGATAGGAGCTTTAACATCGAAAAAGTAATTTATTTTCACACTTTACCTATTTTTTCATTAATGTGTAGATTCAGTTTTTACTTATTTCATACATGAAAATAAAAAGAGAAAAATGCTACGTATCTAATTCTGTTGGATGAACAATCCCGGGATTACAACTCTATTTTTTTCATCCAATCTTAACAAGCCAACATCTTGCAGTCGTTTCATCACATTAAGGGTTTGTTCCTCATCCCATCCGAGTTTCAAGCCAATTTCTGTTTTATCCATCCATCCATTTTCCAAAATAGTACCTAAAAGAATTTTCATTTCTTCATCTAAAGGGATTTCTTTAAATAATACTATGGTGACACCGGATAAATTTAATACTTCTCGGACTAAACCCATTTCCATTAACGAATCCAAAGTATTCAGTATTTGCTCTACGGTTATCTCAATATATAATTCCGATAGGTATTGATGAATAAGACGTATGTCCATCAGCCCTCCATTCATATGTTCATAATTTTCAAAGATTGTCATAATTCCCTCAATCATCGCATCCTCATTAAGTTCGAAGTCTGTGTTGTCCTCAATAAATTCGCTACCGATGATATCCTCAAACTCTTCTTCATCTACTTCAAACTCCGATTTAATTTCTTCGGATTTCTCCTTAGGGTATGTCTCGCTGCGTAATTCTTGTTCTAAACGTAGTTGTTGTTCTTTGCGTAATCGTGCTTTTTCTTTCAAATTTTCTTCTAATTTCTCTTCTAATAATTTTCTCTCTGCTTTTTCTTCCGGAGTTTCAAAACCAATAAGCGAAATGATCCCATTGTGGCGTTCTGCTAGTTCTTTCTGAACTAGGTTATCAATTACTGAATTTGCATAGGATTCAGACCATTTGGATTTTTCTAGCAATAAACTGTAGTGTAAAGGATGTTCTTCATAAGCTAATGCTAATACAACAGTTTCCGATTTCGAAAATGTAGGAATATCCCCCTTTCTTGAAATAAGTGTGAGCTCAGGGTTTATCACTAAATAATCTTTGATGTAATAAGCCTCTTTCATAAAATTCAAGGCATCATGCAAATCTTTTCGAGTAGTGTTTTTAAGAGTTTTCAAGCCAAGCGTGACCAACTTATCAAACACAAAGAGTTTATCTTTGGTGAATTCTTCCTTCCTCATTGCACGATATAATTTGGAAGTGATCTGGTCGAAAAACATACCTTTTCCAGTATCATCCTTAATTTCTTGCTCATAATGGTCCTTATCCAAGCTTTCTAAGATTTTGATAGCATCTATTAAATCACCCATATCCTTAACGCGTTCTTTCTCATCACGAGGTAAAGCATTTTCAAGACCGATACTGAACTGGGTGAACATTTTCCCTCCTTGTTCGATTAATTTTTCTTCGGGTTCGAGTGTTCTGATGGTAGCTTCAGCCTTTTCGGTCATCTCAGTGCTTTTTGTTTCAATCTCATCCAGCATAGTTACTTTCATTGCTTCAATTATTTCAAGTTTTTCAAGTTCTTTTTGTTGAGCTTCCTTTTCTTTGAAATATTTTTGCAGGATCTTTTGAACTCTGGGGCTGGGTGCACTCACTTTTGGTCGTTCGATTCGTTCAAAGATTTTTTCTCTGAATATGATAATAACGATAATACCCGCCAGTAATAGACTATATACGATTAGGATGATCACTTCTTGCCAGTTCATTTTCTTGACCCTTAAAATTCGTAACTTGATGCTATGTTTCCTATGTTTATATCGAAATGTGGACCTTTATGTTTAACTATAAAAAATTTCAGTGGATCAAGATTTCTCTCACTAATGAATCAAGGGTAAAGGTATACTCTTTATATGTTAAATCAGTCAAAAGTCGATTTTGTATAGTTCTAGGTTTTATAATCACTTGTTCAGTTTTATTTGACCTCGGTGAAGTGGATTTTTGTGAATCTAATACAAATCGCTGAACATAACGTTCGATTTTTTTACATAAATTGGCAATTTCATTCTGAAGTGGAGAAGACGAATAATGAGGGATAGAGAAATTATAAGGATTTTTATGAATATTTCGCAGACTTCCTCGAGATCCAGTGCTTCCAATCAATCGAACAAGACTGGTCATTAAATTTGAATTCAATACGCCGCATAGGTAATACGCTTCTTCAATATTTTCTAGGATGATATAATATAAGGAATTATCCAATAGGAGCGGGTGTCGGATCACAGCACTTTTAACAATTGAACCTATAGAATTATGAACAACCATAACTTCGTGCGATTGAAGAATTACATTGGTGGGTAATAATCGTCCATTATATGTGAAATTATCTGCAAGAGTTGGCATGGATGCGGATTTTTTAATACGTTTACGATATTCGGCATCAAGAAAACGGTAGAATTTAGAAGCATAAGGAAGAAGATGGCTCGTTTCTATAACATTTCGTTCTAGAATAGCTTTTTTAGTGGGGCGAATTGGTATAAATGCATATTTAGTTTGCACGAAAGTGTAAGGAATTAAAAACTCGGATTTTACAAACTCATGGATATATTTTGATTCCACTTCCGCTTTTTTGTATGGAGGCGTAATCCATTGAGATTTTGCTTGTTGCGACATATCAGGATGGATGATTACGGTTTCGTTAAAAGGAGGGTGTTCTTGGATAACTACCCATCTTCTGGGGACAATACGCAGTCCCCCTTTTACTTGTGAATAATAAGGGGATCTTGTTGGAACAACACTCTGCAATTCTTTCGGAACTAATGAAAGGGGATTGTATCTTCCCACCAATGGGAAACTTCCGTTTTTGGCATCTTTAATGTAAATGGGGATCAAAGGAATTCTCTTTCTTGAATCTTGAATTATATCCCCGTTATTATCGATGGAGAGAAGAAAACTGGATAGGATCAATCTTTTTTTTAAAGCTTCTCTATTTTCAAAAGGTTTTTGATCTTGCCCCGAATTTCGAGCGTACAAACAAATACTATGGATTTTGAAGATGTCCTGTTTAAAGCGCCATATCTCAATATCTTTAAAACCAGGAAAATATCGGAAATACACGTGTTGTCTCCCATTAAGAACGGATGCTGGAAAAATGAAAAAAATTTCCCCTCCTTTCTTCAAATACAAATTTCTAGATTGATTGAAAAAAATGGTACATATTTCTGTGTTTTTTGACTCTATTGGATAAAGAATATTCAACTGTTTAGCCAAATTCTTCAGAAATTCTTTATATTCTCTCCGATATATTCCAGAAATGTTAATCCAAGGGGGATTTCCAATAATAAAATCGACTTTCTTTTCTATTACTTTTGCTATTGATGGATTATCCTCAGATATCAATGCATCCGCATGAAAAATTTTTATTTGAGGGCACTTTTCGGGAAAAGTCCCTTGTTGTAATAAATAAAAATTCGTTATAGTTGCCATTACTGAGAGGGGATTCACATCAATCCCGTATAACTCAGTATTTTCGGTTAATTTCTCAGTCTCTTTCAAATGGCTATAAATCTCGATTAGAAAGGACCCAGTCCCACATGCAGGATCTAAAAATGATTCTTGATCCGATATTTTCTTTTGGACCATCAAACGTATTAAGGAGGAGGGAGTATACACTTCTCCCAATGATTGCCGTGTTTTTAAGGAGATAAGTTCTTGGAAAATAATTGAAAACAAATCTACTTGCTGAAAATTTAGCTTAGGTATTAAACAATCAAAGATGGTTGTTAATTTAATATTATAAAGAATCCCAGAAAAGAGGTCCTTAGTAAAAAAGACATCGCAAAATGATGGATAAGCTTGCAATTTCGACTTCAAATTTTGTGTCGTCAAGCCAGTATTCTCTGTCTGTTTCAAAATAAAAAGCTTCAACAAAAATGACAAATAGCTATGAGAAAATAATAATAGATCATCTATTGTGCCTTCATCATAATAGGGAATAAAGAGGGTTTTCCAGCGTATTTTATCGAATTCAGAAGTTTCCATCAATTTTTGGGCTAAATGATAAAAGAAACTATCTAATCCGAAAATTTTTTGAATGGATTGAGAGTCTAATTGTATCTGATATTCCGCGAAATATCTGAGGATTGATCTGACAAAGGATGTACTCTTGCTATTTAGATCCTCATTAAAGAATTCTATAGATGAATTTGCGTGAAAAAGTGCCGCAATTATGTTTTTGGGGCTTCTGTTAATATGGATAATTAAATATGATGAATTATGTTTATTTAAGTTCGTTATACAGTCTATTTGATCACAGAAACTCCAGATCCACGTGACTTTCTTTCCTTTTTGTAATTCCAGCGTTTTTTGCAATATATTTTTGGTATTCGGGAGGAAAGTAAAACCTATCTCTGATAAGGATGTAATTAAAGACTGTTTACCGATCTCCCGTTCATTCATATATATCATGTCAATTTCTTTGACCAAAAAAACTTGTTATGAACCAGTCGAAGTACTCGAAAGTTTTTCTGCAACCTGGTATGTATCATTTCCTTTCTTCTTCACCATAAACCATTTCATTTTTTTGCCAAATAGCGCTTTTATGATACCAGAAACAATGAAATAGGTCGCAACCAATCCAACAGTAAGCATAGATAAGGTTACTCTGAAAATCGATCGAGTATTTTTTGTCAGTATCATTAATATTATCCACACAACAACTAAACATGATATAATGACGATATTAAGTATAGACGGAGAAAGAATGAAATCCCAATTGAGAGTTATCCCTTTAAAATTTATTGTTACTATACCTAAAAACCCAAATATGGTTGAAAAAAATACAAAAAAGCTAAAACAGTAGCTAATTAGGAAAATGAGCACGCTCATTCGATCACGAAATGAAATGCTTTTTTTTCGTTTTCTACTGAAAATAGATTTAAAATATTTTTTGAGAGCATTTATATTCCCATAAGCCCATCTCATTTGCTGTTTGCATAGATCTATAAGAATAAAAGGGGCTTCCCCCTCACATTTTAAATGGGGTAGAAAGAGAATTTTTTTCTTATTTATCATTAACCGTAGGGTGTATTCAATATCTTCAGTTAAGGCGTGTTCAGACCATTCTCCTATTTCAATCAGAACACTCTTTCGGATAGCCTCGGCGGATCCACACAAAAAACAAGTTCCTCCGATGTTTTGTGTAAAAGGAAGTAATACATAATGTGTATAATAAGCTATAGTGCCTCCAAATAAAGAACTGAGGCTTTGTTCAAAATTTCTTATACTCCAGCGAGCTTGAACCGCAGCAATTTCAGGGTTTAAAATAAATGGTTTCACAATTTCTTTCATGAATTCCTTTTTGGGAAGAAAATCTGAATCAAAAATTACGATTATTTCTCCTGTAGAATATTGTAGCATGTGGTTAAGATTTCCTGGTTTATAACCGAGATTATTTCCGCGACGAGTAACCAATACTTGATCTGGATATTCCAATGCAAAAAGATCAATTTGTTTTGAAATTTTCTTGTCCGAACTATCATCTCCTATTATAATTTGTAGTCTCTCTATCGGATAGTCAAAATTTAAGCATCGTTTTACGCAATTTAATGCAGCTAATTCATTATAAGTTGGAATTTGAACCGTAACTGTGGGTAAATCTGATAATTGGAGAGATTTTTCTTGTACTGTCTTTTTTTTGGTCGTTAAAAATGCAATAATAGCGATTAACACGTAAAAAATAGCTGCAACTCCCGTTAAAATAAGAAAAATTCTCAATATAATATCAAAATAGTAATGAAGATGGTCTAGGAAAATTCGAATAGGGTGCACCTTACTTTATGTATGATTTCCTATCGTAAAAAAATATAGAAAATAGAAAAATGGGGAAAAAACCTTTAGATTAATTGCGGTGAATACTACTAAATTTTTTGAATTTGGAGGGAAGTAGGTGGAAATCTTTAATTGATGTAATTAAGGATTTTAGATATAGAACTGGTTTTTCAAAGGTTAACTTCATGACTCAAGCACAACAAGTCCCACCAGAACTCTCAAAAAAACTGGAACGTGTAAAGGAGCTAGCAAATTATTGTTACTCATGTGGGAAATGCCTCGTAGTGTGCCCTACACATTTATTAGGCATTTTCTCGCCAAAAGATTTCATTCACAACTTAGTTACTCATGGTGTTGACGATTTAGATGTTTTTATACAAGATGAAAAGCTTTTTAATTGTCTAACATGTGAGCAATGTGCAATTTACTGCCCAATGGCTTCAGATGAAGCCGGTGAAGGTGTTCTTATAGCAGAGATCGTGCAAGGTATACGAGAATATGGCTATCATAAAGATTTACTTACAGAAGAACTAACTAAGGGTAGCACCCATGATGGAATTATGCAATTATATCCTAAACTCCAAAGCGAATCAGATTTAAAAACAAATGACATTGGCTTCATCAAGAATGATTCTTCACTAAAAATCACAGAATCCGGAGAGATTGCATATTTTATTGGTTGTACGTCACTTTTGGATGATATTTTTTATCAATTCCGATCGCAATATAAAAATACTCCCCGCGGAGTGATAACTATTTTGAATGAGGGTGGAATTACACCTGTAGTGCTTGAAACTAAATGTTGTGGGCACGATAATTATTGGGTTGGTGATATCGAAACTGCCAAAAAATTAGCCCAATATAACGTGAACCAATATAAGAAGTCGGGAGTAAAAACCATTATAGTCGAGTGCGCAGAGGGATATCGAATGTGGAAGTTTGATTATCCCAAACTTGTTGATAATTGTGATTTTGAAGTAAAACACTTCTCTGAATTTCTTATCGAACAAGATCTGTTACACCTATTAGGACCTCGATTCCCCGTAAAAGCAAGGGTGACATATCATGATCCATGCCGATTAGGACGATTAGGGGGAAAAGTATACGATGCCCCCCGTAAAGTGCTAAAAAGCATTCCAGGAATTGAATTGATTGAAATGAAAGCAATTCGGGATGACGCAAATTGCTGTGGTGTATCTACATTTCGTTCATGCAATTCGAATACAAAAATATTACGGGAAAATAGAATTAATGAAGCAATAGATACGGACGCAGAATATCTTATAACTACTTGTCCAAAGTGTATCACTCACTTTAATTGTTATTTGAATGAGACTGATGATGAGGGTAATGAAAAACCAGAAAGTATCAAAGTTATGGACCTCGCAGCCTTTATTGCAAAATATACTCAAAAAATCTAGAGCAAATCATAGGAACAATAGCATGACAATATCTGAATCTCCAAAATTAAATGATAAGGAAGAAAGGAAACTACTCAAGCATAGCAGTGAGAAAGTAGAAGTATATAATATTATAGATCAAAAATATATATCTCCCTGCGCCAATGCTTGTCCCGCTGGCATTAATATACCGGGATTTTTAGCCTTAATAGCTAGAGGTGAAAATTTGGATGCGTATAAAGTTATGCGGAGAAACAATCCTCTTTCCTCTATATGCGGTCGTGTTTGCCCTCATCCTTGCGAAGATCAATGTCGGAGAGCAGAACTTGACAAAGAAAATGCGGTAAATATTTGTGTTTTGAAAAGTTATGCTGCGGATAAAGTAATGAAATCGGATGGATTAAATGAGGATTGTTTGCCATCAACGAGAAAATCCGTTGGAATTATTGGAGCAGGTCCAGCAGGTTTAACTTGTGCTTATTTTTTACGGCGATTGGGGCATGATGTAACAATGTATGAATCAAATCCCGTTCCAGGAGGTATGGCTACTGTTGGTATTCCAGAATACCGATTACCAATGAAAGTAATCTTATGGGAAATAGGATTGATTGAAAAACTGGGAGTAAAGATTCTCACAAACACCACCGTCGGTAGAGATATTAGTTTTAAAGAGGTTCAGTCCAAGCATGAGGCAGTTTTCTTATCCACGGGATTGCCCAAAGGAAATTATATTGGAATCGAAGGAGAGCATGCAATCGAGGTCTACCAAGCAGTAGATTTCCTTAAGGATTTGAAGCTTGCGATTTATAATAATACAAAACTCCCCGAAGTTGGGGAACGCGTAGTAGTAGTGGGAGGAGGAAATGTAGCAGTCGACGCGGTCCGTTCTGCTAAACGTCTTGGCGCTAAAGAATTGACACTGGTTTGTTTAGAACAAAGGGAGGAAATGCCTGCATGGGATCATGAAATTGCTGCATGTGTTGATGAGGATATAGGAATTAACAATGGCTGGGGACCAGAAGCTATTTTAACTGATAAGGAAAACCATGTTCGCAAAATTGTGTTTAAACAGTGTACCGAGGTATTTGATAATTCGGGTAGATTTAGTCCTCAATATTGTGAAGATATAAACATAGAATACGAAGCAGACACAATCATCATGGCAATTGGACAGAGTCCAGATGTATCATATTTGAAAGAAATTAAGGGATTGAACTGGTTTCGAAAAGATCGTTGGTTAAGCGTTGAACCTCATACACAAAAAACAAGCTTGTCAGGAGTGTTTGCGGGTGGAGATCTCATCAAGCCGGGTCTGATGATTGAAGCTATTGGGCACGGTAGAACTGCTGCGCAATCAATTGATATGTATCTCGGAGGTACGGGGCGTTTATATACAAAGGATGATGTGACAATCCCATTACCGCCCTTAGATCCGAGAAACTGGTCAACCAAAAGACAATATGTAGATGAAATACCAGAACGGGAGCGAGATACTACATTTAAGGAAGTGTCCTTAGGATTAAGTGATAAGTCTGGCCAGATGGAAACAACGCGATGTATCGGATGTGCTATCATGCAAATTGATCGAGATCGATGCATAGGCTGTGGAACGTGCATTAAAACTTGTCCAATTCAGGCAATTTCCTTTGATATTAATATGATACACTATGTTTTTGGAGATTACAAGATTCGGAAAGCAGTAGTAGATACAAGGTTATGTGAATGTTGTGGAATGTGTTTATCTGAATGCCCAGTAAACGCAATTTCCACAATAAACTGGTCAGATGAATTATATTTTGAGGAAATAGCCAAATTTGCAGGAGATGGTAACTGATGGCTCGAAAAAGTCGGAAAACACAATCCATCACAGAAGCTTCTACTGTAGAGAAAAATCCCAAAATTGTTGCCTTTATTTGTAACTGGCAAAGTAAAAACAAGCATAAACCAGTAGATTTACTTTCCAAGAAATATGCAACCGATATTCACTTTTTACGAGTGATGTGTGCATCTCGAATAGATCGCGGTATGTTATTGAAATGTGTCCAAGAAAAAGTGGATGGGATTTTTATTGGTATTTGTAATGCAGAGCAATGTCGGTATAAGGGGGGAATTGACTTAGCTCGAATTAGATTTCAAAATACTATTGAATTATTAGATATTCTTGGCTATGACAAATCCAGAATTTTTATCTTTGAAGATGATGATTCTCCAGTTAATTTATTACCCGAAAAATTGGAAGATTTTTCTAAAAATATAAAGAAATTAGGTTTTTACAAATAATTTCTTCAAATATTAGAGATAGCATATTAAAATCTCAATATCTGTATCTTTAAACACATTGTGAATTATATCCCTTATCTTTTCCCATTTTTTTCTATCCAAGCCAGAAGCGATTTTCGGCATTGCAAGTTTAGTTATCTGTTCGTCCTCAATTTGTTTTCTCATTTTAAGAAGAGACTGTCTAACTGAATTATAGGTAGGAATATGATAATACAATTCTTTAGTGATGAGATTAAATACACGAGTTCCCTCAATTTTAACACAAGTGGGGTGTTCTAAGTCTTTAGGTGATATATTCAATAATCGGGCTTTTAAATTGAATTTTTGGTTGAAAAGAACGGCAATTCCCTTATCTACTGCAATATCACTACTAATACAATGCGCTAAATGATAGTCAGGATCGACAGTGAACAAATCGTGCTGAATTTCGGCATACTTCATGATTCCGTCTCGAGATCATATATATATTTTTGGGGGCCTTCTTCAGGCACTTCTGGTTCCAGAATCTCTCCATGAAGTGCGGGATCTTCGGTATTTTTCAGAAATTTCATTAAGTGAGTACTTAAATCGTGTTTCACCGCTGAATATTTTTGATCTTTCGCAAGATTGTTCATCTCGAAAGGATCTAATTCTAGATCATACAGTTCTTCTGTCGCTCGTGGACTATAGAATTCGGGGTGCGCTTCAAGGAATGCTTTTCCAGACAAAGAATGGAATACATCATTCGGTATCTCGAATAAGCACCCCCATGGAACCAGATTTCGTATATATTTCCATTTTTTAGTACGTAGACACCGAATGGGATTGAATCCGTTATCATGAAATGTTAGTTCAGCATATATGTGATTCCGGGAATTATATTTATTATTACTATCCTCTATCAGTAATCCTGTTAAGCTATTACCATGTAGATCTTCTGGGAAATCTAATCCTACCAGATCTAATAAAGTGGGTAAGATATCAACGTTTGATACTAAATCGTCGACTTTTTTTGCCTTTATCTCTGAAGGCATGTGTATAATGAGAGGAACAGAGATCCCAGGATCATATAAGGTGCATTTCGACCTCGGAAGAGGGATTCCATGGTCTACAGTAAATATTATTATCGTGTTTTCTTTTATGAGAGAATTGTCGATCGATTTTCGTATTTTTCCAATATAATAATCAACTTCTTTAACACTTGAAACAAAATCAGAGATGTCATTTTTAACTGCAGATGAATCAGTAGGAAGATATGAAGGTATTTGGATTTCTTCTGGTTCTGCCGGAAATCTTGTCTTGGAAGTGTTAAATGGACTTGAACCATCCCTTGTGAATCCATAGTGCCTATGTGTTTCAAAAAATCCCACGGAACAGAAAAAAGGTTGCTTAATCTCTCCTTGATCTACATGCTTTATAAATTTCTTAAATCTTCTCACTACTGTTGAAGCCATATAGGGAAAATCAGTTCGTGGACTGATAGTATCATATCCGAGTTTTTTGGGATGATGATGAGTATGCTGTAATCCCACAAGATGAGTACTATATCCGGCTTTTTTTAGGAGTTGAGGGATTGTTTTATTATGATCGGGCAAATCCCATCCCATATTAGTTAATCCCATCAAACCATTGGAATGGGGTAACTTACCGGTCAATATTCCTCCTCTACTGGGGGTGCATTGTGGTGCACAACTGAAATGATTTAGGAAAATTACCCCCTCATTCGCAAGACGATCTATATTGGGGGTTTTTACGGAATATCCATAGCATCCAAAATAATTTCCTGTATCATGAGTAATAATAAAAATTATATTAGGAAGGGACTTCATACGTGTTCTGCTTCCTTCAACAATTCATAATAATTTTTGCGGACGTATTCACCTGCTAAGGGGCTAAAACTTGTGAATGCTTCATAACCACCTTCTTGTACATATTCCTCCAATGGAAGAAGATATCCGATCCAATCATTCGAGTTCTGAAATATAAATGTGTTTTCTCGGCCTAAAGGGGAGGTTTCATAGAATTCTCTTGCAATATCCTCAAAAAGTTCTCCCGGAATACCCGTAATTAATAACTGCTTTTTATTAGTTTCGATTTTTAGGATTTGAACTGCAGTTTCCGCCACTACTTCTCCTTTTCCACGCTGTATGGAGAATCCAGGAAAGTTTGGTTTTTTGGAATTTGCCATAACGAGTGGAATTTGGATAAGCAACCACCTTTTAAACATAAATTTCAATCGGTTAGATAACCATACCTTAGATTTGTAATTGGTGAAATCCTTCATTGGCATATAAAAAGTTCGTAAATATGCAGAAAAAGTGAAGTTTTCAATAAATTCGTCTTCTTTCAAAGATAGGAATAGTTCATGTGCTTTTTCAGCAAGTGTAAATCCGAGTTTTTTAGTGTGTTCATACGTCCCATATTGCTGATAGATCTCATTTTCATTGAATTGACTATTGGGATTTTTTGATAATTTCTCAAATTCAGTTCCACAGGTGGTTATGGGATTTAGGTCAGCACAGGGAGCTGTAAAAAATGCAACATTGAGTTTACCATTAGAAATTTCTTCCAGATGATGAACTAATTGCCCTGGATAATCAGCAGATAGTTTATCAATGCTAAAGTTTAGAGTTGTGGGATGTGAAGAGAAGGTAACGATGGTTCCTATATTGGTTGGAGAGTTGATTTCATTGATAACGATTAATCCTAAATCAGATTTCGACATTCGAGTGGGATGTCTTCTATTAATAATCAAGTCATCCTCAATTGTTTGTTTCTTCCATGCAATCTTGCATTTCCTAAGATTCTTTTTCAGTCCTTGCAGTAGGGTGAGTAATTTACTTGTAATCCATACATTATATTTGTCATCAGCATAATAAGCACCAAACATAACACCTTTCATAACACCTGCCCACCCACCACTGAACTGAAACTCTCCCCCTTGATCAAAACTTTTGTGGGTGTGAGTTGCATGAATTAACACATTCTTAGGAGGAATGTCAAATATCTCATTGATCTTAAATTTAATATAATTGGTGAAGGCAATTGGGAGCTTGAGAAAGTCTGCGGTAATGAGGATAAGATACTCTTTCTTATCTTCAAAAAGGAATACTGATGCGAAAATATCATCTAATTTACCAGAACAGAGGGGGATGGGAGTATATCCCGCTAGAGTCCTTCCTTTATAGTCTTTCGGTGTTATGTTAACTCTTCCAAATGCAGCTTTCATGAATAAAACTAAGTGTTGAATATTATTAATCGTTTCACTACTAACTCAATTATGTTTGAGGAAATATTCTAATAAGAACATACGGATTGATATGTATGATTAAACCCGTTAGGAAACTTCCATTAAATGATGAGTGGCAGTTAATTCAGAAAGAAAGAAATTTAATTCTCAATTGTTCAGTTCCCACCACGGTTTTTGAAGCACTCATCGAAAGAAACATAATCCCAGATCCATTTTATGGACTCGAGGAAAAAAATGCCGACTGGGTTTACGAAAGTGATTGGATTTATGAAAAGTGGTTCGATGTCGATCCCAAATTGTTATCCTATTCTACAATTATACTTCGATTTTACGGGCTGGATACCATTGTTGAAATAAGATTGAACGGAGAACTTCTTGGAAAAACTCAAAATATGTTCCGTAGATATGAATTTGATGTAAAACCCCTTATTAAATCGACTGATAATCATCTAATGGTGGAATTTACAAGCCCTACAAAAATTGCGAGATATAAGATATGTAAATCGAAAGATCGACTCACAACAGGTCGTAAAGATACTGCAATTGAAGGAATTCCGTATATTAGGAAAGCGCAATATAGTTTCGGATGGGATTGGGGACCAAAATTACCAGATATCGGGATATGGAAACCAATCGAACTTATATTCTCAGATAATGTTTCTATTCAGAGTATTCATCCTCGATCTTACTTTTATTATGATAAGCAATTTGAAGACGGGAATAAAAATTACCCCACAATCAAGTTGGTTAAACTTGAGATCGACACCGTTATTGATAGTCGGGATTTGCATAACTATGTTCTCCAAGTTCGACTATTCTCTCCTCTCGGAAAGGAATACCAGAAAAATAAGGTGACCGTCAAGAGCGAAGAAATTTTTGAATTATTGATCGAGGACCCGGAACTCTGGTGGTGTCATGATTTAGGTGAACCTTCTCTTTATACCTTAGAGGTGTCCCTTGCCGATAATTATACAATAATAGATACCAAAACTCTCACACTTGGGTTAAGAGATATACAATTAATAAGAAATGCAGATAAATGGGGAGAAACTTTTTATTTTCGATTGAATGGAATTCCTATTTTTGGAAAAGGAGCAAATTGGATTCCCATAGATAGTTTTATTTCACGGGGAAAGAAGCGTCATCTATACCAAATGAATCTTCAATTCGCAAAAGAAGCGAATTTTAACCTTATTAGAGTATGGGGGGGAGGAATTTACGAAGATGATGAATTTTATGATTTATGTGATCACCTTGGACTATTAATATGGCAGGATTTCCCCTTCGCATGCGCCTTATATCCCCTTTTCGATCCAGACTTCTTGGCTAACATTAAAGAGGAAACCATTGAAAACATTATTCGATTACGTCATCATGCATGTTTGGCATTATGGTGCGGAAACAATGAAATCGAGGCTCTTTTTGATGTGTTATTGGTTCTTTCAAGGGTTATCTTAAAAAAGCGCAAATATAAAAGAAGTTATATTGAATTTTTTGAAAAAATTCTTCCTCAAATCATCAACCAGTATGATCCCCAACATGATTACTGGCCTAGCTCTCCATCGAAGGGTGGTTTTTCAGGTAAAATTAAAGCAAGTCCTTTAAGTTTAAACAAAAATAATTATGGAGATAGGCACTATTGGGGAGTATGGCATGGTGGAAGACCATTTTCTTCCTACCGAAAACAACATTCTCGTTTCATGTCAGAATATGGATTCGAAAGTTTTCCTAATATACACACGATTCAAGAATTCTGTCCCAAAGACCAAATGAATATATTTTCTCCTATCATGGAAAATCACCAAAAAAATTCTGCAGGTAATAAGAAAATCCTTAATTACATGAGAAAGCGTTTTTCAATGCCAAAGGAGTTTGAGAAGCAAGTAATTTTATCCCAAATTACCCAAGCGGAAGCCATGAAATATGGTGTGGAACACTGGAGACGCTATAGAAATGATTTGCGTTGTATGGGGTCACTCTACTGGCAATTGAACGACTGTTGGCCTGTCGCTAGTTGGAGTTCTTTGGATTATTTTGGACGATGGAAAGCGCTTCACTTTTTTGCACGACGATTTTACGCTCCCTTATTACCTATTATATTAGATCAGAGTAATAATGTAGAATTCTGGGTTGTAAATGACACAAAATCGGAACAAATGTTGGCAATCTCATATTGCATATGTGATTCTAAAGGAATCATCCTATCAAGGAATAAAGAATCTACAGAAGAAAGTCATTTAATTCCAGCACTATCATCAAAATTGATTCTAATTCAAGAATTCAAAAATAAACCAAGAAATAAAAATCAGCTGATGATAATCGTGAGAATGAAAGACGATGAGGGGAAAATATACGAGAATTTTCATTTACTCGGTCGTCCTAAAGATCTTCAACTCCAAAAACCTGATTTTCGAGTAGAATTGATTGCAGATAAGTCGAGAAAAAATTCATGTAGGATTCACATTATGACCGATAAGGTAGCACCTTATGTTTTTATTGAATCTACTAAATTTGATCTCATTCCTTCGGACAATTTCTTTTTGATGGAACCAAATTATGAAAAAACAATTGAGATCAAACTGAATCCATTTCTTCAAAAAACAGAAACTACTACGAGAGAAATCTTTGATTCACTAAGGATAAAATCGTTATGGGATCTTCGAGATTCATGAACATATGTATTATTCTGACATTTTCCGGAGAGATACCATAGGAGTCCCTTTCACTTCCATCATATAATCATAAACCGATTTCCATATTTTATTTTCAACCAATTTATTCTCGAAATTGTTGATACCCGTCCAATTTTCCAATGCAGTTTGTAGTTCTTCTCTGGACACTGCTTCGGTTTTAAGATAATTGAGCTCAATTAGTACATCTTTAATGTTATGTTCTATTTCTCCTTCAATATCCCATAAGTTAGATTCATCCTCACGTTCTAAGAAAATCATTGAATAGAGATTAAATATGCGGTGGAGTTCCTGAATTGGCTCGGAGTGTTCATCCACCCGAATATCTATCCATTTATCGGTATATCCTCCATAACCACCTTTCTCTCGAACAATCAATAATGCAGCAGATTGTTTTCCACGTACATCCCCATATTTCGGAAATTCATCTACAGAAGCTAAAGTTGCTATAAGTTTATCTGCAAGATCACCTTTTGAAGATTCGAATGCCTTAGCCATTTCGTTGATAGTATCTTCACTCACTAAAATGTTTCCTTGACAACTATAGTTTTTCCCAATCTTATGACCCGCCCAATAAAAGCAATCTTTACCCGTCCAAGCTGCGGCTTTACCTGTTTTATCAATCACAGCAACTTGACGTTGATCTTTCAACTGATCATCTTTCAGTAATTCAACTATGACTTCTTCTGAAGTATATCCTTTTCCAAGTAATTCTAAACCACGTGGACCGAAGGTTGTATTTGCCATAGCTTGCGTTGCTACAGCACCAATATTTGCTTTCGCCCACGGAACTATTGAACCCACACAAATAAATTTACTTTGAACCGCTATTCCAAAATCTCCATTTTTTGGGTTATAAGCAACAATTGAAAACGTCATTTTTCTACATCTTTCTCTAAACATCTTTCGATTTATATATGATCGTATTTTACTCATCATATGAAAGAGAAACTAACTGTAGAAGATCTACGCTTAAAAACCGATAATGTCATAAAAGCGGTGTTTCGAGCAATAGATAACGCCCCGAATGTGGCAATCATAGGAGAACAATCTATAACGGAACCGAATAAATGGAGTCTTTTAGGAACAGATAGAAACAAGTACGAAAAACACGTCAAGGAATGTATAAAACTCATAACGATTAAGGAAGATTCCTATATACCCAGTAAAAAGGATAAAATCTCCCTTAAAAAATGGGATAAACTCGTTGATAAAGTGACACATTTGATAAAATGATCTTTAAAGCCCACCTCGTTCCCATGTATGGTTTTATATTCCCATTTCTTAATATCGGTGAATTTTTATCCTTTTCTACCTCTAATGTTTATATAGGTTAAGTGTTATCATATCACTACGGAAGTGTAATTTTAAGATGACAAAAGCAAAAAGTCCATTCACTAATGCTTTGGAGCAATTGAGGCTTGCATGTGATTATTTAGGCGTTGAAGAAAACATTTACAATTTCCTCAGCAATCCGCAACAAATAGTTTCCGTAAGTATTCCAGTTCGAATGGACAATGGAAAAATAGAAGTTTTTGAAGGATATCGAGTTCTCCACTCCAATGCCCGGGGACCGGGGAAGGGAGGCATTCGTTACGACTCAAAGGTTGACATGGATGAAGTAATGGCCCTTGCAATGTGGATGACGTGGAAATGCGCAGTGGTAAATCTCCCTTTAGGTGGCGCAAAGGGTGGTGTTACGTGTGATCCAACGAAATTGTCTCCAAGAGAAGTAGAAAAGTTAACAAGAAGATTCACTTCTTCAATTATAGAAGTGATAGGTCCTCAAATCGACATTCCAGCACCTGATATGAACACGGGACCACAAGAGATGGCTTGGATTATGGACACCTATAGTATGGGGGTAGGGAAAACCGTTCCAGGTGTCGTAACGGGTAAACCCATAGAAATTGGTGGTTCTTTGGGGAGAAATAGTGCAACTGGAATGGGTGTTTCTTTCATGGTACGTGAACTCGCAAAGCGTAAAAAGATAGATTTAAAGAAGACAACGGTAGTCGTCCAAGGTTTTGGAAATGTGGGTTCATGGGCAGCAAAGACCTTAAATGAGTGGGGTGCTAAAATTATAGCAGTTTCTGATATTTCTGGGGGTTATTATAATCCAGAAGGATTAAACATCGAAAAGATGTTTGAATATGTACAAAAACACCGAATTTTAGAGAATTATCCAGACAAAAAAGTGAAGAAAATCAGCAATGCTGAAATATTGGAATTGGAGTGCGATTTCCTCATCCCCGCTGCATTGGAAAATCAAATTACCGCAGAAAATGCAGGGAAACTTAAATGTAAATTCATCGTGGAAGGAGCTAACGGTCCAACAACGCCCGAAGCAGATAAAATTTTATTTAATAAAGGAATTGAAATAATTCCCGATATATTAGCTAATGCAGGCGGTGTCACGTGCTCATATTTCGAATGGGTACAAGATCTTAGTGCATTACGTTGGTCTTTAGAGCAAGTGAATGAAGAATTAGAAAAAATCATGCTGGATGCTTTTGATCAAGTCTATGTAATGAAAGAAAATAAGAAAAAAATCAGTTTTCGGCTTGCTGCTTATCTCATTGCCGTTCAGAGAGTCGCTAAAGCTGTTGAATATAGGGGGTTTTTTCCGTAAAAAATAAGGAGGAATTATCATGCCAACATTATTAGATCAAGTAACAGACCAACTTGTGACCACTGCGAAAATTATGGGAGTAAGTGAAGATTACATACGAATATTAAGTAAACCTGCTCGAACTGTCATTGTAAATATGCCAGTACGAATGGATGACGGAACATTGCGTATGTTCAAAGGGTATAAAGTTCTGCATCAAAATAGCATGGGACCTGGACGGGGAGGATTACGAATGGACCCAAATTCTACTATTCAATGCATTCAAGCATTATCTATGATTAACAGCTGGTCTTCAGCACTTTCTGGTATTCCAATGGGAGGTTCTCATGGTGCTATCATTGCAGATAGGTATCTTTTATCGGATTCCGAAAGAGAGCGATTAATACGTCGGTATATATCTTCGATTATTAACATAATTGGTCCAGAGCGAGACATCATTTCACCCGATTTGGGAACAGGACAGCGAACTATGGCGTGGGTGTTTGATACATACAGTATGGGGGTAGGAAGAACAACACCTAGTGTATGTACAGGAAAACCAATTGAAACTGGTGGAATTGTGGGAAATGAGCAAGCGATCGGATGGGGGATTGCTGATGTTTTACGCGAAGTTGTTCGCCGTGATCCCGAAAAGGACCTACGAGATGATTCAGTTGTTATTCAAGGAATTGGACATGTAGGAAAGAATTTTGCTCGAACAATTAATCAATTTGGTGCAAAAATAATCGCAATTTCCGATAGTAAAACTGGTGTATATAACCCAAATGGTTTAGATATCAACGATGTAATCCATTTCAAGGAAACCCACGGATCACTTGTTGGGTATGAACGTGCTGATGCAATAACAAATGAAGAAATGTTAACACTGCCCTGTTATGCATTAGTTCCATGTGCGCGTGAAAGCCAGATCCGAGGATTAAACGTTGATAAACTTCAATGTGAGCTTATTATTGAAGGTGCCCATAGTCCTGTAACCTATAAAGCAGATCGAATATTGGAAGAGAGAGGAGATATCACAGTTATCCCCGATATTGTGGCGAATTCGGGTGGTGCTATTATCGGATATTTTGAATGGGTACAAGATATTTCTCAATTACGGTGGACAGCTTCCCGAGTCTCAAAAGAATTAGAACGAGTGATTCTAAATGCATTCGATGAGATCTATCGAATGAAGGAAAAAAATGCTATAAGTTACCGAAGAGCTGCACTGATGGTTGCGATTTCCAAAGTGCTAAAAGCGAAAACGTTAAGGGGTTTATATCCCTAATCCTTTTTTTATTTTTTTTCAACTATTTGAAGATTTCTTTTCAATAGCTTTTTTCCGGCTTTCTCGAATTAAATTTTTTAATGTGTTTTCTTCTCCTTTATGAATCAAACAACCATCTCGACCACATCCACCATATTCATCAAAGAATTCAATGTCAAAATTTACGGGTAAAATTAGATCTTTTACAGACGAAATCACATAACTTGTATTAACAGTGATTACATCGGGGTGCGTGCGAAAACACTTATCTACCATTTTATCTACAGTCCGAATGTCAGGAGCAGAAATTAATACCATTAAATTGGTATTCCCAGTGATCTTGAATGCGTGGAGTACGAAAGGACATTTTTCTATGCTTTTAAGAATCTCACCGACATTTTTAACAAACATTTCTACCTTGGCAAGTTTAATGTCTACTTTTTTGAAATTCACCCCAATTTGTGTATTTAGCAAGTTTTTACGGCGTAACTTTATGATACGTGCACCAACAGCGGGTTGGCTCTTATGAACTTTCTCAGAAATTTCTGAATGAGTCATATCTGGATTTTCTTGCAATAATTGGATAATTTCCTTATCAATTTCATCAATTTTTAATCTCTCATTAAAATTAGTTTGATCCATACTTGCCATTTTTCATCAATTATATTTTATTTGTTCTCAGCTTATATTAAGATTATTTAATCTAATGGGGGACTCATGTGAGCGTAGAACTACAAAAACCAAGCGAATTCACGAAATTTTTACTCAGCTTAAAAATACCCTTTGGCATCCTTATTAAGATGGTGATAACTCGTATTTTGGAGACCATTAACGCTATCCCCGATGGTTTTTTAGCTGCCCTTCTTGAAAAAATGAACATTACTCAGTATAGATCTTTCAAACGGGATTTGGATATAATCCTAAACGATTATTGCGCCGTACCATCAAATTTAACAGATGGATTGAAATTCAATAAGATGATCGTTGTTGGGAAAATTTCTCAATATGAAATAAAGGATTTGATAGATCGATTATATTCTTCAAGCACCACAAAAATGCTTTCAGACTTGGACAATGATTTTTTAGGTCAATTTATTCAAGAAAAAAGAAAATCTAAAAAAGGAGTTGTTTATACTCCAAAATCGATAATTAACCATATTTGTTCTCAAATCTTCACATATTGGGATGGAGAAAACAAGAAGAAAGATGATTTTACTAATTTAGATATGCTAGAACGACTAGAAACTCTCACCATATTGGATCCTGCATGCGGTTCTGGTTCTTTTTTAGCGAAATCATTTGAATATTTGTGTGAAAGATGCATAAATGATATGAATCCAAATGTTTTAAAACAAAATATCAAACCCGATGGGAACAATCCGGACAAGAACAGTAAAATTACTCAATCCATTCTAAGCTTTGCATTGTCTCAGTGTTATGGAATTGATATCGATTACACGGCTATAATTTGTGCACGAATTAATTTATGGCTAAGAATACTTAAGTTTTTAATGCGATATGGAGTAGAATTTTCCCTTACCTCTCTTTCACCCCAAATTTTTTCTATATTGGAAAAAAATATCATTGTTGGAGATTCATTACAATATATACCCATAGATCCTGATATTTGGAAAAACGAATCATTTAGTCTAAAAGAAAAATTAGATAGAATCGGGAATATTGACCCGAATATCTCAACTAAAACTTCATTCTTGGTAAAATATTTTCCCCACCTAGCAGCAAGTGATCCTGCATGTTTTTCCATAATTCTTGGAAATCCACCCTACGTAAGCTCGAAGGATCTCGCATTTGAATATAAAGAGTTGCTACGAAGATTATATAGAACAGCCGTACATCAATTTGACTTGTATTCAATTTTTATTGAACTCGCATGGTATTTACTCGATCAGGATGGCTTGTTTGGTTATATTATCCCAGAATCCTATTTAGGAAGAAGTAGTTTCACTGAAAGCAGAAAAATGCTGTTGAAATCAACAAAAATTTTAAAGATTGAAAACATCCAAGGGGCTTTTCCCAGCAAATCTATATCCAATATCATTCTGTATTTTAGTAAAAAAAGCCCTAATAATCAAGAGGACACATTTGACATGGTTCAATACACAGATGAAGAGCATTTTATTATGGATTCCGGGTCAGGTGTTTCTATTTCTCAAAATTATTGTTCCCGGTTAGAAAATTCGAAAATTTTATGCCTTCCCCCAGAAATTCGGAATATTATTGGCAAAATACAACAAGATGCCGTTCCTTTAGGCTCTTATATCAAAATACATCGAGGAGAGGAAATTGGAAAAAAATCGAATTTAATCTTATCTAGGCCCAAACCGAGATGTACACCCATATTATTCGGTGAGAATATTAAAAAATTCAAAATCACAAAAGAACATCAGTTTATACAACTCAATTCTATTCAGAAGAAAAATGCATATTATTTCAACCCAAAAGTAATGGTTCGACAGTTAGATGATCATATTAAGGCTGCATTTGATGAATATGGAGAATACGTTACCGTTCAGACGGTTTATAATCTCATATCCACAAGCCCCTCGATCTCTAATGAATTCATCGTAGGATTACTCAATTCTGATATTATTCAATTTTATTATCAAGCAATTTTTCGTGAAAAGCAAGTATTCCCAAGAATCCTTATTGAAAATATTATCGCTATTCCCTTGATTAGACCCAGCTTGGAAATTCATTCTGCAATTCAAGAATGCGTAAAAAAAATTATAAAAGGAGAGAAGAAAGTCAGGAAAATGGAAATATCTCAGAGTTTTGAGCAATTAAACCAAATAATGTTTAAATTATATGGATTAGATAAAAATGAAATAGAAATAGTGAAGAAATTTTTAAAAAAAGAGAATTAGCGTTTTCTTACATTTTGGAAGATAGAATCAAATCCTTCCAAGGCAGTTTCGATAATTTCTTTAGTATCCATCATATTGGTATATATTCTGCTTCCCCCGATTGTAATCATTCCATTTGCAGTATATGCTGCACCCATTTCTTCCATCATTTGTTTTCGCTCAAAGGCTTGCTTTAATGCGCCAGGTTGTGTGATATCAACAAGCATAGCCCCTGAAGACTCCAAATGTACAAGACTGGCTTGGTTATAGGCGACATAGGGTAATTTATATTGTTCTATCAATGAACTTAATCCCTTGGTTAAAAGGTCCCCCATTTTTCCTGCTTGCAAATATGCTTTAGTTTCTGCTATATATCGAATAGCCCAATATCCAGCTGCACATGATAATGGATTTGCAGAAAGAGTTCCACCGCAATATGCACGTTTTTTCCCCGTTTCTACACCTGCTGCCAGATATTTAATGATATCGGCCCTTCCACCGATTCCACCCGCCATAGGATACCCGCCTGCCACAATTTTACCAAAAGTAGTTATATCTGGTATTATTTTGAAATATCCTTGCCCTCCACCCATACCTAAGCGGAATCCCGTGACTACTTCATCAAATACTAATAAGGAGTCATATTGCGTGCATAATTCTCGAACTTGTTTATTGAAATCCTTGTAGATGGGACGTGTACCACTTTCTGGACCTACAGGTTCTAGTAAGACACAAGCAGTACCGCCTTTTTCTTTATTTTTCTTCAGTAATTTTTCTAGTGCTTCAATATCATTTGGATGAAACTCTTGAGTATCTTTCAGGCATCCTCTTGGGATTCCCACCGCTTCCATGCTTCCAGTTCCAGGGACGTGAAGACCAAATAATAATTGATCGCTCCATCCATGATAAGCCCCCCCGACTTTGATGATTTTCTTATTACCGGTAAATGTACGGGCTAATCGAATAGCAACCATATTGGATTCAGTACCTGTTCCCAATGAACGAAACATTTCCACTGCAGGCATATATTGGTTGATTATCTCCGCCAATTTGTATTCATATTCATGAAATAATCCAGTTACGGGTCCACATTCAGTAACAACTTCAAAAACTTTTTCTCGTAAAGGTGCATAGTTGTTTCCTAATAGAGTAGGACCTCCTGCTTGAAGAAAGTCAATATATCTATTGCCATCCACATCCCATAAATAGGCATCTTTTGTTTTCTCTATACACAAAGGGAAGGGATAATTAAATGCTAAATTATGCTGGACTCCTCCAGGAATCAGTTTTTTTGCTTTTTCATTTAACTCTTTCGATTTTACACATTTTTTCTCATAGTAATTCAGATATTCTTGCATCGCATTTTTTTTCAAAGGTCTCATCGGAATATTTACAAGATTATCTAATTTTTTGAGAATTTCTTCGGTGTTGAAGTGTTTTGCTGAAATTGCGTATTCTTGATTTGCCATTTTTTTTCCATTGGTTTTATTTATGACTTTCAATATACAATCGTTAGGCTCCACAAAAAAACCTTAAAGAATCGAATTTTACATTTCTCCCCAACTGGTTTAGTTATTTTAAAAAATATTGGGTGTTTAGGGATCTAATAATGTAGAAGATGTAATTTGGAAACAAGAACATGCTCAAATTATACAATGATTTATTGAAAAAGAAGGAAATTTTTAAACCGATAACGAAAAGAAAGGTCTCAATTTATGTATGTGGACCCACGGTATACGATCAAGCCCATATTGGTCACGCACGCGCCGCCATAGCATTTGATGTTTTACGTCGCTATTTCTTATTCAAGAAATATAAAGTAACTTATGTATCGAATTATACAGATGTGGACGACAACATGATTAAAACCGCAAATGAACAGGACATCACAATATATGAATTAGCTGATGAATTAATCTCGGCTTATGAGGCCGCAATGAACGAACTTAATGTGTTGCCTTGCGATATTAGTCCACGAGCCACTGAAACGATTCAAGAGATTATAGAGTTTATTCAATTAATAATGAAAAACGGGTATGCCTATGAGTCCAATGGAAGTGTGTATTTTTATGTAGATAAATTAGAGGGATATGAAACTATATTTCCCCGAAAATTCACGAAAAAATCCTCACAAGATGAGATTCATGATCAAGACACAATGGCGCTCAATGAATATGAAGATGAAAAGAAAGGAGAAAAAGATTTTGCTCTTTGGAAAAAATCGAAACCCGGAGAACCTAAATGGGAGGCTCCTTGGGGGGAAGGAAGACCAGGATGGCATATTGAATGTAGTAGTATGATTCGAAAATACATGGGTGATCTCATTGATATTCATGGGGGTGGTAAAGATCTGATATTCCCTCATCACACTAATGAAATTGCTCAAACTCTTGCAGCAGTAGGCACAACTCTGGCAAATTATTGGTTACATAATGGATTTGTGAATTTAAAAGGAGAAAAGATGTCAAAATCGTTGAAAAATTTCACTACCATATCCGAAGTGTTAAAACTGTATGATAGCATGGTGATTAGGTTTTATTTGACGTCTGTTAATTATCGCTCCCCGATAAATTATTCAGTAGAAGGTTTAGAAGAAGCAAAGCAAAATTTTGAAAAAATTAGAGATTTCTATGGGTTTATCTATCATCTAAAAACTTTGGACACTGTAAATGATAGTGAGCTCTTTGAGAATGTAAAAGAATCCTATAACAACTTCAAAAAAGCCCTGGATGATGATATTAATACAACAAAGGCAGTGTCTGAGATTTATCAGATCATGAAAATAATTAATACATGGATAATCGAAAAACGCAAGGACATTACTAAACGAACTCAATCTGAACTTCTAAAATTTCTTGATGACTATTCGAAAATATTTGGGGTGATATTGAGTGATAATCAAGATTTGGATGACTTTATTACAAAATCTCATCAACCTTCAACAAAAGAACAGGAACAAATCATGTCTCAACTCATAGAATTGCTGATTGATATACGTAGCACTCTTCGAAAGAAGAAAATGTTTGATGTATCTGATAAGATACGGGAAAAGCTTACTGAAATGGGAATAGAACTTGATGATCTAGGTGAAAAAACTATATGGAAATTTAAAAACTAATAATTACCTAACTTCTATCATTTTATTTATCGCATCTTGTGATTTCTTCATAATATCTTCTTGTATTTCAACGATAAATTTATCTGAATCAATATTTTTTATGCAATCCAGAATAGATTTCAATGTAATGCTCTTCATTGCTGTGCAAATTGCATTTTCATTTAAAGGAGAAAATGTTTTTTCAGGATGATTCCTACGCAACTGTTCAGTCACTCCAATTTCCGTTCCAATTATGTATGAAGTAATCTGAGGATGTTCCACCGGATAATGAATGATCATACTTGTTGAACCTATATAATCTGCTAGATCAAGTACTTCTAAGGGAGCTTCAGGATGTATAAGGAGGGTAGCTTCAGGATGTTGCTTTCTAGCTTTAGATACGTCTTTTATGGTATATTTGTCATGTACGTAACAATTTCCATGCGGTGGGATTATGTCTATGGGAATACCAGACATTTTACAGATATATGCTCCTAAATTTTTATCTGGTCCAAAGGCAATTTTCGGGGCGTTGGTTTGTTGTTGAATATATTTCACAATATTTACAGCATTAGAGCTTGTGCATACTATATCTGCCAGAGTTTTTGATTCTGCTGTGGAATTGATATACAATACGACTGGAATTCCAGGATTCTTAAGTTTATATTCTCGGATCATATCAGCTTTAAGATAAGCAGCCATATCACACAAAGAACCAGTAGCGGGAAAATGAATACGTTTGTTTGGATTTAATACCTTTGCAGTTTCTGCCATAAATCGCACACCCGCAAAAATAATATCGTTTTGAGTAGCTTTTATGACTTTCTTTGCTAATCCTAAAGAATCTCCTAATAAATCTGCAACAAGCTGTACTCCTTCGCATTGATAGTTGTGTGCTAGGATTAGTACATTTTTCTCCTTTTTTAGTTCGAGGATTTGATAAATTAATTCTTGATCGATTTCGGGCAGCTTTCTTATAAAGTACTCACTTGAAGGATCCATCTTGTATTTTAACCAATGCATCCAAAAATAAAAGAAAATCGAAAAAATTACAAAGGTTTTCCACAATAGGGACAATATCTAAATTCTGTCCCACAGTGACCACAAACTGGGTGCCCGGTGGATGTTGCCGATACTTTTGATCCCGAACTTGCAGGTGCCCCACCCGCTCCATCAGTGGGTATTTGAGGAAGAATTCTATGTGCATGTTTTTTCTGTTCAGCTGCGTCATCTTCTTTAACCCAGCCAGGTGAAGCAACAGGTTTATTCTCTTTGGGAGCTTCAGTTAGTTTGACTTCCATGACTTCTTTCATGGGCACAGATGGTTTTCTCTTCATATCCTCATTTCTTCGGATTGCTTCTTGACGAATAAACCCTACGCTTTTTGCTATCTGATAGGGATTTAAATTGGGAATCGGTAATGTAGAGATCACCCATGCTACTAAAGAATTTGCATTCGGAGGATCATCACCTGTATTTTCGTGAAAAGCTTTACTGTCTAATATGTCATTTCCTTTGGCTAATCGAACAGCCCAAACATTCCCGACCTTTCCTAACTGAACCATATACGAGGATCCGGGGATACCAAGAGGACTTGATAAAGCTACAAAATCAGTCATTTTTTCTCTCCATGTACTTAGTTTTGAATTTAATACAACTATAGACATAATAATATAACTATACCTAAACGAGTAGTGATCGATTTTTATTTACGATAATAAAAATAATTTTTCTTGCAAAGTACGACAAGATTCCAATTATTTTTGGTGGACAATTAACCATGGCAGGAAAAGTGATTTTAAACCGCGCAATTTACCGTCTTATTCTAGCATCGTGTGTTAGATTCGCAAATGCACGCATCCCAGAGGAAGAATGGGGAGAGATTTATGGGATATTAATAGGATATATCGATAAGCACAAGAACATCATAATCACCGAAGCTTATCCGATTACTCATACGATGCAAAAACAATTCCTATTGAAAGTGAGTTATGATAATCCCGATTATGTAGATGCTGCACTGATCGAAGAAGATGCTTATACCCGGGATCCGCCCCAATTCATTGTAGGATGGTTTCATTCCCATCCAGGAATAAAAGTAATGTTCAGTTCCGATGATATCCGTAATCAATTAGGCTTTCAGACTAATAATCCGTATGCTTTTGGGATAGTGTTCAATCATGTACGCTTACTTCGTCAGGTAGAAATTGCACTGCGAAAAGGAGATCCTGAAATCCCTCTAAAAAATGACGTCGGATTTAAAATATTTCGATTAAAAGATCCGAGTAAAGGGACTCAAGCTTCATATGTAGAGGTGGATTTTGAGATACAAGATGTCTCAATTACTCCAGAATTTATTGAAGAGGCGAAAAACTTTGTGGGAGATGTAACACGATTATTACCAACTGGTGATCTTGTACAATTCACAAAAGAAAATATGGAACAACAAAAGGCAAAAGTAACAGAGATTTATACAGGAACTGAAGCCTATATCAAGACATTGGTTAAGAAGGGAGAAATTTCACGTATTGAATCGGTTATCGAAAGTCAACGAAAAGATATGGAACGTTTGATTTTACCCATGGATAATGATTTTAGACAATTATCAGAATTGATGCGATATGTAGAATATAAGGAACGCGGGAAGAGTATTAATGGTATGAATCTCTTAATGAAAGAATGGAATGATTTTACCACACAGATAAAGGAGGATTTCCAGAAATTAAAAACTCGCTATTAAAAGGTCATTCAAGTGAGTAAATTATTTTTTGTTGTGGGAAATTCTGGTTCAGGAAAGGATTCGTTGATACAAGAGGTGGAAAAAATGTATCCGAAAAATCAAAAATCTATAAAAATTCCCACAAGAGTAATTACTCGACCCCTTTCACCCGAAACCGAAATTTTTGAGTCAGTAGATGAGAACACTTTTCTTAAATGGGAAAGCGAGGGAAAATTCATTTTTTCATGGTATATTTACGGTCTGCATTATGGAATTAGAACTGAAATCCTCGAGTGGATAAAAAAAGGTCATCCCGTAGTCGTCAATGTGAGTAGAAAAATAATTGAAGAAGCACGCAAACAATTCCATAACTTGCGTGTGATTTTCGTACATGTTCCATTTGAAATAACGGTAGTACGATTAAAGGAACGTGGACGGGAAGATCCCAAGGCAATGCAAAAAAGGTTAACTCGGGCACTTAAAAACCAATATTTATCAGATGCAGATTTTATTGTAGATAATCGTGGGGATTTAAAGGAAGCTGCAAAATCGATGTTAGATTATATTTTGTCGGAAGTATGATGAGAAATTTCCCCTCTATTACACTGCAATACACTTAAATATTCACCACACCTCTTCTTTCTAGGATAAATTTTAGGTCAAGTTCATGAATAATAATGAAAATATTCTTAGATCAAAGGTTTGGGAAATATTAAACACGATTCAAGCAAATCAACTATATGTGCATTCCTCTGTAATGAAGTTTAAGATCAATACGCAAGGGATGAACGTAGAAAGTATTCCAATTTTATTCCAGAATGATGATTTCATATCCAAGATTCGGAAATATTTTAAATCAAACAAATTAAAAATAGAAGAAACTCATCTTCCCGAGGATACTAATGATAATATGGATGCCTCAAAACAGTCGAAGATGCTTATTCTTGAACTACCTCAGATACTTACAATTACAATATTAAATGCATTGGTACCAAATTCTGCAATGCTTCTCATTGGAGGTCATGGTGGAGGGAAAAGCACATTAGTAAAGCACCTTGGAAGAATGTTTACAGGTTTATCTATGGCTGCCACAGAGGAATGTATTATTCGTGCCCATCCTCAATTAACAGAAGAAAAAATGATTGCAACTCTCAATATCGCTAAATTATTGCAATCCGGAGAAGAGGAAGTGCTTTGGAGAACCTTTACAACCTCCTTTTGGAAGATCTTGGATGAAGTTAATCGATTATCACCTTATGCACAGAACATGCTTCTTTCTATGTTAGCGGAAGGAAAGGTTAAATACTACGATAAAATCTATCCTACAGATAAATACGTTATGTTTGCTACATTAAATCCCGGAGATGTGGGTACATTCGAGATGTCTCCTCCATTTCTCGACAGATTTTCAATATCAGTATATATCAGTATGCCAACTACGCATGACCTATCCATTATATTGGAAAGTAAGGACGATAAATTGCTGGGATATGATGAGTTGGTACAAGTGCCTGGAATTTTAACCAAAGAGCAGCTTTTAAGTATTTGGTTCCTTGTTGACAAAGTACAAGTCGGAAAATCGGCAGAAAATTTTATTCATTCAATTATCCGGGAATTTACATTATGTGATCGAATCGATAAAGGAAATTCCGATTATTTAACTCCTGAAACCGGATTGTGTACCGGGTGCCATTTCAACTTAACAAAATTAGTATGCAATAAAGTCACCTCTATTTTATCTGTTCGTGTCGCAAAGGATTTACTTAGATATTCTAAAGCGTTATCTTGGTTATTAGGATTTTCTGAAGTCCCCATTGAATTAATTGCTCCTATTGCACCATATGTGATCTCTCATCGTGTAAAATTTGTGAATCGGGAACTAAATGATAAACCTTACTGGGGAAATAAATTCAAGTTTACTGAAGATCTTGTGGAGAAAGCAAAAAAGAGATTTGTTAACCGAGAAAAATGCTATGAAATTTTAGATAAGTTTCGAGAAGGAAAAGGAACGGAGAAGGATTGGGAGTATCTTAAAGGGTTCGAATCGAGTGATCTTATCACAAAATTAGACCTAATTCCATTGGTTGAGTCTTTAAACAATGCGGATTACAAACGTACCGTAAAATTAATCCAAAAATATCATAATGGGCAAAATTTAGACAAGTTAGTAGAAATTAACGAGATGCTTCAAACAAATCTCACCTTCCCTAATCGAGGTGAGTTGATAAATATGATCGGAAATGCACTGAAAGAATTAACGTATTGGGCGCGAGAATTTCGATTTCAATACTGGGATGTGGTTCGTTATACCATATCCAGCAATTTCATAAGGTTTTCCAAAGCATTGGAAGAGAGTACAAAAAAACAAAGTACTATTCAACTTAGAGAAGCAGATTTATTTTTACAAATAAATGTTACGGGCACAACACCTAATTCTTTAGTGCAAATCAATTGCCACGGGGGTAGAAAAGCACTTGCATTAAAGAAACTCCTAGAAGAAACTTATCCTAAAGAAAATTACGATGTAATGCTCACAACTGAAGAGTTTATTAGTTCTTTTAATCAACCTGTTTCATCTACTCCTGTTAGTAGTTCATCAGAAAAAAATCGGGAAGAATCCGAACAGGGTGATTCGGAAGTCGATAAACTAGTGGATGACATCTTAAAAAATAGTTGAAATGGAAATATGTCAGAGAACGACAGAAAACGACCTCTCTTTCTACCACAATTAGGGAGAAGCAAAGGAAAAAGACGTTGGTATCCCACAAGGGAGAAAGGTACCAAAAAAAAACCTGTTAATTATGGAAAAGATGTTATATTCATAGAATACACTGAAATAGATGATTATTTCAATGGAAAAATAGATATCTGTCTGTCTGAAACAGATGAATCAAGCCTGTTGATCGGTAAAGAGGCATGGGATAAGGCGATCTCGCATTTTCATACACCTGCAATTCCCGATCCTTCATTTGTATTTGATAAATCCAAATTAATCGGATTTTTCATTGAGTTAGATACATGGAAAACCATACTAAATTTGTCTAATGCGCCTACACTTTTGTTTAAGGACCAACTTTTTGATTTTTATAATGTATTATCACTTCATGAGATAAGCCATTATATTGTCTGTCCGTATGATGCACTCACTAACGCTCGCCTTATTAAAGCAACTTTAAAGCATATTCATTACAGACTTAGTCCAATCGTAGTCAATTTCTTTGCAGACCTTGTAGTGGATTACAAATTATATCAAAAAAAGCCAAAAGAAATGGTGTTTCAATTACGAGAAACGATGAAAATGAGTGATTCTGTTGGTAAATCAAAAGAGAATCCTCAACATAGTAAATTCTACAAAATTTTAATTAAATGCTACGAATGTATGTGGGACTTAAACTTGAACTTGTCCAAAGAAGAATACGAGGAGATAACACCGCTTGCTAAGCAAATATCTTCAATAATTTTACATGATTTTGAAAATG
Source organism: Promethearchaeota archaeon (assembly GCA_016933055.1). GTDB lineage: Archaea > Asgardarchaeota > Lokiarchaeia > Sigyniarchaeales > Promethearchaeaceae > AMARA-1. Next base: position 424,743 of record JAFGBS010000009.1, on the reverse strand, counting down.
AATCGGTGTGGGAAAAAAAAATATATGCAATTGCTAAATTGCTGAAGGGAATTATTGAAGAGGATTTTCCTAAGGCTACTATAAAGGTAAAGATAGGAGAATATTCTGATGTCCCAACAGTTCCGGGTTCCGAGAGCGCTCAGTTTCCCGTTTTGATACCTTTAGATGTCCAAGTGACAAGCGGTAATCCCTTGGAAATAAAAGTGGGACCAAAAAATCCTCAAAATACAAATAAATGGAATAAAAAAGAACCAGACAGTGAAGATGTAAAAAATGCAGAGGAACTTGCAAATGAAATGACTTTGGAAGAATTTATCAGAGTAAATCAAGTAATGGGTTTCATTCCTAATAGAGATGTAATTGCAACATACTATAGAGGGTTGTCTAAAAATCTTGTAGAATTCAAAATTGTGAGTAAACGACCCACAGGTTCTATTCCTATAGGAATTGAGCCTTGGATCATTGGTGACCCCATAGAAAAACTTGACATCCTCCAGTCTATGTTAGTTTCTCCTAAGATCATCCCTAATATTACCACTCGGAAGTGGATTTATCGTGAAGGACCGGGAATAGAAATTGACAAACGTTTACCTGATATGATGATTGTTATAGATTCATCGGGTTCCATGGAATGGACAGTCTCTAGCGGTAAAAAAAATAAGAGTTCTTACCATCTTGCATTAGTCGCATCGTTCGCTGCACTTCATTATGGAATAAAAAAAGGCATTAAAATTGCAGCAATTAATTTCAGTGATTTTTCCTCCAACCAAAATTGGACAACAGAACCACGATTGATTGAAGATATATTATTGAAATATCAAGGAATGGGTACTCAATTACCTACTCGTGAAATCAGACAAATGTGCAGAAAGGGAGAACGAAATTCTGTTGTGTTATTGATTACTGATTTCGAAATCCAAAATTGGGAAATCGCATATCCAGATATTCTAGAATTATTGAACATGGGTAATAAATTGGTCTGTTTTTTTATTGGAGGGCACAAATCCGACTTGAATTCCCCCCATTTCAAAGAGTTGATCTCTTTAGGAGCGATTTTTCATCCAATCTCCAAAATACAAGACTTAGTGGGACTGGTAATTAAGGAAGTGCAAACTGTATATGACTATTAGATAAAAAGCAATACACACTTCTCTTATCATTTCTAAACTCATACTTTTATATATGGAATGCAATTTATGCTTATGAATGGAAAGAAGATCGCATTGATTGCCCATAATGCGAAAAAAGACGAAATTTGTATGTTTGCTCAAGAACATAAAGAATTTCTGTCCCAACATTTGTTGATTGGTACGGAGGGTACTGCTCGAATCATAAGTGAAAAAACGGGATTGAATGTTATTCCACTGGATCATGGACCAGATGGTGGAGATATACGACTGGCAAATAAAGTGTTGGATGGAGAGATATTAGTCTTGTTCTTTTTTATTGATATGGAAACCCCATTTGGTCACGAAGTTGATATTAGTAGCCTGATCCGTATCTGTGTTATTAAAGATGTACCTATTGCCTTGAATAATCAAACAGCTCATCTGATTGTGAAATCCTTGAAAAAATCGTAACATCACCATAATATCGTGATTTTAAGGGTTAATTCAATAGGATGTATCTTGGATATTCGAATTATAGTAAGATAACTCATTTAGGAAGCATTAGCAGATGACAACGATCGGATTCTTAGGGAGTGTTAATGCTGGGAAAACCAGCTTACTCAGATTATTTGTCGACTACTGTCAACACAAAACCTTGAAAAAAACATGTACCGTACTTAAGAGTGATTTTAGTGGGGAAAGCACTGCATATGATCAAGATATCCCGGTAACCACAAAGACGATTCACCCCAACCGAGTATATTTTTCAGATAAGGACAGTCATAACCATACCTTATTTGCCCCAGGTGGAGATAAAGAAAGAGCAGTGGTAAGAATGGGCATAATAACGATAAGTAGAATAGCCAAACAAATCGTGGCAGTCTTCTCCTTAGATCAAGATTTAGATGACCAACTCGAATTTTTCAGCTCCGTCCGGCATATTCCACGAGACATTTATGTATGTTTTAATAAATTTGATCTCGTAGATAAAAAAGGGGGTATTGAGAAAGCAGAAGAATGGGAGAAAAAAGTGCAAAGATATTTTGAAAAACGACGAATAAAAGTTCAAGATTACTACGTGACTTGTGCAGAGGATATCGATGAATATAAAGTATATAACAAGGCTGCTGCAGAAATGATTATGAGAATTGTCAAAGACAATGAAGATTCCATCATAGGGAATGATCCAGTGACAATTAGCGCAACCATATAAAAAAAAGAAAAAATGGAATATTATATTTCGGTTTTATTCAAACTATTTATTTTTTCTGCGTTCTTTCCTTTCGTAATATTGTGCAGATTCTCCTCTTTTTACTCTGCTTAAAAAGATCATAGCGACCAATAGACAAAATATTGCGTAAGGAAATAAGAGAACGTATTGTTGACCTTGTGCTACACCTGATATCGCTTTATAAAGACTGAAAAGTCCACCTGCAACGACTGGACTTAAAGTATCACTCATTTGGGAGAAAAAGTAATATGCGCCTGTATATGAACCAATCTTATTCTTCGGTGCCATTTCCCAAATTATCACAATTGTATTGATATTAACGAGTCCATAAAAAATCCCAATGATGATAAAAAGAACAGTAAGTAGCATACCTTGAGGTTCAGGATCTCTTATAAACATAACAGCTCCAAAACCCAGCGCAAGGCCAACTAATCCAATAAAGATTGTTAGTCTTCGTCCAATCCATTCAGCAATTTTTCCTGCAAAAATAGCGGTAATAATCATAGCTATAGGTGCAAGTGACAAAGCACGTATCGCATCGGCTTCTTCCCAACCTAAATATGCAGTAGCATACGTAGAGTACCAAGTATTGATAGCATTATATCCAAAGAACCAAGTGAATATCACGAGTAGCATAAATAATGCGCTTCGTTCTTTTCCGATGAATATATTTTTTAAAGCCTCGAGAAGTGGTTCTCGTTTTTCAGTTTTCTTTTCCCCAATATATTCGAGGGTTACGGGATCCAGTGCAATACTATTATCACCAATTCTCATAAATTTATCACCCGTTGGAGTTTCTTTTATAGTCAAATAGAATATCACAAACCCAATTATGGTGATAAACACAACGATGAAAAATCCCCCTGTGCGTTGATTGGCGGGTCCATATAAAAATCTAGCAATGGTGGGTGTTAGTGTTCCAAAAACCATTGCTACGGCTCCCATTAAATTAATGATCGCATTACCTGTGGATCGAACATTTGGGTCGGTCATATCTGGCATTAATGCTACAGCCGGGCTTCTAAAGAATGCCATTGAAATATTGAACCACATAATTACTAATATTAAAGCCCAGAAAGCTGCAACTCCAGGAAAATTATAAATTATTCCTAATCCATAAAATGCGGTCATTGCACTAATGACTCCAATCACAATAAATGGAGTCCGCTTTCCATATTTGGATTTCATCCGATCGGATAAGCTTCCAAATACCGGTAGCAAGAATATTGCTACTATATTATCCAAGACCATTATAACGCCTACAAGTACATCAATTTCATTCCCTAATCCCATTGCTTCCATATATTCTCTTAAAATCAAAGGCATTATATTATTATAATAAGTCCATGCTAAGGAACATGTAAAAAAGGCTAAACCGATTAAAAATGTTCGACCATACTTCAGCTTTCCTGGAGTATTCGGACTCATTTTTGGTTTACCAAATTTATTGCGTTCCTCTATTATAAACTCATTTTCCGTATTTTCTGGCATTATAGTATTCCTCACTAAAATGTAGTTAGTAAATAGAGGGATCTTTGTCTTTTTATAACTTTGTTCCAACTATTTGAATAAATTTCCTAAGAAGTTGTCTTATTCTTTGACTTTTTCTTTTACTTCTTGAGGATCAACTTCTTTCCCTGCTTTTTTCAGAAAGAATTTCGAGTCTGCCCCGGGTCCTAGGAGGATAGCATTAGTGAGAACATTATCCCGAATAATGACCTTACGACATGTATAGGTATCCTGTCTTCGATATTCATAAAGAGTTGCTCCTTCTTCTGCTTCTGGTGATGAAAGTCCAATGCAAGTGAGATCAATCCCAGCGACTTTTAGACGAGTATTCCATATTGATGGAGTATAAGGTTCGGGATTCTCATTAAGAATGTGTGCTGCAGCTTGTTTTGCTTGTTCGATACTTGCAGGAATGATACCCCAAATCTTATCTTCAAATTGAATACAATCTCCTGCCGCATAAACATCACGATCTGACGTTTGCATGAATTCATTCACAATAATTCCTTTTTGTGAATTTAATCTACTTTCTTGTGCCAATTCCGTGTTAGGAATAATTCCGAGCTGTTGGAGAATCATATCAGTTTCTATTTCTTTACCACTCTGCAATCTAATAGCCTCCAACGAGTTGTTCCCCAAAATTTTCTCAACGGAATCCCCAAGAATAAATTGCAATCCTTGGTCTTCCAAATATGTCTGCAGGATTTTTGACGTTTCCCTATCTAACTGACGAGGAAGTAGATAAGGGGCAATCTCACAAATTTGTACTTGATCTACCATCTTTCTCAAATGAAATCCTAGTTCAATCCCTAAAAGTCCTCCTCCAACGATAAATGCCCGTTTAACCGGCTTCTTTTTTGCATAGTGTTGGATTTGTTCAGCATCGGATATTGAACGTAAAGCAAAATTCCCTTGTAGATTTACATTAGGATTTCCGAAATCAAGTTTACGGGGGGAACTACCTACTGATAGAACAAGCTTATCATATGGAAACGAATCACCTTCCGCACTCGAGATTTTTTTCTCTCCTAAGTCAATTTTAGTGATTTTAGTAGCATTAATGAATCGAATACTTTGATCACTATACCATTCTTTTTTCCGTACGTATAAATTTTCTAATGTACGGTTCCCAGCAACAAAATGGGGTAAAAGAATCCGTGAATAATAAGGATGACTTTCCTCAGTAAAGAGGGTAATATCCATCTCTTTGTTATTACGTCGGATGGTTTCAGCCAAGGTCTGTCCAGCGACTCCATTTCCCACGATAATTACTTTCATGGATACAAAACCTATTCTAGAACGAATTATGACAATTCTCGCTTATTTTGATAAATATAAAAATTTTAAACTTATCTACTAAATTGGAAAATATAAAGTATTTATGATGAGAGTGAAAATATATGGCACAAAAAATAGCTGAGGAAGTTTATTGGACAGGTGTTAATGATTATACGAACGATTTGTTTGAAGGAATCTGGCCAATTCCAGATGGAGTTACAATCAATTCCTACATTGTTCGAGGAGATAAAACCGCAATCATTGATATAGTGAAATCGAGCGGAGGAGGATCTTCTGCTAGTCTGAATCAACAGTTTAAGAGTGTAGGGATTGAACCTGAACATATTGATTATATAATTTTAAATCATTTAGAACCAGATCATACGGGATTTCTTCCTGTACTTCACAAATACTGCCCTAACGCGGAAATTATCACTAGTAAAAAAGGAGTCAAATTAGTAGAGGCATTTTATCATATCTCAGAAAATATTCGGGGAGTGGGAGATGGGGATACCCTCGATTTAGGGAAGGGGAAAATATTACACTTCTACGATATTCCCAATGTGCACTGGCCGGAAACTATGGTAACTTTTGAAGAATCTACCGGAGTCTTATTTAGTTGTGATGCCTTTGGTTCTTTTGGAGCATTCAAAGGTACTATATTCGCAGACGAGATTCCCAAGGAAGATATAGCATTCTTTGAGGGCGAAACACTACGTTACTATGCGAACATTGTCGCAGCTTTCTCTGCATTTGTACTTAAAGCTATTGATAAACTGGGCAGTTTATTAGATAAAATTAAAATCATTGCTCCATCCCATGGTCTAATCTGGAGAAATCCAATGGAAATCATTGAACGGTATCAACGATATGCAAATTACGCAAATGATTATGGAGAGCCCGAGATCACCGTTATTTGGGGATCCATGTACAGTAATACGGAAGTGATGCTCAGAGCTATCCTTAGAGGAATTGCCAAGGAGGGGGTTAAAGTTACTATTCATAAAGTACCAGAGACGCATGTGTCAAATGTTCTTGCGTCTGCCTGGAGATCAGCAGGTATTGTGATTGGAATGCCTACCTATGAATATTCTGTATTTCCGCCTATGGCTTATGTTTTGGATTTAATGAAACTAAAAAGATTCAAGCACAAAAAAGTCATGCGATTTGGTTCCTATGGTTGGGTTGGGGGAGCGGAAAAAGGCTTTGAAGAACGTATCAAAAATCTAAACTGGGATGTTGATTCAATTCTAGAATTTCAAGGGGGACCAACTAATGAAGATTTAAGAATAGCAGAAGAAAAAGCTGCAGAATTTGCACGAAGTATCAAAGAGATACCTAAAAAATTAATCTCATAATCCCAATTTTTTTATTTTACATCCTCAATTTTTATCCAAAAATTCAAATTCTGGCCAGCTAGCGGGTGATTGAAGTCAATTATGACGGAATCTTTCTTGACTTCTACGATCTCCCCTACAATTTCATGAATTTGGTCACATTCTTCTGGATCTTCCTCGTCGCAACCCTGTTGGAATGCTAATTGCATACCAACTTCATATTTATCGAGATCTAATTCGGCTTTTTCGAATTCTTGCTGATTTTCTTCATCATACTCCCCATAGGCGTCTTCAGCAGAAATCATAATCGTAAAATCTTCTCCAATTTCTTTTCCAATGACAGCATTTTCAAAAATGACGAGATGATCTCCCACCACAAATTCGATAGGACCTTGTTCTTCGGAATCAGCAAATTTATCCCCATTATCCAGAGTTCCACGATAGTGAACTGTAACTGTATCCCCTAATTTAATTGGTGCCATTATTCTATCACTTGTTACTAATTCTATAAAGTTGCTTTGCTTTGGCTCTTTAAAGCATTTGCGGTTACTGAAATCATCAGATGCATTAATTTTCTGTAATCATAAAAATTATTGGTTACTATTAAGATTATACGAAATTCTTATTCAGTTTAACGAGTTTAAATTACCTTTTTTTTTATAAGTAATTCGGATCAGAAAACTCATATTTGATTTTTTCAATTTAGGATTATCATAAAAATGTTGGTTAAAAAATGATAGATTTCACACTTTCCTTAGAACAAAAAAAACTTCAAAAGAAAGCTCGTAAATTTGCTTTAGATGAAATTCTCCCCGTTGTGAATTATTTCGATGAGATGGACGTTCCACCAAAATTCTTATTACAAAAAGCACATGCTGCTGGATTGAATAATTTGGGTATTCCAAAAGAGTATGGCGGTCATGGCTATAATTTATTAGATGCATCAATAGTTGTAGAAGAGGTTGCTGCAGCATGTCCTGCAATGGGAACATCAATATTTGGTAATTCCCTTGGACAAGAACCTTTGATCTTATCAGGAAATGAGGGGGCGAAAGAAAAGTATCTTTCTGCTTGTGTGAGAGAACCTAAGATTGTGTCTTTTGCAACAAGTGAACCCGGTATGGGATCGGATGTTGCGGGTATTCGTTGCAAGGCGGAAAAAAATGGTGAAGACTACATCTTAAACGGAACGAAATATTGGGTGACGAATGGTGGATATGCAGATTATGCTAGTATCTTTGCTACTGTAGATCCGAAATTACGACATAAAGGTTTATGTGCTTTCTTTGTGGAGATGGATTGGGATGGAATAACAGTGGGGGAGCATATACCAAAACTTGGTCAAAGAGTATCTAGTACAACGGCGGTGCATTTCGATAATGTGCATGTTCCTGCAAAAAACGTGATTGCAATTCCAGGTACAGGATTTTTATTAGCAATGAAAACATTTTCATCAACTAGACCCATTATTGGTTCTTTTGCAGTTGGTGCTGCCAGATCTGCTATGGAATTCGCTATGGATTATGCAAATAAAAGAAGAGCTTTTACGATGAAACTATCGGAATTTCAAGCGATTCAGTTCAAAATAGCAGAAATGTATCAAAAAATCGAAGCCTCACGCCTCATGATCTGGAAATCTGCATGGGAGGCTGATCGAGGCATGGATAATACCTTATCAGCGTCAATCACGAAATTTTACACTACTGAAGTCGCTCAACAAGTTCTCAATGATGCGTTGCAGATTTTTGGCGGGTATGGTTATACTAGATTTTATCCCATTGAGAAATTACTGCGAGACATTCGGGTATTAACTATATATGAAGGGACATCAGAAGTTCAAAGGTTGGTAGTGTATCGCTACTTATCTAAGATGAAACCGGTTATGCCTCCATTGGATGAACTCCCAAGGCTAAAAGCAGACAATGCAGAACAGGCTGCACGTGAGGGAATGAAAGAGCAAACTGCGTGGAGATGTAGGATCTGTGGCTATGTACATTATGGAGAAGAGCCTCCAGATCATTGTCCATACTGTTTTTTCCCTAAAACTGCCTTCAAAAAAGTCTGGCCCAAATAATTATCTTATCGTAATAGTAATTTCAAACACTTTTTGTTATTTTTCTTTGAGTATTCGACATTTAATCGATCGATTCGGTCAAGCAGATGCCCCAAACACTTAATTATATCATAAAATTTAACTGAATTGGAAAGTTGAAAACTAAATAGAGTATAAGCCGCTATTATGCTACCAATCACTGTAAAAATTCATAAAACCATGGTGATAGGCTGTTGTATAGTTTGACTATCCGATAGGATAGGTAACGGCACTATGAACCAGAACATCTAGTTCACTAGAATAAACTAGATCATATTCCTAATCCAGTGGAAAATGACACGGCTATTAATTAACTATTATAAAATGTAATCAAAAATCAATAAAAGTTATATCATATAATCAGTAATATGGAACTAATTTGAAAAATGAATAGTTGGATTTATGTCAAAAAACACACTATTTCATATTAGTGATTTATTGAAACGTTTTTAAATATAGTATGTTTGAAACAAAAAGTGGGTGAATAATCTGAAAAAATTTGCTTTACTAATTAAACCGGGCTGCAAAAATTGTGAATTCGTATCTAAGTATCTTCAGTCAAAAGTTGGTGAATTTGAGGTATGGAATGTAGAAGATGAAGCTGTAGTTAAACGTTTACTACAGGATCCCAAGTTTGCTAAAAAATTCTGTAATATAGAAGAATGCTACTCAGATTTACCTGCAATTCGTTTGGCGGAAACGGGAGAATATTATTTTGGAGAAGATTTGATGGATTTTAAACGATTCTACACCATAAATAAATTATTAGAAATTGAAGACCATCTACATTGAAGTTTTTTCCCATTTTATTTTTATTTTAAAAAACCCAGATAAATGAATACAGTAGATATATTAGATTTAATCTGTACGCACACATGCGCTTTTTATATGGTATTCTTTTTTTATAACTACAAGCTAATGGAGTGAAAAATTATGGTAGAAACAGTAATTGGTTTACATTCATTTATTGATGATGTTTCTCCACTTCCTTCAAATCAAGGATATAAACTTCCTATTGTTGAATGTTCTGGGAAGATCTTAGAGTTGCATAAAAATAATAAAATCAGTATTATAATTGAAAACACTATTTTTTGGATGAATAATGAACAAAATCTGGATGATTTCTTAAATGTTCATTTTAGCAGTATCCAAAAAATAGGAATTCTAAAGAAAATCTTCCATGGCATACATACAGAAGAACGAAGCGAAGCTATTCGATATCTCAGACTCCTAAAATCGGTTCTGCCCAATAAAGAAAAAAGATAAAAATTGAAATTGTTTTTTATTCTTCTATTCGCTCGAAATCTTCTTTTCCAGCTCCGCATAATGGACACTCAAAATCATCGGGTAATTCTTCGTATTTTTCTTCCGTTTCCCATCCACAAACCAGACACAACCATCTTGTAGCTGCCATTTTTTCGACCATTCAACTTTAAAATTGATAGATAAAAGTTAATGTAGAAATTAAAAAAGTTTTCTCACAAAATATACGATAGATAGATAGATAGGACTTTGGTCATGATTCATAAAAAAGCATTTATGTTAATACTCAATACCAAAATTATACAGAAAAAAGTGGTAAATTAGGTTGGTAGCCAAAAAAAAGCCAAAAGAATATACAGAAGAAGATTTCCAAGAACTATATGAACAGAATACTGGAAAGAAAGCAATTTGGGGAGGAAAAAGGACAAAAGCTTATACAGAATGGTTGAAGAAAAAGAAAAAAGAATTAGGTTTAATTGATCCACCAAATGAATCGAAAAAGACAGAAGAAGAAAGAGAAACCACTGAAAACGAAGAAGAAGAAGAAGAAGAAAAACACTATCTAACCGATGAAGAAATGGAAATTATGGAGGATTATAAAAGAGATCTAATTGAAATGCGAGAGAAGATGGAAAAAGAAGAGATCTACCAAAGGAGTGCAGATAGTTATGGGGGATATACCTTTGAATCCTCAATTGAGGATCATATTATAGATGAAGACACCCTAGATTATAATAAACTAACTGATGCTGAAGAACGCCGAAAAATTCGAAAGAATATGGCAAAAGCTCATGTATATTTAGAGAAATTAGGGATTCAAGATATGAACATTGATCCTAAAAAAAGTATCATTATTGTACCCTTTGAATATGAATCATATCAATTTTTATCCCATATAATAGTTGGTAGTGATTGGTTTATCGTTAAGGCATCGATAATGGAATTAACCGAAGTTGCACCACATGTTGCTAGCCAGATTTTTGTAGAATTACTAAAAGCGAATTTTATCCTCAATGACGTCACATACTCTTTAGATCCTGAGGGAAAAAGCATTTGGGCAGAAGCTGATATTCCACCTGATCTGGATTTTGAGCATTTCAAACAAAAATATTTGTCCATTGTATTTGCAATTGATTTCTTCATTAAGCATATTACAGATAAAATACAAGGCGCAGGTGAAATTCAATCTACATACCACCCACATAAGGATCAAAATCAATTATATATATAAAGATAGAAAAAAAACCAGAAAACGGTCGATTTTAATCAATTTTTATGTATTTATCTTTCTTGGTTTGGCAAACAGGGCATATTTCTTCCAGATCTTCATGATTACCTTCAAAGGTGGCCCCACAAATCGAGCAAACCCACATCTCCTTTTCTTCTAAATCTTTTTCAGATTTAGCTACACTGAGTGCTTCTGTATACAGCCGATGATGCATTTTTTCAACTTCATTAGCCCAATGAAAACTCTTTTCAGCTTTTTTATTGCCCTCTTGAATCGCCATAGTTAAAAAATCAGGATACATAGAAGTAAATTCGTAGTGTTCCCCTGAAATCGCATCAATTAAGTTTTCTACCGTATTGTTTACATGACCACCCGTACGGAAGTGGTTTTGTGCATGGATTGATTCAGCAACTGCAGCTGCTCGAAAAACCTTTGCTATTTGCAGAAATCCATCCTTCTCTGCTTTTTCTGCATAGGCAAGGTATTTTCGATTCGCTTGACTTTCTCCAGCAAAAGCTGTCATCAAATTTTCAGATGTTTTTGTCACAATAAATCACTGTTTTGCACGTACATTTTATAATTATCTTGCTTATTTTTGTCTAGACGAAAACATGAAAAATAAACTCCTTATTTTTTAAAAGGTCTTTTAAGGAGAAAAAACTTCATCTATATGTAAAGCCTTAGAGGAACGACAGTGACACCCAAATATAATCCCAAACACAAAAAACGGAAAAATTCAATCCCTCCCACCAAACAAGCTAATAAATATCAGAGAAACAAAAAGATCATTACTTTAGGCATTATTGCAATAGTAATTGGAGTTAGTCTGGCTGGGATCTTCGTTGGAAAATTCAGCTATGATGAATGGGTTTTAACACATATACAAATTGGGGATAAAATAACTGTTGAATTGTTTATCTGGATTGCTGATGATAACGGAAATAACATTACTGGTATTGTTTGGAATAATACAAAAGGGGATCAAACCTTTACAATAGAAGAGACTGCGAATGAAACTGGAATCCCTTACGGGTTATGGGATCAATTAATTGGAATGGAAAATGGTTCAATAAGAGAAAGGTTGTGGTTACCTCGTTGTGTAGATGATTTAGTTCCTATACCTGACGTGGATTTTCATCAGGATGCTGTAGCTGGAGATGGGTATGACGATCGGTATCAACCTGGGCTAAGAAGAAGCCGATGTTATTCTTTTGGGTATAATACTATTTCAGAATTAGGGATTAATTTGCGGTACACACCTATTATCTATAGAATCCATGTATTAGAATTGAACAAGAAAAATTAAGTAAAAGAATTATTTTATGGATTAAGCAATTACATTAATCAGAGATTTTTTTATTGCTGCTTGCTGTTCATTACTGCAACATTCATAGGGAGTTCCTGTAGGTCTTTGCCGCATTTCAATCAAACTCAATATAAGAATCAGACAATTCCTCGTAACATCTCCAATATCAGCATCTAATAGTACCTTATTGTTTTTCAACTCATTCATTAATCGTATATAACTATAATCAGCCCATTTATCATTTTGATCAAACACAAAAACATTATGTCCCGTTGTCTTTTCAAAATAATATAGGATTTCATTATAATAATCAATTTCTCTTATGTTTTCTGTACACCTCATATTCTGCACATCGAATGGATAGGAATGGCTAAGAACAACCTTTAATGTGGACATAGGTTTTTTGCACTCTTTATTGTCAAGTATTATCCTAGTAATATCCGACAAAAAAGAGAGTCTACAAAGACCATCAAAAAACTATGTAATGTCTGCGTATAGAATTTATAGAGAACTTTTAGAATGGCATTTTTTAATTGTATAATTAGTAGTAGATTTAGTATTGAGCTCAAATACCTCTGGAATTTTATGAAATAAGATCTGAAATTTTAAAATACAACTACCCTTAGGACAAATATGCAAGAAGATTTATGGGATGAAATTCCTTCCGATTTTTATATTGCATTGGGTCGAAGTGGTCAAGAAGCAATCACAAGCGAACAGTGTTTCTTGGAAGGATGTGATAATCATGATAGTAAAAAATTGCACCCCTTGGAAAAAGAATATATGAAATCTGAACCGCTCGATGATGGATCATATTTTGAGTATACTCGTGTAAAGATGAAATGCGATGTTTGCAATGGAGTTTTCCATTTTGGTCTAAAATTAATATATCCACCAAAATCGGTTGTTGGAAAGGGGTCAATTATGGGAACGGCATATATATATGATGAAAAAGGTAAAGATCTAGGATTCATTGGTTATTTTTAATTTATCGACTTATTGGACGATTCCTATGAAATTTCTTCAAGCTATTATATTTTTTGATTTAGATAATACTCTAGTTCATATTAAGAACAGTCATAATTTCTTCGACAATATCATTGTTCAAGTTTTTAATGAATTTAACATCCCCCCACCCGTTAAAGAGGAAAGAGATCGGTTGTGGCGGAACTCTGATTACAAACAACTATTAAGATCGTGGAATTTCTTAGATCCCGTGAAATTTTGGATAAGCTTTGACAAACTTGATTTAGAACAGCGAAAAATACTTCATGCTCAAGGGGATCTTCGGTTATTTGGGGATGTTATACCTACCTTAGTTAAACTAAAAGAACTTGGCAATACCTACTTGCTTTTAATCACAAATTCATCGTTAAAGATTGCCAGATTTGAATTAGACGCTTTTGGATTAGACTTTTACTTTCAAGAAATATTAGCTTTAGGTGATAGTCAAGAAGAATGTAAACCAAACCCTGGACAAATATTGCTGACATTGCAACGATTATCAAAGGATTATAAATTTGATAAAAGGGACGTTTACATCGTAGGAGATAGCCCATTTGACATATCTGCGGGAAAGAATGCGAAAATCAACTCGATTTGGGTAAAAAGATGGGAAAAATCCCATAAACATTGGGAGCACAAACCAGATTATATCATAGATAATTTGGAACAGCTCTTTTCGATTTTAGATCTTACTTAAATTTAAAAAACTTCATAAAATTACATCCATTAAATGAAAAATAACCATACATCGCATGCTAACCAGATACTCCAATGGATTATTGATACGGATTATAAAAGTGCGAAATGGTTTTACAACTTGAATCCTAAACTTACTTTACCGCTTAAAATTATTTCTTTACTAGGTACCATTCAATTTTGGGCATTATTTAGTTTGATACTATTTATTTATGGGATTTTTTTCGATCAAAATATCGAGAATTTCTCAGTTTTACTGTTTACGGGTATTATAGGTTCCTTATTAACAATTTCGGTTTTAAAACGAATTATCCGACGAAAACGTCCTTATATGGATGAAAAATTGCGGGTGTTTGCCCGACAAGAGTTCATAAATCGTGAACCTTATATTTCCAAGAGACAAGAATCTTTTCCATCCGGCCATATGTATTTTTGGGTAATGGAAAGTATTTTTTTCTATTTTTATTTTGGGTTTTGGGCATTATTACCCTTTCTTGCCCTTTTACCTTTCCTTTTCGTGTCGAGAATTCATCTAGGTGTACATTTTCTAAGTGATGTTATTGTAGGAATGTTAATGGGATTATGCCTAGGGTTATTAAATTTGGTTATATTTAATCGGTATCTCTCAGGTTTATATTTAAATTGGATGACTATTTGCCTTTAGTTTTTTCCTCACAAAAAATTCGTTCAAGTTTAAAAGGAATTGCTTTAGATTTTTTATGATGTTCAAATGTCTGATAAAAAAATGATTCTGTACCTCTTAGATACAGATCCATTACCCTCTCCGTTCGACATCAATGTTGCATATGATGCGGGATATGATATTGTTGTCCCAATGGGAGGGATTAATGAATGGAATATAGTGCGAATAATTGAAGATGCTATGTTTTCCAGAGGCGAAAAGGGGGCAAAAAATACAAAAATCTTTTTAAATGGGTCAAATCACGCCCAACTAAAGAGAATTTTAGACATTGCAAGAGAAAGTATGATACCAGGTTTTGAATTGACTACTTGCATTGATCCAAGAGGAGGATATACAACGGGAGCCACTTTGGTTGCTCAAGTAGAAGCTTATCTCCACCTAATAGAAAAAAAATCCCTTAAAGACTGCAAAGTGATTATCTTTGCAGGAACAGGCATGGTAGGACAGACTGTATCGGTATTGTGCGCTAAAGGAGGAGCAGAAACAACTCTATTATCCCGTTCGCAAGAAAGAGCAGAAAGAGCAGCAAATGAATTGAATATGACGTATCGAGTGGATATTAAACCCGAAGCCATGGGAGATGAAATACATCGAGTGGAATTATGCGAAGACAAAAATCTTGTATTCACATGTGGTGCCCCTGGTGTACAACTGATTTCAGCGACTACTTTACAAAAAATTCCTGAAAATAAAATCTATGCAGATGCAAATGCCGTACCTCCGTTGGGTATAGAGGGAATCGAACCTATGTGGAAGGGAGTAGAATATGAGAATTCTTATATTTTTGGTGCACTCTCTACTGGTCAGGTTAAATTAAAAGTAGAAAAAACGGTTCTGCAAGAAATGATGGATGCATCGGGTTTTGAAATTTTTTCTTTCCTTGAATATTATGATTTTGCGAAAGAAATTATTGAAAGAAAAAAAAATAAGAAAAAATCGAAGGAGTAAGACAAGGAAATCCGATTTAATCTATTTTTATCATTTTTTTTGCTATTTCATAGGCTCGATTAAAATCAAAAATACCATATTCCGCTTTTCGAGCTTCTTCTAAAATCGCGATTTCCGTTTGAAATTTAATTTGTCCGATATTTAATGGACCATATCCGTAAATACCGGGAAAAATTTCTCCTCCATCTGAATCTGGTTTAATCCCATTAATACCGGGAGGGGGAACCAAATTGATATCTACACATTGCTTTCCTGGAGCTTTCTGAGAAAGAATTTCCATCGAATTTGTACCAAGTAATTCAATACCGGCTGCACCACAAGATATGATCAAGTCTGTATCCATACAGTGCTCCAAGCGTTTTGTTTCATTAGTCAATAACAAACTTTTCAGTGCCACATCATATTCTTGATTGAATTTATGGATGAAATTATCAAGCCATTCTTGATTACGTTGATCCCAAGTTTCAATTATATATGTATCTGCCCCTTCTCTATTGCATAAAGCACCTGCAATACGTCCCACGGGACCTGTACCTCCGAGAATCGTAATTTTTTGATTTTTTAGTTGTTCCCCTTTTTGTAAAAAGACATTTTTCATTTTTGCGACTAAGGAGGCTGCAGTCGTTGCAGCTCCTCTTGGATCGATCACTAAGGGAATCCGTATATCTCCTCCCATTGCAATTTTCGCCTTATGGAATGCATCATACACTTTATCAAAATCTTTTCCGTTCAGAAACATCGTTGTATATTTATGGTTTTTTTCTGAACGCGCATAATAGAGATCTAACATAAATCCCATAGCTTGTTCAGGGGTCAAACCTGCAAAATGCACACACATATCGTAACCTGATTCATATGCCATATTGATGTCAAAGGGGGAAGCTTTAGGATCCGTATCTATCATAAACAGCAGATATTTTTTGCGTTTATCCTTTATTTTGAGGATTGTTTCGGAACAATTATTCAAATTATTCTGTAACATCACTTTTTTATATATATTTTCGTCGATTTGCAAGAAGCCCACCCTTATTTTAAGCGTTCATCTAATCTTTTTTTCTTCTCGGGTAAATTCAAGATTCTTTTTGCTGCTTTTACTGCGTAATATAAGTCAAAAAATCCTGATTTTGCATTTTTCGCGTCTTTCAACATTTTCATTTCTACTTTGTATTTAAGAGCCCCGATAGTCAATGCACCAATTGCAAAAATTCCTGGATAAATCTCTTGCCCATCCATGTCCTCTGAAATACCTTCAATACCTGCTGGTATGACCATATTGGTATCAATCGCTAGTTTTCCTTTAGGAATTTGTTGCATGATATTTTTATCCAGAATTTGAATTCCAGGAGCAGCAGTTGAGATAATAACATCAGCATTTTGAGCAAGATGAAGTTTCGATTCCTCATCAAAAGCAAGTGCA
The DNA here is from genome assembly GCA_016933055.1 of Promethearchaeota archaeon. Classification (GTDB taxonomy): domain Archaea; phylum Asgardarchaeota; class Lokiarchaeia; order Sigyniarchaeales; family Promethearchaeaceae; genus AMARA-1. Next base: position 407,621 of record JAFGBS010000009.1, on the reverse strand, counting down.
CCTGTAAGACGTACATTATAGGTTTTTTTCGTATAATCTAGAAATTCCTTTAAAAATTTCTTGTCTCGTTGATTCCATGTTTCTACAATACATACGTCGCATCCATCTTTGTACAACAATGTCGCTATTAGGTGTCCGAAAGGTCCCGTTCCACCAAATACTACCACTGACTTATTCTCAATTTTTCCTAATCTTCGTGTATATACCAGATCTTCAATAAGTGCAACTGCAGCACCCGCTCCTGAACATGCTCCCCGGGGATCGATTACTGTAGATACCTTAAAGGGACCAAACATTGATTTTTTGACCCGGTCTAATACTTCAAAAAACACATTCTCATGCCTTCCGTTTAAAAACAGTGTAGTATATTTATTATTTCTGCGAGAAAACACAAGATCTTGTATTAAACCGGTGGTTTCTTCTGGTTTTACATCTTCAAAATGGATCACTGCGTCATATCCTGCATCATAAGCCATAGTAATATCATAAGGTGTTGCAATTGGATCTGTATCGACCATATAGAGTAAGTATTTTTTATCTTGCTTTTTTTTCTCTTTTTTAAGAGAATACTGAATTAAATCCTTATTTTCAATGGCGTTCGTAAAATTTGATACATCCACAGATTCTATTACGTCTCGATACAAACAATATTGATCAGTTTGCAATTCTAATTGATTTGCAATCTTTAATATTGCCTTGTGCATTATTTTGGAAATAATGAGAATACAGCTTATTTCTTTGGAATCCCATTGACGTAATATCTCTATTATTTGAAACATAATCCATAGTGGGCGCTTGTTCCCAACAAGTTCGGAATGATCTTTCTTCAAAGAATCTCGAGCATCTAAAATTAACGCATCTAAATTTCTGACCTCAACCTCATATCCTTCCTTATTTTGAAATGATGATCGTTTACTCTCCAATTTTTGAATATAGTCCAATTGTCTTTTTAAACTTAAAAATTGAGTTTCCATCAGATCTGTTGGTAGATCAATATATCTAAAGGGTATTCCAATAGTATATGCAAGATTTTCAATACTTACGTGTTGAAAATCAGGATGTGGGGAAGTTCCTCTTTCCATAAATAGTAATGTCGCTGGAGTCTTTTTTCGAACTTTCTTAAGATTTTGCTCCAGTTGGGCTATGTAGGGGGAATCAACTCCATTTCTCCATGGATAGTGCAATTTTGTTTCATTAACAGAATTGAACTCAAATTCTATGGGATATTCTGGTTCGATTAAAAAAAAGTGGACATTTTTTCCATCTATTCGACTAAATTCTAAACTCGTCTGAATCAACCTCTTTAATTAGTAAATAATAATGAAGAACGATAGTGATACAGAAAATCGAAATAAAAATACAATTTTATCGTATTATGGAAAAGAATTAAATTAGTCAACACATATCCTACTATTTTCAACCTAACTCATACCGTTCTCTTTCACATTTGTAACGTTAGTAAGGATTAATTATCATGCAATGGCCAAAATCCCAAAAAGTCCCTTTTAGCTAACTTTACATGAAAAACTTGGTATTAAAATGAGAGGGACCATGCGGGTATAGGGTGTTCGGATAACATTTCATTCACGGGATACAAATTCCAATTCATGGGACCAATAGGGATAGGTGTGAAAAGGAACAATTTACCGTAGAAATAGGGTGTATAGAAAAAAATAACATAGATGGACCATAAACAAGCGTGGAGGATATGGGATAGATGTTGATTAATCAAATACAATTTTTCGAATTTTATAAGGGGGTTGTACCTATACATAAAGATAAAAAATAATTGGAATACTATTCTATGGTTACAGGTGGTATATCTTTATACGGATTTGGGCAATTGTATGGTATGTGAACCTCTAAAATACCATCATTATACTTAGCTTTGACATTTTTGGGATCTGCAGGACAAGTAAAACTATAGGTGCTGACATAATCATAGTCTTCATCTGATCTCGGTGCAACCAAACGTAGGCCATTTTCCACAACATGAAGATGGATCTTTTCTTTATTCGCTCCAGGAATTTCATAATTTAATATCATTAATTCATCATCAGGATCTTGGCAACCACAATCATTAGGACTATTTGCATTAACCCAAACTTGTCTTTTATGTTTATGTGTTCGTTTTTTTTCTTTATGTTCTTCTGTCATTTTTTTCACTTAAATCATTGTTTAAGTATACCAATTGAATAACATACATAATCCTAAGGATTAGAAAATAAAGGATATAATGGGGTTTTGCTTTTGTTTTGAAATTTTTTTACAGAAAAAGAAAGAAAAAATAAAATTTGCGTTAGAAGAACACAAATAAAGCTGTTTGTGGGAGAACCAAATAATATAACAAGAAAGATTGAATTATAGAAATAAACAACTGATTTTGAACGATTTTTCCGAGCAGATTACCCGTAATGGTAACTAGAGCAATAATAATTAATCCATGAATTGCCCCAATCATCCCAGAAATTGATCGGAGAACTAGATATAAAATCGTTAAGAGAATAAAAGGGACATATCCAATTACTGTATGAACAAAGGATACTAATCTTTTTCGCTTAGTTTTTACGATCCATTCTTGTTCTTTCAGTGTTATGTAAAAAGCGGGAATGGTAATCAGAGTAAAAAGAATCAACCATATCAAACGATAATTTAGAGGGAATAGGGCATATAGACCACTCCGTGCAAATAAAGTACTTAAAATCAAGAGTCCCAATACAATACAAGTACCCTTAAGTATTTTTTTCACCGAAGTATGCTTCATATCCTTCAAGTCGAATGTTCCTTCTAATCCAGGGATTAGCTTTTTCTTCCGGAATTGATATATCAACACCATAAAGATCCCATATCCTGCTATAAATCCCACATAAATCATGTTGAACACTGGGATTCCAATCGGGATTAAAGAAAGCACACCAGCAACTATCACACATAAGGGCAAGGATAGTATCCACAAAGCTAGTTTAACCCATAGAAATTTTTGGGTATTGGTAATATTTATTGAAGGGTCGGAATTCATTAATTTATCAAATCCCACATTTTTTAACTCGAGATAAAGGTTGAAGAAAATCAAGGTTAAAAATAAACTACTTACACCAACTGCCCAGAAAATCTTTCGAATTACCATTGTAGAAGGGGATAAGGGATTCAATCCCAGCCCTAAAGTATTAATCGCCCAGTTTAAAGCATAAGAAATTACCCGTGGAGAATATACCTCATAATTATGAAACATATAATCGAAAATGATCAATTCTCTGGCATTTGGTGCACCTTCTCCGCCTAATTGTTCGAATAATAAATTTGCGGCAGAGGGAGTCAAAATATCATCCCAAGCTCCAGACATCAGCAATACCGGAGTTTCCGGATTAGTTCCATTTAAGTTCTGAATCCACTCCAAATCAGAATCCCTTACACCAGTGAAGAAATCAGATTGCAGATTCAAATCCAAATTGATAGAAGTACCAACAAGTATTAAACCAGCTAGGGAGTCATCCATTGTCGCGGCTTGTAGGGCCACACGTGAACCCATACTATGTCCCATATATAGGATTTGAGAATCCAACAACCCCGATTCGGACTTAAAAATTTCCTCTGCTTTCAGCACCTGCTTAGCTAACACATCTGTAGCAGCATTATCAAATCCGATTGATCCAAATGATAAACCATGCCCTGTGAAATCAAATGTAAGCACATGGAACCCTAATTTCCAAAATTCTAATGCAAAACCTTTCAACATAAACTGATCAGCACTAAATCCCTCCAGCAACATGACTCCAGCATCCAAATTTCCTGGATAATAAAATCCTTTCAATGTGACTCCAGTTGGACTTTCAAAAGTTAGTTGCTCTCTATTTATTACTGATCTGTCATTAAAGTACAGAATTCCGATGCTAACGCATGTTACTATTAAAAAAACAGTGCCAAAATAACCAATCAGTGTTTTTTTTGTATTTTTCTGCATAGTTACTGGTTGGATTATGTAATAAAAAAAAGCTTCTTTATCTATAGAACTGCCTGATATGATTTTATTTTTTATTCAAGCACATTCATTCCTAGAATACTTACATAGAACGAGGAGGATAATTGTATTGAAAAAAAAAATAGAAAAGTTAAAAGCTTATTTCGTGTTCGTTTTTCCACACGCCATGAATATTACAGTAGCTTTCTGCAATTAAGGTTCCAGGTTTGTCAGTTTTGAACATAAATAAAGCTTGATGATGAGTATAGATAGAACTCGTATCCGGACCTTGTACAGATGCACCATGCGCATTAAAATTTGCTTGTCCAATTTCATAGGGATATTTTTCCCCTTTAGGATGAAAGAATAATTTAATCCACGCAATATGATGCTCCGTTTTATTGGGATGACCGATTTCCTTCCCAATTTGTGCACTTACTTTTACCCATTCTCCTTTTTTAACTGGACCTTCAATACTTAGGACTGGTACATGTTTTTCTGATTTCCAATCTGCAGATTGATAAAATTCATTCATATCTACCATATATTTTTCACATCAGTTAATCGATTTAAAAATCACGATCCAAGTTCATTCCAGCATTAATAAATATTAAGGTTAAAACACTAAATCAACTTGATAAAGATAAAAAGGGGAAATATTTCATTCAATAAAAGTGGATAAGTTTATGATTTTGCTTTTTCTCTTGCAGCTTCGAGAGCTATTTTTCGGGCGCAGTTATCACCACATCCTTCAATAGGATCTGGGTCATGGTTTTCCATTTCGAAATCAATGGGAAGAATAAAATCTTTAACAAAACCAGTTATAATATCTAGCCTGACATTTCTGATATGTTCGTGATTCCGAAAGTGACAGTCAACCACGTTATCTATTTTTTTCATGGAAGAAGAAGCGAGTAGTAATAAAATGTTATTCTTCCCACTTAAACGCATACAATTGACAACAAATGGGCAATATTTCCCCATTTCAATGATATCATCGGGATCCGAAGTGGATAATTCAACTTTCGCCAAAATAATATCCGCGTTTTTAAAATTGATACCATATTGAGACGAAATTACGCCCTTTTCCTCCAAACGATGGATTCTAGATCCAACAGCAGGCTGGCTTCTTCCAATTCTCTTTGCAATTTCTGAATGGGTAATATTTGGATGTTTTTGAAGTAGAGTAATTATTGATCTATCAATATCATCCAAACCAAAATTCTCACTTATCATGACTTATTTTTTATAATTTATAATTTATAATGCTTTGCTAGCGTGATTAATTTGATATTTTGGTTGAAAGTAGAATTGTCATTAATTTTTTATCTATATCCAACTTTCGTAATAAACTCCAACTTGAAATTAAATATGGGAAGATTTCTTGACTCATTTGTTCGTAATACATCGGTACATTGAAATATTTTAAGAAAATTACCTTGATTTCGTTGATTATTTTTAGTAAAAAACGATTTAGGAGTTCCCCATTGACCTTAGTGGGATTAATACTGATAATATTCCATTCAAAGTCTTGAGCGAACGTGATTTTCTGGATTTCGGAGTCTTTCTGATATTCTGGATCTTTTAAAATTTTGCTTATGCCTTTTAAAATTTGAAAGTGTATCTCCCTTTCTTTTCGGGATGTGAAAACATTTTTTATTACATTTGTGAAGAGATTAAGTATTTGTTGGGCGACACCCATTAGATCAATCAAAGCTGCGGATGATAGAACTTCTTCCGCTTGTTTCCATTGGGAAATATATTCATCAGTTATCTCATAAAAATCTATGAATTTACTCACATTTCCATTCCAGATTTCCCTCCACTTTTCTGGGGTCAGTTCGTATCTTTGAATAAACGCATCAAAAATCCTTTCCAACCGGAATTTCATCGTTTTGGGATCAGCATCCTTATCATCTGCAGCTATAAGTAATAGATTGTAGGATTTACTATCAACATAAGAAAAACTTAAACCCCCCATATTTATGCTTTCAATACCGTGTTGCTTTAATTCCACTTCGGAAAAATTATGTAAAGCAGATAATAATCCTGAGACTAAATCTTGGTCGATATCCATTGCACTATAGTTTTTATAAAACACTGCAGTAGAGGAAAGATCATCAATTATCCATAAATGTTTCAAGGTCACCCAATCCATTCTTTCATATAGAGAACATAATGTCTTGTATAGAATCAATGTATTCTTGATATCCTTAAGACTTAATCTCAAAAATTTAACTTTATTGCATAGAAATTGAAATGATAAAGATTTTTTTTCTGTAAAACTTGTAGCATCTGGGATGGATAAATTAGATACTAGTCAAGAAGAAAGAATACTAGACGAAAAGATAAGCATTGATTTGAAGAAATGTATCGGATGTGGATCTTGCGTGATTGCGTGTCCGAATGGTGGTTTTAAAGTAATTAATGGAAAAGCTCGAGTAATAAAGAAAGATTTTTGTGATGGATTAGGTTACTGCATCCAAAATTGCCCTATGGGAGCAATTCTTTATAATGGGCAACCCATCGATGATGTCACACAATTTATACAAAAAGAACCTTTTGTCAAAAACTGGCCAATTAAACTACATATAATTAAGGAAACCCATCCTCAGTTTAAAAATGCGGATATAGCCATATGTGCTGATTGTGTTCCTGCTGTTTATCGAACTTTTGATGAGATTACAAGTTCTCACATAATTTTAACGATCTGTCCAAAAATTGAGTCTCCGAAAGTTATTCGTGAGAAACTTACCTCTTTGATTGATAAAAATGATATTAAATCAATTAGATCATATAGTATAGATTATATCTGTTGCGAGAACTTCCCACGGATTGTGAAGGATGCGATTCGGTTTTCCCAAAAATCTTCTGAACTTATTCCAAAATATGAGCATCATATAGTGTGTCTATTTGGTTCATCAATGAAACTATAAGAATATGTAAAAGATTTTTGCGATTAATCCAAGGTTTGGTGCGTATTGTATTTAGGTTCTAAGGCATTTTGAAACCTATATGCCCAAGATCATAGATTTTGCCCGTACAAACCTAATAAAAGCAGATATAGATACGAGTTTTGGAAATCTCGCTGAATTAATGTTGAAAAACAACATTGGTTCCATAGTTATAACAGTTGAGGGTGAAATTGTAGGCTTTGTGGATGATAAAAGTATTCTAAAATTGATTTCTGAGAAAAAAAATCCAAACGACCTTAAAGTAGAACAATTCGTGCAGAAATTCCCGTTGATTCACGAAGAAACTCATATATTGGACGCATGGGAAGATGCAAAAGAACTTCCTCATGAGCGATATGGGATCATTAATGAAGATGGAAAAATAATCGGTATAATCCGAAAACGTACCATGAATCGATTCCGTTACCTTATTTTGAAAGAAGAGATGAATATTGAAGATGATTTTTTGATGTGATAAGTCACAAAAAACACGTTTATTTACCATTAGAACTGATTTTTTTTCATACATGAATATTCATATCTTTTCTGATAAGAAGAAAATGGGGAAAGAAGCGGCGAAAAAAGCCGCAGAAATAATCCTTAATAGTATTCAAGAAAAAGATTGTACACGCTTTGTTATGGCAACTGGTATATCTCAATACGATTTTCTAGAGAACTTAGTTGCTATGGATATTCCGTGGGAAAAAACCGAGATGTTTCATCTGGATCAATACCTTGGTATTGGTGAGGATCATCCTGCAAGCTTTGAGAAATTCCTTAAAGATCGATTTATCGATGTTGTTCATCACCCAAATACGCACCTGATCCAAGGAGATCCACCAGATTCTGAACAAGAATGCAAAAGGATAGGAAATTTGTTAAACATGGCACCAATTGATGTTATATTTGTTGGTATCGGGGAGAATGGGCACATTGCGTTTAATGATCCTCCAGCTGATTTTGAGACGGAAGCACCTTATATTATCGTAGAATTGGATGAAAAATGTCGGCGACAACAAGTTGGAGAGGGATGGTTTCGTACCTTCGAAGAAGTGCCCACTCATGCAATTTCCATTTCCATAAGGCAGATTTTAAAGGCAGAACATATAATATGCATTTGTCCGGACAAACGAAAACAGAAAGCCGTGTATGATGCACTACATCCTGATATGCCAATTACCCCAGAGGTGCCAGCTTCGGTGTTTAAAATCCATAAAAATACTGATGTTTATCTCGATTTTGATTCAGCAAAATTGTTATTTTCTGAAAACGAGAAATAAAAAGAAAAAATGGGTCGTGATCTCGACTATTCTTTATACAAGCTTAGTATGCAGTGGCTTGTTCCGATCCCGAGCCTTTGAGTTTCAAATAGTGCTTCAGAACGGCTTCCCGTGCCCCATAAACAAACGCTCGTTTGACATTAACTCCAGTAATTGCTATGGTTTCATAAATTAAGGTATTTCCTAACCCAGCTTTGGTTAAGACTTCTTTTACTTTATCGACTGGTGTAACATTTGGTAAATCTCGCTTGTTGGCGCACATAACTAACGGAATTTCGCTCTGTCCGTCTTCACCTGGTAGCAACTTTGGACCATAGAATTGCATCAGCTCCTTGAAGCTCCAGATGTTTTCTTCCCACATATCAGGGCTAGAGTCCCAAACGAATATAATGGCGTCGGCACCCTTGATCACAGTCTTCCTTTGGTATTTATGACGTCGTTGGCCAGCTACAGTAAAACATTGGAAAACTACGTTTGATACGCGCGCAACAACGCGATCAAAAAAAAGTGTTCTTCCAGTCGGATCGGCGATGCTCTGCAATTTACCGCTTGCTAGACCCTCTTTCTTATAGATCCATTCAAGAGCGGTTGTTTTTCCTCCCATAGTTGGACCATAAAAGACGATCTTGAAGACTAATGAATTATCCCCGCGTCTAGATGGCATGTGTGATCGATTTCCTTTTGTGTTTTTTATAGCAAAAAATTGCTATATCTAAGCATGCAATTCTTAGCTTATATTTTTAATTACTGTAACCTTTCCTATATTCTTTTTCAAAAAACATAAGCGGTTTTTATGTAGTATTCCTTTCATTCCTTAGAAATTTAGGAATGAAGAGATGAGTATTCTCTATCATCAATTTTTCTTCATATTGGCAAGGAAAACAATACAAAAACATTAAGAATAGAACTATTATTTCTCTGTTTGTGGCGCCCCTTCGTTTGCTTCATCAGATTCTTCGTCAGATTCTTCATCTTCTTCAGATTCATTGTTTTGGTCCTCTAGATCTCCCTCATAATCTTCATAAGCATGCTCACAAAGGGCAACACTGGAAACAAAATCATCTTCATTTAGTTCAATTACTTTTACTCCTTTTGCACTTCTACTGAGTGAGCGCAAACTCAGGGATGGTACACGGATGAGAATTCCATTGGTAGTAGCAATTAACAAATCTTCATCGGTAGCTGCTTTTATTGCCGTTACACAGTCATCCGGATCATGGAATTTAATATTAATTACGCCTTTTCCTCCTCGACGAGTTTCCCGATAGAGTTCCACTTTTGAGCGTTTTCCATAACCATTTTTAGTAATTGTAATTACATCTGTTTCATTATCTCCAATGACCATATCTACAACGCTATCTTCTTCGCGTAACCGAATCCCTACAACCCCCATCGCTTTCCTACTTAAAGGACGAACTTCTAAATCCGAAAATTTAATAGCGTATCCATTTTCAGTAGCGATTAAAATATAATAATCCTCTTCAGATAATTTCACATTGACCAATTCATCATTCTCGCGTAAATTTATGGCCAATATACCAGTTTTGCGAATATTCTTGAATTCTCGAATATTTGTCCTTTTCACCATTCCTCGCTTGGTTACGAATATCAGAAAATCCTCTTGGAAAAAATCTGCAACGGGAACTATGTGTACAATCTGTTCGTCCGGTTTTAATCCCACAAAATTTACAAAGGCTTTTCCGCGAGAAGTACGACTCATTAAAGGAATTTCATAAGCGTATTTAGAATATACACGACCCATCTTCGTAAATAATAATACTTTATCATGACTGGAAACAACGTACACATCGCGAATGATATCTTCTTCACGCTTATTAATACCTTTTTTGCCTTTCCCCCCACGATTTTGCGCTTGATATGTCTTTAGTGTCATACGCTTGATGTACTGATTCTCCGTAAGAATTATTACACAAGTTTCTTCAGGGATAACCTTAAGTTGTTCTTCTTCAGGGTCATCTGCCTCTTCTGGTGCATCTTCAATCTCGGTTAGACGATCATCACCATATTTTTTATCAATTTCGTGCAATTCTTCTTTGATAATAGTCATTCGCATTTTTTTATCTGTTAGGATCTGCTCACATAACTGAATATTCTCTATGATGGTTATTTTTTCATCTTGAAGTTTTTTTGTCTGTAAACTTGTTAATCGTCGGAGTGGCATTTCTAAAATCGCATCTGTTTGTATCTCCGTTAAGGAAAAGGTGGTCATCAAGGCTTGCCGTGCGTCAGTTGTATCGGATGATTTTTTAATGACTTGTATTACTTCGTCGATATTTTGGATTGCAATTAACAACCCATCAGCAATATGCAGTCTTTTTTTTGCTTGATCTAAATCATATTGGGTTCTACGTATGATGATTTGTTCTCGATTGTCTATGTGAGCCTTGATTAAGGCCATTATGTTTAAAATTGCAGGCTGTAAACCATTATTATCAACAAGTACCCGATTGAGAATACTATAAGAGGATTGCAATCGCGTCATGCTGAATAATTGATACTTTATAGCATTCGGATCGGCATCCCTAGTCAAATCTAATACGATACGTATTCCTTCTCGGTTAGATTCGTCCCGTAGATCCGAAACACCCCGAATTTTTTTATGATTGATTAATCGTGCGATATTCTCTACTAGTCTCAATTTATTTACTTGATAAGGGATTTCCGTTATGATCATACATTTTTCTTCAATTTCCACCCTTCCTCGAACGGTAATTTTCCCTCTACCCATATTTATTATGTTTCGAATACCTTTTCGACCCATAATAATGCCTTTAGTTGGAAAATCCGGACCTTTTATGTATTTGGATAATTCTTCCGGATACATGTAGGGATTATCAATCACTGCGATAATCCCTTGTACCACCTCCCGAAGATTATAGGGAGGCATATTCGTACTCATGCCTACTGCAATTCCACTCGCACCATTAATCATAAGGTTCGGAATTTTTGAAGGCATGAATACCGGTTCTTTCAAAGATTCATCAAAATTAGGTACAAATCCCACTGTATCTTTTTCTATGTCAGCAATTAGCTCACTGGCTATAACATCCAATCGAGCTTCTGTGTTATGATTTATGAAACCATTTGCTGTGAACGAATGGCAATCTGAATCAACACGAATTGAGTAAACATGTTCCTTTGGAAGTTGATTAATTGATGAAATTCCCTGATATAAGTAATTATCTTCTAATATTTGATTAAGATACAATGCATCATTATTTTCTACTAAAGTACGAATGTGATTAATTTTCCTATGAAGTGAGTTATATCGATCAATATTCTGTTTTTGAAAGAATTCATCAAATCGATTATTGTATTTATTTCTAAAATATTCAGTTAGATAAGGAATAAAGTCTGTCTTGCTAAGTCTAGTAGTATTTATTTCATTATTTTTTCTAAATCTTTCAGCTTTTCTTGATGAAAAGAAACCGATTTCATCAAAGAATTTCCTCTTGGATTCTAAACCAAGAATTACAATTCTGAATACATCATTTCTTGGATCTGAAACAAGATGACTCGTGGTTATTCCAAAACTAAGTAGAACATTCTTTAACTGATTAAGTAATTTAACGCTTTTTGATGTGTAGGTTAGATTGGATGTTTTCTCTCTCTGTCTCGCATCTGTATTTATTTGAATTGACCCATCACCTTCAAACAATGCTTTTAAAAATGATGCTATAACTGGTTTACTTGAGCGTAAAACTGAGAATGGTATCTCTTTCTTATCTGATTTGACTGGAGTAAGTCCTATGCTATAAAGAAAATCAAGAACATCTCTCACATGAAGAGAAAACTCTTTCCATCCATTATATTCTTCTCTTTCGTTCACAGTAAGTCCTGGAAATGAATTTAGTAATCCATTTTTGACTTTTTCGTAATATTTGTGATCTTTATTGTTAAATGAGAGTCTTTGCTGTTCTGTATCTGAAACACTGCCCTCAGCAATAAGAGCTCCTAGAGAAAAGGCTAATTCTTCAGTAATTTCTTCTGGAAATTCAACTCTACGCCTATTTTCAGATATTTCGGGAATATGAGGTTTTGTATCATAATTTTGTTTGGTGAATAATCCTTTTCTGTTAAGTACTACGACATCATCCATTGAAAGCGTTTCTAGTGTTTTCCAGATTGTAGTGGGTTTTCCATTAATATCTGGAGCCCAACATAGAATTGGATGATTCTTTGATCCCTTAATAGAATAACCAAGATTTGTATTAACTTGAATTATATCATGACTTCCAGAATCAAAAAATTTGCTTGCTTTGTTGGTGTTCCCTGTTGATAAAATCTCAATGTCTATATCCTCCTCATAGCCATTTTCTTTATCTGAATGAGATGTTTTATTATCGGTTAAATCTGTTAGCTCTTTGATGGGAATAATACCATTTTCAGTAAGAATCAGTGAGTCACCTGTTATACAGTATCGCATTGCAGCTGGCGGATCCCCGTCTATGGAACCAAAATTACCTTGACCATCGATTAATGGATATCGCAACGAAAAATCTTGGGCCATACGAACCAAAGAATCATATACGGAAGCGTCTCCATGGGGATGGTATTTTCCTAACACATCACCCACGATTCGGGCACATTTTCGATAAGGATTAGTATGTGTGAATTTATTAGTGTACATTGAATACACTATACGTCTCTGGACAGGTTTTAAACCGTCCCGAACATCAGGAATCGCACGACCAATAATTACAGAATAAGCGTAATCTAGATACGACTGTGTCATCTGGGTATTTATGGATTCAGCCCTTACAGAACTTCTTTGTTTTTTGGATGTTTCTTCTTCAATTTCCGTCATATTATCAACCTAACCTCATTATATGTCCAGATTTTGAACATTTTTGTAATGGTCCATGATGAATTTTTTCCGTGGAAAAACTTCCTCCCCCATTAGGGTATTAAATAATTGATGGGTTTCAGTGAAATCATTAAATCCTATCTTGATGAGTGTACGGTTCTCAGGATCCATAGTAGTTTCCCATAGTTCTTCAGGATTCATCTCTCCTAAACCTTTGAACCTTTGAATCTTAATACTCTCGTTATCTTCTAAATTGTATTGCTCTCTTAGTTCATCTAAATACGGACTGAGCCCTTTATCATCATAAATATATTTCTTTGTTTTTTTATACGAAACGAGATAAAGAGGTGGTACCGCGACATAGAGGTTATCATTTTCAATAAGAGGTCGCATATAGCGGAAGAAAAAAGTCAAAAGTAGAGTTTTGATATGAGCCCCATCGATGTCAGCATCACACATAATGATGATCTTATGATATCGTAGATTATCAATGTCAAATCCAGAATCCTCACTGGTATAAATTCCAGTTCCGATTGCTAAAATTAATGAACGAATTTCAGCGTTTTCGGTGATTTTTAATGGTCGTGCTTTTTCGACGTTTAGAATTTTTCCTCGTAAGGGTAATACTGCTTGTATTTCCCTGTTTCTGCCTTGTTTAGCGGATCCCCCGGCACTTGGACCCTCAACAATAAATAGTTCAGAATCTTCGGCATTTTTAGAGGAGCAATCCGCCAATTTTCCCGGAAGACGACCAGAGTCCAATGCAGATTTTCTTCGTGTGAGATCACGTGCATTTTTCGATGCAATGCGTGCTTTTTGAGCTAATAAGCATTTATCAAGAATTAATTTCGACGTACCAGGATTTTCTTCGAGGAATTTCCCCAACATTTCTGTAACTACACTACTAACAATTCCTTGAACTTCCATATTGCCTAGTTTTGATTTAGTTTGACCTTCAAATTGCGGTTCTGGGACTTTTACGTTAATGATTGCAGTCAATCCTTCCCTCACGTCCGTTCCCGAAAAATTATGGTCTTTGAGTTTTTTACTGGGGTATTTTGTTAAATACTGATTTATGGTTCGAGTTAATGAAGATTTAAATCCAGTTACGTGAGTTCCTCCTTCAGGTGTACTCACATTATTTACAAAAGAGATGATATGCTCTAAATATGTGTAATTATATTGTATTGCAATCTCTACGTCTACTTCATCTTCAGTCTTGTGAATAGAGATAGGTTCATCAAACAACACTTTATTCCCGCTATTAAGGTAAGATACAAACTCGCTTGTTCCACCTTCATAATGGTGATCATTATATTTTTTAGTTATTTCATCATAAATTTGGATTTCAACATCAGGATTAAGGTAAGCTAATTCTCTCAATCTGGTGTTTATCAAATCAAAATCGAATACCTGTTCTTCCTCAATCATTGAGGGAAAAATAGTAATGTCCGGAATAAAAGTGATTCTCGTTCCATGGTAATTATTTTCTATTCCAAGTTCAAACTGAAAATTAATGTCTTCTTCTTCTCCATTTCCGTTACCGTCACCGTTTTTGTGTACTTTTCCTTCTCCATTTTTCTTATGTTGGGATCCCATTCCAAAATTCCGTTTTGTGAGATTAAGTCTCTCAGCACGCCTAAAAGCAGAAGTTTCTTGGTATTCCTCGACAGGACGAGTTAATAAATTGGATAAGGTATTTCCTTTTCCAAATTTTTGTACACTGTATTTTCCATCACGAAATACCTCTACGTACATCCATTCAGATAACGCAGCAACCACGGAAAGCCCAACTCCATGAAGACCTCCCGAGATTTTGTAACTATCTTTTTTAAATTTTCCTCCCGCATGTAGATTTGTTACGATAACTTCTAATGTGGGGCGGTTGTATTCTTTATGTATTTCGATAGGAATCCCACGACCGTTATCCTCAATTGTGATACTACCTTCCTTATTTAAAGAGACATTGATAGAATTACAACCTCCTGCCATGATCTCATCGATTGAATTGTCAACAACTTCCCAGAGCAAGTGATGCCATCCATCCTTCCCAGTACTACCGATGTACATGGCTGGACGCTTCCGAATTCCTTCCAATCCCTTGAGGATAATAATATCAGATGCATCATAACTTCTTTTTATTGGAACGGTTTTGTATTGTGGAGTTTCCTTCGAGTTTTCCATGGTATTCATCCAGAATTTTTAAGATTAAATCGTCTAACGCTGAGAATTTTCTATTTTAAAAGTAAATTAAAGTGGATTTTATTCGAATATACATATAATTACAATGAACTAAGACTTAAATAGATAACCTTAAAACTGTTAGGATTTTGGCTGATATTAGCAAGGAAAATCCCCATTTTGTCGGTAAAAACGCTTTCTGGATTAAGATTTGTCATTGGATTTCGATGCTTTTTATCCCTTGAAAAACTCTTTAACTTAAGTAAACCAATTTGAGTGTATGGTTATAATTCATCGAGATATTTTCCCCGATTTCTTCATCGGTGATCAAACACCCCCATTATTTCAAGGTATTCTTAATCTGTCTCCAGAAAGTTTTTACAAGGGAAGTGTTATCCAACCAGATATTTTTAATGGTGTTGTTAAAGACTTTTTGAAAAAGGGTGTGAAGATATTAGATGTCGGATCCCGATCTACAGCACCTGGCGTGATATCTATTACTCGAGAGGAAGAATTAGAACGATTGAAACCTTATATCTCTACATTATGTGAGTCTTTACCAAAAGATATCATTATTTCAGTTGATACCCAATATTCTGATATAGCAAAATATTGCATAACTCAACTGCAACAAGAAAATTTGAGAGTTATCATTAACGATGTCTCTGGATTGAAGATTGATCCACATATGATTGACACCATTATTGACCATGATATCCCTTTAATTTTAATGGCGTCACATAAAAGACCAGGAGATTTATTATCCGTAGATTCGATTCTCGAATCCTTGTTCGAGAGTATACAGACTTTAGAACA
The DNA here is from genome assembly GCA_016933055.1 of Promethearchaeota archaeon. GTDB lineage: Archaea > Asgardarchaeota > Lokiarchaeia > Sigyniarchaeales > Promethearchaeaceae > AMARA-1. The sequence continues at coordinate 391,604 of JAFGBS010000009.1, read as the reverse complement.
GAAAAATTATGATATGAATAAATTAATTATCGATCCTGGAATTGGCAAATGGGTACCTGAAAAAACCTTCGAGTATGATTTGTCGATTATTGATGATCTAGAACGATTTCGGGTATTCCTCCAGCCCATTTTAGTTGGAATTTCTAGAAAGTCCTTTATAGGCTCGGTATTGGATAAAAAAGATCCGGAAGATCGGTTGATTGGAACGCTAGCTGCGACAACGATTGCAGTCTATAATGGGGCACATATTATTCGCACCCATGACGTTACGGATGAATTACAAGAGATGGTTACAATGGCATATGCTATTAGGAAAAATCCGCTCGTTTCTGAATTAGATGGAATTACGGCAGAATTTATATCATGCATTCGCGAACCGATTGAAGCTCGGTATTATTTACGAAGAATGGGGGTCACCCCCGCTGGCGCTCGTATCATGGATACCAAAATGATCACGAAATTAATCCTACTAGAAAATATCACCGCCCCTCAAGCTTTAGTTTTAAAGCAGGAGCTCTTGGCGCGTGGTGGAGACGTTGCAATTCATAAAAATGTAGTAACGACTGAAAATCAAAAATATGAAAAAAATCAGAAGGTTATTCTCATTGGTACTGAAAAACAGCTCCAGTTATTAGTAAATAAATTAAAAGGACAACAATTGGAGTTAGATAAGATCGCCACTTTGATTTCTGACGTGTTGATGAAAAGCCGTGAGGTTAAGTCGCTTCATACAATCAATCCGTAACGGAATCTACTATCACGAAATCTTTCATTAGGTAACCAAATATTTTTTTAGTGCTCACCATGATTATAGTTTGAAATGCTAAGAAGAAATCATCTTATCATTATTCTTATGTGTATTAGTAGTATGGTATGGATTAGTAGCTCATTTTTGGGGGTGCCTACTGCCAAATCTATGGCAATTCTCCCACAATATCATGGTAGTTTTATAATTAACGGGGATGCAGAATTAGATGCCTTTTGTGCGGGAAATGAAACCGATGGTACAGAGACAAATCCGCATGTTATTGAAAATTTTGAAATTCTTTATGATGGTGCACAAAATGGGATAATGATCATTAACACCAGTCGATATCTTAACATACAAAACGTTAATGTATCTGAATTTAAAGTAGCTTTAAATAGTAAAGGATTGTATTTGCTGAATGCAGAGCATATCACAATTCTCGATTGCCATTTTGTGAACAATTCCTATGGTATTTTTCTTGAAAATACAAATAAAACTCATACAAATCGAACTGCCAGCATATTAAGTAAAAAATCAGGAATTTCATTATTCAATTCTCATAATAACACCTTTTACGATGTAGTTACATTAAGTAATAACGAATCTGGTATAGAGTTATACTACTCAGATTATAATATAATACAATACAATCTCTTTCTTGAAAATAACTTGTATGGATTGTTATTACAATCATCCTACTATAATGAGGTGTTTGATAATATCTTTTTGTATAATAAAATAGACTGTATTTACAATCCTACAGATCCTGAAAATACTAATAATATTTATGATAATGATTGTAGAAGTGGAAAAATACCTGGGATACCGGTATGGATTATTGGAGTGGTACTAGTTATCACAATCAGTTCTATTGTCACTATTACTATTCGCAGTATAAATAAAAAACGTCCAAATTCGTGAAACCATAATTTCACACCCCTTCCGATATACCTAGATATTATTGTACTAATATCTAGATAATAAAAAAGAGAAGAAAAAATACCATCCACTCTGATACTTGTTTATGGAATTACATCCTATTAGTACTCCGATTATTTATCCTAAAAATGACTTAGTAAAAATTACTTTAGATTCAATTATAAACGCTAATCTTTCTTTAAAAGAAAAAGACATCCTCGTTTTTGCAGAAACAGTAGTAGGAACTGTTCAAAATCGGATTGTAGACCTTAATGATGTAAAAGAGATTAGCGAAAAGGCAAGTGAGTTAGCGGAGAAATACACTATGGACCCACGGGTAGTTCAAATTGTCTTAGACGAAGCCGATGTAATTCTTGGGGGTGTAAAGACCGTTCTATTAACTCAAAAAGAAGGGATCTTAATAGCAAATGCAGGTGCGGATAGGTCTAATTCGGGAGGATTCACTAAGATAAAACTATTCCCAGAAAATTTGCACGAAACCGTATTCAATTTGCACTCTGAAATCAAAGAGAAGACGGGTATAAATCAGTTAGGAGTGATCATAGCTGATTCCCGAGTGCAACCTATGAAACGAGGAGTTATTGGGGTTGCTATTGCAGTGGCTGGTATGGAACCAATTGATGATAGTCGAGGCAAAAAGGATTTGTTCGGGCGCCCTCTCGAGATCACCACCCGTGCCGTTGCAGATGATTTAGTGAGTGCAGCAGAATTGTTGATGGGGGAAGCAAATGAACAAGTTCCAATTGTTCTTATTCGAGGAGCACCTGTTACATTTACCGATCGAAAGATAATGACAGAGGAGATGCTAATGCCCAGAGAGGAATGCTTATTTATGAATGTGTTCAAAGATCTGGCAGCCTACCAGAATCCTGAGTATAAAAAATCTTGAGTAGTGAATGTACAATAATTTCCATACAGTTCATTATTTTTGTTTCTCTCACCAACTTCAATATTATCTAATTGTGCATTAATAGCGTGCACTTACAAACTTTATAAAGAGTATTCATTTTGTACATGTTTGTTAGAAAGAGGGAACTGAACTCCTATGCGAAAAGAAGAGATCCATGAGGTTATTAAGTTAATTAATTCTGTTAAGACCGAAGCTAGCAAAACAGATTCCGACAAAACAACACCTTTTCCACCCGAATTAAAAGCAATTGAGTTTGAAATACCAATAAATGTGGAAAATATACCTCCATGTATCGCAGTAGATGGCTCATACACATTTTTATTCTCTTTATTGGGAGCAGATACATGGATTGTGCTTTTTCGAATTGCCTTGATGGAGTATAAGATTTCCCGAAAAAATAGCAAAATCCATTATCTTCAGAATTCTCCTCCAAAATATTTTGATCATCTTACTGTAATCAGTTTTCATCCTGATATTTTAAAACAACAACTCTCTATTTATAGAGAGATCGCCAGTGGAACTGTACAATATCAAGAACGCAAAGCCTCGCTTTTTGCTAGCAGTTTACTTTCCTATTATGAGCAAAGGGCTTTAGAAAAGATTACCGAGGAACGTTCCAATTGTATTATTCTGAAGGATGGTGCATTATTATCCTATAAAGCACTACCGAGAACATCCATGTATGAACCTATTTTAAAAAATTGCAGGGAAAATGCCATTCAGTTTGGAGGTATCTCTAAATCTACGCAAATGCGCTTTTTTAAAAATATTTTCACTGATGATTACTTCTTAACTCGCTTTTATAATAGGCGATTTCCACAACCAAGCTATATACCAATCTCCGAAAATTATTTTAAAACACAAACGCGATACGATGTGTGGGGAAAAGTATATCTGGCAAAATTACACGAAGCTGCACCCAAATGGTTCCGTGTGGATATTGGGTATGATGCAGAAAATACACAGGCACTATTTTCTGCATTAGGTGCATATTCTAAGTATCACCTCTTACCTGGATATCCTATCCCTTTGATAGAGGCGCATAAGCTGGCAAAAAGCGTGCGGGATTTGAAGGGATTATATGAAGGAGAATTAATTGATTATTTAAAACAAATAGGAATTTCTCCCGAGGAATTTATTACGGGAGAAGTTGATTTTGAAGGAAGGGAATACGGTTCCTTCCATGATTTGTTAGATCAACTATCAAAATAAGATAATATGAAAATGAGGGAAAAATAGTGAAAAAAAAGGAAGAAGATATGAAATTTGAAGAAATACCCACTCCAATTGAAAAGGAGAAAATAGGAGAAGTCTGTCTTGCAGATACCGAAACTGGAATAATATTAAAGATCCAAAAAAGACCAGATGAATTAAAACTCGGGCAACCAATAATTGTAGATACAGACAAGTTTTTGTATTATAGCATGGTCAATCGTTTATTTTATCCACCTAATGATGTTGTTATGAAATTTGCTAACACTTCCTTAACTAACTTGATTCCAGCGAGTCAAGTAGAGGGTGTGCGTGGGAAAGAATTTTATGGTCTTGCCAACTTAGACTGTTTGAAAATTATTCCCATCGATACCACTAATGAAGAATTGCGAGAATTTGATACTATTCCTCCTGTATTTGCGAAATGTCGATCAATAACCGAAGAGGAAATTAAAATTATTTTCGGAGAAACCCCCACTTCGGATTCTATTGGCACGCTTCGTGGTTTTAATTACAAAATTCCGATTGATTTTGGAACTTTAGTGAAAAAACCATTTGGAGTGTTCGGTAGAACGGGGATAGGAAAATCAATACTGAATAAATTGCTCTGTTTGTTCATTTTAAAGCAAAAAGTATCGAGATTACTAATTTTTGATATGCAAGGAGAGTATGGGTTAGTATCCCGCGGAGAAGATCGTTCTAAAGGGCTTAAACATTACTTCCACGATGAGATTCAAATATATCGACTCGGTGATGTAAATCAGAAAGAAAAAGTCATAGATGATGCCGAGCCGTTTAAATTTTATCGGGAAAATATTACCAGCGGCGATATTATCGCAAGCAGCCAGACTTTGGGAGAACCATCTATCAACGCACTTCATATTCTTGAAACAAAAATGCGAAGTGATCCAAAACAAAGTCAAGATTTATTGAATTATATCAACAACAATGGAGAAGAAGAACCAAATATATTTCGATCATCTTTAATCGCATTACGGAATCGCATTAGCCGCTTCCATAAATATTCTTTTCTAGTTCCAAAAATTCCCAATACGCCTGATAGCATTCAGAATATGTTTGAACAAATCCAGAAGGGAAAATCCGTTGTCATTGATTTCGGTACTTACGGTGTAGATAAATTTCTCTATTATTTCATAGCAAACGCTATTACTCGCCGATTATATCAGATGTATTCGCTACGAGAGGAAAATGAAGATCTTCCTCCTTTAGTAGTCGTATTGGAAGAAGCTCACAAATTTCTACATCCCGGTGTTATCCGATACACCATATTTGACCGAATCGCTAGAGAAATGCGAAAATTCCAATTAACGCTTGCTTTTGTGGACCAACGTCCTTCTCAAATTGATGAAGAAGTAATGTCCCAAGTTGCCACGAGATTTATTATGCATTTGATTGACAGTAGAGATATCGATAAAACCGTAGGAACACTTCGGAATCCGACCGAATATCGTAAAATCATTTCGGGTTTGTTGAAACGAGAATGCTTGATCTATGGAGATGCAATTACGGTTCCTACTATCATTCGGATAATGGATTATCATAAAGAAGATGATCTTAAGAAAGCACTTAAGATGATTAAGACCCAAGCGGAAGTAAAAAATGATATTATGAAAGGAGATGCGAAAGCGTTATTCAAATAAGGATTGAAAGGTAAAATGAAATTATATTTTATAGGAGATACCCATTTCGGGAAGAAATATTCCTATTTATCAAATTACGAATTGAATATCTCGGAACGAAATCTGGATGTAATTGATAATTGTGAGATAATTGTCAAGGATGCGATACAAAATAACGCAGATTATGTCATTTTTCTAGGAGATGTATACGATCGAAAGATAATCTCCCCCACAATTCGCAAAATTGTGAGAAATCGTATTTTTGACCCTTTATATAAAGCGAAGATCCCTGTGATTATTATCGGAGGAAATCATGATGCTGCCCGTCATCCGCAACGTGGAGTAGATTTAGAGGAGCTTTCCAGCTATTCTAATGTCGAGGTACACATGCAATTTGCTTCTAAAATCATTCAATCTAACAATTGTTCCATAGGATTGGCACTTTTACCGTTTATGCATTATGATGTATTAGTTTCGTTAGCGAAAAAGGTCGGGTTTGACATTCCTGAAGGTATGGATACCCAATCCATCGCACAAACAATTGTTCAAAGGTATATTACACAAATATGTGAAGAGGATCTTAAAGAGTGTGATAAACGGATTCTAATCGGGCACTATTACCTGAAAGGAAGCAAAATCCGGGAAACGATGAATCCTGCACATATCTATGGAGAATTTGAGTTTAATCAGCAGATGGTTCAAAAACACTTTTTTGATTTAGTTATATTCGGACATGTGCATCTTAAACAAACCATGTGGAACGATGACCGTATTGTCGTATTAGGTTCTACCGAGCGAATCGATATGGGAGAAAAGGATTCAAAAAAATATTATTGTGTCTATGAACCTGAAACGGATACATTGAAATACCACGAGTTGAAATGCCGCCCAATCCTTAAAACTGAGATTGAAGTCCCTCCTAATACACTAAATTTAACTCAATATATTTTTGAGAGATTACCCAAAAAAGAAACGATAAAACATGCACTCTGTCATGTCACCATAACTTGCATTAAAGGAAAACAAATTCATTTGGATAAACGGGCAATCGAACAGCATTTTACCGGCTCGTTCTATACGGATATTATTTATGTAGTAAAAGCTGAAGAAGAACTTCAGCATCTAAGGAGTATTAATCTCTCCCCCTTGAGTTTATTTGAGGATTTTATGAAACAGAAATACAGACAAAATGAATATTACGATGATGTGTTCAAAAAAGGCACTGAATTGATAGAATCTCAATTAAAAACCAGTGATATTACTGAAAAAGGAACTCTCTCCATAAAATCCATTTCCCTCCAAAATTTCAACAAATATAGGAAAGGCCCAAACAGAATCGAATTTGAGGAGGATTTGTACGTTATAACGGGTCCAACGGGTACGGGAAAATCTTCCTTATTAGATGCTATTACATTTGCTCTTTTTAAAAGAAGTATGAGAAAGGAAGCTGGATTGACGAATGATGAGATCTTATATGAAAATGGATATGTGGATGTAGAGTTTCAGATTGGGAAGAACCTCTTGAGGATACGAAGAAGTCAAAATTCTCCAAAATTACGGATTTTTATCAATGGACAGGAACCTTATCAAGGGTTAAAAATCCCCGAGCAAGAGAAAAGACTGGAAGAGATTATCGGGTATGATTATGAGAGTTTTATCTCCTCATTTTTTATTCGCCAGCAAGAGCTGCAAATATTCTCATCGCTCTCTTCCGCTGAAAGACAAGAACGACTGGCCAAATTATTCAAACTCAAGATATTCACGACCATGGATATGAGAAAGATCATAAAAGATCTGAATTCAGTCCATGATAATCTTGAGGGGAAAATCGGGGCACAACAAGAAGATATCGAGAAAATCCCCGAACTGGTAACCAAGCTTAAAACAAAAAAAGCAGTACTGCAGGAATCTAAAAAAGAACGCAATAAGCACCAACAGAAGATGACCGAATTAGAAAAAGAAATCGAAAAGGATTCTTCCATACTGACTCAGTATGAAATCACTAAAAACAAAGTACAAGAATTTGCGTCGCAATTAATGAAAACCAAGCAAAATCTAACTGATTACCAGAAAAACCAGAAAAATTATGAAGTTATTCAAAACCAGTTGGAGAAGTTCAAAGATTTATCCAAAGAGAAAGACATGCATCAGAAAGTTCGAAACGAATTACAGGAGAAATTGTCTCAAAAACAACTTTGTGAAACGGAGAAAAGAGCGATTGTTGATAAAATTTCAATGGTAAAGCACCAGAATCAAGAGCAAATAAAAGAAATTGCAGCCAAAATTAAGAACTTCAAAGCCAGGATTGAAAAGCTTGCAGTGGATATGAGTAAAGAACAAGCATTTGATGTATTACAGACAATTGGAGCTTTAACAGAACGCCTATCACGCCTCCAAAACATCGAAATCCCCATGGCAAAGGAATATTCAGATCAACCTCGTTTAGTACAATTTGAAAATACCAAATCGTCTACAGTTAACGAGCTGAATAATGTGAAACCGAAGCAAAAACTAATCACCAAAGATATATTTATTGCCAATGAGCTTATCGAACAGGTCGCCACCATGGAAGTCGAAATACAAGTCTTAGAGGACAAACTTGATGGAATACTTAAACCACTGCAAACAGATCTTGCTACGATACAAGATTCCATGCGTAAGCAGAAGTTGGAAGAGGACTTCCAATCGCATTTAGCAGAAGTCACACGTACTCTAAAATCCATCGAAAAGCAACAACAAGAAGAAGAAAAATTGCTTAGTCGATTATCTCAGTTAAAAGATTATTCTCTGCTAATAAATGAAACCGTGCATAACATCAAGAATATTGAAGAAGAGAAAAAAAAGACAGAAAACAAGTTTCACGAACTTGAACCTAAATATAAATCGTACCAAGAGCTGTGTTCCTATTACGAATTATCAAAAGAAGAGCTAAAGGAAATGGATATCGCCATTGAACGCATCAAGTCGGATATTCAACATTTAGAACAAGATATCATGGAAAAAGAAGAGAAAAAAAGCGATATTCGGAACATGATCAAAGAACTGAACAAATTTAAAAGAGAAATTGAAGTCTATACCATTTTACATAAGGAAATCTTCCATTTGGATGGAATTCCAAAATTCGCTCTGGAGAAAATACTGCCTGCAATCTCTATTCGTGCATCAGAAATCCTCAGTGATTTGACAAGAGGCCGATTGAATCAAATTGAATTTGTCCCCATTGAAGAGAATCATCGCGTAGGATTCAATATCCATGTTTTTGATGGAGAATTGAGTCGGGAAGCTGGAACCTATTCAGGTGGTGAAAAGACTCAAATCAATGCAGCGATTCGATTTGCAATCATGGAACGGATATCGGAAATTCCCGATACCGCTGGAGCAATATTTCGAAAATCAGATACCTTATTTATTGATGAGGGGGATTTGGGAACCTTGGATGATGAAATGTCCCGACAACGATTCGTAGACAAGATCCTCTCTATGAAATCTCGCTTTAAGAATATCATCTTAATTACGCATTTGGAGGATGTGGCTGAGCAATTTTCAAATCGGATTAAGATTGGTCGTGATGATACGGGAAATTCTATTATTCTTCATTAATTATTGGATTCAACTCTCTTTTTTTATACTCACTTTATTAAAGAAAGAACTCAAAAGCTTATTCTTTTTTTAAGATCCGCTCTCAAGGGGAAAAAGAATAGATTTCAGCTTAAGGTGCGCAAAAAAGTAAAAAGAGAAATTAAATAGTCCCTTCTTTCAGCTTTTTCCGAGCTGCTTCAAGTTTGAGAGTAATCAATCCCAATTGGGCTTCTTTTGTAGTAATTATGACGATTACTTTATCTCCAATAGGAGTAAAAACAAGTTTTCCTTTTTCATTTTCTAAGGTTGCAGTAAGAAGTTCTCCTTGATCTAATTCCTTAGTTGCACGTTCACTAGCCTTCAATATCAAAGCAACCATAGCACTTACACCCTCCGGATCTACCCAACCCGGTAATGCAAATCCAGTGATTTCACCATATTTTTCAATTATTGCTGAACCATGAATACCTTTGATTTTCTTTAAGGATTGCGCGATTTCATTTATTATTGCATCACTCATAATGTGCCCACTCGATTGATCTAATAAAATATCGGTTGATTCACTATTTGAATATTTCTTCTATGTCAAAAAATTGTATAGTAATCTTTTTTTACCGAAGCTAATCGGTAAAATTTCCCCTTTATTCTCCTTTGTACTGTGCGGTCTTCTCCCTTCTCCCCAAGAATCCATCCAAATTTCGATTTTTACATGCTATCATCAAAATTGCTGACCAAACGCACTGCGTACAGTATAGTTACCCCTTTATACAACGGTCGTATGAAAAAAAAGCGATTAGGTTCAACAAATGTAGATTAGACTATTTTTTTTTTGTTAGTTCTCGCATAAATTTTCCAAGGTGATTACTTTTTTTAATCTCGAGTTCTAGGTCATTAACTAATTTATCTAAATTCGCAATTTCATTAGAAATCTCAACGGGGAGGTTTCCCGCTTTGCCCTGTCTCAAATAATCAATTTTTTCTCGTAGCGCATCGACTTTCATTGTAAAGTTGGTTATGATACTTGATTGTAAATTTTTTTCTAATCCCTTTAGCTTCTGTTCCATTTTTTGTGCCATACGCTTATCTTGGATATTATCCTCACTTTTTTTGCGTTGTAACGCATATTCGATGACTTCTAGTAATTGTGCTTTTTTAATTGGTTTCTCAATATAATCATAAGCTCCTAAACGCAGTGCATTAATTGCGGAATCTAAGTTCGGTTCACCTGTTAAAAATATAACAGGTATGTCGAAATCATATTTTTCGCTAAAGTGTTTTACAATATCGATTCCATTAGTTTTAGGTAGAACTAAGTCTACCAAAAGTAGGTCAAAATTAGGATTCTCAGCGTTTAATATGGATTTAACACTTTGGAAATCCCTCGCAGTTTCGACCGTAAAATCTGCCAGTTCAAGAATTCTTTTCAATGTTACTCTGATGGCTTTTTCATCATCAATAACCAATATTCTTGCTTTTTTATCGGTAATTTATAACACCTATGTTATTTGTTGTGAGTTTTTCGTGGTTTTATTTTTTAATCTTATCTTAAATTGTTAATAATCCTCATGATACTTGCTTGAAATCCATTATAAAGGAAACTCCATCTTGTGGAGTTAGTTTAGCGTGTATACTACTATCCTCATGGGATTTTACGATAAGGGAGGCAATTGTAAGTCCCATTCCTACACAATATTTTTTATCTTTGAGTTTTTGTTTAAATCCCTCTTCACAAAAATCTCGAATAATTTCTAAATCTTTAGCGTTTAATTTTTTCCCGACAGATTCAGCGAGTTCTTGTATATCATCGATACTGGGCCAATTGGAGTGAAAAGCTTTCTTAATATTTCGAATTTCATCCCGATCAATACCAATACCACTATCATGTATTTCTATCCGAACATATGGGATGCCATTGATAATTTTTTCCCCTATAGTAACCTTGATTTTCCGATCCCATTTTTTCTCTATAAGTCCGAGTTTTGTATATAGATCTTTAAATCGAAGAGAGATTACTGCATTTTCAAGAATATGGTAAAAGCAAGTTTTGAGATGACGATATCTTCCCTTTATCACAGGAGGATTCTTTTTAAAATTGGAGACCACATCGATTTTGATGCGTTCTCCTTTAATGCATCTTTTAATGTCCTTAACTGCATCATACAACGGATTGATTACGGTAACATCATTTGATCGGGGAATTGTATCTTCCCCTACTCCGTGCGATACCTTTGAATCCCGATCTTCAATTTTTTGTGTAGCTATTTCAGAATACACTCGGAGGTTTCGAACGATTTCAGCTATTCGTTCAATTTCGGAGGGTATTTCCATAAGGTAAGCGTATGTCTCCTGACTTTTTGGGGAGGGGGCGTCTTCATGAGAATCCATTAATACTTGCACCCAATTACTAATAATCATCAAGGGATTATTAATTTGGTTCGCAAGATTTCCGTATATTCTTCCAATACGTGCTAGCTTTTCCTTATTTTTGAGATCTCTACTAATACCCTTTAGTTTTTCTTGGGTTTTCTCTAATTCTTGCTTTTGTTCATGAAGCTCTAATTCAGTTTGTTTAATTTTTTGCTCCAAAATATGCTTCCGAGAAACATCCATAGCGAAAATTAATATAGATTTAGCTTCTTCTCCCTTTTTTCGTTGGGTGGATGTAATTAAAGGGACTATTTTTAAATTTAAAGTAACAACATCATTATTACTTCTCTTAAAATCAATGGGTGCTTTCTCATATTCAATGCCTTTACGAGCATCAATGAAATATTTTAAAAATTGTTCTGAATTTGCGTGATCTGCTAACGGTAAATTACAGTCCGCCATTTCATGGGGGGAATATCCCAGGATATCGGTAGCAGTTTTGTTCCAATATTGAATTTTCCCATTATTATCTAAATCAATGATGATATTTGGAGAGTGATCTAAAATTACATCCCGGTATTTTATTACATTTTCTAGTTTTTTTGCATTTTCTTGGAGTTCTTGGTAAATTCTTGAGTTTATGATAACAATACTTAACTGTTGACTTAAATCCTCGATAAATCTTTTTAATAATTCATTATCCGCTTCAGGCATGGATTTATAATAAAAATTGACATTTCCGATTAATTCCCCACGGATAACAATTGGTGTTCCTATTGCGTAGTTAAAATTCAGTTTTTTAAATAACTTATAACAATAAATTGACTTACTATAATTGCGAATCCAAATTGTTTTTTGTTCGGAATAGATCCTCCCGCTTAATCCCTCATTAGTATTGATTAAGTGACCTCGGATATTCATCTCTTCTGGAAAACCCGATATGGAATTAAAGAAACCTAATTTGTCCTCCCAAATCACCAGAGCTGCAGAACTTGCATTCAGTATAGAACAACCCTCATCCAAGATCTTTGAAATGATGTCTTTCTGTTCACTTAAAGATTGGATCATCCCAAGAATTTGATTGAAAAACTGTTTACGACTTGTATCTAATGAGTCCACTTGAATATCGATAGCGCTAGGTAGGACTATCTCCTCTTCTTCAGAAATTTCTTCATCGGAACTTTCTAGAGGATCAATGTTAATGAGTTCACTATTGTGTTTTTCAGACATGACCTAGAACTCCGAGTAGTCGAATAGCACGTTAGCTGTTCACTAAAGTATTTTTTTCAGTTTTCGTTTTAACTGATGTTTAAGCTAGTGGACTATCTCCTAAATGAATTTACACTATTTTTTCAAAATAGGGGAGGATCCCTTACTCTTTTTCGATGATTTTTTAATGATTATTTTAGGACATTCTTGTGTGATCGGACACTCATTACACTTGGGACCAATCGGTTTACAAACAGATTTTCCAAATTTGACAAATATATCATTGACTTCTAACCAATAATCCTTGGGATAAATCTTCTTCAAAATTTCTTCGGTGTCTTCCGGGTTTTTTGTAGTTACTAACCCAGTTCGATTAGATATCCGATGAACATGTGTATCTACTGGAATTGCAGGTTTTTTAAATGCGTAGACCAGAACACAATTGGCTACCTTAGGACCCACTCCAGGAAGCAAAAGTAATTGCTCCATGGTGTCAGGTACTTGTCCATCAAAATTGTCAATCAAAATTCGGCTGATTTCTTTAATGCGTTGTGCTTTTGTCTTATACATACCCGATTTCCGAATTAAGTCTTCGATCTCCGAAATGGGTGTATCTTCTATTTTCTGGGGTGTATTTAATCTCTTTTTATCAAATAAATTAGAAGTGGCTATAACGGTGCTCTCATCCCTATTTCTAATAGATAGTACTGTGCCAATAAGGACTCTAAATGGATCTACTCCCTCATTATTTTTTTTTGCTTTCTCTTGCATTTCTCCAAGTAAAGTCTTTTGATCGCTTTTTTTTAGGTACCTTTGCATGTTCTGCAGAAATCGTACTGCTTGTTCAGTTTTTGGATTTTTCATCAAATATCAGCTGATTTCTATTAAGCTTTTTTTCTTTGCATTATAGGAAGTTAGATGAGTAAGTCCCAATCTTTTTAAGTAGGAATACAATTCTGGGAAATTATACGCAACTTCATTGGGATTGTGAGCATCTGAAGAGGTGATTAATGGGATTCCTTTTTGTATCGCAATTTTTATGATTTGTTCTTCGGGATATATCTCACCAATATGTTTTCGCAAACCCCCTGTAGAACATTCAATTCCCATATGGTTATCATTTATTAAATCCAACAAAAGTTCGATGCGATTTAGATACCATGTTCTATTAGTAGGGTGAAATCCATACTTCTTTGGTAAATCCAGATGAGCTAAAATAGTATATTTACCCGATTTAACCAGATTTTCCAATGCATTGATATATTGTTGATATACCACATCCACTCCGATTTCATTAAAAATATGGGAAAACCGATGATCGTCTATACCCCACACGATATCATTCGACTTGAGAATATGAACACTACCCAATATGTAATCCAACCGGTGTGAATATTTATCAATGAACTCGTCGATAGGTTGCTGAATCCATTGACAATAATCTATCTCTAAACCTGTTTTGATTGTGATTTGATGCTTATATTTTTGCTGCAAACGCTCAATTTCTGGAAAATATGTGGAATTCAAAGTATGTAAGGACATGGCATATTCCTCTCGAGGTACTTCCGAGGGCATTAATTCAAATGGCATATGACAAGCAAAACCCATCTCGCTTAGGTTTTTATCAATGGCAGCTTGTACATATTCTTCCATCGTTCCAACAGCGTGATTACAATACTTAGTGTGAATATGATAATCAAACATCTCTATAGCTTTCAATTAACCAAATCAATATAATATTTCGATAATACATATTCAAAGAGTGAAGAATGCCATATACTCAAGTAACAACTAATGTATACCAGATTGGTGGAGAAAATATTAGTAATTCTGGAGATGCTGGGGTTTTTCTCATCAAATGTAAAGATGATTCAATAGTTCTGATAGATTGTGGGATAGATTCATATGAAGTATTGATAAGGAATATTGAGGAAACAGGATTGGATCCTAACCAGTTGGTCGGTTTAGTACTTACCCATGCACATGTCGACCACACGGGATCTGCAGCGGATTTTAAGAAAAATTTTCCTGAACTACGAATTTACGCTCATGATTGGGAACGGGAAGTCATTGAAGGTCGTCCTGGTACCGAAAAAATAACGGCAGCAAGTTGGTATGGTATTACGTATAAACCAGTAAAAGTTGATGTAGCAGTAAAAAAAATCGAAGAAAATATGGTGATTGGTGGTACAATGTTCAACTTTATTCATACACCCGGTCATACACCAGGTTCCATTGCCGTACTCATACAAGATGAGGGCAAAAAAGTCCTTTTTGGACAGGATATTCATGGGCCGTTTATGCAAGAATTTAACTCCAATATCCATGATTGGATAAGTTCTATGAAACTTCTATTATCGAAGAAGGCTGATATCTTATGTGAAGGGCATTTTGGGATCTATCAACCAGCCACAAAAGTAGAAAAATACATTCGAAATCAGATAATCCAAAATTATAGGATATGAGATAATGAAAATACGAGCAATTACGTTGGGATTTCCCTTAGATGGAAAATCAGGATCTTTAGAGCATTTAAGAACCAATCTCGAGTTTGTTTCAATTTTACGCAAACAATTGGAAGAAAAATCAATTAATGTTCAAACGGTGCGTTTTTGTTCGCTTCCTTTTACGCATAAAAGTGAATTTGATGGGGATTTTTTTTCGCAAATACCAGTTAAACTCGAATATATTGATACTTTAGTAAAAGAAAACTTAGTGGATTATTATTCGTTTATTCCTGGATTATGCGATCAAACCCACCCATTAACTCCCACCCAATTAAGAATAATTGAAAATTTTCCTCAGTATTTCAAGGATCATTCTGTTATGTTCTCTAGCATACAAGTTTCTTCCATTCGAAATGGAATTTCTCTCGAAGCAATAAAAAAATGCGCCTGGGTAATTAAAAAACTATCAGACATAAACGCTTTTAAGAATTTACAATTCGCAGCGACATTCAATGTTCCACCAAACACACCATTTTTCCCGTCAGCATATCATCAAGGAGTGAATCCAAAAATTACGATTGCTTTAGAAGCAGCAGATGAGATGGCTAAAATCACCCAGGAATTTTCCAAGCATCAGTATGACTTAAAATGGTTACAAGATAGCATAGTTCAACGATTTACTGCAATATATGATGAGACTTTCAGCATTTTAAAGCCGTTTTGTATTAAACATGGGATAAAGTACGGTGGTATGGATTTTAGTCCCTCCCCTTATCCTATTGTAGAAAAGAGTATTGGAACTGCACTCGAAAATATAAAATTATCTCATTTCGGTGATTTGGGAACTATATTTGTTATCGGGTTAATTACATCTGCGATTGAAAAAGTGAAAAGACCTAAGATAGGCTTTAGTGGGTTCATGCAACCATTATTAGAAGATTATATAATAGCAAAACGACATTCTGAAGGGAAATTCGACTTAACGCAACTTTTATTGAATTCAACAGTGTGTGGCTTAGGTTTAGACACCATACCACTTCCCGGGAATGTTTCAGAGGGAGCATTAAGTTTGTTAATGATGGATGTCGCCATGTTATCGACACGTTTAAACAAACCTTTAACTTGTCGGTTGATGCCAATTTCTAATAAAAAGAGTAAGGATTATACGGAATTCGACTTTGAGTATTTCACAAATAGTAAAATCTGTGATATTTCAGATCCTATTAATGATTCGAGTCTATATGATTTAATAAAACATAATTCTAGTCTATATCTTTAAAAAAAATCGGTAATAGTTCCCTTTTTCTTAAAATCTTTTATTGGTAAATCCAAGAAACTCTTAAGCATATTCGAATCGGCTGGAGAAAAACCCGAATAGTGATTATTGAAAATAACGAATATATCATCTATTTTGGTGTTTTCTCGGTTTTGTTTGATAAACGAAGTTAAGTCATTCCATATTTCTGGAATTGTTCTCTGCACTCTATCGAATTTTTTTAGATTTCGATCTCCAATAACCCGGATGTAGTAATTCTTTTGCCATTCGGGATAATACGGGATTATATCATTGAGATAAATTGTTCCAAGAATTTGGTTTTTCCCATTTAATAACGATTTCATATTAGGCAAATCAAACCAAGTATTATGCCTTAATTCAACAGAAACTTTGATATCTGGGTCAATTTTGTCAAGAATTTCATGAATGTAAATGAAATTATCCCTATCATAACGGAAACTTGGCGGAAATTGAATCAGATAATATGCAATTTTTTCGATTAGGGGTTGAAATGCATTCAAGAAAATATGGAGATTTTGAATACCTATCCGATGATCGCTGATGTGAGTGATTTGATTCCAGAATTTGATACAGAAACGAAAATCATGTGGTACGGATTCTCTCCATTTTTTAATGGTTTTCTCTTTGGGAATATTGTAATGTGAAGAGTTGATCTCTACAATGTCAAAGTGTTTTGCATAATATGTTAAAAATCTCTCTTTGGATACGTAATCTGGATAAAAAGGTCCAATCCAATCTTCATAAACCCACCCAGCACATCCAATCTTAATGGTTGGCATTTATATACCAAATATTAAAGAATTATAATCTTTCTAAACATTCCTCTAATAAAAATAAGTAGAAAACATTTTGCTCAATTACCAATAAGGTATAAGATATTTTCCAAAAGTTTCAAATGTATCCATATCACCCACCCATTTCTTCAATTCCTCGTTGAATTCATTAAGAAAGATTTTTGATAGTTTATTTAGCTCCTTACGAACATTCTTGTCTTTTTCTTTTTGATCCGTACGAGCGATAAAGAGTAATCGCTCATAGACATTAGTAGGAATCATAATTAATTTGGAATTCTTGAACTTAATGGATTCGACATTCTCTTGAGAACTCACATTAATAATATCATGAAATGCCGAAACAAATCCACTGAAAAGATTCTTATTTATGCTTTCGACATTTTTATTTCGTTTTTGATGGTAAAGAGTAATACCATTACGATCAATTATCCAAAATTCCAGAAATGTTGGCATTTTTTCAATTCCTTTCTAATAAATTAAAATAAAGACTCTATTATCCTAGATTTATTGGAATGCTAAATAATTTTGTTGCACACTATTTGTTTCATGCTACAAATCTAATTATCTTCATGTCATAAGTTGGGTGGAACATTTTCCAAATTACAATTAACTCTACAATATTTTGCTGATCCTCGTTTTTTGCCAATAGGATCTTAATTATTTAAAGAGTTCTTAAGCATTCATTTAATTAGTTTGTAACGTAATTAGATTCGATGGCTTCAGTTTACCAGAAACTACAAAAACATTTGGATAATTTACCAATAGGATTTCCCGCGACTGAAACTGGTGTAGAAATACGGCTTTTACAATATTTCTTTACTGAACGAGAGGCGCAAATCTTACTTCACCTTACTATCATACCTCAATCCCTAAAGCAAATTTATAGAAGAGTAAAACACCTCGGTTACTCAAAAACTCACCTAAAATACATACTAGATGGGATGGTAGAAAAAAGAACGATTACAAGAACAGAAAATAAGAGAAATACGAAATATCGAGCAGACATGCTTGTTGTGGGATTATATGAATATAAAGTTGATAATGTGGATCTGGAACTTTCTAATTTAATGTTAGAATATATGCAAGCGGGTTTTCGAGATGAATTCTTCCGCAAAGATACCGAACTTCAATTACGGACGATACCTGTGGAAAAATCATTCACTCATGCCTCCCCAGTAACTACATATGATAACATCAGAGATATTATTAATCAAACAACAGATATTTTGGTGGGAAATTGTATCTGTAGGCAATCATGTGATCTACTTGAACGTCCTTGTAAGAAAACTGATTTACGTGAATGGTGTTTAACATTTGCATATGACGGCAAACCTGCAACTTGGCATGGTAACAAAAGACATTTGACGAAAGATGAAGCACTAGAAATTTTGGAAAAGGCTGAAAAAGTGGGTTTAGTACTGCAACCTTCGAACAGTCAAAAACCCGCATTCCTTTGCCTATGTTGTGGTTGTTGTTGTGGAGTTTTAAGCGAAGCTAAGCATTTAAGAAATCCCGCCCAATATTTTGAATCTAATTACTATTCAGAAGTGGATACTGATCTATGTATTGGGTGTGAAGTTTGTATTAATCGCTGCAATATGGATGCTATAATGATTATTAATCATAAAGCGGTTATAGATTGGGATCGATGTATTGGATGCGGATTGTGTGTTTCAACATGTCCAAAAAGTGCCATACGGTTAACATTCAAGTCAGAATTGGATATCCCACCAAAAACTACAACGGGTTTATATTTAAGGATTCTATCAAAAAAAATGCCAAAACGCAAAATATTTGGGTTAGCTTTGAGAATATTGCTAGGATTAAAACTTAATCACTAGTTCGAAAAATAAATATAATATAATACACAAATAGGATTTGAAGGTAATGACGGAGAACTTATCAAAAAACACAATTGAAGAAATTGTGTATTTATTGGGGAATCCCGTTGATTCTGAGGATTTTTTATCCCTTCTTAATGTATATCCGTCCTTTAAAATCCCATTCATTATAGAGGAAACCCGCAAATACTTGAATTACTTCAGTACTTATTTACGGGATGCCGAATTTCAGAAGCGAATCTTTGAAATAATTACAATTTCTTATGAAATCTGCGATCTTGTAGATAATATACCTGATGTATTAGTAAAAACCACTTTTGTGAATCTTCTTGAGTTATATTTAGATTATTCTAAAATAGAGCGAAAAGATGAAATTTTGAACATTTTTGGGATTAGTTTTGATACCCTAGCACCTGGACCGAAAATTCTTAATCTCTGTTTATTGGTTGAACCCGTATTAAAATCAAAGGAATATTTATTGGATCGTGGAAAGCTTGCTGAAATTGAAGTTGTTTATAGCCCCATGACCAGCACTGAGATTTATCTTAAAAATGAGATTGACAGATGGATAAAGAATCAGAAATTAGATTTATCCAAACAAGATTTCTTACTCACCCAACTCTCTGCTATACTACGTGATTTAGCCGTAAAATATGGAATCAATACCACTACTGAAGAATTTATGGAATTAGAGATTGAATGTAAAGAAATGCTGACGATGCAGTTTACAGTGCTTTCATTGATGATCGAATTAGGGGATGAAGACTTAACGCCAAAACCACTTGCTTAAATCTGGTTCGTTCCCCAATAGATTTGAATCTTATGGATGACTTCACTAATTTGTTTTTTTATCTTCTTGTCAATTACTCCAAGAGGTTTGTTAATTTCATTTGAAACGACGTATCCTGCTTTTTTCATTGCATATTTAGTAATTTGAGGTAAATAGGTTAACCCATGATCAAATATTGCAATGAATTCATCTACTAATGGCCACAATCGAGCAAAATTATCCCTATCTGCAATTTTGGTTGCTTCAAACAACTTTTTGTAGGTTAAGGGCAATGCATTTGCTCCAGAAAATATTCCTCCATCGAATTGAGTGTTAATAGCCCCATCTCTAAATCCCTCCAAGAGGAGGGTTTCTGTTCCGCATAGAAATGAGAATTCCTTTCCAGTATTTTCAATAATTTTTCTTGAATGGTCTAGATCAGGAGTTGAATTTTTTACTCCTTGAATCACACCTTCATTAGCAAGTTGTATGATGACTCCCGGTTTTACACTAACTGCAGACTGGATTACAGGAATATGGTAGAAAATAAAAGCTACTGAAGAATCGTAATCATCAATTTTCTTTCTTATCGATCGATAATATTCAAGAATATTTATTTCCGAGACGGGAAAATATTGCGGAAGGAGGGCTGAAATATATTTGAATCCATTTTTTAATGCGTATTCGGTAAGTTCGATCGCCTTCTTTTGGGACCAATGGGACACACAGCATACTATTGGTTTGAATTGAGAGAAATTTTCACAAAACATATCTATATACCGTTTTTTTTCTTCCATAGAAAAATACGGGAATTCCCCAGTCGTTCCTAAAATAAAGAGTCCATCAATATCGGTTAATAAGAGCTGCTTACTGATTTTTAGATTAGTATCAAAATCTATAGAACCATCTTTCGTGAGGAAAATAGGAATTGGTCCAAATATGCCTTTCAGTTTCTGCATAAAAAAAGAAATGAAAAAATAGGTAAAAAACTTATTTTTTCAATACTAACGGCTTATTGCAGCATGTAAATTCGCACCCATGTGGTGCATGCTCATGATCACTATCCTTGTCGGTACAACCACAAGAATCAGAACCTTCTTCACAAGCCGTACAGGTTTTTAAAATCTTAATCTCTAAACCACAATCCAGACACGTCCAAATTTCCCCAACGCTAAAATCATCACAACTTGGCATCTTTTTTTTCCTTTAAAATTGATGATTTATTGATATTTTACCATTATTAAAAAGTTGTGCGTATTTTTAAGAAGTCATGTGGCTTATCCAGTAATTCTTTTTTCCTTAACTAAGCCTCTAGAGAAATGTGTAAAATAATAAACATTTAATGGGTATAATACGTTGGCTAATACAAGGTTAAGGGGTGAACTAGAACGTTATCAAAGATCGACCATGAGGTATATGCGGCGTTAAAAGAGTTCGGATTGACTGATTATGAAACAAAAGCATTTGTAGCATTAACTATCAATGGAATTTCTAGCGCAAAGGAAATTTCAGATAAAACTAATATACCCTATAGCCGAATTTATGACATTTTATTGAATTTAGAGAGTCAAGGATGGGTCAAAGTTCACCAAGGTCGCCCAATGATGTATCAAGCCGAACGACCGAAGTCTGTGGCAAAGATTGCTAAGAAACAACTCGAGGAGAAATATAAACGGATAGAATCTGCTCTTATTGATAAATTAGAACCTCGATACGGAAATGAAAAGGAAATAGATACGACTCCGATATTTATGCTCAAAGGAGATATAAGCTTAAAAATCGCCAATCTATTGAATGGAGCTAAGAATAAAATACAAATTTTCTTCAATAAACCAGATGAAGGTTTTATTGAAGAGTTTTTTGACCATTTATTGGAAGCTAATACACGAAAAGTGGAAATCCAAGTTAGTATTCCTAGAGATTTTAATCCAAGTACAGATACTAAAAAAATTTGGAGAAAAATGCTGACAATTTCCAAGATTCAAACTAATTCACGGGTTATGTTTGATGGCATTATTGTCGATGATAGTGATCTTCTTGTGTTTCTCTCCTCTTTCTTTAAATTGAACGTCCGCGAGGAAAATATGGTGTTTTGGATTACTGAAGTTAACCTAGTTCGGTATGCTATGACCTATTTCAAAACCTTATGGTCATTAGGTGAAAAATTTTCGTTAGTTGCTCATCGATCGTAAGCATAAGCTTCTTATTTGTGTTTAAGAAATCCATAATATGCCTTCAAAAATTGACGTTGCAGTAATTGCTGGTAGTGAATCTGATGAAAATGTGTACAGCAAAGCTATCCAAATCTTAGAAGAGCACAACATCGCTTATGATCTTCAAATCATTTCTGCTCACCGAGACCCCGATAAGTTAACCAAATATGTTAACGATACCACCGCAAAAGTGTTCATTTGTATTGCCGGTCTGAGTGCCGCCTTACCGGGTGTGGTTGCATCAAAAACGGAAAAATTAGTAATTGGGGTACCTGTAAGTGCTAAATTAGGAGGACTTGATGCTTTATTATCTATTGCACAGATGCCTTCAGGAATCCCGGTTGCATGTGTGGGTATTGATAATGCTAAAAATGCAGCCTACATGGCGATTAGGGTCTTAAAATTAATACAAAATAAGTAGATTATTTCCCTACTTCGCGTTTTTTCTGTCTGAGATCTTTTCCACGACAACGTCGACATTTCTTGGCATTATACGGATTTAAAGCTCCGCATCTACGACATATGGTCTTGTACAATAAGTAATGGGCAGCAATTTTACGTTTCTGAGGATCTGCGATTGGAATGATAATCACCTTATTAGTTCGTATGCTGGTCTATTTAACTTAACTAAAAAAATTTGCGCATGATACCATTTCTTTCAAAGGAACTAGAAAAAATTTTTTAAAAATGGTATATTCACAAACCAAATGCCGACTGAAATTACTAAAGAAGAAGAATTTTTAGATATATCCAAGCGAGCTCAAAGTTGCAGAGTTAAACGTAGTGGAGATGTAGTTAAATTAAAATTAAGGACACCAACCACCCTATATATTTTTAAAACTACACCAGAAAAAGCAGATATGTTAACTAAAAGATTGAATATCGATATTATTGAACTTTAAACATCGAAAAATCATCTAGTTCCAACTCCTTCTTTAGCATTGGCAATATGATGTTGGCTATAGGAGGAAATAAAGAACTTGAAAAAATTACCTGTTTGTAAAACTTGTCTGGATACACTTTGTTATAGCTGTCAAGAACGCTATGATCAAGGATATGTTACACAATTCGATATGGACCTCGCAAAAGATTTACTGGATTTCGAAGAAGGAGACTTTCCCGAACTGAAAACCGCTTCGTTTTATAACGCGATCGATGTGGGAGATATCGTATTTTTAGTGGTAGGAATCGGGGATACAATAAAGTTTAGCCCTGAATTACTCCTAAAAATTCAAGATTTATATCTAATTCCAAACATCGTTATCATCGAAAAAAGTTCGGTGAAAGAAATGATTCAAGAACTCATTTCCCCCGAAATTCTGTTAGGTGTAAATCAAATCTACTTGCCCACAATGGAGTCAGAATATAGAATAAACATAAGCGATCCTGAAGGAGCTATTCGTGAACGAGGAAATATTGGATCTCACCGAATCCCATTAGAATCCTTGGAAAAAGCATGTTCTTTAATGATACGCGGCATTACAAAAGTATCGTTTAGTTAAGAGAAAAAATAAAAAAAAATATAGTTACTAATTCTCAAATTTTAGTTTTGGCTGGCGTGCAGCTTTAACTTCATCAAGCCTTCCAACTACTGTACTTATGGGGGCCTTCTTCAAAAGTTCAGGCTCTCGGATGGATTCAGTCTTAATTTTCTTGAGAGTTTGGGCGAATGTATCTAAAGTTTCCTTG
Organism: Promethearchaeota archaeon; assembly: GCA_016933055.1. GTDB lineage: Archaea > Asgardarchaeota > Lokiarchaeia > Sigyniarchaeales > Promethearchaeaceae > AMARA-1. The sequence continues at coordinate 367,950 of JAFGBS010000009.1, read as the reverse complement.
GTTTCAGTTTCGGTCGGTTCTATCATAATAGCACCTGAAACGATGAGAGGAAAATAAATCGTCGGTGCATGGAATCCATAATCAAGTAATCGTTTAGCCAGATCTAACGTTGTACATTCATTTTTTAGGGTTTCATCACTCATAACAAATTCATGTTGGCAGATTCGGTCAAAAGGTACCTTATATTCAGTACTTAGCAATGAGCGAAGATAATTAGCGTTAAGAACTGCATTCTCTGAAGCGCGGATTAATCCATCCTCCCCCATCATTAAAATGTAGGTGTACGCCCTTACGAGAATCCCAAAATTACCATAAAACGCCTTAACTTTTCCAATGGATTTAGTTGCGACCTCTGAAAGAGTGTATTTTTTATCATTATATACAATCCGAGGATTTGGTAAGTACTCAGTTAAAAATTTTTTAACTCCTACGGGTCCTGAACCAGGTCCACCTCCTCCATGGGGAGTAGAAAAGGTTTTGTGCAAATTGAGATGAATAATATCAAATCCCATCTCTCCGGGTTTACATTTTCCCATCATTGCATTCATATTTGCCCCATCATAATATGCCAAACCCCCATATCTATGTACGATTTCTGTAATTTTAAGGATATTTCTGTCAAATAATCCCAAAGTGTTAGGATTTGTCAACATGATTCCCGCTACATCCCTTTGTTGCATTGCTGCTTCTAATTCCTCTAGTGAAACTTCTCCATGCTTATTAGAGGTTATCGTAATTACTCCATATTGACACATTGCCGCAGTTGCTGGATTAGTTCCATGTGCAGAATCTGGAACAATGATGAATTTTTTGGTTTCTCCTTTCTCATGAAAATATTTTTTCATTATTGAAATGCCTGTAAATTCTCCATGGGCGCCAGCTGAGGGTTGAAGAGTAAATGCATCCATACCAGTTATTTTACATAATTTTTGTTCCAAATCATACAATAATTCTAATGAACCTTGAATTTGATTGGAAGATTGATAGGGATGGGTTAAAAAACCAGGCAAAGATGCTGTGTACTCATTGATTTTTGGATTGTATTTCATTGTGCATGAGCCTAATGGGTAAAAACCCGTATCAACTCCAAAATTGCGAGTTGAAAGTTTAACATAATGTCTCACTAATTCTACTTCAGAGACCTCAGGTAGTATGTGCTCTTCATCACACCCGTAACCATGATCTGTCTCCAAGTAGATGTCTGGGATAATTTCATTGATTTTTTTGGCGATAAGAGGGGAATCTGAAATCCTATGGTGTGTTAAGGGACAATCTATGCTTTTTTCAAAAATAGTTTTCACTTTGGACTTCCTCCGTTTAATTGCATGGCTTGTTTGAATATTTGTATGAATTCTTGAATATGTTCAGCCCTATTCATTTCTGTAACACATGTAAGTAAATAATCCCGCTCATTTTTGAAATCGTACATTGACATCTCTCTTGTTATCTCTAAGGTATCTTTTTCAAGTAGATACGGAGGGAGAAGATGGTTTTGTATACAGATTTTTTCCAAGTGTTCATTAAATCCGGTAGGAACACTGATTAAAAATTCATTAAAGGTAGGAGTATTTCCATTTAAGACTTCAATGCCCGGCAAATCTTTGAGTTGCGACTTTAAATAATACGCATTCTTTACGTTCAATTCAGCAACTTTACGTAAACCTTTGTAACCCATTGCGGTCAAATACACAATTATTGCTAATCCACATAATGCCTGATTAGAACAGATATTGGAGAGTGCTTTTTCTCTACGTATATGCTGTTCCCTCGCTTGTAACGTCAGTAAATATCCTTTTTTTTTACCATCTATTTCAGTAGTTTCTCCCACAATCCTTCCAGACAATTTTCTGTAATGCTGCTTAGTCGTAGCTAGAAAACCTAAGGAAGGTCCTCCGAATGACATTGGTATGCCTAAAGGTTGTCCTTCTCCACATACGATGTCTACACCAAAACTAGCGGGTTTTTTGAGAAGTCCTAAGCTAGTTGATTCGATAATGACCTCAATTATGAGAGTTTTAGGAGAAATTTCTTTAACAGTTTTACAAATGTTCTCAAGATCTTGAAGATTTCCAAAAAAAGTCGGATTTTGAATCACAACAGCAGCGTACTCACCTAGTTGTAGCATTTCTTTATAATTCTCAAGATTTGTCGATAGAATTTGAAACTCGCAAGAAAATCCATATGTCTTAAATACGCGATAATATTCCGGATTTAATTCACCAATAATAAGAAACGAATTTCTTCTAGTGATATTTTTTGACATAATAGCGGCTTCTACGAGTGCATTTGCTCCATCATATACGGATGCATTTGTCGCATACATTCCAGTTAGGTTACAAATAGCAGTCTGGTATTCAAAAATAGCCTGCAGATACCCTTGAGAGACTTCAGGCTGGTAGGGTGTATATGCCGTATAAAATTCATTGCGATTAATAATCTGGTTAACCACAGGGGGAATGTAGTGATTATACATCCCTGCTCCTCTAAAATATGATGTATATACCGTATTTTTGGAAGCAAGATCTTCCAGAATTAAGCGTGTTTCTAATTCCGAATTCCCATTGCCGATTCCCAGTAAGGGATTACGAATAGATTTAGGTATATCTCTAAACAGATCTTCTATAGAATCAACACCGATAGTTTTCAGCATTTCTAGAATATCTTGCTTGGAAAGGGGAGAAAAATCCATTATTATTTTGCTTCCTCGACAAATTGTTGGTAAGTAGTTGAATCCATAAGTTCAGAGAGTTCATCTGAATTACTCATTACAATTTGTATTAACCATCCATTCTCATAGGGAGAATTATTAACAAGCGCAAAATCTTCATCTTCCAATAGTTTTGGATTAATTTCCTTGATTTTCCCCGAAACTGGCATGTATACAGATGCAACAGCTTTAACAGATTCTAAATTACAGATAGTATCTCCTTTACTTTTATTCTCCCCCGCAGGTTCGAATTCTACAAATACAATATCTCCAAGTTCGTGTTGGGCATAATCTGTAATCCCTACCAAGGCGATATTGTCATCTTGTTTCAATATCCATTCATGTGTTTTAGAATATTTCAAATTGTTTGGAAAGTTCATTTTGTTTTGCTCCTTATTTTTTATGAACGTCATAAAAGGGTGTAGGTGCCACTATAGCTTTAGTGGGTTTACCCCGAATATCGATATTAAATTCGGTACCTATTGATGTATATTCAATCTTTAATAATACTAAACCGATCGCTTTCTTTAACAAAGGAGAAAATGTTCCACTGGTAATATAACCAATCTCCTCACCATCCATCGAATATACTTTATACTCCTCTCGACCGATTCCTTTTCCGATTATTTCAAATCCAACGATTTTTTTATCCGTACCATTCTCTTTTTGGTCAAGTAAAACCTTTTTACCAATAAAGTCAATTCCTTCTTTTGGTTTCACACAGAATCCAATTCCCGCCTCTACTGGAGTGATTTTATCAGTCAATTCATGCCCATATAGGGAATAACAGGCTTCTAATCGCAAGGTATCACGTGCTCCCAATCCGATGGGGAGTATATTATAGATTTTTCCAGATTCCAATATTGAATTCCATACTTTTTGAGCATCAGCAACTTCAAAAGAGATTTCATATCCAAATTCACCTGTGTATCCCGTTTGAGCTATGAATACTTCAACGCCAAGTAGTTGGGTTTCTTTAAAATGAAATCGCTGAAGGTTTTTGATGCTATCAGATAATAAAGGTTCTAGGGTTTCGAATGATTTAGGTCCTTGGAGGGCATACCTTCCCCTTAGATTAGACATGTCTTTTATTCTGACATTGAATTTCTCAGCATGTTTACTCAACCAATTTAAATCCTTTTCGCGGTTTGCAGCATTAATGATAAGGCGATATTTCGTCTCAGAATGCTGATAATAAAAACTGTCCTCTACAGTGGTACCATTTTCATAACACAAACATCCATACTGGGATTTTCCATCATAGAGAAGGCTTAAATCATTAGTAAACATTTTCTGAAGATAAGGTTTAGCATCTGGGCCTTCTACTAATACTTCTCCCATGTGAGATATGTCAAATAAACCTATATTTTCCCGAACATTCATATGTTCTGCAATAACGCCTGTTTCATAATGTACAGGCATTATATACCCAGCGAATTCTATCATTTTCGCTCCTAATTCGACATGTGTAGTGTGTAATGGTAGTCGTTTTACCATATCTTTCATTCCTAAATTTGATGAATATACTTGACCATTAGAATAATTAAAATTACTTGTTATGAAATTATTAAATTACCAACGCCAAAAATAAAGTTAGATACTTATATTCTTCTTATAGGGGAGCATTGTAGGAGAGTATTGAAAATACCTTCACCATTATTCATGGGAATTACTGCCCATCAGAATCAGACCTAGATGAGAATGATCAAAAAAATTTTAAACTATCATAGATACGGTGACTTAGACTTCATTTAAATACTTAAAATATAAATAGGTGATAAAAATTAGTTTATCAGGACAACCAGTATTATTGTTAAAAGAAGGTTCAGAGCGCCAACAAGGAAAAAATGCTCAGCAAAACAACATTGCAGCTGCAAAAGTTATAGCAGAAGCCGTGCGGACTAGTTTAGGACCACGAGGTATGGATAAAATGCTCGTGGACCAATTTGGAGATGTCACTATAACAAATGATGGAGCTACCATCTTAAAAGAGATAGATGTTCAGCATCCCGCAGCAAAAATGATCGTAGAAGTAGCAAAGACGCAGGACGACGAAGTGGGAGATGGCACAACAAGCGCAGTCGTGTTAGCCGGTGAATTACTTAAACGTGCAGGAAAACTGCTAGAACAGAAAATTCATCCCACAATCATTACAGAAGGGTTCCAAAAAGCTGCAGAAAAAGCTTTGGAAATTTTAGACGCTATCGGGACGAAAGTCGATCCTAAAGATCAAAACATTTTGAGACAAGCAGCCATCACCAGCATGTCCAGTAAAGTAGTTAACGATAGTAAACACCGTATTGCTGACATCGCTGTAAAAGCCGCACTTAGTGTCGTAGAAGAAAAAGATGGTACCCTTTTTGTGGACCTTGATAAAATCCAGATTCAAAAGAAAGAAGGAGAGTCAGTAGAAGACACCCAACTCATATCGGGTATTATCTTGGATAAAGAAGTTGTAAATCCAAGCATGAAAAAACGCGTTGAGAATGCTAAGATACTTCTTTTGCAAGAAGCTTTAGAGATCAAAAAAACCGAATTCGATGCTAAGCTTTCGATTACATCACCAGACCAGATCCAGTCTTTCTTAGATCAAGAAGAGCAAATGCTCAAAGACATGGTAGATAAGATCGTTGCAACCGGTGCAAATGTCGTGATTTGCCAAAAAGGAATCGATGATTTAGTACAACACTTTTTAGCAAAAAAAGGAATATCGGCAGTGCGTCGAGTAAAGAAATCCGATTTAGAAAAACTCTCAAAAGCTACCGGAGGTACGATTTTCACATCCTTCGAAGGATTAGACAAAACCAAGCTAGGAAAAGCAGGACTGTTCGAGGAACGGAAAGTAATGAAGGAAGATTGGGTTTTTGTCGAAGACTGTAAAGATCCTCGTGCACTTAGCATTCTAATCCGAGGAGGGACTGAGCTGGTCGTAGAAGAAGCAGATCGTGCGATACATGATGCCTTATGCGTGGTTAAAGACATAATTGAACAACCTGCGGTCATTGGAGGCGGTGGAGCCCCCGAGGCAGAAGTTGCGAAACAGTTACGAGAGTATGCAGAGTCCCTAAGCGGGAGAGAGCAATTAGCTGTAAAAGTATTTGCTGATTCCTTGGACATTATTCCCAAAACGCTTGCTGAAAATGCAGGGTTTGATCAGATTGATATGCTGATGCAGCTAAGAGCCTCGCATGCCTCTCATGTAAACTCGGGTATTGATCCAGAATTGGGAGTTGTCGATGATCTTCTTTCAGCAGGAGTTATTGAACCAATCGTGGTAAAGAAGCAAGCCATCAAATCTGCAAGTGAAGCCGCTCAGATGATATTAAGAATCGACGATATTATATCTGCCGGTGCAAATTCTGGTGGACCTCCTGGAATGCCTCCTGGTGGCGGCATGTACTAGATACGAAAGTTATTACTTTTTCTTTTTTATTTTTTCTTGAATTCTACCTACGTATTTTACGTAAGAGTTTTTGTTGCATTTGACGTTATATCCGAAGTTGTTTTCGTAGGTTATATGTTGGTAATGATGTTATACTAGGTTGAAGTAACAGTCTGAAATCATTTACTTTTTCTTTTTCAATTCTTTATATATTTCAAAAATTCGAATTGCAGTTTGAATTTCGTCATGATGTGAGTGGATGCTAAAACCTTTACTGTTCTTTTGCGTTTCGAAACCAAATGTGTATTCCTATGCAAAATTGTTGAGTGTGATTGAATATAATTCAGAAATCCAGAATCTTTATGATATTGTGATTATCAGAAAAAATCTTTTCAGACTAGTACCCTCAAATTTATTGCATTACCAAATTCGAAAGCGCCCTTACGTGATTATACCAGTATCATTGATGACGGCGCAGAGAACGGATTTTCAAAATTTTATGGAACACAACGTACCGAAACTACGGAAATTATGCAAAAACTTGTTAATTGTAGTTGGTGGATGGCATGCTACTGGTCATCCAGAAGATGTTATACATATGGGAGCTGATTTTGTAATATTAGGAGAATCAGAAATCAGTTTTCCTAAATTTCTCGCTGATATAAAAAGCAGCATTTCGTCTGTTGCAAAAATATATGTTGTTAATGAATCTGTAGATCTGAATAAATATCCCCCTTATTCAGAAAAATACCGAGTATTTTGTCCTATCGAAATAAGCAGGGGATGTCCTTTCCGATGTAAATTTTGTCAAACAGGACATTTGTATACGACCATGCGACATGTTGCTCCTGAAAATATTGTTCGTTGGATAAAACGAGCTGTGGAGATTCGTTATGACCGGGTGTGGTTTACTACTCCCAATGCATTTGCATATGGTTCTCCTAAAGGCAAGAGTACTAATCCAGTAATTGTAAAAAAATTGCTTCATGATATTAAGGCTATCCCGAACTTAGATGAAATTTATTTTGGCACTTTCCCTTCGGAAATTAGACCAGAATATGTCACTACGGAGATGATGGAAGCAGTTCATCCCTTTATAAGCAATAAATTCTTCACTATTGGAGTTCAAAGCGCATCAGATAAATTACTGAAAAGTTGTAATCGGGCACATACGTTTCAACAAGCATTAGATGCTATAGAATTGATACTAGGTTATGGATACGGAGTTGATTTAGATTTTATTTTTGGACTTCCCGGAGAAACAGAAGAAGATATAACCCTAACTCTTCAATTTTTCAGGGATATTCTTAAATCTTCGAAAAAAATACGAATTCACACCCATACGTTCATGCCGTTACCTGGTACCCCGTATAGTAGTGAACCAGTAGGACAGATCGCTCCAGAGTTAGAAAAAATATTAGGACAGTTAGCATCTCGAAATAAAGCTTATGGCTCTCATGAAAAACAATCCCATATGAAATAGATGAAAGAAACACAAAGACACTAACGATGCAATGAAGACACATTATATTTAACAAGTGAGTCTTTCATACCAGTGGGATAATAAAAAGTGAAATCTAAAATCCTCATTTCCAATATCTCTAATCTTCAACTATCGGTACAAATGCTATTCGAACCTTATAAAATTCGAATAAAAGAATGTTCTTCGGTGTTAATACAGATAGATCTTTCTTTTCCACAAACTTATCCCGTCACTATTAATCCTGAGTTTTTGTATTACGTTATTAAAACACTTTTTGAATTCGGGGTAAAACAAATATCTGTAGTTGGAGGGTCTCTTAGCACAATTTCTCCTAAAAAGGTCTGGGATTCTTTAGGGTTTAATACATATATATCCTCACAATTTCCACTTGTACAATTCATACCGTTAGATGGAAATCAAGAAAAATCAGAGTATGAAATGTCAAATTACGTTATTGAATACCCTAAGATGATAGAAAAGGCAGAATTGTTTATTTCTATAGTCAACCCCAAGATATCAATGTTTAATTTATTAAGCATGGCAATCGAAAGTTCAAAATATCTTATTGGAAATCAGGTAAAAACTCTTCCTCAAGAATATAATGATCCACATTTTTGTGAGAATGACTTATATCTCAAAAAATATAATCAAATTATCCTGGAATCCCACTTGATTCATCCCCCTGACTTAGTTATATATGATTTTTCTGTGTGTTTATCAAGAGCTGGACCGCTTCTATACAAAGATAGCAGCATTCTCTATTCTCATATGTCGATGATTTCTGATAATTCAATAATAGGAGATTATGTGGCATTCCGTTTAATTGGATTAGATCCTAACGATAGTCCTTTGGTGGAATACATTAAGAATTTTGATTATAGTCTATTGAGTGACGAGCAAAAATCAAGATTTGAAATAAGCTTATATGAAGATAATGAAAATCACATCCAAGAGAGGGATGTTTCGTTTTTACTCAGTGGAAAGGAAAAGGAGCAAGAAGAAGAGGAGAAAAAAAGGTTTTGGAGCAAAAAATCTTATAAAAAGGATAAAATCATTCCGAAAGTTAGCGGACATGAAACTTTCATCAACATTACTGAAATTTGGCCTAATAAAACAGAAATTTGTAAAGGAGTAATGTGTTCCGGGTGCAAGAAGGCTGCAACGGAAATGTTGTTATTATTGAAGACTTGTATGATAAAGGACCAAGAAACCTTACCCCAATATTCGGTGTTACTTGGAAAGAATCCTATTGAACCGAGTAATGAATATTGCATCATCTTTGGGGATTGTGCTATCGAATCTACAAAAGATCGCCGATTTAGAAAAATAATTGTTAAGAGCAAAATTCGATCTGAACGAGATATTGATTTAGAGCGAGCTAGATTAAAAATTAGAATCCAAAAACAAGAAGTTGAATTGCAAAAACATTACGATTTTATAATTCATGAAATTCCTGAAGGTAAAAAGAGAGAACGAGCGAAAAAGCGATTAACGCAAAAAATTAATCGAATGAAACGATTTGGGACCTATCGAATGCAATTACAACACACTCTACAAAATCGAATTCAAAAACGAGAGAAAAAACGAGAGAAAAACCCACTTACTAAGTTAAATCCAAACATATTAGAAATTTCTGGATGTCCACCTGATGGTTTCGCTTATTTGAACGCATTAGTGAAATTTTTTAAAAGAAGATGGACGCCCGGATTAACAATGAGGAAGGTCTTTTTAGAGGATTACATAAAAATTGGTTCAAATAACTTTACAGATGTGATAGAAGATTCAGTTAATCAACAGGAGATGAAAGGATGAAATATCTTGAAGACCTAGCAATTTTTTATAAAACAATCTCCAATTTCGAACAGTCCTCATTGGTGGGAGATACAAATCGATCATTTATGAGTTTACAGAAATTAGAAGATATACAAATCCCTTTTTTAAATAAATATATCAATTTATACCATGCTTACAAACTTCTAACAAAATATTTAGCGTTCATAGATGAGAGGGATGATTTCCTAATAATTGTATATGATTATAATAGAAGACTGATAATGGAATCTCTTTTAGTAAATTTAACCATAAAACAAACGACGATTCAAGATGTCATATTGGATGTAATTCCTGAAAATTTCAATTTAGAAGGTGAAAAGAAGAATGTATTCCAATCAGTTTGTACCTTCATTCAAAATAAGTATGCTGCCCAATTGGGTCGAATGAAGATAATTGATGCTGATTATCTACGAAATCTTTCTCAAATTATTCAAAACTCCGAGAAAGAAGAATTAAAGTTAATACAATTGTTTGAATTATTACTGGAGGGATGCGTAAAAAACTTCATCGTTTCTTATCCCCAAATTCGTTTAATTTCAACTATAAGTTATTTTACTGAGAAATTCGTTAATTATAAGGAATATTTCGCGAAATTTCAGTGCGAATTCAAAAATGAAACAATACCAATTACATTTTTCGATGAGGATTGGTATGTTACTTTTCTCAAGAAAAATACTTCCTCTATTCTAATCTCAAAACCTTATGAATTTGGTCGAACTACCATTAAAGATCATTATCGGTGGATCCATTTCATGAGAGAATTTAAAAGAGAATATACTAAGAGACATAGGGCGAAAGTGGGTTATTTTGTTGACATAGATTGGTGCTACGATTTTATTTCTGATCTGTGTGAGTCTGATTTTCCACTTTCTGATAAGCGATTGGAATATTTACTTCAGAGATTTCTTTATTTTGTTAAAAAAAATGAAGAACTATGGGATGTTATTCCCCGTCCTATTATCTACAATGGGTATGTTCGACTGTTCACCAGAATATGTGGATTTCTCTTAAATCCGAGAAAATTATCCTATTGGTCCTTACCCTCAAATATAATTCAATGTTTCAAGGAGAGTATTGGTCCAAACGATCAACTTGCCATAGTATTTACTAATGAACGTAAGATAATCGTAGAAGCTTTACGAATTAAGTTTAATCAATCTATATTGCAGCACATTCAGTACTATACAGCACAAGATTTAGGAATCTCTGATATGAAAAAAGAATCATTATATAATTCCCTTTCATCTCAATGGGGGTTTCTTAGCACAATCATTTTTATCAATAAAAATTATTTACGCCATATAATTAAATTCTTGATTTTGGAACGCAATTCAATAAACCCATTTAAGTATCTTTCATTTCTTTTTCTGCTACGAAAATTGAATGATGATACAACATTAGACTGCTATCCAATATTACCTTGGTTTAAATTCTTCAAAAATACAGGCGCGATCAAATTTTACCGTTTATTGAATAAATTATTATATGATTTTCTAGAATTCTGAAAAAATTATAATACAAAGATTCCGAACATTCATAAAATGAATGATGAATACTTTGATACCAATCGAAAAAATTGGAATGAACGCGTTGAAATACATTCCAAATCCAAATTTTACGGATTAGAGAAATTTAAAAAAACAAGAAATTCTCTTTTACGTTTAGAACAGAAGGAACTGGGGGATGTTTCGGGAAAATTAATGTTGCATCTACAATGCCATTTTGGAATGGATTCCCTTAGTTTGGCGAATATGGGAGCTATTGTGACGGGTGTAGATTTTTCCGATAAAGCAGTCGAATTAGCGAGATCATTGAGTAAAGAATTAGCGATCCCAGCAAATTTTATAGAATCCAATATTTATTCTCTTACGGAACACTTAACTGGTCAATTTGATATAGTATTCACTTCATATGGAGTTCTTGCGTGGTTACCCGATCTAGAGAACTGGGCCAAGATAATTAATCACTTCCTAAAACCGGGAGGATTTTTCTATATCATTGACGGGCATCCCTTTGGTCAATTGTTTGATGAAAAATTCAAAGATCATTTGAGAATCGCATATAATTATTTCACAGAAGGTCAAGTTGAACATTATGAGGATGGGTACACCTATGCATCCGATACTCCCATGAAAAATAAAACAGCATATGAATGGAGACATCCCATCTCTTCAATTATCAATAATTTGGTTAATGTAGGTCTCACTATAGAGAAATTTCATGAATACCCATATTCTGAGTATAAATCTCACCCCATGTTGTTTAAGCATGAGGACGGGTATTACTATTTTCCACCAGAATTCCCGTATAAGGTTCCATTGATGTTCTCCCTAAAGGCTTTTAAAAAAGAGGAATAGATGGATTTTATGAAGGAAAATTATAATCGCAATGAATTACTTCAATATCCAAATTCCCTAGAACAAGCTATTGGGATACAAAAAAAATGGGCAAAATTCGTTTCTAAGGAGAATGCACCAGGAATTGAATTGGGAGACATCAATTTAGTTGCGGGGGTGGATTTAGTCTATTTAGAAGATGATATAAATGAATATGGGTTTGCATGTGCAGTTTTATGGGATGTTAAAGAACAACAAGAGGTTTCTCATGAATTTTCTACAGGAAAGGTCGAATTTCCATACATTTCGGGATTGTTAGCTTTTCGAGAAATTCTGATTGCTTCAAAAGCTCTTGAAAAATTATCACCACAACCTGATGTACTATTTTTTGATGGGCATGGTCGAGCTCATCCGCATCGTTTTGGAGCAGCTACTGCCATCGGAGTCGCTATGAACATACCTTCCATAGGAGTCGCAAAAAAGCCTCTTATTAATGTACACGATTGGAAAAAAATTGAACGAAAAGTAGGAAAAACAATCCCCATAATCGACGAGGAGGAGACGATAGGGTATGTAATTGTACTAAAAGATAAATCCTCTCCCGTTTTCGTAAGTGTTGGGTATAGGATAAAATTGGATACAGCGGTAAAACTTACGCTTACAACAGCGAAAACTCATAAGCAACCGGAAAGTCTGGGCAGAGCACATGATTATTTACAGACACAAAAATATGATCTATTTAATGAAATTATCAAAAAATAACTCTAAATGTTATGTGATATTCCTTCACACAAAATGCAAATTTTTCGTAGATTTGTTCGATATTATAAACCATTCAAAGGTCTATTTATTTTAGATATGATCTGTGCAACCTTAACAGCTGCTCTTGATTTAATTTTCCCTATTTCTTCACGCTGGTATATAGACAATTGGATACCTAATCGAAACATCCAGATGATCATCATTTTCTCTTGTGTTTTATTTTTTCTATATATTATAAAGATGATAGCATCCTATATCATGTCCTATTATGGGCATCTTTTAGGAACTTACATGGAAGGAGATATGAGAAAAGATCTTTTTATCCATATCCAGCAAATGCCTTTCTCGTACTTTGATAATATGCGCACTGGGCAATTAATGTCAAGGATTGTTGGGGATCTAAGAGAAGTTTCTGAAATGGCACACCATGGACCCGAGGACTTGTTCATATCCATGATTATGATAATTGGATCATTCATTATATTGATGACGATAAACCCATTGATTACAGGAATTATTTTTATTATTGTATTCCTTCTGATTATTTTTTCATTAGCTAAACGAACAAAATTAGTTACCACCTTCCGAGGTGTAAGAGAGAGTCATGCGAAGATAAACGCAAGGATTGAATCCAGCATTTCTGGGATTCGAAGCACAAAAAGTTACACTAATGAATCTTATGAAATTGATAAGTTTCTGGAAAAGAATATGGAATATGTTGAATCATATCGTAAATCTTATAAGCACTTAGGGGAATTCAGCGCAGGTAATAACTTCTTAATGGATTTACTGAGTTTAGCCGCAATATTTACTGGTGCATTATTCGTGTATAATGGTACTATTTTATACGGTGAGTTAGTTGCTTATCTTCTTTATGTTGCATACTTCATTACACCTATTCGTAGATTAATCCAATTCACCCAGATCTTCCAATCTGGATATGCAGGATTTAAAAGGTTCCATGATTTAATGGAAACTAAATCAGATATGCTTGAAAAAGAGGATGCAGTTGATTTAACGTATCCAAAAGGAAAAATTGAATTTTCAAATGTTTCTTTCCGATATAACGAAGAGGGTGAGGATAGTTGGATTTTAAATGATTTTAATATCGAGATAGAACCAGGAATGAAAATAGGTATCGTTGGAACAAGCGGAGTGGGAAAGACAACCCTGGTACATCTCATTCCGAGATTTTATGACGTCAAAGAAGGAAATGGAATAATCTTTATTGACGATATAAATATTAAAGATTTAAAATTAGAATCGCTGCGTAAAAATATTGGAATTGTGTATCAAGACGTTTTCATATTTTATGGAACCATCCGTGAAAATATTGAATTTGGAAAACCAGGAGCGACAGATGAGGAAATTATCAGGGCTGCTAAAAGTGCAAAACTGCACGATTTTATTATGACATTACCTGAGGGCTATGATACTATAGTGGGAGAGAGGGGAATTAAACTCTCGGGGGGTCAAAAGCAACGACTTGCAATAGCCCAAGTGTTCTTAAAAAATCCTCCAATTTTAATTCTAGACGAAGCAACCTCATCCTTAGATTCACATACTGAAATAGAAATTCAGAAATCTTTTGATGATCTTTCAAAAGGACGGACGACAATTGCAGTTGCGCATCGCTTAAGCACAATAAAGAATGCACATGAGATTTTAGTAATGACGAAAAAGGGTATTGCTGAACGTGGTACGCACGAAGAACTAATGCAACTACCCAATGGAATATATCGAAAACTCTATAATGCACAATCAAGCGGTTATATCCCCGATGATTTAAATGGAAATTGATCAGATACTTTACGAAATATATACAAACCCGAAATGGACAGAAGAAGAGAGAAATGCAAAACTTTTCTCTCAGATTTATCCACAATTTTTGAATAAGAATCTTGGTTCTTTTTTTACACCCCCTGATATTGCCGTGAAATTAACTGAAAATTGTTTCAATGATAAAAAAGTAGAAGATTTACTCAATATTAAGATATTAGATCCTGCATGCGGTCTCGGAGAGTTTCTGATAGCAGCAGCAAATTACGTTTTATCTGTGATTCTTGCTGGAAAAATAATTTCGGATAATGAGGAAGTGAAAATTCGAAAAAAGATTGTGCATAATTGCCTTTATGGTTTTGATATAAATAATAAGACAGTAGAACTCTGCAGATTACGACTTGTATATTGGTCTTTAAATCCTCTTCATAAAAAAAATCCCTTTTCTTTATCTGTAATCAAAAATGAATGCCATAATTTATTACAAACCATCCAATATGCAAATTTCTTCGATATATATGACCCGGACAAAAAATATGACGTAATATTATGTAATCCTCCCTACAATGCATTCATAGAAACGGCACACCTAAAACGTATGAGAAAGCTATATCCATCAATTATTCAAAATTCTGCTGCGTATTTTTTCCTATTATGCAAAGCTCTTCTAAAAAAAAAAGGAAAAATGGGTTTTATTCTCCCTAAATCTCTCGCATACAGTAGACGGTGGAATTCCTTGAAAATATGTATTCTTAGAGATTTAATATTTATCCAAGATATTAGTAAAGCGTTTAATAAGGTAAAATTGGAGCAAATTTTACTTGTTACAGGAAAAGATGCATCTAGAACGCATTATATTACTGAGACTAACGAAGGAAGTCGAATATCTATTGAGAAAACGGAAAAAATTAAAAAAAATTCATTGATCTTGAGTTTGACTCATCAAGAATATTTGTTATATCAAGACTTGCAAATACATAAAAAAACTCTAGAAAGTTGTATTAAAGCATATAGGGGCCTGAACATTCAAAACCAAGCTAAAACCATAAATCGTTACCAAAATAATTTCCTTTTCTGTATCGAGGGAAAACTAATTGGGCAATTTCATATAAAACCTATTAGGAAAGGAATCTGCAGAAGTATATTAGACGGAAAAACAACATTTTTGGGGGAAATACTAGGACAGCTTGCAAATGCTCATGTAAAAAAGCCAGTTCCCCATTATAAACTAGTTTTTAGCAGAAGACCCCCATCAGGTAAATATGTATGTTTTGATACAGTAGTAAACATTTTCCTTAAAGAGTTAAAAAAGCCATTAACTAATGAATTTCTTAGGGTTTATCTATTATGTTATCTTAATTCCAAACTTTTCGCATGGTATTTATATAAAATTGTCTACGCAGGTGCAATCCGGTCTACTCGGTTAGATTTCATCTATTTAAAGCAAGTTCCTTATTACTGCGTCCCTAAAAATGATGAAACAACATATCGATTGTTTCACTTTCTATCAAATTCTCTTTCTTACATGGGATTCCAGTCCACTAATTCTGATTTGTACCAAAAGTTGTATACGTTGCTGAATGGGGTTATGGTTTTACTATATTTATCGATATCTGAGTATAATGAATGGATCCAATCAATCCAGGTAAATTGGGAAGGAATATACAATTTTAGTGTAATGCTAGATTCTCATATTCAGCAAATATTAACGGAGACTCCATCCCTTAATATCCATCGTACTGATATAGCGAATAATTCCTTTCATGAGCAAATAAGTACTTATTTATCTACACTTTGGAATCATAGATTTATCCAAATTTTGAAAGGGATAAAAAAAAATGAACGAATTTGCAATTTAATATAATTATAGCTTATTGGATTTTTTCTTCTGGTCTACGTTCGGGTATGTATTTGGGTATTTTTCCTGTGGCTGCAAATTCCTTTGTTAAATATAATCCACAATAACAGTGTCCATATTCTTGTTGGTCTGGTTCGCAATAATCACATGGGCAGATGATATCATTATCGGTTATTTTACTTCCAGATCCGTCCCTACATGGACATGAATAGTAACCATATCGATTCCAGTTCTCGGTTAATCCCTCACATAGCATTTTTAAGAATTCTTTATCTGGATGTAGTTCCCAATCCTGTTTTTCCGCTACCATAAATACAAATTTTTCTGTATCCTTCAGTGTTTTCCTATTTGGCATAATGATCAATATATCATAGTAATAGATAAATTAAAGTCCTAAGGTGTTTTTCCAATCTTCTTCTACGAAACCAGCAAGTACATCTGAGTCATCTATAACTAAATAAGGAAATACTACTCGTTTTTCATATCTATCTTGTAGTTCTTCTTTTAATTGTTGTTTGGTTTCGTATGGGAGTTTATCCACATAGACAAATTTGAATTTACAGTCAGCATCTCGTAAGAATTGAAGAGCTCGACGGCAGAAACCGCATGTTGAAAGAGCATATACGGTGACATCTTTCCCAATATCCTTATTACCCTCAAAAGTATAGTTAATGCGTTGTATAGTTTCAGTCATAATTCTTTACTCATTTCAAATTAAATATAAACATTCACCCAATCAAAAAAAAAATTCTGTGACAATCAGAATATATTTTATTAATTTGTAATAAGTTAGCTTGAAGATATACAAAATTTTCAAAGGAAAAAATTGAGAAAAAAATTTGTTCAGTAAATGAGAATACTTAAGATGTTTTTTAAATTCAAAGCAATCATGAAAGAATTTAAAGTAATTACGAAAGAAAATTGTAGTAAATGCTCAGATTTGAAAAGTTGGTTAAAGGAAGAGGACATTAGATTTGAGGAATGGTCAGTAGAGGACCAGCAAGTCGTGGACAAATTGTTACATAATGAGATGTTCATCCAGACATTTTGTGATATAGAGGGTTGTACTGTATACACTCCAGTAATTTACCTACCCAACGAAAATAAATACTACTTCAAAGAGTTGTTCGGAATTGATGGATTAAGAAAGAAATTTATAAGAAACTTATTGGAACTTGAAAGTTAATTATATAATGGAGATATTAGCAAATATTTCTGTTTCTTTTTTTTCGGGTATAAGAACTGTTAAATAGAGAATTCCATCATAGTTAGTGTATAGATGAGCATGTTATGGTGTAATTCTAATGAGTGAAAAAAAATATATACTTAGTATCGATTCGGGTTCTACTGGTATACGAGCAATTTTATTTGATAAACATGCGAATATCGTAGCCCGAGAATATCAAAAAACAAATCCTCTACATCCTGAAGAGGGCGCAATTGAGGATAACCCCCAAGAATTATGGAATGCTTTATTGAGTGTGGTAAAAAGTGTTCTGAATAAAGGATTTTTAGCTGAAGATATTGCTGCGATTGGGATCAGCAATCAACGAGGTTCTTTTTGTTTATGGGAGAAAGAAACAGGAAAACCAGTAACTAATTTTATAAGCTGGGCAGATATTCGCTCTGTTGAAACAGCAGAGAAAATGAATGAAAAGGGTAAATGGCGGTTTCTCAAAGGAATTACTAAAATTATCGGGGCAATCAGTAGTAGTGTTATGATGAAAACCACCTCTATGTTCAAATTTGATCCAGCGCAGGCGACAGTGAGACTAAAATGGTTACTCGACAACCAACCAGATTTACGAGATCGGTTAAAAAAGAGGGAAATAATTTTTGGAACATTGGACACATGGTTTATTTATAACCTAACTGGGAAAAAGTCACATGTTACCGATTACACTAATGCCGCAAGCACGGGACTTTTTAATCCATTCGATATGGAATGGAATAAGATATATTGTAATATGTTTAATTTGCCCATTGAGGGATTTCCCCAAGTATTAGAAACCAATTCCTTGTTTGGAATGACCCATAAGTCATTATTTGGTATAGAGATCCCCATTCATGCTGCAGGTGGTGATCAACAGTGTGCATTGTTCGGTCAACAATGTTTTGAACCAGGTGATGTTAAAGTATCTCAAGGATCGGGTATTTTTGTGGATGTCACAGTAGGTGAGAATCCAAAAATTTCCAAACGGGGATTATATCCTCTCATTGCATGGTTTATTGACGGAAAAGCCACCTATTTGCTAGAAGGACAAGTGGCAACAGCAGGAACATTGATTGATTGGTTAGGAGAGGGAATTGGATTGTCAGATACACCAAAAGTATTAAATGAATTCGCCTCAGAAACGGAAGATACAGAAGGTGTGGTATTCGTACCTGCTCCCACAGGCATTCAGTTCCCTATTTTCGATTTTTCCTGTCGGGCAGCAATTTTTGGACTTTCCCTTACTACACATAGACGTCATGTAGCCAGGGCTGTTTTGGAAGGGCTAGCCTTGCGCGTGTATGATATCATCAAGGGAATTGAACAAGACACAAATACAAAAATAAAAAGCATCAAAGTAGATGGCGGAGTAAGTAAATCTGATATCGAACTTCAAGCAATGGCAGATTTTGCAAACTTTGTAGTGAAAAGAGCACCAGAAGCGGATATGACAGCAACTGGTGCTGCTTTTTTTGCCGGTCTCGGTGTAGGTTTTTGGAAAGATCTAACGGAATTAAAATCCTTGAAATTAGATTATACCGAGTTTATCCCAAAAATGGATCCCGAAAAACGAAAGGAGAAATTAATACGATGGAATAAGGCAGTTAATGCCGTACGTATTGTGAAATAGATTCAAGATTTATTTTTTTACAAATCTTTTTTTACACCATCATCAATACAATTATGACAAATAGGTTCAAGTAAATGATGTCTCCATTAGAATTAACTGATGACCAGAAAAAACTACTTTACTTGATTTCCCAATTTTCGAATATAGGGAGAAATTTAGAGGATCCAGATGTCTGGTTAAAGGAATTGGCATTGCGAACTTTTATTTTTCAAGGAATTATCGATCAAGTATTTACGGGTTATGATTATGCACCATTGAGTGTCGATACGGTCAATGGGCGAATGTTTTTTAATATTAGCCAAGAAGCCGAAGACGATATTGTTGATCTCAGACAATTAGATCTTGTGGAATGTTTAAAATTGATTTCTCAAAGCTCCAAAATGATTTCTGCCTACCGAGTGACTAAAAAGGGCTTTAAAATTGGAATTCCCGAAGAATACATGAGAAAGATGGATAAAATTATTCGGTGTAATCAATGCAATGAGTTGTTGAGTGTTCGATACGAGAAAAACCCCCAAGATAATATTTATCTGATGTGCAAATCATGCAATTCACGGACTGATTCTGATATTACAACGATCGAAGATATATCTTATTCCTCTAAACCTTATTTTCCAAAATTTCCTTTTTATATTAACTATGCAAGGCGAGATGAAAAATACGGATATCTTCAAATCGATGATAAAAAAACCATCAAAATATTCCTACGTGCTAAAGAGAGGAATGATGATAAAGAACCAGAAGAATGGAGGTTACAATAGGTATGAATCAGAAAATACACAATATACGAGATAATAGCCTTACCGAAATTCTCGGAATAAGAAACTTGAAGCTGTTAGTTTCAGAATATATTCCATTTCATCGTAATGAAATGTTTGCATTTAATACAAAACTAAATGCTTTTAATGACATTAAAAAAACGTATATTACTGCCGATCGCGATAAACTCCCAAATTCTACTGTTGTTGAAACTTCATCTATAGAAACACAAGTTGAATTATTGTCATTCTCCCTTTCAGAGTATTCTAATTTTGTGACAGAAATAATGTATCCGGAAGAGCAAGGTATTATCCAAAAAGAACAAATAGGAATATCGATCAGCCAATATGGTAGAGTAATTTGTGGGATAGATGTAATAGAAGCACAAGGAAGGAGTGATATACTGTATTTAGATTATATTCCTCGCTTAAGTACCGATATTGCATTTGATTCATCAAAACTATTACATGATTTATTATCTGAACATCAACGTGAACTACTGAATCTTAATTATTATGGAAGAGCACTTTATCGCCAAAAATATTTCATGATTTTAGGAGAGTCGATGGAACCGAATTTAACCGCTGAGGAATACTTAGATAAGAGAGAAAAGGAATCAGAACTGCGTCAAATTTTGGATTATATTGAAAAAGCAAAGGATTTAAAAAACGGAGATAAGGTTTTCATCGGAACCGCAGGAGCTATATTAATAAGTAAAGATTTATCGTATTATGAACCGATTTTAGTGCAATTTGCTTTTGCACGCTCAGTTAGCGTGTTTATTTCTAATTATTTCAATCTCTTTTTTAGTGTGAGTGATGAGATTAAGGAAGTAAAAGAGATGACGAATAACTTCCACACAGACCCGCGTGCAGTTGGAAAAGCACAAGAGACATTGGCAGCTGTTACAGCAGAATGTGTGTTAATGTCTGAATTGAGTTCTTTTATAAAAAATTCTATCAAGGATGCATTTGATGAATATAATGTACACAAGAAACATTTCAATGAAGATCTATCTCAATTTTCTGATATTTTGGAAATTAGAGAGACTTTACAATCAAATTGGGAACGCGCTGATGATATTGCTGATCTCATAAAAGGGTTAGAAAATGAAGTAACTAACCTTCAAAATCAAATATCTGTAATCCAAGAAAAACGCCTTCAACAGATTTTTCGGGGTATAAAAGATACTGCTCAGATTCAACGTCGTATGTTCAAATCAGCGGAACGTCAAGAAAATAAAATGCAGATATTGGAAGTGATTATGTCAGGCTCATTAGCTTTTGAGATCCTAGCATTAATTGTGGGGGAATATAGTTTTTCTACTGAAGAAACTTTTCCAAGGTTATTTGGATTATCTCTTCCATCTGGTCCTTGGGGTGTCATTTTATGGTTTGGCATAAATCTTATTTTATGGGTTGGACTCGTTTTTCTGATTTTGAGGACCCTCCAATGGATGACAAAACGATTAGATGATACACTATCGGTATTTTTAAATTTTGACGAAAAATTGAATATGGATAATTTCAATGAATGGTTAGATTCAATAGAAATGATAAGTGCAGAAACGGAGGAGACGGAAGAATTGACACGGAGAGCAATTGATGCAGAATTTGAGTTAGATGGAAATATTGTAAGAGCTTCAATAGTATATGACCAAAAAAATGCTTATCTATACAATGTCACATTGGATATCAATAAACCTCAAGTTAAAAATCAAATTTATTATGAAAAAATATTCAAGGCGATGTTAAAAGAGAGAAAAGTGTTTACCAATAATAACTGAGATTTTTTTTTAATTTTTGTCTTTCTATTACATTAAAATTGAACAAATTAAGAGAAATATAGCGGATAATCTAGTTTGTGATGGTTTTAGTGATTATGGTATAATTTAAACAAATTTATTTAGCACTATCGGACTTATGTTTTATCAATAATATTCATGATCTTGTGAAATTGGATTGGACAAAGGTATGGAAAATTTAATTAAAGCGAAAGATGAACAGATCGCCAAGCTAAATGATTTAAAAGAGCTATTGAAACAACAAATCCTCTCATTACAAGAGGAGAATACAAAACTTAAAAATGAATTATTTGAAATGGAAGAGATACTAAAACAAATTCCAGAAGAATGCGCACCCATACCCGATTATCAATCTATGTTTACTGCAATAACTGCAAAATTAAATATCATTGTAGAGAAACTTGATGAATTATCCATGGCAAAATTGGAACCGTTTACAAAATCCCAAGGAAGAAATATCACCCCTTCTATTTCAACATCTAAAAAACAAGATATTGGTTTAATTAAACCCTCCAGTTTATTCTCACCATCTGAAGTAGATCCTCAATCAGTCTCATCCGAAGCTCAACTATACAAAGAATTAGTCCAAAAACCACCTGAATTTGAGGAGGAACCTACCCCCAATCTTGCAAGTTTTAATGCAGCCGATCCTAGAAGCTTGCAAAGACAAGTTGTAGAAATTGATTACCCCGAAAATGGAATAATTCAATGCCCGAAATGTGGGAAAATGGAGTGTCAAGAAATGCCCGATCCCGGTAGGGGGTCATTCGCGAAAAAATATTATTGTAAGAAATGCCGACAAGAATGGAGATACCGTTATTAAATTACATATTGAGGATTCATACTTTGAATTGCTTCAATCATAGTCTTCACATTACTAACTTTCGCATTAAGGAGCGTATTTGTTGCACCCGGCAAATACCCACTTTCCTTTCCCAATAACTTAACTGAATTCGTTACTTCACTCCAAACATGCTCGGTTGTCCCCCTCACCAAGAGATTAGTATCATCTATCGTTCCTAATAATGCGATTTTATCCCCGTATTTGTGTTTGAGCGTCACAAGATCATTTATCGTTGGTTGCAGAGATTCCACACCCTCCACTCCGATTTCTATTAAGTCGGAAAAAATATCTCCTATGCTACCACAAGAGTGTAATAGAAATTTAGATCCATAACTATGTACGATTTCTACATACCTTTTTAAGATGGGCTTGATAAATTGTCTCCAATATTTAATAGGCATTTGGAGACCTTGATTGAATCCATAGTCATCGCCACACATGACAACGGGAGGATTTCCTAATTTCATTATACGCTCCAAACCATCTCCTTGAACTTCAAAATTTTTTTCCAAAATCTCCTCGAGAAATCGTTGATCTTTTCGACAAAATTTCGCAACTTGTGCCATTCCAATTGACATATGCAAGTTTTCCCATGGACCTGGTAAGCCAATCATACTTAACATTTGGTATTTATCTATAAGCGTCTGCATAATTTTTACTAAAGGTTTGATCATAGCGTTCGTGTAAGGTTTCGGTCTCCCCAAATTCCACCAGTCTTTAATTTTTTCCTTGGACGTAAGGAATGGTTTAACATACCACAAATGGGGAATACCACTATCATTCACCACAACTTTATCAATTCCTCCAAATGTATCTAGAATTTGATGGGTCTCATGATCATAATGTTGTCTGGCTCTCATAGAAGTCCAATCGATATCCACACCTAATTTTACATTCACACCATGTGACCAAGGAGGTCCAGTTAATATCCCATCAGTTGCATATTGCTTTACTTCTTCTGGTGTGAAACCAATTTCCTCCATAAATTCATTGTAAAAAGCATAATCGACACCTAGGGATATAATAGGAAACCGATCAACGGATTTATGTTCAATTGCAGCAATAGAACGTTCATAACTTGTCATAATTTCCCTCAATCACAACACCTCCTTTTCCCCCAAGATTTTAAGCAACGTTATCGCTTTTAGAAGCCCTTTTATTTTCACTTTTCCCGTTAAGAGAAGACTGATCCCCCTTCCAAAGCCTCCAGATAACTCGACAATATCTTCAAAATTCCCTTTTATGATTGCATCCGCCGAGATACCCTCGGGATTTTCTACACTTAAGACTTCATAATTACCATTTTGTATCTTTAATAAAGCTGCGGGAGGAAAGTCCGGAAAATCAAATAAAATACTGAGTTTTTTGTGTTCCGTAGCTTTACGGAGTCTACCGTCCTTATTATGAGTGTATAACATCGTATAAATTAATGCGGGAATATCTTCAAGATAAGTCATAACTCAATATTTGTTTTAAGAGCTATTTTATTCTTTGTGAATTCTTTTTTCTGATGATTATGATACCAATAGGTTTAAGTTTATCGTCTGGCTTTTTCAAGTGAGATTATCTATTTATAATGTGGTACAACTATGAAGTTTGATGTTGTGTATAAAAAACGGGTTAAAATTGATGATTTGAACGCTTTAGTTACTGAATTATCAGAAATTGTCGGACCCGATTGGGTTTCTACTGAAGAAGCTGATCTTGTTGCGTATTCAAAAGACTATCAATTAATTACAAATCGCTGGATCATGGAAAATAAGGTCCCCGGATTACCCCATGTTATTGTCTGGCCAGAAAATGAGGAAGAAATATCCCGGATATTAATATGTGCAAATCGAAAAAAAATACCTGTGGTTCCTTATGGAGAGGGATCAGGTGTTGTAGGCGCAGCCATCCCCGTATACGGGGGGATCATGCTCGATATGAAAAGAATGACTGACATAATTGAAGTTAACAAACAAAACTTAACAGTTACCGTACAAACTGGTGCTAATGGTAAATGGCTAGAAAGACAATTAGAACAGAAGGGATTTCTTATCGGTCATGTACCGCAAAGTTTCCATACTTCTACTGTAGGAGGTTGGATTGCTCATCGAGCAGCAGGTCAATTCTCGACTAAATACGGTAAAATTGAAGATATTGTTTTAAGTATGCGAGTGGTTCTCCCTAATGGAGAAATTATAGATACAAAATTATACCCTCGTGCATCCAACGGACCGCAAATTGAACGTTTATTTTTAAGTTCCGAGGGCACACTAGGTATAGTCACTCAAGCAACTATGATAATGTGGCCACTACCTGAAAAGCAACAAGGTGTATCCTTTGCGTTTGATGCTATAGAAGACAGTTTAAAGGCTACTCAGTTAATTTTACAAAAGCAAATTTATCCTGCTGTTGTTCGCATTTACGATAAACAGGAAACTGAACGGCATTTCTATAATGAACCACAAGCAAAAAATAGGCTGATGGTAATTTTTGTCTGCGAGGCACCCATTTCATCTTTGGTTGAGCTTGAAATCTCAGAGATTCGAAAAACATGCTTGGAATGCAATGGAACAGATTGTGGAAAAAATCCAGTGGATCATTGGTTTGAAACCCGATTTAATGTCAAAGAAACCTCCGTTTATATGCCAAAGGGGCAAATTGCAGACACAATTGAGATTTCATGCATGTGGGACGATGCGGTTCATTTATATCACTCCGTTATCAATGAATTGAAAAAACTCGATGGTTTATTACTTGCATCGGGTCATGCTTCTCATTTTTATCCCAATGGTGTGTGTTTTTACTTTACATTTAGTGGAATTGTTCCTGAAGGAAAAAGCCCAGAGGAATTCTACAATAGTGCATGGGATGCAGCTATGATAGCTACACTGAATTCAGGAGGATCGATATCCCATCATCATGGTATTGGTATAAATAGAGCACGTTGGATGCGAGACGAACATGGTCCAGTATTAGATTTAATGAAGAAAATCAAACATGTCATAGATCCTAACAACATAATGAATCCTGGAAAATTATATGATGAACCGGAACGAGAATAGGAGAGTTGCATTTTGGGATTATTAGCTAAAATTAAGAAATATAAATGGATAGTGAAAGTATTTTTTTCGGGTTCTTTTAAGGATATTAAAAAAACTATTCAAGGATTTCGACACGAAAAAGATTTCTATTATGTGAAGGAAACTCATGTAGATATGAAAGAATTACTCAAATGTGCTTTGTGTCCCAATATGTGTAGGTTTGAGTGTCCATCCCTTCGGGTAACGCACAAGGAAATGTATGCACCAGCCACAAAATCTCGTATTTCTTACCATATGGAGAGGAAAAATTTAGACATGACCGACTTGCATACGGCAGAAGTCGCATATATGTGCACAAACTGCGACGGATGTAGAAATTGGTGCCCAATGGACATCTCTACGGGAGATTTACTAACCCAAGTCCGAGCGGATTTAATTAACAGAGAAATTTATATCCCCGGAGTCAAAGAGTTTGATGCCAGGGTGATGGAGAAACAAACAGCATTTGAACAAGATACATTCACTCAGATTGAAGATTTGAATGTAAATATGGAAAATCCAGAAGTGTTCTACTACACAGGTTGTGTAATGGCGGAGAAAAAGCCTGCAGCAGTAAAAGCGAATATTAAAATCCTCCAAAAGGCAGGTATTCGCTTTTGTATGTATGCAGATGAAAGAACTTGCTGTGGAGGACCTTTACATACATTAGGCCTCCTAAATTCTGCAAAATATTTCGCAGAGAAAAATATAGCATTATTTAATAAAGCCGGAGCGAAAATCATAGTTACCGATTGCCCTGCATGTACTAACTCAATCCGTAATACTTACAAAACTCTAGGATGCAAGCATAATTATAAGGTATATACTTCTGTAGAATTTTATCGTAAACTTTTGGAAGAAGGGAAAATCAAACCTGAAAAGTCCGTCCCCCTTTCAATCACCTATCATGATCCCTGTATTTCTAGCAGAGGAAAAATGGGTACAATCGACATAGAAAATGCACGGTTCATATTTTCTCTGATTCCCGATCTGGATTTTCGTGAAGTATATTTACATGGGGATATCACCCAGTGTTGTGGCAGAGGCGGAGTTAGTCATGTGCATCATCCTGAAATATCTGATGCCATAGGAAAGCAAAGAGTGGCCCAATTAAAAGAAACAGGAGCAGAGTACATCGTTTCAGCATGTCCCGCATGTGAAGAAGGATTCATGTTTAATGATGGGGATCCTGTTTTGGATATTGGAGAAATATTAGCAAAATCTCTCGCAGATCATGCATAATTTATTTATTCTTCTTTCAATTTCTAATCAATTTTCTTTCTTGTTCGTAAAAAGCGATGTTCTTTGTTTTTAATCTTTAGATTATCTTCTTGGCTATGAATGATATCCAAAAAATCCATTTATGCATGTTACTATTATTTTCAAATAATCGCAATGAAAAATCCCAAATTTCAATTTCATTATGGACTCAGAGGAGGAAGTGCTGGTACTGTATACCTATCCCACTCATCAGGAGTTGGATAGTCCCACCAATAAGGGGGAATTTTGGTATAGTCACCAAATTCCTTTAAACCCTCATATAATGCTTTTTGGTTCTTCTTAGGAACGTGAATATGATAGGGTTGGGGATATGGATAGAGCCCGAATCCTCCTTCTTTAGTGCCAAGATTCCGCATCATATGCCAAACCTCCTTCCTGACTTCATCGGGAGTCCCATTGACATATATGGATTGAATATTCGCACATGCCCAAAACATAATCTTCCCAACATACGGCTTGAGATCTGTATATCCCGACATACGGGGACTATCGAACTCTATAGCATCTAAACCCCACTCAATCAACGATGGTAAAAGTTTATCTACTTTACCACAGCAATGCAGATGCGTTTCACATCCATAGTCATGGGCAGTTTGAAATATGGTACGGTAGACAGGTTCGTAAAAGTTTTTGAAAGTTCGGGGACTGAAAAAGGGCCCTGACTGCTCTCCCAGATCGTCTACAAGCAAGAATCCATGAGGTTTTGCACTAAATTTTATCCAATTTTTAATGCATTCCACATAAAACTCTGTAAGATGAGCTAGCAAGCGTTTTAATTCGTTTGGATGTTTGGCATGGTCAACGAGGTAAGGGCTAAAACCTCTTATCATACTTGCAGTTTGAGATGGACCTACGTGACCTAAAACACAAACACGATACTTTTTAAATCCTAAAAGGCTTATTATTTTCCCTAATTTGAGAAAAAGGGAATATCTAGTCCGATCTGTGGGATCAGGAGTATGAGATTCTAAGTATTTATCTAAATCCCCCCAACTGGGCATGGATGCTCGGCCTGGATGTCCCATAGTCTGATTTCCTCCCGAGCGATTCCATATGCAGCCCCATTCATCGATTTCTTCACGAGGATATTTCAACCAGTTATTTTTTTTGTATTTAGGGTTTTTTTTTGCCCAATCGGGTTTTTTCCACTTATATAAACCCAAATTTACCACAAAATCATCAAAGGGATGAGGAAAAAGGCCTTCTTCTTCAGGTATATGTCCTGGATGCCAATTCTTTGATGGAAGCATAGCCAAGGGCAATACATCGGTTTTTAAATTCTGAGAAAACAAAGGAACTTTATCAGGACCTGAGAAATGAAGCGCTGCCTTTACTCTTTCCAGAGAATTCATTAAAATAGTATTATCAGGGTAAAATATAATCTATTGTCAGCTTATAATGAAAAAAAGACGACATTCAAAAAGTTATATGAATTCTCACATGTAATGATACCCCTCTTTAGGATTTCAAACCTCTATAACGCACAATTTATTGATCGACCTAATCGATTCGTTGCAAACATTAAGTATAATGGAAATTTAACTCAAGCACATATCCATGATCCCGGTCGATTGAATGAACTATTACAAGAAAATGCAAATCTACTGATGGTTCCGGGAACGAAAAAATTACCATGGTATGTGAAAGCAGTTCAATCAAAGACGGAAGAGTGGGTATTAATTGACAGTGCACTTCATAACCGTATTTCTCGAGCTATATTTCCTTTGATAGAAGAATTTCGATACGTAAAAGAAATTAGAAGCGAAGTTCCGATAGGGAAAAGTCGTATAGATTTTATGATGGATGGAATCCCCTTGGAAGTAAAGGGGGTAAGTTTGATTAAGGAAAATAATATAGCCTATTTTCCTGATGCACCCACAGAGCGAGGTGCTAGACATGTGTATGAAATCATCCAGCATAATGGGATGCTTTTATTCCTTATTTTCCATAAAGCAGCTAAATTTTCACCTAATTTTGAGATGGATCCTAAGTTTGGAACGGCATTGTCTTTCGCTAGGAAGAAAACAATCCCTATTATTTGTGCACAAATTCATTTTGATGGAAAGACTGTGTTTTATGATGGAAAAGTCCCACTGAGTGAGTTCTGAAGGAGTTTGATTTAATTAAGATGGTACCTAAGATATTAGGTAGGAAAGTTGACCTACTCATCATCCCCTAATAAAATCGCCCGGACGAATGCATTGGTTAAGTTTTTTATTTTAATCAGTTATTTTATTTTCTCCTTTCTGTTCAATCATCCTTTATATCTCATAATTTTATTCCTTAACCTCATTATCTTGTCTATCATTGCAAAAAAGTTTAAAGAATCGATGAGATCTCTCAGATATTATTTTATCATGGTTTTTATTCTGATAATTTTGTATACTCTATTAAATCGGCAAGGTAATAATATTATCGTTTATTATGAGAAGGTACCTGTATTGGGATCATTTATTATAACATGGAACGCATTGATCTTAAGTTTCATAACATCTTTTCAACTTTTGATAGTTATTTATAGTTTTATTTTGTTTAATCTCCTTATAGATACCGATCAATTAATGCAAACTTTAATAAAATTAAGGTTACCATATATAATAGTGCTTTTAATCACACTTTCCCTTCGATTTTTTCCCCTTTTAAAAGGGGATTTGGAGATCATCAGTGATGTGCAAAAAGCACGTGGATTTGAATTAGAAAAAGGCAGATTTTTTCAAAAAATCAGAAGAAAAATGGTCTTATTACTTCCTTTACTCACAAATTCCTTAGAGCGTTCAATTCAGGTATCGGAAGCATTAGAAACACGTGCTTTTAATAGAGAAAAGAAACGAACTTTTTATTCTCGCATACGATTTAGATTTACAGATTATCTAAATGTCTTTATAATTTTTGGATTGCTTGCAGCATTAGTGGGTTTGAAAATCGCGGGGTTCGGAATCTTTCAAATATTACCTGAGCTAACAATTCCAACCATTCAGTTTTATGATATTATGTTCGTAATGGGTATTCTTATTGTGGGAATAAGTCAGATTCTCTTATTACAGATGGGAGGAAATCAAAGGTGATACGGATCGAGAATTTGAGCTTTACGTACAATAAAACACCTTCCCCTGCTTTAGAGGGGATATCATTGCAGGTAAGTAAAGGGGATTTCATTTTAATTACAGGAGAATCCGGATGTGGAAAAACCACCTTAATGAGAGCTGTAAATGGATTAATACCTCATTTTTATGGCGGTCTTTTGACTGGTAACATTCAAGTTTTAGGGGAAAATCCGTTTGAACTTAGCCCTCGTAAATTATCCCAACATGTGGGAACGGTGTTTCAGAATCCAGAAAATCAGTTATTTATGAGTAGTGTTGATTCAGAAATTGCATTTGGTATGGAAAATCTTGGATTCCCAAAAGACAAAATGGACTCACGAATTCAGGAAGTTGCAGAAGATCTGGGATTTACTAATCTTTTATCCAGAAAAATTACTACATTATCGGGGGGTGAAAAACAAAAAGTTGCTCTTGCTTCTATTTTAGTAATGGGTCCTGAAATTTTATTGATGGATGAACCAACATCAGAATTAGATCCCTACGCAGCGAAGGAATTAATGGAATTATTAGTCAGTTTAAATCAAAAACATCAGAAAACCATTATTATTACAGAACATCGTTTAGAACGGGTAATCGATTATATTGATCGTATAGTTTTAATGAAAAAGGGAAAAATAATAGCGGATTCTTCCCCCACCGAAGTGATATATAAATTTCCAGAAGCTCGGTCATTTTCACCCCCCATTGTTCATTTTTTTCAAAATTTTCCTTCACAAATAAGGCAAACATTTACACCATTAACATTACATGATGCCATAAGTGCCATGACAGAAATTTTAAAAATCCATACACCCCGTAAGGATTTTAAATTTAATCCATACACTCCTCCAAATCCAGATTCAAATCCCCTATTAGAGTTATCTGATATTTGGTTTAAGTATTCAACATCTTCGGATTGGATTTTACGAGAGGTTTCTCTGAATATATATCCAGGTGAATTTATTGCAATAATGGGGAGAAATGGTAGTGGAAAGACCACTTTACTTAAGCATATGAATGGATTGCTAAGACCAGTCAAAGGGAAAATTCTTCTTAATGGAGAAAATGCCAATTCAAAATCAGTGGCAGAAATGGCGAGAAAAGTCGGGTATATCTTCCAAAATCCATCGATTCAATTTTATCAAGATAATCTTCACGACGAATTTGATTTTGTTCTGCGAAATTATGGATATAAAGATGAAAGAACGCGAGAATCTGCGATCCGAAACTGCCTAAAAACTTTTGATTTGACGCGTTACTCATCTAGATATGGTAGATTTTTATCAATTGGGGAGCAACAACGAGCAGCATTAGCCACGGTATTGCTTTTAAAACCAACACTTCTTGTGTTAGATGAACCTACTCATGGATTGGATATTGGACAAAAAACCGATTTCATGAGGTTTTTAAATAATTATTGCTCCAATGGAAATTCCGTAATCTTGGTGACCCATGACATAGAAACAGTAGCCAAATATGCTCATAGAGTTATTATTTTATCTGAAGGTGGGATAGTGGATGATGGTCTACCACATAAGATTCTACCGAACTATGAACCATTCATCCCACAAATCAATCGTTTAGTAAAGAATTTTAAAGAAATTCCAGATTTCGTATTGACTGCAGAAAATTTATTGGAGGTTTTTAGAAACGAAACGCAGTAATTTTCTATTCATATTTATACTCACAATTGGCATTTTAACATTCCTGATCCCAATTATTTTTAATCAGCAAATCAATGTTAATGAAATTCCCAGTTTAGCATTAATTCTCATTGGGATGATTTACTTATTGTTATTCATCCTTGCAATATATTTTAAATTTGAAGAATCGGATATTTCTTCGAAAGAAATTGCCCTAATTGCTATATATAGTGCCTTCGCTGCAGTAGCTAGGATCCCTTTTGTTGGAATTCCCAGTGTCCAACCCGTTTCTTTCTTAGTTCTTTGCGCAGGTTATGTATTTGGTCCATTAATCGGATTCATAATTGGAGGGAATACTGCGTTTTTATCTAATATATTTCTCGGACAAGGTGTCTGGACAATCTATCAAATATTTGCTTGGGGATTTTTCGGATTACTAGGAGGTGCGTTAGGGAAGACAAGAAATAAACAACCCGATAAATGGATATTAGCATTAATGGGTTTTCTCCTCGCATTTCTTTATGGATGGTTTATGAATATATGGTCATGGTTGTTAATCAGGCCTATATCCCTCGCATCATTCATAGCTACGAATATCCAGAGTATTCCATTTGATATTGCTCATGCCTTGTCTAATTTCATTTTTCTAATCGTTTTTGGTGAACAAACGATTCGGATTTTGGAGCGTTATCAACAAAGATTCTTTTTTACAATCAAACAATCCCAAGACGTTGTTGACGTACCCATTAAGGAAAAATAGGCATTATATACAATATGGCACATTTTGCCCTAGTTATTCCATCTTTAGAATACATTATATTAGATCCCACTCCAAGAAAATTTCAGACATATAAGGAAATTGGATGGGATGATCAATCCATCAAGAATTACTTGAGTAATAAGGAAAATCATGAGAAAATCGCCAGTTTTATGACAAATACGATTAGCTTTTCTGCAAGTAGTCGTAGAAATCGATTTTATGAGATTTACAACCAATACAATATGCTGGATCTCGAAATAGCATTTAAGGGTGCTGTTGAAGGATTAACCAAATTGTCCAAACACTTTGAAACACATATCATTAGTGAGCGAATCAAACAATTACAGGAAAAAACACTCGAACAATTGTCCAATCTCCAATTTCCCATGGATAAGATACACCTATACTTCAAGCAAACCCATGAATCATTGTATAGTTATAAGCGAGACGTAATACGGAAAATCGTTTCGAAATTTCCCTCTGGGGTAGGGATTATTACTCATCCGAAGGACGGTGACCTGTTTAAACCATATGAGTATGCTGTATTAGGATTTGACACAATTAAAGGGGAGACTACATTTTCTGGTCATTCTGAGTTTGTATGTCATTCATGGAAAGAGATATATGCATCATTGGAAGACCAACAATAGTATTCTTAAGCATAAGTTTTAATTAGAAAATAAATCAATCCTATGCTTATGGCATCTATTTTTATCTTCAAATTGGGATTGCGGTTAATGGCTTTAAAATTCCGATTATTTTCAAAGTTTCGGGAGGAAATTTACATCCCAGAAGAAGATTATGCGTTCAATGTTATAATGAGAATAACAACTCGATTAGAAGATGCAAATATCTATATCAAATTTCATAATGGACGCATGAAATTGCTTAAACATCATCCAAATCCAGATACAACTTTAGTTTATAAAGATAAGAAAACTATGGCGTACGCCGCAACGATTTCTGCAGATCAATCATTAGATATGTTACTTTCGGGAGAGTTATACTATATTGGAAGTCTCTCACATCTTAGTAAATTCAGTTACCT
This sequence comes from Promethearchaeota archaeon, assembly GCA_016933055.1. Lineage (GTDB taxonomy): Archaea > Asgardarchaeota > Lokiarchaeia > Sigyniarchaeales > Promethearchaeaceae > AMARA-1. The sequence continues at coordinate 334,677 of JAFGBS010000009.1, read as the reverse complement.
CTCTACTATTTTTCCAACCAAACCAAAAAAGAAACTATCCAAAAATTTCCCTCCTCCGACAAAGATCACAGAAGAAGAAGAGAAAATAAAAATGAAAGAAAACCTGATACTGGATAGAAAAGTTGATGGTGTTCAGTTTCTAAAAGATCCCTACCTCGGTAGATATAAGCTCCGTGATTTCCCAATTCTGGAGAGGATGAAAAATGAGTGGTTCTCTACACATGCCCATTTCTGCACCGAACGGGCAAAACTTATAACGCAATTTTTCAAGCAAAATGGATTCGAGAGAAAATTAGACGGAACAGAATGGGAAGCTGGCGAGCGTCAAGGTTTGATGCTAAAATACCTTTTATCCCATAAAACTCCAAGAATCTTTGAAGGAGACCTACTTCCTGGAAGCACTACCAGTAAAAAACTTGGAGTTTTACTGTTTCCAGAGTTTGGTGGAGTAGGAATGTGGCCAGAACTCGCAACCATGCAGAGTCGAGAGTTAAATCCTTATCATATCAGTGAAGAAGATGCTGAACTCCTCAATAAATATGTATATCCTTATTGGATGGATAGAAACATACGAGAGTTGGCTCGTTCACATTTTAATAATCCGAAATCTCAACGGATGGAAGAATTCTTCAGCCTTTTCTTCGAATGGAAAACCCAAGCCATAAGCCATACCATACCTAATTTTTCAGTCATTTTAGATAATGGATTAAATAATTTAATTGAGGAATTTAATGAAAGAATTTTGATTACTGAAAATGAAAAGAAAAAACAGTATTATACCGGGATGAAAGCATGCCTTGCAGGAATGCAAATATATGGTGAAAATTTAAAATTAGAGGTTGAATCGCAATTAAAAAAAATAAAAAATGTAAATGATTCGAATGCTAATAATTTGCCAGAAATTTATACTGTTCTTAAGCAAGTTCCTAATAAAGCCGCAGGCAATTTTCGGGAAGCAATTACTGCAATCTGGATTACATGGCTATGTCTACATCAAGAAAATATGAACGCAGGATTATCATTAGGTCGCTTGGATCAAGTTTTATATCCCTATTTTCTCAAAGATATGGAAACCTTATCCTCTGAATCTGAACAAGACCAATACATTCGAAAAGTTATTGAATTAATTGGAGCTTTTTATCTTAAAGCGCAAGATCATTTACCAATGGTTCCAAATGTGGGAAATAAACTTTTTGGAGGATCTTCCTCTGATCAAGCACTCACTCTTGGAGGGATTACAGTGAATGGTAAAAATGCAGTAAATGATCTCACTTACATATTTTTGAAGGTTACCGAAATGTTATCAATTCGGGATCCCAACGTAAATGCAAAATATCATCCAGATTTCAATTCTCATGAATACCTCGCTCGGTTATGTGAAGTAAACATCAATACCACGTCTACGCCAAGCATTCATAATGACAAATTGATGATTGAAACCGTTCAGAAAGTACATGGATTTTCGGAACAAGATGCAAACAATTGGGCAGCTACTGGGTGTGTTGAACCAACTAGTGTCGGGAAACACTTCGGACACACAGGATGTCTTATGGTAAACCTTGTTGCTCCATTAGAAATGCTGTTTGGAAATGGATACCATCCTTTAATTCATCCTCAAGTCGGATTAACAACGGGAGAATTTACAAACGAACATTTCCCTACATTTAAAAGTGTCGTACATGGATATAAAAAGCAGATGGGGAATATGATCGCTCACACTGTCGAATATAACAATAATTGTGGGATAATGCATCAAAAGTATCATCCCACACCTTTTCTCTCTACTATGATTGAGGACTGTGTGGAAACCGCAACTGATGTCGTTGATGGGGGTGCACACTATAACTCCACAGGTGTAGCGTTAGTGGCATTAACCGATGTGATTGATTCCTTATATTCAATTAAAAAATTAGTGTATGAAGATAAAATTTTGGATTTATACTCATTGAAAAAAATATTAGATAGAAATTTCTCTCATAATGAAGATAAGGTGATTCTTCAACGCATTTCAAATCTACCCAAATTTGGATCCGGAGATAATCCCGATCTAATGAGTTTAGCTCATGATCTTGTTGATTTTCTTTATAATGAATACTACCAGCACGAAAATTACAGAGGGGGGAGATATATGGTTGGATTTTGGTCTATGTCAAATCATAGTGCTTTTGGTAAACTGTCGGGTGCTCTCCCATCTGGACGCTTGCGTGGGAAAGCTTTTACTCCAGGCATTACACCCTCAGCTGGTTCCTCCGACCAACTCATCCAAAATATCAAAACTGTCGCTGCTATTGACCACTTGAAAACTCCAAATAATCTCGCATTTAATGTCAAATTAGTACCCGGACCAAATGATCCGCATAAAACTGCGGTTCAGCATTTTACGGATTATAGTAAATCCTACTTTGATTTATCAGGGTTACAGATTCAATTTAATGTAGTTACTTCAGAGATGTTACGTGATGCAATGGTGCATCCCGAAAATTACCGATGGCTTATGATTCGTGTTAGTGGATACAATGCCTATTTCATATCACTGAACAAAACCATGCAAATGGAGATCTTGGAGCGATATCAATTCAGATAGGAGTTACAATGAAAGTCCCTTATATTGTTGACATAAAAGAAAATTCACTCGATGATGGGATAGGGATCCGAAGTGTGATATTCTTTAAGGGGTGCGCTCTAAAGTGCGTATGGTGCCAGAATCCTGAGGCACAAAATGTCAACCCCGAATTAGTGTATCAACCGAAAAATTGTATTCATTGCACTCCTCAGTGTTTCGTGCATTGTCCGAATGATGCATTTAATTATCCTAATATGGTATTGAATAGATCTGTATGTATATTATCCCAATGCTGCACCATAGATTGTCCCGCAGACGTATTTTCAGTTGCAGGTAAACTATACACAGTAAATGAACTAGTAGAACGATTTAGATCGAATATGATATTTTATAGAAATTCCAATGGAGGTATATCCCTCTCTGGTGGTGAACCTATGATGTTCCCTGAATTTATTCTAAATCTTATCATGAGATTGAGGGAAATTAATATAGGAATTGCAATTGAAACTTGTGGATTATTTCCATTAAATTCTCAAACAAAGAAGATACTTGAACAGGTTCAATTCATATATTATGACGTAAAAATTATGAATTCAAACAAACATATTCAATATTGTGGTGTGGATAATGTAACCATTCTTGAAAATTTAAAACAGTTGGTGAAAGAGGGTCTAGTTACTCTTCCGAAAAATAATAGTGAACTAAAAATACCCGCATCCAAACCCTTGCTAGTCCCAAGAATCCCGTTAATACCACACATCACGATTAAATCTGATAATTTGAAAGAAATTGCTCAATTCTTAAAAAGTCTTAATATATCTTTAATAGATTTACTCCCTTATAATCCCCTTTGGATCGAAAAAGCACACTCAATTGATCATCCAGTCAGTTATCCGAGAGATTCCTGGATGAATGATAAGGAAAAATTATCTGCAGCTAGTTTTTTTAAAGGATTTAAGTTTGACACATTTGTTATATAGATTATAAATTGAAATTGAAAAGATTGTTAACCATTATTGGGACTAATAACAAACTATTAATTTCGTTATATAAGGAGGTACCTATGGACCACGTTCATGACCACTATCATGGACATTCAAATCATGATATTCCGGTAGATTCTGCTAAATTATTATTAGTTCCATTAATTTTGAATATGTTTTTTACAGTTCTGGAATTCGGTGGAGCGTATATCTCTAATAGTGCAGCGTTATTTTCAGACTCATTTCATGATTTGGGAGATACCTTATCCATACTTGTATTATGGGTTATGATAAAAATCAGTAAAAAGGAAGCCAATCAACATTATACTTTCGGATATAAGCGTTTCACGTTACTGGGAGCAATGGTTTCTTCCATGACCTTAATTATCGGTTCAGTTTTTGCCATTAGAGAGGCATTTTTACGCTTACTTCAACCAGCGGAAGTATCGGGAATATGGATTTTCACTATTGCTATCATTGGAGTACTAGTAAATGGTTCCTCTATGTTATGGCTTGTTCTGAAGAAAAAAAATCGTATAATGTCTGAAAAAATTGTCTCCTTGCATCTTTTAGAAGACATGATCGGGTGGATAGGCGTTCTAATTACTGGTACAGTATTGTTATTTGTAGACTTACCCATCATTGACACAATCATGTCTCTTATACTTTCAGCATATATATTATATAAAGCCGGTAAATACATTGTAGAAATCTTCAAAATATTATTACTAGCTAATCCAACGGAGGAATCTGAGAGATTGATAAAGGAATTAGAATCCATAAAAGGTGTGGAAAATATCCATGATTTGCACATTTGGTCTTTGGATGGAATTAATAATATTATCAGTTTGCATGCTGTTGCCAAATATTGTGAGATGGAAGAATTAGAAGAACTTAAACAAAAAATTAAATCCTATTTAACGAAAATCTCGGTACATTGTACAATTGAAATGGAATCGCCTGATTGTGCATGTAAATTTTCATCTTCACCTTATTGTACTGATTAAGTAAATCTCTAAAATAATTATATATTTCAACAGTTGAACTAATAATCTTAAAATTTCAGTCTTTATTCATCACATCATAGTTTATTTTTGAGTATAGTTGTGGAACTGATAATTTCATGGATTTAACCGACTCGTCATCCCTAAAAGAAGCATTTGATCAATTAAAATTTAAATTGGAAAATCTCATTAACTCCAAGAAAAAGACAAGTAATTCTCTAGATCCAAAAAGTCAACCCGAATTAGTACAAGAATTAATAGATTATTCACAATCTATATCAGTTTCTTTACTAGAGAATTTTACTAAAGAATTTGATTTGTTCAGTAATATTGGCGAGGTTGTTAAGACTGAACCTCCTAGTTATCTTTCTGCAATACTAACGAAAAATTTAATTACCCGTTTTTTGGAATTCAATGCTTTCAATACATTAATACGATCTGCACGAAAAATAACGAAGAAGAACCAACTTTCCTATAATTTTCAAATTATCATGCAAAAACTCTTGGAAGGATATCAAAAAACGGCAATTGCTATTAAAGATCATCAATCATCTGTTCTGAAAGACAGAAAGGACGTAATTCCTTCGAGTATTAAGTTAGAAGAACTTGATAGTTTTATTTATTATGAACCGGTTGAATTTATTTCTAGTTTAGGATCTTCTGCACAAAAATGGTATACCATCAACCTAGAAAAAGCGACTAAATATACAATAAATGCATCCAGAAACTCGTTGGTACAATATATTTTTCCCACAATTCAAAAATCTGAATTAAGTCTTCAAGAGCTTCAAAAATCTTCTGATGTTACCAAGATTACCTACAATATCCTAAAAATACTAAAGAAGCAGGATCTCACGGAAGAATTTAATCAAATTGTTTCTGAGTTATTATGGGTTTATTTTCGAGTTGGAATAATTCAGGAAGTGCCACATAAAATAATCGTAAAAGATTCCAAGGCTGCCCTCAAACGGTTAATATCTAATGCGTATTTTGAAATTGTTACTGAATTATTCCAAAATACTAAATACGAAGACATAATAGACGAACCGATGAAGATCTTATCCAAAATTGCATTACTATGTGAGAATGATATTCAAGCAGAATTGTCGAAATTAAATCTACCTGCTGATAAACTTGAAGAAAAATATAATGCACGGATTTCTCCCTTGCTCAAAAAACTCAATATTATTGGTGCATGGTTAAAATCCCTTAAACCCTTTCTCAAACCTTATGAAAATGTTACCGCAAAATTTGAGGAGATAGTAGAAGATCTAATCGCGGAAATTCTCCGAAAACAAGAAGAATTTGAAAATTATTCCGATATTGTGTATGAACATGATACTCGGGCAACAGTGGAGAAAGAACTAGATTCTGTCCTTCAGCTCTTGAATGATAAAATATCATCTTATCAAAAGACAACATTAAAACTAGTCGAAGAGGAGATCCCTCAGATCAACCAGATATCCGAAATTATTAAAAATTTTCAACAGGAATTTGACAAAATTTATGTTAAAGCCCAACATGTGTTTCAAAAATACCAAAAAGAAAATGTGAACATTTATGATGCCATTCAAAGATGGGAAGAGACATATTTTGCAGAAAAACATCGTGCTGAATTTATTATTACTAAATTATTGACTACCCTTGTCGAGAAATTCCAGATCCTCATGAAAAAAGAGGAAGGATTCATGGAACCTTCTTCGGAATTTGGATCGGATGAGAGAAAACTATCTCTTATGCTCTCACCGAATATTTTAAATCCCGATACTTTGACAGATGAACAAATTCGGAATCAAATGCAATACATTGATAAAAAACTCAAGGACCTTGAACGAATGAAACATGTCTACACTAATACAAAGATCTCCTATAAAGCATTATTAGAAAAACGGTTGGAGAAAAAGGGGGATATTAAGAGTAAAATTTGCGTGATATGTCATAAAAAGGTAGATGTTGTTTCGGAGGATTATATTAAATGCGAATTTTGCGGTAGATTATCCCATTATTTATGTTCAGCATGGTGGTTAGAGAAACATAACAGTTGTCCCGTCTGTGGGAATGTTTATTTAGTTCCGGGTTCAGAATTATATGACTCCGATAAAGTAGAAAAGTAGCAAAACTGGTCTGAAGTTTATTTAAATACTGTTTACCATTTTCAATTGTATATGGTGTTTTTATGGAAATGGAAGAACAACAAGCAAGTAAAACTACTTTCCAGAATTATTTGTTGCTTTGGATTGGACAGAATTTTTCTTATCTTGGAAGTGCAATAGTTGCATTTATCATTATTTTACAATTAGCAGGAGGAGCTAATTCGGTTTTATCAATCGCGGCCATTTTGAGTTTTGCTCCATCTATTTTATTTGGTGCTATTGCAGGTGTATTCGCCGATAGATTAAACAAAAAAATCATTATTATAATAACTGACAGCCTTCAAGCGTTAGCAACATTAGTGCTAATTATCTTGTATTATACTGTAATAGTCCAGATATGGCAGATATATGTAATATTAGCCTTTCGAGGTATATGTCAAGCATTTCATGGACCAGTAGTGAGTGCATTGACGCCTTTAATGGTTCCTAAAGAGAAACTCAGTAGAATGAATGGTATAGGATATTTGCTTTCTAGTTTTATAGGAATTGTCGGACCCGTCGTTGGAGTATCAATTTTACTTGTTTTGGATGTGAGAGAAGCATTATGGATTGATATAATATCCTATATTCTTGCGATGATTCCACTCTTCTTTGTCAGAATACCAAAGGTAAATCATACTGAGGAATCCAAAAAAAACTCATTTTTTATGGATTTGAAAGAGGGATTTTCTATATTGGGGACGATTCCTGGTCTAATATCTCTTATGACCTTAGCCATGATCATCAATATGTTACTCCAACCTATTGATGTTCTATTTCCCAATTACATTCTTGTTGAGTTTGGTAAAAGTCAGCAAATATTAGGGTTCGTTTCAGCATCCTTTCCATTAGGTATTCTAGTAGGATCCCTAATAACATCGATAAAAAAAAAATGGAAACATAAATCTAAATGGATATTTGTAGGATTAAATGTAGTATACGTCTGTTATGGGTTAATGGTATTACCGAAACTGCTTCCAGATGTGTTTTTTAATTTGATTTACGTTTTATTGGTTCTTATGGCAATTTTCATTCCAATAGCGAATGTGTTACTCATCACATCAATCCAGATGGTTGTTCCTCCAGAGAAATATGGAAGAATTGCATCTTTATTAATGGTATTCTCGAGTATTGCATCTCCCATAGGAATGATTGCTTCAGGTTACATTGCAGATGCATTAGCACCAGTTTCCGGTCCAATGGGTGGAATAGGATTCCTTTATTTACTTAGTGCCATGATAGGATTATTTATCAATATCTTTTCGTGGATATTCTCAGACTGGCGTAAAATAGGCTCTGAGAAGGATCTCAAAAAGTAACTTTCAACAACTTTCCGTTTGAGAAACTTTTGGATAAACAATCCCCCCAACATTTATACGGAGCTAAATCTTGCCCATTTTTGGATTTGCAAAATTGTCGAAGATGACCTAGTTTAGAAAAATCTACTCACTAAACCATGAAAGGAGAATTCCTACTCTAGTTTCAGAGTTGTTTTGACATCTTCCACTATTTTTTCGAGTTTATTTAAAACCATATCTCGTGTATCATTTATGGAGGGAATCCAATTAAGTACAATATTAACAGGCTCGTTCGACACTCTTGAATTGTTCAATTGCAAGTGTACTTGTTCAGCTTCGGATGGATGCCTGATATGAGCAATATGAAATTTCTCTTGCAGTTTAGGAATCCATTTGGCATGATGGGAGGATGGACTAAGATATATTGGAAGTGATGAAGAATTTTGGATTTTTTGTAAGATCTGTAAGTTTAAATCAATAGTTTTGTTCGTTTCAGGAAAAAAACTAAAAGGTTCGAAATACATTCCGTTTAGTCCTGCAGCGTAAGCAACTGATGATATATAGGTCATACTATCAATTAGAAAGAAGACTGCATAATCTAAGAGTGTGGAATCAGTGTGTTCTTGAACGATTAATCCACCAAAATATCCACCAAAATACCGTGCTCTCGTATAAGCAGCAATATCGATAGCATTTTCTATCCATTGTATAGCTTGTATGCGGTAACCGAAGTTAGGATGGAGTAACATATCATGATTGTTTTTACTAATCCCTGGACAACAAGAGAGTAATTCGATTTGATAATCATCACCCAATTCTAATATTTCTTGGAGGTATGCAGTTTTTGTAGGTTCACGAAGATTCGGGTCAATTAGATCTAAGGATAATTCGCATATATCCAATTCTAAGTTAGAATGAATAATTTCCATCCATTGTTTTGGTCTTTCCCATCTTCTTTGAGCAAAAGTTGTGTTTATTCCTAATCGAATGGTTTGCATCCTAAGTATATCATGTAGGGAAAGATGTATAGAATTTTGCTTTTGGAGTTTGGTTTTTTATTAAATGGATAGGAAAGAAATTATTTATGGAATATACCAAAAAATGAAAGTACTCAATAATTAAGTGATTAAAATATGGATTTCCCGTGTTTGGAGAGAACTCCAATTTGGAAGGCTTTTTCAGAATATGGAAAGAATATTTTTCAGCCAAATGGAGTATTTTATTGGTCAGGTCGAGCTAAAAATGAAGCGAAAATTAATGGAACTGTAGGAGCAATTTTGGGACCAGAAATGGAATTAGAAGACAATGATAGGGACCGAATAATTACATTTTATATTCCCATGATCAGAGAATTTATTCAAAATGACCCACAAGAGTTAGTTCCATACACACCTATTACAGGAAACCCCCAGTTGCAAGAAAAATGGATGGAATGGATTATATTTAAGGGAAAAAATGCAAGAAATTTACCCTCAGGAGTTATTGATTTAACTGGTCATACTTCTTTACCAGTTATTGTTCCAGGATTGAGTTTTGGTATTTTTACTGCAGTTCGCTTATTTCTTGATCCCGGAGAGAAAATTATTCTCCCAGACAAACATTGGGAAAATTATATTGCAATTATCGAAAGACAATGCGGTGCACGAATTACTACATATCCGACATTTGCGGAATTAAACGGAAAACAACAATATAATTTGGATGGATTACGAGAAAAAATTGAGCAATCCTTTATTATACAGCAGAAAGCCGTGGTTCTTCTAAATTTTCCCAGTAATCCCACAGGATATGTTCCTGACACAGAAACCATAAAAAAAATGAAAAATTTTCTGGTAGAATGTGTAGAGAATCTTCAAAAACCAATTGTGGTATTGTGCGATGATGCTTATGAAGGATATGTGTATGATGATTCAGCTGCGAATGCGTCTGTTTTTTATGAACTTACCAACCTCCATGAGCTAATTATACCCATAAAAATTGACGGTGCCACAAAAGAAATGCTTATGTATGGGGGAAGAATAGGAGCAATAGCATTGGGATTACATGATTCTTGGTCTAATCCTCAACAATTAAGACAATATTGTATTGAGTTTGAAAATAAGGTAAAAGGTACCATCCGATCCACGATTTCTAATAGTAATACATACACTCAAACCGTAGTTCTAAAAATGCTTCAGCAAGGATTTGATAAGATACTAGAAAGTCGTCAAAAAGTTGTGAAGATTATTCAAGAACGATATGAATTAATGAGAACACTCCTTTCTGTTCCTATTCCTGGAATCACTATGGATCCCAGCGGAGGCGCATTTTTTCTATTACTTAATTTAGATAGAAAAGTTTCAGCAATCAAATTCAATGAGCACTTACTTAGACGGTATCAAACAGGATTTATTCCCATTGTAGATGAAAAAAATGGTGTAAATGCATTGCGAATCGCATTCAGTTCCATCCCCGTAGATCAGATTGCTCAGTGTGTGGAAAATATTAAAAATGCGGCTAAAGATCTTTTTTAATACTGAATCGTTGAAAAACCCAGTTTATTAAATTTATCTTTAAATTGAAGAAGATCCTATGCGGGAATATACATAATATTCTCATTTCTTTTCTGGGCATTTACTTTTTACTTAAAAACTTACTTGAGTTTTATTATTTTTACACAATAAGAGTGAATATATGTTCTTAAGTCAAGAAAAAAAACTTCACTTGATTTTAACTAAATTTTCATAGGGTTAATGAACATGGGATTAACATCTGAAGAAGAAAAACAATCCGAGCAATATCAAATATTTATTGGAAAACAACTCAATAAATCCATTCATAGGGTTAAGGGTAAGAATATGGTCGAATTTGCTGAAGCATTGGGTGACACGAATCCAAAATATGTGAAAATTGGGATGACCGCTGACGGGAAACCCGATTACTCTACCATAATTGCACACCCAAGTTATCCAAATTGTTTTACGGTGGATGCGGCGTTTGATATTGTAAATTGGAAGTATCCTTTAAAGGAAGGAGAAACTGAAGCTAGAAAATTAATCACAAACTATGGTAAAGTATTGCATACCGCACAAAGCTACGATTATACTAAAGCGGAAGTACCAATCCAACATGGGCAAAAATTATACAGCACAGGGTATTTAGAAAAAGCATATATCCAAAAAGGCAGATTATGGCTACAATCGCATATTGATACCCATACAAAAGATGGAAAACTCGTAGTACAAACTAAAGTGATGGTTGTAATACGCGAAGGAGGTTTTTAATATGGTTCAATTATCAGAATTAAAAGTAGGAACTGAGTTGCGATATGTTTATGGACCAGTAACGCGTGATGGAATTATTAAATACGCTTTTGCATCTGGAGACCGTAATAATATTCATACAAATGATGAATTTGCAGAAAAAATGGGACTTAAGGGAGTAATTGCTCATGGATTATACAGTCTTGGGATGGTAGCTAGATGTTTAGGTGAGATTGCGAGTGATAAAGGGAAAGTTGTGAAGTTATCGGGTCAAATGAGAGGTATGGTTAGACCGGGTGATGAATGGATCATTACTTTAACGGTAAAGAAAATTAATGGAGATCTTGTAGATTTTGATTTTGTAGAAGAATCTAAAACCCTGATTAAGATTGAAAAAGATGGTGTGGTTATAAAGAAATATGAAGCCGAAGAACGGGGATGGGTCTCAGAAAAAGATATCGCACAAAATTTAATTAAAACTGAGGAAGTCGCCGAAGGTATCTTGCATTATCGACTAAGAACTGCGATCCCCGGAACTGCAACTATTAAAATGGTTTAGTTTTATTCCATTTTATCTTTCATCCCATAATCTTGTTTTTTATTTATAATCCACTTCACCTTCGAGTAAGATAATTCAAGTCTTCCGTAAATTAAGTACGAACGAGTAAAAATTATTTAGTAATGGCAATTATAGGCGAATTCTGTAAAAAAAAATGTGAAAGTAATTTAATTTTTATAGAGCATTCAGTAACGATTATCCATTTTTTCAGTTAATCCTAATCAATTTTCATTCCAAAATGATTTCTATCTGAATAATGTCTAAAAGAAAGTGGTAAGTGAACCGCGTCCCTAGTCATTTAAAATCAAAATCGATCCCATGCTCTGCGAACACCCTTTCCTGTCATTTCGATAACGGGTTTCATTTCTTCTAAGGGAGCAAGCCCCACTTCTGGTGCAATTTTCATAATTGAAGTATGAGCTACCATCACTTTCCCATTTTCTTCAAACACAACAAAACTGCAGGGAAATAACATTCCCACTTTCCATGATACGTCTAAAGCACCCTTAGCAAAATCAGGTGAACATGCCAATATAATTGTATAACGATGGTAGTCAATACCTAATTTTTTCTTGAATATTTCATCAATATCTTTGGTTAACATGTGTGAAAATCCCTCTTCTTGAATGATTTTCTCCACATGGGACACTGCATCATTAAAACTCATATTTATTTCTTTTTTTAGAAAATCAACCATACTATTCACCAATAATTGATTATTTTCCCACTATTTGAGATGTTCTGTTATTTTTCATTATTATTTTAGGACTTCCATGTATCATTGAAAACTCGTAAAAGGTTATTATGGGAAATTTTCGCAAGATCTCCTTTTGAATATCCATTCTCTAAAAGAAACTGCCAGAGTTTCGGGAAGTAACTCGCATCTTTCATACAATTTGGTACTTTAGCACCATCATAATCCGTTCCGATTGCAACTGTATTAATGTCCGTAACATTTACAATATGGTCAATATGCGTTTTAATATCATTTAAAGTCAAATCATTTTCTTGTTGTTTAGGATTCACATTTTTCAAGAACATACTTCCAAAATTTATACCTACCGTACCATGTACTTCTTGAATTGCTTTTAATTGATCATCTGTCAAATTCCGCAAGTGATTGGCGATTTTACGACTATTAGAATGAGATGCAATAATTGGTCTAGTAGTAACTTCCATCAAATCCCAAAATGATGGATCATTAAGATGCGAAGCATCGATGGTGATACCCAACCTCTGAGCTTCTAGTACTAAATTTCTGCCTAATTCAGATAGTCCGGTCTCATATTGTCTGTCCTGAAATAAGACCCCCGATGCGAATTTATTTTTATTAGCATGGCATAATCCAATTGTACGTAATCCTATGTGATATGATATGCGAAGTAATTGGAGGTCTTTATCTATCCCTCCTGCACCTTCGAAATGTAAGATAGCACCGATTTTATCTTTCGAACGAACAGTTTTAAAATCCTGAATTGATTTTATGTGATATAATTCATTCTGAGAATGATATACTAATTTCAGCCATTTATCTAAACCTTGGATTATATTCTTGCGAGTTCTAGCAGGATAAATAGCAAAAAGAGCACTATTTACTCCCCCTTCCCGCATTCTTGGTAAATCACAGTGACCTAAATCTGATCGTTCATGAAAGTTTCGCTTATCTATTGACATTAAAGTATCTATATGACCATCAATAACTGGAAATTCAAGGAATTTACTCATTAAAGCAAAACTAGAAGTAAGTTGTAAAATATGTTTTTAAAAAACTGAAAAAAATAATTGAAAAAAGGACGATAATGTTATTATTCTTCCACTCGCCAGTGGGAACCGCAAACACCACAAATATATTTCTTAGCATATATTAAGGGATAATCGTTTAAGATGTGCTCCTTGTCTTGCACTTCTCGAATCATTACAACTTTTATATTACCACATTTTGGACATCGAAGTCTTCCCCCATCTCTTTGCACCAAAATTCCGTCAGAGCTTATAATTGGTTTTGATTCATTATCTTCTGTTTCCATGAAGGATGGTGGGTTTTCTGTGGAATCTGATTCAAGAATTGGTTCAGGAGTTGGAGTATATTTTGGTTCTGGAGCAACTATAGGCATAGGTTTGGATTCTAACGGCGTTGGTTTAGGAACAGATTCAGATACAATTGTTTGTCCAGGTAATGGTAATGGACGGGGTTTAGGTTTTTCCGAAAAAGTCATCTCCGGTTCTTCGGGTTCCATTTGTTCGGGTTTAAAATCTGGACCTATAGTACGTTTTCCTGGAAGTTCTCCTTCAAAGATCGCTAAAAATTCCTCATCATCTCCTTCTTCAAATACTTTCACTTGTTGCACACCTGCTCGATCCGCATCAAATTGGGTAGCAAAACTGCGAGCTTTGACTTTCTCCTTAATATTACAATCTTGACCTTGCCATATCCAAATGTAATCGCCAAGATCTGCTACGAAAGCATCCTCACTATCTAATGATGAAATATCCCACGGTAATTGTGTGAACTTCATAGTATCTATGCCCTCGAATTCTTCAGAGGAAATTCTGTATAATGTATTGATATGTTCTTCATGACCTGCATAGCTTCCAGTAGACACATCTTTTAACATAGTTCGGGCGAGGTTTTTGTGAACAATTTTTAACCCATTTAATAAAGTAAGAAACTCGGGGGCTTCAAAATTCTGGTCCACCGTAATAATTTTAGCAGAACCGCCACGTTCCTCATCTATCCTTCGAGCTTCTGCGGCAGCTATTGCTTTTTCATCAACCGAACACTTTTCACCTATCCAAATCCAAATTGTATCAAAGGTGTCAACGATATAAACATCTCCTGTACTAAATATTGGATACGTAATAAGCTCGGGTTTTTCCTCAAGTACACCTTGATTTACCATATATATTTTCAATTTCCAAACCTCAGTAATATTTGATGATATGGGTGATAGGTTTTTTTTTGCTTAATATCTGTTGATCAAACTGAATTCTTTGGTTAATTCGAACACATGACAATGATTATTTATAGATAGAACAAGAAAGAAAATAAGGTGAAATTAAGGTGAAAATTACCAAACGAAAAACCATCAAATTAAGATACACAATATTAACTATAGTTTGCTTTATTCCGCTAGTCTTGTTTGGGGCTTTTGGAGGTTTTATCGGTTATTTATTCACTGATCTTGCATCGCACGCATTTGATCGGGAATTAAATTTCTATAATCCGTATGATCCGGATTATCCATGGAACTCGATGGAAAATATTACAGCAGATCTAGATCTAATGGATGATCTAGCAAATACGTACCAAATTCGACAGATAGATTACCATACCCCGATTAATTTATCGGTTAATTGCTGGCTGTATAATAATGCCGTGGATCCTTCGGGTATTTTTCAATACGATCTGACGGATAACGCTGGTCTCTATACAGGAGCATCGCTTGCTACCGAGTGCTTCCGTTACCAGACTTTAACGGAACCTGGTGAACGAGCGGTATCATTAGAATTGATTAAGAAACTCACCACAGGTCTATCGCTGTTAATGGCTGTTCCCAATGGTGGTTTAGGTCCCCAGTTTCCTGGACAGACTTTAGCTAGATTTTATGCAATGCCGGACTTGGTGAATGATGCAAATTATTCATACATGTTTGGTGACCATTATAAAATGTTCAATGGCACGGATGGAACCGCCATGGGAGGAGAAGATTATAGTCAATGGCGGGTTCGGCTGTATACTTCAAAAGATGAACTGGGTGGTTACTTTTTTGGATTAGCTGCTGCTTTACAGCTCTGTGATGACCCATGGGTGCAAGATGTTATCAAGAAGATCATCGGTCAAATAGCAAACGGGTTCATAGATTCTATGTATCAAGAGATTCATGGTGATGGAAATCCTTGTGGAGCACATTTGGAGAATATGTTCACTTTAACGGGTGAGTGGAAAATGATATTAATGAAAATGGCATTGATAGCATATCCAGAGAATCAAAGATACGCGCAACTCTATAATTATTACTGTACACGAGAAATGTATCAACCACATTCCCCTCATATTGGAGAATCAAACACAGTGGATGAATATTATGCAAATGGGTTTGGAAATAACCTACTTATGGGCTACGCGCTTGTTGAGGATGATCCTATAAAACTCGATAGGTTTATCAATAATTATGAGGCTGAGTTTAAACTCTATAGATACCAGAGGAATGCTCAGGTTAATTCGATTTTCCTTGCATTCAATGCCTTACGTTCTACTCCCAGTACCAGATATTCTCAAGCTGAATTAGATGAGATTTTATGGGATACACTTGATCAATTGCATCAGTTTACGGCATATCCAATCTACAACGATAGTTATGGAGGCGTTAATAAGTCTGTGTTGCGTCAAGATTTAGGGGGAACTTGGACGATTTTGGACCCTAAAATACAGAAATGGAAAAATTTCTTTGACACCAACCCGATTGGAATTTTATTCCGATGGTTACCTGGGGAACTAATGGACGGAATGTTAGATGATAGGTATCTTAGGCCAAAAACAGTATCCATGAAAAGTATTGATACTTTCATATGGAATTCGAATCCTTATGCTCCAACGGATGTTTGGAGTCATAGTAGAGCTGTATCTTGGGCTGTAAGGGAGCGCATTGGTATAAGTTACACAATGCCATATTATATATTGAAATACTTCGGGTATTTGGAGGGATTGTAATGAGTGAATCCTATAATCAGTTCAGTATGAAGAATCAGCGCAGGAGATATACCTATCTTTTACTAGGAATTGTATTCCTTGCTGTAGCAGTATTCATGGTTATTTTTGTATATCAAGTGGTTCAATATTTCTTCGCAGCACTTGTGTTCCTTCTTGGAGCTCTCTTAATTGGAATGTTTTTTTCTCTTTCGCCGAAAAAATTATCGGAAGGGGTGTGGACGTATAAAACATCAGACAAGTATAGAGAAAAAGTGATTGCAGAGACTCGTTTTGTGTCCATTCCATGGACACGGTTTTATGCAGCGATTTTGCTTATTTCTATCGGAATTTTAAATTATTTCTTCCTCGGAGCATATTTTGGACCGCCTGAAGACATTCCAGTTGAGCAATACCATGGTACTGCTTTAACATTAGGGAATATGTCATTTTTCTGGTTGGTAGGATTTCCCGCATTTATTATAGGTGCCGCTATGCTGGTATATAGTATACTTACCATATATCCCGGAAATATTTCTCAAAGTGAAAATATCTACTATATACATGAACGGAGACTATTATTTCCCAAATTAACTGAAATTGCCAAAACTGACGTAGAAGCATTGCGTTATCAGAATACGAATATCGGACACCGTATTATATGGATCATTTATTTTGTTCCTACAGCTCTTTTAATGTTGAAATATGGAGTTCCGATGTTTGATGAACCGCGTGCTGAAACTCATGAATTTCCTATCATGATGACATTAACAGCCGTTATTCATTTTATTTGTTTATTCTTGCTAGTCGTGTATCCTCAAGATTATCTAGAATTGGTGTCAGCTGATAAATATTATGAAATGTGGTTTAATCCACAGAAGGCTACAGCCAGAACAGAAATTTTGAGTGTTTTGGAATGTGTTTCTAAGCAAATGGACAGTCGAGGTGATTTCGCTTACGGAGATTTGAACTCAGAAGAACACGATATTCTAATCACACGAGAAAAACAGCATAAATATTTTCGTTTAATTATGGGATTGACCATTCTTGTGATATCTTTGGTTTCTTACGCATTCCAGATTATATATGGCGCCCTATTCTGGTTTGGGGGTATGGTATTTGGTCTTGGTTTGATAATAATGGCATTATTCACGGATTTTAACACGACCCAAAGGGTGTATTATAATCAATCAGATAAAAAATTCTTCTTAAATGCGCAATTTGGCAGAAAAAAAATTCATGTGGCTGCATTCAAAACAAAATCGGTATCCCTAACTCCCCATTTGAGAAAATTGAAACCTTTTGAAGTACTCTCGGCAATGTGGGTTATGGACCTCGCAGTGATGCAAACAATCTATGCTTATGTGTATGGCGACTTCTCGCGTTTTATTCTTATCCTAGAAACGATTGGGACTACTATTTTAACGATTGGACTAATTTTCATGCTTTTCCTTTATTTCTGCGTTCCAATCAATCAATTACAGATAGAAAGTGAAACTTTTACCCATTATCACGAAATTCCTCTTAGTGAAGAAAAATTTGGACCGTTTAAAAAGCCGTTTAAGAAAATAATGAAATCACGCGACTGGACTTTTCGTGTGATTTTTATGGGAGTAACAATTTTAATTGCAATTGCAGCCGCGTTATTGTTTATATTAATATAATATTATCTTTTTTTCTAATTTTCCATTTTATTTGATTTGGATAATTTATTCCAATATTTCTCATACCCGTGTTTTAATTTCGATTTTTCAGGTACTAATTTCACTCTTTCAATCCATTTTTCTGTTAGATCCAGCGATAAATCAAATAAATCACTCGATAATCCAAAAAGTTCACTTTTATCTCGAATGGCATTTTCCACTTGATCTAACCATTTAGATTCATAGGATTGTCTTTCCCTCTCATAGGTTGGTAAACGATCCGGATAATTTTTCAGGACTAATCTATGTAATACCTCATTTCGCCACCAAACCGCATCTGAATTGTAGTATTTATATCCAAATCCAACATTGGGAAATTTATTTGGAGAATTTCTCTTTAGGAAAAATGGTTTATAGATTTGGATACAAGGGGAAGATCCTAGAGTTGTCCAAATCGAAGTTATATCATCTGAACTGGTTTCAGTAATAAAAGAATTTACAGATTGTGAATTACGAATTAGGTTATCGCCTGCATGCCAACAAATATCCCTATTTGTTCCGAATTCAGGATCATAATCTTCGACTGCATGAGAACGTAAAATAGTCATTAATGATTGAACAGTAGCATTGCTTTTCTCAACTAGGGTACAAGCAGCATTGTAATGTTGATCCCGACGAGATTGTCCTCTTCCTAGTTTTCTATACAATGAGCGCATCAAAAATTTCAAGCCCTTGGCCGAATAACATTTACGAAATGAAAAATCTTGTGCCGAGCTGCATTTACCGTTACGAATGGCATTATTGATTGCATCCTCCGATATTTCATCATATTGATTTTCAATCGTAAGAACATTTGAAATACTGTAGTTGCGTGTAAATTCTTTCCAAATCCAATGTTCTCCAGCAGTTTCTAACACGAATCCGTTATTTTTGTCCACAATCAACCAGCTATTGTGATAGTTGAGTTTGGATTTATATCCACAATTTCCTCCTTGACCATAGGTTTCCAGCAAGTCGATAATAATCAGTAATGCTTCCTTGGCAGTTTTTGAGCGTTCGAGAGCTAATCGAAGCATGTCCATTCCCAATAGACCATTATCACTTAAAGATTCTATAGTGAATACTGCTTCATTGCCAATGGTGACTCCAAACTGGTTCACTCCCATTTCCCCACCCCACATCCAAAATGGTTGAGAAAGAATAATGTCATATGTTTGCTCCACTTGGGGAACAGTAATATAAGTACATCTGACTTGAGATTGTGGAGGATGGGTTTCACCTGGTATAAAAATTACGTTCTGTACCTCATCCGGTTCTCGATCGGAATTTTTACCAAATAGTGTGTTTCCGTTTTTCGTATACGGACCAAGAATTACTAAAGTGTCGCACATGATATGATAAAGGATGATTCTTAACTTAAAATATGCGTTTAGCTCTGATTTCCGATTCACATTATCCATGGAAATTGACAAAATTATCAGTATTAGCAAGTCACTATGGATACACGGAGAGTTTTTACTCGAATTTAGAGTTATTTTATTCACAAATCAGCACCTTTGAAGTCGATGCACTTATAATTAATGGGGATTTTGGCTGGGATCTGTTTTCCTTTCCTTTTTCCGAGAATATTTTAGAAAAAATGGATCCCATGTGGTATTTTTATCCGTTTGTTCAAGTATCCATCGTTCGGAATCTCGTGGATGAAAGAATCCCCCTAATATTTACTAAAGGAAATCATGATTTTTGGTTTGAACTGGTAGTAAATCCAATAAACGATAATGGAACGAAAGAATTGTATTTAGATATCAGAAAATTTGAGCATTATCTTCAACAATTCGCACTGTCTCGAACAAAAAACACCCAGATTTTCCAGACAATAGTAGATTATTTTGGAGACAGCCCTGTTGGGATGGATTCCAAGATAAAGCTGGGTGAAAATATTATATTATTGCATAATTCTGGAATGTGTCTAAGAGATGTATTACTTTATGGTTTACCTTGGTATGAAAAAAATGACTCGATTAAATCATGGACAATGTATAAACAAGAAATAGTGCACGATTATATCTCATTCGTCCAATATGCTCAAAATAAAATGAATCCTAATAAAATAATAATCCTTCAGCATCGAAATCCTCCAACCATGAACTTCATTAAGGAATTCAATACTACACATCTTCATTATTTTTGTTATGGGCACTGGCACGGAATTTCTGATTTTATGGTAGAGAAATACATGAAATATGGACACTACGTATGTGTTATGCCGGAAAAAAATCAATTTAAACCCGTGATATTAGAGGTATGATAGAGGAAAAATATTATATTACTTTTTTAATGTCTTCGAGAAGATTTTCTTTAACCGTTTCCGTAATCCAATCAATTACATCTTTTATCCCTTCTTTCGTAACTAGGCTTGTGAATTTTATTGACCATTTCCGATCTTGTAACTCCGGTAGGGAAAAAAAAGGTTCAATTTTACTTAATTTGGTTTTGTTATCAATTAGATCAATTTTGTTTGCTATGAATAATACGGGAACATTTTTTACTTCATACCGAGTAACAATGGACCAAAATGCCCGTTTGGCTTCAAGAAATCGCTCTTCATCACTAGCATCAAGCATGAAGAGAAGAATATTACTTTCTTGAACTCCTCTTAGCCATACTCGTCGAAACTTTTTCTGACCCGGCATTTCCCAGCAGATGATCTTATATCCTTGGGGTAGAGGAATTCTATGAACGATGAATTTTTTCGTGGGACTGAAGTAGTCTAAATCAAACTTGTTGGTTTTCAAATAACGCATAAAGGAACTCTTACCCACATTATCAATACCGTATAAGAAAACCTTAATTATTTTATTGATACTATCTGATATCAATCGCTCTCGTAATTCATCTTGACCGATAAAAAAAGAACAATCCTCGGTTAAAATTAGTGAGCGGGATCGGATATCTATATAAACTGACATTAATGCGGTTTCAATTTCATTATCAGGTAAGATGTGAAACTCTTCGAGATTAGAATAAATAAAGACATCAATAGCATCTTCAATATCTTTTGTGTAATCATAAGGATTATCATTTTTACTGAAAACTAAACATAGTATCTTATCAGAAGGCAGAAAACAAGAATATACTAAGGAATCATATATATTTTGAGGATGAAGATCAATTTGAGATGATTTTGGTTTTTGAGGATAATGTAAAGCATGATCTGATAATATTTCTGTATCTATAGTAGAGATTAATCGGATAGGATTATCTTCAATGGGAGAATTTCCACTCAAATAACTTCCAGATAGCTTCGCATATAAGCGTTCTTCTGCATCATCTTCCCTTAAATTCTTACCAGAATGTCTCTCTAGGGAGGAAGTAATTTTTGATTCAAAAAAAGGATATGTTGAATTTTGTGAAGTGCGGATTTTGTTAAGATGTTGTAGAATGATCCGTCCAATTGCTCCAGAATTATTAAGAGAAATGGAAATTTGGGGATAAAAATGAGTTATTGTGCCATGAGAACCCGGAATTTCGGGTTGTTCGGAAGGATTGTCCATGGATTTCAGGCATTCTTCCAAATCATCGAATTTGAATTTGACCAAAAAAATTGATTCAAGCATCTCTCATGCAGATCTATTAAGATTAAAAGTTAAAATTTATGAATAACAATTGAGAATAGTTAGGTTGTTTTAAAATAATGATAAAAATCTGAGTGAGGTTACTTGTTGGAGTTATTCTTTTATAATGTTCAGGTTTTTTAAAAACGTAAGGTTTCTTGTTAACTAAAGGTTTACCAAAGGTTTATAAGATAGTAAACCTTTAGTTAATTAAAAGAGGAATAATATATATGAAAAATAATGATATTGATGGCTTTGATCCATTTGATTTTAAAGATTTAGATGAAATGATTGAACGATTATTTGGAAATATCGCCAATTTGCCTAATTTGAGTGATATAAATCCGAATATGCATCATCATTCAGTATCATACCGCTTTGGAACAGGAATGGACAAACCCGAAATACGAATTAATGGAGAACTAGTTGATGATAAAACACTTCTTGACATGGTTAAAGGAATGAAATTCGATACCAATGCAATTATTCGTAGAAATTATAATCCGACCATAAATTTACCTGTACTGGACGCTAAGAATGTATCCATCAACGAAAATCCCGATAATGATATTGTTAACTATGAAGATACTTTTTTTGAAGTTGAAAGAGACGAAAATTCCGCACTCTTGACCATTGAATTGCCAAACGTTGAAAAAGACCAAATAATATTATCCCAATCTGGAAATAAAGTGACTATTATCGGTGAAAATGAGTATACTGCTTATAAGGTAGATTTTAACATAGACTTTAATCTAGATAAGACGAAAACAGTAATAGATGGTAATAATAACATATATCAAATAAAAATAGTAAAGGAATAGAAAAAGAATGAGTAAAACCAATGAAAAGGATAAGGACAAACTCTCATTACGAGTTGCCGATGCTCGATCCAAAGATGTGGGGAGAGGCATCGCTCGGTTAGATCCTGATTTAGCAGCAGCATATCAAATTAAATCGGGAGATGTTATTCAACTAGAAAATCCTCTGATGGGAAAAAAAACAGCATGTTTAGTATGGCCAGGATTCCGAGATGACGCAGGAAAAGCAGTTATCCGAATAGATGGAAGCACTAGACGGAATTTGAATGCTTCTCTAGATGAACGCGTCTATGTACGGAAAATTACGGTTAAACCTGCCGAATCTGTAACTTTTGCATGGGTAGACCGAGCAATGCGATTAAAAAATACTCAATATTTCGCTCAAGTATTGGAAAATCGGGTAGTATCTCCCGGAGATTTACTCAGGTTTCATATCATGAACTATGACCTTGATTTTGCGATCGTTGGATTTCGTCCGAGAGGGGAAGCTGTACAAATTAACCGAGATACCGAAATTATTATTGAAGACAAAGTAATCCGCCCCGAAGACCTTCAAATGGATAAGAGGGTTATGTATGATGATATTGGTGGTCTAACTGAAGAGATCCAAAAGGTGCGAGAAATGATTGAGCTTCCCTTAAGACATCCGGAGTTATTTAACCGCTTAGGAATTGAACCTCCAAAAGGAGTTCTGCTTTATGGACCCCCAGGAACTGGTAAAACCTTACTGGCGAAGGCTGTAGCACATGAAACGAATGCACATTTCATTAATTTATCAGGACCCGAAATAATGTCTAAATTTTATGGACAATCGGAAGAGAATTTACGAAATGTGTTTAAGGAAGCACAAGAAAAAGCACCTAGTATTATTTTCATTGATGAGCTGGATTCTATAGCACCAAAACGAGGAGAGACTCAAGGTGATGTTGAAAGAAGGGTAGTTGCACAATTGTTAGCCTTAATGGATGGTTTAGATCCACGAGGAAATGTTGTAGTAATTGGTGCAACCAATCGTCAGAATGCATTAGACCCAGCACTTCGACGACCGGGAAGATTTGACCGAGAAATTGAAATTGGGGTACCGGATAAGAAAGGCCGACTGGAAATTCTGCAAATTCATACCCGAGGTATGCCTTTAGCCGATGATGTAGATCTAAATTATTATGCTCAAAAAACACATGGATTTGTTGGTGCAGATCTTCAAATGATCGGAAAAGAAGCTGCGATGAAAACTTTGCGCAGAATCCTACCCGATTTGAAACTTGAAGAGGATGAAATCCCTCTGGAACTTTTAGAATCACTATCTGTGACAAAAGCTGATTTTGATGGAGCTTTAACAGAAGTAGAGCCCTCTGCATTACGTGAAGTGTTTATTCAGACCCCCCCTGAAACATGGGACGATGTTGGCGGGTTAGAGGAAGCAAAGCAATTACTTCGCGAAATCATAGAATGGCCATTGAAATATCCGAATATATACAAACATATGGGAGCCAGACCTCCAAAAGGTATATTATTATGGGGATTACCCGGCACAGGAAAAACCTTATTAGCCAAAGCATTAGCGCATGAAAGTGAAGTTAACTTCATTTCCGTCAAAGGACCTGAATTTCTATCCAAGTGGGTTGGAGAAAGTGAAAAGGCCGTGCGTGAGACTTTCCGAAAAGCACGTTCTGCAGCACCTTGTATTATATTTCTTGATGAAATTGATGCGATAGCTCCTGTGCGGGGGGGTAGAGCCGATAGTCAGGTTACAGAGCGCGTTATTTCCCAATTATTGACAGAAATGGATGGCTTGGAAGCTTTAAATAATGTGGTGATCATAGCAGCGACCAATCGACCAGATATTATCGATCCAGCATTATTACGTGCAGGTAGATTTGGACGACATATCGAGGTGCCATTACCAGACCTTGATACACGAGAAAAAATTTTCGAGATACATATGAAAGAAAGGCCGGTGGCTAAAGGAATATCTTACCGAGAGTTAGCTAAACGAATGGAGGGTAAAACTGGTGCAGACATTGAAGCCCTATGCCAAGAAGCAACAATTCTTGCAATTCGGGAAGGAATTATGATAAAGAATTTTGCAGATTCTGACAAAAATGTCAGTGAATTAGTAATTGAAATGAAGCATTTTGAGGAAGCTATGAAATCGGTAGAAAAGGAAGCACAACGTACCAATAAAACCTACCAGAAGCTAGAAGGTGCATTGCCTAATCCAATGTTTTCCTAATTTTTTTTTAACAAAAGATTTACACATATTTAGGGATGGAAAGTGGGAACAGAAATAGAACAAACGGATAATGAACCATTAAAAATTATACAAGAAGATGGTTCAATAAATATCGAGTTATTGATGAATATCTTGGGAAATGAGATCGATAGGAAAATACTAATGAAATTATCAAAGACTCCTAGTATAGCAACGAATTTATCTAAAGACCTTGGAATTAGTAAACCTGCAATCAAAAAGCATCTTGAAAATTTATTGCAAGTGGGATTAATCATTCCATATTCTAAAGATGAACGAGATAAAAAGAAAGTTTTCTACTGTTTAAATCCCGAAATTAGCCTATCCCTTAATCTTGATTTTTCTTTAAACTATTTCAATTATTCGGTGAAAAATGTCTCTCAAGCTACTCAAGATGTATACAAACGTTTAGAAAAAAAGAAATCGAAATATCCTCTTCAAGTATCTATTTACGGTGTTAAGAAGGATGCCGAGGATTCAATAGAATTGGCTGAACGCCGTGCACAAAATGCAGCCTTGATCCAATTAGGAAGAGCATTACGTACTATTGAGTTAAATTTAAGAAGTGTTGAGCAAGATCGCGAAAATCTTTTTGCAGAAAAAAAAGAAATAACCACTCGAATTAAAGAAGTAATTTCTAATTTTGTGGATGAACCATTAGAACGAGAGATAATCTTTTCATTTTTCTACCGATTGTTTGAATCCTTGGATTCTGGTATCAGTGTCAATAAATTTCTTGAAGATATTTATTTAAGATATAAAGGTTCCCGTGCGGGAGTAAGTGAGAAAGACATCACTAGATCCATGATAAATCAAAGAAATCGAATAAAAGAGATTAAAGCAACACTAATGCGTATTGTTAATGAAATCTCATTTATTAAAACTCTATATGATAAAGATTCTCAGGAAATGAATATCTTTTTTGATTTTTAGGATTCTTTCTTCAATAGAGGTACCTTAAAAATCGTCCATACAGGCTCATAATCCATGTTAGTTTTCTCTATTGCTTTTAACATAATGGGATACTCCAAAATTAAATCCGGTAGTTCATCCAGAATATTTTCTCCAGATTTCAAACGATGTAACAAAGGTAATATTATCTCTTGGGGCACGTCAGCATATATAGATTGTATTAAAATTTGTTGTTGATAGATTTCCGCAATTTGATCATTATTTTCAAGGATTATCTCATCTATTTGTTTCCCAAAATCTTGAAATAGAGTTATGTTATAACGATTAGACTGCTTTGCTTCTTCTAATTCTTTTTTATAAACAGATTCAAAGCGTTCTGTGATATCGCTGGCAAAAGCATCCAATGCGGATTCAGAATCTGCAATTCCTGGTTTATAATAATCTACTATCAATATTCCAAATACAAACTCTCCTTGACTGTACCGTGCTTCAATCGATCCCGAACGAATCATTGAAACTCCACTAGCCCAACCAATATCAGCTGCAAAAGAATTAATTGCAGATAATAATCCCGACACGAGCTGATCCTTATTATCATCTTGTGTTTTTTTAACGGAGAACTTATGCAACATTAGACCAGTCTTGGAAATAATGTAAAATTCAATTCTAGGCATTATTCTAGTTATCTTAATTTCATCTAATAATTCTTTCTCCCTCAGTGGATCTATGAGAGCCAATAATTTCTTAAAGGTAGACATTTTTATGGAGAATATGGCAAAATTTGATTTCTGGCAACGCCATGCAAATCCAGCGAGTGGATGGAGTAGAGTTGCTACTGCTCCATTTTTTGCAGTAACATTATGGTTCGTAAACTTTGGTCCTTATACATGGATACCCTTCGTTATTATCATAATCTGGGCTATAATTAACCCTATGATTTTCCGAAAGCCTAAAAAAATGGACAGGTGGATTTCCAAGGGCGTACTGGCTGAACAATGGTGGATTCAAAAAATGAAGGGAAAGTTGATAGTTGATTACACCATGCTCTGTAACATCTTTGCACTTCTGGCCTTTATCCCATCATTAGTTATTGCTTTTTTGCCTTGGGGAGTGAAATCTGGAAGTGATTTGAAATGGGCTTACGTTTTTTGTTCAACAATTTCAGTTTTATTTAAATTGTGGTTTGTCGATCGTGTCGTTTTTCAATATGATATTAATAGAATAGAGCAAAAAAAACAAGATTGAACAAGTTAAAATTCCCTATAACTTTTTAATTCTCAAAAAAGAAGCTTTATTTTACGGTTTTTAGAATCACTATGTATGAAAGCAGTCTATATAGAAAAACATGGTACTTTGGATGAGATAAAATTCGGAAATTTAGAGCCTCCAAGATGCAAACCAGATGAAGTGTTAGTGAAAACGGCTTATTGTGCACTAAATCATTTGGACATATTTGTTACTGCGGGATGGGTAGGGTTAAAATTGGAATTCCCCCATGTTCTTGGTAGTGATGGATGTGGAGAGGTTGTTGAATTAGGTTCAGAGGTGAAAAATATCCCAATAAATGTAGGGGATATGGTTACTATAAATCCTGGAACTAGTTGCGGAAAATGTGATATTTGTCTATCGGGAAATCATAATTTTTGTACAAAATTTTCTATTAAAGGGGAATTTGAACGTGGAACTTTTGCAGAGCAATTCACTGTTCCAGCAGCCAATGTGTTAAAAATTCCAGAGGGTTTTCCATTGGATGAAGCAGCTGCAGCACCTTTAAGCTTTTTAACTGCATGGAGAATGCTCACTACGAAAGCTCAGATTAAAACAGGAGATTTTGTCTTTATTCAGGGAGGGAGTGGAGGAGTATCTCTTTGTGCATTGCAAATTGCAAATTTTTTCGGAGCAACCGCGATAGTATCGACAAGTACGGAGGAAAAAGCCCAAAAACTCAGAGAATCGGGTGCAGATTATGTGATCAATTATAATGAAGATCCTGATTACCCCAAATACGTATTTAAAGAGATTACGAACAGACAAGGGTGCGATATTGTAGTTGATAGTGTGGGTGCAGCGACTTTTCCCACCAGTTTGCGGATGCTCAAACCAGGAGGAAGATTAGTTACATGTGGTGCAACCAGTGGACCAATAGCTAAAATCAACTTAAATATGGTTTTTTGGAATCAATTAGAAATCTTGGGTAGTACTATGAGTAATCAAAGAGAATTCCGAGAAGTCATGAATCTCGTGTTCGAGGGAAAATTGAAACCTATCATTGGAAAGGAGTTTCCATTATCGGAAGCTAAAGAAGCAGAAAAATATCTGGATTCAGGAAATCATTTCGGGAAAATTGTATTAAAAATATAAATACATGTTTCTTGAAACTTTTTTAAAATTCTAAAATAGGTTTGGAATATCCTTATAACTGTAAAAAATTTCATTTTTTTGGATTGCACGAGGAGAAAGCAATGACGGAGCGTTCAGAAAGTCTGGAAAATCGAAAAGTCGAAAAAGATATGGATGTTAATAAAAATCTGATTATTGAACGCTGGAAGTTTATGGACCATAAAAAATACCTGATTTATGATCTGGATAAATGTGTAGGTTGTAGTTTGTGTTATGTAGTCTGTCCTGAACGTGCAATTGAAATGGGACCTGTACCTGATATTGCTCAAAAACTCATTGAAGATATGCCCGCCGTACTAATTGATACTGATAAATGTAGCTTCTGTTTTATGTGCGTGAGTGTTTGCATCAATTCTGTTTATGAAATAGCTGACGAGCTCGGACAACCCATCCATAATGTTGATTTCCCACTTTTACGACAGATGTGGGTGTATGATAAGTCGACTTGTAAAAAGGACGAAAAAAATGAAATGTGCAAAAAATGCAGTGAAATTCGAGATCCTGTCAATATAGAGCGAGGTCGTCATCATGCAAAAGAGTTAATTCAGGTTGTGAATAACTGTCCCACGCAATCCATGACATTTATCAGTCCGTTCGAGGGGGAAGTAGTCATATTAAAGGAACAGCTATACAAATGTGACCCAAATGGATGTAAAGCATGTGTGAATATTTGCCCTACTGAATCATTTTTTATTCCTCAAACTGCTGAAGAGGTAGTAAAATATGGAAAAATCGCATGCAATGAGGAAACTTGCATGTATTGTGGGGCTTGCGAGAATGCCTGTCCAGAAGAAATCATTATTGTGAGGAGATTTTCTGTAGATTTAATAATACCTGAACAATCTAAGAACAAACCATGGATGTCTCGTTGGAAGAAGCAATTCAATGATTTAACTCTTTCACGAGAGGAATTATTGGAAAATTTACAGCGGGAAGAGGAATTCGTTATAATACAACCTGATGATGGAGAAATCGATTTTGACTATGATAAAATCACTCCAGAAATCCCATTTTCTATAGAAACTTACGCTGAAATAAGAACCAAAAACGAACCAGTTATTCAGAAAATGAAAGATAATTTTGATAAAGCAAACGTTCGAATTTTCATCCATCATAAAAAAAAGGACAAATTACGGAAGTATCTAAAAAAACAACAAATACACAGTGAGTAAGTGAATGAAAATGGGCTCGATATCGGTAATGAAAGTATATCAATTAACTCCAAAAACGAATTGCAAAGAATGCGGGAGATCCAGTTGTATGGCATTCGCTGTAGATCTTGCGAAAGGTAATGCCAAAATTGAGGAATGTCCCTATTTATTAGAACCTAAATTTATACAGCAAAAACAGGAATTAGAAGATTACCTTGCTCCAGTACTGGGAGACCATGAAACTCATATCGAAATTGATGAGGAAAAATGCGACGGTTGCAGTGTATGCATCCTTGCATGTCCCGTTGAAGCTCGATATAGTGATAATGTGATGAGCGGAAAATGTCCAAAGTATCCCTTAGAAACTCACCTAATCTTTCAGATTTATGATGGTAAAGCAAAACTTGTGAAGTTAGATCATTGTAGACGATTGGAAGAAGGAGATGCAGAAGCTCGAAATTGTTCTATTTGCGAAAGTTATTGTCCCCAAGAGGCTATCAAAATTTTTTAAGTAGAGTATAATGAGAACCAAGAAAATTCAATGTTATGGATGCGCTTTACTTTGTGATGATGTATATATCAAACTAACTAAAGACGGTGTTGTGGAAAATACTATAAATTCTTGCTTTCGTGGAAATGGTTTTATTAAGAATTATCTGTCAGAAAGCCGATTACAGCAAGCAGTACAAAAACAATCGGGATTAGAAATTCTTCTGAGTCACGAAGAGGTGGTTTCTAATCTTAAAGAGGAATTACTGAAAGCTTCCTCTATAAAATTTTACGGTTTAGGAGCCATTTCCTATCAAGATCAATTGCAAGTCCTTAATGTGGCTCGAAAATTATATGAAGAGAAAAAAACGATTCAAATTGACAAAATTTCAGAGAACAATGATGTATTACTAAGTCCCAGTTTAACAGGAATTGGACAGGGAATTAATAATGCAGATGTGTTTATATTTTGGAATGTAGATCCTACCCACTCGCATCCTAAACTATTTGGAAAACTCTTATTCAGTCGAGGTATGTTCCGCTTATCAGGAAAAGAAATGAAGAAATTTATTCTGATCCAAAAGCAAGAATCGGATCTCACTCGATTAAAAGATATTCTTATTGATAATTCAACTCAATCCAGTTCCCAATTAGTAACTGGGCTAATCCATTTGTTAGAAGGAAAAAGCTTGGATGAAATTTCAATCGGAAATCTCTCAAAAGATAATTTACGAGAATTGAAAACTTTTCTACAAGCTACAGAATATGGCATAATTATTTGTAATACACCAATCCAAGATCACATCAGCATTACAGATTTGAATCTGCTGATGGAAAAATTGAACACTTATGTTAAGGGAAGATTTTCACTGTTAGCATTACCATCTATGAGTAATGATTTTGGGTTGACTTCTGCATTATTTATGACGTTTGGCGAAGAAATTGCATCCATATCTCCAAAGAGCCAAGATCCAGCAGATTTAGCCATCATTTTTGGGGGAGAATATTTGCGAGATGAATTCAATCCTCCTCAAATAAATTTTCCCGAAAAAAAAGTGATTCTATTCGATAATTTCAAATCCTCCTTTAGTAGTAAGGCAAGTGTCACTATTCCATATTCCATCCCGGGAATTGAAGCAAACGGGACAGCAATTCGATTAGATGGTATCAATTTGAACTTGCATAAATGGAATGATCCTCCTGGAGAGGTAAAATCCATAAGTGAGATATTCCAAAGTCTACTGAATTAAGCAGTTATGTGATTACCTAGAAGATTAATAATTTTGCATTTCATTGATTCTGCATATGCTCGATGTCCTTTATCATTGGGATGGATACCTTCTATAGTCAGATCAAGGCGAGATGAATTGATTATCGTAGTACCATCAATGTAATCAAATAATTTTAAACCGTTTTTATTTACTTCTTTACATGCTGCTAATGCTTGTTTTTGGATGAATTCTCGTTTTTTTTGAATATTCATACGGATTTCAAGCATCCCACATATATCATATGAGAAGTTCTGTAATCCTACAAATAATATGGGTGTATTAGGATTAGAATTGTGAATTGTTCTCCAAAATTTTTCATATCGCTGTTCTAATAAATCGTCCCATTTTAAATCCAGTAAATTTGCACCCCATTCTAGTATGAAAAGAATAGCATTAGAGAAATTGGCAACATAATCAGCGATTTCAGGTTCCCCTCTCGCGTTTCCCGATATTCCAAGATTTATGTGATTGACGCAAAAGGTCTCACTTAAAAGATGGGGGAAAGCTAGTGCGGGTCTGCTGCTACACCCTCCTTGAGTAATAGAAGATCCATAGTGGATAATAGGACGATTATTTAGTAAATATTCTGGAGAACGGTGTACAAATTCTGTCAAATTGAAAAGAATAATTTTTTCTAGTTTTATGCTCGCGTAATTAGGAAAAACTAGGGATATTCTATGAACCATGCCATCATCAGGGAGGTAAATTTTTTCCAGATTTTTCCATCTTGGATAGTAGAGAGCCCAAAATCTTCCATCAACGAGGATGTCCATAGCAGCTTGTGCCATATTACTAAAATTTTCTCGATGCTTCATATACTTAGTTTTTATTAGTAATTTAATTGCGCTTGCATCCGTGGTAAATTCTATTCTAACTCCGCTTGTACAACGGGATCTCTCACCAAGGTATGCAAATTTCCATCGTAAAAAGGAAGGAAAACGATGGATAATCCCTCGATATAATAAGTTTTTA
Organism: Promethearchaeota archaeon; assembly: GCA_016933055.1. GTDB lineage: Archaea > Asgardarchaeota > Lokiarchaeia > Sigyniarchaeales > Promethearchaeaceae > AMARA-1. The sequence continues at coordinate 302,688 of JAFGBS010000009.1, read as the reverse complement.
TCATGTTTAGATGCACATGATGATGGGGTTCCATTATAGAAAAGTGGGATTCCGTATACAAAATCTTGCTTGAGTAATTCTAACCAAGTATACTCCCGAACTGGTATTTTCGATTTTTTCACGTTTATCTCCATGAAAACCAATAATGGTAGTCTAGTGTATATAAAGGGGTTTCTAAAAGATAAATCATGAAGTTTAAGAAATCGGTGTCCCTGGTGGTATCTTATCGACATCATCCTTGTGAAATTTCAAGAGAAATGGTTTTTCATCCACATCGGCAGCAAGGAGCATTCCTTGACTCTCCAAACCCATCATTTTACGAGGCTGGAGGTTAGCAAGTACTATTACTTTCTTGTTTTTTAATTGTCGGGGAGTGTAATATCCTTTCAATCCCGCGATGATCAGACGTGGTTTTTTTTCACCAATATCCACCTTTAGACGTAATAAGTGATCAGATTTTTCAAGATCTTCTGCTTCAACTATTAATCCCACTCGTATATCCAATTTCTTAAAATCCTTATATGAGACTGATGAATCTTCACTCATACTCTATACAGTACTCACATAAATATGAATGTAGCGAGTTATATCACAAAAATTTTTTACCATAGAGTTACATCATAATCTCAAACTATAATGTTGTGAAAAAATGTCGACAGATGTGAACGATGAAATTCGAAGTAATCTTATGAATGAACTGGCTAGAATCGAAAGCACAAGCGATCTGCAAAATCTAACCATATTATCTCGTAATGGCATGAAAATCGCAACAAGTAAATCTCATCATATCGATGTGGATCCACTAGCGGCATCTTCTGCAGCCTTAATTGATGTGGGTCTTAATTTCGTTCAAAACCTCCATCATGGTGATCTCAAGGAGATCCTGATTCGAGGTAAAGAAGGATATGCAATATTGATGCATATCGACAGTAATTATCTCACTTTTGCGGGTTTAACCGATCTGGCACGTATAGGATATTATCTTGAGTTATTACGAATCCGTTGTAAGAAATTTTCTTATATTCTTGCAGGAGGAAAAGTCACCGAAGAACTTCGAGCTGAATTAGAAGCTGAAAAAGTAAAAAAAGAGAAAATGGATGAAAAAGCAGCACAAATGTTTGAATCTGATGTGTCTGCGAGTGATGATATTGTCGCTATGCAAGATGTGCTTAGTTTCTTGGATGAATGGGAGGGAGATGAGGTGCCATCTTCGACCAATCAAGATTCCACAAAAGGAATCGTATCAATTAGTGAAGATTATATGATAGGACAAGATATTGAACCAGAAGCTTCCGAAACATCTTCTACGCATTCCTCTTATCATTTTCGAATTGAAGACCAAGATTTCCCAATTTATGAAAACGAGGTCCCTCCTATTCCATTGGATGATGTGGAAGCACTAGAAATAGGCACAACAAAAGTGACTAGCTCTGAAGAGGAGCCCCCAGTACCGGATGGTCTAAATTTTAACCAATTTGCAGCAGATGAATACGAAGATTTTGATGACGAAGCTATGCTGGAAGTGTTAGATGATCTTGGATATACAAGTAAGAGAAAAGAGAAAAAATAAGATCTCTTGTATCAATACAATTAAGTAGTATATGGTAGAATATACTCTATTATGACAAGAACCACTACATTTTCGAGAACCACGGTGTTTTTCACAATTCTTGCGTTCTTTTTTATTATCGTATTTTCATATATCGATCAAAGTTTATTAAGTCCATTTTTAGATACTCTTTTAGTAGAATTTTTTGGATCGGAATCCTTGATTTCTGTTCGCTTCATGGGGATTTTACAAGCAGTTTTTGTATTCCTTTCCGGAATTGCTATGGTAGTCGCAGGTGTGTTTTCTGATCGAACTTCACGTAAATGGATCTGTTTCATAGGGACTATGCTTTATGGAAGCCTTTCATTAATTTCATTTTTTACACCTACAGGGAAAACAGGATATTGGTTTTTCTTCGCTACGCGTTCTCTTAACGGTGTGGGAATCGGGGCAATATTACCATCAATCTTTGCGATGGTAGGGGATTTGACCCCCCCTACGAAAAGAACCATGTCATTTGCCTATATCTCTGTAGGAATCGCCTTGGGTCAACTAATCGGTATGTTTATGGGAGGATTGTTAGCAAGCCCAGAAATGTGGAGATTTGCTTATTTGGGGGGTGGAGCACTAAGCATTGCGGTAGGATTAACCCTAATTGCTGTTAAGGAACCCCAAAGAGGTGCTATGGAGGTAGAATTACAAGATCTTGGCGCGGCTCAATATGTCTTTAAGCTTCAAAAAGGGGATTTCAGAAAAGTATGGGATGCCAGAAGCAATTTTTGGTTGATCGTCAATTTTATCGATTGCATCCCATCTGGTATTATATTTTTCCTGATTTTTCTGTATTTAGAGAAAGTCCACAATATTCCAGAAGGACTCGCAATTTATTTGGTTCTATTTGCTTTCCTTGCTGGAATCATTGGGACTTTAGTTTTTGGAAAAATCGGAGACAATTCATTCCGAAAAAACCGGAAATCAAAAGTTTTGATTGCCTTATTATGTAATGCAGTCCCGGTAATTTTATTCATAGTGTTCATGCTGATTGATTTCTCAGCACCCACAGATGCGAATGTGATCCAATTATTTTCTGATCCTAGAACTGCGATTTCATTGGCTTCCTTAATTTTGTTGATGTTTATTAATAAGGGAGTAGAACCAAACTGGTTTTCTACACTTGCAGATGTTAATTTACCAGAAAATAGAGCAACTATGATAAGCTTAGCACAAATGCTAGATTTAATTGGGTTGAGTTTAGGTCCGTTAATGGCGGGATGGATTGTGGATCTTGTGAACACAGTGTATGATCCTATTAATCAAATACTGGGATTGCGTGTGGCAATGTGGGTAGCTATTGGATTCTGGGTATTAAATGTGTTACTTTGGATTCCAATTTTCCTATATGTTGAGAGGGATTTAGATGATGTGCACAAAACTTTATCAGAACGTGCTCAATCTCTTAGAAAATAACTAATATTTTTACTTTCTATTTTTCTATTATCATTTCTTTTATAGGGGTGCCAAAATGGGTGGCACTTGGACCTAAATAAGAAAGTATGCGGTCTCCTCGTCTAATTTTAGTCACTGAAATAGGATTTCCATCCGGTTTCAACAAATTTACTGATTCTGCATTTTGTAAAATTACATTAAATTCATCTTTTTCATTTCCATGAAGAAATTGGAAATTTAGCAGTAACATTGGGCGCGTTTCAATTTTTGCTCTTCCCACAGTCACAATTCGCATCCTTCCTTGTAAATTTACAACTATAACGTCATCTCCGCCTTTAATCTCCGAAAGATATTTAGTTCTAACACTCAGATCCCCTTTTTCATCAAAAGAGGGTACTATAATATATGCCGAAACATCACCAGCATTAACTCGAAAGGGACGTGAAGAAGTAAAAATACTATCTGATACTTCTGCACGAATTAGAGCGAAGCCTTTTGCAGTACTCCCTACTAACATTCCCTCATTTTCTCGTAAAATAGAGGTAGTATCGACACATACTCTATCTGCCTTGGAGATGGGTTTAATACTAACTAGTTCTGCTTGAATTAAGTCAAAGGTTGGGGTTACTCTAGTTAAAAAATTTAGTTTTGGAATCTCATCCACTTGAAGAGGATGGAAAATAATACCATCTACTCCTACTTCAAGAAGCTTAGTCATCAATTTAGAATCTTCAACAGATTCGACAGATGCAAATAAAAGTATATCTACAGAAAGAAGTTCCGCTATTAGATTTTCAAAAGGTAAGATCTTCCATTCTTTATTTCCAAGTTCTGCAATAATAAAAGCAATATCAGGAAATTTTTTTGCGAGAGAAATTATGTTTTGTTCATCTTCTTTGGAAGCGAGCTCATGGCATATACCGACTAAATGATTAGAATGTACAGAAGTTTCCAATTCATTTTCGATGCTTTCTTCGGTGGGATTATTGAGTATGAGAAATTGAGGATGTAATGTTGAGTCACAGGAGTAGATGTTCACATACTCGATAGAAGAGATTTGTTCATAAAAATGTCGATTCTCTACTTTAAAATCAGTAATACCATTTTCTAATGCCGTATTGACAAAATCATCAATTGAATCTTCTGGAATTTTGTCATTCAGTGAAAGTATGATCTTTTTCAATAGGATATTCCTCATTTTACAATTCCAAATGCATAAATCGAATATCAAATAATTCGATTCGATTCATCAATCGTGGGTTTTTATGTTCTTATGAAATCCTTTTTAAGAATCCTTTAATTTCATGTTAGTATGGAAAGCAATTTCTTTAAGTATTACCGCAAAAGAGGATTTGGATTAACTTTGGAAATTTTAGCTGAATTAAATTCGGAAGCAGAAGAATCGATTTTCTTTCAAGCATTGAAGGAAAAGGGTTCTTATCTGAATGAATATTACCGGGTTAAGAAAGAATTATTGAACCAAGGACTCATTAAGTATCGATTAAATGAAGATTATGATAAAGTAATTATGCTAACTCAGAAAGGACGTAATGTCCATGAAAAAATCAAGGAAATTGAGGAAATCTTAGCTCAACCAGTTGAAAAATAAAAAACTCTTATTTTGGTTTTAATCCAGTTTGGAAATGACGAAGGGGTAAATTCCGACCACGTGCTATTTCTACTTTCGGAATCTTTTCTCGATTTTTGTATAATTCAGCAATTGCTGCGACCGCATAATCAATATGGGATGTCTCATACGCATTCCGAGGCAAAGCTAATCGAACAACATTTAATATACCTTCTCTTTGTTCGTTTGTTTTTTGATCCCATTCAAAAGCAAAGGGACCTAATTCACAAGATCGCACACCAAAATGTCGGATCAGTTCTATAGTAAATCCGAGACCTCCATAATCTTCTATTTTCATATCAATTCCTTCAAAAAACCGATTCATGTCAATATATACGGCATGCCCTCCTGGGGGCAAGATTACTGGGATTTCTCGTATTGCTAATTCCTTAGCAAAATATCGGGTCTGTCGTAGTCTATTTGCTAAATAGGATTCCTTTGTACCTTCATATAATCCTGCTGCAAGCGCCATTATATCTCGTCCGCTTAATCCCCCATATGAATCGTTACCAAATGTTAAGATTTGGGTGACCTTTAGTTGAGTACCAATATCGCTGTTTTCGGAAAAATTTGTTTGAAATACTCCTTTATCTCGGAAAAACAATCCACCCCCCATATTCGCTAATCCATCCTTTTTGAATGAAATTGTAAAACCATCTGCATAAGAAAACATTTTTTGGATAATTTTTTTAATCGACCATGACCGATAATCAGATTCATATAATTTGATGAAATAGGCGTTTTCTGCAAATCTGCAGGCATCAAAGAACAATGGTATATTATTTTCATGTGAAATTTCCGAAACCGTTTGTATATTTTTTAGAGAAACTGGTTGTCCTGCAGCAGTATTATTTGTGATAGTAAGATATATGAGGGGAATTTGCTCAAGAGAAATTTCTTTAATGAATTCTTTTAATAAGCGAATATCCATGTTTCCTTTGAAAGGATTTGACATTTCCACACTCTCGAGGGGGAATTCTTCAAGGATTATGTTTTTATCAAATAAATTGACAGCATGTAATCCACTTGCGACGATGTTAGCCTCTGTGGTATCAAAATGACCATTATTTGGAATATAGTATTCTAGGTTCGAATCTCTTTTATGCAATATTTTTGAGATCGTGGAAAATAACAGAAATTCGGCGCATCTACCTTGTGGTACGATAAAAGCATTAGGTCTATCTAATTGGTGAATACCTCCATTTACAAAACCCTCTTCATAAGGTACGAGATATAATTCATTCATTAAGCGTTCTACATCATCCACACCTGATAACAACAATTCAATAGATTTTTTCGGGGAATCCCCTCGTTCAAAAACATCCCGGATTGCATCGAGTAATACATAATATCCTTTATTTCTTCCATATGACTCATCCCCATGAAATAGTGCAGACCATTGAAGGTCCGTCATGGTTGTAGTACCACTATCGGAAAGAAAATCAAGAAAGAGAAGATCTGAGGGAAATGAGAAAACATTATATTCCGTTTCTTGTAAAGCTCTCTCTCTTTGTTCTTTAGTGACTTGTTTTATTACCCTAGTAACTAGGGCCTTATGGGGAGGAATAGGAACCCCCAAATCAACTTGGGATTTCATGCTACCTAACAAATTATGGTAAATAGAACAATTTAACGGTTTCTATGAGAGATTATTAACGAGTGATCATAAGATTCCTTTGTGAGATTAGTGTTGTGGAAGGTACCAAGGATTTTCCTTAAGCATGAAAATCGTGAAGTAGGTCATTTCACACATATTATGAGAGGAGAAAGTTGGGATCGAGTTCAAAACCGCACCAAGGACACCAGTTTCGAATTTTATCAAAAGAACTCAAACAATGGGGGCATCTAAGCTCAATTAGTTTATCATGTGGTGAGAATTCAGGACATAAAATTAAGTTCTGACGGAGTTGATCATCAAAACTGATTTGTATTGCTACTAAGTGGGTGTTGTTGTTCGTACCAATGGTAATTTCCAGAGATTTGTTTTCCTCAGAACTGCGTAATATAGCCACAATTTCTTCATTTGCGTCTGTCTTCCCATAAAACAATGCCTCCCCAAAAAATGGATCTTCATCCATGACATCTAACGCCAGTATCGTATGTAACTTTTCTAGAATTTCCTTACCTGTCTTATAAGCTAACTTAGGGCTAATCGAGTTCGGTAATGCAAATACGTTGGAACTTTTATATTTGACATGAAAATCAAAAAATTCCCGAATATGACTCACACCTACCTTTTTTTCCAATAATTGGAACTTGGGTAAGCATGCTATTAAATCCACCATTAGATCTTGGGCGGGAATAGCATAGTAATCATTTTCATTTTGTTTTTTGTAATTTACCATTCCCTCCAGATAGATTTGAGGTGATCGTGGTTCCACCGTTACAATAATCTCTTTCATTTCACCAGGGCGAAGAATAGAAAGATAAATGACATTATTTTCATAAACTTCGTAAAAGTCTGGATAAATTTGGCGGATAATTAAGTTGTTCTCATATTTATTTATCTGATAATTCACATCCCACAAAATTTCCTCCGTATTATTAAGAACTTGAACTTTATATCGTAAAAAATCGTTGTGAAAATCATATCGCACGGTGATGTTAACCTTTTTTTCTCTACGATTTAATTTTTCTAAGGTCTGTTCATAATTTCCATAATATTCTGCAGGGTCGATTTGTACTAATAGTTCATTTACTAGTTTCTGAATAGAGAGATTTTTTTCATCTAAAAAAACTCGCAGATATTTCTGTTCATAGAGATCCACCAATTTCACATTGTATTTTGCAATCTCTGCAAGAATATTTAGAGCTTGTATCCTAACGGAAGAGTCTGCATTCGTAGTAGCAACAGTATTCATTCTTTCCAGTAGCTTTTTCAGTTCCCCTAAGTTTCTGGTTTGAAATAAAATGACTAGCCGCTTGCGAATTCCTTTAAAATCCCCTTGCCAATCTTCAGAGAGAAAATCTGTTGGTTGCTCTTTACCGTATTTCTGAATTATGTGATCTATCACAATAGCAGCATCTTGACGAAGATTAGGATTTACTCCATTTCTCCTCTGGTTGATCAATTGATCAATTAGAATTTTGGCTTGAATGAAGTCTTGTTTCCTTATTGCACGGTTAAGGCGTTGAGCGATGTTTCTCACATCAGGTGTCCATGATCTATCCACAAAAATAAAAATTCAACTCGAAGTATGATATGAAAAAAAAGTAGGCGATATTGTTAAGTATTTTTTTTTACCAGAATCTTGCTTTAAGGATTTTCTAATGAAAGCCAAGAATCGAGAACTTTTTGACCCGGTGGAGGTATTTGCTTTGGAAGGAGTTTATCTATTTCGGTCCTCGCCATAGAAATTACCTCTTCTAAATTGAATCCCTCAGTATCAATATTAATGATTTGTATTTTATTTTCCATTTTTTTTATTTGAATTGAATAATGTTTCTCTAATTTTTTTATATAGTTAATATCGTCCTCATTCCATTGAAGACGATCGGGTTCTAAACTGCCACGTTTTGTGATCCTTGATAATAATGTTTCAGGTTTTGCATATAAATAGATCATCACGTTTTCATACCAATTCACTGAGCGGAAAAGGTCTAAAATGACTTGAAGGTCTTTACCCTTGATACCGAGAGATTTCGAGTATACGATTACACTTAACGCAGAACGGTCTAATACACACACCATAGGTTTTTTCTTTTTAGCTAGTTCAGTTCCAATACGTTTGTTGCGCTCAATCATTTGTTGTAGGAAATGAAGTTCAGATCGAAATGCAATCTGAATATCGGATGAACCGAAGGGAAATAATGGTTTCATTAGCAAGCGTTCAGGATAGAATTTGAAGTTATTTGGGCTATAGAGTCTCTTAAGTCCATGAAATACACTACTTTTACCAACTCCGTGTATTCCTTCAATAAAAATAACTTTGGGTTGAGCTCTTGCCCTTTTTGCCATCTTTTTAATACCTATAATTCAATCTAGTGCATAGTAAGTATTGTTTTTATCCCAAAAAAGATTTAGAAATAATTTATAAAAATGATATAAAAGGAGCAAGTATGCTTATTGCAACGTATATTGTTTTCATAGAGAGTATTATCGTTAAATTTCGGTTAGATAATTCGTAAGTGATGCCTAGAACCAACGATAAACCTATATTTATTAAGAATAGATACCCAGAAGTATAAAACAGAAGATAAAAAAGACCATATACTAAAGTTGTGTATAATACGGCTTTGAATCGGGGATTTGATTTGTCTTTTTTCTTCAAAACATCATGGATGCCATTATGTACAACTCCACGAAATAGAAATTGTTCGAAAATCTCTGCGATTAATAGCAGGAAATAAAATAAATAACGCATAGGAAAATTGATACTGGTGAGATCTACTAAATTTACAGGTTCATTGAACAAGATTCCTAACAGAGATTCTGGATCGTAGAAGGGTAGAAAATCCAATATAATCTCAATTCCGTATTCCACAAAAAACAATCCAATACCAGTTAAAAGTCCTATTAGGATAAGGATTAAAGTATTCTCTGATTTGAATCCAATTTTATTCCAATTTAAATGATTAACACCAATATAAATTAAGGGATAAACCCCCAATGCCGCAATACTAATTAAGCTGATTACACCAGATATTATGCGTGCATTTTCTTCGCTTAAGCTTCCTTGAATTTGGAATATAAACTGGGCCATAATTATGAATATGAAGATTAAGAGGGAGTTTAGAATGACATTGAAGACTTCCCGACCGCTACTCCATTTATTTTTATCTATTTTAAGTTCTTTCTCAGATACTAATTTTTTGCCTGTGAATAGCATTCTATCCAAATTATCTTTTTGTATTTCGGGTAATGGAGGAAGCTCACTCATACATAACGGACATTGTTCCAATACCGTGGATTTTATGATTGCATTACAATTAGGACAGGTACGTTCAATAGATTTTTCTTCCAACTGTGTTTCTTGCCGCTGCCGTTTAATTCTTTTCTTTACTTGTCTCCATTCCGATGCACTACTAATAGATTGACTAGATTCTTCACTGAATGAATATCCACATTTTTGACAGAAATTTGCATTACTAGGTAATTCCCGAGAACATTGTGGGCATTTCTTGTTCTCAGATGTAAAATTCATCTCTTTAGACATAATAGGGTTCTTTTAAAAATAATATTGAAAAATCTTTAATCTTTTGGGTTATATGCTATTTTATAATAAGCCGGATGTTCTCTTTCAGCATGGAAACCCAGTATTCAATTTTTAATACCGCAAAAAGAATTATTTCTGATTATACTTTATGTGCTGAATGTTTTGGAAGACAATTTGCGTTATTGGGAACGGGACTCTCCAATCAAGAACGGGCAAACTCCATTCTTACTACATTATTATTGGAATATAATGATTTATTGAATGAATCTCAAGGTAATAAGGATTTATTTATGAAAAATTTGGAAAAATTACAAGAAATCGCATCTAAAATGAATTTTAAGCCTGCAATATTATTAATGAAGAAATTCCAGCCAGAATGGCAGGATTCCACTGATAAAGTGTGTTATTTATGCAATAATTTTTTCCAAAGAGTAAATTCTCTGGTAACTACGATTATCAATAATGCTAAGGACTATGAATTTGAGAATTATTTAGTCGGGACAAGTATAAATGCAAAGATAGTGGACAAGGAAGACGAGTTTCGAGCGAAATTGGAGATTAATACTGGTGAATCAATGAAAAAAAATTTTAATCGAGTGGTTGGTAAAAAACTAGAAGTAATTTGGGGCAAATTTGTCGAATTTAAGCAACCCCAGTTGAATATTCAAATCTCCATCGATAGAGATCGATATAAAGTTCAAGTCACATCTAATCCGCTTTGTGTAAAGGGTAGATATAGGAAACTTATTCGCGGAATCCCTCAAACTCACTGGCCGCACAAAAAATGTAGAGGTAAAGGCTGTGAAGAGTGTTATTTTACAGGAAAACAGTATCCAACTAGTGTAGAAGAGTTAATTAGTCCCGAATTCTTACAGTCTTCACGTTCAGACCAATCGGTATTCCATGGAGCGGGAAGAGAAGACATTGATGCGCGTTGTATTGGACCTGGAAGACCATTCATAATCGAATTAAAAGAACCCAGAATCAGAAGTATAGATCTTCACCGAATTCAAAAAGAAGTTAACAAAAAAAATGGAGACAAAGTAGAAATTTTTGATCTCGTATTTGTTCCTCGTTCAGAAATTAAGAATCTGAAACAAAGTGGAGAAGCCACAGCTAAGACCTATTATGTGCTTATCAAAAGTGAGACAAAATTAACTAAAAGGGATTTTAAATGCAAACTCGCTTCAATTAAAAAGAAAATCCTGGAAAATCCGATCCTACAGAGAACCCCGCTACGGGTAGTTCATCGAAGAGCCGATCTAACTCGAAAACGGATGGTATATGATATTGAATTTAAGTGGAAGAATCGGTACTATTTTTCTTCCCGCATCAAAGCGATGGGGGGTACGTATATCAAAGAATTAATATCGGGAGATGAAGGACGCACCAAACCTTCCCTTTCAGAATTATTTGGTAGGAATTTGCGCTGCGCCGAACTGGATATTGTGAATATTGAATATAGATGAATCCAAAAAGTTTATACAAAACGCATTATTGGAGATCTGTATATAAAGTCTGGTGACGTTGAGATGGTAAAACATCATGGATATCGGGTAAAGACTCGAAGTATATTTCGGAAAAATGTACGAGATCGAGGATTGAAAAGTTTACGTAGATTTCTTGTTAATTACAAAGTGGGCGACAAAGTTGATGTGATCGGTGATCCCGCCTATCAGAAACGAGGATTTCCACACCGTCGATTTCATGGAAAAACAGGCACGATTATTGGTACACGGGGTCGATGTTACGAAGTATCCATCAAAGACCAAAATAAAGAAAAAATGTTAATCATTGGTAAAGAACACCTGAGGTTGAATGCTTATCACCAACAAAATAAACCCACGAAAAAGAAGTAGGAATAGGAATGGTTCGAAAAATCTTAGAAAAGAAAATTGTGTCAATACCTGAAGTAATGGAAGTGTTGGAAGATCTCCATAAAAAAAGAAAAGGAGAATTCGATTCATTTCAGGAAAGTAGTCTTATTTATGCAAGAACCTTTTCTAAGGTAGATCACAAAAAAGTGGAAAAAATTAAAAGCATGCTAATGAAAACCTACGACTTAGATGAGGAGCATGCAATTCAAGTAATCAATATTATGCCAGGAACGGTCGAAGAATTACGTGTTATTTTCGAAAAAGACCTTAAATCATCCAAGTTAGGAAACAAGGAACTTAATGATATTATCAATAAATTGCATGACCTTGCAAAATAATTACTGAGCATAAAATTAAATAGTTTTAATCACTAGGAAATTGGAATACTACGACAAATCTAATTTTGATCGTCTTATAGGACCATTATGGAGTGAGATGCAAGAAACTGGTTAGAAATGTGTATTTGAACGAGTTTTAGAAGGTCCAAAAATTCTTGGAATATCACTTGATTCCAATAGTGCATTCCGTTATCTAATCAATTAGTGAGAACATAAAGGGAACAATTATGTCAGAAAAAAGATACTCAGATAAGAAAAAATACTACAACAACAGATCCCCTAATAGAAACTATAAAACTACTAGGAATCAGCAATATCGTAAACCCAAGGAATTTTCTTTACCCACGGGAACAGTGATTTATATCCTTGATATTCTTGAGCGCGGATATGTGAGTAGTGGTCGAAGTACTCAGTTCCCCCTGGTTCAAGCCATTGAAACTCCGTATTTTAACTTATTTGAATTATCTTACAAGCGGGGTGCAGACATCAAACTCCAAGATAAGATCGTATTAGGACCCGGTAGTTTGGTAGGAAAAGTACGTAAACGTCTCACGTACCATAAATTAACTCAGACTGCAAAAGATCTATTACCAAGTACCATCGAAATCCACATTGAAGATTCTGAGGATTATTATGTTCAATTTTTAAACACAGCTGGTCCAATCACCACAAAAAGGCATAAACTTAGCTTATTACCCGGAGTAGGTCAAAAATTACTATGGGAAATCATTGAACAACGAAATAAGGCTCCATTTAAATCAGTTGCAGATTTTGATGAACGAATAAAAAGTGTGCATAACATAAAGAATTCAATCGCAAAACGGATTCTGAATGAAATTATTGATGATGAAGAGAAACATTACTTGTTTGTGAAAAGACCTCAGATAAAACAAGATAATCGGCAATCTCAAGAACGTCCGCCCTATAAGAAAACATCGTATCAAAAGCGGTATTAAAGGGAAATTCTATGGAATTTCGTACCCTTAAGGAAGAGATACTTAACATATCTTCTCAATATGGAATTACACTAAGGAAAAACCAAGGACAATGTTTTCTGATTAATGAACAAGTTGCAGATTTTATTATTCGGTATGGAGCATTAGATGCAGATCGGGATGTTGTTTTGGAAATTGGTCCGGGTTTTGGATGTTTGACACAAAAGATCATTCAGAATGCAAAGGAAACAATAGTAATAGAAAATGATCGCAAACTCTCGAAATATTTGCGAGAGAAATTTGTACACAATGAGAATATATCGATAATTACCCAAGATGCAATTAAAACTACGTTTCCAAAACATTCTAAACTCATTTCTAATGTGCCTTATCAGATCTCAGGTCCTCTTATCCAGAAAATTGTAGAATCTAAAGAGAAAGCCGATATAATAATTCTTATGCTCCAAGAAGAGTTCATTAGACGAATGCAATCCCTACCGCAAGCAAAAGGATATGGTAGATTAAGTGTCATTGCTCAATTACTATTTCAGATTGAAGATTTGAAGAGAGTTTCTCCCTATGATTTTTATCCGCAACCACAGATCGAAAGTGGTATTGTCAAGCTGACCTTTAACCCGGAATATGTTAATAATCCGTATTTAGGCCATTTTATGGAATTTCTTGCGGGAATTTTTCCATTCAAAAACAAAATCCTGCCCAAAGCTTTGAGTTTTTTGAAAAAGAACATTGATAATTTTCCCAAATTACAATTTCTTCGGAATTTGGATATTGATTCATGTGTTGGCACAGATATGAAAAATAAGAGATTATTTCAATTACTTCCAAGAGAAATATGGAATTTTTTTAAAAAAATACAAATCAAGAATACATAGAACCTTTTTCCGCCCTATCTACAGCTTCTTTTACTCGTTTCAAAAGGTCCTCAAAGTGTTGTCGAGGTAAAGCACCTGCTTGTCGATGAATCTCCTTTTTCCCTTTAATAAACATTACCATGGGAATTCCCATCACTTGGAGCTGTTGGGCTACCCCTGGAAGTTTTTCGGTATCCAATTTAGCAAATACAATTTCATGTCCCCATTTTTTCTGTGCTGCTTCGAAAATAGGTCCAAACATTTTACATGGACCACACCATTCGGCCCAAAAGTCGATTATTATTATCTGATCTTTATAAGTTTCAATTAGTTCATTGAACTGGTCAACCGTATCGATATAAAGTATGTTCGGTGGCATTTGAGGTTCTGCAATCATTTTTTTTAATAATTCTTCTTTTTGTTCGCGAATTTTTTTAACTTCTTCGTCATCACTCATTCTCTTATTTCACCATTAATTCATTTATAGATATATTTTAGTTCTCTTTTATTCTTAAAGCCAGTTAAGTCTTTGCAAGACCTGTCATGATCAATCTCACTTTTATACTGACCAATCATCCAATTTGGCCTGATTTTACCTATCATAAACGCTTTACGCAATCAATGCTAATCTTTTAAATGCTCCATATCCACGAACATCTATGGATGCAAATTTGAGTTTTGGATGAAGATTGGATTCGATAAAAATAGAAAATTCCACGTCCTCCTTTTTAATTTCTTCCAATCCATCGTATCCTCGCAATTCTGTTTCATTGTGTACTTGAACACTAGTATAAGTTCGAGAACCACATCATGAACTATAGGTTCGTTCGAATACAACAATAGCAGGTTGATTGTGTCCAGATTTCTTAATGAAATCTTGCGCTTCCTTGGTTATTTCAAGCATAGGAAGTCTATGTAGGAAAAATAATGAACAGTATTTAATGTAAATCAAAATGATTAAAAAGTCGTTTCAAATACCGATAAGGATTCTAAAAGACTGTAGACCTCAATAGATATAATTTCTTAGAAGATTTTGGGACGGGCGTGAAACAATAATATATCTTCAAAAAAGATATGCAAACTTTGAAGGAGAGTAATTTTAAAATTGGGAGAAAGTTTTGGGACCATTGTATTTAACCCACCTAAGGAAGAAGCGATGAAATAAATATTAGAGTGAGGATAGAGGTAAGGGGAGATTTGATTAAAAAAATCAATTGATACAGAAACCCCCTCAGATCCTCCATATAAAGCTTGATCGATAATTTGGTTCTCGTGAATCTCCTCATCGTTTGGAAGATAAGGCGGATTAAAAACAACAAGATCAAATCGAGTAGAAGGAACATCAGAAAAAAGATCCGATATATAATAATGAATATCTATGGAATTTTCAGAGAAGTCCTCCAATTCCTCAAATAAATGGAAATTTTTATCTACAAAAGACTTTACGGTCTCAATGGCTATGGGATTAATATCCACATAACTTAGATCTACTTGTGTGGCAAATTTCAGAGTAAGTATTTTATATACAGTGCAAAATCCCAGAATACCAGTGCCGCATCCTAAATCCAATATATGAATAGGAATGGATTTAATAAATAACTCGTTTATAGTTCGAGTAAAATCTTGCGTTTCTAGATAATCGATATACAAGTAGCTATCATCTAAGGGATAATATACTTCATCTAAACGAGGAATGTCTAATTTAAGAACTAACTCAGAAATTTTCACTAAACCAACTCTTTAAATCATTTTCCGATACTTAAAAAAAAGGAATAGAGCTAATACGGATAAAATCATGCCACCAATAACAGCCAAAAATCCCCAACTCGTACCTGATTTATCAATGTAATTCATTCCAAAAATACCTGCAACAAGGCTTGGCAGTAAAAATAAAGAGGTTATAAAAGTAAAGCGTTTCATGGTTTCGTTCAAACGAGTAGATTGAGAATTATAATACATATTAGATAGATCCGTTATTAAATTTCTAATAATATCAGATTCGTCCAATACATGTTTAATATGGTCGTCCAATTCTGGTGGAATATCCTCTAAGGAAAAAATAGTACTCGTTCCGCTTCGAATGATGTTAACTATCTCACGATCTGCTTGTAAAATCTTTATTAAATCGAGTAATCGGTGTCTCATTTCCAGAATATCCAACAGTATACTTTTGGAGGGATTTTCAATAATTTTTTTCTCATAGGAGTTGATTTGTTTTGTCCACACTTCTAGAACGTCGTAGATTTGATCAATCATGATGTCCAAATAAGAACTCACAAAGAAGGAAATCCCTCCTTTTGCTATCTTCGTGGGATATTTGTTAAATCGACGAAATACGTGCATAATTGGCATGGTGGGAATTACTTTATGCACCGAAAATATGACATTTTCTCGTATTATAACCCCCACTTGATGCTCAAGAAATGTAATAGTGGAGGTTTCTTGAGTGACTGTTAGGCATTTAAATAAAATTAAAAAGAAATCTGGATATATGTCTGCACGAGGTCTTTGATCAGTAATTATTTCTTCTATAATTTCTTGTGGAATGTCTAATAATTGTGTTAGACGAAGTGCCTCTTGATTTTGTTCAATCTCATCTTTAGGATTTTCCAAAGTAATATCAATAAAAGAATATGGATATTTTTGACTCATCTTTGCAGGATGGAACTCATCTTTTAATCCATCATCAACCAGTTCCTCAATTTCTGCACGGGTAGGTATCGCGCTAATAGGTCGACCATGAACCTCATCAGCAATATAGAAATAATTGACTTTCATATATAATACCTCCTAGCAGCTACATTAGTTTATGAATCCCATCCTAAACGATTGGTAACGTGCTAGAATTATCACCTTATTATATAATTCTTTCTGACGACAAATTACTAACAAGTAGACCCCACTCAATTTTTTATTCACATACTGCTCATCAAAGCTAGAGCATATAGATATAGGTAAACTAAAAATAATTGGATTAATTGTACAACATAAGGTAAAAAAACCATGGTTTTCAAAAAACTATTTCCCAAAAATAAAAAAGCTGATAAAGTCGAGACTCAGGCTAGAATTAAGACAACTATTCATCATCTAAACCTGAAAAACAAAGAATTCTCTCGAAAGAGTCAAGAAGCACGTCTCCGTGCAATGAAAGCTTTAAAAGCCGGTAATCGGGATATTTCTCGACAAATGTTAATTCGATGGAAGACTTACCGGCTTAAATCTGAGAAATATTATAATATGATCGGGAAGTTGGAACGTCATTTAGATGCAATTGATGAAGCGAAGACTATTAGTGATGTAACTGGATCTCTTGAAGCTAGTAGTTCAGAACTAGGAAAAATTGCTGCAAATGTAAATCCAGAAAAGGCGATGGAATTAGTGGATAGCGCAGAAGAATCAATCATGCAGATCGAGGAAGCGGGAGATTTACTTGCTGGAGACTTGGAAATCGATCTCGGAATTGATGTGGAAGAGGAATTACAGAAATTAGAAACGGAACTATTGATGACTGAAGCTTCTGGGATGCCCGCAGTTCCAGAAGGTATAGAATCAGAACTGGATTTTGATTTTGAGGAAGAAGAACCTGAAATCAAGAGTAAGGAGAAAATCAAGAAAGAAATTGAAAAACTAAAGAAAGAGCTTGATATATAATCATTCTATCTTCTTATTTTATTCGTATTGAGAACCTTATATTAAAATCTGTAATTGAGTTTTTTGAATTCTTCAATATGACGCTCCACACGATACATTTCCATGTAGGCTTCCTCGTATAACCGCAAATATTCTATCTCTGATAATTTTCCTTGATCCCGTTGTTTGTTGAGGATGTCGAGTTTTCGTTGTAACCAGGAGTAGCGTTCTTCCATGCGTAAGAGTTTTTCGGGATATTCTTGCTCAGGAACTAATGTAGATACGTCAATTTCTGGGATATGCTTTTGTTGCTGAATTTCCCGAGGCGGGGGTATATGAGGGGATTCATCTGGTAGAACAGACATTAAGTTATTAATTATACTACCCGAGTGAGTTTTCGTTCGTAGCGGGTAGGATGTTTTAATATTTTTAGGAAGATTTGTAGGCATCGAAAAATTGGGATTATCTTTTCCAATGTATTGGTAATGTTGAGGATTTATATTACATTGTCCTTTAAAACCTGAGTTTAAGCCTTGAGATCTGTCATGGTTAAGATTATAGGGATTAGAGATAGTTCCATGTTTATGATACTGTAGCATGGCAGGATCTGGTTCCGGTGTCTGTTCTGGTACTGCACGTTTTTGGTATATATCATAGAGGGTAGTCAAATTTGGATTATGAATGTCTTGAGAAGAATAGTTGGATTGTCGATGATATGGATTATTAGAAGAGGTAAATCCGTATGAAGTTTGCTTGTTTCCGTTTGATGCAAATTCTGAGAAATCTTGAGTAATTTTTGTTTGATAGAGATTTTCTAGACTTGAGTGTGAACTATCAAATTGGTTCGTACTAAATGGATCCTCTTGTTCTAAAATTGCAGTTTTGTATCCGATTAACGAAATAATTGCACTTTCTAAGGCATTCCGGAATTCTTGAATACTTACATCTATATGTTTCAAACCATAAAGTAACTCTTTGTCAATTTTATTATTATCAAAAACTCGTGCTTTCTCGATGTAAGTTTCCAGTTGGGCAAGATTTTTC
This sequence comes from Promethearchaeota archaeon, assembly GCA_016933055.1. GTDB lineage: Archaea > Asgardarchaeota > Lokiarchaeia > Sigyniarchaeales > Promethearchaeaceae > AMARA-1. The sequence goes on along the minus strand of JAFGBS010000009.1, from coordinate 284,214 downwards.
TTTCCAAGTTGGAAGCAATACCGTTTCTCACCGAACTCTAATACCAATTTAGGGATAATAAATCCTTTTTGGCGAAGTCGTGTCAATTCATCAAGTGAGAGAATCAACACTAAATGTGTTTTTTTCTTGAAAATCCCTTTTTCTTGTAAAAAATATAGTTTACGATTGGTTAATAAAACAGTTCCATTTTTCACAAACCCATCGGTATCAGCTTGATTGGAATCACCTAATTTAGCTCTGATACCAAAAACAGCTTTTTCATTATATTCCATTGTGTTACTCAAAATAGAAATGTAGCGCATAAAAAGGCGCTGTAAGGAACTCATGAAGTCAATTTTGGTACGTATCTGGGAAAGTTTTTCCTCTAATTTCTCATTAGTGTAATCACCATAGGAAAGAATATGTTCTGCAGATTTTTCCAAGGATTCCAATTCTGCTTCAAGTACGGGAATCAAGCGCGGTTGAGTTTTTTCAATTTCGAAGTATGTTTTAAAATTTCGATTAATATGTTGAAAAAAGTCTCCGGTTTTTGTTTGAATAGAGTGTTTCCCCTCCTTGAATAATTTCACAAGTTGCAATATGTCCATCTCCAATCTTGGAAAATGACAAATTTGCACGCTATCTTCCCTTAATCGTATTAGTTTTTCCTTTTGGATTGATATTGTGTCAACAGCGTATACTAGGGGGGTAAGGAATTGTTTAGATGCGGTGATGATGTGTTTAAAGCGATTTCTTAATAGATCAAATTTATCTACAATTTTTGTTACACTATTACTGGAGCAATTAGGACAGGTCTTAATCTGCTTTTGTACTGTAGTTATATGCCGGGAATGACATTGTTTGCACTCTAACGCTGCCATGTTAGCCATAGATATCTCCTTTGACCCACAAGAAGCACAGACCAACTCATCAGTTAATGCATAATGAACGCAATCATTGCAAAAGACCGCATTGCAATCCTCGCAATAAAAAGAAAGAAGGAGATTGTTCTCACAAAACGGACATAAATTCTCATAATAGTCTGACATCTGGGATTCAATACTCCTGTAGGTGATGAAATTTTGTGTGTAGGTCATACAATATTTGGAAAATCAGCTTATTCTAAGCAATGAAGTACAACCTTTCTCAGGTTTATATCAGTCTGTAATATTCCCATGTTATTTCTGTCGGATCTAAGGAATTGCACCTAAAAAGTGGATCTAAAAGCAAAAATAATAAAAATAAACTGAATTAGGGAACAGGTATAGTTGGTTATCAGTTTGACTATGAGTGACAAAATCTGATTATGATTTCTATTATTTTGATTTATCAGCCAGCAAGTAGGAAACGAATACCATCTCAATGTTCTCTTGCTGGAGTCGATTAAGACAAAAAATTTTAATTCAATGCCTAATAAAGCAAGATCACTCGTTTTGTGTTTGCTAAGAGGTAAATGTAAGTGGTAAAAGTTACGGTCTTTGAAAGAGTGCAGAATGACAAAATCGATATGGTTAGATTTGTACTTGATGGAGTTTCCTTAGAATTTGCGAATGCTTTTCGTCGCGTTGTATTGTCGGAAGTACCAACCATGGCTATTGACGAAGTAATTTTTTTAGAAAATGATTCTCCTCTATTTGATGAGATTATTGCTCATCGATTAGGTTTAATCCCTTTAACTACAGACTTGAAAAATTATAATCTACGACATGAGTGTTCGTGTGGGGGAGTAGGATGTACTCTCTGTCAAGTTGAGTTGACTTGTAGTATCAAAGCAGATCTTGATGGACACATAGTTCGGAGTGGGGATCTTCAAAGTACAGATCCTGCTGTCAAGCCAGTCAATGATGATATCATTATCGCAAAGCTACAAAAGAATAGTTCTCTTGTGTTTGAAGCGTTTGCTCGTTTGGGAGAAGGTCGAGATCATGCAAAGTGGCAACCTGCCCAAATTGGTTTCGGATATACTCCCAATGTAAGTATTGATTCCTCTAAATGCCCTGATTGTATAGATCAATGCATTGCAGCACGACGATGTCCCGAGGAGATTATCGATTTTTCGAATAAAAAAGCCAAAATGGTAAAAGATTACTGGCAAGAATGTACTATCTGTGAGGAGTGTGCGAGAAATTGTCCTATGGAAGCCGTAAGCATCGAAGCTAAACCAGATAGTTATATTTTCACTATAGAAAGCACAGGGGCAATATCAATCAAAGAAATTATTGATCGAGCAATGATTGTGTTCCAAGAAAAAGTAAAGGAATTTCAAGAACACCTTAAGAATAAAGAACTTTTTCCGCTATAGTCTCCCTATTGTCTATTTTTTTCCTTTACTTAATCAACATCTATTCCGTGATACCCAAAAATTTTACGTTGGTGAATAGGGGGTATATAGTAAGAAGTGCCATCCATTTGGTGTACCATCAAACGTTTTGCATCTATGCCTCATGCTACGCATTCGGCTTTGGATCTTCCATTTGGATCACGTTCCCGCACCAAGGACATCTGTTTATTACATCTGATCGGGTATTTAAGCAACATGGGGGTTGTTACCTTTTTGTAGCCTTTTGTTACGCCTATCCATCGGTGGTCTATCAACCACCTCGGATAGACAATCCTATTGTTTGTGATGTGAGAATGCAATTGAGTTCGGATGTATCGTAAATTTTCAATTTTATAAGTTTGACGTTGTTTTACGATAGTTTTACGTGAAAGGGATTACCTACTTAACCGAAAGGGTAGAATAGATGTTGATTAGACAAAAAAGAAACTTGTTACAAATTTGGAGGGAAATATATGAAAAAAGGACTGTTTATTTTTCTGTCTATATGTTTTGCTGGAATAATTAAATTTTTCATGATTATGGGTACTCATGGTTTTCCTGCATTTATGTATATAGGAGCCGGTACTTTCGTGCTTTTTGTTACCTTTATTACTCTCTATATATCACGAAGAAAGTGTCAACGCTGTGAGAAATCGTTTTTCAAGAATCAACTTCGTAAATGTAACAATTGTGATGAATTTATCTGTTCTAATTGCTTGGATCAAAATTCTGGTTTATGTAATAAGTGTAAAACCAAACATGAGCTAGATATGACGAAAATAAAAGAAGGAAAACCTGAACAACAACAATCTCAACAAGTGGTTGTTCAAGCCCCAACAATTGAAGTAAAGCACTGTATCAATTGTGGGGAGAAAATTAAGTTTGAAGCGGCATTTTGCGATAAATGTGGTATACCTCAATGAATTAACAAAGTGAAGACTAACATGAAGATGTGCAAAAAATGTAAGACCTATTTGGCTGCACCGGATAGTGATTACTGTTTCAATTGTGCACCTTCTCCTATTTCTACCTCCCAAACCCAAACCAGTACAGATTTTCAGAAACAATCCCAAAATGTTCAAGATAGCGGTATAAAAGTAAACATGGAACAGGAACAAAAATCCGGAGGTTCACAATCCCAATCCTACACGAAAATGACTCCCTCTCAAGCAGCGGAAAGTGGAAAATTAGGAGAAATAAATAATAAGTTGGATGATATTTCGGAGAATCTTGAACTGATTAAAACCTATACCTCGTAAATCGAGCCGATATTGGGGACGCTGGATCAACTCAATGAATTGGAAATCTACCTGAAAGACCATTTAAGTACCGATTGGGACAAAATCCAGAACGCTTGGCATAATATGAGGGCGGGAATGATTTCACGAGGAGAATTTGCAATTCAAGGCATTAAAATTCTGGGTAAAAAATTTGTGAATTTCATGATGAATTTCGTATAATTGTAAATCTTCAGAGTCTAAATAAGTAATAAAATAAAGCAAAGGGGGGGTAGACTGAACGTTTCTTTCTTAGTTTCGTTATCTGGTTCTTACACGGTTGTAGATTGATACATTAGCGTGCCCCATTACCTGTTGGTTCTGGTTACGTTGTAAAATAGCATCCTATGATGACTAGTTTGTGTTGGTGCATATGTTATCTACCATGCTCCAGCCAATCCCACCAGATCCAATTTCAACAGCAATTGGTTTATCCCGAAACAAATCAATGTTACACAACAATAAATTCCGAGAATGAGTAACACATATTTCCAAAGTATAAAATCCCCTCTTCCCAGTTTTTTACGTATTTTTGGAAAGAAAAATCCGGTTTTTGTTCGATATGTCACATAATTTTGACCAATTTTTGAAATAAGGAGTTTTTCCTCAATCGTTGCTGATATACTCATTAATGTAACCATTAGGATCCACGACATAAAGTCTCCAAAACGAATTCCGGGATCAAGTGAAAATGGTACCAGAAGAGTAAATGGGAAAATCATTAAGAGAATTCCCAAGTTTTGAGGATGTCTGATATATTTGTAAGGGCCATTCGTTACCAATTTTTGTTTTCTATAACGCCCTTTAACCAGATAAGCCAAGCTTGAGCAAAAAATCATTAATCCAACAAGGAATATAATCCCTTCAACAACATACAATGTTACAAAAATTCTTGGATTCTGATAATCTATCAACAAATATGTATTAGCCCAAGAAAACACACCAAAACTCCCGAATAATATCCAAGAGGAAAACAGCATAGGAATAATATAGAGCATAGGAAAAATTACTCCTGTAATTACTCCGATAAACACCCAGATGATACCAATCAAGGTTGATATCCGTTCAACGATATGTTTTTTCCTTTCCCTATCCTTATCCATACAAATGAGAGGCAGTATGACAATTAAAGATTTGAGGACTGTTTAGAGGACTGTTTAGTATTCAAAATTGCTTTAGATTTTAGATATCAAATAATTTTTCATAACATCATGATAGTAGTAGGGATGCATACTAACATGGGTCTGGAATGCCGTTTCCCAAAATCCATGAATAACCACCATATCAAGCAAGGGTTGAAGGTCTTTCATGAATGTTTTATAATCTGGCTCGAAGGTTCCAATATCATTTTTCTCTATTATATCCTCTAAATACCTCTCAAGGAATCGGGGTTGATATTCTAACACATATCCAAATAGCTGCCTGAGATCTGGATTTACAGTAAACTGGTCTGGAGGTATAATGTCGAATGCTGTCTTCAATATCGTTCGAGCTTGATTATGAATGTAAACTTTTGATGCTTTGTTAGGAGGATAGTCATTTTCTAAGTAGATTGACCTTCCAACTCCTTCTCCGTCCTCTAGCCGTCTGCGTATCTCCCATTCCTCATCAAAATCTTCCCACTCTTCAAATTCACACTTCGCTAAATAGTCTGGATACTTCACTTTGGTTACTTTCGTACTGATTACAGAATAATGTGCCTGGAGGAGTGCTCTAGGAATAGAATGATAAAATAGACCGATCTTTGCATTTGACTGCTTTTAAAAACTATTTTGTGTTTCCTGGGCAATTAGGTGTTGTGTCTTGGGCTTATTGCTCTCATAATAAACAGGATAAGGACTGTAATAGATCTTCCCATCATTTATAACGATTTGAAGGTAGCTCCACAACTTCTGGAGATAAATTTCTGATTTTTTTAGATCTTGTTGGGAGTCTTCTTCTTCTTTTTCTTTCTTTTCTTCTTTTGCTGCTTTACTCTTCGGATTGAGACTATCGCGGTATTTCGTGGCAATATCCTTAAGCTGATGGTAGATAGAAAACGGTCCAGAAATTAAGACGGTAAGGTTTTCGGGGTTGATCTGATTCGCATTGGGATCAATATAATCCGGATTCTTACAAATGCATGTATTTAATTCGCTCCAAATCTGAAATTCTAATATCCTTATTTTTCACATTTGGATATAAAGCGCACCAACAATTCATAAAATATTCTATGAGTTCGCTCCTCTTCTCTTATATATCTAAATCGATATTTATATTTGAAAGATAGATATTTATTTATGAATGTTTGTTTTGCATCAAAAATATGCATCTAATCCGGAAGGTGGGGCAGACTCTTCAGCAATTTGATATAATTCTTGACCAGGTTGAACATAACTGAAAGATTGAGGGGGTCGAAATTGAGGATCTACGTCTTTTGGGTCAATCTCCTTCCTAAATTTAGTTACTTTCTTGATCTGGATAGCGTGGGCTGTAGTTTTTCCTTGAAAATACTTAAAGAATTCCTTTTTATCGATACCTGCGTGCAATTTACACTTGTCCCAAATTTCTTCAGGAGATTCACTGATGATCTTTTCAATGATAAAATATCCCACGATTCGCTTCTTTGGGTTTGAGGAATAAATAATAACTTTATCAACGGATCGTTGCTTTGGGATTACTCTCCTGAACTCAAATAGTTTGGTTTTATTGAATATAGATTGAACATACTTGGGCTTAATTGAGAGTAAAATCTGCATTGATTACTTTATTCTCTTTCAGTCTTATATAACTATCGTGTGAGATTTCTCCTATTGATTGTGGTGCTCTTTTAATTACTCCCCATTTTATCAAATCTGGGAGATTTGTCGGCTTTGCGTAGAACTTATGAATAAATATTATTACCAGCACGTTCTTTTTCGCCATTTCCTCGATTTCTGATTGAGAATAAACCGTTCGATTACTAACTCTACGAATAATCTCATTCGAATCTTGTTGATTAACATAGATTTCATCGACAACACCCAAAGCGGTTAATTTCTTTTCTCCTGAGAGATAGAACAGAAGAATATCTCCTTTCTTTATTTTCTTGATATTAGAAAGACAGAGATAAGCTTTTTTGATCGTATTACCTGGGACGTCAATTCCCCCAAAAAATTCATCTATAGTCTTCTGACCAGAGTAGTCTTTGAACAAAACTGAATGAAATTGTGGTTTTATTGGAACAATGAACTTATTCGCTAAATTTCCATCATAGATGAAAGGATAAAATTTTGATGCGATTCGAGCTCGTAACTCAGGAGTAAGGTTTTTTCTAGAAATATCTTTTTTATGCAAAGACTTAAGGTATAGTTTCTCCCCATCTACCTTTACTCCCCATTCTTTAAAGCCGTATTTATTGATAAGGTCAATAAGATAATCAATTTCATCAATAAAATGAGTAAGATAGATTTCTTTGATATTATATTTAATTGCATGATCCACAGCAATTTTAATTAACAATTCACCAATCTTCATTCCAGTTGAAGATACAATCAATGAGCAAATTTTAACTCGTCTTTTTTTTGGGAGAGATGGAGTAAATTCCATGTTTGATTCATTTTCTCTCTTTAAGATCAATAAAGCTCCAATGAATCCATCATTTTTACGATATACAAATGCTTTCCTTCCTTCCTCGTCAATTTTTTTCCACCAAATTGAAAATTTTTCCACCAAATAATCCTTCTTCAATTTATCAAATATTGGATCAGATAAGTTAAGTGAAGCACATAGAACATGTTGAATACTTGGTACATAATATTTTACTCCTTTCTTAAGAACATTAAAGAAATGAAGAGCTCCTAATGAAGTGAGAACACAATCAGCAATTTTTAGCTCCTCAGACTTTCGATGAATCCCAAGATCATCTGTAATCAGAAAATCAACATTTTGTGAAAAAAGAGAATATAATAATTTATTATCAACGTCGTTATTACTGCCAACTTTTGGTTTTCCTACAATCTGTTTGAAAGAATCGTCTTTTCGATAATCTAGCTGAATATCTAGAATTTGATGGGATCCAAGAGTCTTAAGCATCTTTTCTTTATGTTTCTCATCTAAGTCACGTTCAAAATCAATTTTTGTAGCTTGATGAGTATAAATTTCGTGCCCTAATGTAACTATTAGGTCTAAAAGTTGCTGAATTTCATCAGTGAATTGTGTTCCTTCTGCATTTTTTATAATGATATTCGTATCAAGTAGAATTTTCACCCTAATCAAGTTGTGGATCGAGATCAAGCATTTAAGTTTCTAGTGTGCTGTAGGTTAATAGTTTTTATTGGGAGATGAACCCATAGCTATTTTGGTGAATGCCCCAAACTTACTACTAACCAACTTTGGTTGTGCGAACACCAAACAAAAATTAAAAAAGTGAAAATTATGGAAGCCTTTTTCACTTAATCTTCTTAATTTTTCTTAAAAGAAGAGAGAAGGGGTTTTACATGAAATCAATTATTTTCTTCTTGGATTTAATCTCTTTAAGTTTTATTTTCGCTAGATCTACATATTCTGATGCAATGTCAAAACCAATATAATGTCTATTCAAATTATATGCTGCTATTGCAGTTGTTCCGCTACCAATGAAAGGATCTAGTATAACATCTCCTTTATAACTATAGAATTGAATTAATCTGGATGGTAGCTCTTCAGGAAATGGAGCTGGATGACCTACTTTTTTCGCACTAACAGCAGAAAACCGCCAAATCGATTTAGACCACTCCACAAAATCTGGTTTTTCAATTGTCGATTGCCTATCCAATTTCTCTAATTTATTTGTAATTTTAGAGAAAATGAGGATGTATTCATGCACATCTCTTAAACATGGATCACTAGCAGAAGCAAAGGAACCCCAAGCTGTGGATACTCCCGCTGATGATCCTTTATCCCAGATCAACTCACCACGCATATGAAATCCAATATCATCCATAATATTAACAACATAAGCATGTAGGGGGATATAGGGCTTTCTTCCGACATTGGCGATGTTGATAGCGACGCGACCCCCCGGAACCAACACTCTCCAAGTTTCTTTGAAAACCTTGCTCAACAGTTCTAAATATTCATTTAATGTTAAATCTTCATCATATTCTTTTGTCACGTTATACGGTGGAGATGTAATCATGAGATGTACAGATTCATCTGGAATTAAACTCATATCTCGGCTATCATGTAGATGAATATGATCTAGCACATTATCAGGAATTATTTTAGAATTGTCCACATATTTGATTTTTTTGAGTTTTTTTAAGCTTTTATAGAGATTTGAGTCATAGAATTGAGATGAGTCGTGATTTTCTCTCTTTGATACCCCAAATGCGCTGGTTTTAGAGCTTTTCGTTTCTTTTTGAGTTTCATCCGCCATGAATATTTCACATTTTTATTTTCTGATTAGTTTTAAAAATTCCTCAACCTTTTCTTCGTAAGTTGGTTTTTTATTTGCTAATTCAATAATTCTGCCTAGCTCTTGTTTATTTATCATGCTGGAAAAATATTCATTATCTTTATTCAGCAGATTTTCGATTAATCCATTTAGTTCATCGATTGAATCGATCCTAATAAATCCCAACTCTTTAGTTGATTTTATATTTCTATTATCATCAATGATTGGAGTTGGGTTTAAAGAGTAAAAACCTTGAATTACGCCTGATTTGCATAAATGATCTACCTTATCGTAATATGAATTAGCAATCGGTGTATTTCCTAAAACTAGAATAGGGATTTTGGAAGCTGAATTCCCACTTACTCTTATATTAATGCTTTTTCCAATTGCTTTTAACATACTATCAGATCTTAACAGACCGGGATTCCCTTGATGACTCATATAATCCCCAATGCATATTAGATTATCTGATAGTTTTTGTGGAAAATACTGCCAATTCCACACAATTGACATTTTTACTTCAATAAGTAATTTAATTTCATCTGGTTCTAAGATTTTTTTATTAACTGTGCAAATTGCAACGTCAGCTGGAGATTTAGAAGTAAGTCCAATTTGTTCACAAATTGCACCTTGGATCACAAATAATTTATTGGTTCTTAGCAATGATTTGAAAATATCTGCCGTAAATTTCTCTGTATAACTTCCTATTAATGAATTTCTGCTTTGAAGTGTTTTTTTTTCCCCACTATAATTTTTTGGCCAATAGGCTAAATATTCTCCACTATCAGTTATATAGAAAATTTGCTCTGGTGAACTGAAATTTTTTAAGCATGATTCGAAAAAGTCCTTTTCAGTGACCTCATTCCATAAATCCTCCATATTCTAAAGTGTGAATAATTGATAAAAATGCGCTTGTGTTAACGCAGTAATAAAAAATGAGTATATCTCGTTAAATTTTGAATATTTTTTTTGACTAATCAACATATATACCACCCGATCGGTAAAAAATGTAGGCGTTTTAACGTTCTACTATCGTAATATTGCTCCGAATTGATACAATAGCATACCTTTGGGTTTTAGGTGCTCCTACGCTAAAAGACCTATTTCGTGGTAGGGTTCTTAGAAATAGGCTTTTAGCGTAGTCTATAGAATAAAATTAGGAAGATGGACTATGGTCTTCAAATTGACTAACGGGAAAAATAAAAAATAGAAAAAAATAAAAATAGAAATTAATAGGCATTTGATATTGTTTTAGTAATCCATTCCACCCATACCAGGGGGCATTCCACCCATTCCGCCCATACCACCCATACCAGGAGGCATTCCACCCATTCCGCCCATACCAGGTGGTGGTCCTTCTGTTTTCCTTGCCTTGATCATTTCATCAATTCGTAAGATTAATACTGCTAACTCCGTTGAAGATTTGATGAATGTTTGGATACTTGCAGCGGGTTCAATTACACCAGTAGTGTAATTATTCTTTGGTTTCCCTTCATAGATCTCTAAACCCCATCCATCATTGCCTGGTTTAGCGTGTTTAGAACGGAGCTTTGCAATTATATCTATGGGCTCAATACCAGCATTTTCTGCTAAGGTAATTGGAATACATTCCAAGCTTCGGGCGAAGGATTCAATTGCCAGTTGCTCTTTTCCTTTTTCTTGGGAAGAAAAGTCCAATAACCTCGCCGAGATTTCCATTTCCACAGCCCCTCCCCCACCGACATATCTTTTTTTGTCAAGTAAAGTCCCGATAACCGAAAGAGCATCGTGAAGAGTGCGTTCAGCTTCTTCAATAACCGAGTTAGTTCCACCCCGGATTAATACTGTGAGCGTTTTTGGATCCTTGCATCCACTGATGAAAATCAGATCATCACCAGCAATACTTTTGCATTCAATTTCTTCAGCAAAACCAAGATCACTTTCATCCATCGTAAAAATATCTTCTACTATACTTGCACCAGTTGCGCGTGCGAGTTTCTCCAGATCCGATTTTGTTACTGATTTGACTGCGAATATTCCAGCTTTGTTGAGATAATGCGCGGCTGTATCTTCTATACCTTTTTGGTTTATAACAACTTGAACACCCATTTCCTTCAGTTTGTCGGCAAATTTCTTCATAACCTCTTCCTCTCTATCTAGAAACTGCTGCATTTGATCTGCAGAGGTTATTCGCAATTCGGAACTAAATTCTGTTTTTTTGATTTCAAACGCATGAGCTATTGTTGCTATTTTCAGACCACCGGTTATAAATTTAGGCATAAGAGGATGTACGGGCTCTTTTTCCAATACAATTCCTGAAATTACTTCAGTTTCTTTTAGGGATTTTCCCTTTTTTTTGAGCACTACCACGTTCTTTACTGACTCATAAGAGGTGTTACCTTCTTCATAGACTTTAAGCATTACATCTACGGCTATGTCAGCAAAGAATTCCTTTTGACCTGCTACCCCTTTAGAGTTCATAGTTGTAATAGCGCACTGCTTCAAAATTTTAGGGTCGTTCTCAGTATCCTTGGCAATTTCATTAATTATTTCAAGTGTCTTGGTCAATGCTTTTCGAAAACCATTTGCTATAGTGTTCGGATGAACGCCTTGTTCCATAAGTTCTTCAGCTACAATTAGGAGCTGAGCAGCTACAATTACAGCGCTAGTTGTTCCGTCTCCAACCTGATCATCTTGGTTTTTGGCAATTTCTACTGCCATTTTCGCACCAGGATGGTCCACGTCTAGTTTATCAAGAATGGTTGCTCCATCATTAGTGATAGTTACATCACCCAAACTATCGACAAGCATTTTATCCATTCCACGTGGGCCAAGAGTGGTTTTAACGGCTTCAGCCACTGCTTGAATGGCTTGAATATTCTTACTTCGAGCTCCTTTACCTTTAGTTGATTCTGTACCTTCTTTTAAAATAATAACCGGTACTCCACCTAATTGTGACATGTTTGTTTTACCTTTTTTCCTACTGTATCATATAAATACGTCTAAGTCATAAAAAGTTAGATTTGATTTAAAGGCTAGTATATACTCTTTATATACCCTCTTGGGTGAACTTTTCCCGTAACATATCTTTTATTTCATCAAAGTTTTGCTCTATTTTAGTGGTCAAAATTCGTGTGTAATGTAATAATAATTTATCCTTTTTGATATCTTGTATATATTCACCAACAGAAAGGCGAATAAGTTCAGTTCTACTGAGATTTTTTTCTTTACAAAAAGCATTCCATCTGTTCAGATCTTCTTCATCTATTTTAAGGGTGATAAGTTTTTTTCCTTGATTCATTATATGTTATATACCAAGTATATACAAAAAGGTTATTATAATAAAAGGCAAATTTTAACATTCTTGTTCCATCTACTCGTCTGTCTTTTTGAAAATTTCACTTTCGGAAATTCGGTATACCATAAGCCCACTGAGATTCTATCATTTTTATACCACTTTTTATAGGTTTCCAGAAATATACAATATGTCGTCAAAATCTCATTACCGGTTAGAATATATGGGGCCCCGTGCTTTATTTGATCCTCATTTTTTACCCCCTAATCTCATCGGGTTACAAAAAGAACGCAATATTCTGAAATCCATTTTAAGTGATTCTATCCATGATCAATTTCCACTAATTTTGTCTTTGTATGGACTAAACGGAGTAGGAAAAACATCTCTTACGAGAAAGGTTATACAAGAATTGGGGATTTCTCAAAATGGATTAAAAAACAATGCAGAAGAACCAAATTTAACCATTCAATCTTGTTACGTGAATTGTGAGAAAAAGAAACCAGAAGAAATCTTGTTTTTCCTAATTAATACACTCTCGAACACATTTGACTATAAAATAGATCCAAGACCCATAATGAAAGCAACTATGGTAACCCAAATGAATTTATTAACACATTTAATTTCCAAAACACTAACTAAAACCCCGCAATCAACTTTTTTCTTCTTTTTCGACTCCACGGAATACATGCAACCTACTCTAATCAATAAACTTAAAAGTGTATGTGCTTCCCTATCTTGTTCCTTAGTGACGAGTTTTAACCTGCTGAAAAGTTCTCCATATCTTGCTGAAATTCATAAATCAGATTTCCAGATTCAACTCTCTACATACAAACCTTCAATCTTGGAGAGAATCATTAGCGATCGCTGTGAACTTGCATTCAAGAGCCCCATAGAAATCAATATAATTCGATATATCACTGACATGGTCTGTGAATTTGATTGTTGTGTGCCAGAAAAATGCATTCAAGTTTTGCGTGAATTATATCCAATCATCCAATCAAATGGATACATTGCCGATACAAGCCAGATCCAGGATGCGTGTCGATTCCAACTTAAAGGATACACTATTAATGAGATAAGCATAGCAGAATTCGTTTCGGACACGGAAATTATAGATCGATTAGCATTAGATAATATATGTTCCTTTTTCCAATCGCAGAACCGATATTATATTTCTTATGGGGAATTAATGTATATGTACAATATTGCTTGTGAAAGTATTGATTGTGTCTTTGAAAGGTCCCAATTTCATAAATTAATTAAAAATTTAGATCGAATTGGATTAATGCAACCGTCCAATCTCATACATAACGCATCAAATAAGACATCGTTGTCCAATCTTGATCAAGAAAAGTTTGTATATTTCCTTTCGATATCTCCCCAATTATTTTCAGAAATTTTGGATGTTTCATTCGGACTAAGCGAATTAGATTAAAATTATTTGTTTTAAACCATGAAAAATATACTTATATAACTCTTTTTCCATTTTTTGCAATTTTTACCTAAAGAAATCATTATATATCGAGAGAATTTAGTGAGATTATGAGTACTTAATGTGTAATTCTCGGTGTATGTTCAGTGATTAAATATTGGGCTAATTTACTTCATCTCTACCAACCTCCCACTCAAGATCGTGAGGTGCTGGATCGTATTAATAATTCATGTTATCTCCCACTCTTGCGGATGCTGGATAACCATCCACATATAAAAACTACATTTAATATCTCTGGTGTGTTGTTAGAGTTACTAGATCAATCGAATCATCAGGAGACCCTCCAATTATTCCGCAAATTAGCGTTTAAAGGAAACATTGAGATAATAGGTACTGCTAAATTCCATCCTTTATTACCGATTATTCCCGAAAAAGAAGTTGCACGTCAAATCCAGTTAAATCGAGAAACTAACTTACATTATTTTGGTAAAGATACTTCTTCTGGATTTTTCCCTCCTGAATTAGCCATTAATGACAACATTCTAAAAATTATTAAAGAGTTAGGCTATACATGGACTATTGTATCCGGCATAGCATCCGAACTGGGAAAGTGGTTTACAGATAAAATCCAGAAAAATCAACAAGGACTTATTATTTTCTATCGAGATGATATTATTAGTAACAAGATCGCGTTTAATCATATTCCGGCTGAAGATTTTGTAAATAAAGTACTATTAGGAGAAAATTATAAAGCAGAGGAATCAAAGGAAGGTAAATATTGTAAAAGAGGAATTAAACAAATCCCAAATTCAGAGTTTTTGATAACCGCATTGGATGGGGAGACATTTGGTCATCATATCGCGAATTATCAAGACATATTTCTCCAACAGGTTTATCATTTAATAGAATACCATCCTTCTGACATAAAAACAGTATTTTTATCAGACTTGATAGATCTGTTTCCTACCGCTGGAATCACCAAACCCAAACCATCATCTTGGTCCACAACGGGAAAAGATCTGGAACATGGAGTTTATTTTCCTTTATGGTCTCATCCTTCGAACCCTGTCCACAAAGTGCAGAATAAAATAGCGAAAGCACTGGATAAACTTATTAGTATTTGTGATACATATTACTTGAAAAACCTAATTGACCAGAACTATTATAACAGTGCTAGATACTTCTATGACCGTTCTCTATATTCCTGTAGTTCATGGTGGGCAAGCATGCGCCCTAGTTGGAGCCCAATTCTAATTTTTAAGGGAGCAAACATGATGATGTTGGCTGCACTTAACGCAAAGCTTGCTCTAACCTATGCAAAAGTGAAAGAAGAGTATATAAAAGATGAAAGTGAAGAAATTTATGATCAAATCACAAATTATTTCGGTCAACTACTTACAGAACTCTCAAAACAATCCAGTAATCTTTTAAATGCAAAAATCAGTTAAAAATTCAACTCATAATTAAATCAATTAAAGTATCAAAGGTTTCATCCACATTAATATTATCTTTTGAAGATATCTCAACAAAAGAACTTAACGAATTACTTTTAGCGATGTTAATCCCAAAATCCCTAGTAACTTCTCTATACTCTTCCAGATCAATTTTGGAACCTATAAGTAAAATTGGGATATCCCCTGCTGCTTCCCGCACGATCTTAACATATTCCGGAATAGTTTGGACTGTTCTTTGTCGAGTAATGTCATACAAAATCAAAGCACCATTTGCTCCTTTACTATATGTGGGTAATAAAAATCGATAGCGTTCCTCTCCCCCGAAATCCCATATTTGGAGTTTAATCCGTTCATTATTCCGTTTTATACGTTTTGAAAAGAAGTCCACCCCTATGGTTAAACGAACCGAATCAACAAAGATTCCCGTTAAGTATCGATGAGTGAGTGAAGTTTTTCCCGTACTGGCATCACCGATGACCAAAACTTTATAGGTTTTAGAATCTGAGGTCGCCATCAATATATCCCATGAGTGTGTGTTTGAGAATAGTGTTTCTTTTTTTCTTATTTATAAATACGTAAGATCATATCTACCCTAAGTTTTATGACTCCTAGAGGATATGAGTTTAATAATTTATACCACGCTTAAACCTTAAAGCTTTGGGGATTTTTTGAATCATACCACTTCAACCCCAAAAAAACTCGAATTTGGGTTATAATTACTATGTTTTCTTGTTCTTTTGTAAGGTAAAATTACCCCCTAAAAGTTTTAGATCAATTAAAAAATTAGGATAACTATCCTTAATACGTTCTACGTGCTCAAGAGAGATTGTGCAGCCGTTATAAGTTACTCCTAAGCAAAATACACAAAGCGCCATTAAAATCCTATGATCATGAACTGTAGTAATAAAATGATTCGATTGAAGCTGAATTTCTGATTTTCCATTAATTTTCATTTGATCTTTGGAGTGATTTATCTGAATTCCAAATTCCTGTAATAATCTAACCATTTGAATAACACGATTGGTTTCTTTATAACGAACATGATTAATTCCGTATAAGATGGTAATTTGGTTTCTATATGCACTCAGTACACATAGCATTGGAAAGAGATCTGGATTATTTCTACAATCTATTTTAATTATGGGGGTGATCGTGCCTCGAGTTTCTGATTGATGCAAAATCACTCTGGATTGCTCGCATATGAGATTCATCTCCATTTGTTTTAGAATATCAATCATCACCCTATCCGCTTGGGGACTATCCATTGGCAAATTTCGTATGATGGTAGGATTCATCCCGCCAAATAGAATTCCTGCTATTAGTAACGGGGCAGCGGAGGAATAATCCCCGGGTATTGTATAATGAAAACGGAAGAACTGAATTGCCTCATCGGGAAAATTTATTGCGATTCTTCCGTCTGGGAAAGTTGTTATTCGGATATGGATCCCGAATTGAGCAAGTAATTCTTTTGTTAATTCAATATAAGGACTAGAAACAATTGGTGTGATTGTTTCAATACAGAATTGATTCATTACAACCCCTTTACGATGAGCGATTTCGGGTCGCAATCCCAGTGCTATGATACCAAAAATAAGACCTGATAAAAACTGTGAGGAAATATCCCCCCGTATACAAATTTTTGTATTATGGATATGTAGAAGTTCTATACTCAATTCATTTTCGTCCAGAGAGTAATCTGCTCCTATATTTTTTAGTGCGTCTACAAGAGGTAAAATGGGACGGTTACGCTCAAAAAATTCTCCTGATAATATAATTTTACCCGAAATTACCAGAATTAATCCGATCAGAAAACGAATGGTGGTTCCCGAATTACCACAATCCATAATAATTTCATCTGATATTATCTCATCGGGAGAATTACATTGAATTGTGTCTTCATCAAATTTGGTAATTTGTAATCCTAATCGGGTGCATGCTTTTATGGTATAGATTACATCATTACTATATAGTAGGTTCGAAATCTGTATTGATTTTTTTGAAATCAGAGAGAGAAAAATTAAACGGTGAGAATAGGATTTTGACGGTGGAGCCGTGACATTACCCGAAATACTAGATTTTTCTGAAAAAATGACTTTTTCAGTATAGTCCTCTACCATATTCATAAACAGTGATGTATAAGTATCATAAAAAGAAAAAGGTGTGTAGCGTGCATAATTCGTTTGGTAACTTTTTTCGAATTACGAGCTTTGGAGAAAGCCATGGAAAGATGGTTGGAGTTGTGATAGATGGATGTCCCCCTGGTCTACATATTGCTAATGAAGAGATTCAACATGAAGTAGATCGAAGACGACCAGGAAATTCAGAATTGGTTTCCGATCGTAGGGAATCAGATCATATTGAAATTTTATCCGGCATAGAAAACAAATATTCAACGGGTGCTCCAATAACTATAATCATCAAGAACGAAAATTTTGATCCCATTATTTATGAAAAAGTAAAGATTACACCAAGACCCTCTCATGCGGATTATCCCGCACTAATGCGTTACGGTAAATATGTGGATTTAAAGGGGGGCGGTAGATTTTCTGGTAGAATAACGGCCAGTTTTGTAGCTGCAGGAGCAATCGCAAAAAAAATTTTGACTTTACTAGGAATTTCCTTGGCTGCATATATACGATCAATTGGTCCATGGGAAGACAACCATGAATATACTGTCGCTGAAATAAGGAAAAATGGAGATGCATTACGTTTGATGAATCCAGAATTTACTGACAGAGTAAAGACCACAATATTAAAGGCAAAATCTGAAAAGGATTCGGTGGGAGGGCAGGTGACTTGCATTGTTGAAGGTATTCCCTCAGGAAAGGGGGATATGGTTTTTGGATCAATTGAAAGTAGAATCAGTGCAGCCATGTTTGCCATTCCAAGTATTCGAGGTATTGAATTTGGTTTAGGGTTTGCCTCCACTAAATTAAACGGTTCTCAAAATAACGATCCTTACATGATCTCTGAAGGGAAAATTCAGACTAAAACTAATAATGCAGGAGGTATTTTGGGGGGATTGTCGACAGGAATGCCTATCTGGTTTACATGTGCAATAAAACCAACTCCTACAATAGGAAAGCCCCAAGAAACGGTTAATCTTCGATCGATGAAACAAACTAATTTGAGATTTGAAGGTAGTCACGATCCTTGTATTGTCCCACGGATTATACCAGTAATAGAATCACTCACTTCGGTCGTAATTGTGGATATATTAATGGGAAATGGTGATATCCCCCAGATATTCAACAAGAAATAAAGATTAAAAAAGTTCTTATAGAGTTACCTTTACGTAGTTAAAAAAATGCAAGGAGTTTTTCAAACTCTTCTTCTCCCAGATAATTTATTTTTCTCTTATTTAAGATTTTGAGGTGTTTAGTTGAGAAGTATTCCTAAAAGTACGCTAGGAGTTATATTCTGATTTTAATAAGCACAATAAATTATTTATGTGCAGTCAAGTTAATTCAAACAAATTAGTGAAAAAGGTATACTCGATGGTTGAAGAAGATTTTATGGTTCGTAGAGGACAACTATCTGAATCTCTTGCAGATCAGCATCTAACCGCGATGGAATATGATAAGTCGAAAAAATTTTATGAAGAAGCTTATAAATATTTCAAAAAAGGTGGGTACTCTGAACATGTAGATCGGGTTAAGAAGAAATATGCAATATGCATCCAAAAAATAAATGGTGCAAAACAGTCCGAATAAACTATTTTTTCCTCAATTTCAATTAATCCAAGACGACAACTCTCTATTTTCATAGATCCCAAATTTTAATACATGTTGGAAAAGGGTATTTAAAAATCGCATATATTCTGGGATTGTTTATTATTTGCTCAAGGACCATGGGATTGATTATCTGCTTTGCTATATTATTGATGCTAATTTCCCTCCTCATTTTGGTGATATTTAACTATCGGAGAGTTTCTAATAACAAAAATTAGCTGGTCATCTCATTGTCATTTCAATAAAACTTTGTAATAAAGATCAAAATCTCTTTGCGTACGGATAGAAATTTTGGTTACGCGTATTTAGAAATATTTTTAATTAGGAATATAAAAATAAAGTGAAATTAATTGTCAACAGCAATTTTTAGCATCATTTCTGCAGCGTTGTCATTATAGCTGTTGTATTCTTCGTTAGTTTCAGCACAAGTTCGGAAAAATTGTCGGACTGTTATCTTTCTCTTTGCAAAAAAATCTGTTACATTTTCTTCTAGATCACTGAGAAATTTCTCTTTATCATCTTCGGGAATAAGATCGAACTTGTTAAAGCATACGTAGATTTCTTTTGGAAAATAACGAACATCATTAAAAAAGTCATACTGTTCCTCAAGGGGGCGATCACATGCAAAAACTGCGACAATTTGTTTTGCGATTCGGCTGATGGTAATTATTCCCATCCGAACTACTGCGCGGGAACGGTCCCCTCCAGGTGCAAACAACGTATGGTTTTTTCCTGTGTCATCTTCTTTAAAAATCACTCGATTGGGATGAATTGTTTTTGTTTCCTTTTCGGACGAATCAGGATTAAGAACAGCTTCTCCTGAAAAATCGTGCTTTATTACTGTACATGCTTTACCTCCTTGAACTCCCTCGATCTTATTTTTCTTTACATATAATACGAATAATCGAAGTAAAGTGGTTTTACCAACACTTACTGCACCGAGTAATCCGATGTTAACCATGGTCAATCCTCCACGTATTAATCAAAATCCTCCATTTGTAGCAGATTATTCAACAGAGACTCATAATCAGGAATTAGAAACTGCTCTAACATGCTTGCATTATGGCTATGAATTAATCCCACAAACAAATCTTTTAGATTGATTGAATTCTTAACATATTTTACAAGGTTTGCACTGGAAGGTACTCCTGTGAATTCTTTTGGTCGTTTTCCAAATCCAAATTTTGCACTTAGGGGTAAAACATTGAAAAACGCAAAACATGTATATCCTTCGTAGGAAAAAAAACAGAAGAATCGAGATTTAAGACCACTCACAATCTTGGATAAATGCACAGAGGGGTAAAGTTCTCCTAATACCAATTCCTCATCTTGTTTTATCACATAATAGGGAGAGATTGGGGATTTTAAATTTCCTGGAAACATTTCCTGAGGAGGTAGACTTACAAAGGGTAATTTTTCCTCTATAATGATCCATAAATCCTCCCTGTCTGCTTGTTGTAAAATTTTTTTAATTTCGTCATAAGCGAAGTAAAAATCAACCTGGAAACTAACCAAACTACCCAAATAAACCGATAAACAGGCAAAAGTAGCGTCTAATAAGGGTTTCTTTTTGCTAGATGTACTTGGCTTTGCTGCACCTCGCCAATCACGGATTGCAGAATATGCATAACCCTTGGTTTCGAAGAAGTTCCCAGAAAGAAGCATAAAGGAAAGTCCTGGCGATTCTGCACCTAGTAATTCCCTTGCTTTCTCTAACAACGCACTCTCTACTTCGTCATCATTGAAAGACGAATGTGGTTGTGGTAAGATAAGCCATTTTGATTTTTTCGCTGTCAACCAGTTCACCCTATCTGAATGTATTTGTGGTTATTTTATGGATTATAAATTTTAGTACTTAAATTGTACGATACCAGAAGAATGCACGGTTCGGTTATTTAACATATTCCAGTAAATTTTGGAAAACCTTGTAAACTTCATCAATATTTTCTATATTGTATAAATTATTAATGAGTATTTTTGAAATATATCCTAAATCATTTTGCTTATCTATTACTACTTCTAATTCCGTTTCCTTTTCTTTTAGGGGAAAGAGTGGTTGTAATACATGTTCAATATATATAGAGCTCTGTTGTTTTAATCCTAATTTTTCTGGATACGGAAAAAATATTTCCAACTTTTTACCATCGTACTTCAATTTAACCAAAGGCTGTTCAGGATTGTTTCGAGAAAAGATAGTCTGGATATCTTCCACATTTTCTATGGGTTCATCTTTCATCTGCTGTAAAAAGGTTTCTGCATCCATCACATTGTCCATTCCAATCAACTTATCAATTTCCATCATTCGATTTTCTAAGTATCGTATTTGTGCTTGTATACTTTCAATTTCTTCATATTTCCTTTCTACAAGTTGAAATAAGTCTTCTTTTACTTCCATCAGTTTTGTGATTAGTTTCTTTTTATCAAATGACATCCATTCTAGCTCCTTTCTGATCCAATGTAATTTTATAGGATATTAAATACTAAGGAGTAAAGGATATATTTTCGACTTATTAAATTTTTAACAAAAATCTTCGAGTAGATAAGCATGGGCAGCACCGCAGAAGAAGAATACAAGAGTTTTATGAAAAAATGCACCAAAGGAGACGACCCGAAAGTAGTAATTACCGTTCGCTCCATTCGTAAAAAACTCTTGGATATGAAACTTAAAGAAGAGAAAGCAGGTAATATAGCCATTCGTGTCCACACTGATGATGAAAAAGCACCCACTTGGTATATACATGCTTTTGTTATACCCTTCACAAACTTAAATATTGATAGAATTAAGAATAAACAAGAAATTGCGGATATGTTGAATTTTCAGACTGGAATCGTCAATTCAGAAACTAAAGCATTCATGAAGAAGATTGTAAAGGATTTTGGAGAAATTACCACCGATGGACGAAAGAAAAATATGTTCCGTACGGAGAATTTCAAAAAGCAAAAGGATTACTTCAAAGTGAAAATGAAAGCGTTCTAATGTAATCTTAACCTATTCCTCACTCCCATGAGTTTTAATAGATCTATGATTGATTCTAAAATTTTCACTCAATGTGATTTATTTGAGAATGAGATAAAAAAAATAGATTGATTTTGATGAAGTGAACAGTCGAATCGAAACGTTAGTGTTTTTATTATAGTATTTTTCAAAACACTTACAGCATTTCAATTGCGAGCTTCATGTCATCTTGGGTAATTTTCTTTCTCTTGGAGTGTTTCGCAAGCTTTAATGCCGAGGCGGTTAATTTCTTAGCCCGTTCCTCTAAGTAGAACAAAAGTTGTTCAACTGCATCACGAGATACAATTTCAGCACCCGCTTTCTTCATTAATTCACGAAGTGGGCTCCAAGCAAATACTCTTCGTCTTTTTGCCATTTTTTCTTTCCTCCGATATAAGCTTAACGCTTAGGAAAAGGAATAACCCTTATTTTCTTAATAAAGGCTATTATGAAACTATGGTATATTCTGTTATTTAAATGTTTTCATGAATTCGGTGAAAAAGAACGCTCAATTTCTCAGTAAAGCTTCTATATTTTGTCGGATGTGGGAAAAAGTCGTGTTATTTGGATATAGTTTTAAGCAAATGAAAGGCATTATAACGTTCTCTTCTCTAAAATATTATGCCATATTGGTTGTTGGGTTATATGTGTTATCTCAATGTATAGTTTTAGTTACTATTCTAAATAATATAGCGAATTTTCAGTGTTTTTGGATCTTCAAAATTTGGGAACATTTCTGCAAAAACGTGGGTAATTTTCAAGATAATGTCTATTTGGAAGATTTTTTTTGAATGAAAAAAATTCAAATCAGAAAATTATACAAACCAAAATATAGATCATTTTTTATTCAGTAAAAAATTTAGCAGTTTCTAGGATTTTGTAAGATTTATTTAAACGATCTACAGAAATGATGCCTCTTAGTTCCATAGAATTTAGCAATTCCATTATTTCTTCAGAGTTTTTGCCCAATTCGTCTTGCAAGCCATGTAAGTTTCCTTCATAATTTCGAATAATGCTGACTACCGGTGATAATGATTTTTTTACGAGATGTGCAAGTTCATCTATAGGTACCTTAATATTTTCACCCGTTAATCCACTAATTTTAAAAATAGTTGCATGAGACCCCAGGTAATTCTGCGCGCGTACAACCTCTACGGGTCTGCAATCGGGATTATCACTTTTATTTACAGCATAAACTAAGGGAATGTCTCTACCAAGAACCTGTCGAATTTCGTTCAGTATTTGGAGGGATGCATCATCTTTTTCGGGATGAGGTCCATCAAATAAAAAAATAACTCCGTCTGAACCCCCCGCAACAATAGCTCGCATTGCACGAAATCTTAATAGCCCTGGAGTGCCAAAAAGAGTTATATCCAAGCCATTACTGCGAGTAGATCCCAGATCCATACCAACCGTGCATTTCCAGTTGTTTTTGTCGTAAGAAGCGATATTTAATGCATTTTTATCCAAGGCTTGAATATATTGAGATTTACCGCATTGAAAAGCTCCAGTGACAAGAAATTTCATTAGAATGCACCTAGATATGTAAATTTTGGATTATGCTAAAATAGAACAATTATTAATTCATAAATATATCTAAGGAATTGGAATTAGTTTAACATTTTGTCGGAAAAAGTATATGCGAAAAATTTTAGTGGATATTTTCATGATTATTCTCCAATGAACTGACAATAAATCAGTCGCGTTCTAGGTTTTTCATCCATTTCTAGAAAAATGATTTGCTGCCAAGTTCCTAGAATTAGGTTTGAAGCTGTGAAAGGGATAGTTAGACTAGGATTCAACAGAAAACTTCTCAAATGACCCCCACCATTATGATCACCCCAAGTCTTGTGGTGCTCATAATTTCGATCGTACGGGATGATTTTTTCTAGGAAGGCGGGGATATCTCCCTTGATCAATCCAGGTTCATATTCTGTGGTTGATATAGCACTGGTTGAGCTAGCGGTAAATATACACACTATGCCCTGAGTCAAACCACAAGAATCTAATTTTTTTTTTATCTCGGGGGTGATATCAATAATGTCTTCGGGTTGGGTGTCTAGAGAAAATTTTTCGAGTATAACAACCATATTCATCATTTTTTTTTATTGGTTTGTAGGGGGAAAGATTTCTGAGCTAAGTAAATGGTGAAGATCCTCTTTATAAATATCTAATACTATATTCGTTTCTACTTTTTGGATATCTTCCTCTCCATTCAAGAGATTTGTAAAATTCCGGATATCTTTCATTTTTTGAAATCTACAGATTAATATCGCCGAAATATTACCGGAAATACTATACGCATTAGTCACTTCAGGGTACTTCGATAATTTTTCCATAATTTCTCGGATTTTAGTTCCCGTGATTTCTAAGGAAATTACCGCCTTTAATTTAAAATTTAATTTGTTTTCATTTAACGCTAGTAAATATCCTTGAATAATCCCATTCTCCTTTAATTTTAAAATCCTATTGTGAACAGTACCAACACTGATATCTAATTCTTGGGATATTTTTCGATAGGATATCCGTGCATCTCGCTCCAGCACCTTCAAAATATCCATATCGAGTTCATCAAGCGACAAATTCTGATTATTCTCCTTTTGCAGTTTCCATTTAGAACTTGTTTAATTTAGTCAATTCAGATCTGTAAAATAGTATTTCCATCTCCTAAGAGGAACATTATTTTTTTGTCAACTATTTTTAGCAGTTTTTGAATGATTATTTAATTTTACCTCAACAATATTAAATATTTTTCAAGTCCTTATTCCATAATTAGATTATGGGCAAGTTCACCTTTGATACTTTAGAAGAAATTAAAACAAAAATTACAGAACTTGGATTAAATCTTGCCTGTTCAACTAATACTTCCAATTTATTTGAACCTTTGAAAATCTCCTTTAATTCGACAAAATTTTGGGTTCCCAATCGTTTTGTTATCCATCCCATGGAGGGATTTGATGCAACTAAAGAAGGGAGCCCAACAGATTTGACTTATAAACGATATGAACGATATGGAACTTCAGGCACTGGGATAGTTTGGTTTGAGGCAGTTTCTGTGTTAAATGAAGGTAAATCCAATCCTCATCAATTATACTTGAACAATCATAACAAGCAGAAATTTAAAGATCTACTAACAAGCTTTCACAAAGGAAGAATATATCTTCAAAAACATATTCAGAATTTCTCGAAATCACCTTTTGGAGAACCTCTAAAAATTTTACAACTCACTCATTCTGGAAGATATTCAAGACCAAAAGTCCATAGAATTCCTTTATGTGCTACCAAAAATCATATTTTGGATAAAGCAATGAATATAGATCCCGAAAAGGGCATTATTGTTTCAGATGAATACCTGGAAAACTTGCAAGATGCATATTATCATGCAATTCAACTTGCGGAAGAAATAGGATTTGACGGAGTGGATATCAAGTCCTGTCATGGGTACCTCGTATCAGAATTATTGGGAGCATATACGAGAGAAAATTCAAAATTTGGGGGAGAATCTTTTAAGAATCGCCAGAGATTTTTATTGGACATTATAAAAAAAGCAACCCGAGAATTCCCTAAGCTCTTAATCACTCTAAGATTGAATTTATTTGATTCATTACCCTATCCCTATGGAATGGGAACGAAGAAAATAAATTCTAAAGGAATCCCTATATCGATCGACCTCACAGAATTACATGCTCTAATAGCACGGCTGGAATCATATGGAATACATACAGTGAGTTTTTCAGCAGGAAATCCTTATTTCAAACCTTATATATCCCGACCATTTGTACAGAATGCATTTAACGCTAAAGAACCACCCGAACCAGCGTTGAAAAGTATAGCTCGAATTATTGATTGCTTACGTGAAATTTCAGAACACCACCCTAAATTGGTTAGGATAAGTACAGCGTTCTCTTGGTTTCGTCAATATCTCCCTTTTTTCGCTGCTGGTGAGATTAACCGAAATTCCTTTGATTGTATCGGATATGGAAGAATGGCTTTCGCGTACCCTGATTTTCCAATCGATTTATATAAAACGGGAAAGTTGAATCCAAAAATGGTATGCATAACATGCTCAAAATGCACAGAACTGATGAGAATGGGTAGTGCAACTGGTTGTGTTGTCCGTAATGATATCTATACTGCTATATATCGTCGCGAATATTCAAAATACATTGGAAGAAACTCAAATTAAAAATCCGCTGGAAACGGTAAAATTTCTCCTTTGTTTTCGGATTTTTTCTGTTCGTTTTCGGGTATATACGGATTTAATTTACGAGCAAATGTCATGTATCCAGTATGGCCAATCATTCGGGAATTGGGACGAGTTGCGTTGGCTTTAACTCGGATTTCCCGCTTTAATAACTCATAAGTATTGATATCATGAAAATGATTATTTTTAAGTGCTTCATGGGTCTTTATTACTTGTTCAATTACGGGTGAAAATGAACACACCACTCCTGAATTTTTTAAAAAACTGTGCACTTTTTCCATCATCAGCCATGGAGTAGCTAAATCCAATACAACTACATCTACATCTTCATGATCTACTTCCGTAAGTATGTCTGCTTTTGTGATGGTGACGGATTCAGATACGCCCAATTTCTTCATGTTTTTTCGAGCTTGCTTTATTGCTGAATCTCGTATATCATAACTGTAGATATGCCCATGCGGTTGTACATATTTACCTAATATACCTGTTAGAGACCCAGAGCCCGTTCCTGCTTCCACTACGATACTACCAGAATTTATACCCGTATAGATCAAAATAAGACCAATATCTTCTGGATAGATGATTTGAGATGCACGAGTCATATTGATGATAATATCAGAAGGTAAGGGTTTGAACACAAAAAATTTGTGACCATAAGGCTTGGATAAAACAATTGATCCGAATTCCCTTCCAATAATGTCATCATAATCTAAGTAGCCCCGATCCGTATGAAATTGCTCTCCAGAAGAAACTTTGCGCAACCATTTGCGCTTTTTAGTATCATACACTATATAAACAAGGTCTTGATCGTGGATGATATTTCTGATCTGTTGCATATAAGTCTCATTAACACCAAATCCCCAAAAAAGTAATTCATTTGGCGAGTTTACCTTTGTATTGATTCGAAAAATTTTTTATTCGATCCCATTAATTTAAACACAGCACATTATTCGGCTAATTGGCTATTTTTATTGATTTGGTATGAGTAAACGAAATAACATAAATGTGAAGCAACTTAAGGATCAGATTTCTATGCAGGTAAATGCTGAACTTGAATCCATTGATGATGTTGAAGTTCTAAAAGAAAAGCGAGATGAACTTAATCAACAAACGAAACAGTTGGGACAACAGAGAAGAGAAATAGAGGACGAATGGAGAATTAATAGGGAACGTGCTTTTGAGTATAAGACGAAACGGGATGAACTTAATGCAGTAATTCAGGATCTTAAAAATGAGAAAAAGGTATTATATAACAAATTACGTGATCTAAAGACAGAATTAAAAAACGCAAAACAAGATGAAGAATCTCGTCGAAAAACCGAGAAAAATAAAAAAGGTCCGACTCTGAAAAAAGTGGTTGGACAAATTCGTCACTTGGAAAAGAAGATCATTACCGATACATTGGATATTAAAGAAGAGAATGATATCATCCAACAAATTCAGAAATTAGAGGTAGCAAAAGCAGAATTGGAAGCCCAACGAAATGCATCCATGGCTTCAGTTAAAGTACAAAAAGATATCGCAAAATTGCGAAAAGAATTGGATAAATTTAACATCCAGATCCAGAAAAACAGTGAAGAAAGTCAGAATTATCATGTTTTAATGATGGAATTATTTAAAGAAAATGACATGAAGAGAAAAGAGCTGGATCGTATCCAAGCAGAATTTATCCAAAGCAAAATCACCGCTGACATGTATCATAATAAATATAAAGAAATGAGAACATCCCAAAAGAAACGTAAGATTACTCGTATTGCGGGTGGTAAACTTTCGAAAAAGATGCAACATCAGATACAAGAAATGACGCTTCAGGATGCTTTAGATAAGAAGAAGAAGGGTGAAAAACTCAATATCTTCGAAGCAAGAGCATTATTTGAATCTAGTGGATCCAGCGAAAAAACGAACGAATAAAATCAATTTTTAGTTTTTCAATCTATTTCTGTTAATAATTTTACTTTAAATGAACTTAGGTCTCTATTTCTCGAAAGATAACATTTTTATGGGTTTTCAAGGAATGTATTCGTATGTCAAATACACTTAAAAAAGTTCAAGATCTTTTAATCGAACATCATAATGCATTTGAAAACGCGATTCCCTTAATTGCCAGCGAAAATGTAACCTCAATTCAATGCCGAGAAGCTTGTAATAGTGATTTAAGCCATCGATATGCAGAGGGATGGCCTGGAGAACGAGTATATGCGGGATGTGAATGGTTAGATCAAATTGAGCAAATTGCCATTGACCTAGCTAAAAAATATTTTCGTGTGAATTTTGCAGACGTACGTCCAATCTCAGGAGTCGTTGCAAATCTTGTAGCGTATACAGCATACACAGAACCGGGTGATATCATGAGTTGTATGCCTATTCCTAGCGGTGGGCACATATCCCATGGACCTAAATATGGGCGAGTTTCGAAAAATCTGATTAATGGTACTGCAGGTGCAGTTCATGGATTAGATATTGAATATTTGAAATTCAATTGGGAAGAAATGAACATTGATGTAGATCAATCCATTGCAATAATTCGAGAAAAAAAACCAAAACTGTTGTTATTTGGGGGTTCAGTTTTCTTATTTCCTCATCCAGTGAAAGAGTTGAGCGAAGTCGCTCGAGAAGTAGGAGCGAAAGTAATGTATGATGGAGCACATGTTTTAGGGTTAATTGGTTCAGGATATTTCCAAGATCCTCTTCGTGAGGGTGCAGATATTATGACGGGTAGTACCCATAAGACCTTCCCTGGACCACAACATGGTATTGTACTATCAGATACAAAAGATTCCGAGGAAATTGAACTCTTGAAAAAATGTGCATTTCCTGCTATGCTATCGAATCATCATTTACACAATGTCGCAGGTTTAGCGATTACTCTCGCAGAAATGCTAGAATTCGGTATAGAATACCATGCTCAAGTGATTAAAAATGCAAAAGCATTGGCTCAAGCCTTGCATGAACGGGGATTCAAGATTTTATGCGAACATAAAGGATTCACGGAAAGCCACCAAGTGGTTGCGGATATAACAAATTTTGAAAACACTATCGGACTAGGTGGAGACATCGAGAAAGCATTGGAAAAAGCGAATATCATTATTAACCGTAATTTACTTCCATGGGACATCGTTCGAGATAATAGGAATTACACGAATCCTGGAGGCATTCGTCTTGGGGTATCTGAAGTTACCCGACTAGGAATGAAAGAAAGAGATATGGTCTCCATTTCCGAATTAATGAAAAAAATAGTGGTCGATCAGAAAAAGCCTGAAGTCATAAAAGAGGAAGTTGAAGAATTCCGAAAAGATTTTCAGACCCTTCATTATTGTTTTCCCACAAAAACCAGAGCGTATGAATATATATCCTTTAAATAAGAAAATTTATTTTTTTAATCCTTTTACTAGCAGGTAGGAAAAAGCAATTCCTATCCATAAAATGAAAGAGAGTTTCCTAGCTCATTTAACCACATATATATGTTGTCCAAGAGCTTGACCGGGCAATCCCGCTTTTTTAAATAATGCAACCACTTGTCCATTTTTGCCATGCACTCGGGTAATCTTTCCTTTTAAAGTCTTTCCAGATGGTGTATCCCATGCTACGGTCCTACCAATCAACATAAAAGCAGCTTTGCGCGTATCATATCCCGGAAATTTTAGGATCGAGTGCTTAAGATGTTGCTTATGTCGACTTCGTCGATAATTAACAAAAATACCTTCTAGGTCGGTTAGTGCATTCTTTTTCATAGATTTCTACCTTCCATCAAAATATAGATGATCCAATAAACTCTTAGATTTTAATTTTGCGAATTTGCAACTGCTCTAATAGAAAGTTCCCCATGTTAATTACAGAAAATCCAGATAAATTCATTACAACACAATTCATCCATTGAAGGTTGATACCCATAATGAGTATAGGAGAAGTATAAGAAAAAAATTATAAGTAAATGTTCTGAGAGGGTTCAGATTTATTCATCTCAACCATCTGACCGTGTTGTTGCTGTGTTTTCTGATTGAGTTCCATCAATTTTTCCCGAATCTTCTGTGCGTCCTCCATAAGTTTACTTGTATCGATCGTCAGTCCGTAGATTTTATTTAATTCATGTATGATAGCTGAAGCACCATCTGGACTAGGAATTTGTTGATTGACGGGAACTAAAAGTGCATAACAATTCAACCTGTTACTTAATCCTTCATTTAATAAAGCTGCTTCAGGACCTAATACTAGTCCACGGGGTAATATTTGCACTTCGCTTGTTTTTCTTAAGCGTTCGATGATCTCCTTTTCAGCCGCTACATAGACGGGGGGGTTTTCTGGAGGAAATGATTCTGCAGGACCTACGATTCCTTGAATTGTGCATACTTCCACAATCCCGATCTTTAATGCCCATTGCGATAATAATCGTGCTAAGTCTTGGTAAGTCGAGGAATTATTGAAAGGAACTTCACATTGCGCTATCACGATGTTTTTTTCCTTTGAATAGTATAATCGAAACGGATGTTTTAAGATACCATCATAGAAAATTGCAATAGGAGGCAGATCATTTGTGTTCACAAAACCAATCTGTTCACAGTTTAATTGCTCAACTAGTGTCGATGCGACTATATTACCGACCAGTCCGGCGCCTAGAAACCCCACAATGAAGGAGGGATGCTTGTCTTTAACTAAATTGATCTTTTCTTCATTTGCAACCAGCTTTGCATCCTTTGCCGGCAAGCAAGCTAGGTTTTCTTCATTCATATCACTCATATTATCATTCTCTCATTTTAGAATTAATAAATATATTTAGAGGATAAAGCTAGATAAACATATTGTACATAATAAAATTCACGGCGTTTAACACAGATGCAAAACCTCTGGGTATTTTCCTTTGAGTATGCAGGAATTATCAAAGTAGGGGGATTAGGTGAGGTCCCCGCAAATCAAACAAAATGGCTAGCGGATCAGTATAATATCACTCTATTCATTCCATCTCATGGTGTTCATAAAGAATCTGCTATACGAGAAAAACTAAAATTACACAAACTTGATTACGAATGTACCACCACAATTAATGCTCTTAATCTTCAGTTGGGAGATACAATAGAATCTATCCATATCGAATATTACATAGGGCATCTCAATGGCATTAATGTTATTATACTTGCTGGTAAAAATGAATTTTCGTCAAGAATTCTTAATGATCCTACAGTATATAGCCCTGATTCCCTTTCAGGAAAGTTCGTTCTGTTTTCCTTGGGCATGAAACATTATATTAAGTCCTTGCTCCATGAAAATCCGATGAAGGTTCCCGATCTTATCCATTGCCACGATCACCATGGGGTACCAGCTATGATTTGTTGCAGACAAGAATTATTGAAACAAGAAAGGGACGTAGCGACGATTTTAACAGTTCATTTACTTACTTGGCCTCGGAAAAATTCAGATTTTTTAATAGCATGTGGTATAGAGGAGATACCATTTGATGTATTCATTGGAGGTGAACACAAGACCTTTAATTTTTCTGAATTTTATCGATTTTGCAAGGGTTCTGAGTTTTTTGAACCAACTTTAGAAAAAATCGGGGTTTATTTTGCAGATTTAGTCACAAGCGTAAGTGAAGACTATGCGTTATCAAATGTTGTTGGAAATTTAGGAGGAGGATGGATCTATCCCAAAATAGACTACATATGGAATGGTTGCGATTGGGAATATGATTCTTTGCTAAATTCGGTTAAAAATTCTTATGAAACGGGGTTAAAGGCTTTAGGTTCAAAAAACTGGTATTCACGCAGTACATTCAGACGTTTTCTATTAACTAGAGGATTTAGTTATTTGCAGGATTTCGAACCTGTTATCGATTCAAAAAAGGTCCAAAAAGCATTAGAAGACCTTCTAACCTTCTTTCCCTATATGAAGGATTCTGATGGTGTATGTCGTGGAAAAATAGCGAATTTCTATGAAGATGGTCCTTTGGTTATAACTACGGGGAGAATCTCTAAACAAAAGGGTATAGATGTGTTACTTGACGCAGTGCCTATGATATTAAAAGTCCATCCTGATACTAAATTCATATTGTCTGTACTTCCCACAGAATTTGCGATTCCAGATTTGGAATACTATCTGGAGAGGATAAAATTATTCACAGATAACGTACGCATGATATTTGGTAAGGTTTTTTCGTTATTTTTTCTAATGCATCTCGCAGCAGATGTGTATTGTGCTCCATCTCGTTGGGAACCATTTGGAATCATGGCTCTTGAAGCTATGGTAGCAAAAGTCCCTGTCGTGGCGTCTCAAACGGGAGGATTACAAGAGATTGTGGTTGATATTGGAAAAGAAAAACTACGAGGAACCGGATTGTTAGTACGGATGGAAGAACCCGTATTGCTCGCAGACGCCGTTTCTGACGTAATCTCTATCGTTAAGATTGGTGAACAAACTAAGTATGGATCATTTAATAACCAAGATCGTATAAGTTCCCTCAAGAAGTTCATAAAACACCCAGTTTTACAAGAAATTATCGAATTTTATCCCAATCTAGCGACACTTATCCGAAATAATGCAATTAAGCGAGTTGAGGAGAACTTCAGATGGAATCAAGTAACTCAGAAACTACCGAAGCTTTATAATCAAGCTTTGAAAAATCGGGGAAGTATGAAATAAGTGTCTAATAGGGAACTGAAAATTGCTTTAAGTTCTGGAGTGTTTTGCACAATAAGGTAAGTTTGGTTCAGTATAAAAATATGGACAAATATCAAATAGGCTACTTGCTGCACGAAAGTAAAAATGATTAAAATTATCAATAGGTAGGATAATTTAATGGCTTGAGTAGATGGTGGAACGAACACGGGATAATAAAAAATACCGAAATATCCCAAAATCACAAATCCTATCCATAATACCACTAAAGCAATGTCAATAATCAGTATTGTGTTGTGAAGAACCTTAATTGTTTGTTTTTTAAAATTGACAGTAATAGGGAGTTCATTTTTTGACCCTTTTAGAATGATCATGCAGTTTTTTCCGAGATCATGCATAGTGAAGTAAGGGGAGAAGAGGAAAATGATCACGAAAGGGATAATGTACAAGATAAAATATCTCTCAACTAGGTGAGGATGATAGATAGACTCGATACCCATAGTGATAATAATAATCAGTTCAAAAATTGAGCAATACAGATATCTTCGGGAAATTTTTTCTGAATTTCCTAAAGTGAAAGCATGTATGTAGTAGGTTTTATGGTCCATTGGAGTTTTTAGGATCCATTCCAGCTGAAGCCACAGAAAAAATAGATAATGACTAAGGGGGATGAAAAGAAGGGAGATGGCATCCCACCCTTGAAAGATTGCTCCTATAAAAAATCCCCAAAAAACTGCACTGAATGATATTAGAGTGCTATATTTTTGAAGGTTTTTACGATTTTGTTGCATCATCACACCCCTGTTATATATTTAATATATTATATCTTTAAAAAAACTTAATTGTACCAAGCTAGGTAGCTTTAAATCATGTGCTTTAAGTAGTATGAATGTAGAGAGAGGGTATTAATCCATGGATTATAAAGATATTTTTCCTTACGAAACCTATAGAAAAAGCCAAGAAGAAGTTATTCAATCCATCTATAGAGCATTCCAAGCACAAGAACATTCGTTGTTAATTGCACCAAATGGAACAGGAAAAACTGTGTGTAATTTGGCTGCATCCTTACCTATCATTATGAATACGGACATGAAACTTATTTATTTGTGTCGAACTCATAGTCAAAATGCCCGCGTAATTGAGGAGATCACAAATATAAATACTAAAGTGAATGTAGAAATCTCTGCTATATCCATCCGAGGGCGTAAAGAAATGTGTATTCATAAAATTGTCCAAAAGATAAAGGGATCTCCTACGGATATCATGAATATCTGTTCGGAATTGCGAAAAAACAAGAATTGTCGATATTATAATAAAGTAATGAAGTTGAAACGAGAATCGAAATTGTCATCGGTGATTATGAATAGTAGTATAGATGCAGAGGAATTAATCCAAATCTGCATTAATAATGAAATTTGTCCCTATTTTTTTGCTCGCTTCATGATGCAAGCTGTACAAGTGATTGTCTGTAATTATCAATGGATTTTTAATCCTGATATTCGAAAAACCTTCCTCGCTGGTGCGAAAATCGAATTGGATAAGACCATTATCATCATGGACGAATGTCATAATCTTCCAGATATGCTGGCAGAGATTGACTCATCACGTTTAACTACGTATGCACTAAATCAAGCAAGCAAAGAACTTCGCACAAATAGAGCTCATATAGATTATATTCGTTTAGTCGAAACATGGATCGATCTTATTAATGCTTTAGAACCAAAAGTCAAAAATGAAGAGATTGCTCTTAATCCGATCATCATTCTTAATCGTCTGGTGAAAGATGTCCGAGTGGACTCAATTGATGAATTACACGATGCAATAATTGATTTGAAAGGTTATGGTGAGGGATTGATGCACGAGAAACTTTCAGCGGGGATGAATCCTATCGATTTTATTGGAAATGTTGCGCAATTCATGGAAAAACTCGTACAGATCCGAGATAAGGATAATTATTTTTTTTGTATAGTACCCAAAATACGAAAAACAGGTGAGAAAATCTTCCACCTTGAGATTGTAGCTCTAGATCCAAGAGAAATCTCCAAAGAAGTATTTATCCCTTGTTATGCTACATGTAGTTGTTCAGGCACTTTAAATGCGGAGATATACATCAAATTACTTGGGTTAGATGAATTGCCCCGTATAACCCATGTAATCGAAATTGATAGCCCATTTCCCGAAAATCACGTCAAAGCATTACTAATTGACCAGTTGAACACCCGTTATCAAAATAGAAGTCAGAAGACTTTTGAGGATATGAATGAATTAATTTCTGAAGTTTTATTTAATACTCCTAAAAATGTGGGGATCTTTTGTGCCTCTTATGGAATTCTTAATGCGCTAGTTAAAAGTGGACTATTAGATCTTATTCGTTTTTCTAATAAAGAAGTTTTTATCGAGGAATCCCAGAAATCTGCTTCGGATAATGCAAATATGATCCACAATTTTAAATCTGCAGCCCAACGTCGTGGAGCTGTGTTATTAGGGGTATGTGGGGGTCGGAATAGCGAGGGAGAAGATTTTCCAGGGGATTTTATGAATGCAGTGGTTGTAGTGGGATTTCCATTTCATAAGCCTACTCCACGTTCCGATGCAAAAATTAAATATTATGATGAAAAATTTGGATCTCGGAAAGGTTGGAATTATGCTTATCTAGGTCCAGCTGTTAAGCGTGCAAATCAAGCTGCAGGACGACCGATACGCAGATTAGAGGATAAGGGTGCAATTATCTTAATGGACAATCGATTCAACCAGTATCGAGGTTTACTTTCAAAATGGTTTGCTCAAAACTTAATAGTTGTACCTAATAAACCAAATAAGATAGCAGAACAATTAAGTTCGTTTTTCTAGCTCTTTTTGTCAAGTTCTGTCTCGATGAAATAATGATCATCTTTCTTAATGTAAGTTATGTGGTTCCCCCAAGAACTACGACAATGGTATGTATTTCCATCAACTTTCTCGATTTTAAGAGTATATGGTAGATTTCTCACAAGGGCAATTTCTTTAGCAATTGCATCAAGCTTTTCTGGTTCAGTCATGCATAATCACCTATCGGTGATTTTTCTCAATTGTCCATAAATCAAAAATGTTACGGAAAGGTCTAAAATAGTGCAGATAGAGTTTTTCCGTTCAATTCTAAGTATCCAATTTTTCCGTTCTGCAATTTCAATAAATTGTTGATATTACGAGTTTTCTTTTTATTTGCCAAATCTTGAATTTTAGATAAATCCGGAGATTCGCTGATGATCTCGAAACTCTTATTTTTTGCAGCAAAATCGACCAAATCCTGACCATTTTTTGTTCGAATCAATAATAATGCTTGATTATCATCCAAACCAATGTCCGAATAAGAAATATCGGAAAACTCACCTGCGTAGTCTATACAATATATACACCCTGTTGCACCCCCAGCTGCACACATTATTGCGATTTTAAGGGATTGAACGCTGATTCCTGATCGGAAATCAGAATTCTGCATTTTTGCAATGCCTTGAAAATGGCATGGATTGCCCACTAAACCCACTGATTTGAATCCCGCTGTATAGGCTGCATTTACTCCAGTCACTAACGGTCCGGTATAATCAATATTGCGACTGGTTAATTTGGGTACATCCTTCGATTTTTCGATTACTTTGGGAATATTATTAACTGGTTTTTTACTTTGATTTTCAGGTACTACGATGGAATCAATAAGTGAGTGCTTAAAAGCTGTATCTATTAAAATATTGAGAATGGAATTTTTTGATTTCACTAATATACTTTTAGTAAAATAACCTAAGGATTCATCTTCCCGTAAATGCCCGAACATTTTTTGTTCTATGTTGGAAATATCTAATGATGTTCTGGGGCAACTGTTATAACATTGCCCAACTGTTTCATTACAAGCGTCTAAAATTTGAGGTAACCCGTCTTGTTGATATTCAATATGGGGGCAGAATGCACCACAGCAACCACAGTGGGCGCATAAGCCTGCAAATACGACTTCGGTTTCAAGGTCCGGAGATGATTTTTCTGTCTTCATAAACACCAATTTGTCTCTTTTCTTGTGGTAAGAATAATATACCAATACTTTAGTAATATAAAAAAACTAATCACGCTTTTTTCCGGAATAGCGGTAAAATCAGCTGATATTTACAGCACAAACTGGAATGCAAACACTACAACTATTATATAATAACTAAAGAAAGCGAGTGTCATTCCTAAAAATATAGAAAATGGAAGTCCGGGTAAAATTGCATTCTTTCGAAGAGCCCTAATGGTAACAAATGCTCCAATTAATATTCCAATCGCAGCAAATAGCGTTACAATGATGCTACCGGTAAAAATCAAGTATTTTGATGTAAGGATTAAACATCCGGATGTAAGCATACTGTAAAATGCAATATCTCCAATCCCGATTTGAATTTCAGCACCTTTAAAATCATCTTCTGTCATATTACTCACTGCTTCGTGATCAACTTGATTCATGATTTCCATAATGCCTTTAATAGGACCTCTTCTAACACTAATAATATCCCAAACACTAACTCCGATCAATAGAACTGCCGTTGTCCATGGTGGCATAGCAATCCCCATAAATCCTCCAATTAATGTGCCAATTCCCAACACATAGATGTTTTTAGGCCATTTTGATAACTTTCCTGAAAAATAAAGGTACGTTAACAGTACCGCAAGGATAGCAGAAATTCCCATAAAAGTATAATATACTATATAGCTAGATTCTAAAAATGGAACCAATAGCATGCCAAAAAATAGGAATAATGTGAAACTAAGAAACATAAAGGCGATGGTCATAATAATTTTTAGTACGTTTTGGCCCTTTCTTTTAACAAGAAGATATATAACAATGCTTGATACTATCGCAAAGGCTGTATAAATCAATCCATTTATTAATCCTTGAGAAGGGGAATTCTCAGGAATCACCGTTTCAAATTCAACCACATTATGGATATACCATGCCAATAAGCCAGATATTGTAATTGATATAATGATTGGGATACTGTGAAGTGTCATTTTGACACGAAAAACAGGTAAAAAATTAGAAATTGTAGACTTTTCAGTTTCAGCTGGTAAAATGTCTTCTGAGTTGTTTTCAGATTCAGCTGAGGAATTTGAGTACAGCTCATCCCCATTATCACTGGTCTTTCCATCTTCTCTATTCATTAGGTTAGCCATTCAACTACTCATTAAAAATTCTATGGTTCATCTATTCTGTAAAATCTAATTTTTCTGGTGCTAAATCCCCTTCTGTAAATATATTATTGGTTGTGCGATTAATCACCGTGATTTGTGCGGGAGCAAATAATCCAGAATCTATTTTGTAAAAATCACCACCTGCATCTTGTAAAGTCTTAATGAAAGGTTTCCCATACGAAGGAGATGCATTGGAGGGAGATTTTTTAAATAAAGAGATGAATTTGGATTCTAACCCCGTCGGAATATCCATGCTTAATGTAACTTTGCCAGTAAACATAATACAATCGTTTGTCACGCCCATAGCTTTCATAGGATCTTTAAGAACAGGAGCAATCGGGCAAGAACCGCATCCAGAAACGACCCATCTCAGATCAATACCAAGTTCTTTAAATTTATGTAATGCTGTTTCAACTACTCGAGAAGCAATTTGGACAGATCCTGCCAGAGATGTTGTAGGAGCATATAATATGTGGAGATCTTTCGGTTCTATTCTACATTTCTCACTAACATATGTAATTACATTTTCGTCGGGCTTTTGGGCGGTTTCAAGAAACAAAACCGCAGAAGAATATGAATCAGTATAGTCAAGAAACGCATAAAGATCCCTTTCTACTTGTGCTAATGCCCGAGCTGGTCCAGATCCCATTGCTTTAAAATACGTCTTCTTTTTTCCGTCTACGGTTTTTTTTGCTTTTACGGTCCAACCCGCGTAAAGACTAGCCATACAAGACAGTAAGGGATGTTGAGTACTAATATCAATCAGATTCAGATCGATAGTACCAGATTGCGCTTTTATTCTCGCTTTTACTGGACATAATTGTACTACGGATAAATCCGACATTAGAATTCTACTTAGAAACAAACTACCTTCAATGTTTGCATTCGAAAAATCATAGAGTTTTGCACCGCTAGGATGGTTTTCAATTGTGAATCCTAGGATATCATGTTTTTCCGAAATTTGATACAATAGTAACTCAGCGTTTCGATTGATGCTTATAGAGGTAGTTGACATAATTAGTTAGATTTCAATATGTTGGAATTAAAACCTATTTTTTTTCTTTTATAAGCAGATTGGAAGAAATTCTCTTTTTTTAGCGAGTGTTTTCACAGTTCTTTTAATTAAAATGCTAATATGCCAGTAATAATATAATACATATATTACCAAGCACTTGATTTTTAGGGAACATGATGGAAAATAGCAAGGATATCACTTTCAATGCACAATTAGATGAATTGATGAAGAAGACTGTGAGTTATTTTAATACAGAATATGTAGCAAGATATCGGGATCATATCGAAAGTGTACAGTCGCAACAGAATCAAGAGAATTTCTTTAGTAGTATAAATATTTTTTCTCATATTGACACCGATGGTATTTGTGCTGCAGCAATTATGGCATTAGCACTTAAGAGAGAGAATATCAGTTATCAGATCACTATTTTAAAGCAATTAAATGAGCATAATTTGTTAAAAATTAAGTCAATTTTGGAAGAAAATAACAATTTTTCAATCTTTCTTGATTTTGGCAGTGGACAAATAAATCTATTAGCTGAATATCTCCCAAATAGAAAATATATTATCCTTGATCATCATCAACCACTAAAAACAGAAGAATCTATTCCTATTTCAGGATTTCATGCAAATCCTTATTATGCTGGAATTAATGGAAGTACTGGAATTTCGGCTGCAGGAATGAGTTATTTATTCGTGAAAAAATTACGTGCTGACAATGCAGATTTATCTCATTTGGCAATAATTGGAGCACTTGGGGATCACCAAAATGCAGGTGATGCACGGTCTTTTATAGGGGAAAATAAGGCCATATTAGAAGATGCAAAAAAAACAATGACAATCAAGGAAGAAGTGGAGCCATTTCTTCCTAGAAATATTTCTTTACCTCTCGGATTAGCAAATCACCTCCCTGAAGGTATAAATTTATTCGATGAGGATCCCAAAAAAGCAGCATATTTTCTCAAGAAAGTGGGATTGAAATACGAAAATGATCTTGGACATCCCCGTTTTCTCCCTGATTTATCTTCTACTGAAAAAACCAAACTTGTTTCGGCCCTAACACAGAAAATTTATACTGAAAATAAGGATAAGGATGTTCCTATCAGTAAATTGATACGAACTCATTATTTGCTTACTCAATTTAAATCCTATCCAGAAATCCATGATGCTACAGATTTTTCTACCATGTTGAATGCGACGGGAAGATTAGAAATTCCCTCCATTGGAATTGCTTGTTGTGTTAATCGTTCCAATAATGTAATCATCAAAGGTATTGAATCTTCTAAGGAATATACTCAAAAACTTGAGGATGGGGTATCATGGTTAATTAATGGACATAAAATGACTTCTTATAAAGGAATCATAGCGTTTGATGGGGAAGATCAAATACCCGAACTTATGGTAGGGGTAGTTTGCACTATACTGGTAGATAATTCAAAAATAGATAAATCTAAACCTATTATTGGGTATGCACAATCAGATGGGGATACTTATAAATTTAGTGCGCGTTGTAATGAAGATTTAATACAAAAAGGAGTGAATTTGTCTCAAGCTATACGAAGTGTTTCTGCAAATTTGGGATTAAAAGATATGGGGGGAGGACATCCCCCCGCAGCAGGTGCTTTCATCCCAAAGTCCATGATACGTCCTTTTTTAACACAATTGGATGAACATATACGGGCACAGCAAGGAGAGAAAATCGATATAACCCAATCTAGTTCCCCTGAAATGAATGGTTCAATTGTAGTAGAAAGTGAGGTAACCCCAAACAAAACGAAAAAAACCAGTAAAAAAAGCGCGATCGAGAAAGCACCTGCATCAAAAAAAAAAACTAAAGGACTTGATCAATGGGGATTGTAGATGGTCTCCATCGGAAATTGGGGGAGTTATTGAAATAAAGTAATTGGGGAAAATTACCCGATGGAGACAAATACAAGGTCAACCAAGAAAAATATAAAGTTATTGGTTAAAACTTCCACTACGAAAACCCTCTAAATCTACCGTAATGAAAGAAAATCCTAATTCCTTAAGCTTCAATGTAATCTGATTGATTACCTCGGACCTAAGAATGTTAAGGAGTTGATATTTAGGAACTTCGATTCGAATCAAGTCGTGGGAATGAAGACGAACACGTACTTGTTCTAAATTGAAAGTTGCCTCCAGAAATTTTTCTGCTTGATGAATACGAACTAGTCTATCTTCCGTGATTTCAACCCCGTAGTCAATTCTAGAACATAAACAAGGTCCAGAAGATGATTTTACTATATTTTTCAAAATTTCGGTGATTTCCACAGAATTTATGGAATTTGGGGAGTCAAGTATCCATTCTGGATTTTGGATGCTATATTCCAAATAATCGTGTATGTCTTTTTTTGAAAATTCCGATAAAACAAAAGGAGATACTATTCCCATTTCTTGTAATACATCATATCCAGGTCTGAATTCCCCTAAATCAGTGGTGTTGGTTCCTTCTATGATAATATCATAATCTAATTCATCTTGAATTTGGAGAAGGGCTGTCATTATGTATTTTTTACAATAATAACACCGATTCTGAGGATTTTGTTGGAATTCTTTTTGTGTTAATGGATTAAAATCAATAATTTCTAGCTGGATTTTAAGGATTTTGCACAAGTTAGAGGCACGATGAAGTTCTTCTTTTGTAAACATCGGACCAAAAAAAAAAACCGGGATGAATTTAGCAGAAAATTTTCTTGCTAGTAGAAGCAATAATGTACTATCCATACCTCCCGAGAATGCGGTAATGACTTTCTTTTTGGATAATATTTGTTTGAATTTCGAGATTTTTTGTTCTAGGTTTGAATAAGAGACCACAGTATTGCTATGAAGTTTAACTAAAAAAAATTTTCGATAAAGAATTAAATCTTAATAAGTTCTGCTGAAAATTTCTCGATTTCCGCAGGTGATACATCCTTATCGAATATCAGAGGATTTTTTTCTCCATAATACGCACAAGCTAACTGAGCTGCGGCTGCAATCTCGGCTTTGTCAAGGTTCTCCCCACGTTCTTTAGGAAGACCTCCCTCTTGATGAATTTTTGATCGATTCAGTAAATCAGCAATATGATCAGCAATTTTAAAACTAAGATCATTTTTGATTACTAACCGGATTATCGAGTTCACATCAAAATATCCTAGGGCGTCATATTTAGATCGTATATAGCTTTTCAAGTTAATTGAATTCCGTTCACATTCAATCTCCGTCCAATTTTGCATAGAAAGGTCTCTCCTCAAAAATAAGAGCTCCCAATCGATATTTAAAGTCTTCAATAATTCGAGGAATAAATCATCTATCTCATCAGCTTTGATATTTAAATACAACTGGAGCCCATAGTATTGATGATGTTTTTGCATATATAATCCCCTCTGATGGAGTGATGAGAGGATTTTCAGCTCAATCATCTTAATATTTTGATCAGGATTTTTTATAATACTACTGAAGAAGATCAAATTCCCTTTCTCGGGTTGATATTCACGATCTTCAAAACCAATAACTCCTTTTCGATTCGATTTAAGAAACTCCACGAGACCTTGAATACTTGGAAAAAAGTCATATTCTTCAAATTCTCCCTCATCGATGGTAACATAGTCCGTCTCGTTACTTCCTATAGCTAATCGAATTTTTCCTAGCTGAGGGACTTTGTCTTCCCCAAAAATCTCTTGTATTGCAATTACTATAGGGAAAATTTCTTTTTCCAGTATTTGAATATCCGCGAGAGTAACTTCAAACGGATCAATATCTTTTTTTAAGTAGTCCCCCGTAATGGGTGCTTCCGAGGGAAATATATGGACATCATATTCAGTTAAGTCTTTTTTAATAATACATTGAATCCCTGAATCTTTTTCAATGAATGAAAGTGAAGTATTTTTATCGATTCTTGCCCTAAATTTACGCTCTTTAGTTCTCGAGGGAAATCTGCGTATACTCATTTTTTTTCTTTTTACTTTTTTCTTTTTATCCTATGTTATTTAAAAATTGAAAGCCTATATTCTTTTTCTATACTAACGTATATTTCAAGGAAAATGCTTGGAGTGTTCTTATCTATCACAAAAAGTGAGGATGATCATGTGTAATACCTATTCCGATTGAACTCATTTCTTTGGATTTGATGCGTTTTTTTAATTCAATAACCGAATGCACACATCGAGATACACACAATCCACAACCATAGCACAAATCCGGATTATAATGCAGCGTCCCTTCTTTCATTATTCTAGCCCCAAAATAGCAATGCTCAGCGCATTTTCCACAATTCACACACTCTCCAGAGGAATTCTGGATTGAGATGAAAGCACTTTGAGCAACCAAGGGAACTGGTTTCATATTCGCTCCTTTTTGATGGTTTTTTTTTGAGTGTTTCAGTACTCGGTATTGATTAAGTTCCTTGAGATTAAGTGAATGATCTTTTTTTCTCAGTTCTAAAGAATGCAAGGTATCCAGCTTTTTTTGGTGATATTTTATTTCCATAACACTTCGAAAAAACACACTTAAAATTTCGCAACAATCTGGACAGCAGTTGCAAATAACGTAAGTATTGTATTTCTCGTAAAATATTACTTGATGCACCAGGCCAATCTTTTCACATTTTAGTAGTAATTTATATAGAGCTTTTTGTTGAAGTTCTTTTAATCGAATTTCTGAAGTGCGAATCGAGGAAACACTTTGAGGAAGTCGTAATGTTAAACATGTACGTAAAGGGGCATTTAGCTCACATCGATGACCATGCTTTTTCATGTGATCTCTACAGTAACAAATAGAAACGAAGGGATTTACGTTAGAACGAATAATTAAATTGAAGATTTCTTGAGTAGGCCATATCATTACTTTCCCTTTTTGCAGAATTTCCTGTCCTTGATGATAATGGTGGATATACGGAGTCCGGTGTTCCCAATTCCGGTTAAGGGGATTTGGTTCCAAAGTTATATCAAAAGGGGTGACAATCCCCCCAAACTTATTATGGATTAAGCGCATAAAACGAGTATGAAAATTCGACCAGAGATAACGGTCAATAAAGTGAACTAAATTCAAGGTAAGAGTTTCAAAAAACCCCCACAGAGACGTTTTGATAAGACTAGAAATTATTCTCCGTATGGATGTGGGTGAATGAATATTTTTTTGAGACATATTGAAATTTCGCATAGATCAAACCAAAAAGATTAGATTTTATAAGTTTCTCCTTGAGTTGGGGCGACTGCATGAAGTCCCAATTCATTCATCTCATTACATAAAGCAGTGGCAGTCTCTTCTTCTCCATGTACTGCAAAAATTCTGCGCTCTTGATCCCCAAAATTACACTTTTTTGCAAAATCGATCAATTGAGTTTTACCGGAGTGAGACGAAAAGTCAAAAAGCTCCACTTCACAAGATGTTTCGACTTGCTCATTGTTATTGTAAACATATTTATTTTCTTTCAGGAGGATCTCCCCTGGTGTTCCAGGGATTTGATAACTAACCAGTAATATTGCAGAATTCGGATCGTCCAA
The DNA here is from genome assembly GCA_016933055.1 of Promethearchaeota archaeon. GTDB lineage: Archaea > Asgardarchaeota > Lokiarchaeia > Sigyniarchaeales > Promethearchaeaceae > AMARA-1. The sequence goes on along the minus strand of JAFGBS010000009.1, from coordinate 239,836 downwards.
AATTGCTTCCGCATACATACGTGATGTACCGCCTTTTAACATCCCCGAAGGAGCCACAATTGCCGCATTTGCTCTTTTTGCTTCTTGACGTTGCTCAAAAGTATTATCTCTCGATATATAGTTACTTTTTTCCAAAGCATTGCGTAGTTCTCCATAGGATCTGAAATACGTCCGATATCTTTTGTAGATATTTCCGATTTTCCGAGCCATTCCGTCCACATATACGGGGTACTTTTTAGTATTGATGTATTTATGAAGCACCATCATTATTTCTTGACTACGAGATACTCCAAAAGCGGGAGTTAAAGCAGTTCCTCCATTTTCCAATACGGTTTGAACTTTCTCAATATATCGCTTTTCAACTTCTTCCCGAGGTTCGTGATCGGTGGTTCCGTAAGTACTTTCTGTGACTAAGGCATCAATTTTATTCGGAAGGGGGTGAACAGGATTCATGAGTTGAGTTTGCGTTGCATTCATATCTGATGTATAAAGCATGGTTTGACCATCCATCTCAACGAGAGCCATTGCACTCCCTGGTATATGTCCATTGTTAAATAAAGTTAGATGAGAATCTTTTCCTACTTTCACTCTTTCGGTATATCTAAGTGTATGAGTATGTCGATGCATTCTTCCTAACACTTCACGATCAAATAACAAATCGGTATTCGAATTATAACGTGCGATGTTAATCATATCTCGTAATAATACATCCGACACATCTTGAGTCAACCGTGTCATGAACAAAGGAACTGAACCGGATATAAAAAAAATGGGGATCCCACCTACGTGATCTATGTGAGCATGAGTAACAACTATGGCACTAAGATCTCTTCCCCGTATATGTTCTGGAAAATTGTCTTCAGTACCATCCATTTTTACTCCATAATCCAAAAGGATTCGATCATTATTTTGATCAGACTCAACTAATACTGCACTACGACCAACCTCGCGACAAGACCCCAAAAATGACAAACGCATGAGTTGAACCAATTAAGCAAATCTAATTAATTTTCTCATTAAGAAATCATTTTTTAAGCGATACGTCAAAATGATCCTATACACCTTAAAGTGAGTAAAGACTATGATGGAACATAATGTAGAAATAGGAATAATCGGGGGCACAGGCTCTGATATTACTCTTGAAGACGAGAAAAGATTAAAAGTATACACCCCTTACGGTGCCCCAAGTGATCTTGTTAGTATTGGATATTTTAAGGGAAAGAAGGTAGCATTTCTACCCCGGCATGGAAAAGATCATCGCATTCCTCCACATATGTTGAATTTTCGAGCTAACGTTTGGGCAATGAAGTCAGTAGGAGTACAGCGTATTATTAGTCCTTCTGCTGTAGGAAGTCTTAGGGAGGAATTGAATAAGGGACAATTTGTAATTTGTGACCAATATATTGACAGAACCAGGACTCGTATCAGTACATTTTATGAGGGAGGATCTGTATGTCATATTTCACAAGCAGATCCATACTGCAATACAATGAATGAAATATTCTATTCCGTAGGGAAAGAAATAGGAATTCCCATAACCAAGGGAGGAACCTATGTTTGCATAGAAGGACCCAGATTCTCCACACGTGCTGAGAGTAAGGTATTTCGCATGTGGGGGGGAGATGTTATTGGAATGACTTGTTATCCTGAAGTAACTTTGGCCGCAGAACAAGCCATGTGCTATGCTACCATAGCTATGGTAACCGATCTGGATGTATGGGCAGCTCAATGTGACAAATGTGGGGTAGTAGAATTTGGAAAGACTTGTAACAAGTGCGGCGGGTCAATTCGTAAACTTGCTGTTTCTATTGATGAGGTTTTGGAAACTATGAAAACGAATGCAATTAATTTGAAAAAGCTGCTGGAAACAGCAATCCCGAAAATTCCAACCGAACGAGAATGTAGTTGTAAAGATGCACTAAAAGGGGCGATCCTCTAGATGGATTTATCTAAATATATTAGAAATGTACCCAATTGGCCAAAACATGGAGTTCAATTCAAGGATATAACTACATTGTGTAAGGAAGCGATCCCGTTTAGAGAAACTTGTGAACGAATCGCTAACCAGTATAAAGAGAAAAAGATTATAAAAGTAGCGGCTATTGAAGCGCGTGGGTATGTATTTGGTGGAGTGGTTGCATATCTCTTAGGTGTGGGGTTTGTCCTTATCCGAAAAATAGGAAAACTACCTTATACAACAATTGATGAATCCTACGAACTAGAATATGGATCAGATTCTATCCATATGCATATCGATGCTATCTCTAGTGGCGATAAAGTATTAATATTGGATGATTTGCTTGCAACAGGAGGTACCGCAGCAGCTGCATGCAGGTTAGTGGAAAAGGCAGGGGGGATTGTAGAGGGGTTAATTTTTGTAATAGAATTAACTGGAAGTTTGCATGGAAGGGATAATTTAAAGGGATACGATATACACTCTCTTATAAAAATGCCTGTTGAGGACGAATAATTAGAATCGTCGAACTTTCAACAGCTTTCGCAAATATTCCAAATCCTCATTGTTTGATGTAAATAGTTTTAAAATTTCAGATATACTGGCGTAATTTTTGGCATCACTAAAGAATACTAACACCGCTGTTTCCATAAAATCTTTGACGAGAACAAGATGGGTAGGGGATTCATACACCAATAGGGAAAGATCTATGGGAACCATCTTCCCTGATCTCATTTTGAGAATCTCGGAAAACACAGAATGTACATTAGACTCCAAAGAACCTAGTTCCAATTTCATGTATTTCAATGGTTCCACTTCAAACTCTCCCAAAGTGGAAGAAATAACCAATCCATCCGGTAAATTAAATAAAAATAATTCATAGTGTAATCGAGATTTGAGTTTTTCTAGCGTGGTTCGTATTTCATTTAATCTGTGGGTTTCTAATTGGGATTTTTGGATGTGAGTATCAAGAATTTCAATAAGGCGGTGTTGAGCAGAACCGGTTTTTACGGAAACGGGAGTGAATTTACATTTTTCCAATATAGTTTTATCCAGACCCTTAGTTAAGATGCTGTAGACTTCATCTTCTTGGGATTCTTCTAGATCAATTTTATTGAGAAACACATAAATGTTTAAGGTCTGGGGAGAGAATTCCAAGAGAGCTTCCAGAAAAGCATCAAATATCTCCTTTACTCGAGAATCGGTGACAATTGAATCTACCATGAAAATAGGTATCTCTACTTCAGAAAAAACCGCATCTTTTTGGTCGGTGAAATATTTTTCCAAGTATGTTTCCTGTCCTCCAGAATCCCATATTGTGATTTCTAACAACCCCCGAAAAATGAAATTCTCCCGGGAAATTCCTTTAGTTGGTTTTAAGTCTGATACTTTGGTGAAGGCATAGCCTAGACAGGCTCTGCGCATTAATGAGGTTTTTCCCGCATTTGCGGGACCGAAAAGGAGGGTTTTAATGATTCTTCAACTCAAGTGAATTATTGATTATATTATTGATTAGTAGTTCCTAAAAATTTAATCTCAGAAAAATTCAAATTCCTACCTCAATAGGTCGATTGTTGTTTTAAAAATTCATCCCGTATTAATTCCATACGTTTTCGATTAAAACCCCAATCGTAGGTCCCATACCTAGGTGAGCTTCTAAATTGTACCATATGATCATCATCAAAGTAGAACTCTATATCATCTTTCCAGCGCATGAACAAAGATATATCGCGAGCCCAAATATAACCTTTTTCCAGATTTATTTCATAAAAGGTGATGCGGGGAGATGTTTTTAAATTTTTAAGAACATTCACCATCATTTTAACGGCTGTTTCCTTGGTTCCTTTGTAGGGAAAAGCAGCCATTTTCTGCGGTTCATAGTCTGTGTAGCTATTTACGCCTTTGGGAGTTTTTTTCATCGGAGATAACTTTCCAGATTGTAAACCTAAGTTTGTTGGTTTTCCCCCGAAAATCAAATCTACAATTCTTAGAAACACATAAAATCCAATTCCGAGACTACCCAGAACTATTATTAAAATTAAATACCATTTCATTATACTAGCTTAATTATTCAAGGGAGTATAAAGATAGTTTTTTAATTCTATCCTCTCAACTTAGTGATGGATTATTTAAATTAGGTAATATTTTGTGTTTATTTAAAAAAAATTAGGCAAGTTACCAATATGATACTAAATCACGTTGAAATTGAGGAAACCTATGCGGAGGGATTTCGTCTGTATGGTTCACGAATTCTAATAACAGCGGATAGTATAGAATTAGCGAAAGTCGCTGCTGCAAATGTTACGGGTTACGCAACATCCACTATCCATTGTGATTGCGAAGCTGGAATCGATAAAGTCTATGACTCCACTGAAACACCCGATCATCGCCCTGGAGTGTCTGTAATATTCTGTATTCAAAAAAAAGAGAAAGTTGACGAGGTGTTATTAAATCGGATAGGACAATGCGTTCTAACCAGTGCTAGTACTGCTTGTTTTGATTGGTTTCCAGAAGATGTCTTAAACGATAAAACATTTTCGGTTAAAACTGGCTATAAACTTAAGTTTTTTGGTGATGGTTTTGAACAAAAGAACGAACTAAAATGGAAAGGTGAGTTTCTACCTCTATGGAAAATACCGATGATGGACGGGTATTTTACTATTCAAGAGTCCTTTAAAGTGACCAAAATTATTGCAGGAGGGAATTTTTTGGTGTTCTCAAATAACACATCTGAAATAATTACTGCATGTCAACAAGCAGTTACCAAAATGAACGATATAGAAGGAATTGTGTTACCTTTTCCAGGCGGATTCGTTCGAAGTCCGAGTAAAGTTGGTTCAAAATACAAGTTTCTTTCTGCTTCAACCAACGAAATCCTTTCCCCAGTATTACGGGATCAAATTGACAATAGCAATGTCCCAAGTACTGCACAAACAGGATATGAGTTCATCATCAACGGCTTTACCCAAAAGCGGGTAGAACTTGCTATGAAAGAGGGAATTACTAGTTTATGCACCAATCCATCCGTAGTAAAGATTAGCGCAGGAAATTACGGGGGAAAATTAGGAAAAATCATTTTTGATTTAAAGAAAATCCTATCGTAAAATTGGGAAAAAAATTTATTTTTTCTTAATCTCTCGAAATAATTTATGCTTTTTAGTAGGGGATTTCTTTATTGTGACCGAGGATTTATCAGCGGTTTTTGATTGTTCTTTTTTAGGAGAGGGAGTTTCTGGTTCCACTTTTTTTGGTACGGATTCTGATTTTTTGTATTCTCCCGAACGGGAAAGTAAGTTATCAAAATCTCGACGTAGAGAAATATACCGAGTTCCTAGGAAAGCCATAGCTATTCCAAAAGCAACCACTGCTCCTACTAACAGCATTATCCACGGGAGAATTTTGGGAAAACGATCTTGAATGATATCAAAAGAATAGGATACAGCACTTTGGATTCTCTCGCCATCAGAATCAATCACATAAATCCATGTGACCCACTGACCATACGGCAAGTCTTTAGCGTAGATTGTGAATTCCAAAACATCATTTTCTGGATTTCTGAATGAAAAAAACAATTCTTCTTCTCCAGGGATAGGGATTAATAATATTTGAATTATCTCAATACCCTCAGGATCAACATCTGTTACGTTAATTTTGAAAGTGATTTTCTCAAACTCTTTAAAACGTAATCCACTACCCGTAGGAATTCTATCATTTAATGTAAAACTGATAGCAGAAGCATTGGGAATGTTGTTCAACAAAGAAAATGTAAATGAAGTACTAGTATTATATTCTATATCATTTATGGTCTCGTATGCTATAATCTCACCGGTGTATTGACCAGTTGGAACTGATAAAGGTAAACTGATATTTCCATCAAAATTCCAAGGAGAACTACGAGTCATTCTACCAGATCGATCAATAAATGTATCCGAGGGTCCATACAAGTGAATTTTCAAAAATATATTGTTAGGTGCGACTTCAACGTCAGAAACATTGACTTTCAAATTAAAATGTTCGGTATCTCGTAAGATTTGGGATTCATTATTTAGAAAGGTGATATTATAGGCGGTAATGATTGGTGCATTATTTAAAACTGTAAAATTCACTGTATTCGTGGTTATTGCACCATCTGAGTCGGATATCGTACCTTTTAAGGAATATTCTCCTAGACGATTATTCGCAAGTGTTGATGGAAAGAAGTGACTAAGATCTGAAATTTGTTTATTTCCCGCTGAGGAATTGATTACCAGACTTTGATACAATATTTGCCAAGACCACGTTAGGGTTGAGAACGAATCTTCTGCATCCATTGGGGTGACATTGAAGAATAATGTCTCATTCCTATAAATTTCTGAATGGGATAATGAGATTCCTATTTTAGGAGCACTATTTTTTATTTCAAAGAATTGAATGTAGCTTTGATCCGACAAGATTACTCCCTCATATACAAACAACTGAAAGGATTGTTGTCCTAGCGGGGCATTCGGTTCAAAATAAAGGGAATAGCTCCAAATATTAGAAACTTCAGTGAGAGTATAATTTATATCCGTTGCATTAGAATAATAAATGGTCATTTCAACCTTGGTCGCATCAGGATAAGTAGATGATAAATTAACGGATACTTCAAATGGTTCAATAACTCGATCAACTTCATGGGTATAAATTATAGTAGAATTTGATAATTCTGCATATGAGGGATTATTAATATTTGAACCTGAGATTTGATTAATGCATGGTATTCCCCAGACACTACCGATTAAGCCTAATAATCCAACTAAAAGAAAGATGTAGGCGATCCTTTTCTTATTCATATTAAATCACTTTTTTATTTCATTCGTTTATTTTGTTCTGATTCCTTGTATTTGAAGTAGACCACTACTCCAATGGGTATGAGAATAGGTAGTACATAAAATAGGAATATATTTAGAGGAGATGGTTTTATGTCTACCGTGATTACTTTTGTCGCAAGCAAATTTCCTAAACTATCATAAATGTTTAATTCATATATTAATTCTCCAATGTTATAGGGATTACGGATAGGTTTAGCCATATTTACTTGTATGAGTGATTCTCCAGTCGGGACGACTCTGTTTAAGACTTCATTCCCATTTGAAGTAACTCGTATTTGTTTAACAGACTCGTTGTAGTTAAAAAGCCGTATAGTTACTGTGGGTGATTGCCCTTGAATGACTTTCAAATTGTCCGAATTGATTTCTAAAATATCTACCTCAGGAACGGCATTAATGGTAAATTCCTGAGAATAAATATTAATACTAAATCTCCAGATAGTCAGCATAAAATGTAAGGGTCCCATTTTGGTGTTCTCATTAGGGGTAAGGGATAACACGATATTTTTAACGGATTGAGGGGCAATATCTTGAACCGAAAAATTCGAATACACAAATGCAGAACCGTTTATTTCAATATTTAAGGATTCATTTTCTAGTCTACGATGATTCCGCAGAGTCAGTATCACATCAACCGAACTAAACGCTACAAGATATTGATCCACCAAAATCGACACTACTTCGATCGTAGAATAGATTTCTAATTCATATTTTTCCAAATAAATGCTTTCCGAAATGTTATTTAATACAATAATTTCTAAGAATTGATTTCCCAATTCCGCATTTCCACGAACAGTGATATTGGTTATGATCGAACTTTCTATTTTTCCCTCGATTTCATCTTCACGTTTTATGATGTGTCTGGTACTGGATTGTTCTACGAAATTTTCTCCAGAAGTAGTTGTTATTGCATCAATATCATCTGGACGAGAGCTGGTGTAGGTGATATTTATCAAAGCACTTTCTCCTTGATGCAAGATATCAAACAAGGGAGTTATTTTCGTAATATCAATACCAGAGGATAATGGCAACTGGAATACAGTAGTTCCCGCATTAAATCCGGTTCGATTGCATAAAATATTTAATTTGTAATCATATAGGGAGGTTAAATTGGTGATATCATACAAAAATAGATGTTGACCATACGCATTTGTAGTACTTGTATTAATGCTGATGATGGTATTATTTTCTGCATAGCGCAATATATATTTTATACTAGCATTTTCGATGGGTGCTGAAATTGTCCATGACTCACCTACAGCAGGATATGAAAATTCCATCGTTATGTTATAAGATAAGGTGAAGTTCAATACTTCATCAATTTGATAGATATATTCGGTTTGGTTTAGAACCACATTGATCTCCGATTGAGTGAAAATATTATAGAAGTCCTGTAATGTGTACAAGAGCATACTATAGCTATCCAAAGTTTTCACAGAAGAACCGATTAAAGTATTGTATCCACCATTTACTGAATCATAGATATTGTGTTCAATACCATTGAATAATTCCATAGCTTTGTCGTAATAGGTCGTATTACCAGTGTGTTTGAATAAGTTCAGAGTTGATTTCATCATCCAAGCATTTTCAAGAAGATATAAATCCCAATCGCGTAGAATATTACCATTAAAATTGGTTTCCGTCATATACATATTATAAGTAGAATTGAAGAACTTCTGATTTAGAAATCTCCAAATATATTCTGCTTGTTGAACTTCGATAGAATTTTTTTCATATCCATTTTGGATATTGTATTCCAATAAAGCAAGTATACCTAAGGCATTGGAATAAAGATATTTGTAATCTGAAGTCGCAACATTTGTCAAATCGCTGGTATTATAAAAACTTTCCCTTCCACTGACACTATCATACATAGAACTTGCAAATCCTGTCATTATATCTAACCCATACTGTTTAACTTGATTCCGAAAGGTGTTAGTAAACAATGAGGATTTACTTATGGAAAATGCCACGAAAGCTCCTAAGAAATTATCACTCGCATATCGTTCGGTAAGAATTTCTGTAGAATGATCAAAAGCATTATTAGTATCATCCCAGAATTCATTTACTATAGCGTTCCATTGAGTAGTGATCTTTCCCACTAAATTTGTGGGATTACCAAGGTATTCAGTTCCCTCTAATAGAGCAAGTATATAAAGTAAATTATCAAATACTGTCTTTTCTTCAGAGATAGCTGTTAAAGTCCTATCCATGGATGTGAAAAATCCTCCATCTGAAGAATCCCATAATGGAGTGTTTGTATAATCGATTGTTTCAAAATCCGCAAGAGTATTTTTAAAACCCAGTAGAAAATAAATGAGGTCACTTGCATAATGAGTGTAATCTGTAATGGAAAAACCAGCGTTATTTGTAAAGGCGTGATGGAAAAAGTCTTCATTATACCCATCAACACTGTCATTTAATTGAAGGTATAACTCCATATCCTCTTCTAGATGGGCAAAGAATGGGCTTAGATTTATTCCTAATGTGGATGTTGAGGGATGCTTTTCATTTCGTGGTGACTGGAAGGATTGATTTGGATTTGTTCCGATTAGAACAATATTCCCCATAATTAAGATACAAAGACCGACAACAATAAGGGATTGATGAATTTTTTTTTTCAATCTGATTTGGCTCCGATTTCCATTTCAATGAATAATCATACGGGTCTAAAGACGTTTGGTTTTAGTAGTCCCTATATGCATTAGGCATATTTATTTTGAAATTTAAACTATTTCGTTCGATCATTTTCGATTACTGGGTTCTAATTGAATTCCATAGACGAGAATGCAAATAAAGATAAATAATGGTTAAGGAAATTAAATAAATAAAAAGTAGGTGAAAAAAATGATCTTGCAGATCCCACTTGATGTTCCATTTTTAAGCGTAGTCGATTCACTTTCATTAGCATTATTTTTTGTGATAATTGGATATTTGTTCCTGATGTTTTGTTATTTCATGTTCATTCGGTTTCGGAAAACGAAGAAGTTGTATTGGTTTTATTTTAGTTTATTCTTTTTGTTTTTGTCTATCAGTCGGGGATTGTTCATTATATATGACTTCTATATGGGAATCTGGTTGACTCAAATAGAAGCTGGATCAAATTTACCAATTGTGATATATCGTTTTGCATCATTTACAGGGTGGTTAGCTGCATCTATGGTGGTAGGAATTCTCGCTACACTATTATTCACAAAGGAAACGACTCTACATAAATTAATGGCGTATGTTCTTCCTACTATAGTGATTCTGATAGCGTCCTCGGTATTATGGTTACCTCCCGAATATGTTGTGGATCCGAAATATTATCAGGATGTATTGGGAATTAGTCCTCCAGTAACTATCAAACCAGCACCTATATTTGGCGACAGTTATCCAGTGGGTTTGTTCTATTTAAATTATGTGCTACTTCCTATTCTAAACTTTGCACTTCCTTGTATTTTCTTTTATTTAGCTGCAAAGTCCGTAGGAATAATTCGAAAATCTTCGGTGTTAAATGGTTTAGGAATTATTATATACTATGTGGGTAGATCTGTGCAACCACTACTTAAATTTGGAGGATCTGCTCTAATCCAAGCGTTCTTACCTCCTCTCATCATATTATTGGGATTGTTATTGATCGCCCTAGCAAATTTTATACTTCAATCTTAACAATAATCACTAAATATTTACCTTCTTTTTTCTATTTCAATCCAAAGGGATACTGAGATCACAACCTTAAAATTTTTTAAGCTGTGATTTTCATAATTCTAAAATAACTGGAGTAGTAGGTTAAAATGTCGATTCATGGTAATCAAAAATTTCTTCCGTTTATGAAATCCAGTGCTGGTCCGTTAGTAGATACTCCTGGTGACTATGTTATTGGGTTTAAGATGCTGCTTGACCAAAAAAAAGCAGATGAAAGCTTTGACAGTTTTTCTCGATTAGCGTGGCCATTAATTATAGTATCAGGAGATTCTTCAACTCATATTGTATTTGACGATGTCGGTATTTGTAATATGAATTTAAAAATAAATAATCCGCCTCGACAAGCAATTATTGGGCATATTTTGCGAAATATTGAAAATCGCACCCAAGATGAGATTTTAGATATCATTCAAGACATAATATTATACACGGAAAGAGGTCGTAAATTTAAATTAGGTGAAATTGAAGAAGAAGAAACGGAAGAATTTAAGGATATTTTCATTGAAGGGATGATGAACCCGAGATTAATTGACGGTTTAGCGAAACTTATCAGTTTTATGCGTACAGAATCATTAGCTGAATATACGCTATTGGAAAGTAAATACTCGGTGGAAAAAACACTTGAATTATCAGAATTATTCCGATTTTACGTAAAGGAAACTAATGGAAATAGAATTCGATGGAATGATTTAAAATTATTACTTTCAAAACCCTTTGAAGAATGGGCAACAGAACTCCGAGTACAAGCAAAAGATGAAGAATTAAGGTTTAAGGCTGCAATCTCCAAGGAACAAAATTCTATAACCCCAGAAAGTGTGGAAAATAGTCTCAAACAATTACGGAATCATTTGGATATTGTGAGTTTACAAGAGAAGAAAGCGATTTTAGAAAAAGTGGGAGGATTTTTCTTCCCGTTAAATGAGCTCTTTGTAAATGGTTCTCAAGGATTGAAGATGTTTTTAGATACGGATTATTTTAAAAAGCAACCTGTTGATAGAGCGATCCTTTCTGCTGCGAAACATTTGGAAATTCTCGAAAAAATCAAGCATGATCTGGGAGTAAAAATTGAAATACTACGTCAAAAAATCCAAGAAAAAACTACAGAAATTGAAGCGATTGATAAAAGAATTCAGAATGAATATAAGGATAAAGAATTTGAACTTAAGAAAAATCTTTCTGAGCGAAATGCACGAATTAAGAGGCTCTTGGAAGAAAAGGAGGCTCGAATAACCGAATTAGAACAATTACAAGTCAAACTAACGGAAAATCTCAAGGAGATACAAAACATTATCACTAAGAAAATGGAAGCTTGTGAAAAAGATAAACATTTAATCTTAAAATGGGGATTGGAAGATAGAATTTCCAATATATCTACGCCCGTCATCCGGATTTTTATGCCAGTATATGCAGGTCTTCTAAAGAATAAACGAGGAGACGAACGCATTGTGTTTGCATTTCCTGGCTTTGTAGACCCAAATCTCTCAATTAGCCCATTAAGTGAGGGTTTTGTGGAATTAAACCAAAAACTTTCTAAAATTATAGAGGAAGACATGAAAATTCGGAGTAATTTTGAATTCACTATTGAGAAGATGAATCTATTCAAAATTGATGGAATAGAGAAACTGATGAAGGAAGGGTTTGCATCCCTAAAATTAAAAGGGTTGGCAAATGATCGTATGGAACAAAATTATTTGTCAGAATTACACAAATATCGATAGGATAGGAAGTCATTTCTTCCCATCCATTTTTCCTGTTTTTTCCGCTAGATGCAATTCCTCTTCCGTAGCACCTAAAGTAAGAAGTACCATTTTTGTTTTTTTTACTTCATTTTGCATTCCCAAATAATACGCCATGGATAGTGCTTGCAAGTACTCCTTTTTTGCTTCCTCAATATACCGCAAATGAAAATAGGTTTCTGCAACCATGATTATTCCTTGATAAATTAACAAATTGCTTTCAGATTTGATAGCATAGTTCACAGTTTGTTTAAATTGAGCTAGAGCTTCAGAATTCCTCTTTAATTTGCTATATGCAATCCCTAAATCTAAGTAAGCTTTTGATATCTCTTCATCTGCCCCCATATCAAGTAATATTTTGAGTGCCTTAGTCTCAATATCTATGAAAGTATCCCATTCTTGTTGTTCCTTATAATATACTCCCAAAATCGTAATAATTTCCATATAATTATCTATATCGCCCAGATCTACACAAATTTCGGCAGCATTCGTTAAGTTCAGCACTCCTTTTTCAACATTCCTAGTTTTTAGATAAGCAATACCCAGTCCTTTTTTTGTAATCATCATTTCTTTGTTATATTTAGTGGTCTTGAGGAGTTGTATAGATTCTTCATAATAAGAAATAGCTGAAGAATAATCTAATTGAGCCAGATACATAGATGCAATGATCCCGTTAATATGTGCAAATTTTTCCATATCCCCTAATTCTTTGGTGAGGGAGTGTGCAATAAGAAATTCTTGCAAGGATTGCCCTTGGAACTCTGGCAGATCTGAATACAAATAGCCTAATGTAAGATGTAAATCAATTAACTCTTCCCGCTCTTTGCTATAACCTCTTTTTAAATGGGGAAAAGAATCAATTTCTTTTCGAATCTTTTCAATAAGTTCAAGCCGTCCCTTTGCTTCATTATTTTTTTGTGGCATTGCATAACTCACGAATAGTCTTATAAATAAGATTCAGATCATTGTTTTATAGGAACTTTAGTGAAATATAGTTTCATGTATTGGTGGAAGAATGAAAAAAGAAGCTATGTTATACCAAAAATTAGATGATAAAAGAGTTAAGTGTAATGTATGCGCTCATAGATGCGTAATTCGGGACAAACAGAGAGGTATTTGTACCACACGCTTGAATGAAGCAGGAACTCTGTATACATTGATATACGGTTCGCTTATCTCCCGAGGTTCGATAGATCCAATCGAGAAAAAACCTTTGTATAATTACTATCCCGGCCATGATATATATTCGATCGCATCTGTGGGATGCAATTTTCATTGTACAATGTGCCAAAATTGGTCAATTTCCCAGTGTTTTCCTAATGAAAATGGATCCAAAGCAATTTGTGAGGAAGGAGAGTATAAAGATAACTCCTATAAATTAGTTCAAATGACTCCTTCAGAGTTGATTGAGAATATCAAACAATCGGGATGTGAATTGATTGCATTTACCTATAATGAACCAACAATATGGCACGAATATGTAATGGATGTTGCTTCTCTCGCAAAAAAGGCAAATATAAAATCTGTTTTAGTTACCAATGGATTTTCAACTCCAGAAGCATCAGATGAATTAGTTAAGGTTATAGATGCTGCAAATATTGATTTTAAGGCGTTTAATGATAGTTTTTATAAACGAGTTGCGAAAGTCAAGGGTTTACAGCCAGTTTTGGATACTGCAAAACACTGGAAATCTCATGGAATGCATATTGAAATAACTAATCTTATTATTCCCGAGGAAAATGATAATCCTATAGAAATTCAGAATATGTGTGAGTGGATTGTAGCTAATCTCGGTCCTGAAACACCCCTACATTTTTCTGCATACCATCCAGATTATAAGATGCTAAATCATTCACAAACTCCTATAACCACGCTAGAAAAAGCATTTGATATTGCACATGCAGCGGGTTTATATTATACTTATATAGGCAATGTGCATAGTTCGAAAGGAAATAATACTTATTGCCATAAATGCAATAATATCCTAATAGAAAGAACGGGCTTCACAGTCTCAGCGATTAATCTAGATGCGGAGAACAATTGTAAAAATTGTGGAGAACCAACGTTTATCAAGGGTATAGGGAAAAAAAGGGTTGGATTTTGGTTTTAGAGGAAAAATATTAAGCGAAAACATAAATAAAATTATCAACGAATTGATCATAGTATATGAGTTCTCAGCAATCCCATGAAAAAAAATCTTTAAAACGGGACCAAATTAGAAGATTTTTTTCGATGCCTACATTTTCTTTGGAAGAAGAAGATCAAGAATTGTCTGTTTCTAAGTCCGTTGCAAGAGAGAAACCTCCAGAAGAAGGTTATCCTTATGTCCAAATGGTATTGGAAGAGGAGAATTTGACTTCAGAATTCGAGGAGAAACTAAAGAAACGAATTGCAAGTCAAGTGAAGATTCGTCGCGCTAAAGAAGAGGATATACCTCTATTAACACAATTATACAATCGCTCCTTTATTACAGCGGAAGATCCCTATAGTCCAATGAAAGAAGAAGATATGGAGATGATTTTCCGGCACAACCATACTATAATTCTTATTTCTTCTATTTGGGGAGTTGATTCTGGTTTTATTATTATTGATTTTGAAGAGGAGAATGGTAAGAAGATCGGTTATATTTGTGGCTTGGGCACTCTACCTGAATGGCAACAACGAGGAATAGGTACTACCCTTGGAATTGCTTCTTGGGCTTATTTTAAGAATGCAGGTATCCAAGAGCTTCGCTGTGAGGTCTATAGGAAAAATAAGGGGAGTTATAATCTCATAAAGGGATTAGGCTTCAAAGAGAAAGGAATAAAATATTATAAATTTTAGTCTCACGATATTGGGTTCTTCACAATGAACAGTGGCTAATCTGGTTTTCATGCAACAGCATTTAGGGTAAAAAAACTTATCTATTATACACTTCCAAATTAGGGTGCTAGATATTAATGG
This sequence comes from Promethearchaeota archaeon, assembly GCA_016933055.1. GTDB lineage: Archaea > Asgardarchaeota > Lokiarchaeia > Sigyniarchaeales > Promethearchaeaceae > AMARA-1. The sequence goes on along the minus strand of JAFGBS010000009.1, from coordinate 224,669 downwards.
TTGAAGTATCAGAAATTTCATTACATGTTAAATGCCCTATGTGTAATGCGGAAAAAACTATAAAAGTACCAAGTTATGTATTTGCTTCTAAAGCATTTGGTGCTCTCAAAATCCAAATTCCTAAAGGGAGTGTATGTTTAGAACATCAATTTGTTATTTATGTGGATAAAAAAGGTAATATACGTTCGTATGAAACCACAGATTACCAACTTCCTGCTGTTAAACGTGAGAAAAAAGAAAAACTTTTAACGTTAAAAGATTTTGTTGGGATGGTCGGAGAATTTGCCACTTTGAACGTTTTACATGCTCTATTTTTAGATCTCCCCATTATCATAGTGCAAACGAAAGTAGATCCGATGATGGAAAAAGTAATAAATGGAACTTTAGATGCACTCTTCCCAAGATTTTTTAAAAACTCCAATGGAATCCGAATAATAGACAGAAACGAATTTAAAAGCCTTCAAAACATAGAGAATTGTCTTGCTATCGATGAAGAGGGATTTATTTTAATTTCTCCGTGGGAAATCAACAAATTTGAAATTGAAGAGGATTTACTTACCAAAGTATTAAAATTGGATGATTTTAATCAACAGAAGATAATTTTTCAGCAATTATTGACTTCGTTTTTCCGGAAACTCAATTTTATTGGAGAATTGTTATTAAGTCAAGACGTCGTATATGAAGACGACTTAAAAGACAAGTTTAAAAAACAATTCATGCAAAAACGAGTATCCAATTATGAAATTGAGTTGATTAAAGCTGTTCTCGATAAACGCTTCCAGAAAGATGTGTCTAAAATTAAGATTCGATCTTTCAACAAACTCAAGGAAAGTCTTTGGTAAAAATTGCATTTTTCTTTGTTTTTCCTACACCTTTTCTGATCAGTATGCAGTCTTTTGAGAGATTGTATGTCTTTCCTTGGGCAAAATTTAAATCTAATTTGATCCCACACTAATTGATAGATATTGTTTTATCTACATTTATAGGTAATTAAAATGGTTGACGAAGCATTAAAAGAAAAATTGGCGGAAAAGGTTGACGAAGGCTCCTTAACGCCAGCAGACATTCCGGACTATATGAATTTATTTGTTCAGATTTGCAATGAAAACGAAGAAGTACAAGAAGAAGTGGAAGGATGGGACCGCATATTCCAATTTTCAATTGACGGTGCTGCGAATTTATGGATGAAAATTTCCGGTGGAAAATTCGAAACCGGACCTGGTGATACAGCAGAACCAGATGTCACTCTTGAATTCGATTCAGACACTGCCGTTGGAATTTTCTCTGGTGAAATCGATGCAACACAAGCCTATATGAATAACGAGCTAAAGGTCATTGGGCCCCTACCAGATGCAGTCAAATTCAGAACTCTTACTGAATTAGTTCGAGACGAGTTAGAGGAATAAATAATATTTTTCTATTTATTTTTTTATTCAGTTCTGCTTTTCCTCTCTTGGTATAATTTAGGACTTCTCTCTCAAAAAGGCTAAGATACATTCCTCAATGGTAGAAAACCGCTTTGGATTTTCCACTATTTTTCCCAAGAATTCACCAGATTTGTCAAAGAAATAGATCATAGGGATTTTAGTCACAGCAAATTTTGGATCTTGAGTTTCTGGAGGTGAATGATGTTTTGACCAAATAGGTTCTCCAGGTTTTCTATAAGGATTTACTTTCACACCATATAGCATCCTTAATTCTACACGTTCATTAGGTAAATTGTCCACTATTTTTACTAATTTGGGCACATTTGTTGTGCAATCTTTGCACCAGCCAGCACCTAACGCTAAGATTTTTATACTTTGATTCTGATCTAATAGTAAGTCGTGTATTTCTTTAATCACATCCGTTTTGGGAGAATAGGATTCAAAAGTAGATTTAATTTCAGGTTTATCGCCAAATTTTACAAAGTACTCATCGCGGGTCATTGTTTCTGATTTAATATCATACCAAGTTGGATTTTCACTGGACATATAATTAAATACTTATCAATGTATTTACTCATTCCCATTACCAATAATAATTGAAAGGAGTATTATTCCAAAGGAATTTTCGGAAATTCCAAATTTTTTTTTAATTCTATAACGTTAATTAAATATATACTATGATCATGGGAAACACGGGGGATTGATGTCCTAAATGATTGAAAATCTACAAAAAATTGTAACAGAATACAAGGAACCCAACACGGAATTACTTTATAAAATGCTCGAATCGATGACAATTACTGAATTACTTAATGATGTAAGAGTAGTCCAGGCCATGCGAAACATCCGTATTGAAGATTTCATAACAGAAGAGATGATTGAATCCTTTATACCTCCTGAAAAGAAGCTTCGTGGAGGAAATATCGATACAAACGATGTGAAAACTGTTTTAAATGAGCTATTCGAACGATACTATAAAAACCAACCGCTCCCGTTTTACTTCGACCCAAAACTCTCTCGATCTACAGGAGCCCCTCATATGATAGCTATTATCGCTCAGTTGTTAGACATTGAGGAAAATGATAAGATCTTGATATTAGGATCGAAATCAGGTTATTTAGAAAGTGTTATTCAAGATATTGAGAAAGGGACCCAAGTATATGTCATTGAAAAAGTTCCTGAAATTTACTCTATCACCAAATCAAATTTGGATCGAATTAATGCAGGAATCAAGATTTACTTGGGAGATCCAATTTATTCTATAAATGAGCTTCCTATATCTCAATTTGATAAGATTCTTGTAACGGGGTTTATGAAAGAGGTTCCTAAACAAGTTTTTGATTATTTGAAAATCGGGGGTATTCTCTGTGCTCCCGTTGGAAGTTTCTACGAACAAGACTTTTTGCGATACTTTAAAGCTAGTAAAAATTCAACGGATGAAGAAACCCACTTAAGAGTGATGTTTTCCCGTCTCATCACAAGTTATCAGTAATAAGAATAGAAAGAAAGGAATTTTGAGATTAAATTGCACCAAGATTTCCTAATCCAAATCCCCACAATAAAATCAAACCTCCTTGCACAAAACAGTATAGTGCAACAACCAAAGCGATAGGAGGGTATGAAAGTACTCTGGAGATTGATTGAAGAGTTCCAACCCAGAATTTCATGGATACTCCCACCAGAGTTGAAATAACAAAGCCAATGCCTAAGATCACCCATTTTGCATTAGGGTTAGCTAACCATGTTTTAGGGATGAACACTACCAATAAAACTGCAGTAGCAACGCCAGCTAGCAATCCAATCATACCAGACCAAGGGAGATCATTAATTGGTTTAAGAAACATCACAATCCCGACGACTAATAATGAGATAGTTGTCAACCAATCCCATTTATCTCCAAATTTAGTTGCATACTGGGTACTGGGAGGAATATTGTTAATAGCACCAACTGCAGCTGCCCAAATAAAGAGAATTCCTAAGGCTAAGCCAGCAAAGGAGAGTACCTTGAGAAATTTTGAGACCTCCACTTCCTCCCAATCTTCTTTCTTAAAACGCTTCTTAAAGAATGCTTGCTTTCTTTTTGTTTCATACCCCATCCATGTGATTGCCATTACACCTCCAATAATAAGCATCCAACCAGCATTCCGGGGAAACCAGTTAATAATTGCGAAAAATACCTCTTGAAAAGTTGCCATGTTATCCCATCATTTTATTTTTATGTCTTAAGATAACTAGAACGATAATGATATTTAAATAAAGTCGAGTTCACTCTTTAGAGCTTTGATTTGAAGGAAAAAACAAGATTCATAAAAATACTAAAACCAAATGGTTTTACTGATGTATTCCATATAATGCTCCAATTCGTTGGATTTTGTCTCTTCATTCCAATTATAATATGTAGCCATAATATCTGCGACTTGTTCTGCAACGATACGCTGTTGTGTATGTTTAACCTTGATAGCTATCTCCGTTCTTCTGCATAAAATGTCGATCAACCGGGGAGCGAACTCATATTGCATTATGTAGTGGATCTCTGCGGGAATGAAATAACATTCCTCCAAAAACGGTTTTCCCACTTCAGGATTTTGCAGTATATACTCAATGATTCTTTTAGCACCTTTACCATATTGTTGATAGAGCATATCCAAGGTATGAGAAGGCAAATCAGGTGATTTTTCTTTAACAAATTCATCCCAATCCTCCCGTTCTAAGCCAATCAAGAACGGTTTCATCGAATATCCCTTTGTTAATTCAGATTTTGGTATCTCCTTAGGCAATCGATTGTTCTTAAAAATGTGATATAATACTTCTTCTGCCATTTTACGCCATGTAGTAAGTTTTCCTCCTGCAATTGTCACTAATCCATCATCCGTTTCAAATAAAGCATGTTTTCGGGATACTTGACTTTCGGATTTTCCTTCTTCACGAACAAGGGGTCGGATCCCTGCATACGTGGATATAATATCATCATAAGTCAGGTTAGCGTTAGGAAAGGTGTGATTCACAGAACGGAATAAATAATCGCAGTCTTCTTTGGTACAGAAAGGCGTGTCCAAATCCTCTGTATAATCTGTATCTGTAGTGCCTATGAGAGTATATTTCTCCCTATCTAGAACAAAATATGCACGCTGATCATCTATAGTTCGTAACACCAAGGCATGATTGTTCCCTACTCGTTCTTTCGGAACCATTACGTGCACACCCTTAGTAGGACGAATAAGTTTGCGAGGATAATTTCGTAACAATTCATCCGTCCAAATTCCAGTGGCGTTTACAAACACTTTACCCAAAATGGAGAACGTAGTACCTGTTAAATTATCAACTATATGTACTCCCGTAATTTTGCCATCCTCTACTATATAATCACAGACTTCAAGATAGTTAACTGCTGTTGTATAACCTGTTGCAACACTTTCTTTAATAATTTCGACAGTCAATCGTGCGTCATCCACATGGTTGTCAAAATACTGTCCAGCCATTCTTAAGCCATTTGGATTTAGGTTGGGTTCTTCTTGTAAGGTTTTTTTCTTCGAAATATATTTTCGTTTTCCTCTATTCTTGAATTTCGTGCCAACTTCTGACATAAGATCGTATAATAACAAGGCTAGCCAGATTTTCAAAACGGAATCCTTACCTTTTTTGTATCCCGGCATTGTAAATCTATCCGGTCGAATCAAATTAGGAAAATCAACACGCATCCAATTCCGCTCTACACAAGCCTCATGTACAAGTTTGAATTCAGCATAATTTAGATATCGTAATCCCCCATGAGCGAGTTTTGAAGAACGGGAGGATGTACCAAATGCAAAATCATTTTTATCCAATAAGGCAGTTTTTATTCCTCGTAAACTTGCTTCACGTATAACGCCAGCACCTGTTACACCCGCTCCGATAACGATGAGATCGAATTCCTCGGTTTTTAATTTTTCAATAAACTTATCACGATTGGCATATGTCCATTCTGTATTGAAAATATTGGCTATTCCCATATTGTGTGTTTAGATTCAGAGATTGATAAAATAACTGGTAAAAATGGGTTATAAGAATTAACCAGCTTATAAACCCTACTCGATGTCCAAGTTAAAGGTATTGTCATCCATTGATACATAATGAAAATAATTTGTGATAAATTTATTTGTCTGTTCAATTGAAGGAGAATACCCAGTACGCACAAAAATTGCGGTGACCGCATTTCCTAATACTAAACTTTCGTAAGGATGAAGCCCACACACCAGCCCTAGTAGGACTCCCGCATTATAGTGATCGCCTGCAGCAGTAGTAAAATTTGGATGGGCGGTAAATCCCTCAGTCACCCAATAATGATGTTCTCTTGTTGTTATAGTGGTAAAATGGGGATCATGGCTAGTGAGATAGCTTAGATCTAGCAATTTGTTCATCCGCTCACCGATGTCATAGAAATCTTGCCGATTTTCGATTGCTTCCAAGCTATTTTTCCCAAATTTCTCTGAATTTCTTGAGAGCACTTTTGAGATCGCAATGGTTTCTAGATCATTCATTGATAATACCACCGGCATTATTTCATCTACCTTATGAAGTAGTTGCAGCATTTCGAGAATATCATTGTCCGATCGTTTACTCACATCTGCAACATCAACCATGAAAATCCTCTGTTTTGCATTAGAAATATTTGGAAAAATTTCATCTATCATGCTCTTCCAAAAAGAATTCATATCAGGAACTAATGCCCAGTGGCCTTGTCCGATAGCATCACACTGCTCAATTAGTCCGATAAACTCCTCCCGAGGAACAGCTTCTAAAATCTTATCCCAAGTTAAGGAATTAATGCTTCCGAAGTCAGTCATCATAACTTTTCCATCATCAAATTCCAGGCCTATTGTTGTGCCATGATTTTGTATGGAAATCAACCTAACATTATGACTAAATTCCCGGAATAATGGTGCGATTTCAGGAGTACCCATAGAGGCAGCCAAAATAATTTTTAATCCTAAATTTTCTAAAGCTCGTGCCATATTGGGTGCGAATCCACCAGCAATCTTTTTTTTGAGAACGCGTTCAATATTGCAAGATGATCCTGCTGTGTTCAAAATGCGTTCCCCAAATTGTTTCATAGTTGTCATTCGCTTCCATGTTTCGGGACTTTCTCTTGATGCAACTAAAGAATAAATCAGATCCACATACCCGTCAAATCCTAGAAATACAGTTTTTTTAACCGCATTTTTCTTCATATACTCCGTATGATTGAGATAGGATTGTACGGCTTGATAAGTGACATCATACTTATGTATTGGTTTATAGGGATTTCGGTCCATTGTAGATTACTCGATCTGTCGGATTATAACTTTGATTATCTAAGAGTGTGTAAATAAAGATTCACTTTTACGGTGTAATATATGTCTTTTATAGGGTACATTATGTTAGAGTGTGTATGACATTTCAAATTTCCAATAAGACTCTTGAAAAGTATAAAAATAAAAATTTCGAGGAGCTATTTGGAGAGTGTGAAATTGTCGAAAATGAATTCGGGGAATTTCTTAAAATAATAAATCCGTTTTCAATTGAAGATTTTCAGATACAATCAATTACAAAAGAAGAATTAGGTATATTTGAAAGGATTTTGAGATCCGAATTTCAGTTAATTCCCGGGATCGGAGAAAAAAAATCCTTAGAATTTAATAAGCGCAGTATGAGTGATATGTCTGACCTACTAGGATTATATGCAAAATATTCTTGTCAGATTTCTGAAATTTTAGGTACAATTTCCAGTAAAGATATCCATAAACTCCGTATGTTGAAAAAAACTCATGATGAAGATTATCTATTTTGTGTAAATGATCAAGATATGTTATTTCTTGATATCGAAACTACAGGGCGAGCAACATCAGAAGTATTTCTTATTGGAATTGGGTATTATTGTTCAGAAACTTCCCGATTTCGCACAGAGTTGTTATTTGCTCGAGAAATTTCTGAGGAGGTAGCAGTATTGTCTTATTTTTTGAAACAGCTACCTCGATACAAAATGTTTGTAACTTATAATGGACGTTCCTTTGATATTCCCTTTTTACAGAATCGAGTTTCAGTCCTATTTGAACCTGACGATCTTGAGGACACGTTCAAGCAGATAGTTCGTTCGGATCCTATACAAAATACAATAGGTGCATATGGGTTTGCTAAACAACTTTTTGATCAATTTATTCATTTTGATTTATATTATGCGTTTCGTCGAGATTTTAAAAATTTCTTTCCAAATTACCGATTGACCACTGTAGAACAGTTTTTATTAGATTTTAAGCGAGTAGAGAATTTACCGAGTTCTGAAGTACCCTTGGCCTATAAATTATATATAGAAGACACCCGTTCTTATATGGGAGCTATATATAAAATTCTTGAGCATAACTTTTTTGATGTTGTAAATTTAGAGAGATTGCTAAGTAAATGGATGCATAGTCAAATTGAGAATTATTACGTGAAAAATTATCAAACTCAATCTCAAACAAGAAATTATGAGGGAATATTAACCAAATTGACTAGATCTAAATCGAGATTGCGCTCATACAATTTAGATCCCTTTCTGGAATAAAAATAAAGGGGGGGTTTTTCTTTTCTATTTTAGTTGATAGTGTTGATAACTCCTATGGTCAAAATATCCTCGAAATGTTTTCGAGACATGATACTATTTTCAGGAAAATATGCTAATCGTTTAATGGATCCAGGGGATATCCAACATACGTATGGATTTTGTATTGGTGAGATTGCCAAGGATGGACAAGTGGAAGTTAGAAATTTTATACCCCATAATACAGGAACCCCCAACGAGAAAAAAATCACTAAATCTTTCTGCACAATAGATATAAATGTATATGGAAAGAATTCGTTTATCTGTGGATTTTTTCATGGTTTTCCACGAAGTGGAGGGAAATTATCAGAACAAGATGTAAAAAGTTTATCAACATTTGAATTTGGTGCATTATGTATTATATTTGATTTTACACGCGTTGAGCAATTTAATAACGGTTTTCTAGTGTTTCAAACTGATGGGGAGAATATAAAAAATGTACCCTACACCATTTCTCATCCAGAAGATGAAGATAAATTCTATTTTGCTCGTTCTTTAGTAGCTCTGTCTGAATTATATCAATCATCAGGAAAGATTACCCCTGATGGTGCAGTTCTGGAAAAAAGCTATCAAGATCCTCCCATTCCCATGGATTCAGGTAAGGAAACTGAAATGATGAATCCTGGATTTGAATCAAAATTCTTGGAATCGACTCCCTTAGAATATGATGAATATGAACTCTCTATTATCGATCAAGATTTTGAGATCCAGAAACTCCGTAGTGATATTGAATTAGCCTGTCAGTTGGGTAAGAATACTGCTTATTTAAAATTGCAATTGGCGAACCGATTGCTATCTCAGATGGGTAATGAATCTGAAATTCTTAGATACTTAGAATCAGCAGAAGAAGAGTTTAGCACTGAGGAGAATGAAAATTCAAGAACCGGTCTTGCGATAGTCAAGAATGAACTAGGTTTGTTTTATGAGGATAGGGGTAATTTTTACACAGCGCTTAATTATTTTGATGATGCCTATGGAATTTTGGAAAAAACTCATGATAATCGACGACGTATTCGAGTTTTGAATAATATAGGAAATATCTACTTCAAACTCAATAACTTTGATACTGCTTTACGGAAATATAAAAAAGCTTATGAAGAATCCACTGATATAGTCGATCAAGTCTCAATCTTTAATAATATTGCAGATGTGTATCTTAAATTGCAAAATTATGCTCGTGCGTATGCTATTTTGCAAAAAAATGCCGTATTCTTCCAAGAAACCCAAAATGAGTTTGGCTTGGCAATGGTATTTTCTAAATTTGGGAGGTTATATTTTGAACAAGGGCAAGCGTATTATCATTTAGCAAAGAAGTATAGTAACTTGGCACTTGCAATAAAAAAAAGGAATGAATTCTACCGGGAATGCATCGAAGATTATGAATTACTATCTATCATTTATCTGAAAGAAAATTCATTGGAGATCGCAGAGAATATTCTTGTGGAAGGATTAAATCTGGTTAGAACTTTACAGTTTGAACAAAAGGAAGCTTTTTTTTACCACCATCTTGGAGATCTATATCTCGTGAAAGAGAAATTCGGATTATGTTTGGAATATTATCAATTAGCCCAGGAAATTTATGAAAAATTTGGAGAAAAAGAAGCAGAGGGAGACATATACGAAAAATTAGGAAATATATATGCAGAAAACCTAGATCAATTAGATAAGGCTTTAGAGCATTATGCTAAGTCTCTTGTGATTTATCAAGAAGAAAATTTTCGAAGAAAACAAGCAGATTTATTGGTAAAGTCTGCAGAAATTCACATCGATCGCAATGAAACCAATTCTGCACTGGAAAATTTCCAAAAAGCACAACATTTGTATAAAATTATGTATGATGATACGTCCGCGCAGATTATCGCTGAACGTATAAAATCTATGGAATATTAAATAAAAGAAATAGGAAAACAGTGAATTCTAATCATTATTACCATCTTTTATGGTAAAATCCGCATGATCAGTATGTTTTTGCTTCTTAGAAAAGTATGAGATTAATCCAAAAACCAACAATACTGCTGCTAGGATAAGGCTTATGAGGGTTATTGATAGAGGACCTATAGAATAACCACTAAAGAAAGTCTCACCAAAAAGTGGACCTAGTAATAAAAACGCTAAGCATATCCCTATAAGAATCCAACTACTAACTTGAGATACTACTTTACTTGGAGTGTGAAATGTATATCTTTGTTTTTGATCATGTAATATCTTCATGCTTGCATCCTCTAAATCCCCTACACTCATCGGAGTAATATTAAATTCTATTTGTTCTTCAGGTTTCGCTTGATCCAATATGATTTCATTGGGAGTGACAATACACCCTGGAAATTCCGGCTTAATTGTAATTTCAACGTAAGGATCAGTGAAAAAATGTTCACTCTGAATTTGAAGGATGAATTTATTGCGAGAATTCAAAATCATTTGCTTATTATAAATTACACTGATTACTTTTTCCGGAGGAACTTCTTTTGGGGGATGAATCAACGTAGGTTCTTTTTTAGGTGCAGGTTTGGGTAGAGGTTTTTCTATTTTTTGAGTGGATGCGATTGCAAAAGGTTCGGGCTTTATCGGTTTTTCTGCATCGGGAGGAGTTATTGGTTTAATAGGTTGTTTTGGTTCTTTTTCTTCCATATAGGTTTTTAGATTTTGTAATACATCTGTTGGAAGGAGATCCTCATCAATCTCTAAATTCTTCACAATAAAATCCACACCAACTGTGAGCTTATAATCTTGGAGAAAGACATTCTCAGTGAATCGATGTACTAACGATGTTTTACCGACCCCTGCGGCACCAATCACGACTATTTTGAATAAGAAACCTCCATCACGAACTTCACCCATACGGGGATTTTCATCTATATCAACTAATGACATGATAGTGACTTTTGTGAACATTTTTCTTACATTTTCCCCAGTTTTAGCGGAGGTTTTCATAAAATCAGTGATCTGGTGAAGGCGCATCCAATCATCAATCTCATTTTGATGGATCACTTGTCCTAATTCTTCCTCAGTTTCTAAATCAGATTTATTGCCAACGAGCAAAATAGGTACATTACCTGCACCATTCCTCGCTGTTTCTAAATAAGAATCCAATTTGCTGAAAGAATCGAAATTGACTAAGTCGAATACCAATACTATAGCTGCAGTACCCCGCATATAGCTCTCCTTGAAGGAATCGAATCTTTCTTGCCCACCGAGATCCCAAATACTGAGAGTTGTCTGTATCAATTTTTCACTCAACTTCCGTTTCTATGTGTTTTTCGAATAATTTCAATGATCCATTTATCCCGTTTAGAGATAATAAATTTTTGTTATAAGGTCCAGTTCTTTCTTTTAAAGTGAAAGAAATTAGAAATATTACAGATGGACTTTCTTCATCAATTAGAATTTAGAAATCCAATCTATTATTTCAGCAATGGAATATCGCAAAAAGGGATCTTCAGTATACCAGATTCCTTTTTCCAATTTTTCTCTCCGCACGTAGAACATGATAGAATCGAGTGCTTTTCTGTAAATATCGGAAGTAACTCCTATTTGTGAAAAAGTGTAACTGTGCCCTATTATATCAAAGAAATGTTTTAATTCAGCAGGTTGAAATTCTGCATAATCCTCTTGAAGTCGTAACACCGTTAAGATATTTAAAGCTACTAAAGCACCATGTAAATATCTTTTTGGACTTAATTCTTCAATACAGTAAGCCAAATGGTGTTCCCCCCCCTCCTCGGGTCTTGATGAGCCCCATTTTTCACAAATTTGTATTTCTTCTTGTAAATATCCTACTAATTTTCGGATTCCTTCTTCTTGCATCTCTTTTATTATGAATGCATCATCAAGCAAACGTTGGGCACAATCCCGTGCACTTCTAAAGATAGAGACATCCATAGGGTCACCAAATTGTTCATGAGCTATTTTCCAATCTCCTAAAGCTGTGCAGATCGAAAGCACATCACATGTTCCCGCATAATTCAAAACTTTTGGAGCGGATTTGATAATTTCATAATCAATTATCAGCTGTTCAGGAACAACTTTCCCGATATACCTCACCTTATTTTCGACTCGTACTCCGATTTCATGGGTTAAAAACGCATCTGTTGAAATTATCGAGGGAATTTGGATTAAGGGAAGGTTCCATTTCCAAGAAAGATATTTTGCTGTATCAATCGCAACACCTCCTCCGAATCCTATAACATATCCAATGGTTTGCTTGCTTGATTTCTTTTGAGCGAGTTCTTCTTGGTAGTGAATATCCATTTTTTTCGGAAATAGGGTATATGCGGGAAAATTGGATAGTTTGGATTTAAGCACAGAGGTAAACGGGGGGGTTTGGGTAACTAAAACATAAGAACCTGCATCATTCATTACATCTACGGCAAGATTCTGACCAAATTTGATCGTACTGGGCATTGATATCTTCTCTTCATGTAGATTTCTATTCTAGTCTTTTAATACTCTTATTAGAGAATTTTTTTATAATTTAGTAGCGATTGTATAATAATCATCGTTCAGTGAAAAATATCATGAAATGCGGTACTTACAAGGTGGAAATTACTCCAAGAGAGGAATTTGGAAATATGTACATTGCGGGATATGCAACGATGGAAGCACCTTTGGTAGAGGGGTTGCATGATCCAATATATGTACGCTCTTTAGTGTTAGATGATGATAAAGAACGGATTGTTTTAATTTCCGTAGAGTGCGTAGGATTGCTTCAAGATTTTATTTCCTTAGTAAAAGCGGATCTTGTAGGTTTGGGACTTAAAAAGTCGCGAATTTTCGTGTTCTCTACGCATACTCATGCAGGTCCTGATACTATGGGATTATGGGGTCCCTTGATTGGAAAATCTGGAATCAATTCCCGATATATGCTATTCTTGCGCCATCAAATTATCCAAAGCGTGGAACAGACATTGCAATCACTAAGATCTGTGGATATATATTTTGGTTCAAAATCGATTAAAGAATTAATTGTAAATTTTCGGCTTGAGAATCTCGTAGAAGACACTCTTAACCTGATTCAATTTAAAGAAGGAGACGAAATTATAGGCACATTATGGACTTTCCCAGCTCAACCTGAAATTACTACCCGAGAAAATGTCCAGATCTCAGGAGATTATCCCGGACTAGTTAGTATGAAAATTGAACAATCAATGGGGGGAGTTGCACTATTTTCTTTAGGTTTGTGTGGATCTCAAACTCCTATTTACGTGGAACAAGGCTACGATAAAATGGAAATTTTGGCAAATGAAGTATTTGCTGGACTGCAACGAATTTCTAAAAATTTATGCAATATAGAATCGAATAAGATTGAAATTCGAGAGCGTCATGTTGATCTACCTTTAGAAAACGATGATTTTTCTTTATTAAACACTTTAGGTATCTTTAATTTAAGGATGGTTAAAGAAAATGTAATACGTAGTTCTATTGGAAAGATTCGAATCGGAAATTTACATTTATTAACTATTCCAGGAGAACCTTTTCCAGGATTAATCAATCCATTGTTAGAAAAATACACTGATCACCATTTTATCATCATGAGTCACGTAAATGATTCAGTGGGATATTTTATTCCCCGAAAGGAATGGAATCTAGACCCAGTCCAGTTTTTAAAACCAGAAACAAAGGAAAACTTTGTGGGACATGAAATGGAATCGATGGGATTAGCTGCATCGGATGCAATTCAAGAAGCAATTAGGGATATCTTAAAATACAAGACCATTATGGCGGTGTCTCCACATGCAGATGATATAACCATATTTTCCGGAGGATTACTCGCAAAACTTACGGATGAAGGAAATAAACTCATTTGCGTTCGAATAACTGATGATTATGGAGACTCGGTAGGACTTACTCCCGAAAAAACAATTAACAGAAACCGTAAAGAAGCGGAAAAAGCATATGCAATTTTGGGAGCTGAAAAAACCATCCACTTAGACTATCCTTCCGATACGTTATATACGGCCGATTATGAAATTCTTCGTGAAATTTTCGTGAAATTAATCCGCATCCATAAACCGGATGTGGTAGTAACTTTTGACGTCGCACCACTGTATGAGGAGAATCCCGACCACATCATCACTGCAAGAGTGGTGAATGATGCCTGCTGGCAGGCTAGTTTTGATTCCTATTATCGACACCATTTCAAAGAAGGATTAGAGATTCATACTGTCGGAGAGAGATACCTATTTGCGGAAAATTTGAACCCGCAAGTGATAAATTTCCATTTGGATATTACTGATGTTATCGATACGAAAATTAATGCGGTTTCTCAGCACCAAACTGTTATGAAAAATTGGTTCCATCAACGAAAACTATTAGCACGTGCTAATAATCTGCGTGTTGATCTATTAGAAGAGGATATTCCCAATCCAATTCGAGTCAATATCTTAGTTCGTGCCTATTATGGTGAAATAGGAGCAAGTTTTGGTGCAAAATACGGAGAAGTTTTTCGAAAACTTGATGCAGGATTCCTCCATGATCTTGGGGAACCTATCTAGTCTCTAAAAAAGAATGAATTAAAAAAACAAAAAAAAATAGTACATGAAAATGCTACAGAATTTCATGTTTTTCAGACATTGAGCATATAATGAAAAAAAAAAAAAATCAAAAGTGAAAAAAAAATGATGCGCATAACAGAAAGACCAGAGGAAACTAAACCCCTTACACGAATAGCTTATTCGTTTGGAACGCTTGCAGATAATTTGGCACTTCAGAATTTCATGTTTCTTGGGTTTGCATATTATTTAACTCATGTTGGATTACAAGCATGGATGATTTCGGTGGTTTGGATTATGTATAGTATTTGGGACGCATTTGATGATCCCATGATAGGAGTAATTTCCGATCGGACTAAGACTCGATGGGGAAGACGAAAAATCTATGTTCTAATTTCATGGATTCCCCTTTGTTTGTTAATGATTATCTTATGGTTCCCTGGTAACCTTATTCAAGGTACAGATTTAGCTATAATGGTCTACCTCCTTGCCGTATTAATCTTATTCGATCTAATATTTACCATGTTTACGGTTAACTTTAACGGACTCTGGCCAGAGATGTTTTTAACAGATCATGACCGTAGAAGAGTGGGATTATGGCGTTCAGTCTTCACTATTGTTGGATTACTGATCGCATTCCTAACTCCAGAATTTATTATTGGGGATCTTATTAATCAAGGAGATCCCGAAGCCCCTGCTAAATTCCTACTCAATGGAATAATTGCTGCTGCAGTGGTATTTGTAACAATTGCAATCATGTTCATTTGGGGTTCCTTCGAACGAAAGGAGTTTGCAAAAGATGCAGAAAATGCACCTACCTGGAAGGAATCATTTAGGATTACGCTAAAGAATCGTGCATTCGTTCTCTATGCTATCACAGCCCTTGCGGTCTTTATTGTCTACAATATTCTTCCGACAATCGTACCATTTTATGCAGAAGTTGTTATCGAAAATGTAGATAGCGGAATTGTCATCTTTGTTGCGTTGTTAACCGGAATGTTAAGTACTCCTTTGTGGATGTATTTACAGAGAAAACTGGGAATTCGAAAAGCCTACATGCTTTCCATAGCGTTCTGGGCAATAAGTTTACCAATCATGTCATTTATCCCGCAAAAAAATGACGCATTGTTAACTTACATTCTGGTTGCAGTCATGGGAGTAGGGCTTGGTGGCTCTTTATATTTGTATGACCAAGGCATTGCAGTAGTAATTGATGATGATTCCGCACGTTCTGGGTTACGTGTGCGAAGGGAAGGTGCATATTATGGAGTAATTGCATTTTTTAATCGGTTTTCTACAGGTATAAATTTTGCAGTAATTGCATTTGTGTTTACAGGTACCGGATGGGGAGAGTGGGAAATCCGTGACACGGGACCTATGGGTGAACTAGGAGTGAGATTTTTAATCGGGTTATGGCCAGTAGTTATTTTAGTAGTAGCTTTAATTTGCTTGTATTTCTGGCCATTGAGAAAAGAGCGAATCGATCAAAACAAAATAATTTTGGACGAAATCAAACAAAGTAAACTATAATCAATTTTTCTGATTTACTTTTTTTTTATTCCAACCATGGTTTCAATAATTAATTTTGCGATGAGAAACGCGGTCATCTTGTTTGGTAAGTCGAGTATTGGGGAATATTCCACGAAATCCAAACCTACTATAGTAAAATGTTGCACAATCTGAGGTAGGAATTCTAGATAATCACGGTAAGAAATCCCACCAGGAATAGGGTAACCTGTAGCAGGAGCAACCGAGGGATCGAATACATCTATATCCACCGAGAGGTAAACCGGAGGTTTATCTTTGATTGACGTATCAAATTTAAGTGTGTCATACATCCGGAAAAATTGTAGGTTGACCTCATGTGCCCATTCTAATTCGGGAAGATCAATGTCCCGTGCACCGATTACATATACCTGTTTTGAGTTTGATCCTAGGGTTTCAAAAATTCTCCGTGTTACTGTACAATGAGTATATTTGTTCCCATTCCATTCATCATAACAATCCAAATGCGCATCTAACGAAATATAGTGCAGGTTGGGTATGTTTTGTTGTTGAAGTAGAGAAGTTATGGTATAATAGGTGATATTATGGCTTCCCCCAATAAAAATGGGTACGGTATGATGAGAATTCTCAAGGAATTTCCCAATTTCTTGGATTAATTCTGGTTCAGTGATATCCTTTCGGACGTTTCCCACATCCGCCATGTGCAGTGTATTAAGATCAATACCACTTTCAGATGTAAGAGATAAATCTAGAGAGATTCTTCGGATTACATCTGGGGCATCCGTGCATATTCCCCGGTTTTGAGTCATATCTCCATCAAATGGGATCCCTATAAGGATAAATTGTGTATGATCGTTCATTGTAGGGGGATAGTCGAAAAATCGGTAATGATTAGCCATATCTTGTTCACCATCTAATCCTATTATTCAACAAATACAGCAGCAGCAATGCAAGTGGTGTACTTATCCTTTTCATTTACAAATGCATAGGCAGTGTGTTCATAAGTATCAATATCTAGATTAAGATCTTTGCTTCGTGAAGAAATTAGTAATTCATAGGCTAAATCACGCGATTCCCGTTTGACATGCTCCAAATCTTCATTTTCCCCTGAAAATTCCCCCAGATAACCGTAAAAACTCGGATCTCGTGGTTTGGCAACCCCAATCGATGCAAATATACTGGTAGGTTCAGTACTGGCATTATAAAATTTAGTATTTTCCGATAAGACTATATACACAATTTGTCCGGGTCGTAATAGATATTTTCCTTGTTCTAGTGAGATTTCTTCACAGTGAGGGGGTAAAATGGAAGACACTTTAACCAAATTATAAGTAGAAATTTGGGCACTACGAAGGGCATTTTCAAAACTAAGAATTTTTTTAATTCCGTGTCCATAGCCTTTGGTAAAAAATATCTTCTGTGGAATCATTAGGAAACCTACGTAGGATTGACTAAAAATTTTGTCGCGTTAAATTTTTAGAATAAGCTCTAATAAGCGTTTTCCTCCATATTTATCCAATGGTTGATTATTGTTTCCACATTTTGGGGAGATAACACATCCGGGACAGGCTTTTTTGCATTTGCATGTACTAATTAAGATATAGGTTTTTTTTAGGAGTTCGTAGATTACATCATACAAGGATTCTGCAATTCCAATTCCTCCAACAAATCCATCATAGATATAAATTACCGGCCATTCATCTAATTCTTGTGACCCTGTTCGTGTAGAGACACCACCTATATCCCATCTATCGCACATGGTAAAATATGGAGTTATACTGATTGCGGCATGTTCTATAGCATGAATCGCGCCATCAAAGTTATAGCCTTCTGTTTCAAGGAGGTGCTTATACTCAGGTGGAATCGAGAACCATATTGCTTTTGTTTCCAGCTCTATGGAGGGTAAATTCAAAGAATTACGCGCTAATCGTTCATTGGTCTCCATTGAAATTATATCATATCCCACCACTTGTTCAGATACTCTTACATCCCCGTAATAAACGTTGATTCCATTTTCAGATTTGGTTTTTTTTCCTTTCCCTCTTTGTAAAATATCGGTAATCACTCGAGATCGCGTATAGGTCGTTCCCTCATTTTTCGATAGTTTTACTACTTTATTCTTCAAATCCAGCTCATGTACTCGATAAGGTTCTGCCATATATAGGTAAATGGCGCCTTCGTGTAATTCTTTATATACATAGGATTGTTCCTCATAAGTTATAAGAGTAGATCTCCCCTTATCCCGTTCAATAATGATTTGAAAATCACTCTCTCGAATCGAATTCAATGAAACTGTTCTCGGAGGAAATTGCTCTATACCATTCCAATAATACCGTTTCCCGTGTTTTTTTACTATTTTTTTCTTTTCAAGGGATTCAACTGCTTCTAAAAAGGCTTTTCCAAATAATTTTTCGTCTTTTTCAGTAAGAGGGGCTTCTTTTGCAGCGCATTTTAAATGATTTTCTAAGATATATTTATTATCTAAATTAATGTGGCAAATTTCATGAGGTTTGGACATCAATTCGTGAGGATTATTTACATAATATAAGTCCAGCGGATTGGGGAGAGGAATTAAAAAAGATAAACACTCAATTCCAGTATCTGGATTATAAGATCTTCCCGCTCGACCAATTTGCTGCCACATGGAAGATATTGTGCCAGGAAAGCCCGATAAAATAGTGCAATCCAATGATCCTATATCCACTCCTAATTCCAATGCAGTCGTGGAATATACTCCCAAAATATTTCGATCCCGTAACGCTTGTTCGATTCTACGACGATCATCCGCCTTCAATCCTGCACGATAACTAATTACACGATCGATAAGCTCATGTTTATTATCCCTTTCTAAGAACATACGGGAGTAATACGCATTTAGTTCAGCCATTTTTCGGGATCGCACAAAAGCTAGAGTCTGCATGTCATGTTGAACAATGTAATTAAAGAGATATCGAGTCTGAGAATGGGCTGATTTATATATATCCGAGTTCTTCTCCATTGGAAGGTCCCACATCACAAAATAACGACCGGGATCAGGAGATCCATCCCTATCTATTAATTTAAATTCTTGCCCGGTTAGTTTTGTAGCAACTTCCAATGGATTTTTGATGGTTGCGCTGCATAAAATAAAGGTGGGGGATGTGTTAAAGGATGCGAGAACTCGAAGAAAACGGCGTATTACTTGAGCGAAATTCGATCCAAATATGCCACGGTAAACTGAAATTTCATCAATAATAATGTATTTCAAGTTGCTGAATACTCTCGTCCAGAGATTTTTATAGGGTAAGTAGTAATGGAATCCATAGGGATTAGTGATAATGATCCGGGATTCTTGCCGAATACGACGTTTTTCATCTGTGGAAGTATCCCCATCATAAATTCCTGAAAATTTTCGATCGATTCCAAGAAAATCCATCATTTGAGTCAATTTCTCGTATTGATCTTGAGCTAAAGCTTTTTGTGGAAATAAGTAAATTGCACAAGAGTCCGGTCTATTTAGTAGAGAATGTAGCACAGGAAGACTATAGGCTAACGATTTGCCCGATGCAGTACTTGTTACTAGAACCACATTATTACCTTCTAGAATCGAATCGATTGCTTCAGTTTGATGAGAATATAGTACATACTTATTGCTGATTAACCATTCATGTAGTTTTGGATGCAAATTGTGCTGTAAATCTCCATAAATCGGAGGTTTTTTTGGAATATTCTCAATATGGATGATTTGATTTTCATAAAAGGGCTGTTTAGTTAGATCATGTAAAATATTTTCTATCGACATCGGATTACTACTTCCCCGTGGATCCATTGGTAATGAACAGTTATCCAGATCTCTTAAAAGTAAATAGAGTGGTTTGATCAAAAAATCCGAATTAAAAAAAGAAGAATAATAAACGCCTTTTCTACCCTATCAAGCGATTATGTAAATGCATTAACGTAATACTATCGTAAATTTCCACCGAATATACAAGCCAGAATAAATTCGACAATCTATTGCAAATTTATACCCGAAAAGCAAATAGTATTTAGGTAAAAAGTATGGGTAGATAGTACGGTAATGGGTAGCACGAGTGAATAAAGCTGAAAGCGAATCATGCGACTTTATAAAACCACACCCACCTATCCACCGACAGGCAAATTGACAGAAATTCGTACTTAAACTTAAGTACTATGTACTACGTAGAAAGATTTTCGGGTATCACAGTATAGATGTTGATTAAAGTATTTATTCTAATTTGGTAAAGCTTTCTACCGTTTTTTCATTCAATTCCTTAATAACCTCTACGAGCAATTTGATTGCATTTTCTACATCGGAAAGGTCGAGAATACCATTATGGGTATGGATATGTCTTGTGGGTATGCCTATAAATAAACTCGGTGCACCTATACCAGTTAGATGAATTACTCCTGCGTCAGTACCTCCTCGACGCAAAAATGCGGGTTGCCATTTAATTTTGTGTTTTTCTGCAATATCGATTACAAATTTTCGGAAACGGGGATTGGGAATCATTGATCCATCCCCTGCAGAAATGGCTACACCTTCTCCCATTTTTTGGGAGATATCTTGTACTCCAGGTATGTCGCCAGAAACGTCCACATCCAATGAAAATCCAATATCGGGTTCAATTAACTTAGCTGCAGTGCGTGCACCTCTTAGTCCCACTTCTTCTTGAGTTGTTGCGGCACAATACACTATATTGGGGTGATCAATTTCCTCTTGTTTTAAACGACGTAACACTTCGAGTATTATAAATACACCGATCCGGTCATCGAATGCTTTGCCGATAGCAAGTTGGACTTCTTCTTTTTTCTTGTTATCTTTGATACTAATACGTGTGCGTTTCTCAATTCTGAAAGTGGATACTGGAACAACAGGATCACCTATATTTATTCCAAGTTCTTTCACTTCTTTTTCGGATTTGCATCCTACGTCCATATACATTTTTTCTAAAGGAATGACCTTATCTCGCTTATCAGGAGGAAGGATATGAGGAGGAGGTGCAATAATGATTCCAATTATTTTTTTACCGTCCATTGTTCTAATCAATACTTGCTGACTAAGGACGGAGTGACTCCACCACCCACCCAAATTGTTTATTCTTAAATATCCTGATTTTTCGATTCCACAAACTATAAATCCTATTTCGTCCCCATGACCTGCTAACATGATTTTCGGACCAGATGATCCCTTCTTAAATATCACGGATCCAGTTCGATCAAATTCCACTGCATCAGCATATAGCTTACCATATTCAAGTGCGATTTTTTGTGCTTCTGTTTCGTAACCGGAGGGACCAAATGCATTAGATAGATTTTCCAGTAGTTTTAAATCCAGTTTGAATTCTGTCATTTTTTCTTACCAATAACTTTTGTCTTTCATTAGTAATCAAGAGTAATAATAAATTATTGTGCTTAACCAATATATATGGACAGGCACACTATGGATAGAGAGAGTTTAGAAAACTTTATCAATTTAGTGATTCCCTATTTGAAAAATAAACCAGTTCTGAGAGATATAAAAAAAAGTCCCGTTCTCTATGTGGGTGATATTCATGGGAATTATCAAGATTTGCAGAATGCATTTGCAATTGCAAATAAGAAAAAAGTAAGCACCATTGTGTTTTTAGGGGATTATGTCGATCGGGGTTCCGAGCAATTAAGAACTCTAATAAAAGTAATGGATGCATTTGCACGCTCAGAAGGGTATTCAAAATACGGAATTGTTAATGATTTCATTGACGAACAAAAATATCCATATCTAGTCATTGCCCTAAAAGGTAATCATGAAGATATTGAGATTAACCAGAAGTACGGATTGAAAGAAGAACTAGTTAATATTCATGGTTTCAGAACTTTTCCCAAATTATTATTGCAGCTACTCTATGCACATCTCCCATTAGTCGCCAGGACTCGATGGAAAACTTTAGCAGTGCATGGAGGAATCCCCCTTCCCGATCGACATGAAAAGGTATCCGAAATAATGAAACATCTCGATACCAAAAGGACTCCTCTATTTATTGATTATACCGAAGAATCAGAAATAGAGTTGGGAAAAGGGATATATCAGCTCTTGTGGAATGATCCTGTCAATGGAATAGATAAGAACTTACTAAAATTTACCCCTAGTTTTCGAGGTTATGGTATATATAATTTCAACAAAGCCGCTCTTATTGATTTTCTTCAAAACAACGGTTATAAACGACTCGTTCGAGCGCATGAAACGGTTAAAGAGGGAGGTAAGGTACTTTGGGATAACGTGCTTATTCATATTTTTAGCACATCCCCCTACTTTGGTCGAATACAGAATAAAGGTTATTTCTTGGAATATGATGATGGCAGTGGTGAGATTTTAAACGGAAAAGGGGATAAAATGATCACTGTTGATGAAATCATTTAATAAGAATTAATCCAGACCACCATTTCTGACTTTCCCCGATTTCCCCAACAATAAAATGGAATCGCAGTCACTTCTTCTCCATCGAAAGAAATCCCTTTGAGAGCAATCACATCATAATTGTGTATTGATAATTTTTCTGTTGAGAATTTCTGAGTCGGATCCACTTGTAATCGAAAGATATCTTGATTAGGATTATCAATACTTTCAATGCAGTATACCAATGGACCTCTTGTAAGAGCAATCTTTCCTCGATTTGATTTCACCTTTTCATGAGCGCGTAATTTATTTACACACATAGGAAAATCAAGTTGTACAGTATTGTTCGCATCCCACGTTCTACTTATTTTTAGATATTTCCCCTCATAAGGAGAACATCCCGAAGCTGTACGAATCGAGGATTTAGAAGGAAAGAAATTTACTTCTTCTTCATTTATGAATATTTTTGGATTTTTTGTCCATCCAGGAATCCGAATATGCAAATCGAATGTCCATGGGGCTGTGAGTTTTATATTAATTGAGACATTTCCCCCCCAAGGAATTTTAGAATGAATTGAGGCCTGTATGGAGGGTTTGAAGGGAAATTTTACAGTGTTACTGAAATATTGATTAATATAAAGGGTTTTAAAATTTAGAGGATCTACATCATAGATATATTTTCTGATATCTGCAAGTAACCGGGAGATATTGCTAGGACAACACGGAACTTGATACCAAGGCACTCGTTGGAGAACGCCTTTAGACAAGGGGGGATTGCGATACAAATAGGTCGAACCATCTGTTCCCATACCTCCTAAAACGGAATTATACAATTGCCATTCTAATAATTCGCTGAATTTCGCATCATGAGTAATTTTACTCATTTCCCAATTCCACAAGACAGAACCTACTGCAGCACATGTTTCACAGTAAGCATAGGATCCATTTAATTCATAATCATGTCCAAAACCCTCAACCATCGGAATAGAACCTAATCCTCCTGTTACAAACATTCGCTTTTGCACCATGTGGTCCCAAGCTGAGCTACTTGCTTTAAACAAAGGTGAACGGGGAAGAAGAGAGTGCAGCATTGCGATGGCTGCATGGGTATAACTAAATCGAACTGCATGACCCTCAGGAGTCAATTGGTTTTGCAAAAGTGTATGCTGCTGTTGATATTTACCTGATAAAGTTTGATAGATCCATCTAATCACCATTCCTAATGAATAATTAAACTGCACATGGGCAGGGAGCTGCACTTGATGCGCTTGAGGATGTTCTTGAAAAAATTGTTTTCTTTGCTTTTCTACGTATTTTTTCCTTGAATTTACGGATAAGTTCTGTCGGAATAGTTTCCAGGCAATTTGTTTTATATCTCCTCGAATATTTAAAAAGTGGGATCCTAAATTCAAGTAATTTTGATTATTAGTGATTTTATAGAGTTTGAGCAATGCAAGTTCAATCTCTTGATGACCGGGAATATAATTGCCGTCCTTTCCCAAAAATTCTTGAACGATAAGATCTGCAGCCTTGATAGCAACATCTAAAATTTTTTCATCATTTAATGCTTGTGAAACTGA
Organism: Promethearchaeota archaeon; assembly: GCA_016933055.1. Classification (GTDB taxonomy): domain Archaea; phylum Asgardarchaeota; class Lokiarchaeia; order Sigyniarchaeales; family Promethearchaeaceae; genus AMARA-1. Next base: position 200,700 of record JAFGBS010000009.1, on the reverse strand, counting down.
AATTATAGCTTCAATGAGATGTCCTAAGCAATAAAGCTCATGTTCGATCCATAAATTTACCCATCTATTCGAGGGAAAGAAAATTTGGTTGTAGGTGTATAAATAACCATCCTCCATCTGCGCTCGCTGAATTAAAAATAAAAATTCTTGGATAAGATGCAGTAATTCTGGTCGGGGATTAGTACTATAATATCTTCCTGCTGCGTCCAACCATTTATATGCATCAGAATCAGAAAAAAACCATCCCTCACGAAAACTATCTGATTTCCCTATTGCAATGCGGAAATTCTCAATACAATGCGTTTTTTCTAATTGCTCCCACTGATAATACAGCGCATTTAAGTTTGTGCGGGACCAATAATCCCAGAAAGAATCTACTATTGAAATTTCTGGAATGGAATTTTCTTGAGAGAATTTCTTCATATAGATCATCTCTTCCAGCAGGTTTATAAAAATAAGCTGAGAGAAAAATTATATTACAAGTATGATACGATAACAAGTATGAGTGAAATCATCAATGCTGCAATCGATGTTTTTGAAAAACAGATTCAAGCATTGTATACAAATGATTATGATACATTTTTTTCATTGATGACGCCTAGAATTCAAAAAGAGTTGACGATTGAAAGTTTTCAAAAAGCCATCGAACTTTTTAAGCGAATTCCAATTGACACTGATGCTATCGATCAAGATCTATCTAAGGTGTTGAAAGAAGGGGAATCATATGAAATTCCCGAAAAGCATGTCAAGCTTGTTTTGAATAAAAGTGGTAGAACATTATGCCATCTTGTACAGATTGACGGAGAATGGTTAATAGATGATATCTATTGGCGTATTACTGAAGAACATGACAATCAAAAAGAGAAAATTGTTTTAGAAAATGATGCATCAGACGAAGAGGATGAAGAGGAACTATCAGATGAATGAGATCTATAATAAAATTGTACAACAACTGCAACAAGAAGGTGTATTACATGTTAGCCTTATTGATCCCGATCCAATAAAACAAACCATCGAAGATGCTGGTAAAATGGCTAAAATTGCTGCTGCTGCAGGCACAGATATTATATTTATTGGAGGAAGTACCTGTTTTGACCGTGCTTATATTGATAACACTATTCTCGATATCAAAAAACAATGTAACCTCCCTGTAATTTTATTTCCAGGAAGTATTAGCGGTATAAGTGCAAAAGCGGATGCAGCCTTATTTATGAGTTTGCTGAATTCTACAAATCATTATTACATTTCGGGACAACAAGCTCTCGCCTCATTTACTATGAAATCTTTTGATATGGAACCAATTGGAACTGCTTACCTTATTGTGGAGCCTGGATCAGGTGCAGGCTGGCTGGGAGACGTTAAATTACTTCCTCGATCCAAACCAGAAATCTCCTTGGGATATGCACTGGCAGCAGAGTACTTTGGTTTTAAAATGGTTTATTTAGAAGCAGGGTCTGGTTCAGAGGCTACCGTACCCGAATCTATAATTCGACTTATAAAAAAATCCCTAACTATTCCTATTATTGTTGGGGGGGGAATTCGAACGAAAGCTGATGCTGTAGCAATAGTAAATGCTGGTGCAGATTTGATTGTACAGGGAACGATCCTTGAAGAAATGTTATTAAAAGATCACGGAAAATCCTTATCAGAGACTATAGCAGCTATAAAACTAGCAGGAAAGAAAAAGCTTGAATCAAGTTCCTAAATCCTATTCCCAGATTTTGGCATATATTCAAATCATACGTCCTCTAAACTGCTTATTTGGAAGTCTTACCGTAGTTATCGGTATATTGAATGCATATTCTGGAACGGATTTTTTTCAAAATACTTACCATGTTATTGCTCTCTTTGGAGGATTATGTGTCTATATTTTGATTGCTGCAGCTTCAAATGTTATAAATGATATTTTTGATCTTAATATTGACTCGATAAATCGCCCAAATAGACCTATTCCCAGTGGAAAGATCACTCAAAAAAGCGCAATTATCTATTCCAGCATTCTAATGGGATTGGGGATATTTTTATCAATCCCCTTAGGTTTTTTTACCCCAAACAAAATTCTCATCCCACTTCTGGGATTTTTTTTTGGATTTATTGGATTTCTTTATAATTGGAAGGGCAAAAGGAGCGGATTTATGGGAAATGTTATCGTAGGAATTGCATTCTCCTCAGGAATCCCGTTTGGAGCATTGTTAATTTCGCAAATATCTCAAATTCCCGATTATTTATGGTTTTTCTATGCCACTGCGGTGAGTTTATTAATTAGTAGAGAATTAGTGAAAGGAATGGAAGATGTTATAGGAGATACCGAGTTTCAGGTGAAAACAGTCGCCAGTGTACGAGGATATAAATTCACGGCAATATTATCGGGGTTTTTTTCTCTAATAGCAATAATAACTTATATTATCCCTGCGATCGTGTATTCCTTGAATGTGTGGTTTATGATAACCATAGGAATTGGGAATGTTTTTGTGTTAGTTTCGATTATACTCCTTATCAAACCAGATCAGATGAATCGTCAAACTAAAGCCAGTTTATGCTTGAAAATTGCAGCTTATGTGGGTCTAATTGGGTATATTCTGGCAATATTCAAAGATTATGGATAGATAGAGACCTATTAGGTATATTGAACCATGGCGGAAATAACTCCACTCCAATTAGATATTATTTTATTATCTGGCGCTTTTTTGTATGTTTTGTTAGTCATCGGAGTTTCCATCATGTTGAAGAGGGGGAATATAATAACATCTCATTCAGCACGAAAGATAGTTCATCTTTTTGCTGGGTTTGCTGTTTTTATTGTTCCCTATTTATCTCTGCCATTTCTAGCTCTCATCATTTCCATCTCTGTGTTGATATTCACAAGGTTTGCTGGGCCTAAAAACATTGGGAAACCCGTATTTGAAGCAATCGCAGAGAAGGATGAGCAAGAAAAAGGTTACCTCAGTGGACCCTTTTCATATGCTTTAGCAATCAACATTTTGGTGTTTATTTTTTCATTTCCTTCTGCGGTTCGATATTTTTATTTTCCAGCGAGCAGCATTATGGTTATGATGATTAGTGATACTGCGGCAGCATGGGTAGGCAGAAAATGGGGAAAACATTATATCAATCTTAAGTACACGAAAACAATTCGTACCATAGAAGGAAGTACGACGATGTTCATATCCGCTTTTTTACTCAGCTTCTTTGGATTTAGCTTTTTTGGTCAGTGGTTTCCTGATAATGTCCAAGAAATGGAATATTTTTGGATTACAATACTATCTTTATTGATGGCTGCAAATTCCACTGTTGTGGAAATCTTCAGCCCTTCGAATATCGATGATCTGACAGTTCCCATTACGGGATGTTTACTTACTTTTGGTTTAACGGTACTTCTTTTTCCCGGATCAATTGGATTATACGGATAATACGTCTAAGTGACACTAGATGAAAAAATATGACTTGCTAATTGTAGGTGCAGGAGCTGCTGGAACTATTGCAGCATATTTTGCTGCAAAAAAAGGATTTAACGTATGCCTGTTGGATGGAAAACCTAAAGAGAAGATCGGGGATAAAATTTGTGGAGATGGAATTGGAAGTCAAATATTTGATAATTTAGGAATTCCTCATCCAAAAAAAGGAGAGTATTTGAATATAATCAATGGATCGAAATTATACCCTCCAGATAGCCATTATTGCATTACAATAAAAGATCGAGCTCAAGCAGGTTATATTATTGATCGTCTGCAATTCGGTCAAAGATTAATGTTAGATGCTATTGATGCAGGTGCGGAATTATTTGACAATACTCATGCACTTTCTCCCTTATATGATAAGGAACAAATCATAGGTGTAAGAATAAAGAGCAAAATTCTGGAGGAAAAAGAACTACGAGCAAATGTGATAATCGATGCCAGTGGATTTCATACACCATTACGAAGAAAAATAGACTTCCCTTTTTTGGATAAAGAAATATCACCTACTGATTATATCGTCTGTTATCGTGAGATTTTAAAACTGAAAAATCCTGTAGTAGTTGATCAAAATTATATATCAATTTATATGGATAATCAACGAGCTCCTGGAGGATATATATGGTATTTCCCCAGAAATGAAAACGAAGTTAATCTAGGATTCGGAGTGTCAGAAAAATACAAAGACCGATTAATAGAATACTACCAGAAGTACGTGTATAAACCATTTATTGGAAAAGAAATATGTACTAAGATTAATGGAGGATCGGGGTTGGTATCTGTATGCAAACCTCTTTTTACTGGTGTTGCGAATGGAATCCTATTTGTTGGAGATGCTGCAATGCAAGTGAATCCCATTACGGGCGGAGGGCTATTTTCTTCCATGCAAGCGGGTTATTTTGCGATTCAAGCATATGAAAAAGCTGAAGCCCTTGGAAAATATGATGCTTTAGCGTTGTGGAATTATAATTTATTATCTCAGAAAACTATTGCTGCAGAATTTGCTCCATTAGATTTATTGCGTGTTGCGATTCAAAAATTCCCAAATGATGTATTGAATTTTGTGTTAAAAAAACAATTAATCACAAGCGAAGAAATAATAGGCATTACAGCAACCGGAGAACTTCCATTACCTATAGGTGCAATAATTGGTAAAGTTATACGGGGTTTATCTAACCCGTCTATTCTCATGGATCTTTATTATTTACGTAATCAGATGCAAGAAATTAAAGCTGTGTATAGGCGATATCCATCTTCACCTGCATTTCTTTCAAATTGGGTTCAAAATGTCAGACAGATTTACACGAATGTTCAAAAAAAGTTTGTATAATCTGGAAAATTAGATCAACCCGGCTTTTTTAACTGGTTTTTTTTAGAAATGGTTCCTGAAATCGCTCCGCCAATTACACCACCTATCAGAACCGAAAACAAGGCAGTAAGGATTCCTCCTCCCGTTTCATAGATATTTTGTACAAACACAAAGGTGATGTTGGCACCCGAAATTACGGCAAAACACAACCATAGAATTACAAGAAAAGAGATTACTATAAACCCGAATAAAAGACCACGTTTAGCTCCTATTACAAGTAAACCAGTAATCAAACCGCTAAAAAACCATGTGAGAAACACTGGAAGAAAGAATTCGATTAGAAATAAAACCTTATTTGGAATATTAGGTAGAACAAAAATAAAATTGAATAAATTAAATCGAAAAGATATCCAAGAAAATTCATATAATCCCACAAATGGATTTTGTATAATCTCTCCAAACAAATCTGTAAGGTTTCTACCATCGTAAGTTAAGAAATTCATAAAATTAAAGAAAAACACTCCAAAAAATGCAATTACAGTGCCTAACAGTAATCCCATGAAAGTGCTGAATTTACCCATTATAGGAAATTAGAAGAATCATGACTATAAATTTTTGTCATTCGGAGTAGGGGGGATCTGATTTGAATTAATGTATATTAGAACATCAAGATTGAAGAGAAGAAAGTTGATAATTTTATTATGGAGATAATCTACAAGTCTTTTGAGACTTCCACCAAAGAACTCTTTAGACAGTTGTGACATATTCGTCCACCATATTGACGTTCTGGACGTTTTGAAACTTTGGGAATTTTTTTCATCTTTGCTGGTCGTTTAGCTGGAACCCCACCTAAAGTTGCTCCACATAATGCACATTTCGCTCTGGAAGGATTTCTTCGCCGATAGATAATTGTATTTCGATTTCCAGGGGTATTTCGTTTCTTACGAGCCATACTCCGGGATCTATATAACGGTCTAACCATTTGTTTTCACTTTGCTATGTCTCTTTATTTCTTACTCTTGCTGTATTCAACAACTACACCATTTAACAAACCATGCTGTCCTGGTCTAGAGGTAACTTTCACGTATCCTAACTCTGTCTCCAAAATAGCTCCTTTAGTAATTATAGATCTTCGGGAGTAATCGATGGAACAAGGATTTACTTCTACTCGTTTAATAGCGGTCGATTTAACTTCCCCCGTTTTCGGGTTTACCACATTGACCTTCTCTGCATTGAAAAGTTTTAATTTTTGGTTACCTCCACGGGTTCGAGCAATCTTTTTTCGATCCGTTCCTATTTTTGTTTCGATTGGCGGAGAAGCTAATTCGAACTTACGTTTCTTCCGAGCTTTCCGCAACTTTTTGCCTGTTTTAGTTCTTCGACTTCGATGATGAGTATTTGCCATGGTGCATCTATTTCTAGTGTAGTCTTCAGATCTTCAAAGATCTTCGTTAGTTATCCCATTTTGTGGAAAATACCATTAAAAATTTTCCATTTTGGATCTCTTAATGTGCATAAGTCTATTTTGAAATTCGTTGATCGAGTGAATTTTTAAATTTGTTAAATATACATAGTTAAGATAGGAATGATTTTACAATTTCTAAGAATTTAATTTAGTGATTAAAACCTATGCCTGTGGATCGAATCAATACACGTGGAGAACATTATGAAGTCGGGGTTCAACAAGGTAGATTATATTATGCTTTAGTTGGTAGGATTTCAATGACTAAAATGCTGCGTGGGATGAATTTTGTCCAAGCTGCACCGATTGTTGGTCAAGTTGGTAAAGGAGTATTCAATTTCGTATTTGATCAAATCATAACCAGTGGAGCACGTAAGATGGAGAAAAATATTGAGAAAATTCTGCCAAATCAATATGAAAAATTGACCGGAATAGCAGAAGGGTTCGGATTAAAGACCGAAAAACTGGCAAAAGCCTTATTTTTCGAAAACTTTTCGGGAAAAATGGATCTTGACACAAAAGTACCTCGAGGGCGTGGATGTACAGCTGGTATAGTTACGAATCGTTTTAACCAAGGTTTCTTGGTGAAAAATTTCGATTTTCCCATTGAATTAGAGCAGTATCAAATTATTCGATTTTGTGATTTAACTACAAATGAGTATTCTACGGTTGGGATGGGCGAAGGTCCATTGCCTGGTATTGTTTCCGGAATAAATGAAAAGGGTTTGGGAATTACAATGAATGCCGCATATTCAACAGATTTGGATTTGGCAAATCCCCCCGGTACTATGTTCGTTCAAGAAGTGCTGGAAACTCTTAAAACTACGGATGAAGCTGTAGATTATCTGATGAAAGCTCCTATGCCAGTGGGATGGATATTCTTAATTCTAGATAAAAACAATGATGGTAGAATAGTCGAAAGAAGTGCAACTACTGGAGCTGTAAGAGCTATGGAACCAGTAGAAAGTGGATATATTACCTGTGCTTCAAATAATTATATGGACCCCACGATGAAAGCCCACCAAATTCCAGATGATTCAGAATGGACGGTTGAGGGTCTGGAAGGATTTAAAATCATCGAGTTAAGCAACTGGAGACTTAAACGTATGAGAGAGTTAATGGAAGATCAAGCTGGTCGAAGATTGATTACGGCGAGCTCCCTTAGAGAAGCAGTGTCAGATCACCAAAGACCACCTAATGAGATGGATGAAACCGTGTGTAGGCATAGCAATAATTTGTTTAAAACGTTATCTAGCGTTTATATTAATCCTCGTAAAATGCGAATAAGTTTTCAAGACGGAAATCCGTGTTCCAATTCCCCTCTTCGTAAATTTAAAGTACAATTCAATTATCGAATGCCAAATATTCGATATTTACGTAGAGATTCAGATGAAAATTTCTATGATAGATTACTTTGAAGCATAATTGTTGATAATTCCTGATAAATCCCATACATCCAACGAAAGTAATTCTGTTCCTGGTACCTTACAATCAATACTTATGTCTGTGTATGAGAGTGGATAAAAACGAGTTGTAAAACATTCTTGATAGTTAAAAAATGCCTCAATTACACTCCTATCGATAAATATATGCAATGTAATCTCTTCCTGAAGTGAATGATATTCTGTAATTTCTTTTCCCATGATGAATGAATTGGATTTTGGATGGTAAATAATACTGAATTTATTCTTTGGATTTTGGTAAATATCTATGGTAAAAGAAACATCTTGGGGTATTTTTAGTATGAGTTCCCCGCATCCATCATGAAGGTTACATATAGCAGATTGATTGATAAAATGGCGATGGTGATGACGCAACTGTGTTATTGAGGAAGAAGGAGTTATTTTTAATCTGTTATCGATCAATTCTAATTCTCTAGGTATGCTAAAACATCCATTCCATTGATCTTGGATTCCACCTCCTTTGATCCAGCCCCATAATAAATATTTTTCCTCATTGTGAGGGTGTTTTATAGCTTGTGGAGCATAAAATTCCCTACCATGATCAAAAATAAACCATTCTGAAGAGTTCGTGTATTCTTGTTTTAAATTTACGAGTGAGAATTGCACTTTATCCATAGGAGAGATAATGAGTACGGCATTATTATCCCATTTTAAGAGATTGGGACATTCCCAAGGCTTCTTATGGATGTTAGGATCTCCCTCAGAGAAAATGCCCTTATATACCCAATGATATAAATCCGTTGACGTGTATAAGAAAACAGCGCCACGTTTGGGTTGGGTAAGCTGACCCCCCATTACCATATACCATACATTATTTTCTTTCCATACGTAAGGATCTCTCCAATGGCGGATAGTTATGTTATGCATAGAGTTTTTCATTATCGGATTGTTTGGATTGCGTCTCCATTCAATTAAATCGGAATCACTTGTCGCAATCCAAGTTTGACCCCCATATAACACATTTAGCAGGGAATGTATACTTGTATAGAGAATTGTAGGAATTCCATCATCATCTACACAACAACCAGAAAAACAGTATTTTTCCCCCTTTTTTTTATCTGGTGCCAATGCTATCTGTAAATGGGTCCAGTGAATGAGATCAGAGGATTCTGCGTGACCCCAATACATGGGGCCCCATTTAGCCCTAAAAGGATTATGCTGATAAAATAAGTGATATTTGTTGTTATAATATATCAGTCCATTTGGATCATTCATCCACATACTTGGTGGAAGTAAATGAAATTGGGGACGGGATGGATCATTTTTGGCGTTTTCATGGGCATCCATCACCGATTGCGTTGCACGATCGATATCATTCATTCTCTATACAATCTATCCTCCAACATTATTTAATTCCATTTATCGATTTTTACCTTTTATTGAAAAAACCAAAACAACTCTTTTTATTACCCAGTCAGATTAGTTTTATTATATTGGTGAATGGAATTGGTAAAAAGAGCATCCCCCCTCCAAATTTATAAATTACTTGATCGTAGCAATTGTAAAGAGTGTGGTCGTAACACATGTATGGAGTTTGTAACGGATTTATTAGAGCGTCGAGTAAAATTAGAAGATTGTCCTCCAAAACATCTCCCCCCAAAGAAGAGAAAACAAATAGAAGAACTCATTAAACCACCTCAACTACCACTAGAATTCGGAGCTGGTAAGAATTTATGCCGTATTGGTGGCGAAGAAGCATTCCACCGACATGATTTGACGTTTTTCAATCCAACTGCGATTGCAGTCGAAGTCTACGATGAAATGCCGAACCTAATGGATGTAGTCAAGCATCTAGATGAGTTTGTTGTCTTCCGAATCGGAGAAAACTTGACCTTGGATGCGATCGCAATTCGTAGTTCTTCCAACAATCCCGATATGTATGCAAAGACGGTAAAATTAGTATCCGATTCCGTAAATCTTCCATTAATATTATGTTCTTTTAATCCCGAGGTGCTCAAAAGTGCTGCTATAAAGATTAAAGAAAAAAAACCGCTTCTTTATGCAGCAACCAAGGAAAATTGGAAGGATGTGGGTAAATGTGCCATAGAACTGAATCTCCCAGTTGTTTGCTTTTCCACTGATTTGGATGAGTTAGTTTCCATAGCACATTCTCTTGAAGATATGGGAGTAACAGAATTGGCATTAGATCCCGGAACTATCATGGGTGCTGGGTATTCGACTGAAACTTTAAATCGTATAATGCAAATTCGGTATAGTTCCATCAGAGATGGGAGCGAGTTGACAAAGCATCCTACCGTGGGAGTTCCTGCATCCATTTGGGCCATTGATAACCCCACATCAGAAGAGGAACTTTTCGCTGTTCAGTATAAAGAAGCATTAACTGCAATTATGATGCTGAGTGTGGATGTAAGTTTAGTAATAATCCATTCAGGTCGGACGGAAGAAGAGGTATGGGTTCCTTTGGCGTTGATGACCTATAGGCAGAATATTTTCACCGATCCCCGTATCTATCCCCGAGTGGATGCAGGATTCTTTGAGATTGGAAGTCCGAGTAGAAATTCTCCGATTTTCATGACGAGTAATTATCGAATGACTAAGATCCCCGTGGAACAAGACATAAAGGACGCTCACATCGATTCCTATCTTTTAGTTGTAGATACTGAAGGATTGGGGATAGAAGCAGGTGTAGCAGGAGGTCAATTAAGCTCCGATAAAGTTGCTGAAGCAGTTAATGATTTTAAAGTGTTTGATGCAGTAGATCACCGCGTTTTAGTAATTCCTGGAATGGCGGCTCGTCTTAGTGGTGCAATCGAAGATGATGCAAATTGTTATGTAGTGGTCGGTCCAATGGATTCCTCGGGATTACAGAAATTTATGGAAAAAGATTGGAACCTTGAACAGTTTATGAAGGAATATAATGATCGTTAAATCTTATCTTCATCACTTCAATCTTACCCTTTCTTAAGACTTGTTTTTTTATGCAAATTTTTTAAACCAAACTCACCAATTTACTGATATGAATAGTGATTCCACCGATAAAATCTACAAAAAACTTCGTAAACATTTAGATTCTTTCCCAGTCGGTTATCCGAAAACAGAATCTGGTGTTGAACTAAAAATACTTAAGGAATTATTTAACCCAGAACACGCTATGATCGCATTACGCTTAGGAATAATACCTCAAACAGTAGATGAGATTTACCCCTATTTTAAACGACGAGAAAAATCCCGCGAATGGTTAGAATTTAATCTAAACGAGATGTTGAAGAAAGGGGTAATTAATGGAGGCACCGGAAAAGAAAGAGGAAAAATTTATTACAGTATAGCAGCCCTTGCGGTGGGTATTTTCGAATATCAAGTGAATCGATTAAGCCCCAGTTTTGCACGGAATTTTGTTGATTATATGGACGAAGCTTATCGTGATGAGATACTTAAAACCAAAGTGCCCCAAATGCGCACGATCCCCTCAACTAAGGCTATAAAAACAATTGAAGTAAAGGAAATGGTGGAACATAAAAATATTGTTACACCCTTTGATGAGGTGGAACAATTGCTCGCCGATGCATCAGATACTATTTCTCTAAGTAATTGCATATGCAGGCAAACCAAGGATATATTAGGGAAAGGATGCAATCACCCGAAAGAAACTTGTTTCCAATTCGGAGGAGCTGCGCATTATTATATCGATAATGGATTAGGTCGCAAAATAACCAAAGAAGAAGTATTAAAAATCATTAGAGAAGGACAAAAACTTGGGTTGGTCCTACAACCCTCAAATACTCAAAGACCGTTTGCTTTATGTATGTGTTGTGGATGCTCATGTGAAATTTTGACTAATGCAAAGAAGTTGGAAAATCCTGCACAATATTTTCATACTAATTACTATGCCGAAGTAATCCCTGAAAATTGTACGGGTTGTAAATTGTGTGAAGCTAAATGTCCTATGGATGCTGCTAAAGTCGTAAATGAAATTTCCACAGTAGATTTAACCCGATGCATCGGTTGTGGAGTGTGCGTGACATTCTGTAATTTTGACGCAATTCGCCTTGTTAAAAAAGAGAAAGAAGTGATCCCCCCAAGGAATACCTTAGAACTCTATCAGAAAATTGCTGTTGCAAAAGCATCCAAGGAATAATTGTAAATCAATTAGTGTTTAAAGATAATTCTTCCCATTCTTTCTGCTTCAACATATGCAGGGTTCTCATCTGGAACGTCTATGAGGGCTTCTCCAATAAGATTCCTCTTAATTATCTCACTATTTTGAGGAATATAACCGATTAACTCAATATCAATTTGGAATTTATCTTTTAATTGTTGGATTCGATCTTCGAGAATAGATTTAGCATCCTCATTATCAAACCGATTTCCGACAATCCAATATTTTTTAAAATTCAAATGCACCTCGGTAGAGATTTCTACGATCCGATCCATTGTATTAAAACCCATTTTGCTCATATCAGTCACAATTATGAGTTCGTCCACATCTCGATCAGTACGACGACTGAAATGCTCTAAACCCGCTTCCATATCCAAAAAGATAATATCATAATTTTCCTCTAAGGGATCCAAAATATTTTTTAATAAATTGTTGATAAAGCAATAACAGCCCTTACCTTCCCCTCGACCTAGGATTAGGACATCATAATCGGGTTTTTCGTAGATAATCTTGTAAATCTCGTTTTGGAGATGTAAACCTTTATCATAACCCGGAGGGAGGGAGCCTTTTTCGATTTGCTGCTTGAGATGGAAAGTGATTCGACTAATAGTTTTATCTAAATCCGTTTTTAAACCTAATACTTCAGGTATGTTGCTAGCAGGATCTCCATCAATAATTAGGACGTCTCGATCAGTGAAGTGTTTGGCTAGGTATTTTATCAAAAGGGCTGCAATTGTTGTTTTTCCAACCCCCCCCTTGCCAGAAATAGCAATGGTTTGGGACATACTTTAACCAAATTTCCGTGACATTAAAGCATTCTTTTCAGAAATTCTCCAAAATAATTGAAAAGACACCATAAGATCCCAACTGTTTCCAGAAGTATTACAACAAAAAAATTAAAATTGCATGTTTAATGTGAAAGAGTGTAATGTCGGAAGAAGAAGTACAAGAAATTCAAGAAGCATCCGAAGAGGCTTTATTGCTCGTGGATAGAGAAATGTACCTTAGCCATGGGGTTCATATAGGTACTAAATTGAAAACCAAGTACACAGAGCCTTGGATCTATCGTACCACGAGTTATGGGCTATATGTGATTAATATTAACGCAACTGATACCCGTTTACGCGTTGCAGGTAAATTCTTAGCCCGTTTTGACCCATCAAAGATTCTTGTTTGTAGTGTAAGGCGATATGGTAGACAACCCATTCGTAAATTTGCAGAAGTGATTGGCGCAAAATCTATGGATAAACGGTTTATTCCGGGAACACTAACCAATCCAATGATTGATGACTATTTTGAAGCTGATTGTGTACTTATCATCGATCCACATGCCGATAAACAAGCCTTAGCTGAATCAACTCTTGCAAGAATTCCATTAGTTAGTTTGATCGATACAGATGATACGTTAGATGGTGTAGATCTTGCGATCCCAACAAACAACCGCGGTCGAAAAGCATTATCACTTATTATGTATCTTTTGGCGCGACAAATACAAAGAGAAAAAGGGATTATCCCTCCAAATGGGGAACTTCCCATCAAATTAGAAGAATTTGAGTCAAAGATTACTCCCATAAAGGAATAAATTTTTTTATTTTTTAAGGATCGTCTAATAGATTTACTAATTTTTTAATTTTTATTCTAATTCAGTATCCTCGAAATACGGAGCATTGACATGTAATGCGTATTCAGCTTTGCTTAATTCTTTACCAAGATAAAATGCATGAGAGATTTCCGTCACTAAACCCAATTGATGAATGGTTTTATACAAATGCTCTGCAGATCGTCCTTTTAAAAGTAAGGGTCCAGTTAGGTTTAATCGCTTTTTTGTCTCATCAAAGGGTATAAAAATTACTTCAATTAAGCGAGTTAAGTGATTTATGTAGATTTTGAAGTACCCCGTAGTGTCGTGGATAAATTTATCATCGGGTGATATCAATTCTTTGAGATTTTCTTGGGAAATTTCGTTTGTATGTAGGTTGAGGATTATACTCGGTTCCTCAGTTCTTGAGAGGGACCTTCGTTTAGATTTCACAAAAAATGCATCCAGTCCTAAGCTTGTGGGGGGTGATTTGGAGATTTTTGCAAAATAAGCAAAATCAATGCTTTTACGAGTCTCTCGTATGGAACCTAGTGTTTTTGGACTAAATTCTGTCGTAAAGATTCCGGCACAATTCAATTCTGATGCAATTAAGGATAGTAAGCTGATCATTCCACTGCTATCCGCATCGACAAGCTCAAATACATTATGTAATCCCATAAAGGTAGGATAGTATATTTCGGGTTGCTGTTGTACAATTTCATTGTGGATGTAATAACAGTGCAAAGAATCCATTAATCCCGGTGAAATAGGGTTTTTTAAAAGGGAATCATAAAATATATTGTTAAACCCGTGATTGCGTAGGTTTTTTGCTAAAGATATGAGAAATTCGGCTTTTGCGGTGGGATTTTCTATAGCCGTATGATTAGGACCATCAAGTGGAATTAATACTATTCCAAGATCTCGTTTTATTTGATGATTTTCCGAATACTCTAAAAATGAATCGATGTTTTCTCCATCAATGCTAAGAATTATATCCACATCCGACTCAATCCCGGCCACAATTTCATCTATGCGCACACTGTCTATGCTAACTAAAATATCGCATGTGTTTTTTATTTTCGGAACGATTTTTCGAATAAGATCTGGATGGGATTGTCCAAAGATCATCCCGATATCAATCACATTTGCTCCCGAATCCATATAATAATGAACTTTTTCCATGATTTCGGATTCGGATAATTTTGGAGCATCCACTATTTCCGCGAACAATAATGGTGGAAAATCTCCTCCTGTTAAGATTCTTCGTCCATTAGGTGTGACAAATTGCAATACTCGAGATCCTGATATTGGTTGTCCTTGCGTGAAAAAGGTTTCACCAAGATTTTCAACATATTCCTGAATTTTCTGTCGACTTCTAGTTTGGAGTAAATGATCTGCAGCTTTTTTAGTAGGTAACTTAAGTTCTCTTATGTGACAGAGTAAATCGTATAAATCCCCAGAAAACCGTGTACCTTTGTACACGGGTATCTGAATTTTATCTTTCAAAATACTTGAATCCCATGTAGTGAAACCCGGAATTAATGCGAAATCATAATTCTCTTCGGTGAAAGGAATGCACAATTCAGTAACATGTTCGGGAGTGATGAATGCAGAAACATCTACGGATACCATCCGAATTTCACAGTGAATATTTAGATCCTTTTCTCCATTCACTTTATTCGCAATTTGCTGAATCTCGTTAAAACTCTGTTCACCCGTAATTAATAAGATACGTAAGGAGGTAGCCATCTGTATGCATCTCTATATGTGGAGTAAATATAGGATTTGATCTATTAAAGAATAAGTAAAAATCTCTCATATAAAACCTATTTTACATTCGCTGTTCCAACGGTAGATAGATATCATCCAAAATACTGCCAGATGATTCTCGAATTTTCAAATTGTCAACGATGTCTGCAAATCTTCCACCCGATAATCCATTTGCTATAAATGCAGCGCCTTGGGCAGATTCTTTGGAAATTGATACATATGATCGCATAACTTTGGTGGGGGCAATAAAAGATAATTTTTCTTTCAAAGGTTGAATTAAAGCATCAATTTTTGCAAGCCTTCCTGCAAATAAAATTTCTTTAATAGCATCCCTCGATGAAAAGGAGCTCGAGATAGCGTACACGGATTTGATCAAGTTATCATAAAATGCATCCATTGCCAATTTTGTTTTTCTATCTTTTTTTGATAATAATAAGAGCTCTTCAGCTCTCATATCAAAATATCCCGCTATTGAGCTCACTCCACCTCGATACACATCTTTTTTCTTGATCTTTCCCATCAAATAAGCTATTTCAGCATCAATGGAACCTACCGCACGGAAACCCATTAGTTGAGATCCTCCAATTCCATCAGTTATTTGTCCATTTTCAATTGCAATGACGGCATTAAAACCATAACCCATTTCAACCATGATGAAAGAGGACTCCTCACAAGAGATGTTATAATCCTCCATTTGATTGCGAATACCTACTACGACGGTACATAATTTATCTGCAGTTCCTAAATCAATTTTATTCACTTTTTTATGTCTTGGAACCGTAGAAAGGTGCTTCACACTGGGTAAAAAATATCCATTTACTTTTTGTTCTTGTAGTATTTTCAGAATTTGCCCTAGTCCCACGATCATACCTTTTTCGGGATTTTTCTTTAAGAGTGCAAAAAAGAAATCCTCTTCTTTCAAATCTTCAATTTTTTTTAAGGGAAGTCCAAATCCTGAGGGTGCAGACATTATATCAAAATCAGTTGTTTCTATAAGGTTTAAGAAGAGTTCAGGATGTTTTTGAATTTGTTTGGTCGGAATAGAGTGATCCAGAAAGAATGATCCATCTTCATCCATCCCAACAAAATCCCAACTCGCAGAACCCGGATCTACACCGACAACACGAACCATAATACCACCTTAGCAATATAGAAAATAAACGTTTTCTTATAGATTGATATGGGTGCACATAACAAAAATAAAGACTTTATTCAAATTAACATTGATAGCATGGACGAAATAGATTTCCCCTTCGAAAATGGTAAATTATATGAATCAATTGTAGTTATTCAATGGCCAAATCAACAGAGATTCAATGCTTCGGCTATGGGAATAAGATTTAGCGGTAATAAGGTAATGTTCCTAAAACCATATCCCGATACAGATACTTTTGAGCTGTTAATGAACCCGAATGTCAAATTTATAACCATCAATTTCACCGATGATGTCGAATATTTTGCTCTGGCAGCGTTAAGAGGAGAACATGCCGGTATCGATGTTGAAGAGATGGATCAATCTTACTTGGATATTCACAAAGGATATGCGTTCCTAAAACAATCCCAAATTCTCATTCTTGGAGAAATCAATATACGAAATAAACCTATATTTCTGAAAAATCCTCATTCTAGTGAGGAACACCCTGAATTTAAGGTAACTTTTCAAGTACTTGTAAAGGAGATGTATCAATCATTCAAACAATCTCAACCAGTTAATCGAGGAGACAATTTAGCTTTAGAAGCTATTGTGTACGCATCAAAAATTCCTGCTATCCAAAAACAGCAAAATTCCCGAAATGATATTCAAAAATTAATCGATAGAGTAAGGGATTTTCAATATGATATTCGTCGATTCTCTGCATCTCAGCGAGCGTTAAAGGTCTGCGATATGGTTGATAAGTTTTTGGAAGAAATAAAATCCTAGTCTGAGCGTATCTTCTTGACGAACATAAGCGGGTAGTTGAGTTCTTCATTCCATTCCAACATTCCTAACACTTCTATATTGTTATACTTAAGTCGGATTTCTGCGTTTAGAGTCGAAGATGTGATTTCAGAGTAATCAAATTCATGGGATTTTGACCCCATAATATTGTCCACGTTTAATTTCACTTTCATCTCAGTGACATAGGGTTGAGATTTAATAGAATTAGCAAGAGCGGTCTCGATGGATGCAATCGTCATTGGATCTTTTGAAATGGGCATACCCATTGCGATATGATAAAGCGCTCCAAGTTTGATGCCGACCTCAAAAATTGCGCGCTCTTTAGAAGTAAAATCTTCAGGGAATTTTCTATCAGCTATAGTTTCTTCATTCATGGTATTCACAAATATTTGATAGTTAATGTAATGTATAAGTTAAGATATATATAGAATCAATATCCAAAATTATCATATCATTCAAAGGGATCTGAATTAAGTTGAAAATGAAGTGGATCAAGAGATTAGTAATAATTATATCAATCTTGATTTTATCCTCGATTGTCTCTTCTAAAATTGTTTCTGTATCAGCACGAGAAGATTATTACACAGATATTGAATGGTTACGAAATAATGGATTCGATAATTCTTCTTTCTGGGTAATCGAAACTTCAGGGGATGATCAAGATTTGGATGGACAAATAACAGGAGGAGAAGCCACATTCGTTTTAATTGGTGAGGAGGGAGATTATGTCTTCAATGCAAATCCGCCGATCTCCGATAATTGGACTGAAATCCCCAATCCTGAGTTTATTTTACCCGATATCTATGGTATTGATGAAAATGGCTGCTATATTGGGCATGAGTACCTAGAAGAACCCGTCACAAATTATTTCGGTGTAACGGGAAACCAAACCAGAAATTTCCCCAGTATGACATGGGAGCATTCAGTTGAACTTCCTGTTAATATGAGTGATTATGTGATTACATCAGCCTCAGTTAGTGCAATTGTAAATGGGAGTGGAGATACAAACTTAGAAACACCAGGTGATGTGTTATTGAGTAGTGGATATATTGGTGTTGGAGATTACGCACGGTTTTCAATCACGGTTACAGATCCAAACAACATTGAAAATTATCGGATTGCATATAATAAAACCACAACCCTAGGGAAAGACATATCGGGTTCTGTAGGACCAAATACGTATGGTGAAAGAGTATATTTAAACGATACCGAATTAGTTCCTGTTGACCAAGATCTCCTAATCCTTTATCTCACAAAAGTTTTACAATACGATTACACAAACTTCTCGATTATTCTCGAAATTAATGCTTATGCAGAAGATAATTACCCTACCTACGACAGAGATACATGGTACGATCTACGTATCAAAAATTTCAGCTTATCCTTTACCTATGAGAAAAAAATTGACCAATTTAGTTCCATCTCATATAGTCAACTTGGTGATGTCGTTAATTGCACAACTATCACAAATGCGTCACTGAGTTTTGATTACAAAATCAATTCGTTATGGACTTCCGCATCCCCTAATAGTGAGATTCAAACCGTTATTAATGGCAGAAAATACAGTGAAACGGTAAAATTGGATAGTTTTACTCCAATATATCAAACAATTGAATTTAGTGGAAGAGCTTTAAAGGATTTATTGACTCCAAACTTGAGCGTGGCAGTTTCATTCCAATTATATATTGCGGATGAATTTGAGAATACGCTTAATTACACAATATTCATCGATAACATCTATTTTAAGATCTCTTATATGATATTCACCCCTGATCCGATTCCAGAACCACCACCCAATTATTTACCCTTGACAGCAGGCCTTGCTGGAGGAATAGCAGTACTTTTTATTGTATTTAGCTTGTATCAAGGAATTCTTAAATTTCCTGTCCATGTGAGAAAAATACGTAGCATAAGAAGAAAAATCCGAAGAGGTGCAAGAATAAAGAAACTAAATATCCCCTCACGAGCAGATCAAGTGAATATGTTAACTAAAATGAGACTAAATATAGACGAGCTTAACGTGAAATCCACAAAAACGCTTTAATTCCTTTTCTTTACTAATTTTTTCTTCAAAACAAAATATTTCAAATAGATATTTATTAGAATAATCATTGATCTGATCAATGTCTAAACGACTGTTAAGTATCGATTTTATTCGAGGCTTAGCTATTTTTGGGGTCGTTTTTGCACATGGTATCGTGTTCGGAATTTTTCTCGGTGAAGGAAATGCAGTAGAATATCTTCCACGTTCACCCCTAGTCATATTTGCCCCAATGCTTTATTTAGGCACTTGGGCAGGATTATTCGCATTAATTACTGGTATTGCAAATTCTTATATCGTTTACCACCGAAAAGATGCAGGTAATTCTATCTGGAGAAGTGTGAGACCATCTATCATAAATAATTTATTGATCTTGCTTTTTCATTTTGTCTACATGGGATTATTTGTTATGGCAACTCCTGCTCTAACGGGTGATCATCAATTGTACTCCCTTTTCACTGGTTCAATTCAGAAAAGAGCATTTAGTCTGCCGGAGATTGAAATCTTCTTTAAAGCCGATGCGTTATCTATGATTGCAAGTTCAGGATTAATTTCCTGTTTTACTTTATTATTCATGTGGCGGAAAGATCGGTTTGAGGAATCAAAAAACATAAATATACGTAATCTCACAATATTTGCTATTGTGTGGTTAACCATTTCTAAGGCACTATGGGAATGGTTAAATCCCTTATTTTTATCTTATTTGGAAATGGGTAGATTGTATTATGTACCAGCATTTTTCCTCTCTTTTATAGCAGGATCCCTTCACTGTGTACTGCCTTATGCAGGATATGCACTTATTGGAATTGTGATCGGTATTTTTTTAGCGGAAGATCGTCCTTATAAAGCCGTTAAGCGCTATTGCAGAAAACTGGGATTGATTTTCCTCATTGTTGGATTATTACTAGTAGGATATCACCTATTTACTATTTCTACAGATATTATTACTTACTTATTTAGATACAAGAACATACCCCCAGATCTCTCATTTATAAATCTCGGGCTGATGTTATTGTGGATCCCGTGGTTTTTCAGAAAATTTGATTTTGAATCTGGTGAGAAAACGGTAAAAAGAAGTATCTTTATACGTCGCTTCGGAATGCTTTCGTTGACGATTTATTGTTTAGAAGCTTTATGGAATATTTTGTGGAGTAACATCTTTCACTCACGCTTTGGGGAGTTAAGTGGAGAATTTGATGCGGTAATGGGCAATGTCATCATGAACATTTCGTATTTAATGATCGTAGTCGGATTCTGGTTCGTAGCTTTGAAATTGTGGGAGTTAATTAAATTCAAGTATAGTTTTGAAGATTTATCAGTAAGGATCGGAGGGGTATTTAGAGAACATAAATCTGATCGATTGAACACGGCAAAAATTTTGTACAATCCACGGAACAAGGAACATAACACTGTAGAGTAAAAGTTATTCATACCTTAATTTTAAAGGTCGACTTATTTCTTTTATGATCATTTTTGATAATATCTTAATATAGAGTGATTATTTCAAATAATTCCCGATCTCTTTTGAAGAGTTATGAGTTCTCTAACGAAAATTTAAATTAATTTAAAACAAAGATAATGTGATTAAGATAACAAAACCTACAGAGGGGTTTACAATAAAAAAGAAATATTATCGATTAATAGTTTTCTTTATCGTTATTGCGTTTTTTTCCCATATCTCTTTACTAAATGCTCAAGATGGAACCGATAAGGAATGGATGGTTAATCCCGGTTTTATTGCTCCGATTGATCCCGAATGGATAAGTTCGGTTAATGGAGATTTGACTGATTTGATAGCAGAAAGCCCGACTTCGGGGCAAGCTGATTTCAAGGTAGTGGGAGATTATCGCACATTCTCGATCGCAGAAGATCCACCACATACTGATAATTGGACGGTAGTACAAAATCCAGAATTAACTACATTCCCTGACGATTATGATATCACATCTGAAGGTATGTATGTTACACATTTCTGGACGGAAGCCGAAGCAGGTCAATTAACCTCAGTTCATTGGACTAGAAATATATCTATGCCTGTTGACATGTCGGATTATAGAATTACATCAGCAAATGTCTCTGTAATTGTGAACGCTACTGTTAAAGCCAATAACGGTTACGGTAATGGAAATGGTGGAGTTGAAGCTTATGGGGATTATACTAACGTGGCGGATGTTCCACCATCACAGGCGACAACACCTCAATTCTCGACTTACGATTATGTAAGATTTTATTCATTAGTTTCTGATCTTACCAATACAAAATCATATGAAATCGCCCAGTATCAAACAGGACAATATACTTATCCTCTCGGACAAGATGTATATACCTCGGATGCTGAATATTTGACAACAACATATGATAGCTTAACAGATACTTATTTGTTCACTGTTCCAGAAGAGAGTTTAATATTTTTTCTTTCTGATGTTCTTTCCACGGATAATCGAAATTTTAACTTTACCATGGGAATGAAAATATGGTGCGAAGATAATTTTTTAAACGATGATGATTCATGGGATGATTTACTAATTAAATCTTATAATTTAACATTCAGTTATGAAAAAATAATCAATCGTGACGCATCTGCTTCTTGGAGCCAAGTAGGAAATTCCATCGTTGAGGATAATGCACAAATCACAAATGGAATTGTTAAATACGATTTCAAGATCGACACACCTTGGGAGCTGTCCTCCCCAAATTCGGAGTTACGGATTCGAATTAATGGAAATATGCATAACGAAACCATTAAATTAAGTTCTGGAACTTTTTCATTTCAAGAATCAAAGGCTGAAGGGTTTAATGTAACGAAATTACTTCAAAAGGAAGTGAATATTACACTTTCAATTGAATTATATCTGGCAGATGAATTTGCGCTTGCAGATAATATTACAGTTTCTATAACAAATGTACAATTGTGGGTAGCCTATGTATTAATTGAACCTCCAGCTCCTCCACCTGAGAGTAATTGGCCATATCTTTACGGGTTAATGGGAGGAGTGGTATTATTAGGGGTAGGATTTGGTGCTTATGAGGGCCATTTCAAATATCCAGCTCAAGTTCGTCACATACGTAATTTAAAGAGAAGAATACGGACGGGGCGAGGCACGAAACCCTTAACAAAAAAGGATGCTAGCTCAATTAGTAATGAGATACACGCTTCAGAAAAAACACAACTTCAGAAAAAACTGAAAACATCTTCTACAAAAAGTACCGCTGCAAGTAAAGAAGCTTCCTCAAAGTCCTATGTTGAAGCAGATAAAATTAACGAACCCAAACCACCTAAATCTATTGATACGTCAAAAACCGATACTAATCTTGATATTACCTCAAAGGGGGAAGGAAACCAATGAAAAGATCCCTATTAATTACCAGCATAGGCATTTTATGTGTGATTAGTCTTTTAAGCACAATTCCTTTAGTTTCTGCTCGGGAAATACTTTATGAAGATGTAGTTTGGATAAGTGGTTTTGATGATCCTATCAGTTCTCAATGGTCAACTTCTATAGCAGGAGATGAATCTGATATTACTACTAGTTCGAGTTCAGGAGAGGCACTTTATAATTTACTTGGAGAGGAATTGGAATGGGAGCTAAATGCACCTTTGAATTCTGATACATGGACAGCAGTAAACAATATAGCCTATCCAGATTTGCCAGATGATTATGATGTGACTTCAGAAGGATTTTATGTTTCTCATTACTGGGGAGACACTTATGGTCAGCGTTCAGACCAATCACCTTCTGTTCATTTTGATTATAATGTTAGCATGCCGAATAATATGAGTGATTATACAATCACTTCTGCATCCGTAAGTGCTGTAATCAATGCAACCGTTCATGCAAACAATCCTGATTTTGGAGGAATTGAAGTTCCTGGAGATGCTGTCCATCAAGCGGCAGATTACGATTACATTAGGTATTATTTACTAATTTCAGATTTACCAAAGCAAAAAGTGTATGAAATTGCATATAATCAAACTTCTGATCTCGGTAAAGATAGTGCGGGGACATTCGACCAAATGGAGGATACATTAATAACAACTGTCACCGAAGAAAATCTGAAATTCTTTCTTACTTCAGTGTTAAATACGGATGATTTTAACTTTACAATAACCGTGGGGATCAGAATATTTTGTGAGGATAATAGAAATAGCGATCAAGACTTTTTTGATGACATATATATCAAAAATGTGAGTTTATCGTTCACGTATCAAAAGAAAATGAACCAATTAACAACAGCTTCTTGGGATGGAATCGGGAATTCACTTAATAGCACGAATGTTTTGATTCGAGACGCGTCCTTTGAATTTTCGTACAAAATTGATACCCCATGGCCAACAGATGCTTCTCCAAACTCGGAATTTCGATTGTTTGTCAGTAATAAGAAACTCTATGAAACGGTCAAAATCAGTGCCGCCACAGATATTTACCAAGTTGCTAATCCTGATGGATACAATGTTACATCACTAATTAGTTTGGATGAAAATATTACCGTATCTATTCAAATGTATATTGGGGATAATTTTGAATTAGATTCTCCGATTGGAATTTACATAGATAACGTAGTGCTCAAACTAACATATATAGTTATATTGCCAGACCCACCTCCAACGAACTTGCAACCTTATATTTATAGTTCTGCAGGATTGCTTGCTGCCTTAGCTACAGGAATCGGATTGTATGAAGGTATTTTTAAATTCCCCGCACAAGTTAGAACTGTAAAGTCACTACGACGAAAAATCCGACATGGAAGGGCTACCAAGCCATTGCAAACAAAAGACTCCAACACAATTGGAAGAAATATTTTTGAAGAAGAAAAACGTCTACTAGATAAGTCTAGTAGAAAAGCACCATCGCAGCCTTCAGAGAAAGCTGCTCCAAAAAAAGACATGTCGGGTTATGAAGATATGTCACCCCCAGAAGAAAAAACTATACCAGAAAAGAAAATAGAAGGGAGCAAATAAAATGCCTAAAGGATTTGTAGTTACAAAATGGACCGATACTGATGGTTTAATTGTGCAGTTGAATTATCCCGAAGAATTGAAAGTGGATCTAGATGATATGATGCGAGTATTTTATGCTCATATTACTGGTGTTGCAGAAGCGGGAAATGTCTTGGTCCGTCTAGAAAAAGTTCAGTCCAACGTTGCATCCTACTTCACAGGCATGGATTCCCCTACCCCCTTTATGATTAATCTCATATTGGAATTGGGTGAGGATCCAGATATGTTCGGAGAGGCTGTAATTAAAGATATAAATGAAGCGATCTTGAAATACCTCCGCCAACTCGGTACAAGTATCAGTGCAAATTATGAAGTAGTGAAGAAACTTAAACAGTATCTGAAAAATGCACTGTTCTTATTGGAAAGATTGAAATATTTGACGAAGGAGCAATTACTAGCTCAGATTTATTATAGTCAAAAAGGGAGAAAAATCCTAGAATTACTTAGGGAACGTGCCTACTCGAAGAAACAACTCCAAGCATTGCTGGAAGAGTCATTAAAGAAAATCATTACCAATCTTGATATCACACTAGATCCATTTGTAAAAAGTGGTTTAGTAAAACAAGATTGGATTGAAGGAGTAGCGGAAGTTTTTCTTTTCCTCATCTCAGATTTTACAATATTTCGAGCTCCAGCGTTTGATCTCATCGATAACGCTAAAAATAACTTACCAAACCCAAATCTCGCCGAAAAATATCTTTCAGAAGTGAAGAAATTTTTCGCAGACTATAAGCCAACAGAAGAAGATAATCTGGTTCTTGCTCGCAATTTGACTAATCCAGATAAATTTGATTATTTAGCACTATTCCGAGATAGACCTTACCCGTTGAATAAGATTCCCAAAGGAACAGATGAAGGTGCCTTAGATGTTGCTCATTTGCTATCGGTAATGGAGAAAGACAATATTTTAAAAATAATTAAAGATAACAAAAATGTCGAGTGGGTATTTTTACTCACGGATGTTGCAGTTCGACCATTTTACCCTGAATATATGTTAGAGAATATCCGTAAGGATCAAGAAGAGGGAATCATTAAAAAAGAGACTGCGATCAAACATTTGGATTATCTAGAAAAAGTATATTATGATTTTCACGAAAAAAAAGGGAAGTGAAATAAAACATGTCAAGTGAACAAGAGTTTAAATCTACTCAAGAAGTCCTCGAATTAATCGGATTAGCTCCAGACGAAATAGAGGTTTATTTTCGGATCACTGGAAGAGGACCAGTTAGTGCCGGTGAAATGGGACTTTTAGGTGGAGTAGATGATGTACGGGCGCAAGAAATCGCGAAAGATTTGGTAGAAAAAGGATTGGTAAGAGAAGTACCAGGAAAAACTATCCATTATTCCGCATTACCCCCATATGCTGCATTAATGAAACAAATACATCAATTTAAGGAATCTATTACTGGATTGAAGAGTGCAGCTCCTACGGCTTTAGAGGGAAGGTTCATCGGGATGGAGAAATCTATTGCATCCTTAGACAAATTTCAAGAATATGTGGAATTTATTCGTGAAATGAAGGAAACCCTCCCCGTGAAAATGAAAGACCAGCTCTCAAAATTTGAAAATCAAATGAAAGGGGTTCAAAAATTCCATGATTTAAAATTATTTATTTTGAATCTTAAGGAAGTAGTTCCCCCAGATATTGAAATGGAATTCGGACGAATGCAATCTCGATTGGAAACGATAAAATCTGAAATCTCGCAAGCATTCGAGAAGCAATTCCGAGTGGGAGCCTTGTCAAGTTTTGCAGAAAAGATAGTTTCACGTATTATTAAGGACCAATTTGAAGAAATGGCAGGGTACTTCCGAGATAAGGTAATCCAAACTACACAAGACACCTTAGATCAAGTTATTGAGCAATTAGGAAGTATTACGGATACAGCTGGAGAGATAAGTTCAGGAATAGGAGATTCTTTCACCAATATCGAAGCAGGATTAGAAGAGACATTAGGAGATTTAGAAAAACGCGTCACTGAAGTGAATAATTCTATTCAAAAAGGAATTAATGAATTAAAAGGGCAATTCCAAAAGGAAGTAATGGAAACACTGGATGAAGATACCATGATGTCAGTTGTCCGACAATTGGATCTGGCAGAAAAAACTATGCAGGAATTTTGGGAACGTTCTAAAGCAGCCTCTATGATGACTTTTAAGGATGTATGGTTCATAAGATCACCAGAAGCTATGAAAGCGCAGATAAACGAGGCATTTTCCATGGTTAAGATGCGGTTATATGTAATTTGTCCCACGATCAAAGATATTGATTTTACAGCACTCTCAAAAGTAAAGTCCCGTATCAATGTTCGTATCTCTACCGATTTTGATTTGAATAGTTCTGCTGATAAAGGAAAAGTGGACACATTAAAGGAAATGACCAATGTTGACTTGCGATATTTCCCCCGCGGCACGGTTTGGGCTCTCAATAAAGATTTTGAGGAAATGATTGTCTGTGTTGTCTCCAAAGGAGATGGAGAACTACAAGTAGCGGGGATGGGCTCAGTATTGGATGAACATATCAAAATGTTTGCCCCCGTTTTAGAGGACATTTGGATCCAATCCAAAAAATTAGATCAATTTTAATTAGTAATCGAATTTTCTCTATTCTTTTTCCTTTTAATTCATTTACTGAGGAGTTACCTCAATATCGGCTCCTGTATTATTAGCAGTAGTGATATACGAAGTAAATCCAACCGATGAGAATTTTTTCTTGATATGATCCAGCATCTCCAATGCTAGTGGCTTTGATTCAAATATGGAAAATACCGTGGGACCGAATGAACTCATCCCCACACATTTTGAGGATTTTTGTTCTAAGAATTTAATTAATTCCTTTATGTGATCGTGTTGTAGATCGATTTCGATTTTTTTAAATCCAATTTTTCGGATGGAATTCACCGCTTCGCCAAAATTGACCAAATCCTTCTCGATAATTCCGGGAAGTAGTTGCATCAAAATATGATGAGTCACTTGCTGGACTTCTTCTATTGGGATAGGACAGTGATTTTGGAAGATATTAATTTCCTCCATATTCGATGCACCCGCTGGAACGTTTAGGATTACAACAAGCACGTACCATTCCTCTGGAAAATCATAGCGTAAAATTGTACGTGCAGGTTTAGCATGAGAAGCTGACGAAGGTAAGAAACTTTCTTTCTCCAGATTTTTCCCAAATCGATGACCGCAATCCAAAATGAAACCTCCATTTTCAAAAGAGCGAAATCCAATTCCCGAAGTCCCTCCTCTCCCCACCATTTGAGTAAGTGTTTCAACATCTATGTGTACATCTAATCCGAGAATCTTTATGATGGAGGATGCAATTGCAAGTGCCATTTGAGTTTTGGAACCAAGACCCATATGGGAAAACAGAAAATCCCATATCGTAAATTTCAAAGGGAATTTATCAGATTTAGCGAGCGAGAATTTATCAGTGAGCTGGTGGATAAATTTTTCTGTGATATCTGATACGGTATCTAACAATTCATCGGGATTGGGGCAATCTGAACATTCTATTGAAAAAACGACTTGACCTAAATCTGTTTCAAGGACTATTTGCTTTTCCGGTAAAAGTTCCCAAGCAAACTTCCCTACTCCTCGATGAATAAGAGATTCACGATCAAGGACTTCTAAGGTAAAATTAGGTTGTTTCAGGGTAAGACCTATTCCTCCATCGACTCGATTTAGCGAACCATTCATATCAATTAAGCTAAAATGTAATCGGCATGGTGTTTTTATGTACACTCGCAATTTTTTTCAAGATACCGCGTGGTTTATTCTTTTTTAATTTTTTCTCAATGTTGAGAAGAATTTAGAGGAACCATTCACAAATCCATTATGCTTATGACTGATCTGGAAGGTACTACTCGTAGTTTAATTACTAAAAAATGGAAAAAAAACGAGATTCTGGAAAAATTGGTAGACGAGTACTTAGTCTATAAGGAAATCAGTAGAAAAGATGCTAGTAAACTGGCTCTTGCAATCTGGGAAGAGTGTGTAAAATCCGAATACTCGGGCGAGGATTTAGTAGTTAGGGAAATCCTGAAAATTCCCGAATCCAATATTACAGTGGGAGAACAAGGAGTTGGATGTCGGGGGATAGGAGATTTTTTTGTGCACAAACTCATTGGAGAAGTATCTAGTACCTCCATTGAAGCTTATTTATCTCCAAAATCTTTAGATGATGCAGGAGCGGTAAAACTTTCTGATACAGTGGAAGGTTCCAAAGATTTACTAATCATATCCAAAATGGAGGGAATGCATAGTCGATTGAGTGATTATCCGTTTTTGGCGGGATTTCATGTTACTCGCGCCGGATTACGAGACATCTATGTAAAGGGAGCTGTGCCTATTTCAATAATGGTAGATATTCATTTGGGAGATGATGCAGATGTAGGAAAATTATTCGATTTTATGGCAGGAGTTTCTGCTGTTGCTGAACTGACGGAAGTTCCGATAACCGCGGGCTCTACACTTAGAATTGGGGGAGATATGGTTATCGGAACCCGAATTACAGGTGGTATTGCAGTGATTGGAATTACACACAATTTACTTGCACGTAGAGACATTATAGTCGGGGATAAAATATTAATGACGGAAGGCGCAGGAGGGGGGACTATATCTACCACTGCGATTTATTCAGGAAATCATGATGCATTGAAAGCCACCTTGAACATCAAATTTTTAACTGCAGCAAAAACCATTTTGAATTCTGAGTTTATTCCTCATATTCGGACCATGTGTGATGTTACCAACGGAGGTCTGCGAGGAGATTTATACGAAATTATCTACGAATCAAAAACTGGAGTTGAGATTTCAATATCAAAGGTGGAACAACTGGTGGATCCCTTAGTATTAGATTTGCTAAAAAAAACGGGTGTAGATTATCTTGGAGTATCATTAGATGCTTTATTGTTATTTGTAGCCCCAAGTATGTCTGAGAAAATTATTCAACTTGTTAAAAAAGCGGGAGTGAAAATCATGGAAATTGGTCAAGTTACGGATTCAAATCATGTAATTTTCAAAAACCCCTCAGGAGAATCTATTATTCTTCCCCGGTTTCGGGAGTCCGCCTACACTCCCATTAAAAAGGTAATCGGAGAAGAAGATCCAGAGAAAAAGGAGGAAATGGAACGTAAAATTGAACTATCGGCTACTGAATCTTTGAAGAAACGGGATAAAATACTGGAAATAATTCGTAATCCATCTTAATTTTATTGTTTTTAAGAGCGCAGGCGATGGGATTCGAACCCATGCGGGCTTTCACCCACTAGCTAACCGGGATTTTACGGAATTATTCCGTTCATTCCAGGCTAGCATCGTAACCACTTGATTACACCTGCTTTTTTAAAAATAAAAAATAAATAGATTGGTTAAAGTTGCAATTTCGGAACATTTTTTGTTTCGAATTTTTCCTTTAATTTTGCTTTCTCAATTGCTTCTTCAATTGCCTTTTTATTAGCACCCTTCTTGATTTCAATCATATGTTTCGTAGGAGATAAATGTTTGAAGTTACATCTCCTCCGCTTTACTTTCAAGCCTTCTACTAATGCAAAGTTTTTATCGATTACTTCCACGATAGTGCAAAGATACCCAGCTTCTCGACCGAGTAATTTTACGCATACTTGTCCTATGTCATAGACACCCATTATTGTCACCAATTGTAATTTTGCTCAGTATATCTTATCTCCCATGTAGGGTGAAAGATAGACCAAGGTGTAACCTCTTCTGTTGTGGAAAAAATATTAATTTTTCGGATCCTTAAGTGAAAATCCCTCTTGTTCTTGAATAGCTGTTAATATTTTCGACGTCACTTCTTCAATAGATAAATGAGTAGTATCCAAAATCAAGTCAAAGGTTTCCTTGATTTTGTCTGGATCATGGATGTCAATACCATAAAATTCTAAGAATCGTTTTCTCTCCGAACGCTCACGTACTTGAGTTTCTTGAATTTTGGCACCCAGTTCCTCCTTGTCTCTCTCTTTCATTCTTTTAATCCTAATTTCCTCATCACATGCCAACAAAACACTATAATCAACTAAATCTTTAAGAAGATACGAACTAAGTTGATTATCCAATACGCAATTTCCTTTCAGTGCAAGTTGTTTTATGCGATAATCGATGGTATAATCTATAGTTTTGTCCTTTTCTGCGAGGTTAGACAGATCTTCTAATGATAATCCTTTTTCCTGTGCAATAGCGCGAAATAAGTCTCCCGTGGAGTAATACGCTAATCCAAGTTTTTCTGCTATTTTTTTTCCTACAACTGATTTTCCAGTCCCATGCAATCCAGAAATTGCAATTATCATAAAAATGATCAATGAAAAACTGATAAATAATGTTTTCTTCAAGAATACCGCCGAAGAATTGTTTCATAAGAAGTGAAACTTCCCCTCATACTATTTGAAATTGGTACGATTCGGAGGAGAAAAATACCCCATGCCATTTAAAAGAGATATTCAATCGGAACAGCCAGTTGCTTCGATACCCATTGAAAAAGTAGGAATCCGGAATGTAATTAGAACCGTGGATATCGTTCGTGATAATTTTAAGTGTTCGATTAATGCTAATATTCAAGCATATATTTCACTACCAGGAACACAAAGAGGAATACACATGAGTAGAACTGCAGAATCCATTGAGGAGGTCATAAATAACGCTGCTTTCAAACCTGCAACCACTTTCGAGCAGTTTTGTATACGCATTATAGATTTACTACTCCAAGAACATGAATATACCACTCATGCAGAAGTCGAAGTGAATGGAGTGCTATTTGTAAAAAGAAAAACCACCGATCGAGATCAAATGCAAAAATCATATGATGTGTATTCCAAAGTAATCGGGGATCGCAATAATAAGGGTAACATCACCCGAAAGGTATACGTGGGAGTACAAGCAGAGGGAATTACCGCATGTCCATGCGCTAAAGAAATGTCTGTAGAATACTCGAAAGAATTAATTAAATCCCGCACCAATAAATTAAGTGATGCAGATATCGATGAACTACTCAATGTGATTCCGATCGCATCTCACAATCAACGTGCTACTGGTAAAATAATTATTGGAACACAAAATGGCTCTGAACAACTGGTTGATGTATTAGAATTAGTGGAAATTATTGAAGGATCCATGAGTGCGAAAATACAATCTGTGTTAAAACGACCTGATGAAGCCGAGCTAGTACGAATTGCACATTTAAATCCACGTTTCGTAGAAGATGTAGTCAGAGAAGCCGCAAAAGCATTAGCTAGTCCTAAATTCGCGTATTTACCCGACGATTGTTCAGTATCCATCAATGCAGATACTCAAGAAAGTATTCATCACCATAACGCATATGCTGAATTAAACACAACTTTGAAGGAAATTCGGGACCAGTTTGCATGATGGATTACCGAACGTTTGAAGGAGATTTTCTCGAGACGAAAGAGGGGTTAATTTTTGATGTTAAAGGAATAATTCAACCCGAAATGTATAAAATTGCATATTTAAGATATATGCCCGTTGACTTTTTTAACAGGAATTATGCAAATGCTCCAAAAACAAAAAAATTCCGCATTCAAAAGGAAATTGAAAAGAAATATTCTGTGGATATAGCAGATGTACGATTTGCACACAAAAATTTCATCAAAATATATGATATTGAGTCAAGATTCCGAATTTTATCTCAATTCAAACCCGAATATATATTTCGATCAGAATTATTTGATTTCCCTCTGCAAGCAGTTCCTATACGAGATATAAAAACTATTCATGTTCCTGAAGTGTATTTACAGGAGAAATTAGAATCTGAACCTGAAGAGTCGTTAAAGAATTTAGTAATGTTTATTCACGAAGGATCTGATATCCCTGTTTCCCACATAGGATTGTCGGGTTCATATATGGTAGGATTGAACCAACCTAAATCAGATTATGATCTTATTATTTATGGAGAAGTAGAGTCACATAAGGTTCATGCCTTTTTAGAGGATAGGTTCTCCCATTCTAAGTCATTTCAATACGGTTCATCCTTGATTAAGACGTATACCGGAAGATTAATGCGAACCCATTTCAAGAACCGAGGTGCTGGATTTCATGTGCCATTTCGTGACTTTAAACGCATGGAACTTCAGAAAACTCACCAATTCTTGATAGATGGAAGGGATGTATTTCTTCGTTACATTGAAATATGTCGAAATGATATAAATCTGCCAGATTTTAACGATTTCTCTTATAAAGGTCTAGATCGAGTCATTCTTCGAGGAGAAATTGTGAATGATTCTAAATCGATCTTCACTCCGGGTAGTTACAAATTACAAATTAATTCAATTCAAAAAAGCATTCACCCAATTCCTATAGAAGAAATAGAAATTTTCACCTTTCGGGGGAGATTTTTGGAACAAGCTCGCAAAGGAGATAAGGTGTTGGTCAATGGTAAATTAGAACAAGAAAAAATAAATTCTCTAAATGAAATTCGATATAGAGTGGTGCTTGGGACTGATCCGAATGACAAAATGATTCAAATAAATAGGTCTAACGTAAAATTAAGCTGATGATCGCATCGCTCACATGTCAACCAATCAATTATTTTAAATGTCACTGTAATAAGCTCGATCTTGCTCGGACTGAATTGATTTTTGAATATACGCTTATACGAGCAATAAGGACATTCAAGTGTAATCCGAGCGGAGATAATATCCTCTCCTTGTTTTATTAACGAGAGTATTTTAGATTGCTCAGAATTATAATCGGTATTTGTTCCCATGGATGAAATCACTTTGCTGTAAGTTATGTATAAAATTTCGAAATAAATTTTTACGCATTATTCTTATACACACCTTATCGGAAGTATGTTATGATGAGTAATATTAAAATCATAGAACGAAAAATGACAAATGAAGAATTCGCTGAACTGGTAGAAGGGTTTAGAGAAAATGAATTTGAACACACTGATGTCCACCAAACCTCAGAACGAATAAGTTTTGTTGTCGTTGATGGAAATAAATTCATCGGAAGCTCCAGTGGACTTGCCTACAAGTATGGAGATAAATATTCTGGCTGGTTTCATCTGACAGATGTATTCATTACCAAGAGGTTTCGAGGAAAAGGATACGGAAGAGATTTATTATTGACCTTAGAAACTAAATTAAAATCATTGGGAATTCAACGAATTTGGACATGGACAGCGGGATATCAAGCACCTGGATTTTATGAAAAACTCGGGTATGAGAAATTTTGCGAATTAGAGAAATATTATCTCTCAGGACATAGTCATATCGGGATGAGAAAAACTCTAGATTTCTTCTAATGCGATCTCCCCATATTTCCCTCCCCCTCCAGGGATAAATTCAATCTTTTTTTCATGGAAAGCTTCAATCAAATTTACTAGCGGCTCATAATCAGTGCCATCCATTCTTAATTTTGTCAAAACAGTTTTATCAGTAAGAATACTAAATTCCGTACCGAATTTCTTAATAAGTTCATTGTAAGTTTTTAAGACGGATTTCGCTTTTACAGATCTCACACGTTTAAGGACACGTATCATTTCTACTAAAGGGATTATCCCCAAATAAGGAGGACGATGATCTGGATGTTTTGGTTGAGAATAATCAGCAATTTGGTCTATACGGTCAAAAACACCGAGTGATATAACAGATTTTTTATTCTCTAAGGCGCATTTTACGCATTGCACCTCTTTTTTTCCAACTCGATTCCTGAAATCTTGCAACTGCTCCTCGGAATTAAAGATGTAATAAACAAAATCGTCTCCATCAATTATGTAGGATTCAAATAAGGTCTTATGCAGAGGAAGAGATTGGAAGTGAGGTGTTACTTCATCTTTGGTTAAAAGTTTATATCTTATTCTGCAAGTTTTACAGAACATCATGGGATATTTTCCTAAACGAGGTTCCAGGCCCACATTAAGAGTGATCTTTCTTCCTTGTTGACGTCTTAACGCTTTTACAATCTCATCAAAACTGGGTTCTTCAATATAAAAACGGTTAAATTCACGACCCAGACTCTGTGGTCCCTCAGAGTGGGCATCACTGTTGCTCAAAAAAGTCAAGGTCTCCAAACAAGCCATTCGATCTGCTAAATTAGTATCCGCAGATAGCCCTAACTCAAGAAAATATACATATTTAGTCATACTACCATAGCATTCCTCTAAGGATGCATATTTATTAGAACGAAATATTGCTTTAAAAGGGGTGAATGCGTGAGCAGGACCACAAACTCCTCCCACATCATTTACCATCTCCACTATTTCGGGAGGTGAAACATTTACATGAGGACGTCCTCCATATTGCCCTGTGACACCTTTTGCTTTATCCATTATTTGTAGTTGCAAGAGTTCTCCTGCTTCTATAGTAGGAAGTAATATTACATGATGGATGGATTCTTGATCCTCAAGTTCCGTTTGTACGATAAAATACATACCACGATAAGTATACACACCATTTTTATATTCTAAATTTGATTCTAGGTAGGATCTCCAATCTGGTTGTGTTATATCTCCAGTACCTAAGATGTCTAATCCTTTTAATCTGCATGTATGGATGATATTTTCCAGAGTCATATTTTTAGAGACTGCAATGGAATGGGGGCTGTGTATATGCAAGTCTGCGTGCATTTGTCTCATAAAATTTACTACAATCCATTGTTATTTAATATGGAGGTTGTTGGGACTTTTTAAAATTGCAAGAAACCGGTGATAAAGGTTTTCGAGGGAATGATAGATTAAATCGCGTTCTTTATCAGAACTGAATATCTTATTTGATTTTCGAATTATGGTTTTAAAATCAAGATAAATCTCATCCATGCCAGGAAATTCTTTAAGGGCCTTCTGAATTCGATTAAAATTTTCTTCCAATAAGTGGGAATCTTTCATTTCTAATGTAAAAAAATCGAAAATTGTGATGAAATTTGCAGTGATTTCTGAAGCAAGATTCGCCAGAACAAGAGGATTGAGAGTATATTTCCCAAATGATGCTACTTTCTGCAACCGAGAGCTTATCTGATCTAAATGTTTCTCTGATTCAGTTTGAGGGATGAGGGGAGAAAGAGGCCAATTATTTTTTTGTTCTTTCAAGCTAATGTGATTTTGAATTTGAGGGATGAGTTTAAAAAAATCGTCCGAAATCCTCATTTTCTGCATTATCGAATCCATTTTTAATCCCTTAGCTTCAAGTGTTAAGTCCACCACCATAAGTTCATGGATTTTCTGACGAATTATATCACAATAAGCACTATATACTATCCTCTCAGTTTTCACCTCCTCATGGACCATTTTTAAGGTTTTAAAAATTCCAAATAGTTTGGATTCTAAATCAAGGCGACTGGGAACGGACATTGTATGCAACAGCTAGATCATATTGAATAGGAAAGAGGGACGGAAGAAGTATAATACTAACCCGAGTAATAAGGATACGATCAAACAAGATACGTATACTCGAAATGTACTTGCATTTACCAACTCTCGAAGTGCTATTGACATGGTAATCGGGACTGCTCCGATAAGGACGATGACTTGAATCCAATCTGTTATACCCCAAACAATAGATTGAGCAAAGGAAGCAAGCACGGCGGGAAGTTCTCCCGCTGAATTGATAGTTTGCGAAGATAAACCTCCACTAATGATTAGAACAATAGCAGAAAGTGCAAGTGCAATTAAAAACGGCGTAAAACCCCATAACATGATAGATATTTTTTTTGATTTTTGGGCTGTGAGATGAGAAGGTAACGCTGTGGGATAAATCCCTTCAGCTTCTAACATCGTGGTAGTTTTTTCCTCATCCTCTTTTTTTGATTTCCGTTCCCCATATCGCAATTTTAGCTGTGACTTGAGATTGATAGAGTAATTTGCACCTATAGAGAATAATTGAATAGATATCATATAAAATAAAAAGAAATACACCAAACCGAATAAGAAGAACAGCATATATGCACTCAATCCATTCAATATACGGGAATAAATTGTAAATCCTGTACGAACATGCACAAAAAGGGCTAATCCAAACAATCCGTATATAACTGCTGACAGAAAATATACTTTGAACCAGCTACCAATATTCTCCCGATAATGAACGATATCCCAAAAAGCGCGAGAAGGATTTCGTAAGACAAGATAGAATCTATTCCAGCCTTTGATAGGACTGGTCCATTTTTCATCGGTTACTCGACGAAAGTAAGGGATTTTTTCTATTTTTTCCTCTCGTAATCGAGCATTACAATAAATACATACGAAATCTTCCTTATTTACCTCATTTCCGCATTTGACGCATCTCATTTGATGATTCCCTTATATTTATTTTAGGTTGTTTCTTATTACAGCAAATTTTCCATCCGAAAAATTTTATTCAGGTATTCTATCGTATTTCATATATCCATGATAGGATCTCACAGTTACCATTCGTTACTTTTCAATCGTTCTTTTCGAGTATCCTTCTTTTCAAAACAATTTTCATATTACGAATTAATTAAGTTATATTCGGGGCGCAGTCCTAAAAAATTTCTTATCTATTTTATTCTTTATACTCTAATCTCCACACATCACCTATTTTCTCCAGTAAATAGTTTCTCTGGTGGAATTTTTGCAGTAAATCGATGTTGGTTTTTAAATGAGATGTAATATCTCTAATCTTAATCACGGATTTCTCGGGACAGAGAACAAGTAAAGGAATTATCTGATCTGCTGCAAATGTATCTACAGTAGCTCTAGTAGAGGTCTCCTGGACGAGTTTGGATGCAGCTTGTTTCCCAACAGTCTCGGAAGGGACACCTCGTTTACCCAGTATTGTTCCACTCCCAATTATGGTTTTCTCATAATTAGCCCAAATACTTAACCCCACTCCAGGATTTAAAGTGCGATCGTAATTTATCTCAATTTGATATCTTTCGTCCGAAAGATGAGAGAAATGGGAATTCTTCCTCAAATTATCGACGATACTCTCCCTAATCCGTTCTGCAACATGAGCTTGTTTCAAATTTTCTGAAGATATGATACACCCACCAACTTCCAGTAAATCCCCCTTTTGTTCCAAATCCAAGGATGTGATTTGAGAAAGTTCCTTTACGGGGTATATATTAAGAGTTGCGGATGTTCCCCCTTTTGGATAGAATCCATTGCGATGAACTAATATATTGCATTTGAATCCCATTTTCGAAAAAAACTGATAAATTACGTTATTAAGATAATAAGGATCGGGAGCACCTGTTCCAAATGTGCCTCCGCCAATATATTTTATTGAAAGTGGATTTGCTAATGTAGTTTGAATAAATGCCGTCTGAATAGTTTGACTGAGTAATGCGATGGAACCTGCAGTTCGAACGGGAACCTCAAGATTGGTGGTAGTTTTCTCACCAGGTGTAAACGTAAATTCGGTAGTGCCTATTTGAACAGGGCTGAGTTGACCATTGGATAATTTTTGAAGACTTTCTAAACCTAATTGATGCTGTAGTCGTAGTCCTGGAGGATTACGATTCGCTCGAATGTTAGATATATGGATCGGGGTATTGAATAATACGGAAAATCCTGCAGCAAGACGAAGGATACTCCCGCCCCCCTCACCCATCGTTCCGTCGATTTCTAAATATTCCATATAAATGAAAAAGAGAAGAAGTTATTAAAGTACATGTACCGATAATAGGGCTCTATTTACCGAATGGTTTGAAGATAGTCCAAAATTAGATTCAAAGCTTGAATTGCAGCTTGTTGTTTAATTTCTTCACGAGTTCCTTTATATTGATATTTATTGATAATCACATTTCCACAGCAATTTGTTCCAATAAACACAGTTCCGCGAGGAAGCCCCTCTATGGGTTGTCCTGCAATCCCTGTTATCGCTAAATTAATATCAGTGGGAAGTTCTGTCATCTGATTCAGCATCATCTGAGTTAATTCCTTTGACACTGTACCAAGGGAATGGATATCTTCCATTGGTATATTCAACATGACGCATTTCGCTTCTGCTGAATATACTATATGTCCACCTAAGAATACTCGGCTTGCTCCATCAATGTTTGTGATGAGATGCCCAATTAATCCCCCCGTCATTGATTCCGCTAAACCTAGTCGTAAATTTGCAGCTTTTAAAGATTCGACTACTTCATAAGCCAAGGCTTTTAATTCTTCCATTGTTACCTAAATCGAAAAAGGTCAAATAGTATATAAGGTTTTTATCAGTTCTCTACGAAAATTAAAAAAAATGAAGGTTTTACTTTTGCATCCAGACTTCAATATAAGGAATGATTGATTTGGGAACAAGATTTTTCCATTCTGGATTATTTTTTCTTAATAATTCTCGTATATTGCTCCCATTATAAGTGGTAAAATTATGTTTCAACCCAAAAATGAGAATTTTTCCTTGTTGTTCGATTAAACGTCCAATCCATAAATTATTCGATATGATGACATCAAAATCCTGCACGATTTCAAAAATACTTGCCTTCCATTTTTCAAAATCATATTGATCGGGAATCGGATATATTTCATAAGATGAAGGGGGAATATTCACTTCTTTACAAGCATGTTCAATAAATCTCTTACGATTTTTAAAAGAAAATGGATTGTTTGGTTCGTTTTTTCTCTGGGAAGAACCTACACCTATTTTCAAAAAATCTACGGTTTCAAGTGCTTTTTGAAATAAGTATACATGTCCCAAATGTACGGGTTGAAATCGTCCAATAATAAGTCCTATAATCGAGTTTTGAGGCAGTTCTTCATGGATGGGGGGAAATTTAATTGACGAACCAAAGATTTTTCTCCATTGAGAATAAATTTGATTCGATTGCGTAATAATCTCTTTTTTAGTTGCCAGAGAAAAGAAATTTTGCGAAATTTCATTCACCGGAGGTCGAACGGTCCCAAGAAGCGAATAAACTAATTCATTTGGTTTTTTTTGCCTTTTTCTTAATTCCATTTTATAAAATCGTACATTTT
This sequence comes from Promethearchaeota archaeon, assembly GCA_016933055.1. GTDB lineage: Archaea > Asgardarchaeota > Lokiarchaeia > Sigyniarchaeales > Promethearchaeaceae > AMARA-1. The sequence goes on along the minus strand of JAFGBS010000009.1, from coordinate 161,655 downwards.
CTATAGGGCCTCCATATGTGTTCGCGAACTTTTTTTTCACATACGATTCCATGTATTCATAGGAAAACGATTTGGTGAATTCTATTAAACAAGTAAATGAACTTGACAAGTCAAGGTCATTTTCCGAAGGTGTACGTTGTAATAGATACAATTCTTGCCCTTGAATTTTAACAAACATATGAAACCGGATATGACAATAATTCTGAATATCCATTTCTATATGATTTTCTGGGACCACATGATTTGAAAATTCCCCTGTATGAAAAAACTTGTAATCATCAAGTTTGAAGCATGCTAATTGGGGATTTGATTGGTTCTCAGTGCTATTCACAATACTTCAATTCTTTTTCTGTGCAAAATGCTATTAGGATGTATTTTCTATCTAAATATATTAATAATTGCCAACTTGCTTTAGAGAGGTTTTGAAAAATGCCATCTGGATGTTTTTTAATTGAGATCGACCCCAAAGGATCATCATCCCTCATTGGGTCCTATTTCGATAATGAAGATGAGTCCATCGAGATTGATGATAGTCTAATTTTACAATTGCAAATGGGTCTTATGGATAAAAAATTGTTTGTGTTAACTAAATCAGAATACCATTTAGTCTCATACATTGAAAACTATATGAAAGATCGCAAACGATATAAACTAATTACCACCGCTGTGCTTAAATCAAGCGATTCTCCAGAAAATTTTCGAGAAGGTGTAAAATTAGTATCAGATATTTTCACACAAGACCCTGATATGTCTAAAGCTGAACTTGAGAACAAATTAAGTGATGTGTATTACGATTATTTTGAAATTCCGACAATAGCACTGAATAAAAGGGAATTGGAAGCTAGGTTAGCGAAAAGAGTAAAAGATCTCAATAAAAAAATGAAATTTGATGAAGCAAAGAAGTTATTAGAGATCGTAAAAAAAGTTCCCAGAAAATTATACCAAGCAAACCGAAATGCAGAACGGGCCATGAAGGCAGAATCGTATGATCGTGCCGAACGGGAGTATATTCGAGCTATGAAATTCGCTGAACAGTTGCAGGAAAATGATTTAGCAAAGGAATTTTTCGATAAAGCAAAACGGATGAGTTCAGTCCCAGTTTTACGCCAACAACGAGATAAGATCGTAGATAAAGCACGAAATGCATTAAGAAATGACAAGTTAGATGAAGCTTATAAATTATATAGGGAAGCAGCATCCGTTTCTAGAAAATTATATGATTCCCTTGCTGCAGAAGAATTTGAGCTTAAATCAGATGCCCTAGCGAAGTTCCACGAAGTACATGAGAAATTCCACAAGAAGAACTAATCTTTTTACATCATTTCGATAAATATGGAACCTAAATTGCGTTTCAATAAAGTAGAAAGCCCAATATCGTGTTTAATATGTATAGAGACTATTGCCTTCTTCTTAATCTATTGTTTTAATTGTTTGGATTTAAATTTCACCCTACCGATTATGTAGGTTCAAACTCATGATTATTATTTTAAGTATAAATGAAGAAAGTATAGATTGTACAAATGATTCTTTGTTTAGATATACTTCTATACTTTCAATAATTGTTTAGGTATTTTATAATGCATGAAGATCTTCTTTTTATAAACTAAAGTTGAATTATTAACACGTCGATTAGAAATCGCAAATATTAAAATAAAAAAATAAAAGTCGTGATACAATGAGTAAAAGACGAAGAGATGAACGAAGATCTTCGGAAGAAGAGGAATCTCCAAGAAAAAAGCGCAGAGATGTCGATCTCAAACTTGTGCCCGTTACATTTAGCGAATCTGTCGGTCTTTTTTTGAATCATGATGGGGAATATGCAGACAATAAACCTGAAACTACAGGAAAGTTCAGCATTGAAAACATCAGCAAAAAAGATAGAATTTGGGATATTGCTATAGAATTGGACGACACAGGGAGCACTGATTTAGATGATACCATTGAAATTCGAGAAATTAATCCTGAAGATACCGAAGAAATTGAATACAAAGTCACTCAAGAGCCAAAAAATGTTCTTAGCGTTAGGGAATTCATAAGCGCTTTGGATGAGGATACTGCAAGTTATTCATTAATTATGGGAAGGAGAAATGAAATCTACGTAAAATTGACCATCGAAAATGAATCTGATGAGGACCTTAAGAATATAGAAGTTCACAAATTTGTTCCATCCGAGTTTGAAGACGTAGATATTACTCGTAAATCGGAGGGTTCTGCTGAAGTAGATATGATCGATGGAGAGCGCGCTGTGAAATGGGTGATTGATGAATTACCAGCTGGAAGAGATGAAACACTTAGCTTGAAATTTTTTATTACCGTGGAAGACATCGAAACCAAGGTTCGTTCTGGTAAAATTGTAACCAAATATTCAGCTCCATATCTGATGAGTGGAGTAAAATTAAATCCCGAAAAATGGCACTCTTACACCAATAACAATATGTATTTATCTGCAGATGAGTTAGATGAAACTCCAAACCGGTTCGAATGCAAGTTTGTATTCGAAAACACTTCCGAGTTCGTGGTAAAATTGCTCGATATCGATGTGCATGATGTTGATACACCTGGTAAAAATTTTGTAAAGGTAGACTCAGATACAAAATTATCGGAAAATGCAAAATGGTCTTCAGAATCATGGAAATTCGATGTTAAGGAGGGAACGGATCCTCAATTTATCAAACGGGTAGACTTTACTACTTTAGCGGAGGTTAAAACCGAAACCCTTACTACTGTAGATATCGAGGATTTTGAACTTGCAGTGGCAGCACTTGAAGCAGATTTGAAATATGATGCTACCGAATTGGCTTCTTATCGAGAAACTGTATTTAATGCCATTGCGACCGTATCTAATACCGGTGGAGCGGATTTGAATGAAGTTTCTTATCGAGAAATTATTCAAAGTAATTTTAAAGCCCCCCTTGCCGAAGATGTCGTAGTGAAATATAACGGAACGGAACTGGATAGCAGTATTTATTCAGTTCAAATCAGTCCCGATGATGAGGGTAGTTCCCGAGAGCATGAAGTATTAGTAGAACTAAAAGAATTGGTGGATACATCCATAGAATCTTTCAAACCAGGAGATTCATTGGATATAACTTACCCCATCACTGCGGATCGACCCGCTATGGATGTGGAATATCAACCGGATGCATTAGTTACTGGTAACACATTACCTGCTGGTCAACCTATAGAGATTATTTTAAAACCTGAAGGGTTAGTCATTCCTGTTATCCATGTGCGTAAGAGGTTCATTACGGGTAAGGATGTTGAAGCAATGTCCCAATCTGGAAAATATCTCGTTACATTGTGGATCCAGAATACGGGTAATTTCGAAATGCTCAACTATGAACTTCATGATGAATTAAAAGAAGGTTCTACCATCATCAGTGAAGTTGTTCAACGGCTTGGTGAATATCAAGGAGTACCTGAGGAAATTGATCTTGAAGAAGTTGTGGATCAAGTTGCCGTCGCAGATGAAGAAGACGTAACTGAGGAGATCAGTAAGAAACGACGTGAGCGCATCAAAGGACCTCAAGAGCTTGTCTGGACTGCTGAAAAGATACCCCCAAACGAACGATTTATCGTTAAATACGTTATTAAGAAAGATAAGTAATAATAATCTACTCTTTTTTTACCGAAGCTAATCGGTAAAATTTTTCCTTTTTTTCCGTTGTACTGTGCGGTCATCTCCCCTTTCCCCAAGAATCCATCCATAATACGATTTTTCCATGCAATCATCAAAAATCCTAACTAAACGTCTATCGCACACTATAGTTACCCCTTTATACAACTGTCGTATTAAAAAAAAACGAAAAAAAATGCGATTAGGTTCAACAAATGTAGATTAAATCCTTTTTTTTTATTTTTGATATATATAGCTTATGCATAAAAAAGAAAGTAGAATTGTGTTTTAATGAAATTTTAGTTCATATGGGAGTCTAGCCAAGAAATACAATCAGTGACAGCCTTATTCCGACATTTATCGTTCAAAACTTCGTGTCGTGCGTCCTCATATATCTTATAACTAAGATCTTTTATACCCAGTTCCTGATATCGATTGATCAATGGATATAAATTTTTACAACGCTGCGAGACCATATCATCCGATCCATTTATGATGAGTACCGGTGTATCCACATTTATTCTGGATTCAGCATTTTTATTCCATATTCTCTTAAATGCTAAACCCATCTCCATAAAATATCCGTTTGTCGGTTTAAATCCACAGAGAGGATCGGCATCATATTTTGCAACTTCTTCTTTAATACTGGAAATCCAAGCATTCGGGGAACCTTCTGCTATATAGGGTTTATTTAACGGTTCTATTCCTAATTTATAGATTAATCCTGCTTCGGATTCTTTTCCCTTTAGTTTTGTTACAATTTTACCTATTATAATCAAAATGCCTAACATGTCCTGATGTCCTGCAGTTCCACTTAATATGATCCCATTTACCTCATTTGGAAATAGCTGCATATATTCTTGAATTAAAAAGCTACCCCAACTATGGCCAAAAAGGAACAAGGGTAAATTGGGATAATCTTTTTTCATTTGATCCGTCACATGTTTTATATCTTTGACAACTCCTATCCATCCATCCTTATATAGCACTCCAGCTTTTCCTTCCTCCATCGTTTTTCCATGACCTCGATGATCATCGGCGTACACCACATATCCCGCATTATTTAGAGCTTCAGCAAAAAATGCATAACGAAGAGCATGTTCTGCCATTCCATGTCCCACATATATCATTGCTTTAGGAGATCCCGAATCGGGAATCCACTTATGCACAACTATTGCTAAACCAATATGATCGGTAAGTGTAAAATTAGAATACGTCATGATTGAGAATTTAGTTTAAGTGTTATAAAAAGATCTAGCAGAATCTTCTAAGAAATCTGTGGGGATCCAATTGATCCTAAAACATATACCATTCTTTTCCTTTCTTAGTTATATGGCTAATTCAGCAGTTGCTTTAATAACTGATTTTGGTACAAAGAAGGGGAGTCATTATATTGCTGCAATGAAATCGGTGATTCACACCATATCTCCAAAAAGCAGAATTATAGACATTTCTCATGATTTAACACCTTATTCAATTGCGGAAGCCACGTTCATGGTCTCTTACGCATTACACACCATGATAGAACCCTCCATTATAGTGGTAGTTGTGGACCCAGGTGTCGGAACCGAACGAGATATTATTGCAGTGGTCTTTGAAAATGGACATGTTGTTGTGGGTCCAAATAATGGAATTTTCAGCTTACCGATTACCGTTCATCCTATATCTAACGGAGAAATTTACACGGTAGATAATCCAAAATTATATTATTATGAACCTGAGAAAACTCATCGTTTTATCTCTGATACATTTCATGGTAGAAATATAATGAGTGCAGTTGCTGCAAACCTCGCTAAAGGAATAAATTCCAGCCAGATTGGTCCACAAATACGTATGGAGGATGTTTTAGTAAACCAAGCTTTTGCAACACCTAATATTCAACATGCAGGGGGAAACTATCAAAAAATCGTTTGTGTCGCCCTTTGGATTGATACATTTGGTAATATTGTGACCAACCTTCCCGTGAATGCACTAAAAAAAATCTCCTCCGTGAATTATAAAGAGCATGAATTGAAGATATACAATAAATTTGAGGATATAGAGGACGATAAACTAGGATTAGTACGAGGATCCTCAGGATTCTTAGAGATTTGCATGAAACAAGATTCTGCGGCTAAGTTTTTACAAACTCATTCGGGACAGCAAATTGTGTTACGTCCGTAATTTCAATTGATGTACTGATTTTTTATTTCTTCGCACTTTTTACAGTAATATATGCTGGATCGTAAAAAAATTCTTGAAATGCTAGAAACTTTCCCCATTGCCTCAAATATGGTTCAAAGAGGTATGGTCGGTCTTCAATCTTTTATAAAACCTATGGAAATTGTATTGACTCAGCGTACTATTCCGGAAAAGGGGTGGTCAGATACCCAAATCCGTTTCTTTTTAGAGTTTTTGGCGAACCTTGACTCGAATAATGATCCTCAAGCTATGAGAATCGGAGAAAGGGAGGCAAGAGTATCTACACCAATTTTATACGATCTCACCGCAGGATTCATTCATGGGATTGGCAGGAGCGGAAATCTTAAAGCTGCTCAACCAAAAGCAGTTGGAGGCTCAATCCTAAATTCCTTATCAGATTCTTTTGCCCTAAATATCCTGAAAAAGCACGGATTAAAATCCCTTCAAGGTGCAATGACAGTTCCAATGGGAACGGGGATGACGCTAATGTTAGCAATTAAAGGAATATTGCACCAATTCAGCGAGCTCACCAATAAAACTCAACTTATATTTCCTCGGATGGATCATAACTCCCCTAGAAAAGCAATTGAATTAACAGGATTAGAAAATGTTACAATAGAGAGTATATACGGAAAAAGTTTACTTGATAATTATCGAACTCTTAAAAAAAATAAGTATATTGAGGATTATATTAAATTCATTGAAACTCATGGCACTGATGCTGTTTATATTCCAATCCAGGTAATTAGAGATCGAATTACGAAAAAGACCTTTGGAGTGTTATCTACCACATCATTTTTCCCTCCCCGTGCACCAGATAATATCATAGAAATTGCAAAACTCGCAAAGGAACACAATATCGCGCACATTATCAATAACGGATACGGAGTACAATCGACCACTTTTATGAAAATGATAGAGCAAGCGATGAGGGGAGGGCGAGTGGATGCTATCGTGCAAAGTACGGATAAAAATTTCCTCACTCCCGTGGGTGGAGCAATCATTGCCAGTCCAAATAAAGAAACCATAAGAAAAATATCCGAAGCTTATGCAGGCCGAGCAAATGCAGCACCCATACTCCATTTTGTAGTCTCCATGCTCTCCTTGGGTTTAAATGGATTTCAACAAGCATTACAGGCACAAGAAGAAAACCGGAGTTTATTAGAATTAGAACTTAATAATCTTGCAATACAATTGAACGAAATGGTATTAGATGTCCATAATCCCATTGCATGCATGATGTCATTAAAAAATCTAACCTACCCCCAAATAGAAGCCCTAGGAGGGTTCTTATATAATCTTCGAGTTACTGGACCTCGTGTGGTTAATCCAAAAACTAAAGATTTCGGACCGTCAACGCAATCCTACCCTCACCCTTATATCGTCATGAATGCAGCAATTGGCAGCCGTCGAGAGGATATAATAGGTGCGATTTCCAATCTTAAAAAAGCATACCTTCAAGTGCAACAAAAATTCTCTTAGCGAGGAATCAAGAAGGGTAAAAGACAAATATAAAAGGATAAAATACAAAGCAATTCATTAAGGAAAGAATTACGTTATCTACTCTAAGGGTATTATTGAAAAAAGTTGATGTTATCGTGTTGTTAGAGCGTTTTCAGAAGATCAAGACAGAATGGGCAAATAAATCGATTCATATTCCTTACGATTCTATTTCTAAAAAATCGCTTTTTGAACTATCCTATCATGCCGCAAATAACGTACCAACCCGAAATGTTTATGTGCATATACAACCTGGTGATGAAGAGGTTGGGAATGAAGCCATATTCTATTCGCCTACAGAAAAAGTCTTTATTGACATAGTAGGAACAGAAAGAAATGTTGAGATTACATTATATGCGGAGGAAGAAAGTAAACTCAATGCGATTCACGATATAGAACAGAAAATGAAGACAATCAGTCAAGATTTCAAAAAACGATCAGCAAACCTCCAAAATCAGATAACCAAAACCATCTTAGTAGAACGAAAAATTGATAGGGTGATCCATCTTGCTATGGACAAAGATTTAGCTAGAAATGTCTATGGCGGTATCGGGGAAGTTCGTGAACGAGGTGCGTTAATTCCATTAATTCGGAGTGCTGAGAACGCAAATGTGGTAGAGCTTGCCGTAATGAAATGGATGAATACGGCCTTTAAAGAGAATCAAGATGCACCTTTTCCGATAGAAAAGGCTAAAGGGCTTACAAAAAACTTCCTTCAAATCAAAGACTGGCTGATGAAGCGAATAGATAAATCCTTTACTGCAGCTGAGGATGAATTACTTAAGGATAAATCGGAATTCATAAAGGACGATTAAATACATAATTTTTATTATCTCGAATTTCCGTTTTTCTACCATATGACACAGTTGCAAAAACGAACGATAAGTTGTCCTAAATGTGATGAATCATTTTCTGTGGTATATTATGCATCCATTACATCATGGATGGACCCTGCACTAACACAAGATTTCTTAGATGGGAAACGATACCATTTTGCTTGTCCCTCTTGTGGTCAGAACATTCGGTTGGTTACAAAAGTTATTATAAACGCTCCGAAAGGAATGTTTACCATTTCAACTGATACTTCAAGAGAGGAGAAAATCGCACGATATAAGGAATTTGGATTATTAGATGAGAAAGATAATGTAAAAGATACTCAGCAGGAATGGCTTTTACATCAGCTCACTAAAAACAAATCACCCGCAGATACTGTCACTCAAATGAGAAGACATTCAAAACTTCTTGAGGATATTAGTGATAAGATAAAATTATACAAAATCTTCATAAAAGAAAAGACAATTATAGATGAATCAGAAGAAGAAGAGTTTAAGAAACTACGAGATCGATGGGAAAAAGAGCGAGAATTGGAAGGAACTTACCTGCACCAACCCACCTCCGCACATTCAAATATATCTAGTAGTGTTCTATTTTATAAATTATGGAAGGACTTGTTAGAATTAAAGTCCCGGTTAGATGAACTCAAATAGCTTTTGTGTCCGTTGACCATAGTATTGGTTTTTTTTGGACAAGGAGAGAAATCAAGACAGATCTGGCATCATTGTGAATAGATTCAGATAATTTAGCGGATCCGGCAGGATTTGAACCTGCGATCACTGCCTTAGGAGGGCAGTGCCTTATTCCATTCTAATTTTCTTGAAAAAACTAGATTCCTGGCTGGGCAACGGATCCTTAATTATGTCCAATGTTAGATGTAATTTATCGGAGAAATTTCAAATTTTTGGAAAAAAGTAAAGAATTGCACCAGATATGCTAAGCGAAAAAAATAAATTGAACACACCACACGACTATTTGATCTAGACCGTTATGTGGAAGTCAACTTAAAAAGAAAATTAACTAGTAGGTAAAATACAGCATGCCAAGTAAGTTTCTTCGACTCTTTAGACCTATAACCCGTCTCATGCCGGAAGCTAAAGCACCAGATAGAGAAGTTTCATTCAAAGAGAAACTGATTTGGACTGCAGTTGTTCTGGTCATTTATCTGATAATGTCTAATGTACCATTATTTGGGATTAACATTGAAGAGCAAGTAGATTATTTCTATTGGATGCGAGTAATTCTAGCATCCCAACGAGGACGTTTAACTGAATTCGGAATAGGCCCAATAGTTACTGCCGGTCTCGTTATGCAATTGCTAGTAGGGAGTAAAATCATTAATGTAGATATGAGTGATCCGGTAGAGAGAGGATTATTTTCTGGCGTACAAAAAGTAATGGCCGTATTGCTGACTATTGCCCAAGCTATTGCATATTTAGTCGGGGGTGCGTTCGGAGAGGGAATTCCAGTGGCAAATCAGATCATAATATTTTTCCAGTTACTATTCGCTACTATTATAATCATGATGATGGATGAAATGCTGCAAAAAGGCTGGGGAATCGGTTCTGGTGTCAGTCTTTTTATCGGGGCGAATGTTGCCGGGCAGATTTTATGGAATGCGTTTTCATTCTTCCCCGATCAATCCGGTGATAATCCACCAAGTCGAGGAGCAATCATCGCGTTTTTTGAGGCATTACTTGGCAGGAAAGATATCACGATGGGGGAGGTGTTTATTCGAGAGAATAGTCTCCCCAGTATGCTGGGAGTGTTTACCACAATAATCATATTTTTAGTCGTCGTATATTTCGAATCCATGCGGATTGAAATCCCTTTATCTTACAAAGGGTATAGTGGTTTCAAGGGAAAATATCCCATGAAATTGATGTATGTTAGTAACATTCCAGTTATTTTGGTGCAAGCATTGTATGCAAATGTCTTATTTTTTGCACAATTACTTGCAGGACCTAATAGTAGGTTCCGTGATGGAAACGATCCATTCCTGGATTTGATTGGTGTATTTGTGGAAGTGCCTGATAGTAATCAACTGCGTCCCATAAGAGGATTAGCCTATTATCTTACCCCACCCCAAGGAATCAGTTCGATCGTGTACGGGGAAGCGGGAGATTTTATAGTGCTTCATTCGATCATCTATTTAGCAATCTTTCTGGTATTGTGTATTCTTTTGGGGAAAATTTGGGTAGAAGTGTCCGGTTTAGCTCCTCGAGATATTGCGCGTCAGATACTGGGTAGCAAAATGCAGATTGATGGCTTTAGATCCTCTGAAAAAGTCATTGAGAAAATCTTGGAACGATATATTCCCGCCTTAACCGTAATTAATGGAATAATAGTTGCTGCACTAAGCTTTGCCGCGGATTTCTTGGGGGCGTTAGGTTCTGGTACAGGATTACTATTAATGGTGGGTATTATGCAGAATTTCGCCGAAACCATTGCTAAAGAAGCTGCGTCAGAGCAATACCCCACGCTTTCCGGATTCCTTGGAAAATAGGTGAGGATCCTATACTTTATTTATTTTCTCTTATTGTGTAATAACTAGTAGCATTGAATTTATCATAGGTCAATATAATGGTTACATGGAATGAATTTATAGAATGGCTAAGAGTACCACCAGGTGCAATGTTTTTTATACTTTTCATTAGTATATGCGTTACATTGATTAGCATAGGCTTAAATAAACTACTTCTTGATCCCAAAGCGATGTTGGTTAAGCAACAAAGGATTAAAGATCATCAAGCAGAAAGAAAACGGTTGGATGAATTGCAGGAGGAGAGTCCCAAAAAATATGAAAAAGAAGTAGTAAAATGGGAAAGAAGGGACAAAAGTATCCAGAAGATGCAACAAAAAATGTCTCTAGAAAGATTGAAACCTACATGTATTACATTCCTTCCTATGATTTTGATATTTACTTTGATACGAAGATTTTTTGGAGTCTCTGGAACCGGAGGATCGGTGATCCAACCTCCAATAGCATTACCTCCCATGAACCCATCAACCATACCATTAAACTTCTTGAATAACATGATGCTAGCAGCCGGAGAATGGGGGGCTTGGGGATGGATAAATTATACAGCATTTTACTTCCTTTGTTCGTTTACTGTTAGCATGATCCTCCAAAGGTTGTTTAAAATGGTACCCGTTAGTGGGGGGGGAATGGGTAACATCTTTGAACAAAGTAAAATGGATGCTTATAGGAAAGAAGCACGAAGTAGATAAAATCTACTTCAATTTAACTATGAAATTTGGGCTATTTTTCTTTTTTTTTGTAATTTACAATCCATCTATCTAAGTAGAGAAATGGAGTATCAACAATCCCTAAGATCCATTTTGTAATTAATTGTCCCAGTATTGTAGGACCTACCATAGCCCAATTCGGGGTCGTGGTAAACACTCCAAAAGCAAGAGTTACGAAAATACAACTATCAATAGCCAAGCTCGGGATATCGGTGACAACTGATCGAACCCAGAGAGCCCTGCTACCAGTTTTCCGTTTAATCCATGCATAAAACCAGGAATCAAAGAAATTGGAAATCAGAAAAGCAATCCAACTGGCTCCAATAATCCCAAATTGTTGACCAAATAATGTTACCCAAGTAGAATTGTCAAACCCCCAAAAGGGACTGGGATCTAACACATTTCCAATTGCGATAAAAAAGGTCATCAAAACTTGAGTAATAAAACCGATGAATATCATTTTGTAAGTTGATTTCACCCCAAAGTGCTCGTTCATCGTATCTGTTAATTGGAAAATGAATGGAAAAATTATAACGGCAGCAGGGGCTGGTAATCCATAGAAATCTGCCACTTTCAATGCAAGAATCTGACTCAAAGCTAAATAAATTACATAAATTGCCGTAATGGCTTCAGAACTATTGTATTTACGTACATATAGCGCCATTAAAACCGTTGATAGCGTTAAACTTGCGATTATTATCGGAATAATAATTAAAAGATCCATTTACAATCATCCGTTCAAAGATTTTAATATAGGCTATATCCATCCTGCTATTTATCGTTTTTTTTTCTGTACGGCGTTGATATATATTTAGTATTTTTCCAAATTCGTTTGGTTCCCCTTAAATTCCAAAAATCGTGTTTACTAGTGAAAAGAAATAGGAAATCCACTTAGAAAACGGTTTAATTATTCTCTTTCCAGTTTGCATCAAAGTATAAATTACACGTGCAATGGCCCATCTCTTTAATTTCTTCGGGACTATCTATGCAAGGTCTACATATATTCTCTTCAATCTTTTCTGGTTTGCATGGACAATAATATTCCCCATATTTCTCAAAATTCTTATTTTGGACTCTTAAATTTCCTTCTACCACTCGATCATTAGGATTAAGTATCCATCCATGCTGTTTTGCAATTTCTTCTAAATCTTTTCGAGTTCGCATTTTGCTCACATTTTAAATTTTAGTAGATTTACTATAATCTTTCTGCTTATTGAGCATAACTAATCTTGCACTTTTATGTTTTTTACTACAATATCTTTGCCAGATAAGAGGTCTGTATTTCGGCTGTTACAATGTCTACATTTGAATAAGTTTACACTCATCAATCGAAGATCCTTACTTTGATGTACTTTTTGGGTGAATAAGTCCAATTCATCCGCGTTTTCTTCTGATATTTCCTGTTCTTCATTAAACCAAATTTCACTGGTTTTTTTGCAATCATTGCAGAGTATTTCTCCAGGAGAACGGGTGATATACAATTCTGCTTCTTCTATTATGGGGGATTGTTTTTTTAATACGTTAAAGGAAAAAATAAGGAGTTCTTCTACAACCAAAGTGAAGTCCCCAAGCTCTACCTTAATTTCTAGTATTTTTGCTGCCTTATGATGAATAGCAGTCTCAAGAGAGGATTGGTAAATTTGATTAGCTACAGCGAATTCATGCATTTTAGGTCATTCGTAGTTCATTTCTTTTTTTTCTTCTTCTTTTTAGAAATTTCTTCAGTTCTTTTATGTAAACGCATTACCACGATTTCAGCTGCAAGTTTCTCCATCACTTTGACCTTTTTTTGACCCGTTGTATCAATTAATAACATCCCGGGAGGATCGGACCAGGTACGTGGATATTTTGCATTGGGATCAATATCTGCTTGGTAATTTGACCTCACTGCAGCTTCAGCAAGTTCCTGAATGGAGGGTAAGGGAATAGCTTTTGAAACGGGGAGACGTCGACCTAGTCGAACAGATCGATTTACATCAAAATATGCGGGAAATATAATTCGTTTTCCTTTACGCCTCATAAGTTCACCTACACTATACTATTATGTATGAATCTAAAACTTATCGTTAGGTAGAAACATTTTTTTACAGTAAAAATCATGTTTTATGTGACTTCGATATGAAACGAAATAAGTTAAATTATATGATTCTGGTTAGTTTCTTATTAGTTTCTTCGATTTCTTCGATAGTGTTTGCTTCTGGCGGAACAGATTATTATACCGATTCTTTCCCTTTACAAACCTACGATTTTCGAATGTATGTAGTTTCATTAGAAATCAATGACACCCTCATAGTCAATGTGACTAGCGTTGCGGATGGGGAATTTGATCTATTTCTATTTAGTACACGCCCAAAACAGAGCTATATTTCCCGAGAGGGATATGATCCCGAGATATTCAATACAGTTACTGGAACTACACTGGCTTATGACAATTCTCTAGGACCGGTCTCAATGATCAATTACACACCTAGTAACCCAGAATATCCAGTAGCTCTGTATTATATTCAAGTGGTACTGATTGATCATGGGCCGGATTCATATATTCTGGAAGCCAATCATATAATGGAATTGTATTTTATTCCATTTATTCCTGGATATTCCATTTTTCTGGTGAGTGGAGTGAGTTTTCTCACTTTGAGTGCGATCTTTTTTCATATAAGAAAAAGGATGATAAAGGATTAGCTATACTTTGATATAGTTGTTAGTTCTACATAAGAGTAATAACCTATTTCAACAAATAATGTAAATGGTGTAGTGTGGATGACAGCAGAAGAAAAATTATGGTATAAGTCATGGCCAAAAGGAGTAAGAAAAGTAGTAGAAATACCTAATACGACCGTACATGGAATTTTTGAGGAGTATGCAAAAATCAATCCGGATATAGTGTACTTATCTTTACTGGGAATTGATTATACTTATGCACGAGTAAATGATATGGCAAATCGATTTGCCCAAGCTCTGATCGAACTTGGTGTGAAGAAAGGAGATAGGATGGGCATTTTAATGCCTAATCTTCATCAATTCCCTATCAGTTATTTCGGAATTTTGAAAACGGGAGCGATAGCTGTGCCTTTATCTCCTCTCTATGGTCCCAGTGATTTAGAAGCGGTTCTTAAAAAAGTAGATCTGAAAGGAATAGTGGCGCTGGATTTCTTGTATGAAAAAGTGGAGGAAACCAAGGTCCAAATTCCTCTCATAATCACTACTGCTTTAGGTGATATTCTCTCACCTGTAATGCGATTTATAGCTAAATTAATTGGAAAAATCCCAAAAAGTCCGAAGATTTCTGGTGAAAAGAATTTATATGAATTAATAAAATCCCATGAGCCCTTGCAAGAACCAATACCTATAGATCCCGATGATGTTAGTACAATTGGTAGCACAGGAGGAACAACCGGTGTTCCTAAAGCTGCAATGTTGACCCATCGCAATCTTGTGGCGAATATGATATGGTTAAAAGAATGGCCGGTAATGATTCACCCCCCAGGAATGCACAAGAAGTATATCGGGGTAGTCCCCTTCTTCCATGTCATCGGATTGACTGGTGTGATGTTATCATGCATTGTTCTAGAAAGTACCATTTATCTTGTCCCCGATCCGCGAAAATTTGAAGATGTTCTAAAAATTTTGAGCAAAGAACGTATAAATTACATGCACGGGGTACCAACTCTGTACAGAGCATTATTGCGACATCCTAAATTTAAGAAATACGATTTATCTTCTCTAGAATTAGCATTTTCAGGAGCAGCAGCTCTCCCTACATCCCTAGCAGAAGAATTAGAATCTAACATAGGGGGTCTAGTGATGGAGGTATATGGTTTAACCGAAACTGCACCTATAGTTTCAGCGAATCCCCTCGAGAAGGATAATAGAAAAATTGGTTCTATTGGTATCCCATTCATTGGTACGGATGTACAAATACGAGATTCTGAAACGAATGAATTGGTTCCACAAGGCGAGATTGGAGAATTAGTTATCAAGGGCCCCCAGATCATGAAAGGGTATTACAAAGATCCCGAAGCAACAGCAGAAATAATACGAAATGGTTGGTTCTATACAGGCGATTTGGGATATTTTGATGAAGATGGATTTCTCTATTTAGTGAACCGTAAGAAGGATATGATAAATGCATCAGGATACAAAGTGTATCCCCGAGAGATTGAAGAGATTATCACTAGTGATTTCCCCCAGATAGCAGAAGCTGTAGTTGTCGCGTCTCCTGATGAATATCGTGGAGAGACTGTGAAACTCTATGCAGTTTTAAACGAAGGAATGATGTTGGCACCTAAACAGATTGTTGAACATTTGGAAACCAAGATTGCATCTTATAAAATTCCCAGGAAATTTGAATTTTTGGACACTTTACCCAAAACTGGAATTGGGAAGATAGATAGAAAGTCGTTACGTGATCGGGAATTTATCGCTCACTAATTTTTTTTACTTTTTTCTCTATTAATTTCTACTTTTTCTTGCAGAACGGGAAAAAAGTTTTATATCCTACATTAAGTAAATTTTTGATATGTCCCTTGAGGATTTTACTGAAGTGATAGAAAAACTCCTCGAAAAAGTCGATGAGATTACTTTAAATGATGTAGAGATAACCAGTGAGCAATTAGAACTATTGGTCGGAGATCCTAATCTGATTAAGTCCTTAATTAAAAAATCTACGAAAGAAAAATAGACGAGGAAAAACATCATGAGTTTCGAAAAGATTACCGAAAAACTTCTGAAAATGCTGGAAGAAACAGATGAAGTGACCCTAAAAGATTTAGAGTTAATGGGGGAGCATTTAGAATTTTCTGTTCTACCGGGAATTGTAAAATCAGTTACTCAATCCACTCAACAAATGATATCCCAAGTATCCATGCAGCAACAATTAAAACCAGCAGAATGGATTGAAACCAAATTTCCTGAAATTAAAAACGAATACAAAGGGAAAATCGAGGAAGTAACGTTTTATCGGAATAAAAACAAGTCGAAAGTGGTTATAGGAGGAGAAACAGTTCCTCCATTCTTGTCATTCTTTGGAGAAAAGAACCCCCATCGTCCCGTAGTATCATTAGATGTGTTTGATTATGGAAGAAGTTTTCCCAAACCCATAAAAGCTATCTATAAAGATGTTTATGATGATACAGTCGCATGGGCTAGGCGTGCAGAAAAGTTTGGAGCAGATTTGCTAACCTTTCATTGTTTAGCTACCGACCCCCTCTTATTGAATCGTCCTATTAAAGAAGACGCCGCGATGTATGAAAAAATACTCGATGCAGTGAAAATCCCAGTAATTATTGGAGGTTCGGGAAATAAAACAATGGACCCCCAACTATATGATGCCCTTGGAAAGATTGCAGCGAATGATAACACTCGCACCATGTTTAGTAGCGCAGATAAAGAGACATGGGAACAAGTGATTCCGCTTTCTTTAAAGTATGATCAAAATGTGCTGCTGTGGACACAGTTGGATATTAATGACCAGATCAAACTCAATAAAGACGCTTTAGATGCGGGTCTTCCGAGAAACCACACTGTAATCGATCCTACATGTGCTACTTTAGGCTATGGATTAGAGTATTCCTACTCAATTTATCAAAGATATCGAATTTCTGGTTTACTAGGAGACAAGACGCTCAACTTTCCAACCAGCGCAGGTACAACGAACGCGTGGGGTGCACGAGAGGCTTGGATGAGTAATAAGAAAGCTCCTCAGTGGGGAGACATTTTTAAACGGGGTCCTCTTTGGGAAGTCACTACAGCACTTGCTATGGCTTTATGCGGCTTGGATTTAGCTATGATGTTTCATCCTCTTGCCGCACAGACTTTTAAAAACATTTGTATGGACTTTTTTGCAGAATCAAAAAAAGTTACACCCCCAATCGGAGAATGGGTAACCATGAAAATTTAATTAAAGAGATTCGGGAGTTTCCAACATTTGTTTTCTTTCTAACTTTTTATCTGATAATGGCTCGGGAGTATCTACGCCCACATATCGATAATCGCTAAATATCACAACCACTGTCAAGAAAATTGTTGCGAAGATGGCTATTCCTAGATATAAATTCTCTAAACCAAGCCAATCTGATAGCGGTCCCGAAATTAACGTTGCGATCGGTCCTAAGAAGAAGGATATAGCATAGTCCACTGAAAATACTCGTCCTAATTTATCAGCAGGAATAGTTTCATGAAAGATTGTCTGGTAAGTTGTATTATAGATGGACGCATACAGTCCAACCATCGAACTGGCTATATATATAAAGTAGATCGGAAAACCAAATCCAGCAAGACTTACCAAATACCATGCTCCAATACCCAAAAATTGCGTACCAATAATTAATAGAGATTTTTTCTTCCATTTCTTTCGTAGCATCATTAATCCCGCTCCAATAAATACGGCAACCTGAAAAAATATTCCATTGATAGCTAATGGAGTGTAGAACTCTGAACCAATAATTTGTTGGAAATATATGGGTTGTAATGCATTAAAAGGCTGAGTTATGAAATTGAGAACTATTATGACTAAAAACAGAGCAGGCATTCCCCGAATATCCATAATAGTTCTAAATCCCTCTTTAAATTCTTGAAAATATGAAGATTTCTCTTTTGAATTTTCTAAAGATTCAATTTTATGGGGGGGAATCTTGATAAAGATAGTAGGGATTAATGCAATACAAAAAGTTATTACATCAATCCATAGAATTTGAGTGAAAGATAATCCGAGTCCAATCAAAAAACCCGAAAAAATAGGACCAGCAATTTGTATCGTGCTACTGACAAATGTATTAAGTCCATTAAATCTTGATATTTTATCTTTCGGGATCATGAGAGGAATGATAGCTTGGATACTGGGTTGATGAAATCCTTGTGCAGTTTGCCGGATCATAAAAATAGCTGTGACGATCCATAAATTTACCGGCCAGAAATCAAAACCAAACATAAACAGGACTACTAAGACAATAGTCATAAAAGCTTGCACTGCGTCGGAAACTAGGATTATTTTTTTACGGTTCCAACGGTCAATGAAGACTCCGCTAAAAAATAATACAATGGTCCACGGAATCGTAACAAGAGCAGAAACGGATGTGAATATTGTGCCTTGATTTGGGAATTCTTTTGTAATATCAGTGAAGTACCACAATACGGAAAAGAACACTACAGAAGAACCAAATACAGAAAACAGTTGCCCGATCCAAAATGATAGAAAATGGAACATGGTAATTTTATTTGCACTAGTTGGCGAAATGTTTGATTCTGTTGACATAAGGGGAAGATGAAAGGTTGCTATATATAGCTTTATGAGACCAGAGTTGAACCCGATTGTTTTTTTGGTTTAAACATTAAACTCCCAATTATAAGTGTTCAATCAAAGAGTAGAACTTATAATCTTCCCAATTTAAATCGTAAACCACTACCCACAAATATTAACCAAAAAAGAATTAAAAAAAACTGTATTTATTCTCGAAACCGAACCAAACTTTTCCGATAGATTTCGGGTGTATTGTACCCTAGTAAATTAATAATTGTAGAGGTAATATTAGTTAATCCGGGGTCCTCCAATTCGAAATTAAGTTTATACTCTCCATCCCAATTTTTATCAATGATCCAAAAGCCTACAGGATTAGTTGTATGGGAAGTTTTGGAGCTGCTACCATCTTTTTGTAACATCTCCTCAGCATTACCATGATCTGCAGTAATAATAGTGATACCATTTAACTCATTAACTTTCTTTACTAATTCCGCAACACATTCATCAACTGTTTGGACTGCGATTATGGTAGCATCAATAAGACCAGTGTGTCCAACCATGTCCGGATTGGCAAAATTCACCCGAATAAACTTATATTCTAAGGAATCCAACACTTCCAACGTTTTTTTGAGGACTTCATATGCTTTCATCTTCGGTTGCTTGGGAATCATTTCACTGGGATCTGATTTTATTTCCATATATTTTTCTAGATCTGGACACACGTAACCCGTTCGATTTCCATTCCAAAAATAAGTGACATGACCAAACTTATGAGTTTCAGCTATGGCGAATTGCGAGACTTTTTGAGCACAAAGGAAATCACTCAATGTGTGTTTAATATCTGGTGGTTGAACCAAATACTGCTCCGGAATATGAGCTTCATCATCATATTCTAATAATCCTGCATATTCCACATCCGGGTAATATATTCGATCAAACTTGTCAAATTCTTCTTCTTCAAATGCCTTTGAAATCTGAATAGCTCGATCCCCTCGAAAATTGAAATTAATAACCACATCCCCATCATATATTTTTCCGACAGGTTGTCCCTGCTCATCTACTACAACAAAGGGGCGTGCGGTTTGATCATTTGTTTCAGGGAAACAATCACGCCCATGTGTTATCGCTTCTTCCGTACTTTGGTAATATCCTTTGTATCCTTTTACGAGATCTATTTCTTGTACAATACCTAATACATGTGTATACCAACCTCGTTTAACTACATTCCAATCGGATTCGTATCTGTCCATTGTCACATACATTCGCCCCCCACCTGATGCAATTCGATAATCATAATTATATGTTTCTTGAATAAGTTTTAGTTTATTCTCTAATGGGTGAACATAACTCAATGCAGATTTTTCAGGAACATCTCGACCATCTAAAAGAATATGAATGCGTACTTTATTCACTCCGGACTCAACAAGTCCATCTAAAATACCATATAACTGATGTATATTACTATGCACATTCCCATCTGATAATAAACCGATGAGATGAACGCAGTTATCAGTACCTTTCACTTTCGAGGTTAATTTTTCCCATAATCTTGTTCCGAATATTCGACCTGTCTTTAAGTCTTCATTTACCAGTTTTGCACCTTGGTTATAAATCCGACCTGCACCTATAGCATTATGACCAACTTCACTATTTCCTTGATCTTCTTCCGATGGTAATCCCACAGCAGGACCGTGTGCTTTAATTGTGGTAAATAATGCTCTCTCCTTGCATTCTTTTTCCAATTTAATCAGATTTTGAGGATTTGCAAGAAATACTGCGTCTCCTTGATCTTTCTTGCCAATACCCAATCCGTCCATAATGATCAGAAGTAAGGGGCCTTGTGGACCAGAAAACGACGAGAGTTTTTCTAAAGTATAATCCATGCTGAGCTAGTTTAGAATTAGCAATTGAAATATTTTTGGTTAATATGTTCTACAGTGGTTAAATAGATAGAATTCTTCTTTCCAAACAAATACCCGTTTTTTTAGTATAAATTCTCATGGTAAGTATATTTTTATTTGCTTTATCCTTTGAAATATTAAATCTGAACTGAGGAAGGACGATGAACAGAACTTACTCCTACAAGAAAAAAATTAACTCCCCTCCAGGGAGTCTTGTCTATACAGGAACAAAGACTAGTAAAAAACCCGAGATTACTTTGATTTCATATTCAAATAGACATTATGAAGAGAAAAAAATAAATGACCAATCAAAATTGGAGGAAATATTGCCTAACATTGATACGAATAAGGGTGTTTTTTGGTTAAACGTAGATGGATTGTCAGAACCCCTCATTCTAGAGAAGTTAGGAACTGCTTTTAACTTGCATCCATTAACATTAGAAGATATTCTTAATCCCCACCCAAATCAAAGACCGAAATATGAGGTATATGATGATGGTTTGTTTATCACAGTCAAACATATCGATTGGAATCAAGAACAGTATAATTTAATTTATGAGCAGCTATCGTTTGTTCTGAAACCGGGGATTCTTTTGTCTTTTCAAGAGAGTGAAGAGAATGTATTTTTACCCATTCAAAATCGAATTAAAACAGCAAAAGGAAGAATTCGCACTATGGATTCTTCTTATTTACTGTACGCCTTACTAGATTCAGTTGTAGACAGATATTTTATAACCTTAGAAAACATCGGAGATGTAATTGAAACTTTAGAATCTAATATTTCAGAAAAAAATAATCCGAAAATAATGCGGGAAATACACCGGTTAAAAAGTTCAATAACCTTCATGAGAAAATCCACATGGCCGTTACGAGATGTTGTAAACACAATTCTTAGGTCAGAGAACGATTATATTGATCAATCGATCTATATTTATTTTAGAGATCTTAGTGATCATATCCATCAAGTGATCGACACCATAGATAACTATCGAGAACTGCTCACAGGCTTGATGGATCTTTATTTAACCAGTATTGGCAATAAAACTAATGAGATTATGAAAGTTCTAACAATAATATCGACCATCTTTATACCCTTAACTTTTATTGCAGGAGTGTACGGGATGAACTTTAAATTCATGCCCGAACTCAATTCTCCATGGGGTTATCCTATAGTCTGGGTAATCATGATTTTGATCTCGATTGGATTGGTCATATACTTCCGTAGAAAAAAATGGATATAAATTAAGATTCTGGTGGAGAGATAATTGTGGATTTCAACGGCAATTATAATTACTATATTTATTGCAATTGTAACACTGTTAATGCTAGATAAAGCCAACCGAATACTATTATCAATAAGTGGAGCTCTTCTGTGTTTTTTTACACTCACATTTATAGAAAAAGAAGATTATTCACTATTCGTAGGATTTATTTTTGGAACCCCTGCAGATGGTTTCGTAAACACCCATTCATTGATTCTTATTTTTGGAATCTCTATAATCGTGCAAATTTGCCATAAAGCGGGATTATTCAGTTATATATCATTAAGATTAATTTTGGGTACCGCAAATCGTCCCAATATGCTATTGTTTATATTATGTACAATAACAGTCTTAATATCGGCAGTAATCAATAATATTTTAACTGTAATGATTATCATACCTCTCACTATCACAGTTACACGTATTTTAAACATAGATCCCGAACCTTTCATTATCACCCAAGCAGTTTTGGTGAATATCGGGGGAACATTCTTTGCAATATCATCTATTCCCAACATTTTAATTACAGGTGCTAGCGGGATCGGTTTCAATGAATTTTTTGTAAATGTAGGTTTTATTTCAATACTTTGTTATCTCCTAACAGTAGGTTTGTTTTATATAATATATAGAAAATCCATGAAAATTCCTACTGAAAACATCAATATCTTAAAAGAGTTAAGCCCATCTATTATGATTACAAATAAATCATTATTGATGAAATCTTCCCTTATTCTGGGAATCGTCTTTATCCTCTTCATATCGATTCCATCAACTATGCTTTCACCAGATGTGATTGCATTATCTGGAGCAATGATTTTATTGATCATATCTTGGGAGGATGTAGATCGTATTATCTCCGAAATTGATATGGGATTACTTCTCTATCTTATGGGGATTTTTGTAATTGCAGGCTCGATTGAGTACACCAATATATTACAAAATTTAGGAGGATTATTGGGTCGGTTAAGCGGAGATAATATTCTTATTGCAATTCTGGCTATTTTATGGATATCAGGAATACTAAGTGCTACGATAGATAATATTCCCATAACTAAAGTTCTAATTCCTGCCATTTCTAGCATAACAATAGGATATCCAGAGAATTATCGCAAATTAGCTTATTACTCTCTGGCAATTGGGGCAAATTGGGGGGACAATTTTACCCCGATGGGAGATAATATCCTAGTAATGAATATCGCTAGCAAAAATAAGCGTCCTATCCGAATTAAAGAGTTCTGGAGAATTGGATTCATAACAACGTTTTATCAACTCTGTATGATCACAATTTTTTATGGTTTTCTGTTGAACTGGATTTTTGGAATAGTAGCTTTGGTAGTGTTTTTACTGGGATGTACTGCATTAATATTGATAAAATTTAATCCCCATATTTTAAAGAAATATAAAATCCGTCAAGAAAAAAAGAAGTTGAAAATTTAAAATGGTAATGAAAATTCTGAACAAAGTAAAGAATGAACTTCCAGGTTTAATTGATTATATTATGTTTTACAATACGGGAATAGTGTTTCAATCCTCATTCTCAGAAAAAGCTAATGTTCCGGTTATCTGTGCTAATTTAAATGAGGTAATTAACACATTTAGACAAAGTTTAGTCTGTTATGGTGTTTCATCCACAGATTATCAAAAAATTATCTTTGAATCTACAACCCATATAATTATAATCTTGAAACTGGGAGAAGATAGTAACATTGCGTTATTTTTTGATAATACTCAAGTCGATGAGGTGAACATTCGTCCTATACAGAAATATTTGAATAAACTTGAAGATCTTATCGATATGGATAAAAGTGAGTTAGAATATAATTAGATATATTATTATTTTAGAAGATTTACAGATATGGGGCGTAAAATGCTAAAGGGGAAAAGATATATAAGGTGTTATTAGTTACATTATGTTAAAAATCAAATAATTAACTCGGATCTTCTAAATCAGTTACTTTAACTACCAAATTTATTCAAAACATTCGTGTAAATCGATGGTAGTAGTTTATGAATTAGGATGTATAATAAAGATACAGAATCTCAAACATGGTTGACAAATACAGTAAAATTTCTTATTAAATAAGAATATAGTTCGAATGGAATAAGTTTTAGATACTTGAAGACAAATTGGAAGAGAAGAGATCCTAAGAATAATATAAAATTAGATGAATATATATGACCGGTATTTTTCTGTATTATCGAAAAAATCATACAAAATGGCCTAAGAACATACGAAAAATTGCGAATAAATTGAAACATCGAGGGGATGAACATGTAGAAACGGTTCAAAATTCCGAATTTTTTGGAAAATTCTTTATCAACTATGCCCAACGAGAGAATTATAAGCAATTTCATACAAATATCACTCGAAATGGACATCTTCTTTTTGAAGTGGTGGATGGATCCATCTATAACAAGAGTTCTTTACTTAAGATGACGGGAAAAAATTCGCCCCAAATGCTCCTATTGGATGCATTCAATAAACATGGAATTAATGTCTTCAAGGAAATCAAGGGAATATATGCGATATTGTTGAAATCCAATTCTGAAATCATTTTAGCAAAGGATCCGATAGGAAATAAACCTTTATACATCTTAAATACGGTTTCTGCATTTGTGGTGGCATCAGAATTGAAAGCTTTATCTGGTTTTTCAGGAACTCCTATCTTTTTAGAACCAGGAACCGTATGTGTTTACAATTTTATCACCGATGAAATCACATACACCAACTTTTTCGATCCTGAAAGACTATTGGAAAAACCAAGTTCTCAAAAAATCGAGGTTGGGAATATTAAACAACAGTTATATTCCTTAGTAGAAAAAGCTGTGCGACATTCAATCAATGTTCCATGTAAAGTGGGTGCTTTATTGAGTGGTGGAATTGATTCCACAGTGATTTGTGCACTAACTCAGAAATTTATACCTGATCTTGATATATATACCGTGGTTACGAAAAATTCCCCAGATTTACCTCATGCACTCAACTTTGCAAAAATGTATCCGAACACTAATCATCATATTTTCAATGTAACTCTTAGTGAATTGTTAGAAATTGTGCCTGAAGTGATTTACCATTTGGAGACATTTGATGCAGCATTGATTCGGAGTGCGTTACCCATGTATTATGTGTCTTCAAAAGTGGATGAAGAGACAGGAGTTTTATTGACAGGTGAAGGAGGAGATGAATTATTTGGTGGATATGAATATCTAAAAAATTTGTCAACCTCTCAATTGAAACTCGAAATGGTTCAGATGCTGAAAATCGAACATGCGACTGGATTACAGCGCGTTGATAGGATTCCCTATGCGTTTAGTTTAGAAGCACGTGCACCTTGGTTTGACTCCAGTTTGATTAATTTCTCATTTTCCTTGCCGCTAGATCTTAAACTTCGAAAGAGGGAAGATTCTACAATAGAAAAATGGATAATCCGAGAGTCTTTTAAAGAATTGATACCCGAAAGCGTATATTTGAGGAAAAAAGCGAAATTTTCCAAGGGTGTGGGATCTCAATTTTTCTTAAGGGATTATTTCAATCAAAAAATATCCGATGAAGAGTTTAAAAATCATCGAGAAATTTATCCGAGTATTTTCGTAAAAAATAAGGAAGAATTATATTACTGGCAGATTTTTTCCTCTCTTTTTCAACCTGAGCAAGATTTTGTTGAAAACCTTCCTCGTACTGGAGTTTGGACCTACTAAAACAAAAAGTTAATATGAATTAATCCACTTCGCTTTTTTTCGAGAATAAAAGACTATATAATTTATAGCGTAAAGAAGAGTAGGAATACTATTGTTTCACACCTTGTTTGAAAATGCATAAGTCCAATTGATTATTTTAATGTGGGATATGATACCATCAGACGATTAGATTAATTACAAAGACCAGTGATTATTTGTATGTTTTAGTGGAATATGATCACTTAGAGATTCGAGGATACTACGGCAGCTATTTGGATGCAAATTTAATTCAAATGCTAGATCTTCAATTGAAATAGATTGTTTTCCGATTAGTTTTGTCAATATCACTGATTCTAATGGAACAAGATCAAATTGATTGATTTGGTTTATGATCTGATTTTGCAATTGAGTTTGTTTGACGAAAATTCCCTCTTGTTTTTCCTGTAATCTCTCTAATCTTTCATTTTCTGAGCGTATCTCTCGAGAAAGTTCCGATATAGATTTTGTCTGGAGATTTTGTATATCAATGGTTTTCATATGATTTTCAATGTTTTGAAACTGGAATTGCTCAATCGGTATTGATTTAAAATATAAATTAAAGAAAGCGGGAGAAAGATTAATTTGGAGTATAAAAGAATGATTAATTCGGAAGTATCTCCGTCCTTTAGACGGTTTGGTCGAGGTAGTTTTATAATCACGATAAGAAAGAGTATAAGAACTAACTAAGCCCAGTTTTTCCAAATAATTTAGATTTCGATGAATGTCTTGTTGAGTTTTCCCTAAGGTTCGTACTAATTGGAGGACATACTTATCACCAGTTGCTAATTCTGATAGTATTTTTGTTCTTAGTGTGCTTCCTAATGCCTTTAAGATGTCTTTTAGATTCGGACTCTCTGGAGATGTCATCATACAATACAAATAAGTTGAGATAACATTTATAAGTTACCAATCATTAGTATACAATAGAGTGTTGTAAACTGTATACAGTCAACACGACAAGGTTATAAGGAGGTTTGATAGACCTTGATTAATAAAATTTTAGTTGGTATTGATGATTCAGAGCACGCTGAAAAAATGTTAAGGCGAGCTCGTGAATTACAGAAGAATTTAGGTAGTGAATTGGTTGTGTTTCATTCAATTGAGCACAAAATGATACCTAAATCACTTACATTACCACGCCCACCATTTGGTCCGGCAAGTGTATATAGAATACCTCAGGTTGATTATAATAAATTACGACAAGAATATATCGATAGAGGAAAAAAAATACTGGAAAAAGCTGCCAAAATTGTGGGTACAGATGAACCAAAAGTCGAAACCAGGTTAATAACAGAATTAAAACCTGAAGATTATGCAATTACTGTTGCTGAAAAAGAGAATTTTGATTTAATTATGATGGGCCAAAAAGGAGATCATAATATATTAGAAAGATTGATTGGTTCTGTTGCAGAAAAAGTGCTATATGAAGCAAAATGTGACGTAATGATAGTTAAATAATGAAAACATTTCTAAAAATGAAAAAGAACCCTTTCAGGACAGTTTAGAGGTTAAAACTGCCCATATATACTGTAGCGATAATGAATAACATAGGAGGTTATTTGATGAGGAAAGAAAACGTTGAAAAACACGAGAAAGACGACTTATCCATACATAAAGAAGCTATTACCCCTACAGTTTTTCGTCCATTTGAATGGATGACAGAGTTAGATCGATGGTTTAGTGGATTTCGAAGTAGTTTTGATGACTTCTTCTATAAACCCTATCGCTTGATTGATATGCCTACTACGCGTATTCCAGCAATGGACATCTCCGAGGATGATAACAAATACGAAATAACTGCAGAGATGCCTGGATTGAATAAGGAGGATATTGATATTAACCTCAAAAAGGATATGGTAGAAATCATAGCAAAACATACGGAAGAAAAAGAAGAAGAAGAGAAAAATTACATCCGTAAAGAACGAGGTAAAACTGTATTTTATCGTAAGATCCCTTTACCGGATAATGTCAATAGAAACAGCATCGAAGCGACTCTAAAAAATGGAGTAATGCACTTGGTTCTTCCGAAAAAAGAACCAACGGTGGAAGAATCCACAAAAATCGATATTAAATAATTATTTTTTTTTATAGGTTGAAAAAATGAAATTTAGAACAGAAGTTAAAATAAATAGTCCGATTGAGAAGGTTTTTAGTTATATTAAAGATGGAAACAAATTGGTTAAATGGAACAGTGCTGTTAAGGAAGTTTCACATTTAAATTTTGATGGTAAAGATAACGAGTACCAAATGATAAGAAAATTACCTGATAAAATCGTAGAAAATATTGTAAAAATCTCTGATAATGAAGATGAAAATACTATTCAAATTGAAACTGTATCAGGACCTACACCTTTTCTTTACAAATATAAATTAGTTCCATTTCGGGGAACAACAAATTTAATTTTAAATGCTGATGTGGATGAAGAAGGGGTACTTAGTTTATTAGGTCCAAAAATTAAAGTAATTCCCAAGTTTGTAATAAACAAAATGGTTCGAAAGGCCATAAATAACAATTTGTTCTCCTTAAAAGTAATTTTAGAAGCATAAAAAGAAGTTGATAAAAACAGAATTATGTTTTAAAATTTTCAATTATAGAAAGGAGGCTAAAAGATGAGAAAGAATTATAAATTAAGTCAATTAGAAAAAATGGGCAAAATTAAAATCAAAAAGAAGCCAACATTTGTCCATTCACATAGTCAAGCAGAATATGATGAGAAAATTGAAGAATTGACAAGCTTATTGAATCAAATTAAGAAAATAGATATTAAAGTAAATCAAGTTCAACAACGTATTCTCAATATTTGTATAAAAAAACTATGTGAAGTTTTAAAATATTATTTCAATACATACACGTATAAACAAAATCTCCAGAAGGATCGAATTTTCCGTAAATATATCAAGGAATTACAAAATTTTAAGAGTAAATATTTCAATACAAATAAAGCTGATCAACAGTTAATTGATGAAGTTATAGATACGTTAACTCAAGAATTTCTTTCCCAACGAGAATATATTAAACAACTCGAGGAAGAGATCAAAGAAGAAAAAATTAATCCATACACGGAAAAAATCGAAATTCTAGATAATTCCCTTAAAAGAAACAATATACTTGAGTAAAAATGATAGACGATAAAAATATTAAAAATAGCAAATTAGGTCGTTGTAGTTATTGTAATAAAGTGTTAACATTCTTACCCCATACGTGTCAATATTGTGGTAAGAAGTTTTGTCGTAAGCATCGACTTCCAGAAAATCATAGTTGTGAAGGAAATCCCCAACCACCTCCACCGCCTAAAACTTCGTAAATTGAATGTGGAATAGGTAGAAGGTAAAAATTAATGCTCATCCAATAAATCATCTTTTTAGTACGTGGAACAATGATTCTATTATGATCGTGGATGTAGATGAATTAAAAAAACAGCTTAGAAAAAAAGACTTTGGAATGATATCAGGAGGATTTGACCCGATTCACAAGGGACATGTTGCCTATATTCGTGCTGCTTCAAAAATAACACATTGCTTAGTCGCAGTGGTCAATGGAGATTCTTTCCTTATACGTAAAAAAGGATATAAATTCATGAGTGCAGATGAACGAGCATATATTGTAGATAATATCAAAGGAGTAGATTACACGGTTATCTTTAACTCAGAAGATGATACTGTGGATGAAATGATCGAAATTTTACGACCTACTTATTTCATAAAAGGGGGAGATAGGAATGCTAAAGAAAATATCCCCGAATGGGATACATGTGAGAGGGTGGGGTGTGAAATAATTACAGGTGCCGGAGGAGATAAAGCACAATCTAGCTCGGAATTGGTGAGAAAAGCAAAGGAATTGAAGAAAAACTGATTTTTTTTATTATAATTTATATTAGATTTAAGTAGGTTTAGTTATTTTTTCGATAATTTCTAAAATGGTTTGAGAGCATGGACAATATTAGATGCTAGTTTTTTTAAAATCCGTTTGCAAATTTAGGGAAAGAACAAGTAGGAAACTTCTTTAAATATATGGAAGGATTTTTTTTTCGGTAATGGAATCTCAGAATGTTGGAACATTTCATGAACCTAATCAATTATCTGATTATTCCAAAATGTGTTAAAATACGATGGTGTGTTCAGTATAATTCAGATTTGTTCTAATTTTTGCTTTAATTCATTGATCATGCAATGACTGGCTTAAGACCAACGTGGTGTATTCTCCCAAATCGTGAGGTCAAAAATATTATGGATGGTTTTTCTATCTCATCTCTCGGATATTTATATCATTCAAAATCCCTCCATCAACAAACAAAAGATGTCAATAGGTATCGTTTCTTAGTAGGTTATCCATCGCAAGTATTCCGAAAAATTTTAATTAAACCCTTAATACCGTTGGATCACTAATCCCTAATTCTAGCGGATTAGTAGCTACTTAGCGGATTCGATTGAACGGTACATCAGATAATATGTAAATCGAATAGGAATCTACAATTAGTAAACATTATGATTTTGTCCCCAATAGGCTAAATCATAAAATATTAACGTGTTTTTCCTCCTTCCGTTAAGTTGCACATTCAACTTTGGAGACGAAATAAGTTGGCAAAGAAAACTTCGATCACGGTGGATGCGTTAGTTGATGGAGGGAAAGCCTCAGCCGGACCTCCAATTGGACCTTCATTAGGACCAACAGGTGTGAATATCGGAGCGGTTATCAAGGAGATAAATGATAAGACAGAAGGTTTCAAGGGTATAAAGGTGCCAGTCACTATTATTGTAAACCCTGAAGACCGTTCATATGAAATTAAAGTTCGAACTCCCATGACCAGTGCACTTTTATTCCGAGAAGCGGGATTGGACAAAGGATCTGGAGAACCTAATGAAAAAAAAGTAGCAGATATGACTATGGATCAGGTCATCAAAATCGCAAAAATGAAGAGAGATGACATTACTGCAATAGATTTCAAAGATACCGTTCGAACTGTCTTGGGAACCGCTCAGTCTTGTGGACTAACAGTAGATGGAATGGACCCAAAAGATGTGGCAGATAAGATCAAATCAGGAGAGATTACTGTTAAGGAGTGAATTCCATGATAATCACAGAAAAAAACCTTCGCGATGCATTAACAAAATCTATCGAAAATTCCATATGGACAAAGGAAGGAAAACCAGATAAAGTGAGAAAATTCGACGAAACTTTGGACATCATCATTAATTTACGAGACATAGATATAAAGAACCCGAATAATCGTGTAAATTCTGAATTCCTCTTACCGCATCAGATTCAGACTCCAGAAAGCCATAAATTGTGTTTCTTTTCCCGTGAAGACCAACTTGTTGAAGCAAAAGAACTGGGATTTGAAGTTTGCGATCCCGATCGACTCAATGACTTGAATAAGCAAGATGCAAAAGCAAAAAAGAAGTTTGTGAATAAATACGATTCATTTATTGCCCGCGCTGATATGATGCGTGATGTAGCACGAGTATTGGGAAGAAATCTTGGACAAACAGGTAAGATGCCCAAACCGATGCCCAAAGGATATGGTATTATAAATCCAAATGATTCAGTTGAAAGAGTTTCATCAAACTTCATGCGCAGAATTGTAGTTCAAACCAAACGTGCCCCAATAATCCAAACCAAATTCGGTAAAAAATCCTTAGATTTTAAGAAAAATTATGAGAATTTAGATGCACTTCTGAAATTTCTCGAAGGTCAATTACCTAATGGACATGGGAATATTAAATCGATAATCCTTAAGAGCACTATGGGTCAACCTGTGAAAGTGAAGGAAGGAGAACTCAAAAAAACCAAGAGAGGAGGTAGACGATAATGGCGATGTCAGATAGAAAAATTGCATCGAAGAAGCTAAAAGAAGTTCTATACCTCAAAGAAAACATCCAGAAATACGATGTCATTGGTTTAGTTTCTATGGAAAAAATTGATGCTCGATCAATTACCAAACTCCGGAAAGCCTTGCGGGGAAAAGTGGTAATGCGTATGAGCAAAAAACGATTGATCAAAAGAGCATTATCCGATAGTAACAAACCTAATTTGGAAAAATTAGCAGATGAAATCAAGGGATCCTCTGCATTAATTTTCACAAACATGAATCCAATCGAGTTGTCTCAGTTTCTTGAATCCAATGCGACTAAAGGCCCCGCAAAGGCAGGAGATATTGCCCCGGAAGATATAGTTGTACCTGCGGGGGATACAAGAATACCTCCTGGACCCATCATCAGCGAATTTAGCAGTATTTTGAAACTTCCTACTATGATTAAAGATGGTACTATTAACATTCGAGAGGATACTGTTACCCACGAGAAAGGAGATCCCATTGATCTTAAACAAGCTCTTTTGCTTAAGAGACTTGGTGTCGAACCGATGACAATTAGCTTGGATTTTTACAGCGCGTGGGAAAATGGAGAAATATTACCACGGGAAGTTTTACATCTGAATCAAGAAAAAATACTTAATGATTTCGCATCTGGTGCACAGCACGGCTTAAATGTTGCTTTAGCACTAAAAATGATTACGAAAGCAACCGTAATCCCACTTATTGCTCGAGCTGCACAATCTGCGAACGCACTTGCGATGAACATTCCTGGATTATTCATCCCAAGTATGATCCCACAATATCTAGCGAAAGCCTATAGAATTGCTTCACAAGTGAATAATATAGCACACGGTATTGAGCCTGAACCTGAACAAGGTCCAGCACCCACCGAAGAAAAAGCGCCCAAAGAAAAGAAAGAAGAAAAAAAAGAGAAGGAAGAGCCAGCAGGGCTTGGAGATCTTTTTGGGTGAGTAAAAATATGATTTTTTTAAAAAGTAATATAGAGAACATAACTAAACAAATTGGAGGAAAACTAAAATGGAATCCGTATATGCGGCATTAATCCTTCATTCCGCAAGCAAGAAGATCAATGAAACTAACATCGAGAAGATCTTGGATGCAGCTGGTGTTAAAGCTGATAAAAATCAGGTAAAAGCATTGGTTGCCGGACTCGAGGGAAAAAATCTTGATGAAATCATTTCTTCTGTAGCAACTGCTCCTGTAGCGGTCTCCGCTGCTCCTGCTGCTGCTTCCGGTAAAGAAGTAAAGCCCAAAGAAGAAAAAAAGAAAGACAAGAAAGAAGAGAAGAAGGAAGAAGAGGAACCCACTGGAATCGGAGCTTTATTTGGTTAAAAAGTCAAGATTCTGGATGGTCTCAGCAATTTTATCTGATTTATGACAGGAAGTTTTCGCTGGATCATTCCTTCTTCAATTTTATTTATTTTATTTTTTCGTTATAATAGCCATCTAAAAGTTTTAATTCTGTTTTATAATCTTTTGCTAGTTGCATATAGATTTTGTTGATTTCTACCCAAAATGTGGTAGTGTGATTTGGAACGTCCATTTTCACGGTTGCAGGAACACCCACGGCTATTTTTCTCGGAGGTATCACGGTTTTACTCTTTACAACAGCACCTTCTCCCACAATTGCATATTCTCCTACATCCGAATAGTCAGAAACTATCGCTCCCATTCCTACCACCACATAATCATGGAGTGTGGCATTGTGGATAATGCAACCATGACCTAAAGTGACATGTTTTTCAATAATAGTCCTATCTTGAGGTCGCGCGTGAATAGTCACGTTTTCTTCGATCGAAGTTCCATCTCCAATGAAGACTTCTCCGTAATCCCCCCTAATTATAGCTCCGGCACCAATGTACACATTTTTCCCAATGTGAACTTTTCCAATAATAACCGCATTGGGAAATATCCATGCTGAGGGATCCACTTCGGGGGTTCTATCTTTAAACTGATATACTGGCATGATGTCTTATCAGTATTAAAAAAAATAAAGACTTCCCTAATAGCTTTCATGAATTCTTATAAGACTGTCCGATGGCTCCTGCGGGATGCCTTTTCTTAAACCATTCATCATTAAATCCCAACGATTCTGCAGCTGTGATTGCTAACACATCCGCAATTATCAGCATAATCGTAGTGGATGTGGATGGTACTTTCATTACGCTAGAGGATTCTTGAATATCTCCATAGCAAAGAACGAATGTATGGGGAATTATTGGCTTATTATTACCGGATATGAGAATGATTGTATTTTTCCGATCATTTAATGTATGTACATTTGTAATCATGTCATGAATTTCTTTTGTATTTCCGGAATGAGAAAAGATAATTATAAGTTCATTGGGAGTGATCCGTCCAATATCTCCATGCAAAGCCTCCGCTGGGTGGACATAAAATGAAGGAACGCCAATACTAGCAAGAGTTGCACTCATTTTTTGGGCAATTATTCCTGCTTTTCCAATACCCGTCGTGATAATTTTTTCATGTTTCTTTGCAGTTAATGTAATAAACTCAATGCATTTCGACCATGACTCATCAATTTTTAAGTTTGCAATCGCATCTTGTTGGATTGCTAATATTTCCTCAGCACGATGTTTAAGATTCATCAATACCTATCTCCACTATAGGCTATTAATAGCTAAGCTTATTAAACTTGATGGGATATATAGTTCTATCGTTACGTAGAGTGGTGCACAGCACACACCCAGTAATGAAATCCTCAACAATGGTCCTGATCAGTGTTGCGGTCAGCACCTCAGTCTTCAAAACTGAGCATCTAGCGGATAGATTGGAGTTCGACTCTCCATCAGGACCGCCAAATCACCTCGATCTCCTAAAGATTCAAATGATACTTCTACAGCACTACAGAAACAAAGGATTATATTGATATGCAATGAAACCCCATACGTTTGAGGTAATTCGAAACTCAAATCATGATTATTTAGTGGATTTATATGATATCGCCCCCTCTACACATTCTGTGTATGGGGTATTTGAAGTGGATATTACCGACGCATTTAGCATCATTCAGGAATTTTCTGATGAAGATACAATGGATGGAATGCTACAAGGGTGGATTGTTAAATGCTTTGCAAAAGCGGTTGAAGATACCAAAAAAGTACATGCATTTCGAAAAAGACCCCACAAATTACTGATTTTTGATGAAGTTGATATATATATTGTGATCGAAAAAGGAAAACTGAAATCTTATCGAGTATTTCCTTATATTATTCGAGCAGCAAATTATAAATCTGTAGATGAAATTCAAGCAGAAATTCTCACAGCTACGGATTCAAATGTGGAGAATTCTATCCAAAAAAAATTCAGAAATAAAAGTTTTTTTTCGTTTTTCTATGCTCTACCCATTTCTTTTCGTCGTCTATTCTTCTTACGATATAGAATGAACCCGTTATATTGTAAAAAGAAAGCAGGAACCATAGGCATCACGGGGAAAGACTTGTTTGGTAAAATCCGACTTAATCCTTTAACAGTAGGTATGCACACCATCGATTTTGCATTGGGGGGAACGATGAAAAAACTGGATGAAGTAAATGGGGCAGTTGGATTGCGGGATGTTTTAAGGATCTCTGTGTTATTCAACCAAAAGATAGTAAGCGGTACCGTTGTGAATCGATTTATTTCGAGATTAACCGATTTAATGAAGCAAAAGTTTTCTTTGGTTGAAGCGGAACCATTCATTCAGAAAAAGCCGATGTTTTCACGTGAATAGATGGTTCTGGACAAGGGGAAGTTATTCTCACTATTTTTATTTTATACTCAATATACGAAATATGGCATGGTAAAACCTCCTATAATTCTTGTAGATTTCGGCTCTAAGTATACAAAATATATTATTCGCAGTCTAGAGAGGCTAACAATAAGATATGTTATGCTCAGTGCAAATAAAGAAAAACCCGAGGGAGATGAATTATTCAAAGAAATCCAAGCTCAACCCAAAATAGGAATTATCTTATCTGGTAGTCATGATAATTTATATGAACCCAAAGCCCGAAGATTACCTCATGAATTTATTCCCTACTTGATTGCGACCAAAATTCCTACAATGGGAATTTGTTATGGACATCAAATTATTGTTTATCTTTGCGGAGGAAAAATTGTTAAAAATCCGCTTGGGTTAGAAAAAGGACATTTAGTTTTTTCGCAAACTCGTTCCAATTACCCGCTCTTTAAAGATTTACCCAAACAATTTAAGGTAAAAATGCACCACTACGACGTGATCGAACAATTACCGCCCAATTGCCTCTTTCAAAACTTCGGAAAAACCGATAAAACTCAATACGGAGCTATTCAGATGGTTTTAGAGGATAAACCATTACCAATATTTGGGATCCAACTTCATCCAGAAAAATGTTCCCGAGTGATTAATCAAGTAATTTTTCGCAATTTCTATGCAATCTGCAATAATTCATCAAAAGAATAATCAATCCAGAGGATAAAAAGCAATAAAGTCTGGCTAAGAATAATCGATAATCTGAATGTCCCATCTAATATTAAAGATTGGGCTAAACCTAACCAAATAAATAAGATAAACAACAGTATTATCAAAATTTTATTAGAACGTCGGGGGAAAAGAAACAAGGCGATCAAAAATGCAATAAGAATACAAGAGGAGAGAATCATTCTCCATATACTCTGTGCATAAATATTGATTGTAATTGTCGAGTAAATGCATAGAAAATTTAACACAACTAGTAATACGATTCGAATTAGTGGTTGGAAGCCCTTATATTTTTTAGGACGTAAATCTTCTGCTTTATTGATGGGATATAGCTTTATTCGAAGTGTATAATTGATAATTAAGAGTACGCCTAAAATTATAAAAGGAACAAGAATTATCCAGTTTAAAAGTCCATCAAACACTCTTATCATAGGTAAAAATAAAATTAAGATGAATGAAATGATGAGGATATGTTGTGGATATAAATAAGACAACCAGTTGCTCCTTTCATGGTAATTCATAGAGCATATCCACCCAGTCACCGCATAACATCCGATATAGTTTAACATTTTTAGTCTTTGAAACAAGTTACCTACTAATATTAGCATGGAAGTGATCAGTATAAGAATGGGGAGAACTAAAATTCGAATATCAACCTGGATGTACGAAAAAATGATACCCAAAGTCAGTGAAATGATAAAGGGAATGACTATATATAAGCTATCATAGACAATCGTCCATCCATTGACTGTCCATACCTCAAGAAAGAGAAAATTTTGATACGTGAATGCAAAAAGTATCCAATATATGCTTATATGGGTGTCAAGTTCAATATATTTGATTTTATTCATCATTTAATTCCCTCCTAGAAAATGTTTTCATGAGAAAAGCAGGGGTGACCAATAAGCCAGATACCACTACTAAACCGATAAATGCACCAAGGTTATGACATATAAGTGTCTTTTGTGCTATTGTGTTGTAATTTAGTGCAATCGGATTACTTGAGTACATATCGGGTAGGTTATTACTAAATATGGTATGTTCATTTAAATAGAATTGAATGAATCCGAGAGATTGATTATGATCCGGATAGGGGACCCAAAAATGACCGAAATTTGCATTTCGCCATACCATTACATATGCGACATTCCTCAATAGGGGATCATTTAGAAACACATCCAAGAGTATATCGGAATACCAATTTGGAATATGAGTTTCACTCAGACCTCCTCCTAAACCTGTTTCCGAAAACGCTGCTATTTTTCCGCGTTCAAATGCCAACCGAATAATGGTTCGTAATGAGGAAGAAATACTTTCTTTCCATACAGATTCCCCTGAATGGTATGCATCCAATGCAAAGATATCGATTACGTCATTTCCAGGATACCTTTCAAAATACATATTAGATGAAAAAGGAATAAGAGGTTGATTTGGAGAGATACAATAAAGAAAATTATGTACACCTTTCAGATCTCTCAGGTATTCTACGGTGAATCGATATAATGCCTTAAATTCATCTACAGCGCAAAAAGGTTGACACCACCAGAACCAGTCGCCATTATATTCGTGCCAAGGTCGGAAAATAATGGGTACAGATTCACCGAGGTGCTCTAAATTCCCCAGATTTTCTGCAATATTATCTAAAACTTGTGTAAAATTGATATGATGACTACCACCGGGAAGAATGTTCGAAACCACATTTCCAGTAGTGTCATAAAAACTTCCTCCCGTTACAAAATTTGTTGCATGCCATGATACAGTAATCACCCCTCCTCTTTCAAATGCGGCTTTAATACCGGGAATTATATGGGTGGTAGAGTTAAATATATCAAAACCATATACTGCTGGATAGAAACCCGTTAAAGTAAATACATCTGACCTTGTAAAATTGTCCCAATCCGACCATATAGTCAAGTTATCGGGATCGGTTGCATCTAATCCATAAAAATTTGTGTCTTGATGTCCAAATAATACTTGATCGGTTAGATCTGCTAGATGAAAGAATAGATCTTTGGTATTTTGGGTTGCGTTGTGATCCGATACTTGGAGTTCAGGTGGAGAAAGAGTTGTATAAAAGGAAAGGAGAAACGATCCCATTAATAATCCAAGTGAGGGTAATAAAAATAGGAAAATTACTCCTAATCGTCTTTTGGATGGAATTGAATGGATTTGCCTTGGCACCTTCAGCACGGAACAATCTAATTCTTTTTAGTTTTTACTGCTAAGGCGCTTCCCACAATTTCACGAATACTTTGCACTACATTTAGCAGTTGAATAGAATACAGATTATCCGAAACCACTTTATTGATTTCTTTAATCTTGTCTATCGCTTTCATTTCTTCTTTTGTTATAGATTCTAGTGTTTTTTCTTCCCACAATTTCTTTATCTCGTCATTCATTTGCCCTGTTACATCGTCTAATCTCTCAGTTAGATTGGATCTGCCCTTCTTCACGACTTCAATGATCAATCGGAGGTTCTCATTCAGTGCTGCAATGGATTCGGCGATTTTTTTCCCCATATTATCAATATTAGTAGCCATTGCTTGGATTTGAGCGATAGTTCCATCTAAGTATTGCTGGATTAAATTAAGCTGATTAACAATTTGATTTTGATCTACTGCCATATTCTTTTCCTCCTATTTCGATGGTGGGGATGCTTGATTGAATCCCTCTGGTTGAATAGATTGTCCTTTTATACCTTGTTTCTTTTCTGCGGTGGGTGCATCTGTTTTAGGATCTTCTCCTGAAGGTCCCATCAATTTTTTGATACCCACAAGTACTTCATCCAATAGAAGGTCTACATTTTCTGGTTTGAGTGGTTCTTCGCTTGCTTCCGAGATTTTTTTTAATTTTTGGACGAGTTCATCCAAATCTTTGAGACCGATATTTGATTTTAGTCGGTTAATTTCTTGTAAAAAAGCATCCCCATATCCTCGCAATATTAGTTCAAAAGTTTTACTTTCTTTTTCATTGTTTTCTTTCATGGATACAGTAGTTTGTACCAATTCTTCGATTTTTGTATTAATAAGGGAGTTTAAGCCGTCTAGACTTTTCTGGAGTTTCGAAATAGCCGATCCCATCTGGGAAATGCGAGTATAGATATTATTCATCAAATCAGTGATCATTTGAGACATTAGTTCCCACCTTTACAATATGGATTATATCGCTAAGATTCCCTATATGTTTTATTTAGGTTGCAAATTCTGAGGATGGTGAACCTTACGGAGATTCCTAGAGATCATGCTCTAAAAAAGTTTAAAATTTTGGTCGGATAAAGAGAAACAACCTAAGGTGATTTAGGTTGCAATACCACCCATCTATAAAACCTTATCAATAAAGTGTTTTGTTGACGGTTCTGTCAAGGGAGTGTAGCTTAGCCTGGTTATAGCGCCGGTCTTATATGACATTTTGCGGGTATTCTAAACAATAGAGCCCCAAAAATATGCTAGGATAACCGGAGGGCGGGGGTTCGAAGCCCCCCATTCCCATTTCTTGTTTTTCTTGTTTTTCTGTGCTAATCTATTATTCATAAGATTGGGAAAAAATTAGTCATTTCAATAATTCTTAAAATTCAGATTGATTTCTATACAACCACAGCATAATAAGGAAAAATCTGCGAAACACGTCGAATTATTGACTAATTTTTCACTAAATTCCGAGGAGATTGAATATGAAAGCATATGAGCGTTACTTGGCTGTATTTGATAATAACAGAAAAAATTTGGATCGAGTTCCCACTTTCATTCAATATGTGAGAGAAGATTTTGTTAAACAAAATAGACGAATATTGAACACCAATTTTGTTGGAAAACAAAAAATCTCGAAAATATGGCCACCGATAATGTGGTTTACCCGATTTAATATGCCAGCGTTGATAGGATTCGACTCCTTTTTTGCATCTACTATCCCGAGTGTACGGATTAAACGGATTAAAGTTCAGGATAACCATGGAAAAAGTACACTGATAGGAGAATCCGGTCAAGAATTCCAATCAGGTGGGTATTATAAAAGAGGATACGTGGATTCACTAGAAGTACTCGATCGATTACGATCTAATATGAAAGTTAGAAATATGGTCATTGGAAATCGTGAATTGTTTAGACAATATAATGCTATATCCAATTTTGTCTATCCGATATTACAAGTTGAGGGGATATTTGACAGGGTCTGGCGAGCAATGGGTATGGAACTGTTTTCCCGACATTTTAAAAAGAATACCAAACTCTATCGGGAACTAGTGCGATTCTACGCAGAAATTGCAGAGATTAACACACAAGGGATTATTGATGCCATTTTATCTTTGGGAAAAAAATGTAAAATTAAAGTTATTACCCTATTAGATGATGTTGCATACAAAGGTCGATCTATGATATCTCCCACTCGCTGGAGGGAAGATTATCTTTCCTATTACAAAAAAATCACCGCAATGATATCGGATGCGAATCTGATTCCCCAAGTGCATACCGACGGGGATGTGACCCAATTAGTTTCTTTGTTTCAAGAAGCAGGATTTTTAGGACTGCAAGGATGGGAGGGGGGGACGGATCCTGCGTTTATTAATGAAAATTTCCCCGATTTTGTGGTAATCGGATTTGGGGACGTATCCCAAGTACTTCCATTTGGCACAGCTAGTGAGGTGATAGCACATGTAAAAGATCTTATGGATGCATTAAAACAAAATCGTCATTTCATTATTGGGCCGAGTACCGTGATGTATAAGGGAATTCCACTGGAAAATGTAACCACATTCATCCGCGCAACACATAATTATGGAAAATATAGTTAATTCAATTCTGAAGCAATCCTCTGTTTTTAGAATAATTGAATCAAATAAAATTTTAAATCCGAACATCAAAGTTCTATTGGGAAATAACATGAAAGGTGGTTGGATTGCATTAATCTCAATAGGAGTTATTATCACACTATACATTATATATTATTATACTTTACAACAATTGATAAATCGACAGCGTCAGCAATTACACTTAAAAGAACACAGAGAGTATCTTGAATCGATTGAAAATGCCGACATTGTGGATAAACCCAATATTCTCATCATTCTCTGTGATGATCTTGGGTATGGGGATATATCTAAATTTGGTGCTACAACGATAAGAACCCCCAATATCGATAATCTGGCAGAGAATGGTGTAACTTTCACGCAATTCTATACATCTGCTCCCCTTTGTACGCCATCTCGAGCAGGATTGCTTACTGGAAGATATCCAAACCGGTGTTTAACACCGCATGTGTTTTTCCCAGAAAAAACTTTTTGGAATAGAGTTTTAACATGGATTGGGTGGTGGAGATACGGTGTAAAAGGTCTACCTAAAGACGAGATCACCATTTCAGAAGTCTTGGGAAAGATAGGCTATAAAACAGGCTTATTGGGAAAATGGCATCTTGGAAATCATAGCCCCCATCTTCCGAATGACAAAGGTTTTGAATTTTTTTATGGTGCCCTTTATAGCAACGACATGGAACCGTATGATCTGTGGTTAAATAAAGAGATTGAGATACCCTCTCCCGTAGATCAAAATACTCTCACAAAAAAACTCACCGAAAAAGGAATTGAATTTATTAAGACCTGTAAGAAAGAAAAGAAACCAATGTTCTTGCATTATTGTCAACCATTTCCTCACGATCCCCTCCATGCTTCGGAAGATTTTCGAGGTTCCTCGGAAGCAGGGTTGTACGGGGATGCAGTTCAGGAGTTAGATTGGTCCGTCGGAGAAATAATAAAAACTCTCAAAGAGGAGGGAATGTATGAAAATACACTTATATTTTTTGCATCAGATAATGGGCCATGGCATGAGGGGTGCACGAATGGTTTTGGAAGCGGATTGCGTGGAAGAAAAAGTCAATGTTTTGAAGGTGGTCAACGAGTACCCTTCATAGCATGTTGGAATAATCAAATACCTAAAGGAAGAACTTTAAACGCAGTTGCATCCAATCTGGATATTTTTCCCTCGATTTTGACTTATTTGAATCTTCCTTTTCCTCGGGATAGAATTATAGATGGTGAAAACATCATGCCACTACTTACTGGAGGGAGTTCCGTCAGTCCTACCAAATATTTTTATTATTTTTGGGGAAAGAGATTGCTTGCGGTGAGAGATAGACAATTCAAGTACCATATCAATCACTATTCGGATATTAACACGTTCTTTTACATAAAACTGCGGCCTATGGTGTTCGATTTAGAAAAAGACCAAAGTGAAGCATATGACCAGAAAACCCATCATCCAGAAAAATTTGAGGTTTTACAAAAAAAACTCGAATGTATGAGACAATCGATGAAAATAAATTTACGGGGATGGATTAAACCGAACTCTTAATCCAATCCTTTTATTTTTTTTTCAGGTCGGGGGGGGATGCGTTCATATTGTACTGCTGGATATCCCACTTCCAGAACACCCCAGCTTTTTCCTCGAACTCCTGCGATTTTTACGATGTCTTTATGTTGTTCAAAAATCCCTGTTGTGTATCCATTCCAGCAAGTAGCAAGGCCAAGAGAATGAGCAGCAAGCCTTCCATACGTAATTGCAATACCTATATTGTATCGGTCAATCGAATTACTACTCGAACAATACATAATAATTAGGGCAGGAGCATCATGATATAAGGGAACCTCCCATCGCTCTGCAGAAATCTTCCTTTGTTCTGTAACCACAGGATCATCAGCTACTAACTTCATACGTTCATTAAGAACCGCTTCTCCGAGAGTTTTTATTAATTCAGGGTCGGTAATCACCATAAATTTTTGATCCCGTATATTTGAGCCAGTAGGTGCGATCTGCATTGCACGAACTACTTTTCTAAGCAGTTCTTCCGGCACTTTTACCTTTTTATATTGACGAGTACTTCGAATGGAGTTCATGAAATTAAATACAATGTCATAAGGAATATAGTCCGGAATATTTTTGATCCCCTCGAATGCATACGGTTCACTACCCATGTTCTCGTATAATATAGCATCTGTAGGACATACTGCAATACAATGCCCACATAATATGCAATCTCGCCATTTATCATCAAAGATTACCTTATCCCCTTTATCCCAGAATTTCCCGACACATTGTGTAATGCATTTCTTGCAATTAATGCAGTTACCATACTCAATTCCTAAAATAGGCATAGCTCTATGTCTCACAAAAAGAATAAAAAGTTTGTTTCTATCAGAAAAAGTCGTCCCTAGTTCCCATTATCTCAAGGCCAGAATTTACCCCAATATCTTCAAATACGATCTCTTTCTTTCCGTGATGTATTTTAGAATGAGTTATATGAATAGTAGAAGAAATGCTTTCCAGGCATTTTGCACTCATTTCACCCCTCTCTGGTGCAAGCATTTGAGCAGTTTTACTCGAACCCGTTGCATCCATGCTTTTTTGT
The DNA here is from genome assembly GCA_016933055.1 of Promethearchaeota archaeon. Classification (GTDB taxonomy): domain Archaea; phylum Asgardarchaeota; class Lokiarchaeia; order Sigyniarchaeales; family Promethearchaeaceae; genus AMARA-1. The sequence continues at coordinate 118,470 of JAFGBS010000009.1, read as the reverse complement.
GCGGTAATTTTTAGGATATCTCTTTTGGTACGAATCTCAAATGTAATGGAAGTAGGAGTAATTACCAAGTTGTGGATTTTAGCTCTAGTATACGTTCCAAATCGGATAATTTCATCAGTAGTCGATAATACTCCCAAAAATCCCGTAAATTTCCATCCCAAATACCGAATTTTTGCCATAGAAAACATGAACGATTTATTAGCATCATTAAAATGATTACTCTGCATCCAGATCCAATTGGATGGAAAGGAAGTGCCCCAATCTTTTTCAATATACCCTTTTCCATTCGAAAAATTGATATTTTTATCTTGAATTTGCAATATTCCCTGAATAGTGTGGTTCATACTAAGTACTCCGTGCTTAGTCTCCATGAATGGCAGCCAAGTAAATGGACCCATGACTCCTGGATTAATGATACTACGTTCTAACAGAGTGAAATCTGAAAATTCTAGATCCCCTTTGATCGGGATTGGGGAATCGATATCTAAATGTATGTCATTTCGAGAAAATTGATTATTCCCCACAGTAATCATAAACTTGTCTTTTTCAGCATAGAACTCCGAAAGAGGAAATCGTAAATAATTATATTCAGCGGTTTTTCCATTCAAAATTTGAATAAATGCATGAGAGGAATTCAGCTTCTTATTTAGGGCTACTCCTGGGATTAATGCAAATATGTTTTCCCCAGTCGCGTCAACTATTTTAAAATACCACCCCTCAAAATAGAACCTCTTTCTTATAGTCCCTTGGAATATTTCAGGATGTGTTTTTTTAAAAATAAGACCCATAAGCGGTCATGAAGTTCCCCAAATTAATATAAAACCATTGTAAATAAGAAGAAAAAATAAGAAAACGGAATTAAAAATTAGGAACTCTATCTCGGAAAAAATGAATTCCCTGTTCCATATTATTTTGTTTAATAAACACAACACGTTGCAGATTGTGAAGAATGGCTTGAATATATCAAGAATCAGAACGATCTCTGCCCTTTCGTCTTGATAAGTTGATCATTAAAATTCCCAAACCCTTACTATTGTGTTAATCCGGTCAACAAAAAAGGACGCATATTAGATGTAAAAATTTGAAAAAAATTCATTTATAATTGGTTGGAATCAACCTTTTTCACATAATCAGGCTTATATTGCGTTTTAAGAAGATTGGAACTGGCTGTTGCTATGAGTACACCTTCAGAATTTCGAATGGTTGCTTCCGCATGGGCGATCCGTTTCCCATCTCGAGTTATTTCTGATTCGACGATTACTTTTTCTCCTACTTTTGCCTTACCCAAAAAATCAACATGGAAATCGATAGTGATTAGAAACCCACCCAATCCTAAAGTGGCAGTAGTCATACCAATAACATCATCCAGCATCGCAGACTGTACGCCCCCATGTAAAAGTCCTGTAGGATTCGCCATTTCGGAACGAATTTTGAATTCTACCTCCAATTTTCTATAGGAAGCGTTAAGAATTTTACCATTTAGCCATTGAGTAAAAGGGGGTGAAATCGTGAATTTACTCAATTCCATTCCAATGATTGCATTAAAGCTATCAATCATCTTTTTGCTGCGCTCTGTTATTTCATTTTCTTTTTGCATGAACTCCACCTCTATATTCTAAGAACTTTATCATAGAACGTAAATGTTTGGATTAAATTTTAATAGTTCATATTGAGTTATATAAAAAATTAAAAAAAAAAAAAAACAAACAGTTGCGGATTAGGACAACTTTTTCTTCTTTATAATGGTTAAGATAACTCCAAGAATAGCAGCAGTTACGATTACTCCCCCTGAGATGTATAAAATTTCATCCAAAAAAGGAAATTGATCAAATAAAGCGGTGGAAATCACCGTAACTAAAACTTCATCAGTTGCATATCCCCCAAATCCATCTGATACGATTATAGTGTAATTATAATTGCCAGGTTCAAGTTCATCCACATTAATGATAATATCATCCCCATTTGTCCATGTTCCTGGGGTTACCATCGTTCCATTTTGATACACTATATAATCTCCTATGAAAGCACTGGAATCAGTTATTCCCCATGTAATATTATTCATTCTGGTACCTTCTTTGTAAACAACATCTTCTGGAGTAGTAAGAACTGGGGGCATGTTATATACAGTCACCAAAACAGAATCATTTATCATAACGCCGTGTCCATCATCGATTATTATCGTAAATATATATTCTCCTAATGAGGTACTATAGTCATCAATATTCACAATTATATCTTCTCCACTCGTCCAATATCCAGTTGTAACACCATTTGTAATGTTCCATACAACGGTATAATTCGGTGAACATACAGAATAAGCATCGGTTGCAACCCAAGTAATAATATTCCCACTGCTAGTAACCAAATTATTCTGATCAGCGGGGGATGTGAGATCGGGCAGTAAGTTGATTTCCTTAAAGAAAATATCTCTGTCAAAACCGGAATTATTATATTGTGAATTATGCCCCCATGCGAATTGGATCATCCCTGCAGAGGTGACGATAAATCTCGGATTAGGATTCGTTAAGGACCCCGTGGTGTCTGAAATTTGTTGAATGAGCCCCCAATTAGGAGCACTGAGAGTTCGGTTTTTATAACTTACATGTTGATCTTCCTCATACACCAGATGTAACACGTTTCCATTCAATTGGAGAATGGGATCAGATTTTGCATAAACATTACTGTCCCAAGTAGCATCTTCAATTGAACTCCACGTATTCGTAGAAACTGTGTAATTACAATAAAATATATCATAATCAGTAGCCCCCGAAGAACCTGTAATATCAAATTTATCATACCATGCAATGTGGATTACAGGGCTTGAGCGATCAACCACTATACTTGGATTCATCGATGAATCGGTACTTCCCTCTGAAATTAAAACCGCTGATCCCCAATTTCCAGTGAGAGCAGTCATGTTTTTATAATAAATATCCGCATCAGTCCCTGATGTACCGCTAATATCATCATATTCATACCACACAATATGTGGATTCCCCCATTGATCACAATCAATATCGGGCTGCAAAGAATTGCCAACTGAAGATGAACCAGCAGAAACAACTTCAGTTATGCTCCAAATTCCTCCCGCAGTTCGATTTTTATAAAATACATCTTCATCAGTACCTGCTCCATTATAATTTGAGTTATCTTGCCAGACGATATGCACATTCTGATTTGAATCTATTGCAATTTCTGGATATTTCGCGAAGCCCGTTGATTCTGTTGATATGATCTCTGCGGAACTCCATATTCCGCCCGAATATGACATATAATAAACATCATTTGGCGATGATTGATACGTAAACGCTAGATGAAGGTTTCCTAAATTATCAGCAATCAGATCAGCATCCAAGGTTTGTAATGGCAAATTTGAGGTAATAACTTCAATATCGCTCCATAAACCTGTGCTAATTGAACGATTCACATAAAATAGGTCTAAATTAGTATTTCCTTCTCCCAAATAATCTGTTCGATCTGCCCAGACAATATGGGTATTACCCTCTGAATCTAAAGCAATGGATGGATCAAAGGAATCCCCAGTTGAATTCCAAGATACCAGTTCCGTTTTGGTCAAATAAAAATCTGAACTTTGGGGATTAAAGAATCCATCATCTTTCTCAATTTGTAAAAAATAAGAGGTATTTTTTACAATCAGAACTCCAAAGCAAACCAAGATTAGCATTGTTAAACTAAGTATTTTCGTTTGTTTTTTCACTCATACCACCTCAGTGTGGTGAAAATATCATTCAGTTAATCCTAAATATCTCTTTTTTGAAAATATAATATGACAGAATAATTTCACCCGATTTTCTTTAATTTAACTACAATGAGTATCAAGAATGTTTTAATTGGATCCTTAATCGAAACATATGTAGTATGTCACTTCTCCTCCAGATTATTGTACTTGCATGTTTTTTAGCCCTTGTTGTAGTGTTATTTCTGGAGAAACAAGATTATTTACTATATGCGTTCATATTCATAATAATTGCAGGAGCTGCAACAGTGTTTTTGTTAGAGACTCCTGTAATACCCGACGCGGATCCCACAACGATAGGGTTCTTCATTGAAGCTATTGATTGGGAAGTCGTTAGTTTCTTGATTGCAATGTTTACCATTGTGGAAATTTTGAATACTCAAAAAGTCTTTCATGAAATTTCGCGCCGAATTGTTGTACAATTTAAGAATCAAATACGTGTTATGTTTTACTTTATGTGTGTAGTCAGTACAATCAGTGCGGCTTTTCTCGAAGATTTATCAGTGGCAATTATTTTTGGTCCTGTGATCGTACTTGCATGTGCTTCAATTAGTATTAATCCCACCCCCTTTCTCTTAGGAATGACTATCTGCATTAATCTGGCGTCTACATTAACTCCTTTTGGCTCTGCAGAAAATGTTTTAATTTTCAATGATTTGGATTTAACTTTTGCATTCTTTATAAAAAATTTCTCGGTATATTTTGTTGTTACTACCATCATTACACTTATTTTGCTGGATAAATTCATCTTAAAGAAATATCTAAAAGAAAAATGGAATCCCCACTGTGAAGAAATGGAAGTTTATCCCTCCAAAGTAGAAGTATACAATAATTTGGAGATTAAACAAGAAGAATTAGATTCCGTATTTTATCAACGTAGGGTGAAAGTTGATACTAGCTTAAAAAAACAAATAACGAACAAGCGTTTTTATCTCAATTTAGGAGCTATTGTTGTCTTCGTAGTACTTTTGGTTTTGATCGATACCTTATGGATCCCTACTTTTATTTCTCTGGTTATTTTTGTATTGATCAATCCGATTAGGACGAACAAAAATGAATCAGCGAAACCATCTTTAAGTTTTTATTTGCGTAGAGTCGATTTTAAGCTGGTATTTTTCTTCATTTGTTTGTTTGTATTAGTTCATTTAATGGAAGTAAATGGAACGATTCTTTTTGTTGAAGGATTTTTGGAACGAGTTTCACAATCGAATGTGTTCGTTCTAAGTGTGGTTATTTTAGTTTTGACTTCCTTATTTTCTGCATTTATGGATAATGCACCCGTGACTATCATGTTTCTACCTATAATCAATATTTTATTGGAAAAAACTCCGTTTACGACCATGACTGCTCCCATCATTATTGCTTTTGTGTTAGGAATTAATCTGGGAGGGAATTTTCTCCCCCAAGGAAGTGCACCTGATATGATGACCCTCGAGATTGCTAAAAATTACTGTGTAGAGGATCTCAATTATAAAAAATTATTCAAAGTAGGCGGGTTATTTGCGCTTTTACATATAATGCTGGGAATTGCCTACATTGCAATATATATATATGTCTTATGACGAATTGGTGTAATTAATCAATTCTTTATCCAGAATAAGTTGTGATAACCAAGATGAGCGAATCCGTTCAAAATATTCTCGTTCTTTGGTCAGGCCGGAAAGATCCAAAATTTGAGAAAAGATACGCGCGGGAATTAAAATCATATCGATGTCATGCCGATTTTCAATCATATAATCTAATTTACGGGGGCGTGTGAGTTGTTGCGCTCGCGGAGGAGTTGCAAATTTATATTTAATCTGTTTTTTGTATTTTTCCCAACTATATTTGTAGATATTCCGAGTATCTCGGCCCTCTAAATACTTCGAATAACCCATTTTTTTAATAATATCCTTGTATTTCTTTTTTATGAATTCTAACTGTTTCTCTTCGGGAAGATTAAATAGTTCCCCGTTGAATACTGAATTTTTATTATAAGGAGGTAATTGTCCGGTGGTAATCAACATAAATTTCGGTGGGATAGAATCCTTAACTCCGAAATGCTTCATGATTTCGGGTTTGTTTTGGAGAATATTATAATATTTAACCAGTTGGGCTACTTCTGCTTCGCCTACAATCGTTCTACCAAAATATGCTTTAATTTCAATAAAACAAGAGAATTCATTTTTAATTGCTAATATATCAGGAGTTGTGCCATTTAATTGAGGTTGTTCAAGAGATGCATATCCGATCGATTTTAAGTAAGTGTTCACGATTGCGGTTAATGCTATTTCCCGTTGACACCGAGCGTGATCGGGAGATTGACCCCCAAATTGGATAATTAAATCCCAGATATTGTCATCCTTCCCAACCCAACTTTCTTCATTTTCAGAGACAAGAGTTTTTAGAATTTTATTATTCTTGAAAAACTGAATTGCAATATGAGAATTGACCATACCTTTTTGAAAAAATAATCCCGTTGGTGTACTCCATTTATTTTGAAGCTTTAAAGGGCGTTTTTTATGTATTGGTTGGAATTTTCGGTCGGTTTCAGTATCGCCCATGGTTAAGTATGACATAGAAACAAATCTACATAAACTTTAAGGAATGCAGTTTCAGAATAGAGTGCGAACCCAAAGGGAACAAAATTAAAATACGTTGAAAAAAAATCTACTCCAATGGCTTCCCAATTAATTGCTCAGTTAGTGATTGTGGTATTGTTTATCTTTATCACAATCATATTTTCCATTAAAAAAATGGATATTGGAGCCTATTCCTTGTTAATAGCATTTATTGCGTGTATTTTTACATGGTTTTGGGAATCCAAGGTCAATAATAATCCACTAGAAGAAATTGAATTTTTCGGATTGATTAATTATCGGGTTATTCTTTATCTTATTTTTGTGGAGATAGTAATTTTCGCTTTACGAGAACAGAGAATCTTTCAATGGTCTTCTTTACAAGTAATACGATTGACCAAAGGAAATCCCCGCTTATTTTTCTATTTCATGAGTATTGTCAGTACCATCTTATCGGGTTTTATGGATGATGTCAGTTTGGCCATAATTATTATGCCTTTGGTAATTCGAACATGCCGTGTGTTAGAAATAGAAGCGAAACCTTTTATTATTGGAATTTCGTTTTCTATTATTTTGGGGAATTTATTAAGTCCCTTCGCAACGGGTACAAATATAATTATCGCTTCTGCATTTAATTTAAATATTGCATGGTTTTTGACGTATTTTATAACAATATTTGTCATTATGGAAATAGGCGTTCTCGTTCTTATTGATCTTTTAATGGTGAAAAAACAGAGCCCTCCAACAGAGCGTCAAAGGATTATTTTGTTAGAAATCATGAATCCAGATCTTCTCATTTCTGAGAAACCCAAGTTCATCCGATATCTTATCTATTTTGTGATAATGATTTTAGGATTAATATTCTCTCCGGCTGCATATTTTGTCGTGCTAATCCTCAGTGTATTTTTATGCTTAGTAGAGCGCACTAGACATTCCTTATCTGATTACTTTGATGATGTGGATTGGAAATTGATGCTTTTTTTATTGTCCATCTATTTAATGATTGGATGTATGGAACTCAACGGAACCATTTCTATGATTAGTAATTTCATCCAACATGTCACAAGCAATAATGTCTATCTTTCTATCCTTATAATACTTGGAGTATCTAGTATCATTTCATCGTTTATCTCGAAATCTCTTATGGCAATTACTTTTTCCTCAGTCTTATTGCTAATTTTTGGGGACAATCCCATGGGTTTAGAACAGAACCTTCAGATCATGGCTTTAATTATTGGTGTAGCTCTCGGTGGTAATTTTATTCCACCCGCTGCAACTCAATTTTTAAAAACTCTGGAAATTGCAGAGCAAAATTATGTAAAAGGATTTACTTTTAGGTACTTTTCCAAATTTACCTCAATATTTTCTGGGGCATCTATGATATTAGGTTTAGGCTACTTATCTCTCATTTTTCTTTTGTTTTAAGTCTCCTCAAAATCCATTTTATCATCCAGTAAGTCTTTAATATACAAGATTAGTGGTTCAAGGATTCCGTCTAAGTCTGAATTGATTAGTAATTGATGAACTTCATCATAAAACATCTCAGGAGTAATTTTTTCCACGATTTCCCATAATCTTTGGAAATCTGATCCTCCCAAATGAACCATACCGCTGTATTCAATGTCATCTTGGTTTCCAATACTTGAAATCGACACATACCCACCCGTATTAAGAACGATATCCCATTTACCTTTAAGTTGCTCATCATCAGTAATTTCTACCATAAAGCAACGAGTTTGATCAGACATTTCGATGCTCCTTGTCATATTTTGAGGTATAACAAAACTAAAGATAATACTTTACTTGAGTTTGAAGTCTTCGAAACTTTTTCAGAAAAATCACAACTCATTTTAATCCATTTGGACAATAATTAGTAAAGGAAAATCAATTGATTACCTATGAAGAATGTAGGAATTGTTTATGATCATATTTATGCTGAACACAAAACTAATTTAATGTATTCTCACCCCGAACGTGCCGATCGAGTGATCCATGCTATATCTCGTCTAAGAGAAGAAGGAATGTACGGAGAGAATCGAAGAAGCAATTTTTTCGAGATTCAACCTCGTTTAGCTGCACTAGAGGAAATTCATCTTGCCCATAGTGAATCTCTTATCACTGAAATACAAGAGAAAACCGTTCGAGCTGCAAAATTCCACCAAAATCTAACAACGGATCCTGATACTGTTCTCTCTGGGGAAAGTTATACTGCTGCGTTATATGCTGCGGGAGGAAATTTTTCTGCAATTGATGCAATTTTTGATGGAATTATCAACAGTGCATTTATATTATGTCGACCGCCGGGTCACCATGCAAATGTATCTGCAAGTCGAGGATTCTGTGTATTTAACAACATCATTTTAGCAACCCAGTACCTCATGCGGGAAAAAAGGATTAAAAAGGTGGCTATTATCGACTGGGATGCACATGCGGGGAATGGAAGCGAAGACATTGTCTACTCCGGAGTCCCTAATGTACCAGAGGAAGCGGAATTATTGTTTTTTTCCATCCACCAAGACCCACGGACGTTGTATCCAGGCACTTGTTTCCCAGAAGACATAGGGCAAGGTAAACAAAAAGGTAAAATTGTGAATATTACTCTACCTCCTCGATCAGGGGACGATTGCGTGCAATTAGCCTTGGATCACTTGATACTCCCCATGTTACGGGAATTCAAACCAGAATACATTTTATTCTCCGCGGGATTCGATGGTCATCACCGAGATCACTTAACAAATCTGGGATACACAAGTCAAGGATATGGAAAAATTATCGATAAAGTAATGCCGGTCGCAGAAGAGTTTGCACAAGGGCGAATGTCTCTTACACTGGAAGGAGGATATAATCTGGAAGCACAATCTAACTCTATCGTAAACGTTGTTAGTAAGCTATCAGGAGCTGGATTGATTATTGAGGAAGACCAAAAAACAAACGACCAATGTTTAGAATATACCGAAAATAAGCTAATACCCTATCTAAAAAAGTTGTTAGGGCCCTATTGGAAAAATATATAATAGAAAAATAAAAATTGGGTAGTATCACAATCCCAATTCGACAAGTCGTAATTTAATCTCGGTATTTTTCTCTGGATTCAGATCGTTCAATATCCAGAAAATAATGGTTCCCAAAAGCATTAAGATGATGGGAATTATGGCAATATGAACGTGAATTCCAATTATGGCAGAATCTGGTTGAGCTATCAGTGGTTGCCCTTCAATGAATCCAGTTACTTGATGAACTATTGCGAAACTTAGGGCTTGGACGGCAAATGCTAAACGGCCGAAGAATGCCCGTAAACCCATATAGGTTCCTTCTTTACGCACACGAGTCTGAACTACGATCTCATCAATAACATCCGCCATAACTGGACCTGTTAGACTCCAAAAAAGTCCCAAACAAGAGCCCCAAAGTACCATCCATAAAAATATGTTATATCCCGAAATGGAAAAACCGAAAATCGTGATTGTGCGCCATTGATTGACGAATATGAACGGTACGGTGACTAGTGCAAGAAGAAATCCCCCGATCAATATCATTTTCTGATTATTTCTCAATTTATTTGCTAATCTTATCCAAAATGGTATACTTACTAAAGCTCCGACCAAAAATCCTGCCATGACAAATGTAACACTTGTTTGTGGTTCCTCCAATACATACTCAACAAAATAGGGAATAGAACCCGTCATGCTTTGAGCTAAACTTTGGTAGAGAAAATACAACAGTAAAAATGCCATTAAATTTCGATTTTTCAGAGCATACAGCATATCTTTAAAAAAGCTTGTACTTCCTTGTTCTTGTTCATATTTCATACTCTGCTCATATTTTGCTCGCATGAACCTATCTTCTTTAACACCCGGTAAAAGGAATAGTACTGCGATAAATCCAATTACGGCTACTGCAGCACCTTGATTAAAATACTCTCGCAGAACATTTTCTTTGAGAAACATAGGAGGAATTAATGCCCCTAAAGCAATTCCAACTATTCCAACTGCCGTGGCTATACCAGCCGCTTTCCTCCTTTCTTGTTCTCCTCTAAATTTATCAGGGAATATTGCTTGGTATTGGACATCCCATAAACTATACAATGTATCAAATACACACGCCCAAATTGTCAACCATAGGAAAAGTACCCATCCATATTGGTTTGGGTCCAAATTTGGAGGAGTGAAAATAATCAAGTAAATGAATACCCAAGGAATCGCTCCCATTAGTATATAAGGAAATCTTCTTCCTAATTTGTTACCCAACTTTCCTTTTGGAGGTTTATTTGTTAGATAGCCGATTAATGGATCATTTATAGCATTCCAAATTGCGTAAATGATGTAACCAAACGCAGTCCACCATGAACTCAGCCCGACTACCCGTTCGTAAAAGAAAAAACAATATGTTGTGAAAGCAATGGTAAAGAATTCAGCGGCAAATTTCCCAAATCCATAGGAAGTCATAGTATACCATTTATGGGGGCGATATTGCAGATCACCCGATCGATCAACCATTTCAGTCATATTTTCTCACTTTTTTTATTTTATATACAATGGTCATCACACGAACTTAATAAAAATTTAGGACTCGTGGAATGCAAAACCTTCGCAATTCGCGAATTTCATTAACAGAGGTTTTACTAAGAATCAGAACCTCTAGAAAAATGTGATTGACTTGTCGGATCAACACAAGGTGTATCATTTTTCGGGTTCTCATTATGAAATGGGCTATCAGCAGGGAAAAACATTCTCCAGTAGTTTACATGCCGCGTTTGATGATTTTAAGGAATACCCCGATATCAGCAAAATGCGACCCAAGTTTATCCCCCAAGGAATTTTTTTCCAACTAGCTGCGCGAAAATCGAGAAGATGGTTCCAACCGACCTTAGAGAAACTTGCACCACGCCAAGCAGAACGAATTCGAGGTATTTCTGATGGATCTGGAATATCTCAGAACTTAATTTATTTATTGTGTAGCACTGAATTATTACTCACGAAAAAAAACTATGATATCCCAATCATCGATGGATGTACGAGTATAAGTTACGCCAAAACAAAGACTACTCGTGATCATCCCATGGTATCTCGTAATTTTGACTATCGATATATGGTAGTTCCGCATCTTCGAATCCGTCAGAATGATCCGCAAAAGGAATATAAAAGCTTCGATATCACAGCATCCCCATTACCGGGAACATTTAACGGGATTAATGAAAATGGCGTATGCATTGGAACCGATGAAGTAAGTGCAATCAAGGAAGTGGATCCTAATAACGCATTACCCGCATCTATCCTCATCCAAGAGGCTTTAGAACATGCATCTTCATCTGAAGAAGTATTCGAGATATTCCAACAGTTCCCTCGTGGTTCCAGTAATTCGGTGATGGTGAATGATCCTACGGGAGATATGTTTGTGATAGAATATACTTCGGAACGCATTGTAAAACGAATACCAGAAAGAAATTTTATCCATGCAACAAATCATTTTATCCTCGAAGAACTTAAACCAGTAGATATGCCCGCAAATGCCCTCTATACTCAAGATGCCGGACCTCTCGCAGGGATGTTCATCCAAGAAAGCACATATAAGCGATATCAGATGGCAGATTTGCTACTTGGATCATGGGAAAAATTGACGGTGGATCAAATGCAAACCTTGCATCGAGATCACAGTGTTACTTCAATGGATGTTCCAGATCGTAATTGTTTATGCAGACATGGTCCTATTATGACAACAGCTGCAAGTTTGATTTTCGATTTAGAAACAATGGAAATCTGGATCTGCTTTGGGAGCCCTTGTGGACATGAATACATTCATTACAATATCACGTTTTGAGAAAATCGTGTATCAATTTTCTTACTTTGAATAATTTTTCTATCGGTACCGTATGAGTTGCATTCTTAAATAGCATCATACAAGAATCTGAAATTGCATTATCAATCTCCTCATACAATTCCTTTGATAAAAATTGATCTTTGGTTCCTCCTATAATTAATGTGGGAGCTTGGATTCGAGAGATATATTGTTTTAATTCATAGTTATGGTTAAGTAGATGGGTATAAGCATTCACGATAGTTGATGGGGGATTTCGAAAAGATTGCATACGAGACCATTTTAATCGAGTAGATATTTTAAAATATGCACGTAACAAAGGATTATGGAATAAGGAATTCAAAATTAACTGCACTTGAAACATATCATTATTCTTCGCATGCTGAATGATTGTATTGCATAAATCTACCCCATTTTCTGAAAGTGCGTAAGAACTCACCACAAGTATTAACCGTTCGGTTAATTCAGGATATTTTGCTGCAAAAGGAATGGAAATGCCACCTCCATAGGAAATTCCCGCAATCGCACAAGGCCCGATCTTCTCTCGAATGAATTTCGAAAAATCCTCAGCAATCTCAGCTAAATATGTATCTACTGTAATGTTGGGATCGTATCCTATAATATAGACATTTCCCAATATATCCGAGGGAATAAGCGATTTATAGCGTTTTATTTGTATCTCCATGTTCAATTTAAGAGGGTACATGAGTTCTTGGGATGGTGGAAACACAACCAACGTTTTTTTAGAATTCGAGTTGCATTTCAACCGAATATACGCATATTTGCCAGAAAAAGTGCCTGCCTCAACTAATTTCATTATTTAAGACTCTCCTATAATTCTCTCATCAAACGATAAGCAAATTCGGTTGCGAACATAAGATTGGTAACACTTACACGTTCATTAGGTGCATGCATAAGACCCATGAGTTCATTATATGTGAGATCCTTATCAAGTAATAAGGGAGAAAATCCATAACAAGGTATCCCCTTCTTTCTCCAATATTTACTGTCAGTACCCCCCACTCCGAGCATGGGAACTAGTTTCGCCCCCGTATACATTTCTTTAAACACAGACTGAATCTTATCATAATAGGGGGTTTCGATTGAAGATATGGTTGCATCTACGACATCAATAGGATAAAATTCAATTTCTTCGAATAATTTCAAACCTAATTTCTTTTTTAAAGTTTGAAGGACAAACTCTTGATCATGTCCAGGCAAGATCCGAATATCTAGGGAAAGGTTTGCACTTGGACTGATCACATTTACTTTCTCTCCCGCTTTTATGATGGTAGGGGCAATAGTGTCAGTCAACAGAGAGAATAAGATTTTTCCGATATCGATCTTATAGATCTTTCCTGCAATGGTAATTATCGGTCGTAGGATAAGCTTGCGTTTTAGTAGAAATTTAACGAATTGAGGAATTGATAAAGCATCTATGGTTTGTCTGTAATAGGTATTAATATATAGAGGTTGTTTTCTTCTGCGAATTTTGTTTAAAACCTTGACTAATTTGTAAATGGCATATGTTTCCAGGTGCATCGGCATCGATCCATGGCCAGCTTTCCCATGAAAGGTTAGATCCATTTGTAATTTCCCTTTTTCTCCTCGTTGAATGATAAAATCCCGCCCAAAAGGCAAATTTTCACCACCTGCTTCGTCAATCATGCAATCGACTTTCACCTCTTCATAATATTCACTGATCAGAATTTTCGCTCCTTGTTTTCCTCCCGCTTCTTCATCCGCTGTATAGATTAGTTTAACATCCCCTTTAGGTCTCCAACCTTGACGAACCAACTGGATAACCGCCATCAAATGAGCAGCACACTGCTTTTTCATATCAATTGCCCCCCTTCCCCAAATAAACTTATCATGTTGAAGTTGAACAAGTTCTCCAGAGAAAGGAGGGTATTTCCAATCTCCTTCAGCCCTTACTACATCTAGATGTCCATGGAAACCCCATGTCGGATGTTTCTCAGGAGCAGTGCCATGAACAGTGAGTATAAGATTACCCCGTGAAGAATAGGTCTCAATAATTTTTGTGCTGATATAATCACATTTTTCTTTTTGAATCAGCTCCTGGAGCTTTTTTGCAAGTATGATCTCATTTCCAGGAGGATTGGTCGTATCGGTTTGTATCATCAATTGCAATAATTCGATTGTCTCGTTTATGACTGAATCATTTTTTGTGAAAAGATCCAATCGATGTAGGGGGGTTTGCTCTTTTTCAACCATAAACCTATTTGTGTTTTCCTATTAAAAAAATTAGGGGAGAATACTTGAAGATTACAGAAGCTCCTCTGGAAATTTTACCCAGAGATTGCTCGAACGGTCAGATCCTGCTGAATTCCTTCATCTTGGAAGTATTCGGGATCTCGGAAGTAATGGGAAATTACATCATATTCTAATGGTGTAAATTTCGATTTTAACCATTCCATAGCTCGAGATTGGAAGGGTATTAGAGAGTGTAACGAAAGTCCAAATTCTTCAGCAGACTGTTGAGCTCCTTGTTCTCGATCCACCAGAACTATAATTGTGTTACAAGTTATATCAATTTTCCGACGTTGTGCTTCGGTAATCATTTGTTGCCGGGCAATTAATTTTGAATTTAATTGCGTTACAAGATCATCGACAAGAGCAACTGCATCCCCAGATTCAAATTCTCCTTCAACTAAGGAATGTTGTCCGTATTGGGATATCATTTGGTTAAGCTGTACCAAGGTTTTAACCCCTTCCAGTTTCCGGGTATATCCCATTGGATATCCCCCTTGAATAGAAATGGCTGTAGCAATCGGTACTCCTGCTGTTGCAATACCTACGACACGATTGCATAAACATTCCTCTTGGATTAATCGCGTCAATGCATAACCAATTCTGCGTAAGATAGTTGGATGGCTTCCTAGTGTACGCAAATTGAGATATATCGGAGACCATATTCCAGAAATAAGGGTCCATCCTTGCGGGCGATTCCGGTACCATGTGCGAATCATTCCAGCGTCAAATAACTGCCCTGTGATTTCTTTGCCAAATTTTAGTTTCTCAATTTCCCAGCTCAATAGAATCAACTAGTGCACATTGTGTTAGATAATGACCAGATGGTTTGCTGATAAATTTTCCGTTATTCATGGCTGAAACATTTTTTAATGATACTAGAAGAATGATGTGTACAATTTAGTCAAAAATTGATAAACATGGAAATAAAATTGATCCTCTTGGTATTTACTGGTTTGCTGATAGTAATATCGTGCTATGCTGGAGTTATCACTATAAACAATGCTAAAACAACACGGAATCGATCGTTATTCATGTTAGGGATTTCATGGTTCTCATGGACAATTTCTTATGCATTATTCATAGGTGCTGAAGTGGTTGAATTCTATTATCCCACTACGGAAGGGTATATATATTGGAAATATGTGATGGTTGCTGGTTTTTTCTTTGAAATACTGGGAGTGTTTTACCTTATTTTATTTGTGGATAGAAATTCAAGAGATTCAATCGGATTAATTAGAATTACGGCTATTGGTATAATTGGAACTCTTTATTTGGTTTTACCTCTTCTCAATGAGAATCAAATGAAGTACAATGATAGTACATTTTTTCAATTAGGCACTTTTCTTTGGTTAGTGCAAATCTCGTTTGGATTACTTTATGGGTATTTATATATAGAATGGATCATTCGAATCCGACGACATTCTCCTAAATCACTACGCAAAATAACTACAATTTTAATGATAGTATTTATAATTTTCTCTATTATTGCCGTTATTGGGTATGTCTCCAGCGTGTTTTTCGTATATAATATATTTATTCTATACATATTCCATGGTGGTGCTATTCTTTCCATAATTATTGCAATCCGTGTAGAACCCAGAATTATTAATATTCTTCCCTTTGTTTGTTACCGTTTGCAGGTATTAAACCGAAAATCAGGAGTTTTGGTATATGAATATGCATGGAAGAAGAAAAAACAACGAGATTTGGCCTCGTTTATCCATGGTATACAAAAAGTGAGTCAAGATACCTTTCGTGTGGGAGAATTGAAAAGCTTGAATCTCCAAGAGGGATTAGTTATATTGGAATATACTGAAAAATTTACGTTCGCCTTGTTTACTACAAAATCTACAACGTATTTACAATGGGGATTTATGAATTTTTCAAAAGACTTCGAGAAAATTGTCAAACAAAAGAAATTATGTATAGAAGGTGTAATAAACACCGTTGATTATGAGTTTGGGGATGAATTAATCCAAACATACTTCAAATACATACCTACGGATTAAAAATAATTGGTTAGGAGATTTCGTCCCCCCATACATCCCATTCGGTAACTTCCTTCCTCGCAAATAATTCGATTTTTTCCAAATGGCCAAATAATCGGTCAATTCGTTTCCTAACTTCCTCGGGTTTCTTAGAGTGTTTGGTCCTTACCGCTTCTACTAGACCTTTTATGTTATTTTTTAATTTGTATTTCCCCATTGTACCCTTAGTTCCTAAAAGTACTAATTCCCAACTTTTAAGAGTCCAAGGACTGAAATTGTAACATTTCTTTCGATTATCTGTAATTTTTACCCAATTAAATGCTATAGTCTTGTAAGTGAAGCCCCATTGTTCAAGAATAAATATTCCTTCTTTTATATGCGAATCAACTACCCACAAAAAACATGCCGCATCTTCGGAGGTAATTGTTGAGATTGGTAACTGCGCTAATTCCCCTATGGTCATAGTAGAATAGTGATTGGATTCCAATTTATCAAAATCCCTCCCTCCATCTTGATATTTTTTACTTGAGAATTTCCACGGAGGATCGGCATATATAATATGGTATTTTTTGGTAACCATTGTTAAATCCCGGATAATGCCCACACAACTCACCTATTCATTTGTATTTCAGCTAGAAAAAAAATTTATGTAGCAACAAGCTGAGAAATATATGGGATTTTCCCTGCGATTTTGGATTTTTCTCCTATTATGCCTTTTGGAATTTTTATTATTATTTGGACCAGCTATTTATTTCAAACTAGTTCGTAAAGAAAAGATGTATTCAAGTATCATTCTGAGATCCTTTCCCCAGAAGCGTTCGATTCCTTCGAGAGTAGGAGATGTAGTTATGGGAATGTCCGCGGGAGTTTTTTTAAGTTTTTTTGCGCAGGGATTTCTATATGCATCTATTCTTGCAATTATTCGAATTTTTGGTGAGAATTTTTATAACACGGCAAGTTCTGGTTCAATTGATGTAGTGCCTGTTACTCTATCCGTCAGTGAAAGTATAGTAACCATCTTGATCAATTTTGTCATAATTGGAGTGTGTGAAGAGTACTTTTTTCGAGGAGTATTATTCTTAGAATTAAAAAAAGTACTGGGTAAATGGTCTTATCCGATAAACGGGTTGATCTTTGCACTCTATCATGTATTTCCCGGAATTGTTCCTATCCAAACTACAATCACATATTTTTTTTATTATTACATTTTGGGAATATTATTGTGTCTTTTAGTTAAATCTCAAAATAATGATCTTTTATCCAACATGATTGCTCATGGGATGTTTAATTCGATTCCCATTCTTTTGAGTTTTTTTTGAGCAGTTCTGGCTCCATAAACAGAGAATTTTTTATCAGAATTTTAATTAAAGGTCTTTTTAACTGAGTTCGGGATGATTATTTGCAAAATTATGGATTTATTTAATTTTTGTAATCATCAATAACATAAACGAATTTAATTTCTATATAATGAGGGAAACAAGAAAATGAGTGATCAAATTAATGGAAATAGATTTGGATTAATGGAAAATGGAACTAAATTAGTATTTGTATATAATGCCGATGGTGGTACGATTAATGGAATTAAAGATTACTTCCATAAAATTTTCTCACCTAGTACATATGACTGCAATTTATGTGGAATTTCCTTTGGATTAGGAGGTATGAAGAGAGATTGGAAGACTTACATTGAAGAACTCACTTTTCCAGTTGAATTCTTGCATCGAGATGAATTTAAAAAACGATACCCCAATAAACAAAAAGAATTCCCAAGTGCATGGATTGAACGAAATAATAATATAGAATTATTGATATCTTCCAATGAGATGAACCAACCAAAAAGTTTGGAAGATCTGATTAGTTTAACTACAAATAAATTGAAGGAAAAGCATCTGATTAAATAGAGTTAATTTTATTTTTCAAATTTACGGGTTTTGATCATCAGAAGCGACGAAATTCAATTGTCATCAAATTATGGTCCACAAGATGCTTCTTTACTCATTCCCGTAATTATTAGATATATATTTATTAGAATAAATAAATTCGTTAGAAACCTAAATTTTTTTATAGGACGAGAGAGTACAATCGTTTAGAGGGGAGTGTATGTCTGAATACAATATGAATGAATCTCCTAATGAGATTGAAAAGTTATTAACTCATGTCAAGCAACTCCAACAGGATATTGAGACGTTATTTGCGCAGAAAGAAAAGAAAACCCAGGCACTTCTTAATGCATGTAATGTTAGAAAGTACAGTATCAAACAAAGCGAAGGCATGACACTTGAAGAAGCTAAACAAAGTTTAGAAACCCATCGAAAAAGATATCAAGCCGCCATAAGAGCAAGTGAATCTGCTAAAATCCAAATGAGAAAAGCAGAAAAAAATTACAAGGAAGCAGTGAATAGATTTAGAAAATCCTCAGATGACTGTGATAAACAAGAGAAAAATAGAGTTAAGAAAATTTCCAAAGAATTTGCAAATCAAATAAAGAATAAGCAAAAAGAATTACGAGATTTAGAGCATAAAATTAGAGCTGCTACTCAAAAATTTGTTTAATTACTTCTTTTCACTACCTGACAGATTTTATTCATTTCTTACTCATACTCGTAGCTATTTCTCCATGTACACATATACGCGATCATTTCGTTTTAGAGGAGAATCCACTTTAAGTGTGATAAGATAATCCCCACTACGATCTAACATTTGAGGAGTTTGCTGGATCTGACGGTTTTTATGGAACATTTCTGTGAGTTCGTGTTTATAGAAAGTGCCTTGGGGTCCTCCTTCAAAAAATAATACATCTCCTAGTTTAAACTGCCCTTTCTGTAATTTAATTTTAGCAATCTTTTTATCCCGATAATAGGTGATTACGGAACCCACTTCAACCTTCCGAAAATCTGCCAAATTACCCCCCTCTTGACTCACATCCACATAGGTCGGTATACCAAAATAGAATCCCGTACTAAATCCACGATTATATACGGTTTTTAATTCTTCTTTCCATAGTTTTGCTTGTTCTTTGGAAAAAGTGCCATCTTCATAAGAATTGATAGCTTTACGATACAATCGAGCTACCGTTTCGATGTATCGAGGGGATCTCATGCGCCCCTCGACTTTTAAAGATGCAATTCCTGCTTCAATTAATTCAGGGATATATTCAATCATACACAAATCTTTCGCGTTTAAGAAAAAATACCCATCATAATCTAGTTGTGTGCCGTTTTCATGAGTTAAAGTCCACTTTTGCCTGCATGGTTGTAAACATTTACCCCGATTCGCAGAAAATCTGGGATTATTGGTCACATCTTCACTGAGATAGCACCTTCCAGAGATCGAAGTACACATGGCACCATGCACAAATGCTTCAACTTCCATAGAAGTTAAATTACCCGCAATTTCTCGAATTTGATCTAAGGAAAGTTCTCTAGCTAATATAGCTCGTTCAGCGCCTAATTGTTCGTAAAATTTTGCAGAAAGAGAATTTGAAATGCTGGTTTGCGTAGATATGTGAAAAGGGAGTCCTATATCTTTTGCAAGCTGAATAGTAGCTAGATCATGAACAATCACTGCATCCATTTCAGAACTGTGGGCAGATTCTAAAAGCTGGCGTAATAAGTCAAGTTCCCCTTCATAAATAATGATATTCGTGGTTAAATAGGTTTTTAGGTTGTTTCCATGGCAGAATTGCACGAATTCAGGTAGATCGGCTTGGGAAATATTCTGAGCATGCATTCTCATGTTAAATGTCTCAACACCCATATAGATGGCATCTGCATTCCCAATTGCGGCTTGTACGGATTTTTTGTTTTGAGCGGGAATCAATAATTCTACCATTTAAGGTTCAATAGTTTAAATCCGCAAATCCATAAATCTCTTTTCCCTCTCGCCTAAATTTTTTTCACCTTATTTTGTTTTGATGGGTAAAGTGAAGTAATGACATAACTCAAAAAATTTATAGCTGAACAAAAAAAATAGACTATGCGAAAAGAATCTCATATCCCACGAACTATTTTGTTAATTTTATGTGTGGTTATGTGTGGATTCCTTGCTATGCATGGTGTACGGGCAGAACAATCTTCAATTCGAATATTATATGTTAGCGAGAATGTAGAGGATTGGAGAGACGATTCTTTTCGAGAAGCTCTTCAATTAGATTCTATTTTTCAGGTAACCCACCAAGCTCCTGATATCACAAATTTTACTGACTACACAAATGGGTCCGCTTTATTGTTGGAGTATGATCTTGTATGTATATTGGATCAACCATTAAGTCCAGCTAATCAATCTGTTCTCCGGGAATTTGTGGAACTAGGAGGAGGTTTATTAATTCTGTGTGGAAATAACCTTACCGAGAATCCCAATATATTTGTTACTATGGGAATCATTGAATTTTATGATGTGGGAAACATCTCAAAAAATACAGAATTAGCAATATCCACACCAACACGTACTGCAGATCCACTTGAACACTATATTGATTGGAATTCCTGTCCAGAAGCACAGCATTATACTTCCTTTGGGGCAACATTAATCTCGAGTTTTAATGCAAGCGTAATGATCGAAAAGAAAGCAAGAGATGATAGTGCGGTTACATCGCTAGATCCGTTAATTTTTATAAAAGATAGAGGTTTGGGTAGGATTGGGGTGATCTCGTATTGGATGGAGGGACAAAAAAATATTCAATTATTACTATGGGCATATTACAACTATTTTGCATATAGTTTTGCATGGATCGTCTTGAATCAAGGGGATAGGATTGTAAATTTTGCCCAATGGCATTTCAGTCCCGTTCCGCATGCTCTTTCCCAGATCTTAATTACAAGCATCGTGGTTCTCTTGGTTTTATTGACTATCCTCACGGTTTTAAAGATCCGTAGACAATCAAATCAGACTCGAGATTCATTGCTAGAATTCAATTTTGAAGAAAAATATCAAAAGAAAGAAAAAGTCCGCAAGAGAAAATATAAACCCAGAAGATTGAAGAAAGAGGAAATCACCGATTGGGAAGAGATCGGATTTCATAGGCAATTATCAGGATTTTTTACCTCCTTCTTTATCACCGTTCTTGTAGGAGTGCCGCAACTCATAATCGTTTTTTACGCTTTTCCACGATTTATTATGCCGTATCCTATGGCAGAGGGTCAATATCGGTTTACTCTCAAGACTTTTGAGGCAATTTGGCTGGTCTTAGACCTCGGTACAAAAGTTTCAGTGGTAAAATATTTCTCTGAATATCGTGTTGATAATCCAAAAAAAGCCATACATTATTTACAGATTTTTACATTCTGGCAATTTTTAACCGGGGTGGGACAATTTGCAGTTGTTTCAGTAATTTCTCTATGGATTATCCCAAATACAAATCTAGCTCATTTTTCTTGGTTTTTTCTTTTTCATAGTATGATCCAATTCCCAGGATTTCTGCTTATAATCCAAATTTTTTTCCAAGGGACTCAGAGACTAGATCTATATCAGATCTCTGATTTATTACGGAACTTAATTATAATTTTAATTACCCAGTATGGAGGAATCTTATTATTTAGGATGATTTTCCGTAATACACACTTTGGGGAGGCGTTTGGAGGAGTCTTGGGGTACATGCTTGGGTCATGGGCTGCAGAAATCCTCACGTTCATATTTGGTATAGCCTTATTTAAGAAAAATTTCTCAAAGGACTTGAAAATTTCCCGAATTTTCTTCCGAATTGATTTTCATTGGGATGAATTGAAACAAGTGATGAAATATGGGATAATTCTTGTAATAGGTAACGTATTGGTCCCATTAGTATGGACCATACAGACTTTTCTTGTCTCTAAATACGTATCGGATTATTCTAGTGAAATTGCTTATTTTGAATTAACCATGGGTCTCACTTCAATCTTTTCGTTAATTGGTCTTTTTTTCAGTGGATGTTTACCAAGCTTAAGTGAAGCAGCAGGTAACAAGAAAAATAAATTGAGAGACTATATATTCGTTCAAGCTCAAAGATGGGGAAATTTCTTAGTATTCTATCTCGGAGGATTCTTATGGGCTGTTGGCCCCCTAGTAATCCTCACATTCTCTGGAGCGACGTGGGAAAGAGCTATTTTATTTTTTCCGGGATTGTGGTTACACGGATTGCTGGGACCCCCCAGTTGGTTGGCGGATACCGTATTTCAGCATAATGACAAAACAGTAAAGTATAATACGTGGATGTGGTTGCTTGAACAAACTGTACGGTTAATACTATTAGTAATTCTAATCCCGATTATGCAGAGGATGGAAGCAGTATTATGGGCTTATAATCCGGCATTACTCCTCAAGGATTTGGTCTCCTATTTAATAATTCGTCGGAAAATGAAAATAAATCCAAAACGTTATTGGTGGAAATCTTGGATATCACCCATGATGGCAGCGGGAGCGAATTATTTAGTATTCATTGGTATTATTGCATTGGTGGATCAAGGAACCATGATTACGACGATTTTGTTATTTACTATCGGATTCTTTATATTCCAACCTTTATATTATGTGTTTTTGGGATTGTTTGGGGCGTTTGATGATAACAGTTTAAAGGAATTTGATAAGGGTACAAAAATGGTCACCCGAGGAGTGCGATTTTTAGCTAGATCATTATATTGGGCTGTATATTTAGGGGCGGTGGTTTTGAAATCTCCTCTTCACAAGAAATATTCGATTGATTTATATGATGATGCAATCCAAGAAGCAATGGAATTGACGATGCAAAAACGAGTTCTTGAATACTAACAAATTTTGATAATACCTGACTGCACCAATTTTTTAATTCACTAAGAGTATATGAGAAGTATACGAAAAAACACAGAGTGTTAACCGTGTCTGAAAAAACATGCCCTCACTGTGGACGGTCTGTACGTGAAGGAGATAAATTCTGCATTTTTTGTGGAAAACCTCTTCTAACCGATTTCACTAAAACAATTAAAGAATCAACCGAAAAAAAGGGATCCATTATTTTTCCCCCCCAAGAATCCCGCGTGGAAGGAAAAGGGGAGCAGAAAGAAGAAGAAGAAGATGAGGTAAAAGAAGAAGTTACTCCCTTTGGTTCCGGAGATCTCACTCCCCCTGAGGAAAAACAAAAAAAGAAAGAGAGTATTCCATTTGATGTTGAGGAAGATGAAGAACTCTTAGACACATTGGAAATGGAAGACGAAATGCGAGAACAGTTCGAAATGAAAATGGAACTGGCTATATTATACGGGAAAAAGGACAGATTAAAAGAGAAATTAGACAAAATACTTGGTGATGCAAAATCCGAACGTTATGAATTGGATATAGATTTCGCAAAAGAAGTGAATATGCGTCTTGAGGCTATAAAAGAAGTGCAACGGGAATTGCAGTCGCAAATTGACGAAGTAATGGAGCGATTAGGTACTTTCAAATTGGATGAATTTCTCATTACCATCGAGGAAAAACGTGCACAGCTCACTGAACTCAAAAGAAAGTTCAAATTAGGAAAAATCAAGCAAAACATCTTTGAACAACTAAAAAGGGAATACGCAACTGAATACCGTAAAGCCCAAGAAGAATTGGAGAAAATTCGAAAACAAGTACGGAATTGGATTTCAAAATTAAAATCCGAAATCAATCATGAAGAAGTAAAGAAAAAACTGCTCGAAGGACGATTTAATACCAAAGAGATCGACAAAGAAACTTTTGAGAAGAAAAAAGAAGAACTGCTAAGGCAAATTGAGGAATTCAAGCAAAAAATCGATGTGTTATCGAACTACACAGGAGAATAACGTTTTTAAAAAACGGTGCATACACAAAAGTGATTTTATATGCGAGAACGAAGAATCACCACTTTGATCCTTTTTTTACTTACAATTAGTCTCATAGCATTGGGATTGACATTAAATCAGTTGATAAAAATCCCCCAATATTATAGACAAATGATTATCGGGGCATAAATTCAGAAAAATTAACAAACATCAGATTATTCAAGAAACCGATTAATTTTATCCTTCTTAGGTAACTTTTGTCCACTCGTTTCGAAATAAGGCCGAGCGTATTTCTCATCTTTCTTTTTTACTTTTTTCATCCGTTTATAGTGATCCTTGCAGATATTAAAACGACGGGATCCTTTTTGTTTGCGTATGGTTAAACCAAGTTTCTTTATTGTAGGTTCATATTCGGAGATGGATAGAGTATGGATGGATTCATCGGTACATCCTTTGATCTGACAAGTTTTTGACAGAGGTTTTTTGGTACTCGCTTCTGGAACCGGTATAGTTTTGGGACGTCTGGAAATTGAAAAACCATTCGTTTTTGGACGGTGTTTAGGATTCTTCTTGGGAATTTTTACTCACCACTGCTCTCGTTATTATGCCACTTAGCATTGTATAAAATTTTAATTTTTGGAAAAAAGCGAAGAATACAAAATCAGTAAGGTATATACTCCAACTGTAATGATCCCAAGGGAAAATGACTTCTATAACATTAAACAAATCCTCGGAGAAGGCGCTCCAAAACGTCTAAAAAGTACGATATTGAAGCATTCTGCAGTCTTGATTCTCTTATATAATCATTCCAATTCGTATACTCTTATATTAACCGAAAGAACCCGGAATATGAAGCATCATAGTGGAGAGATATCATTTCCTGGCGGACGATATGATCCCACTACAGATTTCAATATTATAGAAACAGCTTTACGAGAATGTGAAGAAGAGATTGGAATTAATAAAGAAAGTATCGAAATATTGGGGCAACTGGATGATGTTCCTACTATGACGGGATATATTATCACTCCTGTGGTGGGAAAATTGGATATCCCTAATCCAAAATTCACTCGGAATGAAGTGGAAGTAGAACAGATTTTTCCTATCCCGATTGATTTTTTTCTCAACCCAACATCCTTTCGGGAGCAATGTATGATAATAGAAGGAAAGAGATTTCCCATTTTTATGTTTGATTACACGGTCCATTCAAAACGATATACAATCTGGGGTGCCACAGCTCATATCCTTGTGGATTATTTAAAAAAGATTCACCATTATAATCCATCCCATTTACCCCATTCCCGCTATTCCATGGAAGAGATAGAAGAAATCTTAAAGCACAGACAAATAAAAGCATTTAATAAAGAGAAAAAAAATCATATAAAAAACATTTTAGAAAAAGGAGGAAGCAAAAATGGTCAAAGAAAAACCGGAAATTAAAAATATAACGCAATTCCGCTCTTTTTTGTTGGGATTATTGGGGCATGTAGATTCAGGAAAAACTGCAATTGCAAGACAGTTATCGGAGATAATTTCAACATCTGGACTAGATGCTCATCCACAAAGTAAGGACAGAGGAATCACGATCGATTTGGGCTTCACGTCTTTTATCCAAGAAAATTATTTAATTACTTTAGTAGATGCTCCCGGTCACGCTGATTTAATACGCAGTGTAGTTGCATCTGCTCGAATTATTGACGGAGCCATTGTGGTTCTTGATGGTAAAGAGGGAATTCAAATACAGACGGCAGAACATATGGTTATTCTAGAAATGCTGGATATAACGAAGGTGATTTTTGTAATTAATAAAATTGATGCGATATCCCATGATGCTGCAGATGAAATTGAACATCAATTGCGAGAGCTCTTAATAAACACAAAATTTAGCCCCGATAACCCAATTATACGAGTCTCCGCTAGACTAGGAACTGGAATTGATAATTTAAAAGAGGAGATTATGACTCTAGTGAAGAACAATCCCATAAAACAACCACAATCAGAATTCTTAGTATTTCCCATAGATCACCATTTTCATAAGAAGGGAGTTGGAGTAATAGTTACAGGTACAACCCACAGTAGTTTACATGCAGGAGAGAAGTTGACAATCATTCCTCATCTCAAAGAAGTAAAAGTAAAAAATGCACAAGTATACCATCAAAATGTCCAAAAAGTGCCCCATGGTTTTCGCGCTGGGGTGGTAATTAGTGATGTTGAAGTGGATCAACTCCAAAGAGGGGACATATTGACCAATAATCCCGATATGTTTAAAAAAATCGAAATTGCCGAGATAAACTATGAATTAAGCCCTCATTTTCAAAAAACTATAAAATTTGGTAGCCAAATTAATGTTACACATGGATTGATCACAACAAACGCCCGTTTCTTCCCATTTTATTATGCTGATCCTGAAACCAGAATGTATTCAAATGAAGTTTCTCCCAATATATTAATTAATTGGCGCAAAAAACATGTGTCATATGGAGCATATCTATGGTTTTTACAACCACAATATGTATTATTAGATGAAATTTTGATTCTTTCTCAATTAGACTTACCACCTTCAACTCTTCGTTTCTTTGGATCGGCAAAGATAGAAGCAAAAGTGCCGATTAAACCCAATCCTGAAGTATTTACGGAAAAAATAAAACATGGAAAAATAAAAAATCCCAATTATTCGGATACTACAATACTGATAGAAAATCTTGCACAGTCCAAAGAGGGCGCACAAACCTTACTGAATAAGAAATTAGAAGCTCCTTATGGTAGAATACTCGGATTATTTGGAGGAAAAGGAGTAGTAATAGCCGAAAAACCTAGAGATCTAGCCTGTGAAAAAGAAGACAAAGTACAATTAAGAATTCTTCGGTCCATTCAAATTAACAAGAATGCATCTTATAATTAAAATTGGGCAGAACTAATGCCCACATTTTCCAATAACGGCATTAATTCTCGGTAGGCTTTTCGTAAACGGTGAAAATAATAGCCTAGCTTGGACTCTTTACGACAATGCGTGAGTAATATAAATCGAGTTCCAGGACCACCAACAGTGATAATCGTGTAACCTTGATCTCCTGTTATCACAATATCTCTTAGTTCTCCATATTGTAGCCCTTGAGATAACTTTTCTCCTAAGGATATTAAAGCAGCGGGTCCTGCACTGTGGAGATCAGCAGTGATTT
Source organism: Promethearchaeota archaeon (assembly GCA_016933055.1). Classification (GTDB taxonomy): domain Archaea; phylum Asgardarchaeota; class Lokiarchaeia; order Sigyniarchaeales; family Promethearchaeaceae; genus AMARA-1. Next base: position 91,170 of record JAFGBS010000009.1, on the reverse strand, counting down.
CTGGATTACCAAGGCTTGAACTGGCAATTCGGAGCCCTGTTTTTGTAATAATGGCTGTACCCTCAAGGTCAGTGCTCGATTCCAATTGTTCCAATTTTTTCATAAGAGTTATCTGAAGATCTTTTTCCATATCTACTTCTTTAAGTTCCACAAGTATTCACACTATTATGATAACTATAGTATACCATAGAACTTCCCGGTAAAAAGATTTTGTAGATGAAGAAATGAGATATTCCTATAATTTAGGGTAATGAATTTATGTTAAATACCATCGGATATGGGAGTGATTTCCAGGAGAATATGCATTAGCTCCTGCAGGGATATATGTTCCATTGACTTCAAATTGCCACCAATGTTGTCCTACATCGCTTTCTTGAACATCGTTTATCGAGGTTATGAAAAAAGTAGGATGGGTCCACCAAAAAATCTCATATTCTACTTCGCAACAAGCATTCAATATATCAAAAATCGTAGTATAGTGATCATTTAAGGCAATATTTTGATAAGTTTCAATAGTTCCATTTGCTTCACCATAATAAACTTCTAGAGTAATATTGAAAATGGTTTCGGGAAAAGTTAGACGATGCTCATCAGAGGCCCACGTGTAATCGGAATGATTATTACCCCCAGATTGAAACCAATCTGTTCCAAAATACACAATGTTCATAGTAATGACAATTCCTATTACCAAAGAAAGAGAAATAATGATGTAGAGAAGTTTTTTTCTGTCCATTCTAGTTCCAGTATTATTTTTTATAGTGATTTTTTCTGACAAATAAGGATATTCCAATAATTGTAAACATGGCTATTACACTCAATAAGGATAGCGAAAAACCAGGAATCTGAAAGTTTTGTAATGCAATTTCGCACCAATAATTCCCAAATTCCGTATAGGCTCTCACTAAAGCACCGCTGGTTAGATCGTATTCCAACGTTGTATTCTGCAAGATCGTACCTGTTTGTTGTTTAAAATCGTACACGACTGAATTTGTATTGTTTGTAATAGTCACTTCACATAATATACTAAACACATTCCTCTGTGCTAGAGCAAAGGCTCCATTTTCTTCCCAATCATTAGGAATCATAAAACCAGGAAACCAATTCATGTATCCCAAGTTTAGAATGTAAGCCATTTCTGTAATTGAAATATTTGTTTCAGTGAAATTTAGAAATCCATTGCGCATATAGAAATTGATATCACCGTAGGGAACTGGATCTGGATTAGCAAGATAGGACAACTGAGAAGATTTATTATGAGTACTCGTAATATTTACAGTAATTCTCCCTCCTTTTTGAGTACCAGCAAAACCACGATGAATTGGATTGGTAAAATCCCAAATATACCATTCTACTCCATTTGTTTCGTTCCAATCTGTTACTTGGTATTCTAATAATTGCTGATATTCATCAGAATAAGTTGTAGCAGAGGAAAATGTAGTTGAACCTATGATCCAAGTTGAAATTATCACCAAAGTCAAAAAAATCAAGGTAGTCCGTAATTTTTTCATGATTAATGCCTTTCCTTCTATGATGTAGGTAAACTTACCTATATACTATTTTCTCTAATAATATATAAATACTAGGTAAACTTACCTACCGAAAGTGGATTCCATACTTCTTAACGACAGAATTCCTTAGTTGACCGATTGGGGTGTTTTGAATGCTAGCGATTCCAAGTAGGAGTTTTAAAATGATGTAATCTTTCGTCGGAATAGCTGAACGTGTCATATGTAGTTATTCATTTTTACTTTCGGTGCACGAACCCCCCGTATGAACTATCATCTCTATAGAATTTTATGTTCATTCCGTTGAACTGTTTAACTCACGGTGCTACTCCGTGATCCCAATCATAAGAATTCAAAGATTGTGCAAGAGTGTGCACTCTGTTTTTTTATACTGGATCGGAAATGTACTATCTCAAAGAAAATGACGCTAGACATCATGACTGCAAAAGACTATTATGAGGAGTTAACTAAAGATCCTCCTCTTAAAAGCGGAAATAAGCATATAGATGAATTACTTGGGGGCGGATTACGAAAAGGTTTAGTGCATCTATTCATCGGAAATCAGAAAACTACTACTGACATCCTCATGCGTACTGCAGTTATGGCTTTCTTGCCCCAATCTAAAGGAGGACTGGGAATTACAACAGGAAAAGTGGTATACATTGATGGAAATAACCGATTTTCTCCATATTTCATCTCACAGCTTTCCCTTTCCCAAAATTTAAGTCCACAACATATTCTCCGCAATATCTACATTGCTAGAGCATTCCAATGGACGCAAATGGTTGAGATTGTAGAGGAAAAACTTACCCAAATGCAAGACGTACATCTAGTTCTAATTTCAGGGTTAACCAGTATGTTTCAACCCGAGAGGGAGGGAAAGGAAAAAGAGGGAAGATTAAATCAACAATCGTTCGATGAGTTGAAGGGTGCAATTCAAGGGATTAAAACTGCCATCAAACAGAGTAATCCCATCGTGGTTATCACGGTTCCCAAGCATGATAACTCCATCCATAAACCCTTTGGAGGAAAGATTCTTTCGCATTTTGGCTGCGTTGCTGTGGAATTCTTTGAACAAGAACGGCGTACGGATTATTTTCTTGCACAACATCCGTTCATAGGTCCCAAACGTGTGACTAAATGGAACCGCATCACCGATCAGATCAAACAAAAATACACAAAATGGTATCTGGACAGCGAAACTTCTTTGGCAGATTGCAGTGCAGAACCAAAGAATCCAAAGAATCAGTGGAAAGATATGATGCAAACCAGCTTACAGACCGAAATATCTAAGGAAGTCACCCGCCTACGGCTAAAAGAAAAAAGAAACAGGACCAATAGCAAGGGACAAGACAATAAAACATCGAACATGAGTCTAGATCATTATCTGAACTATTTAAAGAAGGAGAAAAGATAATGGGAAGAACCGTACCTGCATTTCGACCAGCTTTAGAAATTGAAATCCAATCATGGGAAGAATTTCGAAGAGGATTAAACCCAGACGACCGAAGAACATTTGATGATTTAATTAGTTACACACGAAATCACGCCGATGCAGGTTCCTTAGCCGCACGCCCGGAATTGACCCAGTTCATGTTCATGGCTATGCTGATAGAGCATCATAATGAAATAAACCGTTTACGGGAATACATCAAGAGTCTAGAGGATAAAATCACAGCGCATTAGAAAAGGAGGATCCGTATGAAATTTATGGGATGGATACTCGGGGCAGAAGTGAGTGGAGAGTATCTGAAGATTTGGATAAAACAACGCGATGGGAAAACTGTATGTGCTTATCACCAATATTATCCCTCATTTTATGTTCTACCGAAGTATCTGAATATGGAGGATACACTACGTCTTTTGCATCAACATCCACACATCAAGGAAATAGAGCGATGTAAGCGCTATGTATCGGTTTCGGACAGCAAAGAGTCCGATGTGATTCGGATATGGACAGGTTTGCGTAACTTCAAGAAAACTATCCAAGAAATCGAAGCATTAGGGTATCTCAAGCTCTTTAACATCGATATCCCCATTGCGCAGACTTTTTTCTATGAAAATGATCTGTTCCCGATGGCTTTGTGTGAATTTGATATTGATAAGCGCTGGCGACCAAAGAAAGCTGTTCGTTTTACTCCCCCCAATCCCTTTTTGGGTCTAATTCGAAAAATCACTTTGCATGATAAAAACACAAATGTTATGTATGAGTTTCCCCCCTTACGGATGATCAACATTGATCTGGGAAAATTCGGGATGAAAAATAACCAAGGAAGCGAGTTTCGGAAACGACATCAACGTCCCATGTTGAATGAACCCTTAATCTCGTGTCGAATTGCATTAGTGGACGGATTTAATTATGAAACAGAGTCGGAAAAATATGCATCCAATGAACTGGAGTGGGTAACCGATTCAGAAGGACGGAAAATACTAGTAATTAACGTACAGAAGGAAACTGAAACCGCCACCATTCGAACGTTGAGTAAGGAGATTCAAAATTTGGACCCAGACATCATCCTTACACAAAGTGGAGATGAATACTTCTTTCCATATCTCGTAGGGCGTGCTTCTGCTTGTCATTGCTCCAGCGATCTAATTTTATCCCGGGATCTCTCATCTTTGAAACGCAATATGTTCACAACATCAGGGGATACTCATTATTTTTCATATGGGCAGATCATGCACCGATCTAAGCATCAATTCTATTTACGGGGGAGAATATGCGTGGATAAGAACATCTATGGATCTTTGCATTTTTCCAGTTACACAGACGGAAATATCCAAGGAATTATTGAAATGAGCAGAGTATCTCGCGTTCCCATCCAACGCCTAACTCGTGTGACTATCGGAGGAGCTTTGCAATCTATTCAATTTTACATTGCTGGGAAAAAGGGATATCTTATTCCTCCCGAGAAAAAAAACTCTGAAGACTTCCAAACGGTTCAAACACTGCTTCAAGCTGATAGAGGAGGTCATATATTTGAACCTAAGATAGGAGTGTTCGAACAAGTAGGGGAATTTGATTTTACTAGTATGTATCCCATGATCATGACAAATTACAATGTTTCCCCTGACACCATGAATTGTGATTGCTGCAAGAAAGATGGAAATAAAGTGCCGGGTCTTCCTTTTCATACCTGCGTGAAGCGGCGAGGTATTGTTTCCGAAGCCTTGGAGTTGCCTTTACGGAAGAGACGTGCATATAAAACACTTTCAAGAACTCTCCCGGAAGATCAAGCCAAAATCTACCGTAAGATTAGTGCAGCACTAAAATGGCCGTTAGTATGTAGCTTTGGATATTTGGGCTTCAAAAACGCCCGGTTTGGTAAGGTAGAAGGTCATCAGGCTGTGTGTGCTTATTCTCGAGACTTATTATTGCGTTCACAAGAAATTGCGGAAGGAAGAGGCTTTTTTGTGATCCATGGTATCGTGGATTCCTTATGGTTGCAACATACAAAGCATATGGCAGCCATCATTCCCGATAAAGAGAATGACCGAAAACCAAAATTAGTGCATGTGAAGCAGTTCTGGAAGAAACCCGACCTCACTTATGTGCAACAGGAGCTGGACAGACTGAATACACATGCCAAGGAACTCGTGGACAGAATCCAAGATCAGATCCGTATCCCGATCTTACATGAAGCTACCTACAAATTTCTCGTATTTTTGCCCTCCCGGATCCATCCCGACGTGCCCGTACTGAATCATTACTGGGGAGTAACCTATGATGGAATAATCAAGGTACGTGGCATCGAGATACGCAGACGAGACGCTCCAAAAATCGTAAAACAGTTCCAACAAGAAGTTATTGAAACCCTGTCCTCTGCGGAAAGCATTTGTGAATTCATGGATTTCTTATCGATTGCGAAACAAAAATACAAGACGTATTGTGCCCGAATCGATTGCGAAGAAGTGGATCCCGATGAATTAACTATTGTAAATCAGATTTCAAAGCGGCCCGAGGAGTATAAAGTAAATTCCTACCAAGCACTTGCAGCCAAACAATTAAAACGTATGGGAATTCAAATCGAACCCGGTCAGAAAGTGGAATATATATTACGGAACGCGTCTGCAGCTAATCCCGATAAGCGAGTAGTCTTGCGCTCCGAGTTTGAGCGGCAGAACCGCATGTACGATAAGGAAAAATACAAAGAACTATTAAAACGCAGTTTCGAAAACGTAGTTCCCTTTGATCTGAACGCTATTGCAGATGTGAAATTGGATGCCCATGGGAATATTGAATTTCTCATAAACAAGGCTGCACAAGGTGCACTAGATAAATTCATGACTTAGATAGCTGATTCATAGCAGTATGAGAAATAGCACAGCATGTATTGAACGTTTGAATAGATAGGTTCTTTTTTTGAATTAGTGCAAGTGTTTTTCGGGAGGGAATTTCATATCGATTGAATCCTGCGTGCACAGCTAGGGCCTCAATTTGATGCCGGTGTGCCCCACGAGGGCGCATACATCCCAATGAAATTTCAGTTTGAGGAAATAATAACCGTGCAGTAGTGAAAAGATTCCTAATATCATCCATTTTTACCTCATGAAACTTCGGATGTTCGAGAGGCGGAATGATCACTAAAAATACTATTAAATCCACGGGATGATTGGCTATTTTGTGTAGTGCAAGTATTTCATTTTTGATGTCCCCAAAATTCAAACCTACACATATATGCGGTATAGTTCGGACTCCATACTGAATTAGAGTCTTGTAGGTAGAAATATAATCATTAACATGTTTTTTTAGATGATATACATCGTGAATGATCTCTGCATCCAAAGTTAAATCAAATGACACGAAATCCGGTTGAATTTCAGCAATCTTCCGGATATCTTCTTCATTTACTAAGCCCACATGGAAATTAAAGATGAGAGAAGATTTTTGTTTAAATTCTTTTAATGTGGAAAAAAAACGAAGTAGGGGGACCTTTCCGTCGGAATCACATCCTCCCGATATAAGACAACCATTCGCATTTCGTTCAATTAGATAGTTCAAACTTTTTCGTAGTTTATCTTCAGAGGAAACATCTTGCATATGGGACAGGTAATGTGAATGACAATGCTCACAATTGAGTTCACAAGAGGATCCCGTTACACTCAGAGATACAAACTGTTTTCCCGGAATGAAAGTGCTAATTTTTCCCCCGAAATTACGTTTTAAAATATCCATAGAGAGGGACTCATAATGTTTCTGTACAGATTCTGAATATGATGAAAGAGGAATAATACCATCGGGATTGTCCAAATGATGTTGTTTCAGATAATTCTGTATGTATGTTTTATTGATTTCCATTTTTCTCTACCTAGGGAATTTTATACAACCAATGATTGTCTGAGTAACGGTTTTTTTTCACAATTTGCATTAGTTCTTGTTCATTTGGTGTGATATCTCCAAACTCACATGAAACATGAAAAGTGTTTTCAAAACCTTGTATCATATATGTTTGGAATTCAGTATCAGATATAGAAGGAGTGTTATTATCGTCGTATAATCCCTTTACTTTTGCTTTAACTGATCTCACCATCTTGCCTTTAGCTACTCCTTCGGGGGCCTTAAGAATTGTGTACATAAATTCAGGATTTACGTGTAACAATAAAGTTCCGTGTTGAAGAATAACACCATTTTGCCGAGCTTGGGCGTTTCCTGAAATCTTTTTGTCTTCCATAAATAACGCCGGACAGTGAATTTTCCCCGAATCAATGTGAAATCCCATATATTGTAACCCATGAATCAATGCGTGAGTAATTACGGTGTATGATTCTGAAACACCGAAGAAACTATTAGGGAATAGAGTTTTATAAATAGTTCTCAAATCCTCTTCAGTAGCAATGACTGCATAAGTTATTTCTGATTGATTGTCATGGAATACTGCTCCTCCACCGCTAATCCTCCTAACCACATCCACTTTATGTGCTTCAGCAGCTTGCATATCAATTTCTACTTTAAGGCTTTGATTTCTCCCAATGGATGCACAAGAAGGGTTCCACCGATAAAAACGGATAGTGTTGGGTACCAATCCTTTAATTCGAGCTTGAAGGATAGCTTCATCTAGGGACATGTTTGTTTGACCGTCTGAGATCAAGAAAGGAAGAATTCTCCAAACGGGCTTCATAGATTTACCTCCTTGCAATAGGGTTCTAATTGGGAATATATTTTTTCTTGTTCTGATAAGGTTAGAACCCGAGGATAATTGTATTGCTCCTCCCGGGGACTTGAAGTGTAATAGGGTCTATTGCATCCGGGACAACCTGATGTTTCGAATGGTCCACTTAATGAAATTATTTCGTGTAACCTTTTAGAAGAAAGGGGAAAGAAAGTTACAGTACCTTCGGAATCTACGCCAAAATCACTGATTTGGAATCGTTTTGTATCAATAAGATACTTTCCCAATTGTACTTTGCGAAAGGAAATCAATTTGGGACGCGTTCGGTACGCAAATCGTGTTTTTTGTATTGGGTAAAATGCAAATAATCCCGTGAGAATCCCAAAATATTTCATTTCTTGAATCAGAGTTAAAGCTTCTTGCTCCGTTTCTCCTAATCCAATGATAAGGTGTGTGGTTACATGACCTCTGCCGAATATTTTTACAGAATCTCTTAATAAACGGATATGTTCTTGCCATGAATAAGGACCCCCACAAGCAGAACCTTTTACACTTTCAAATAATGTGGCAGTAGCAGCATCTAGTGCAAAACAGATACGATCTACACCCAGATCCTTAAAGTTTTGGACATCTTCGATGGAAACTGGGGGTATGGCAATGGAAAGGGGTATATTAGTTACTGCAGTTAGCTTTCTGATGATACTCTTAATATCCCGTTCGAAATTCGGATAGTTCAAACTTTGAATACAAATTCTCTGAAATCCTTTAATTGATGCATCGAATGCCGGAAACTCATTTTGAAACCGTTGGATGACGAATCTCAAGTCAAATACAGGCCATAATACTCTCGATAGGTATTCTTGATCTTGTGTAGAACCACTAAGTTTATCATGAGTATATTGCGATTGGGGACAAAATCCACAATTGCCAATACACCCATCTGGATGATAAGTTAATAAATGACAGTTTGTGGGTAGTGTGTCTACCTTAACTCGTTTTAATCCCAACTTAACTGCAGATCCGAGAGAAACTCGTATGTTATCCTTATCGATTATACCCATTTAGTATACCAACAAATAATTATATAGATTATAGTATAAATTAGTCATTATGCCGGAGACATTTGAGATTATTCTTTCTGATTTTGCAACCAAGGTACAGTTTGATCCCAATAACCCCCATGAATTATTTAAGAAGATTGTGCAGAACATTCTCATTCCATTTTACAAGGAAACTAACGATTGGAACGAGTCAATTCGAAAAGTCATTAAAGAGTTGGATTTCATTCAGATGCGGTATGAACTTCCGAGAAAAAAAGACTATCGGATAATGCTCCTCAAAGAAATCGAAAGGCAATTGGGTTCCACTATCGCAGAACTAAAAGGCGTGGACACCATTGAGATACTCTTCTTGAATATGGATGATTATATTACGGAGATTGAAGATATAATGAAGATTCCGGCTACTACGCATGAAAGTAAGATGAAAAGGTTGTACACACTTGGTGACTTGTTAGCTTCGTTAAACACCTTCGAGATATCAGAACTCTTAAACTACTATATCGAGAAAGCATGCAAAGAGTGATTTTTAACATATAATAGCTATTTACTTTATATTTTCTATTCTTATTTCACTAAGATTTGAAAAAACCTTTAAATAGTTAAATGAGAATTTAAGAGCAAGGTAAGAATCTTACCTTTTCGGAGGTTAAAAAAATGGATATTTGGAATACTTTGATAGGATGGCTGGGTGGTTTGGGGACTGTTGCCATCTTAATTTTTGTTGGACTTATTGTTCTATCTTTCATTTTGCAAGTACTCTTTTTGAAGATAGGGGTGAAGGCAGTAAAAGGATCCAATATTAAGTTTGGAGCGGTGTTTGTAACAGCATTAATTAATCTGTTGGTGGGATGGATCCCCTGTATTGGATGTATCTTGGTTTGGGTTGTGATTAATGCACGACACAAAACTGGATTTGGGAATGCAATTCTTGCTTGGTTGATTGCGATTGTCATTCCATGGGCTATTTCATTCGGTATTGCTTTCTTGATTTCATTAACTGGGATATTAACCCTGCCCTTCTAAAAAACGAATTATTTATTCTTTTTTTTTGATATTGCGTAGTTTTTTCATTACAGAATGCATTCCAGGGCAATTGTCGTGATCGGATTTATATTCACATGCATTACAAATTTTACGCATTTCTATCGCACGTTTTACATTGATTATTATGATGAAGAATTGAATTAATAGAAACGATAATGAAAAACTTATCCACCAAGCTAGTGGATAACTGAAAATAGCGGCAATTAGAAATGCAGCTCCGATTCCTATAGGGATTTTTGATATGATTTTGATCCAACGCCATTTTGTTAGACCTATGATACTGAGTAAATAGGTTGCCATCAGACACCAACCTACGATCCATAAGGTAGATGTGTCAATTAACTGAAATAATCCAGTAGTGTAACCAATAATGAGCATTAGAATTCCAGAAGGGTATCCAACATAACAGCCGATGCACCAATCCCTTCCAAACAAATGAAAAGTATGCTCTTTAAAAGCTTCGCAAGTAGGATGGTGAGCGGTTATAATCGGTTTTATTGCTTGAAAAAATTGCTTTACTTGATTCCAAAATGGAATTCTTCGCAGTGGTTGGTCATCATCACCATTGATAGAAGGTCGTACTAGTTCATCCTCAGTACGGGTTTCGGTTATATCAGTCACTTTTCGTCAATTTTATATCGTGTTCACGTTTGATTAAAATAAGGCACCAATAAAAAAATACATTCACTTTTTATCGTCATGACATGCCTTATCCATAACTAGAAGGACGAAAATGACATCACAACTATCCATAGATCGGTTTCCTAAGGTTAAGAAGATGGGAGTGACCGTGGATTGCGGAGATTTTCTCATAATTCGTCCCGAATCCTCATATCGAATGCATAGTTCTGTAATTATTTTAAAAGGGGAAGAACCCGTAATTATTGATACGGGTACGACAAAAGATCCTGGATTAAAACGAATCACCAAATCTCTGCATAAACATGCGATCAATCCCCTTTCTGTGAAATATATATTACTAACACATTCACATTCGGATCATGTTCTTCAATTGTACGGATTAGAGAAATTATGCGCGAATGCAAAGGTTATCTGTCATGAAAAGGATGAGTTTAATATCCAACATCCTACACGAATGGAAAATTCATGGCAGAAAGCCCTAAAACTATTGGGAAAATCCCAAATTAATCTTTTTCTTTATAGGATCTTATCAATACCTGGATATATGGTGTTTTATCGCTCGATTAATCTTTATCCTCGTATTGATTATGTGGTCAAGAATCCTGAAACCCGAAATGGATTTAGGTTGGATAATTTCCCTAAAATCCAGGCAGGAAAAAATATACTCCATTTCATCCCTACACATGGTCACTCTGCAGGGCATACGTGTATTTACAATTCAAACGATAAAATTTTATTCTTGGGAGATTTTGTTCCCTTTACACCTTGGATTAATCCTCTTCCTGAAGCACTAGATGATATGATTAATTCTCTCGAGAATTTTTTAACACTAACCACTGATCAAGTACATTTCACGGTTTCTGCCCATGGGGATATTCGAAAAGAAAATTGGGAAATAACTCCATGGGATGAACAAAGAAAACGATTTCGGCTATTCCTAGATACGATCAATGAGACACTTGAAAGGATTCCAAAATTGTTACATCGAAGAGCCTTATCCACAGAGCACCTCGCGCAACTCCTCATCCCCAACTATAAACGTTATCTGTGGGTAATGAGAGTATTATTCATACCTCCTGCTTTGACTTGGATTTTATCTTATTGTCAAAAATTGGAAAAGCAAGGAAAAATCCGTTCTATAATACAAAGAAATACTGTCTTGTGGTCATCTGAATAATTCAATAAGTTCAATTTATCTCTTTGATCCATCGCTGTATTATTTTTTTATCGGTAAAACCTAACGAGGTATACAACCGATCTGCTTCGGAAGTTGGTGCACCTCCTACATAAAAAGCTCGAGGATTGTACGCTAAAGTTCGGTAAAGCGCTTCAATTAAAACCGCTTTCGCCAAGCCCTTCCTCCGAAACGCGGGTAATGTACCTACCGGTTCTAATTCTGCGATCTTATTTTCATCAATTCGAATCATGGCAAAGGAAACCAAAGTATCGTTTTGAGTAAATACTCCAAGCAAAAGGTCTGAATGGTAAAAGTGAGTAGTCCGCATAGCTGCAAATACTTCTGATGTAAATAATTTATGACCGAATACAATTTCTATGGATTGCATGTATTGCGTATAGGAATCTTCTCCGATGCTTGTTATATGAAATCCTTGAGGTAATGATGTGGGTGGAAGAGATAAGTGGGGAGATCTGCATCGAACATGTTCACGTATATTATGATAATCATATCCATGTTTATTTAATATATTCGTATGTTCAGTATCATTCTCGGCTACGTATGTAACGATTCGCTCCACTTTATGGCTCGAATTATCCATTATCCGATTTTCTGCTATACATATCATTTCGTCAATTAAAGATTTGTATCCAGGATGGACCAGTGTATATATTTGGTTAGGAGGATCGATAATTGATACTCCAACAATATGTTGAGAAGATTTAGAATCGGATTTGTTAGTTTCTACCCATAGTTGTACATTTTTAGATCGGTTAATATCAAAAAACACTGCATTTTCAAATCGGGTAGGTATCCATAGCTGAAAAGAATTTTTTCGTAAAAATGTTGCGGCAAGAAATTGCTTCACTTGGCTCAAGTCAATTGAATGATTATACGAACGAATCCGAATAGCCATATTCTTAAAAATAAGATTAAATCGAATATAAAAGTGAGTTTATCGAGAACTTTTGCCAGTCAATAGGTAGGTCCCTAGATTGATGGCATTTATTCGACTAGAACTATAGAGTGTAATCACAACAAATATATTTCCATGAATGATCAGACAATGCATGAATCCTGAAGAATTATTGCACTTAATGAAGGAAAGACGCTCAATTAGAAAATTCAAGAGTGCCATGATAGAAGAAGAAAAAATCCAACAGATTTTAGAAGCTGCTAGATGGACTCAATCGGCTTCGAATCGACAACCGTGGCGTTTTATTGTTATTAAAAATAAAGAGACCATAACAAAACTTCAATCCGCAGCCAAATTCGGTAATTTTGTTGCAGATGCACCTGTAGTGATCGCAATCATTGCGGATAAAAAACGCTCTCCCAATTGGTATATACATGATACTAGTATGGTCGCGCATCAGATCTGTTTAATGGCTTGGAGTCTTAAGATAGGAACGTGTTGGATTGGATCAATGGATAGAGACAAAGCTGCCGAAGCATTACAAATCGGTAAACATGAGCATGTTACAACGATTTTACCTCTTGGATATTTTGATAAAATGCCAGACTCAACCTCACGGAAAGATCTAAAAAATTTAGTCACTACGATCACCTAAGGACTAAATTATCCTTGTTTCTCAGAAGGAGTCAGATCTTTTATTTTTTCGTAAGTGATGTGTCCATGAAGAAGTTTTCGAGCGATTTCGGGTAATTTTTTAATTTTAATTCGCTTCTGACTCATATCCTCGATATTGCGGATGGTTACCATTTTATCCGTTAACGAATCATGATCCACGGTAAACGCATATCGAACTCCAACTTCTTCCGTACGTCGATACCGTTTCCCAATGGAGCCGGCGTCATCATAAATTGCACTAATATCGTTATCAATTAACTCATTAAATATTTTTTTTGCTAGTTTGATAAGCTCTTTAGGTTTTTTCTGTAACGGGAAGACAGCGAAAGGTATAGGAGCAATTTCTAAAGGCAAATCTAACACAGTACGTTCCTCTTCAAACCTAAAGGATTGCTCTAATGCAAAGAAGAAGAGACGTCCGATTCCAAATGCGATTTCTAAAATATGGGGGATGACTTTTTCTCCTTTTTCAGTAGCAGGTACGGTTAGTTTCTTTTTAGAATATTCTTGATGACGGCTTAAATCATAGTCTCCTCGATCGTGAACACCACAAACTTCTGTCCATCCATACAATCGGGAATTTACCTCAAGATCCCATGCGTCATGAGCATAATGCGCTTTTTCATCATTTTTATGTTGGCGAAATCGTATATTTTCCGGCAAGATTCCAACACCTAAAACTATTTCATAAGCAAGGTTCATCAGCCACGCATAGGCTGGTTTTTGTAAGATGCCCTTTTCGATTGCACCGGATAGGGATTTATTGGTGACCTCAGTAACGCCTTTTAATTGTTCTTTTGCTGACCACAAAGGCAATCTTTTTTTAGCTACGTCATCAAATTGGAGAAAATTTATCTCTTGTTCGGGTGTAATGAAGATTTGTCCCTCACATTGCTCGAATTCTCGGGTTCTTAGCAGCATTTTTCTGGGAGAAATTTCATTGCGAAATGCATATCCCATTTGAAACACAAACATCGGCATGCTGGTTCGGAAGTATTGATACAACCGTGGAAAAAGGAGATAGGTGGTTGTTGCGGTCTCAGGACGCAAAATGTATTCAGAAGAGGGAAATCCTAATTGAGAAATAACCATGAGATTTTGTTGAGAAATATTACTGAGTTTACCTTGACAGTCGGGACAGGGGATCGCATCTCTTTCAAGTATTTCATCATATGCACTTGCTTCAATTTGAGATAAATCATAGCCAAGAGACTCGAACAAGGTATCTACTCGATGCACATTCTTGCATTTCGTACACTGCACAATATAGTCAAAAAATCGTTCCACATGACCAGAAGCTTTCCATACAATCTCTGGACCGATTAAAGGACTCTGAACCTCCCAAAATCCGTTTTTTCGGAAAATTTTGCGAATCAGAGTTTCTAAATTGTTTTTCATTAATTTTCCCAGTGGTCCTAAATCGAAGGAGCCTTTTACCGCATCATAGATCTCGGGAGAGGGACCATAAATAAATCCCCGGTGCGACATCAACATTAATATTTTCGAACTCTCATCAGAACTCATACTATGCACTCCATGTTCAACAGTTATATGAAGAGTTGTATACCCTAGTATAAAAAAAGTTTAATAAAAGAAAAAAATCTACGCGGCTATGAATTCCTTCGTTTCAGTTACCGTTCGTGTTTCCTCTTCTTGTTTTAGTTTCTTTCTTAGTTGTTGGGCTTTCGTTTGACGGATAATGATTGAGATGAAGGGGAACATCAATACCAGAGGGATAAATAAGGTTAATATCACTTCGGGAGTAAACATTTCCACACTATTCACAATTGACTCTGGTGCTCGAAAAATATGTTCAATCACCCAAGGAGTTAATGAGATTATAAACACTAAAAAAGTAATACCTACAATCCGGAACACCATATCAATCACCGTTGATCGAATAAGGCGTCCAGCTCGGGGGGCGGAGCTTTTTGCTGTAAGAGTCTGTTCTGCCTCGGGATCTTGTTCGAATAAACGATTCAAGTAATTAGATAATCTACGAGTGTCTTGTAACGCTTCAACTGCGCGTTTTGTTTTTTCTTCTAGTTTTCTACGTTCTATCATTTCCCGAATAAAGGAGAATCCCGTCGCAGTTTTTGATAAGAATTTCCTGACGGATTCGACTTTTATTTTTTCAATCACATTTCCTTCCTCATCCAATTCCTGTTCTATTATTTCAATAGGTTCTCCGGCCTCAATTTTTTCTAAATTAATTACTGCTTCTCGAGATGCCCGTTTAAGCGTCTGAACCTGTTCATATAACCGTTCAGCTCGCTGCTCAGAGGGAGAAGTTACTTGATCGACATAATTTAATTGAAAGGTAAATTCCAAGTACAAAAATGATGCCAATGCGATTTGGAAAATGGGACTAATTAGAAAAGCTCCAAAATTTTCAGGGATTTCCATAAACACGATTTCGGGTTGAATTGGATAGGGTAAGAATTCCCCTACAGCTACTCCCTCTACGACATCATTAATCCCGATATACTGTCCAAAATTAAAATTTTCTACAAATACAGCAACCAGATTTTCAATACCGTATAGCATTAAGGGAAATATGATCATTAAGTTCAGAAATAGGATAGTACGCAGACTATAGCGTGGATCTGTTCTAACAACACTAAGGATTCCATAAATAATCATTAATACAGCTAAAACCTGAAATAAGATGATATAAAACGAATTACCTAGAGCACGTAACTCAGGAACTACATATTGAATATAATCATCTATACTAAATCTCATTCCTGATAGAAGAGGGTCCCCAATTAACTCCACCGCTCTTTCACTTAACTGCACTTGGGGAAACCAGTTGGTAAATAGGATATCCCTAAATGTAGACGTATAAAATACTGTTTGAAAATTTTGATTAAAATAGGGATTGGATGGTAGAGGGATAAATGAAATGGAAGTGAGAATTCCAATAAACTCAAACAAATACAGTAAAAAGTAATAAATGCCAACCAGAAAGATATTTCGCAGCGTTAGGAGTAGAGTTGTTATTGAGGTTAAATCAACAATAGAAGTATCCATTATGGGGGTGAATACAAAAAGCATCCAAACTAAGGTAGCTGCTAATAAAGCTTTCATTATGATGATGATTGTTTTCAAGATTTCACTCTCCTTTTCCTCTCTTGCGTGCTCGGGAATATTCTTGAAGTACAACATTTAACATATCATCCGGTCCCACGTTGATTAGGTTACACTGATATTTTTGCAGGTCCGGCCTAACCGCAACTAAATGTTCCATCATTTCTTCGGCAATAGCTTCTGCAATAGCTTTATCTGCCGGAGATAAATCCAATTCATGTGCTTCAAACCAAGGACTGAAGGGAGACATTACCATAACTTGGTTACCATATGTTCGTAATTTTTTTATACCTCGCAAGATATCATTCCGAGTAGTTTCGAGATCCGATAAAATAATGATAAGCCCGCGTTTTTGGAATTTTTTCACAAATTCTTCACAAGAATCATACACATTTTTTTCACCACGCGGCATAACTCGCGCGAGAAAGTCTAATATTCGGTAAAATTGACCTTTCTTGCCGCTGGGTTTTAGGAATCGGAAATGGCGTTTATCGGAAAAAGTCACACATCCCACTCGATCTTTTCTATCTAAGGCGATTTTCGCTAACAGCATCGCGGCTTGAACGGAATATTCAAATTTAGTATTTTCTCGAGCTCCTCCACCCATAGATTCTGAAGAATCCACAAATACAGTAACATCAATAGCTCGGTCAGTTTCAAACTCTCTAACGATCAACTCTTGGGATCTTACACTTGCTTTCCAATCAATCGCTCGAAATTGATCTCCATAGACATATTTTCGCATCCCATAAAATTCTGTCCCCATACCTTTCATCCGAGAACGGTGCACACCAAAAGTGCGATTTACAGCACGTTGTTGCGCCATAGCCTCGATTTTTCTTATCATTTCATATGGAGGATAAATTAGAATTTTTTCCATAGAGTCAGGGATAGTTCGTTGTTCTGCGTTGAATCCCAATCGATCTTTTACCACTACGGTCAGAGGTCCGATATCGTATTCCCCCCTTATTTTAGGAGCTAACACATAAGAAAATACGATGGTCTGATGAGGATTAATACGTGTGGAGATGAAATTTTCCCCCGCAACTACTCGAAATACTTCAGCGGGGTAGTCATCAAAGATGTCAATGAAATTAAACTGAGATCCACCAGTATTAGCGATTTTAACCTTGATATGGAGGAATGAGTCTTTAAACACGGTATTTGCTTCAAGAATGCGCTCCACCTTTAAATCATCCACATTCAAAGAGGAATCAAATTGTGGCATACTATAAACAATCGCGAATAGACAGAATAGACCAAAAATGATGAGATAATATGAAGTAAATGCGAATCCACTCGCAATGAAAAATATCCCAAATAAGAGGAGAGCTCTCCCGTTTTTTCCTAGTTTCATCGTGTCCCAGTCCAAGGTACGATTCTGATTCATTCGAATCTTAATTATGTAAGTATAATTGGTTAGTGGTAAATAACTTGGTATTATACGAACTACCGCAATAACGTTATTTATAGGTTTGTTTCCACAACCTAAAAATCTAATAGAAAGAGAATTTCCTCATTAATACGGAGTTGCGTGGAGTAGAGAAATATAGAAAAAAATTTACAGCATCTCAATCCCGATTAAGGATGCAAAATACAATAGTATCATGAAAAAACCGAAATATACTAGGATGTAAACCGATTTTAGTAGGAGGCAAATTGTTAGGGTTTTCATTTTGATGTATTGATCGGAAGTGATAGTATTTGTTTTACAAATAAGTTCGGAGTTCAACCTACGAAGACTAACGTAAGTAAACGGAATTTGGGTAACCAATAATATTCCAAGTACTATTGAATATTTTTGCACCCATCCAAATAGATAATAGACAGTTTCTCCCACTCCACCTACCGTTTCAAAGAAAATGGATTCGAATTCAACGAAATATCGAACTATCGTAAGACCAATCACAATAGAGGAAACAGCAATCCATGGGGTATGAACAAGAAAGTTTCGAGCAATCATTTTTCGGGTTTTTCCCCGCAATTCTTTAGATGAATTGGGGAAATCTAGGAAACGATGGATATTTCTATTAAAAGCGTTTACGTACCCACGGTATGCCAGAAATACTAGCACCACTGGCATGATTAATAATCCCCCATATAAAACCCCACGAATCGGAATAACAATTTTCAAGGGATTATCAGAATATGCCATATAAAATTCAAACCGTGCGATCACAAATACGAAGTAGATGATATTGACCGTAGCTAGTAATCCAATATTAATGAGATTGTCTTTCGCACCCGCTAATCTTAATTCCCATGAAGAGGGAGGCTGAGATTGTAATACGGAAATTTGGGTCTCTCCATCCGTTCTAAAAAGTCGCCATGTCTTTCTATCTATTGTGTGATTGTGATTTTCTTTCTTGGCTGGATTACGGAGGGTTAATATAATCCCAGCAATGCCGAGTAGGGCAGTGGAAAGATAAATGAATCCGTTTACAGCCCAAGCTGATATCCAAGATCCAGGAGAGTCGTATATTTGTGTTGCATCGGCCTTAACTACATCAAAATAGGGTGAGGTGATTGTTAATGTAAATCCTTGTGCTTGGGGAATTTTTTGACCTTCATCGCTTATTAATAAAGTATTGGAGGCTTCAGTGGAAATGGTATAATCATGACCCGATTTACCAAAGTTTGGATATCCAGGATTATGAATCAACCACGCTCCATATCCCCATAATTCAAACGAATTTTCATCATAGTGAGGATGACTTTGCATGAAATTCTTACAAGATAGAGATAAATAAAGGGAATTAGTGGGATTTTGCGTATATTTTTCTCGGAAGAATGCCATATTTGTTTGAGTAAATATTTGTGTTCCAAAATTTGGAATAGTTGCGTTAATTTCTTGAATTGGGTTGTAGATTACTAATCTACGTAGATCAGCACTATTCCCATTAAGATAATAATAAGATTCTATACCCAATAATGCGGAATTATTCTGACGGATCTCATATAACCATTGGAGATAATTCGGATAATATTCAAAATAAGAGGAATTAGAAATTCGAGGTGCTGCCATTATCAGTACTTCTGCTGCATCTCCAGTGAGATAACTATCCTCATACAAGGGAACCGTACTCAAGGGAGATAAACAATTCGCCATGAATTTAAGACATGTTAGATATTTTTCATTACTGAAAAAATCATACCCTCCAATATGATCTAATGCTACCATGTATTCAATAGATTGGTGAAGTGCAAATGCGAGATAACTTTGGCCTTCATAACTGCCTCCATCGTCTCGGGGTTTCTCGTATAAATAGGTAAGAATAGTTTCTGTAGCAAGATCCACGAAATGTTTATTTTGTATTACTAAACCCGTCAATCCCAATCCCGCAGCATCTACACATCGATGGTTATTATCCGAATATATTTGCATATTTGTCAAGGGTAAAGCATGATTATAGAGTAATTGTTCAATATTTTCCCGCTCAGATACTGTTAGATTACCCCGAATTAAGTCAAATGCGATGGAATAAGCTTGCAGTGCGTAAGATCTGCGTAAATCTTTTTCATACAAAGGATCCATGGCATCCATATCTTGAAGAATTTCCACAATCTTTTCCAAATACGGTACTCCCCCATCTATCGCGTATTTCGCTATTAATGTTCGTATTATATCATCTCGCTGATCTTCATCCCATTCAGAGATATCTTGTGTAACAAAAGTATCTACATCAGAAATAATAGCATCATACCAAGATTTCCAAGGCTCTTGATTTTCGCTAATTTTTGTTTGCAGATTCATTATTTCCGTAGGATCAGAAAGGAGATACATGGAATCCGCATTTTCTAGAGTAGAAACGGGAATCTCCCATAAGGATCTTTCTGGGAAAGCGAAAATATTTGGATCGGTATTATAATTTACTAAGGGACTGGATTCAACTATTCGAGATTCTGGATTTATGGGATTAATACTTATAGAAAAAGAGAAGGATTCTTTTGTCTCTTTGATAAAAAATTGATCCTGTATATCAACAGTTGGATCTTCTGTATCAAACACATAGGTATAGGGTGAATTATCGCTGAAGGGTAGGCGAATTCTCACTTCCACTGTATGTTCGGGGTACTCCTCACTCAGATGAACATAACCTGTAATATAATCGGTCTTATTGTGGTAATTTATCAAAATAGACACCGGATATCCGGATTGAAAAAATTTTTGGTCAGAATAGGTTAAATGGGTTAGACAGTCCGCATAAAAGTAATCCAATCCATCAGTAGAATTCTGATGAATGAAAAGAATTTTTGCGTCTGACGATACATTTAAAGAACCGTCATATATTGTGGTAAGGTTACGCTCTGATTGATAATAGATCAGATCATTTGAGCCAATCTTCCCAAACTGATTCCAATTTACGCCAGATACAGAGGGAATGGGATGCACCACATCTGTATCATTGTGAGGATAAATAACCGAACCCATTACAGGCGTGTTTTCTCCGGAATATCGTGCCTTAATGTAATTCGTTGTATTATCTTCATGATAAATACTATCTCTGCGAAAGTCTGGATAGAATCCTCCCTCAAACCGTGTTATAGTTGTAATTGGACTTAAGAACGTAGCTTTAACTGAAACAGGAGTATTGGTCGTGTAACTATTTGTCTGAAAAGTGGCTGATGTCTTTCCTGCAATACTGAGGGAACCGCGACCGTGAAGAACAAAATCTACATCATGTTTCTGAGCTCGATCGCTGAGTTCATCCACAAATATAAAGTATCCTTGACTATCTAGGGATTCATCAGAATGTATGAACAGAACATTTCGGGTGAACCCTCCATTTGCGGGAAACCAGAATTGAGCAAAAATTGCTAAACACCCTCCTAAAAGGAATAACACTTCAATAAATAACACAAATAATGTTCGTTTTCGATGGTTCACTTTATCTAACCTTAGAAACTATAAGGTATGTTTTAAGATTGTAATTAATAAAGCTTATTTGATAGAAGTGGGACTTCATCGATTTCGCACCTTTTGGATCAATCCAAGGATTAATCCTATTAGGAAATAGGCGACTCCCAATATCAACAATCCAAATTTTACTCCCGCAGAAATCGTTGCGACTATAGGGAAAACTGGATTTATTTCAACTGGATTCTTTAACATTACCAATAAAAAACTGTTTTCGACTGCATCAAATAATCCCGCTATAAAGGGAACAATTATCAGAAATATACCGATAGATGAGATCTGTTCTGAATTCATACGCACTACTAGCAATATACAACCCGAAACGAGGAGGGAATAACCGAAGATGAATAAAAAATCCCACCATACACCTAGAATATGAGCAGAAATCCCTTCTGAACCCCATGCAGCAAATATTGCTTGTACATGTTCGATGCTCCATGCAAATTCATAATCTACTATCCCATAAGGTACAGAGGGTAAATTACTAAAAACAAATAAGATGAGACTAATACATATAATTAGTCCGATGGCGATGAAAAGGAAAACTACCCAATTTTTCGGACTTTCTTTCAGTTTTTCTACCATGAAAATAGGTCAACCATAAGTGTTTTAAAGGTTTCTAAGTTAATGGTGTACCGATTTTCATTAAAATTAGGTGATTCCGACAAGTTCATCCAGATTGCTGTCTTTTCATCTTGATTTGCACAAATATATCATTCATCCTTAAAACTTCTCGTTAGGGGAGTTTTTCACTTTCAGGGGATCTATTTATTATTAGATGGAAGATCTTTTCTCGCATGTCGAGTACTTTATTTGGTCAATCTGAGAATTGTTTAGATTTTATACTTTTGATTTTATTGAATTTCGTCATACCACTAGCAGAAAAATATTATAATTCTGATTATATTATTATCGGTAAGATAACAAAAGTAACAAAAATGGAAAGTGGAAAAAGATATGAAGAAATACAATATTTCAATTCTATTCTCTCTCATTATACTAATAGGAGTAGTTTTTTTAGTCCCAACAAATCATTCTGTAGTACTAATTACCAAACAGCCCCTCTCCTCCTCTTTTTTGGATGGTGATGTAGAATATTTAATTATTACTACGGAGGAGTATGAAGCTAAACTTGAACCCCTTGCGTTGTGGAAGTCCCAAAAGGGTTTAAACGCTCGAATTGTCACGGTGGAGGACATTTTATTAAATCCTATATATTTGGGGGAATATGATACTGCTGCAAAAATCAAAGCGTGTATAAATGATTATTACACAAATAATGGAACCCAATTCGTCCTCCTTGCAGGGGATCACCAAGATGTACCCACTCGATTAGCGTATGTGGATGAAGGGTACTATTCCTATGGGGATGGAGATTATGTTGGATGTGATTCCTATTATGTAAATATGAATGATTGGGATTCTGATGGGGATCATATTTATGGAGAGGATGACGACAACTGGAATGTAACCGCAGATGTATATGTGGGAAGATTGTCTGCCAGTAACGTTAATGAGATGCAAATGTTAGCTAATCGAATTATAATGTATGAATCCAACCCTCCTGTGGGCGACTGGATGAAAAAAGCTTTATTTGGAGGAGCAATGACCTATTTTGATGGGGATTATTACGCACCCGGGGATGGGGTGTTGGATTATCCCGAAGCAGATGCTAATCGGTTTTTTAATTATGTATCCAGTCAATTTTATAATGATTGGATAGTAACACATCTTGCTGAAGACCAAGGTATAGCCGCAGGCGTGTCCGATTATCCACATAATGCATCCTTGACGGCTGGAAGTTTAGAAGAAGGTATCATGAATGGAACCTCCATTTTGGGTATATTTGGCCATGGAAATGCAAAAGGAATTTATCGTACTATTTGGGATAGTGATTATGATGGTGACGAACTTTTTGACTGGTATGGGGAAATGGAGTCTCGTTATGACCATTCTTACTCAGTGGCAATGATCTATACTGACACTGCAGATTACTCTATGGATGCAAATATGTTCAGTATAAGTTACTTAATGGGATGCAGTAATGGAAATTTTACCACTCCAAATGTAGATAGTTTAGCCGAATATATGCTAAAAACTGTATCTATCGGTTCTATTGGAGGGGATAGAATTGTGTGGGGAGAAGATAATTGGACCGAGCGTTCTTATGGGGGTTGGTATGATGAAGGATTAGCTTACCGATTCTTTGAACAGTTAGATTCTTTTGATCAACCGGGAAAAGCCTTTGCTCTTGCAAAGGAGGATTATCAAGCCGATCGAATTGCCTTAGGATTTCCAGAATGGATCCCCGAACCTCGATGGAGTGAAAAAACCCTTAAGCAATTTAATTACTTTGGAGACCCTGAATTACATGTCTGGATGGATATTCCCGAAATATTGAATGGAACATTATCAGATATTGATGGTTCTTCAGCTCTTTTGGATATATTCACAGATGGCTCGGGACCAATTGAATCTGTAACAGTAACTGTTACCGATGATTCTAATACGGTAATCTGGCAAGGAAGTACAAATAGTACAGGTCAAGTTGAATTGCCTTATGAGTTAAATCTCCTGGAAAATTATACCATCGTTGCAACTAATCCAGGGTATATCCCCTATTTATCTCAATCTCAAGAATTACCTACTGGTGAAGTGCCTGAAGCTCCTATCTTGTCTCCAATTTCTCCTCAAAAAGATCGAGATGGAAAAATAAGCTTGGATTGGAATGATATAACCAATGCCAACTCCTATAATATATATCGCTCTCAAGATGAAATTCCCGAATTAGATGGTTTAGAACCGATCGGAACAAGTACGGCATCCAATTATAAAGACAGCGGTTTATCGAACGGCATTTATTTCTATGTAGTAACTGCAGTGAATGAAAATGGAGAGTCATTTGCATCAAATAATGCAATGGTGCTAGTAGAATTGTTCACAATACCCGGATATCCTTTACCGGTAGTAATATCAGTGGGTGTGATCTCACTGATTGCCATAGCAAGTACTATTTTGAAAAAACAAGGGTTAAAGAAATAAAGCTGACTATTTTATTTCATTTTTTTATTTATTCTTTAATCTGTGGATTTTGAAGTACTCATGGATAACATCATACTGTTCGAGAAAATCCCGGTGATTCTCGAGGAACAAATACTGCTGGATCGGATGCAGGTTCGGAAATCCAAGGCATTTTCAAAGGATTTTCATTGGGCTGTAGAGCAAGTCCGTGATTCAATTCATCCCAGGGGGTTAGTAGGAATTGCTACTATTTCTTATATTGATGAAAACGTGGTGAAAATTGGAAACCAAGACTTTACTAGTAGAATTTTACAAGTAAATTTAAATTCCAGTGAACAAGTATTCCCTTTTCTAGTCACAATAGGACCAAAACTTGAAACTATTGCAAGCCAACAAAAAAGCTTGTTAAAAAAATACTTTTTGGAAACAATAGGAGATTTCATCCTTCAAAATGCGACGTGGTATCTTGAGAGACAAATTCAAGAAAGGTTCTCGGTGAAGCAAATATCAAGCATGAGCCCGGGATCCTTAGAAGATTGGGGAATGGCACAACAAGTTCCGTTATTTAATTTATTTGGATCAGAAGCTACCGAAAAATTAGGGGTTCAATTAAGTTCCAATATGGTAATGAATCCTCGAAAATCTATTTCAGGGATTGCTTTCCATTCAAAAAGAGCTTTTGTAAGTTGCCAATTATGCTCAAGAAATCGATGTCCTGGTCGTAGAGCACCTTATACTCCTGAAAAGTTTGGAGAATACGGACTATCCCTTCCCAGAGAAACAATCAAATAATTTATTCATCAAATTACGTGTGTTCCAATACTTTTTTTATGGGAATGAACAAATTAGCAATCATAAACTCAATATTGGGATCGGTTTGAATACCAAGTGATTGTCTTCTTTCCATCAATTCCTCAATCATTTTATTTTCGAACTCTAGAAATCTATTTCGGTAGATATCATATTCCTCTTTAGTTACAAAGCCAATCCGAGGGACCGATGTATTATGCTGCATTTCTTCTTTTACGATAGCACCGTTTAGCTTCTCATTTTGAATGTGATTTATGTAAAAATCACATATATAATGGACTAATTTACTGAAGATACTCTTAAGTAAGGATGTCATACGATAGGAATACAGAAATTCCTCGTGTAAATGATGCTGTATTTCTTCTGGTGTAAAATGAACATAGTTTTTATAATCTTGAGTTTGATATCGAAAATTTAGAATTTTATAATGAACTTTTTCATCTAATTCAAATTGTTCCACGAGTTCCATGGAGATCATCTTTTCCAAGTTTTCAAGTAGTATGTCCTTATTGGGATTTTGCATCTTTTCACTTAATTCATCTAAAGTTAAGTTATTGAATACAGCGAGATTAAATATGATCTGCAAATTCAATGATGATTCCATGATTTTGAGAAATGGAGTAGTTTCCGATAAGAATTCGTAATATTTTATAGGTGGGAAATCTACGGGCATGATCTTTATTTTGCATCGCTCTCATTTAATTATATTTTATTTTTTAAACTCTTCAAATCGAGAAAAATGAATCTTTGAGGATTTTTATAAATGTGGCGAAAAGGGGATTTTTATTAGTTCAGATCAGACTTAGATAGTATGTCTTATTATTTGTGGGACATTCCCAAGGCTGCATGGAAAAGAAAATTGGGGGATTATCCAAAAGGTGCTACCGGTACTCATCCCCCTTTAGAAGTCGATAAAGAAATTTCTATTCGCACCAAAAGAGGTATTCCCATTGGTGGTATCGGCACGGGATCTTTTATGTATAATCTAGCCGGATCCTTCGGACCATGGGAATTCGGATGGGGAGATGATAGTTCCGATGCACAATGGGGCAGTGAAGCAAGTGCAGGTCATGAAGAGCGTTTTTTGAGGGCGGGAGCATTTCATATTTATCAAGAATCAAATGTAGAAAAATTTGTGAAAACTCTTGCAACGGAAGACATATTTGAATCATGGCCTAAACTGGAAGTAGGGCAAGGAACCTATTACGCTTTATTTCCGAAAGCTTGGGTTAATTATGACATAGGTTTGAATCCATTTTCCCTAAAATTGTTTTCTCCGTTTATACCACGTAACGATAAACTCTCCTCTTTACCAATAGGATTCTTCCAGTTTAAACTAAAAAATCGCTTGTCTGAACCGTGTAAATTTTCCCTTATGTTCACTTTTCCAAATGCTATCTATCGGGAAGATACTAAAGATTATACCTACACAAGGAAAGGATTATCTACTCAGTTCGTGACTAAACAAGATATATCTGCATTACGATTACAATCCAAACATCCTGATAATGTTCCAGTTACTCAACAGACAGAATGGGTGATCGGAGTAAAATCTCCTAAAAAAGCAACCGTAACATACACCGATTGGGCTCTCCAAGATGCAGATAAATTATTTGAGACGTTCTCTGCTAGAGGTTTATTACCCAATACCGAATTGAGTGAAAAAGAAGGAGAAGCAGGTGCTCTTGCGGTCACAATAGATCTCAACCCAAAGGAAGAAATAGTAGTCCCCTTTGCTTTGGTGTGGGATTTTCCCATTGTTCAATTTAAAAATCCAATAGATGGAACCCAATGGTGGAAACGCTACAAAGAATGGTATCCTGGATTTTTTCGAGGAATCGACATTCTATTGGATGGATTACAATCGATAGATGAATGGGAAACCCAAGTGGATAAATGGATGAATTTAATTGTCGATAATCCTAAATATCCCGATTGGTTGAAACAAGGCGCATTAAATGAGTTATATTTCGACACTTTTTGTTCATTTTGGGAAAGCGGGTGCATTTCCAAGCCAAAAAGGTTCGGAAATCGTCCAAATCAACATCTATTCTTTAACTTGGAATCTGTGGTGTATCGGGATTGTGAAACCTTAGATATTCGTCATTATGAAGCGATTCACAAAAAGATTATGTTTCCCAACATTGAACGAGACACATTATTGCTCTGGAAGGATTTTATAATGGACGATTCCAAAAATAGAACTACTCACGATGCGGGTTCTCCCATTAATGACCCTTTCTTTATTTATGGACAATATTATATGACTTCTAGTCATGATTTGAATCCCCCTGCTGTAAATTGGAAAGACCTACCCTCCATGTTTGTCCAACAAGTATATGCTTATTATCATTATACTCAAGACGTAAAATTTCTCGAAGAAGTGTATCCCGCAGCGAAAAAGACGTTATTGCAACTTGCATCTTGCGATCGCTCGGGGGATGGACTTCCGGAACATAGGGGAATTGATACAAGTTATGATTCACTGGGATTTCGAGGAACCAGCACGTATATTTCCGGCTTATATATTGGAGCATTAGAAGCCGTAATTGCTATGTCACATGTTTTAGGAAAAAATAAGGAGAAAAAATTCTTTAAAGAATTAAATCAAAAAGCCCGTTCACGGGTGCAAGAACTATTATGGGTAGAAACGGGTGAAGGGGGAGGGTATTATCGTGCAGCAGAGAAACGACAATTTTCAGATGCTTTGATGACAGACGCATTAAATGGACAACGGTACGTGGATGTTTGTCATCTTCCTGATGTATTTCCATTAAATCACCGTGTGAGTCATTATGAACGAGTTTGTAAATACAATTGGAAAATGCAAGCAGATGGAAAATTCGGAACTGTAAATATTGTTAGACCGAATGGAGACACGATCCCTATTAATATGGCTCGAGGAATTTGGCCCGGAGGTGTATATTTTACTGTAGCGACAATGTATCGAACCGGAAAAAAGGCAAAACGCCCAGATATAATGGAAAATGCGCTAGAAATTGCACATTGTATATATAATACAACGTTTTTAGATGAGGAAATGGCGTTCTGGTTCAACACCCCTGCGATATGGTGGCCTGAACCCTATAGTAAATTTCGTTCCCAACAAAATATGCGAATTCGAGCGATTTGGGAGTTAGTATTTGAATTAGATGATCCTTTTAGTAAAATCCAAAACGAAAAAAAAAGGTAGATCTCTATTTTCCTTGGTTTTTCTCAAAAATTTTCTTTAAAGGCATAAAGATACTGAATCGACCATATTTCTTTGGAATTGCGGCATCTTGTTGTTCTTTCTTTGCCTCTTCCAATTCTGCTTTGAGTTTTAATCGTTCCCCTTCAAAGGATTCAGAATCGAAATCATCAGATAATATTTTATAAGAAGCTTCATGAATCTTTCTTTCAAGGAAGTACATCTTCGGGGTTTGGTAACGAAATTGAAACCACGTAATATTCTCACCATTTGGACCCCACATATATTCTTTGAATAGTTCATCCGCTTTTACTAGACTTTCGGGACTACCTTCCTTAATGAGAGCTTCTACTTCATTATAAATCGGCTCAAGTAATCGCATAATACCAGTGATCATTTCAATACTTGCCCTATTTGTTTGAATCTCGGATTGGATGTATTCAATTCTCTTGTTAAAGTCTTTTGGATACCCTTGCTCCATTTCAATCCCACTTTTAACTTTATAGATATCATTATTTATCGTGTATATTTTTGGAGCAATTCTTCCAGGACAACAAGCACTATCTTCTCTACTTTTCACTAGACCATCTTCTTCCATCCCATTCAAATGCCTTGAAGCAGTGGATTTACTTTCTTTCAGTAGGTTTGAAATTTGTGTGACATTTAGTTCTCCAAATAACTGTAAAATTTGCCATATCTTCAATCGAACGGTGCTCTTTGTTACAAGCATTCCCCAACTTTCAGTTATTTGATCCTCATCTTCATTTTTAGAAAGTTTCTCCTGAGGAGATTCTCTTATATTATCTTCTGTCATATTATCCCCAGATTGTTTTTATTATGTGGGATTTTGTTCCTATGATGTACTTGTTTCATTATCCCTTATATAAGTTACGTTTAATATTATTAGTAATTTTAGACGTTTTATAGTTATTAGGAAAGAAAGTAATTAACAGTATAATCTGCGGGACGATTGTGGGATTCCCTATATTTTAATGACCTTTAGCATTCTTTGGATGTCTTATAATATATAACGTTTCATCGCTATAGTTTTTCGAAACGTAATATTTATATGTGTCGTTTCATAATATATCTTAAGTGAAACGTTATGGATCTCAGGTGTTTTACACCAAACATGCTTCGCAATAGTATATTGATTTATACGTTTCACTCCTTGATGGTGATAAAAATATGTCAATGCAAAGTCAGGAATTAAAAAAATCAAATAAATTTCAAAAACAGAACCAAAAAATGAGCTTAATAGAAATTGAAATAGATTTCGAAGAAAAACCGGTAGACAAATCTAAATTCGAATCACCGAAAGTGCAGGAACAAGAATTACTAGGATCCAATGAAAAATATGAATTAGGATCAAAAATTTCACGAAAACAATTACGTGAGGATAGAAAGATGAGACAAAAATCCATAATAAAAATTCATAAAAAACCCTTAGTTGACTCTATGAGTAGCAACAAACGATTTTTCTTAATGTAATTCAAGTAAAACCAACACATTTTTTTTCCATCTGTTTAATTCTTCAATTTAAATGCTTTTCTAGCATCATATTCTATTCATTTATTTTTCAATAGACGGAGATTACCTGTTCGAAGCTTTAGTCAACATATCTTTCACATTTTCGTTCGTTTCTTGGGTAAACTGTTTGTAAAATTGTCCAACTGCTGAAAAATTATGAGGTGTATATAGACAAATAAGTTCATCTACTTGTTTTCTTAATTTTCGCGCTGTATCTGGAGGAGATACCGGTAATGCCAAGACGAATTTCCTTAAGTGTTCCTCTTTGAGAATATTGATCGCTGTTTGAACAGTTGCCCCCGTTGCAACACCATCATCCGTTAATATTATGGTTTTTCCCGTTAAACAGGGCAGATCTCTTCCATTTCGAAATAGTTGTTTTAGTTTTTTTATAACTTCTTTTTTTAATTCAATCTGCGCTTTGATATATTGAGATGAAATATTATACTGTTCAGCATATTCATTTAAATGAACTTTGTTTGTTTCTCCAACAGCTCCAATAGCAAATTCTGGACTTTGGGGATGGGAAATCTTTTTGATTAACACGATATCCATAGGTAAACTCAACCTTTGCGCAATCTCGTATGCAACGGGAACACCCCCTTTTGGTAATCCTAGTACTATAGTATCTTTTTTCCCCCTATATTTGTCTAATTTTTCTGCCAGTCGCTTTCCCGCTTCCCTACGGTTCTCAAATCTCATGTTTTTTCATCATGTAGTATAATCATCAAGTAGTTAAAATCTCTATATCTATTTTTTATTCAAAATATTAAACTGGAGAAAATTTTGTCTACTCAACATCTATTCCGTTCTGTATAGAGTGAAGGTAAATAGTAGTGAAACGCTTTCAAGTGAAACCATTTTAAAACTTTAGCTAATCGTCAAGAATGGCATTTATCCCAAATTTTACGTGTTCTATTGAATGTGTTCTATTGAACACATGGGTTTGATGCACGCCAACGCAACAACCCACGTAATTGATCGACCAGATTAATGTAATAGGCTTGTAGCGTAGTTAAAATTCTAAAGGGATAGCACGCTTGGAAAATTTAATACATAAGAATAATAGCAAAAGTTTTTGTAAGATTGGTTTTTAATCAAAAAACTGTTCTAAAACATGGGTTTAAAACCGCACCCTCTTTTCTTTCTGCGAGATGATGCGAAAAAGAAATCAATCAGTTACGATCTTAATTTTTTTTTTTAGTATCACGATGATCTCATTCCTAACCAAATTTCTGTCTGAATGGACTCATGAATTCCTCGGTCATATTGGATTCGGTTACTTAGTGGGAGGGAATCCGGTGGAATTCAAAGTTGCATGGCTTTGGCCATTGAAATTTGGATATGCAATTGTGCATTTCGAATCGTCTGCTACGAATGCAGCACGTGCTGTAACAAAAGGTGGTGGAATTATAATGTGTCTTTTTATGGCTTCCATTTCGCAATTGAGTGTTTATTATCTCGAAAAAACATCATTAAGGAACAATTGGTTTGGGGAGATTCTATTTCATACTCTATTTTGGTACGGATTTTGGGCTTTTACTAACTCAGTAGGATACCTTTTAGTTGGTTCAATTTTAAGTTATGGGGATATCGCCGATATTTCGTACTATTCAGGTATATCTGTGTGGATATTTACCATACCTGGTTTTATCTTCTTTAGTCTATTTTATTATATTATTTCAATAAATTGTTTTCATTTATTTTATCCATTTGTGTCACTTCAACCTAAATGGTTAATTTTTTTGTTCTGGTGGGTAATCCCCATACTCTACATATTATTTTATCTAAATCCAGACATTATCATACAAATTCCATTGTTCGTTGGCGGTTTTCTTATCATGTTAATTCCCAGCTTGTTTTCATATTTCACAATTCAGCATAAATGGAAATTTTGGACTAGATTATATCCCTATCCTTCTTTGAAATGAAATCTCTCACTGTGGGCGTTTTTTACAGAATGTTACGAATAAAGGGGTTAAAATAATTACGAGTAATCCCAAAATAAAAAACACAATATATAAATAACTGCGATCCACACATACTGGCGGATAAATACCAGGTTTTTGTATTCCAGGCCAAATTCGTCCAGGATCCCCACAAAATGTCCATGTGCTTGAGAATAATCCTCCAAAAATGAAATAGGATAGAATTATCGATCCAATTCCCAAAATTTCTAAAAATATTAGAATAAAATATTTCGATCTAATTCTTATCACTTCCTTTACAATACAAATCTCCTATAAATATAGGAATACATGTTTAATATAGTTTAAAGTAGTTTAAGTAATGATAGATTTGATAAAGAATTTCTACTTTTTGACCTTTTAAGTGTATAAAACGTATTCTATTTCATTTCCAAACCTACGTAATACTTCGACCAGAATAATGTAATAAGCTTGTAGTGTAGTTAAAATTCTAAAGATATAGCACAGTTGGAAAAATTACTAAAAAATGATTGATTTTGAGTATCCAATCATAGAGATTATCTATCAATACCACTCAGTTTTCTATCCAATTTTAACCTACTCATCCATATCGTTCAAATGACGTCAAAATCCCATCAAAAAGAGCGTACTGATTGGTTTTTTTCGCGTAAGTGTTCCTAAACCCCTTAATCGGATTTGATAGGTTACACACGGATGTGCTAATGGAAATCCCATTTTCATATAGATTTTGTGCAGTATACGGTTATATAAGGAACATTATTAAAGAACATAGCCTAATGACTTAAGAGATGTCGGGATAGGTATTGATTAATTAATTCCCTCATTATTGTGGTTAATCACCAAAAATGATATAAATACAAAATGCGAAAGTTAGATGATCCTACAATAAAGATGAAAAACCATGTCAAAAAGTGAACCAAGTTATGAAGAATTACTTGAAGAAGTAAAGAAAATTCGTGAACTTTTAACCCCACCCCCACCCCCTCCAGAAGAACCCCCTGAAGAAAAAGTTAAAGGAGTTAAAGGGGTAGCAAAACGAGCGAAAAAATTTGGAAATCAGTTTGTGGATTTTCTGAAAAAATATAAAGTTGTTGGACTTGCGGTAGCATTCATAATGGCAGTTTATGTTGGTGCAGTGGTCAACAGTGTAGTAAATGATCTGATATTCCCGTTATTAGAATATCTACCTGGATTTGCATCTCTTACTGATGAAACAATTACATGGATGGATTGGCCGTTCCAATCTCCGATAAGACTGGGAGCTCTACTGAGTAGTTTAGTCACGTTCATTATAGTCGCCTTAGTTATCTTCATAATTGTGAAATTGACTCAAAAAATAGGATTGGAGTAATTTATTATTTTAATATTCTTTTTTTTTTTGATGAATTTTAGAGATATAGCCTTTATGTTCTGAAAGTTTCTGTACTAAAACCCTTTTCCTAGTTCTAGCAAATATTTCTTTATGATTTGAGTTTTATTGCAGTTTGCCATTTAATTTATTGACCAATGATGAGCAAGCAATTAGAATTACCACAGTTCAAATATCTCCCAAATGCATATGATCTTGGAATTTTTAATAATGAAAAGTTCGTTTGTGATATATGCAATACTGAGCAAGAATATCGTTATGTAGGTCCCTTCTACATGGAAAAAGAAAAATCAAATGGAACAATCAAAGTAACAAATTCTATGCATAAAATTTGTCCCTGGTGTATCCAAAATGGGAAGGCTGCTGAAATTCTCGATGCAGATTTCAAAGATATTGATATATTGGAACAAACATGCTATAAAGAGGAATACATTGAACAAGAGTGTGATATACGTACTTGGTTAGATCAGACGCCAAATTTTCAAGGCTTCGAGACGGAATTGTGGCCTATATGTTGCCACGATTTTACAGCCTTTATTGGATATCTAGGGGGGGGAGAAAAAGTTTCCCAAAATCTTAACTTAGTGAAGGGAAAAGATTTGTCTAAAATAACTGCTACTTTGGAAGGGAAAAGTGTAGCTGAATTATTCTTAGAATTAGAAAATACTTTCGCAGTGGAAGCTCAGAGACTGCGTGATATCGGAGTTGAAATCAAAAATGGAACCGCTCTTGCAGAAAGATTAAAAAAACAAGAAGATAATGCTGTTGGATATTTATTCAGATGTTTAGGATGCGGAAAATATTTCGTACATGTTGATTTTACCCAAAAACCCTAATTCTTTCCTCTTCTATCAACGCTAATTGTTGGGAATGAAAGTGATCAAGGTGAAGTTTTAATAGGACTAAATTCATCCAAATAACAAGTTCTGAACATGTATAAACGAATACTGGGTATAATAGGATTCTCAGGAGTAACTATGGGAATTTGTTTCGAGATATTTTCCATTTTAATCTATGAATTGAAATTATTTTCTGATTTTTGGTCATTTTGCTCAAGCCCGTGCACTATTTGGCCTGGAATTCCTACAAGTCGAGTATGCATCCTCGTATGTGAATATCGTAGCTATCTTTACCTTCCATTCTTCATTTTTGGTATATTCCTGTTAATTAGTGCATGTGCAATATTTTTTGTACGAAGGAGAAAGTAGGTGTGTATGTTTTTAATTTGTGGTCATTCTTGTTTTTCTTCTCTCATTATTGATTTTTTATTACCTATTTCCTCATATCCGCACTCGAGTAGTAACTCTCCTTTATAATATCGATTATCAGGTAAAATTGGGAAAATAATCTGCACTCAAAAACTTATGTGGTTTTACTTGAACACGCTAAATTATCTTTAGGGTACTTTCATGAGTTATAGGTAGACCTTTGCTAAAAGACCCTACGTAATACTCTTATACTTCATTGGGACGCGCAAGGCTTCATCATCTGCAAAAAAACCAATAAAGGGTTTTCTTACGTGAATAATTATCCCATTATGATCGTTCCCATATAATTAAATACTGGTACTGATTCTAAGGTTATGACAAACTTAAAGATAATTTTAAGTGAGTGGTTATTATGAAAAAAGGAAAATTGTTATTAGCAAGTATGGGAATTATTGGGCTTTTTCTATTAGTTCCGTTTGTACAAGCCGCTTCTTCTCAAGTATGGTTCAACGATACAACTGAGATCATTTATAGATATACAGAAGAGCTGCTTGACGAAAGCATGCAAGTCGCTGATCTAAATAGTTCCTATCGAAAATTGAACTTTACTGAAGTTGTACCAGGAACAGATCATATAAATATTACAGGAAAATTGTATACCGCAAGTACCGCTGATGTTTCATCTTATGGATATAATGATCCAACTATTTGGACCTTAGAATCGATGAGTATTGATGGAGATATAGAAGATAATGATTTAATGACAAAATTCAAATCATTTTTCAATGAACTCAATACAGATCTCACAGAGATTCAGACTTTATCTGCAGAAAATCAAACGATGGTACTAATGATAATGAATATTTTATTGGATCCAAGTGTGTTAGCTATAGTATTCGTGTATATTTTGATAAAAGCTTTCGGCGGATATTTTGTTCTCGATACAAATAGCACTACAATTAACAGTATATCGGCGAGAAAGATCAATTATGACTTAGATATCCAATACGGAAATGAGACGGATGGGGTTTGGGAAAACATAACTCTCCATTCTACTAGTGAATTAACCTACGGGAAGACTTCAAATATGCTTCTAAAAAGCGTGTGTACTTCAAGAATAGATGCTTCTGAAGGAAATTCAAGTGGAGTTGTTACGGAAACGGTTCGAGCTCGATATACACATGAAGTTGTATACCCAGATGAGCTTGTGAATGATTATCCGGCTGTAATACCTGGCTATCCGTTGTGGATTTTAGTAGGTGCGATGGTTCTAGGCATTATTCCGTTATATTTAATCATCAAACGGAAGAAGAAATAATTACTTTTTTTTTTTCTTTTCTCAATTTCAATTATCTAAATTTATTTACTCTTTTCTTAATATTGCGTATTTATTTCTACTTCGAGCAGCTGAAAGTATGGAATATTTATAACCATTGACCACTACACAAACAGTATGGAGAGCAATCTTCAGACAAAAGTGGGAAGGGGTACTCGATTTCTCACGATCGATGTGCTACGAGGTATTTCGATATTTTTTATGACAATTATTCACACATGGACAAATGTGATGGATTTAACCACTTTTCATAATCTCGAGTTGTCTGAAATAAGCATCTTTGTAATAATAATCGGAGTTCTGCTGTTCACGTTAGGGCATTCCCGCTCACTATTTTTGTTTTTATCTGCAATAATTCACCAGTTTAATTTCATTAAATCTGTTGAAAGAGGAAGGAATCCAGAAAATCTGTTAGTGAAAAATTTCGTAAAAGGAATCCTGATGTACGGGTTAGGATTACTACGGGAGAGTTTTTTTAATCCTTGGCATGGTGTATTTTATCAATATCCGATTCGGATATGGGCAGGGTATGATCCCGATGGACTGTTATCTGCTTTGATCCAATCTCAATGGAAAGGATTGTATTTATTCGAAACTTTGCAGGTAATCGGATTAGCCGTAATTTTCTTGACTATAATAAATTATTTGTTCATAAAAATCCGTAACATGAAACCATACAATAAAAATTTCCTGTTTTATACAACACTCACCTTGTTAGGTTTTTTCTTCTTATTTGCAACACCGTTCGTGCAAGTAAAATTAAGTGAAATCGTGGGATGGGATATTACTCTAGGAGGATATTTTAATGGTTTCTCTAATGAAAAAGAGAAATTCATGCGTCTGTTATGGTATGCTATCGCAGGTCTTGAAGAACCCATCTTTCCAAATTTCTTTTGTGTGTGTATCGGTTGCATTATTGGACATCGGTTAACCCAACCAAATACCGATAAACGCATAGCCAGAAGGGGATGTTTAGTTGCATTAGGATTTATTTTAACAGGAGTACACTACTGGGTGTTTGTGGAACACCTCTCTTTTAATATGTGGTTCCGCGTATCTCCCGTCTGGTTTCTCCTAATCAATCAAGGTTTGTACTTGTTATATGTATTTTTACTTATGCGGTTATTTGAATTCCGAAAATCAGCAAATTTATATCGCTATGCAGAAGCAACCACTTTTTTACGTCGCTGGGGATTGCTTGCATTAACTGTATACATGTTGCAATTGTTAGATATCTACCCTCGTAAATTATTTACAATATTTACCGGCTTAGATTTCATCAATCACGGAAGGCAGACCATGTTATGGTCATGCATTTTAATGGTAGTTGCAGCATTTTATTTTGATATAATATTAAGGATTTGGGAAAATAGCGGATTTCTGATCGTAATTATCTTACTACCCATTGTTCCCATTCTTGCGTTATTCCCTAAATTCCGAAAGCAAATAACATTCAAAAAAGCGCAGGAAATAGCACGGCAGAACAACTATTTCTTGAGTTTTGAATGGTTGATAATCTTCATCACAAAGGTACTGTCTACTATTTTCAGTATAACTATTGCGATAGTTGATGTATTCGTTTGGATAATTAAAAGCAGGAAATCTAACAAAA
Organism: Promethearchaeota archaeon; assembly: GCA_016933055.1. Classification (GTDB taxonomy): domain Archaea; phylum Asgardarchaeota; class Lokiarchaeia; order Sigyniarchaeales; family Promethearchaeaceae; genus AMARA-1. Next base: position 54,007 of record JAFGBS010000009.1, on the reverse strand, counting down.
AAATCACTTTGGAAGGATTAACTGTTTTCACGTCTCGAATAAAAACCGCGTGGAAAAATGTTACTTTTTCTCGTATTAATGTTCTTAAATCATTATATGATGTCACACCGTATTTTTTTATTGAGCATAAGACTCATCCCAAAATAGGAAGAGAATTAATCGAAGCGGTTGCTTAATATGCATTCCGTTTTCCTCCCATGGATGCATAAAAATAGTATTCCATAGAAAATCCCCTCATTCCAATGTAACCAAACACAATCTTTTAATACTAATTGGATAAGATAGGAATAACTACCGTTAAGAACAAGTAGAGATATATGAGAAAATTAATTTAGTGATTTTTCATGAAACGATTAACAAGTTTGGATTTTTGGAGAGGTATTGCCATCTTTTTTACAGCAATGTTTCACTTTCTCTTTACATCTTGGGATAAATTTTCCGACCCTAATTCTATTCTAGGTTCTGGTAATATAGGACTGATTTTATTAGCTGCGTTTATATTCATCTTTATCCACTGGAGAGGTTTCTTTTTAATGATAAGTGCTGTTGTTAATTTTTATCAGTTGGAAAATGCCGTTAAAAATGGGAAAAATCTTTGGGGAGTTTGGGGAAAACAATTATTTGCTGGATTAATTTTGATATTAGTAGGCAAACTCTGGGTAACTGTGTTCCCGTACTGGGGTTTTGTTGAGATTTGGTCTCGACAAATTCCTATCGGTTCGGTTCCGATTTCTGACATCTGGGCAAGTCATTGGGATATGTTCTTTTTAATTGAGGCAATTGAATCTATTGGATTAATGATGATTGTTACATCCTTTTTCTTCCTATTATTCCAATTATTCAAAGGAAAATACAGTTGGATGATCAAGATGGCGGTTTGTTATGTAATTGGAATAGTAATTATTGCAATCAGTCCGATCGTCGGAGATTGGGCCACAAATGTTGTGGGAATTGATATTACCATGCTCGAGGGTTTCCGAGCTGTTTCACCAGGTGTATATTTCCACGATGTATTTACCACACTAGGGGATTTCTTCAATAATTTCGGTTTAGTTATGTATCGTGTCGCAATGAACTGGATTTCCGGTAGAGAAGCGCCTCTTTTTCCAATGATGGCATCCTATTTCTTTGGTGCAGGGATTGCATATGTCATTCTTCAAGATGAACCCAAAAGAAAACATCTACGTTGGATGTGCCTTCCGAGTTTACTAGCAGTGATTTGGGGGGCTGCAGAATTTTTGTTCATCCATGATGGAGGATTCTTGAATGGAGCCGCATTAGATTTGGGTTTTCACATTCATCCACGATGGTTTGCTTTTGTCTCTTTTGGGTTGCAAGCTCCATTAATTTTAGCTTTATTAAGCTGGGTGGAATTTAATCCTCGTATTAATGAACAAAGATGGTTGAAAGGAACCCGATGGATTCGGAGATTTGGAGTTTTTGCACTTACTGTGTATTTCTTAGGTATCTTAGATTTCATTTTGCGATTCCTTATGAGTGTGATCGTACCCAGCGGAGCTGGTGCAGATTTTATCTCGAGATATGGTCTTAATGCAATGTGGACATGGATTACTGTTGCAATTTTGATGCTGATTTGGACTTTCGGACTATTTGCATGGGATCGCATTGCACGAGGATACGGATCTTTCGAATTCTTCCTCAGTCTATTGAAGATTCCGAAAGCAGGTCGAAAACGGGATTGGAAGGACCCAATTGGATTAAGGGGTTCCCTATGGGACGTTGAAATGGTATCCTATGTAAAATAAAGCATTAAATTTATTACTACTCTCTTTTTATTTTTTTTAACTCGACTATCATCACGAAAATAATCTGGTTAATGGATTGAATTCATCTGTATTTTCATTCTTCTTCATTTCATCATATACGTACCTGGCTTGGTTCACATCTCCTTTCAAATATAATGCGTATATTTTACCTAAATACGCATCATGTGAGAATAGGGGATTCCGCTCAATTACAAAATCAAACCATTCCAAAGCTTGTTTGTAATATTTTTCCCTTACATCTGCATCTAATCCCGACATCAACGAGGAGTATAAAGCATAATCTTGAGCACGAGCTATGATAGTTATAAAATCGCCCATGCGTAACAGATCAAATGCAGTTCCTCCTGTTAGGTTATACATTTTTGCCATATGGATCCAGTTCTTAAATAGAATATAAAAAGGGCTGGTGGGATCGAAATTTTGTGTTTTTAATGTAATTTATTGACTGTTTGCGTTTTCTATAGTTTTACATTTTTAAAGAGTGAAATCCACAATTACTTACTTATGAACCATGATTGTGATTTTTGCATCATAGGCGCGGGAACGGCAGGATTGACCGCGGCCACGCTCGCAGCACGAAAAGGATATAAAGTTACAATATTGGAAAAAGGGAACATCGCGGGACCTTTACCCCGAGGGGAATCTATGGCATATTATCCCTTAGTAGATGAAATCCTGGGGGAGGGATTCCTTCAAGACATAGCTACCGTGAAACCTTCCTATCGAAGATATCACAGTCCAGGAGATAAGAAAACCACTTTAGTCAATGTCCACGTCCCATATTATTTCTTTGAATGGCGAGAGTTTATCGATCGGTTTGTTCAATCCGCCTCTGAGGCCGGGGTTGAAATTCGATATAATTGTGAAGTTCAGTCTGCATTAATGAATGAAATGGAAATATGCACGGGAGTATCCTATACGGATGAATCTGGGAAGGACCAAAAAATTCAAGCTCGAGTTGTACTTGCATGCGATGGATACTATAGTACTATCGGAAGTTCATTAGGTGTGGATTATTCAAAAATAAATTGCCCAATTGTAAAATTTCGGGGCAAAAACGCAAATATTGATATACAAAAAACCCCGAATCCCCAGTTCTGGTTAATTCCGAATGGTGATTTAGAGTATGCACCCTTATTTCCTCCATGTGCAGCGTATGTATTCCCTATCGGGGGGAACAATATTGAAGCAGGAGTTATGTTACGCATGGGACAAGTTCCAAAAATAAAATCCGCAGAATTGCCATCAGACGAAGTAATTATGCAAGTATGGAGGCGATTGAAAGAAGAGTATCCCGGTTTTTCTGAGGTATTTAAGGAAATCGAAGTGGAATATGAAGCCTTAACTGGCATGCCGAATGCATCTTTGGTGGAATCGTTTGTACTCGGAAATGGAGGAGTGGTAATTATCGGGGATGCTGCAGGTTTTGTTGATGCTAATGGATCCTCCGGTCTATACTACGGTATGAAAATGGCGGAAGAATGGGTAAACATTCTCGATATTTTTTTGAAAAAAAATGGAGTATGGAATGTTGTCGCTTCAAGAAATCTCGAAAATCAATTCCGAAACACTAAAATTTTCAAGCACATAAAGAAATCTTATTCATTAATCGGGATTTCAGAAGCATTTTTATTCCGGTTACTAGCTACAGGCAAAGCGATAAACCGATGGTGGTGGTTATTCTCCATTATGATTAAGTCCGCTAGTTAACGATCAATAATTTTTCCCTCACTTACATTTATAGGGAGGTTTGAGCATCCATACCTAAACAATCCTTTAAGTGTTCCTTATGAATTCCGAAGAAGTACTATTATTGTTTATCTTGATTTCCTCTGTAATGGGATTAGTAATCAATATCTTATTTTTTCGATTCGTGTTTCGAAAGCAAACACGATTAAGAGCTAATACATTCTCGTGGTTATGTAATATCGGTATTATGCTTGCAATCAATTTTTTGTTGAATTTCATACTAGTACGAGATGTGGATACTGGAGGAATTGGAGGAGCTATTGCTTTTCCATTGATGATGATGTTTTTCGTTACTCCGATAATGGCTGTTGCTTCACCGTCATTGTGGGCAAGTATTAGAGCGATCTATATTGCGGCAACGAAGAATAGAGACAGAATAGTCGAAAGAAAACATATCCCTGAGTCAAAACATGGGTGAAGATTTTATTTATTTCTACGGGATAAAAACAGTATCATTGGAATAATATTTAGCATTACGTAATTTCAGTAATTGAGAAATCTGGGTTGAAAACTCCCTTAAAATCCTAAGTGGTAGTTCAGCATCTAATGAAAATAGGCTATTCAATAATCTTTCCTGCATTTTATTATCCTCTAAATATTTCTGTAGGGTTAAAAGAGAGTTCTCTAAATAATATTCAGAAGTTGAACCGAAACACATAACCAAATATTGATTAATTCCCGAGCAGAATGATACGGCTCCATAGACATCTCTCCCTCCACGATGCCATGTCCAATACTGAGTTATTGGGTGGGATTGTAGTAAAAATTCTCTAACGGTAAGTTCTAAATAATGTAAGGTATCTCGATTATCGGGATTAAACGGGGGGAATCGGGATACTAACTTAAACATGCGTTTCGAATTATGATAACTTTCTGTAAAGACCAAGAAACCAAGTAATTCCATAGGAATAAAAAACCGCATTACTCCTATGAATGAATCCTTTGGAAATGTTTCTAAAAAAAAGAACAAAAATACTTGATTTTGATATAAGCTTGGATCTTAATCTTCATCATCTTCGTATTCAGCTTCTTTACGTTTGACGTCTCGAAGCGCTTTATCTACATCATTCACCATGAAAAATCCGAGATTTTTTTTATCCGGTTTTCTCTCAGGTTTCTTTTTAAATTGGGACATGTTCCAATTCTTTTTATATATTTGTTGAAATAAAAATGGCGTCTCACAGTCTTAAGTATTGCTTTTTAGCTCCACACTTAGTCTTTTTATACTTTAAATGATATCGTTCTCTGGGATGTGAGATTCCTCTTTTTTTGTTTAGCACACCATTAATAAAAAACCCCCCATTTTTCACATCCCACTTTTTTCACATCTAACCCAAACATATTAGGGCACATTTTACTGTCTTTGAGTTGTCTCATGAAATTTATAGCTGAAAAATGGAAAAAAGCGGCATATACATTGACCATTCTTTTATCAATCTATATAATCCACATTTTGATCCCTGTCTTTTTTAATCTGTCCGTTTCCACAACGAGAGATATGACTAATTCAGTGAAAATTTTTACATATAATGTGCAGTTTGGGTCGAATGATGCAACTATGGACCTTATTACCCAAGTAGATGCAGACATTGTAGCCTTACAAGAGGTAACGAATATTATCGCGAATGAGCGCGCTCTCAGCATAGCTGAATATGCTTCAGCACTCTCCTATGAGTATGTTGCGATCCCCTCAGAACTTAACGTCTGGGATTATGGATTAATTATATTATCTCGATATAACATCACGAGCACAAATTTCATTACGATTAGGGAGGATGAGGTATTGTCACGTGGAATCCTTATCGCAGAACTAGATATCAATGGAACACTAATTAATGTGATAAACTCACATTTAGACATTCCATTAAGGTATGTCCGGAGATTCCAGCATGTTCAATCAATATTGGATATTATTGATTATTCAAAACCGCTAATACTTCTGGGAGACTTCAATACTCCTAATTATTTAATAGATATTAGCTATTGGAGCTTGTTTTCCCACTTGCAAGATGCTTGGATTGCATCCGGTAAAACCCCGTTTCTGGGAAAAACCTGGCATGTATGTTTCCCTTTCTTACGAATTGACTACATATGGATTAACCATTTATGTACCGTGGTAAAACACACCGCAGATTTAGTATGGAACCGTTCTTCATCCGATCATCGGGGTTTAATGGTCAGTGTAACTATCTAAACAAATTTAGTATCAGATAAAGGGATTCTTAGATCTTACTTCGGTTCAGTGCTTATTTTCTACCCAATATAGAACTAGGAGAACTTTTATAAATCCAAAAACCAATGCGGTTTTCATGATAGAAAAAACGACGGGTAAATATCTTGAATATCTAATTCATGGATATTATGATGGTTTAATCCGTCTAAAACAAAAAAACAACCCCAGTGATGCAGAGTGCGAGGACCTCTATGCACTAGGATACAACCAATTCACTATCGGTAACTACAAGGCAGCCAAAGATATCTTCATTCTTCTCACTACTATTGCTCCATATACTAATCATTATTGGAGGGCTTACGGTGCAGTTAATCAACAAATGGAGAATTACGAGGAAGCAATTGCCGGGTATGATATGGCGTTGGCGAATGATTCGAGAGACATCGTAAGTCATGTGTACCGTTCTGAATGCCTGATTATGAGCGAAAAAGAAAAAGATGCCATAAAGAATTTAGAAGAAATACTCACCAATCCAAATTTAAATACTCCGAGTCCGTGGTTAGACCGTGCGAAGTTACTGCTTGCAGCACAACAAAAAAAGGAGGTTAAAAAATAATGGCAGTGGATATTGCAACAATTTCCGAAATTCTAGTAGCAACTGCCAGTCTTGCCATTGCTCTAGCATCCCTACGCCTTGCAAAATTAGCACAAAAAGAGGAAGAGGAATTATTTGGAAAATGGATTCCTACCATGGAGATTAAACTCTCAACAGAAATAAAAAAAACAGGCTATGATCGAATTTTATTTTTAACAATTGACTTACAAAATGCCGGTAAAATTATGACAATACCGTCATGGTTTATTATCAATTTATGGCAATACCGTCCCAAAAGCGAAACTGAAAGACCCACCTTGTTGTTCGAGAAAGAGGAAAGTTACACCATCTTTTTCCGCCAAAAATTAGAATATAATAAAAAAACTCTACCCAATGTCACCTATAATCCATCCTTAGAAGGAAAGGCTCTATTAACTCCGTTTTCCAGTGAAAAAGAGGGAGAGAAGATAGTAAGATATGATGGGAATTGTAATCAAAGCCACTGGCAATATCGAAGTAGGGATATTTTAGAATATCGCTACAAACAAGGTGAAGGAAGAAAATATATTTTCCCAATAACGATTCACGGGCATGGTACGTATTGTTTCAGGGTACAAATCGGTTTTTTACGCCAAAAGGAGGTCAAGGGACAAATGATGTTAGATCTTTCTACCGAAGATTTTCAAGAAGTGGGAAAATTAGAGGGGTGGAAAGATGTATTAAAAGAAGACCCCAGTATTGATCCAAAGGAACTTGTACTCATAACGGGACATTATGCTTATACTGAAGATATATATGATCTGGTACCCGCTTACGACGATATCAACCATAAACTAGAAGTTGCAAAGGTGTTTGTTGAACAGAAAAAACATTCTCGTGCTATCCAAGAACTGAATAAAATGACTCCTGAGGAAAAAGACAATTATAGTGAAGAAGTGGCAGAATTTTACTTCAAATCAGCCCAAGGATGGGAAAAGAAAGAAGACTTAAAAGTAACGGATTCGGCAAAAGAGGTAACCAAAAAGCAGACACAGAGAATATCCTTTGATCAAGCTTTACAGTACTTCAAAGAAGCCTACAAACTGAATCCCGATAAAAAAATCTATAAGGAGAATTATGATCGGATGAAGAGTCTTTCAAAATATGGGGAAGAGATTGCGGATAAAATTCCAAGAGTCAATCCCCTTGCAGTAGAAATTGGTAGTGATATAATGAATGCGATAATCGTCCCTTCTTCTAATGACCTCCGTAAAGAAACATTAGAAGAAGTCGAAGAAATCCGGAAAAGAATACTTAATACTTATGGAGTGAAAATACCGGGAATCCGATTCCGAGATAACAACAATCTAGGACCGCAGGACTTTACGGTCTTAGTAGATGAAGTTCAAGTAGGAAAAGGTTCAGTGAATAAGAACGAAACAATGATCATCAAATCTTTAATGAATGCAATTCGACCCATTATTGAAGAACATCTGGGAGATTTTGTTGGGCATGATTTCGTTAAGAATATCCTTTATGGAGTAGCAACATTTGAGATAGAAGAAAAGAATCTGAGTGCATTTACGCAAATACTACGAAAATTGGTGAAAGACAAAATTCCGATCACTTCACTTGAGGCAATAGTTCAAGAATTTAATACTTGCTTATCTGAGAATAAAGATCTTACAGAAACTTACCAGAACATGCGCTTATTACCGAGTATTCGCAATGTTCTACCAGGCAATGACGAAAATTTTCAAATATTCCAATTGGGTGATAAAATCGAAGAGAAGATCAAGAATTCGATAAAGGATGCGGGATATCAAAAAATTTTGGATATGGATCCAAGCGCTGTGGTGAATATTCTGTCCAAAATACGTGAATATTCTACTCAATATAAGGATATGGCTATTGCGGTGAAAAATCCCTCAATCCGCGAATTTACACAAGAATTAATTAATATAGAATTTAAAATCCCTTGCTTGTCTCGCAATGAATTGCAGCGATTTTTACTAAATCGAATAAAAGGAGAGATTGAAATTGTCTGAGGAGAAAACGAATTTGGATAAAATCCCCTCCGAGAGAGAGATCAAATCATCTCCCCCAACGGAACAGCAAAAATCGGATAGTATTCTGATAGAAGTGAAATTAGATTCCTCATTGAAGAATTTTGCTACCCTCGGGAAGGAAGAACATCAAGAATTTCACCAGAAATTACATTTATTCATCGAAGGAATTGTCAGAGATTTGGCATTACCATTCGAAATTTCCTTGGATGTTACAGTTGCAGATGAAAAAATCGAGATGTTGGGAGTTCCCTATATTACCTATGTAAACCATAAGCGCGTTATTTATCGATTAGACGAACCACACGAGAAAATTACCGAGGGAAATGAACTCGCTATCAAAATATCTAAGGGAATCCTTGAAAATCGTCAAATTTTATTGACTGAATCTCTTTCCGCTTTAATCTTGGAATCTTGGTCAAGCCTTCATGGAGATATTCTAAAACAATATTCGAAGTCGCAGTTTCATGAAGCTTTAGAATCTTGTATTCGCCATGGTATATCAATTAACAGATATATTGAAGAAATTTCAAAATATGACGATGTAGAAAACCCAATACCTTTATTCTACCATGAAAATGCGTTTTCAATGGATAATATCAATATTGAGATTCTTCTGAATGACGAAATGTACCGAAAATATGAGGAGGAAGAAGAGAAAAGAGAACAAGCAACCTCAAACAAGCATCCTGTAACTAAAATCGATACATTCAATGATGGAATTGCCATGACATTAGAAGGTTTATTTTATGAATTGGGATTATTTCTTCCCAAACCCGAGATTTCTTTGGATTATCGATTGCGAGAATGGGAGTGTAGGTTTAAAATAAATGATTTACGTTTCCTTCCCCTCAAAATGATGGGAGAAAATGAATACCTTGTGAATGATACAGTAGATCGTCTTAAGCTAATTGGAGTTCAAGGGAGAAAAGCATTTAATCCGGCGAATTATTCCGAACAAGCAATTATTACGGAGTCCGAATCCGTGGGATTTTGCGAGAGGGCAGGATTAGTTACTTGGAATACAACTCAATATCTATTTTTGGCATTATCTGCCTTGATTCGAGGGAATGCCTGTATGTTTCTCTCTATAGAGACTACTAATATTCTCCTTAATAAGTTGAAACAACAATATCCCTTTCTAATTAAAGCAGTGGAACAACAGTACTCCATGGCCGAACTAACGTGTATATTAAGATCTTTTCTGGAAGAGGAGCTTTCTATTCGGAATTTACCCGCACTGTTGGAAAAGATCATTGAATTACGAAACATAAAGGAATTCTACTCGAGTAATCCTAATATCTACATCTCAGAAATCGTCAAGGAGTTACGAATATCTCAACAACTATTCATATCTTGGACCTATGGAAGGGGAATGGATCGAAAAAGCCTTGTCTGTTACTTATTAAATGATAAACTGGAAAAAGCGATTAATGAAACTGCAGTCATTGACGAGAATATGCGTTTAAAATTACTAAAAGCCTTTATCAATAAAATCGGCGATCCAATAAATGCAGTAAAAGCAACGATAATAACGAATGGAGATATCCGTCACAAAGTTCGAACATTAATTGCATCTTTGTTACCTAAACTTCCTGTAATCGCATACGAAGAAATAGGCTCTGATATGAATATCCAGCCCGTCGACAGATTTGATTTTTAAGTTTCTCTTTTTTTCATTCTTACAACAAAGTTGATCTACCGTTTTATATTAAGTTTTGAACAGTTCCCAACAATTCCATCAAATATTCACGATAGGATCGACTATAAGTACACTATGTTTCAAGAAAATCTAGCTATTCTGGAACTTTCTTGTTAATGACATACGGAGAAACTAAATTTAGGTAAAGAAAATAAATTAGTATTGAGACTTTTTCGAGAATATAATAATGGATATTGCTAGAATCAATATGCTCACTCCTACTCCCACTAGAATTGCATAAAATATGACGTTAATTTCGGGAATCAAGACCGTTGGTAATATAACGATTGCAGATATTTGATTTCCGAGATATACCGATAATACTGCAGAAACTGCAACAGAATTGATTATTATACCGAAGAAAATTCCGATTGAGCATGCTATACAGATTGACATAAACGCCACAATTAAACTCTGTGCATTAATTTTAAGTAATTCTGATATAGGTGTTCCAATTTTTATTATATCCACGATAATTCCCATTACTACGCTTATCACCACGGCGAATAATAAACACGTGAGAACTGCAAAATACTTTGCAATTATAATTTCCCAGCGTTTAACGGGTCGAATCAGAAATAAGTCATATACATTGCGATTGCGTTCACTAGTAATCGTCGTGCTGATTAATACTGAAGAGAGTGTTCCTCCGATAGAACCTACTAAAATGGCAACGAATATCGATAAGGGGATCTCCTCGGCATTTGGTTGCAAATATTGCATAAGAAATGAAAGAAGGGGCAGCCCGATCCATAATACAAGCATTAATTTCGACTTATAGTACCCTTTCAACTCATCTAAATATAATAATCCCAGTTTTGATTTACCCATCATTAGTACGCCTCCCTTACGTAATGTAAATATACATCTTCTAAATCGGGTTCTCTGAGAGAGAGCGTTCTTATTTTGATTCCATTGTCCAAAATGTAGCGAAGTAATATCTTTATGCATTCATCGGTCTCTACCTCAGGGCTACTATGGATTATATGATTGATCCCAGATTCTTGGGTTATCGATTGAATACAGTTTAAATCATCTTTCCGTATCTGGGGACTTCCTTTTATATACATTATTTCAATGTCATTCCCAATGCGAAATTCTTCACTTAGCTCCGAAGGAGTTCCAATTTTCTTTATTTTCCCTTGATGGATGATTGCAATTCGGGTTGCTAAATTTTCGATATCACTTAAAATGTGCGATGATAAAAAGATCGTGATTCCTTGTTGATGAAGGATTTTAATTATATTTTTTACTTGATAGCGGAAACTTGGGTCTAATCCCGACATCGGTTCATCTAAGATCAAAAATTTCGGATTATGCATTAACGCTTGTGCCAATTTCAGTTTCTGCTTCATCCCACCAGACAAATGAACAATTTTTTTATTTTCTACGTCAGATAATCCCACAAGCTTTAGTGTAGATACGATGGAGTCATTTAAAATCTCTCTGGGTATTCCAGAAAGTAATCCAAATGTTGTAAGGGCATGTTTTACGGTCCTCCATTGTTGAAAATCTACTTCTTGCGGTAAATATCCAAGTTCTTTATGCAACAAACTAGAAATTTCAGAAGTTTTGATATTTTTACCTTGGTATAATACCGATCCTTGATACTGTTTAATCAATCCGACTAAAATTTTAATTGTAGTTGTTTTACCAGCACCATTCGGACCTATATATCCAAGAATTTCTCCTTGGTTAATATCAAGAGAAATATTATCTAATGCTATAAGGTCTCGATATTGTTTGGAAACTTGCTGAATTTCGAATACAGTATTCATTCCGACACCCCAAATTAAAGGTTGATTCAAATTAATTACGGGGTCTATATTAGGTATTCCAAAAACCAACAGTTAATTAATAAAATCACTCCAATACAATTTTTTCTGGTTCTGAACTAAATCATTATATATTCGATTCACAAAAGATCGTATGATTTTCCATTACTCAAAGAATGTGAAAATAATGACACTAGAAAAAAAAAATTCAAATGCTGAAGTAAACGTGCCAGACCAGTTAGATACCGAACGCGAACATAAAAGATTGAGATTTATCGATCAAGGTCGTGGATTCATTGTTCTATACTTGGTTATAACGCTAGTTTTTCCCCCAGAAGTCTGGAAAGAAGCAGATTTCAGTATAATTCTCCATTATATATTTGACCACGCACCTAGAGGTGCGACGTATATGACACTATATGACGTGGGTGCCGCAGCTTTTATTTTTATTTTGGGAATCCTCTTGAATGTTGCCTATCGTAGACGGGTAGAAGAGAAGGGAAAAAATAAGGCGATTATGCATGTACTCATCCGGTATGGAGTATTATTTGTGTTAGGGGCGCTGATTGTAGTAGTCGACCAAGGACTTTATAAAGTAAGGTATGATTACGTCTTGGGGTATGAATATATCATTATCGGATGGGATGTACTGCCTTCTATAGCAGTTGCTGGTCTTATAGCGTTTTTATTTATCTCAATCAGAAATCCATTATATCGACTAATAGTAGGTTATGGATGGGGGTTAATTTATCAGATTTTAATGGTAACGACCTTTTTTAAGGACTATGCAATATTATCCAGTCATGGAGGGATTTTTGGATCCATTTTTGGGTATGCTTCCATTAGCATTATCGCCAGTGCAGTTGGGGATTATTTGGTAGATCCAACAAAAAAAGAATCAATGAAATATTGGAATTTGCTTATTTTTGCCCTCATTAACTATGGGATCGGGATTGGAATTAATTTTATCCCAGGATGGGAGGCATCGAAACGTCAAGTGTCCTTTGCCCATAATTTGATATCAATTGGAGTGACGTGTTTTGGTCTGTTCATTTTCTCATTAATGGATCGCAAACTAAACTGGGAGTTAAAATATTTAAGAGCCTTCGGAATGTATCCATTTTTTGTATATTTCATTTCAGAGTTGCCGATCTTTTTATTGGATATGACAATCGGAGTAGATTTAGGTATAGAAATTTGGGGCAATTTCATTATGCTCGTACTACTACTGACCTACACTTCACTTCTCGTATTGTGGTTGTATAAGAAGAAGAAATCGTTTTCTACTATAAAAGCAGCGTTAATTTTTCTCGCAGTGGCAATCGCAATCGCAGCAATTGGGATTCCATTAGGATTATTTTAATTCATTTTATTTTTTTTTTTGATGAAATTAGTGAGGATGCCACTTTATGTTTCCATCTTTATCAACAGTTGCTCCCGCATGACGTAATGCCCAGCACGAGATAACCACCCCAACAGGGAGACTTGCAGGATGCCGTGCCGCTACTTCTAGATGCACATCGAGGATCGAGGGACCTTCTCCTAATCCCATCACTCCAATTTCGAGCTTATTCAGTACCTCCAAAAGCTCCTTCTCTAAGGATGCGATTTTCTCATCGTCATGATAATGATAAAGAGGACGAAGTAACGCTTGTTTCGCTAGATTCATGCAAATATCTTCTCCTCCACCAATACCTACTCCTACTGTATAGGGAGGACATGCTAAAGGTCCTGCAGCCGCAACTGCTTCCACAACGAATTCTTTAATGCCTTTTATACCTTTTCCAGGAGGAATCATTTTCATCATACCGACATTAGAACTCCCCCCTCCTTTCGGCATAGCAATAATCTCACAGGAATCCCCCTCTACCAAATCGAAATAAAACCATGGAATGTATCCTCTAAAACCCACGTTCGTCTTTGTGTTTCCCTCAAAAATGTCAACCGCATTGGGTCGAAGCGGTATTTTTTCAGTTGCTTTTTTTGTTGCATTGACTAAGGCCGTTTTTATTACAGAACGCATCGGAAACTTATCTCCGATCGTTATAAAAAATGCAACAACTCCTGTATCTTGACACATAGGTTTACTTTGGGTTTCCGCTAATCTTATGTTTTCATTAATCGCATGCAATTGGGATTTTCCCAATGCACCTTCAGTCTCACTTTCTGCTTTTAATAAAGTTTCTTTCACTTCGGAAGGAAGCTGGGTGGCAGCAATTTTCAATAATTCAATAGCGGTATCTTCTACAATTTGTGCAATATCTTTCATATTCTACAATTCCTCCAGAATTTTCTTTTTATTCGCTTCAATATTCGCTTTACTTTGCATAGTGAGGTTTCCTCCATGAGCATCAATTGTTATCGTCAGAGGGCCGAATTTGTCCACTTCATACACCCATAAGCATTCCGGCATCCCTAACTCTTCTAACCAAAACACATCTGGTACCCGTTTAATTCTATCCGCTGCAAGTAAAGCTGCTCCACCCGTGAAATATCCATAAATGCATGTCTCCTCTTGGCAAGCTCGAGTAGTTCTCTCCCCCATCCCCCCTTTCCCGATGATGATCCCGGGGTGGAAGATTCTTATAAACTCATCTTGGAATATCTCCATACGAGCTGAAGTGGTCGGTCCGGCGGCAACAACTTGCCAATTCCCATGTTTATCTTTCATCATCACAGGTCCGCAATGAAACAGCCCTACACCAGTAAAATTAAGGGGAAGCTTTTTGCCTTCTTTATGCAATTCTAAAGCTTTTAGATGTGCTTCATCTCGTACAGTTACGACAATTCCTGTGATGTACACAATATCCCCAATTTTGATTTTTTTAAGGTCTTCTGGAGGAATAGGAGTCCGCAAATAAAATTCTGTCATGGTATCCTCATTGATTTATAGAGATATGAAATAATGTAACAATAGTAGTGAAAATAGTAGATTAATTATAATTCTTGTCTACCAGACAACTAATTCAAGAATTCATGATAAAAAAAATGAAAACTGGTAGGTTTAAATGAAAATAATGTACCAAATAAACAGAATTACCGAATTTGATTCGGTAACAATGTTTCGATTCGAGTGCTTTGATTCAGCACCGAGGATGGCCACTGTTGCACCATCAGCGCGGATAAATACTCAAAAGATTCCGTAATATTCCGACCGGATTCCATATGGATATCATAATATCCGCGAAAATGATGTTTATTCAAGAAATCGTGGATATCTTCCTCATTTATTCTGTCAAGTTCATCTAAATTTGATTGTTGTTCTGATTTTGTTGTTTCTTTACAGTTTACACCACACAAAATAATTGGGATGTTGTGTGTATATTTCCTAATAAGGTGAATCCATTCTTCCAAATCATAAAGTGTATCTTGGTCATGTAGATCAAAAAATAGCATTGCTCCTGCGGCACCCTGGCAAAAACAGGAAACTAAAGTGCGAAACCGCTTTTCTTCACCGAAATCCCAGATCTGAAGCGTAACTGCCCCCTCTTTCTCCGGTAGGTCTAAAAAGTGCACCGCAAAATCGACCCCAATTATAAAACTAGTATCCGGATGAAACCGTCCGGTAGTAAATTGTTTCATAATCTCCGTTCGTTGGCGACCAACGCACCCCCCTAAAAGGATTTTAAACAGATAATTTTCCAAGTGATCCTACTCCGTTTATAGGCTTTTAGGTATAGTCAATTAAATATATCTCAGATAAATATCAAATCAATGTTAGGATTTTTATAGCTTTCTGTCATTTTCATTCTGAATGAAGGCATCCGTCAAAATCTACTTAATTTTTGGCTGGAAGATATAGGGTGAAAGATATTTTCCGATAATAGAATGGTTAAAATAAAGTGAAAATATTTTACGCTCAAAATATGTTGTCCGAAAAGGGGTAAAGTATACCAGAACGATGATATGGGGAGAAGCGCACTTCAATCCTTATATATCAAAGGTCCATTTGTTATACTTGGAATATTTTCCATTAAAGTGAAAATTAAATGAACAAAAAATACATATCCTACATCGTATTAGGAATGGTCTTATTAGGAACCATTGCGACCCTTTCGACTTCCATAGTCGCTGCTCAAGGGGATATAGAGGTAGGACAAGATAAATATCAAACAAAATTGCAGGCACAAACGCAAGCAACCTACCGGTTTCGTGCTCGAACTCGAGTCAGAGTGAATAGTTCAGCAGATGTAAATATCAATATAGATTGTGATGCAAATAATATTGGGGATAAAACCTTTTCCATTGATATCCTTAATGCCACACGCGAATTTGAATTAAATATGACGCTGAGACGAGATCAAGAACAATTAGGAGTTCAAAACGGATCCACTATCCGAAACCAACACCGTCATCAAATTCGAGTGGGCTTCGCGATACAAATTGATTCGAATATGTCGGTAAAAGCCCGATTGGGTATGGAAATGACTCAAGGGGATGCCGATAGACTTAGCTGGGCTTATTTCAATGAAGATACTGAGGAATGGGTTGAAGTGGAATCTTCCTATGAGGATGGAATGTTAGTTACAGAAACTGAACACTTTTCAGTCTGGACAATAACCGAGAGTAATACACTCAGTGCGGGATTATGGGTACTCATTGGATTCGGTATTGCATCCGTTGCAGTTCTACCAGTAATTCTAAATCGAAAGAAGAAAGTTAGTGCCTAAAAAATAAATTATTTTTTTTTACTCGTTTTTATTTAAATCCGAAGGGAGAAATTTACACTAATTCGTAAGCATTTCGGAGAATCAACCAATATATCATCACAATAAGGTCATGCCAGCGTGTTTTTTCGGACCTGATATTGTCTCCATATAATGGTATCGTTAGTATTTTTTGTGGTGGAAGATTGCTTGGTATTGTTTTAATGGCATCTTTATCTAACAAGGCAAACAGAATCCTTTCGGGACGAGATTCCATTACATTACTCATTTCACTTACCATTTCAGATCGAATATGAGAAGTTAAGAAAAATATGATGTAATTTCCACTACGAAGTATATTGTAAACAAAATTCGCTAAACTATCTCCGATCTGCAATTTAGGTGAAAATTTCTCGTGCAAAGTCTCCAAGTCGATGTACCTCCTTCTCATAAATTCAAATACTGCCTCAATTTTCTTGTAATCTTCATGGATGTAACAGGGAAAAATTGGAAGGTCGAGTAGTGGTAGCCGAGATTTTTCGATTTTCATAGTACTCGGATCAAAGGAATATACTTCTTTATGTGCTCTCATAGCATAATCTCGTTCAAATACTACCCAAAACGATTTATCGGAATATTCTCCTTTAATATAAATCATACTGTCATGGTGAAGGATGGATTCAATCAGATCATTACTATTCAATCTATTGGGAGATACTGTAATGGGAGGAAAAACATAGGGATTAATGCCCCTACCATTCAGTTTCGAAATAAGTTCACTCCTCGCAATCTCATCCTTGTAGGAATAAGAGATGAAGACCTTATTTAGACGTTCCATATGTTGTATTCTAAGACATGGGTAATAAATCATATGAAATGGAGAAAATCACGAAGGATATTCGGATCTATCCAATTTGTAATTGAGCAACAATTTTTCATCTGTTCTCCGCAAATGTATTAATGATTTTAATGAAATACTGTGGTAACACTTTTATGGTTATGTGACGATGATGGGAAAGTGATACCAATAATTAATAGGACTTTTGTCTGTTATCTTCAAAGAACTAGTCATACACAAAGAGCGAGCAAAATTACTTCTCTTGGACAAGAATTTTCTGCATATATCCTACAGAAAGCTTTCATGCAGATAATCACTTAGCAGTTACGAGTTATTATATCATGAGTAATAACAAACAAACAAATGATTCATATGAAAACTACGAAAAAAACAGCGATAGGATTATTTCTGTTCTTATTTTTATTAAGTATGACCACCGCTAAGGCAGCAACTCCCGACTGGGGTGTTAGGGGAGGAGATATCATTCGATGGGATGCAACTCATTATATTGATGCTCCATATCTCACCTATCCAATCACCTTAGAATGGTATATCATTTTTACCGTGTATGGTTTTCCCGAATTTAATGGTATGCCATATATCAATGGTAGTGTAAACCAAAATGGTACAATTATTGATGATCCCGCCTCGCTAAGCCCGATTACATTGAGATCTTTAGGATCTTCTCCTGGTAATTTTATCGGAGATGTTTTAGATGATATACATTTAGGAACGAATTTGATTTCTGATTCGACAGAATTAGCAGATTTGAAAGCGGGTTTTCAATGGCTAGAGACAAACTATCCAGCCTTCAGCTTTACTGAAACCACTCCAAAAATAAGTTTCAAATTCACCGGAAGTGGTTCAGAAAGTAGTTATGATTGGACCTATTCCTGCGTAGTAAACTATACCTCAGATCATGTTCTTTACTCTGTTGATGAGAATTATTATGAGATAGATACTGAAGAGCCTGGATTGGGAGAAGAAGCTTTTGAAGATTTTATATGGCGTCGAACCAGTTACACCCATGGAACTGGGGAAGAAGCTCCAAATGGCGATACACCTCCTCCAGGGACGATTCCAGGGTATGGTTTTTCTATCCTATTCGCATCAATGATAATCGGTACTGTGATCTTAATTCGAAAATTCAAAAAAATTTAAATTCTAAATTTATCTCCCTTTTTAATTTACTCTTATATGGACCCCGTAGCAGATTCACTTACCGAAAATAGTATAGATTCGAATTTTCTCCTTTAAACCAGACATATCCTTGGTCGAGAAAGCCCGTAAAATCAGACCACTCGTTAATGTTATTACGAAAATGGGTTCCAAAAATTATGGTTTTCTTCTTATTTTTAACTTCATGATCAAGGAATTGCATTAATGAGGTACTTGAAGGAAAATCTAGATTCGAATATGGTTCATCTAATACGATGGGGGATCAACATATCGCTAAAACGCCTGCAATCGTAATTCTCTTAGTTTGACCAAATGAGAGAAAGTACGGAGATTGATCCCTATACTCCAGCACATAAAATTTTTCAGAAGTTGATTTTCCATCATGGGGGGTGATACTATGCGGAGTACTAATACTAGGAAGTACCTATTATAAGTTGATACATAGTATCACCATTTTACTATGGGTATAAGGTCTATAAAAATTTCTCGATCACAAGTATGGATCGGTTCATTTTTAGTCGAAAAAAAATAAAAAGAATAAAGAAGGGTCTTGAGTAATATTAGATTCCATTAGGGGAAGTACCTATCGGTGTTGTTGATACACAAAATTCGATGCAATAGCGACAATCCCCTGCATCCCAATAATTCCACCAGAACCATCCTTGGTTCACATAGTTAAGCATGTTGTTTTCCCACCAATTATGAACTGGATATTGATCATCTGAATCCGGCCAACTATCATCCTCCCACGCCTCAACCCGAATTTTAAGTGGATGAGTTTTCGGGATTAGAACATTTGCCATGGAGCGCTTCCAATATACGTATCCGGCACCATTACGACTTATCGTGCCGTAGAAATTGTTTGTTACGTACCCTGCGCCTCCCCAGCCATCACCAACAAACCATTTTAAGTACTCCTCACCAGCACCCTTGGGCCAAGGATCATAATCATCTTCATAATAAACACCCACGATGTTTATCTTTACGTAATAGCAATCAGCGGGATCCCAATCTGAGGTTTCCACAACAAAGGTATTTGAATCATAGTATAAATCGCTGGGAGATACTCCATATGCTGTCGACCAGGACCAAGAGTCACCATCCGGATCCAAATCAATGTTGAACAGATATTTGTATGCAGCCCAAGCAATTTCAGAGCAATAATATCCGTTTACACCCGATAATCCGTTTGTTCCGGTAATTTGTTTAGATGTCCAACCCCAATCATAAGCAGGCCCGATCGGGTATCCATCGATCCCTCCGTTTAGACGACTTTTCATCCAATCTACTGCTTGCTGTCGTTGAGCATTGGTCAATCCAGCAACTCGAACTGCAACCGCATTTTCTGCGTGGTCATTAACTGCATAACCCCATGTTGAATATCCAAGACCATTTCCAGCAGTATCACTCTTCGTAGAATGAATCACATAGGGGGTTCCTACAGCCATCCATTGATGAAAATCTCGATCCCAAATATATTCTCCTGGTTGAACAAGACCGCAAAAGATCTCGGTATGAGAAAATTCTCCCGGAATCAAATAATCGAAAATTGTTCCCGGGGTTCCGAGGAGGATGATATCTCCCGGAACTAGACCATTGTAAGATAAGGTATTTACTCCATCCCCAGATACGGATGTTTGTGGAATACCCTCGAACCCTATTTTTTCTTGCGCTTCTTGAAAGGTCAATCTTACTTCGGTTGTATCAAATTGGATCGCAAAATTTACCGATACAAGAATCGCAATCAATACCCCTAATAATATAGAGATTTTTATTCCGTTTTTTTTCATAATACTCACGATTTTTAATTACACAACTAAGGGTATGCTTTCGTGAAAAAAGCATGGAATACTTTATCGTTTATCAACTATTTAAAAGATACTGTTGTCCCTATGCGAACCAACTTTCACTGATTTTATTGATTTTATTTTCTCTCGGACAAAATTATTTACAAGGATATGATCGCAGTTCCCCAGAACTATGATAAGAAATTACAAAGATAGTGCTAAATTATTTAGTATGGAATGGAATCAATCTCACTTATGCATCAGATGATATTACGGAAAAATGTGGGGCAATCGAATTGATTAATAGTATATCACTCTCACAATTAAATCCATTTTCTGTAAAGATGATCCATTCTTTTCTACAACCGAGATAATTTGATTATTAACTTATTCAGAGTATTGTGGTTTTACACTTCAGAGTTTTCTTGGTTGTATAGTTCGAAAAAAAAACACGAAAATTTAGGGATACTTTTTGTTAATCCTTATTCATAGTGATTGCCAGCTCTTGAATACACTGTTTTATTACATTTTCGTAATTCCCATCTATTTCATAACAAACATCATCGAAGATCATCAGATGGTTTTCGAGATTATGTCTGGTAGATTCTACAGCATTATCCGAATGAATTCCAATAATAGAAAAGTTGGTGATTCCTCCAGTTACTTCTAAATGCTCTCGTTCTGCAATTAATTCTTTATATGAATCTGGATCTGCCATATCAAATATAAGTATTGCCCAAGAGATATGGTTAGTGCGGAGAAAAATTTCTAGTGAAATTTTTTTATTTAGTGGTCTATCATGAGAGCAAATATTAATCTTCCAAATATTCAACAAGATTTTTTTTTTATTGGGGCGATCAACCGGTATGCGGTATATATCAAATAAATAGTTAAATGTTATATTGTGATGAATAGCTGATGATAATGGTCGGAATAGTTCTTCAGTGTTAATTCCTTTTGTAGGTGAGAGGATAACGGTGAACACTAAAGGCTTCATGATTCTTATTGAGCTTCATAGAATAATAAATCTAGAAGTTTCCAAAAAAAAATAGAAAAAATAATTTGACTCTAGAGAAAAATAGGTTGTGTTTCACATCTTTCGACTCTCTTCGAAATATTGGTAACAAAAATAGACGAGGGAGAATTTTAAAGGACTATATAATAGTATCCAGAAATAAAGTACTCCCGTTATTTTGTATGTTCTTCTGGTTCCAGTAAATCTGGGATTGAATAAATTTTAGAATTGCAAGATCGGTTTCGTTAGATTCTGAGACAATTATTAATAACCACGAAGGTTCACTTCTCTCCTCCTCTTTTTAATTAAGGCGTAAGGTATAATAAATCCGAAGAATGCCACTATAGCAACTAAAGGGCTAATCCACATCCAATTGTTTAATTTTAATAGATAGTATGTGTAGGAAACGAGAAGACCACAATTGTAGGTAATTCCACTGTAGTAACCTGCATAGGTATACATCCACACTTTAGTAGATCCATCAGTTAATGAACAATTAAACTGGAAATGAGTAGTAAGGTTAGGTTCAATGCGGTTATATGCTACACTAGAATTAATTTTTGTGAGAATGGAAGGATCTCTTATAAATAATACAAAAAAGTTGAAATCTCCTTTTTCTCCATGAATTAAGTCAGTTAACCCTCGTTCTGCAATGTAATCTACAAAGGAATCATTCTCTTCTAACATACAATAATCAATAATTACAGTGAAATTAGTTTCAGAGGAAATTTCTAGCTCCAGTGATATATTTGTGACTCCGGATAATTCTATAGAGGTTGACTTCCCTAATCCAGCACTCAGTATATAAATGTACGCCTGATCGTACAAATAAACTTCTTCATAATAAGGAATAGGATGCCAAAATAATCCTGAGAGAATAAAAATAAGAAATATGAAAGGTTTCCTCATATAGAATTGTTAGTAAATTGATTTAATAAATAAATCCGATGTACTTATTTAACACATCTCTTTTATGGGAACCACAGGCTGCTTTTATGGATGGAGAGTTCTCACGATAAATTACTACCTTTCGTTAATTGCGTCCAATAATCATATTTATTTAACATAACAACGTTTTAAGTAAATATCCAAAATTGATACAAGGGAAAATGAAATGAAGTTAAAATATAGATCATTAATAGTGACAAGTTTACTTTTTCTCGCACTTGCACAATTACTTTTCACATCAAACGGAAGTGCTTTCGTGAAAGTCCAAAGTATCGTTGTGTATGCCGATGCTGATGCAACAACGATTGATGGTAGCGCAGAAAACTATGGATCTGCTGATACTATTCAGGCAGGACTCGCACTTTCCGCACAAAGGGAAATCTTTATGAGATTTAGTCTGCTTGATAGACCAGAAGAATATGAAAACGTAATTATCACATTATACGTGGATTATAATGGTATTATTGAGGGGGAAATGAATTTGACAGTATGTTATGTTACGGAAGACTGGGAAGAATCAACCATAAGTGGGACCAATGAACCCGCCAAAGGAGATTTCATCACTAATGTGACTGTTTCGGCATCGGATATAATGGTTGAAATAAATGTTACATCCGCTGTTGCAACCGGGGATTACTTAAACATTTGTATTTATAATCATGTAAATAGATATGTTAGATTTTGGAGCAAGGAGTCGTCCTATTCAAAACCCCGATTATTTTGGTATTACCTCGAAGAGGTCGATTTTACAATAACCTCCCCGACAAGTGGTAAGATTTGCAGGGATAAATTGAAAATTACGTGGGAAACAACTGGCACAATTAGTAAAATTTCACTTTACGTTTATAGTGGAGAAGATCAAGTTGATTACATTACATCTGGAATAAATAACGAGGGAACTTATACTTGGAACATCCCTGATTATTATAAAGGAACCTATAGAATAAAAATTGTGGATTTTTCGAACTCCAGCATCTATGCGTTTAGTGAAGAATTTGAGATTGGTAACTTTATACCTGGTTATAATTCTATATTAGTTATTGTTGTGGGTACCATTTCAATCGTTGCTGTCACTCTGAGAATTAAAAAGAGGAAATAAATGGTTTCTTTCTTTTTATAAATCAATATCTGTGAAGTGATTGTGCATTTTTGATTACGTTTTTAATTCTATGGATATGAGGCTTTATCCGTACTACCTACCCGCACGAACCGTTTAATATTATATAGTTGCCTATTCGAACTATACTGTTACCCCTTTAACATGTGTTGAATGAGGAAAAATGATTTAAATCGAACGACACATGTTGACTAATCAAAATAATGATTCTCTTCTATCAACAATTTTCTTCTTTTTTTGAACCTAGAAATGCACGATAGAACGATGGTGAGATAGTTAATATATTCTCCTCATCAAAACATTTTAGCTCGTTAACCGAATAATCAGTAAACAAATGAGAGGATAATTTTTAATCAACATATATCTATGCGAAGGATAAGAATATCAGTACCTGTATTATAAGGAGAAAAAAACATTTTCAATTACTACGTACAACAACCTTAATCAGAAAAAATAGGTTTTACTGTCGTGATGTTATGAGGAAAGAAAATATCAATATTTGAGAGATTAATTGTATTTATTTTCAAATTCGGCATTTCCTTAACGTGACTGTGGTTCAACCCTTATAATGGATGGTTTTGGACTGAAAAAAAGGGAAAGAATGAGTTTTAGACGACTAACGACTTGTGCCTGCTATTATATGATTTTCGAAATAGCATAATGATGGCACTAGCAAGTGTCGCCAGAACTATGAATATATTATATCCTGGAATTCTTTTTTGGTCCGTAAGTATTTCGAATCCATCACTGAAATCATACACCGTTTCATCCGATGCATCCACGATTTTGATTTGATACTGGGAATCTTCTAAATTCGCGGGTAAAGTCCATGAGTAACTTCCATCATTATCAGTTTCTGTAATAATCGTCTGTACGAGCACTCCATTTTTGTATAATTCGATGTTCATTGAGGTAATTGTCCCGGTGGATGTCCATGTAATCGTTTGGGAGGTACCGGTTTCCCAAGAAGAGAGTTCGGTAGGAGCGGTAACGGTTATAGTGGGATTAAAAATCTCGAAATATTCGCTAAGATCATACACCGTCTCATTCGACGCATCTACGATTTTGATTTGATAGAGTATTGAATCTTCTAATTCCGAGGGAAGTTCCCATGCAAAATTCCCATCATTTACGGTTCCTTGAACTATGGATAGTACATAAATCTCATTACGATGTAATTCCAAGTTAACTGAAGCAACAACCCCCGTAGAATCCCATGTGATGGTTTGCGTAGAAGAAGTTTCCCACGAACTAGTTGCAAGAGGAGTGCTGATAGTCAAGGTTTCAGGTTCGGGTCCCCCATCAGTTATTGTCCAACTATACGTATCTATAATGGATTTACGAGCTGTGGCAGCAGCAATGCTATAGTAGGAGGCACCTCCATGAAAATCTACATTGGATTGCAAAGAGAGTTGGGACCAACCCAGTAACAAACTATCATAATTTTCCGTAGAAAGTTCCACCCCTTCGAACATAGCGACCATATCCGTTACACTGGATACATCCCAACTTCCGAGATCTTGATTGAACGATGATGCCCCAAAAAACATTTCTCGCATAAAATACACACTGGATACATCCCAACTTCCGATATCCTGATTAAATGAAGATGCGCCTTCGAACATAGAATACATAACCGTCACAGCGGATACATCCCATCCTCCGATATCCTGATTGAATGAAGATGCACGTTCGAACATCGATTCCATTTCCGTTACACTGGACACATCCCAACCTCCGATATCCTGATTGAACGATGATGCCCCGCAGAATATATAATCCATATCCGTTACACTGGATACATCCCAACCTCCGATATCCTGATTGAATGAAGAAGCACCATAGAACATAGCGACCATATTCGTTACACTGGATACATCCCATGCTCCAATATCCTGATTGAATAAAGAAGCACCATGGAACATAAATTCCATATTCGTTACACTGGATACGTTCCACGCTCCGATATCTTGATTGAATGAAGAAGCACCATGGAACATAGATTCCATATTCGTTATGTGGGATACATCCCACCCTTTTAAATTGCCATTACTGCCCAAGTTATTACAATCCCGAAAGGCCTTATACAAAGAGGTCGTTCCAGTCAAATCCAAATTATCTTTAGCCGTTAGATTCAAATTTGAGCATCCGTAAAAAAACGATCCATCATTCCCTAATTGTAAACAACCCCACTGTTGGATTTCAAGAAGTTTTAGTCTATCTCCTCCGTAATTGAAACGCCAACCTTCAATGCTGCCTGTAATATTAATCGTGTAAACTCCCTCAAATGTATACGTATGATTTACTTCTGCTTGATTCCATGAGGTAATGGTATCACTTTTCCCATCCCCCCATTCCACCAAAAAGTTATACTTTCCGCTTGATTGTAGCGGTAATTTCACTTGGTTTGAGTTGCTTGATCCCGAGCTTGTCAATGAGGTATCCCACACCGAAATAAAATCATCGGAACCTGCTGCAATAGGTCTTTGTAGTTTATTTGTTGTTGTAATTAATACGCCATCTTTATCTGGTAATGCAAGATAAAGCGGTAAAATCATGAACAAACAGACTACTCCGAACGTGATCTTTCTCCATAGTGTCTTCACCATATCCACCTTCTTCTTTAAAACAAATTTGTCTATTAAATGTTCGATATTGAATTTAATAAAACTTAGTTAAATTTTATTCGCAATTCATATCCTTTTTTCCTATATTTGCGTTTAGAAAAAAGCAAGATAATGACTTAGAAAACCCGTTCAAAAGAGAAGAATTAGCGGTTAAGGTTTATCAAATGCTTATTAACTGCATGAAGTAGAAGAGTGTGGGGATGGGGATGGTTTTCTTGTAGCGCGCAATCATGACTTAAGTGCAACAACAAAAAGTCGCTGAAATACCGGTTGGGAGGGAAATCTTGAATTGAGGGGAATAAGATGAGGAAACTATAACACTTTATATTACTCTTGGACGAAAGGAGGGAGGTGTTGACGATGAGTGAAAATGTGAATGATGCGAACTATGTCGCAACGATTGACGAAGTACGGGAGGAAACTATGGCTAAATTTCATTTAAGCTGTTTATGTTCTCTTACATTTGAACCTCTGGAATCCGAATTAGACCACACAACTGGATTGTGCGCACCTTTTTGAAGTTATGTAAGAAGACTGCTTCGGTTGCGAGATTTCGCAGAACTGCGGAAAATTTGTGTAGGAGAATAAAGAAAAAAGAAAAATTAGGATAGATTTTTCGACAATCTCTTGTAGTGAAGAATAAATACAGTGCAAAGATTGATTAGTAAAATAGACTGGAGTTTTGGGTGCTTTACGTATTCTAAGGATATGAACCCCCAAAGAAATTCGTTTAAACTAGCTAATCAACAGATATACGGCTCTATCCATCTAAGATTGAAGTTCTTTAACATGATACTATCGTAAAACAACGTCAAACCCATAAATCAGAATCAATTTACGAATTTACACCAATTTAGTGCCCTTACAAATGTAGAATAGGTCGTTCCTTGGTGCGGGAACGTGGGAGGATGTCAAAAGCCGAATATGTAGTAGAATCATGAGGCTTATTCATGTTAGCATGAATCTACAATCACCTATCATAGATAGGCAAATTGACAGAACTTCTTACGATATGCCCCCTATTCACCTAACGTAACATTTTTGGGAATCACGGAATTGATGTTGATAGAATAAAAAAAAGAAGAAATTAGATTATTTTCTGAGCTTTCGGTAAGAATGAATCAGCCATATGGAACCTGCAACCGCTGCTAGAGTAAGAAATTGCAGTGGATATCCGGGGATCTTTCGATCTGGTTCAGGTTTAGCAATTACTACGTAACTAAACGGTTCAAGATATGAGTTATATCGTGTAGCATTATGACCTTGCATATCCCATGCTTGTATAAACCAAAGAACGGTGGTGTTCGCAGCTTGAGAGGGAATCATCCCTTCCCATGTACCAGGGTCTCCGGGGAGTTCCGACATGTACGCTATACTCCAATCGGTGCCATTGTTAATAGAATATTTGATAATAACCTCTTGTAATTCATCCTCTTCAAAGATTCTTACATTTACTATAGGTGAATCGTCAGGACTCGGACTAATACCATCTCCATCTGGATCTAATTCAATTTCGGGAAGCATAATTTCGGGAGGGAGGTAATCGAACGTGTGATATTCATAGGGACCTGAGGTCTCACACATGAATTCGGAGGAATTAAAAATATACGTCCCGAATCTTTTATCAATTCCTACTCCATGAACAATGAAATCAGTTGGATCATCATCATAAAGTGAATATCCCACTGTAAACGTGCTAGATGCCCCTGCTTCTACATAACTTTTCATACTGAATTCAAATGTAAAGGATGTTTCTACTCCGGGGAATTTTGTCTGGAAATCAGTCCCGACATCAATACTTAAAGATTGTTTCCTTGCAACGGTAGATGTCACCTCATGCTCAAAGTTGAAAGGTGCTCCACCACTTCTTTGCTCGGTCCCCAACCAATGTACCGGGAGTGTGTGATTATATACAGGATTTTGCTCCCGCCATGCTTCAGGTGCATGTTCATGACTACAAAATGTATCAACGTCCCGAATAATCCCCCAGTAGTACTTCGGATCCTCATATCGATCAGTTCCATTCGAATATACTCTATATGTTGCATTTAAAACCCATTTAAGTATCCAACTCTCACCCCAATATCGATCTCCGTATCCGGGTCCTATATAATCGGGATTATCTGTCACCTGGCTTGATGTCAAAGACGTGGTATCGGTAATTTCATACCGGAAGTCATACCCCGTCTCCATTGTGGTCTTAAAGCTTAATGCCAAGGATGCTCCTGTTTCAACTCCAAAAAGTTCAAAAGTCTCACCCACCTCGATGTTTACTCCTACGGCAGTAATAAGTTCCATTCCAACTCCTAAAGATAATTGAGTTGATTGTTCAAAAAACGAATAACTATTATCCCCGTGGGGATCATGAAGAATCATGTACAACTGTTTTCCCAGAATTTCTGTGCTAGAATTTATGAGTTCCCCTACTTCAATCACAATTTTGACAAAAGTGAATTCCCTAACATCAGAGGAAACCAAAATACTGTTGTTATATCCATTTAACGTGCACGTTACACTTCCATCAAGATAGTTGATTTCATAGATATCAATGGAAGTTTTATTCCATACGCTTCCATGATTGACGCTAAAAACACCTTTTTCTATGATCAATTCAACATCTTGAAGATTACCCCAATCATAGTCAAAAGAGAAGGTGACGGGTTCCCCTTTGGCAAAAACCACCGAAGCATAGTCTTCGGGACTGGTCCATCTAACGAAGGGTTGATCAAAGGATTTTCCCGACACTTCAGTTGAATTCTCACTTTCCCCCTCTACACTTTCTGCTGTTACCATATAGTAATATTCAACTCCTACAGTACCCGTAGTATCATTGTAAGCAGTTAATGGTGTTGTATCAATAAGAGTTTTTGACCCCCCCGCTATGGTTCCACGATATATATTGTAATGGGTGATTAACGCTCCATAGGAATTGGGAGGATCCCAATCAAGTCGGATTTGGAGGATATCTTGAGTTAAATGTAAGTTTGCAGGAGGATCAGGAGGGGGAAGTTTTACGGTCACATAATCGATTTTAATATGATATTGAGTGTAGGGTCTTCCATCATAATAATTAAATCGGGAGAAATCAATTACAAATACTTTTGTTCCGCTAAAATAGTGATCTGCGTCAATGGTTATATTCTTTGCATATGTACCCGCTGAATTGATAGTCATTACCAAGTCCCAACTAGAAGTGGTATAATCATACAAATACACATTTGTACCTGGGACTAATTCGGTCACTTCGAATTCTAACTGAAATTGTGTAACCGTAGTGAGACCGTAACCGCTGAAATCAAAATAATAGGCAAAATTCACATCTGGCTTGTCAAAGTCATAATAAATCTTAACGTAATCTACATTTATCCAGGTGTGAGTCCAGAGTTCTTCATTACTGTACATATATACTGCAAGATGTTTGACATACCCTCCGGCTCGTACACGATTAAATACAGTTCCAGAAGTAAGAGTGAATGTACCCTCATAATGTACTCGATGTTGGGGATTGGAAGCGATTGTATACCACTGAGAATTACCTAAATCATCAAATGCGTATATTCGTAGATTAGTTGATTGATCTAATACACCAAGGGCAGAGTCTCCCCATACTTCATAGGATATTCGAATTTGATTCACGTGTGGGTGGGCATCTGTAGGAATGTTTCCATAAGCCCCCCATTTCATGAAAATCCATCCGGGATAATCATTACCCCATGTACTATCTAGATAGAGATATTTTCCATCATTATTTCGATACGCATCCGTAAAATGCCATAATCCTGCATCCGTACTTCCAAATGCCCCAGTGTAATCCACTACACCATAATCTGCTACATCACGTAAAAGAGTATCTCCCCATCCGGGAGAAAACATTGTATCATCCACCAATCCATCGTCAGATTGTATATAGGTATAGTCAAATTCAGTAGGATCATGTTGAGTACCCGATCCGATCACTTTTACGGCTGTGTTAAAATCCGGTAGCATGTCAGATGTACCAAATCCATCATTAGAAATTATGAAATTGTTTTCATCAGAAAGAAGGGAGTTATTTTTTGACGGTATTATCAAAAAATTGGGAATTAAAAGCACAAAAATTAGAAGTAAAATTAGTTTGGTTTTCTGTAATTTTCTCATTTTTAGTACCCCTTTTTTTCTAACTGTAATTTCCTTCAAAAAGGTATCCACAATTAGATCCTAGATTTATATAAAGGTTTTGAAAGGTATTTGGAGTTGAAAGTTATGTTGATATCGGGAAAACTCGCTAAAGAAAGAAATAAAAGGGGTTTTGACGGTTATTTTTTGCCGTTTCATAGAACCACTCTTTTCTGCATATAATATTCTCATAAGTAGAACTTATAATAAAGGACAAATTACCTTAGGGGTTTTATCAAAACCAAAACTAATTGTTGTTCTGAGTTCTCCTTTCGGAAAGGCATTGTTATCTAGTCTAACAAGTATTCAGTAAGCTGAATGTCGCTTTCCTACGAAATAATCAAAATTATCTATACCTTACTATACTACTGCAGGGATAAATGTCAAAATTTAGCATAAAACTAATTACTGGTATTAAAAGTAAAAGAAAATGTAATGTAGGATAAAAAAATGAGGGTTACGCATGAAAAACTGTCGATTTACTGGCTCATAACCCCCGTTTTCGTCCAAAATTCTCTATAATTATCCCGATACCTATAATATTTTCGAATAAGCGTCACAATGGTAAATTCTGCGGGAATTTCTACGCAATCTTGGATATTTACGCTATTGGAACTGAATGCACGTAAAAGGCGCTCACATTGCTCTCTAGGTTCTTTATATATGCTTTCCTTATCAGTATTCTCTTGATGCTCAATCTCACCATAATTTTGAAACTTTGATAAGAGTGCGGTTACATTTTGCTCATCAGAGTCAAAAAGAAAAGTAATAATGGGTTTGAGTATATGATAATCACAAATAATCGTATGTAAACAGTGTAAATTTTCTATAATGCATCTAATTTGTTCCAAATCCCGAATATATGTATCTTTTAGGTTCAGTACTTTTAATTTCGTGCATTTGGACAGTTCTTCCAGATGATCAATAGGATTTTTCGAGAGATCTATATGGGTGATCTTGTCTGCAATGTCTTCGAACCAATCAACTTCCGTTAAGCTGGTTAAATGCAAATGAGACAAATCTAATGCAATATCATCCGGATTATCGTTGAAATTTAGGATGCAAAAATAGCGGCCTCCTCGAATGGTTACACAATGGCTCAGATAAAA
Source organism: Promethearchaeota archaeon (assembly GCA_016933055.1). GTDB lineage: Archaea > Asgardarchaeota > Lokiarchaeia > Sigyniarchaeales > Promethearchaeaceae > AMARA-1. The sequence continues at coordinate 22,760 of JAFGBS010000009.1, read as the reverse complement.
TTTTATCTCCTCATCGTCTTTAACAATATCTTCAAGCAGAAAACTAAATTTACGGTGTCTGAGGAAAAATGATGGGGAGGGAATGCAATTTACCGAACTAACTGCCAGACTTTTAGTTATCCTAATCCTGTTTTTCAAATCAGCAAGATAAGATGGGGAAATCACAATTTTTCCTTTTTCTGACTTTATTATATCACTCAACTTGATGAGAAGACCTTCTTTTTTGTATTTTAGTAAAAGAGCATATATTTCCTCTGGGGAAATCCCCAAATCTCCCAATTCATTGACAAGGGAAGGAACATTAATTACATTGATCGTACCGTCCGATGGATTTTCTTCGAATTCTTTAAGGTACTGATATAATTTCTGTAATACCCAATAATGGGCTGAGAAAGTATCTAACAAGGGAGCGATAAACTCCATCAACGGCTCTACTTCAGTCAAGTTTTTTACTTCAAAGATCTCACAAATCCACTGCATGAATTGATTTGCAAATTGGTATTGTTCTTGTTTTAGAATGAATTTTAAGATTCTTGCAATGGGTTTCATAAAGAATTTCTGGTTCTCAAGACGATTCTGGAGAGAATAGGATATCAATTCCATCAATTCAGTAATAATAGGGGAATATTCTTCCCATTTAAAAGATCGTGGGGTTATGTTTATGAATAGCATTTCGGTTATGTGCAAGAGGTTCGCAGCAATACTGGGTATGTGCGGTCCCTCTTCAAAGATGCATTTTTTCTTAATCCAATGAATAAAATCAATTACTATGTAGATATTAATTTCGAGCATTGCTTTAAATAAAAATTGGGAAATGGGATACATAAGGTGTGCATAGGATTCAATATTTCGCTGAATCGCAATCGCATTGAATCCCGCTTCGGCAATTCCTTGAACCCATGATTTTAACGCGAAAAATTCATCCTTAGGAGCCAGTTCAAGGGGACGGGCTTTTTCAGAGGATCGAAGTTGTAAGATTTCGTCTAGAAATTCCGGATCTGATTTCCGACCTTCTATACTCTCTGCGGGTATGTCCACTATAGCTGTATGAATGCAATGTATTACACTTTCAGATAATAGTTTCCCATTATTCGGATCGAATGCCTTTAGGATTAATTTTTGTCTCCTTGCTTGAAGATCATACCTAGCAATGAGATGGAGATTCCAATGTGAAAGGAAAGAGTATCTCTCCTCCCAGATCTGGCAAACCTCTTCCTGAAACCTTTTCTTCCATTCGAAATACTCGGAAGTTACCGCTGATTTACCTGTTTTGAGTTCATATACTCTCTGAATCTCTATGTCTTCCATGTGAATTTACCACTTTTTATGGTAAGGTAGATCAAAAGCAAGATTCCCATTTAAAATCTTTCTCCGCAAGCAAAAGGGGAATTCGAGGGAAATTTGCTTCACTGTTAGAGATCCAGCTATAAATTATTCGACAAAAAGCGATGAAAACGAGTACTTGAAGATTTATCGTATAAGATATAATAAACTAATAACATTTTTGGAGATTCTTTTCTGATTGCTGCTGCATGTAAACTAAATTCGATTTCTCGATGATTTTTCCATTTAAATGTTGGTAGATGCATTTTTAATGGGAGTTATGAAATTTGAGTAAGGGAGAGCAGCTACGGATATAACCATTAGACAACCGGGGTATATGAGATATAAGATAATAAGTCTATGGGATAAATTCGAAAGTTTAAAACTTCCTAAACCAGATTCAAGCTCATCCTATTCGTTCGCAAATGCGATATACCAAAACACCCTTTTTCTGAAATTACAATCTTCTATAATTTTATAAATTCCTAAGGTGAATTTGAATTAATTTTACACAAGATTCGAGCTGATGACATGGAAACGACAAAAACAAAAGACTCTCATAAATACTCATGGGGAATTATGGCATCCTATGGCTCCCGAGAGCTTTTTGGTCAATGGATTAGTGGAGCATTCGGATTTATGGTGTATTTTTTTTATGAAAATGTGATTGGATTGGACCCATTTTTAGCAGGGACGGCATTTATAGCGTATACCATTTGGAATGCTGTGAATGACCCTTTAATGGGGTATGTGATGGAAAATGCGAAAGTTCTTCCAGGACAGAAGAAATGGGGCTTTCGAAGATTTATTCCTATGATAATTGGGGGTCCTCTCTGGCTTGCGTCATACCTATTAATTTTCTTAGTACCGTTAGATTGGAATCCGGCAGATAATGTGGAGCAATGGTACATTTTTACGTGGTATGTTTTGAGCTTGTTTATCTATGACACCACTCTAACACTTTATGAAGTGAATGTTATGGCACTTTACCCAGATAAGTTCCGTGGTTCAAATGAACGAAGGATTGCTCAAATGTGGGGTACTATTCTCGGAATCATTGGAATTGTCGCTGCAGGAATCGTACCACCGATGTTTGTGTCAAATGATAATGCAGGTTCCTTTCGATCTGCGGCATTTATCAGCGTCGGAATTGGATTCATTCTGTTTCTCTTTATTATCCCTGGAATTTTTGAAGATAAGCACCTCCGATCTCGATACAAACATATAGAGGAAAATTATACCCGGCAACAACGATCATTTTTTAAAATGGTTGGTGAAGTTTTCTCAAATAGGAATTTTGTAGGGAAAATTATTTTTCATTTTGGATATCAAGTCTCAGCTTTAACATTACAGGCCAGTACGTTTTATATTATCACGTTTCTATTGGATTTACCCCTGAATTTTTCGACATTAATGTTAGCTGGCATGTTAGTTGCAGCAATAGTATCCATCCCTATCTGGACAATTATTTCGAATAAAGTGAATAATAATAAGAATATGAGTCTTGCAGCAGGAATTATCATGTTTGTGTCATATTTTCCGATGTTTTTCTCAACAGAATTGTGGCATTGGATTGCATCCGTCTGTATATTTGGGGTCGCTCTTGGAGGTCAGTGGTTTATTGATCCACCGACTCTGGCAGATGTATTGGATGAAGTAACCGTGAAAACAAAAAGACGAGATTATTCCAATTATTATGGTTTTCAAACATTCATAATTCGATTTGGAGGCACTTTTCAGGCGTTAATTTTTACAGTAGTGCATATCCTAACTGGATATGTTGCATCGGAGAGCAGATCTGAACTATTTTGGCAGACTACTGGGGTTACTGGAAATATTATGGATTTTGATATTGCTCTTCTCGGAATCCGCTTGCACTCTTCTCTGATTCCAGCAGGTTTTATATTGATCACAATAATCTTGTTTTGGATTCTCTATAGACTTAAACCAGAAAAAGTAGCAGAAAATAAACGCATACTCAAAGAAATGGGTATGTAACCTCGATCTTTTTTTCTTTAATATCTGCTGCGGGGATAGGATACATCGCAAGTCGACGATCGATTTTCCCTTAAGATCGATTCTCCATGGTTCAGAGTTGATTCTCAGTATAATTTAAGACACCATGGATCTAATATCTAAGCATGGAAAATTTTGTTGAACAATCTGAAGGATTTCGAACCGTTCCATGGAAAAAACACGGTCTAGGAGCAAGAAGACGTCAAAAACAATGGTGGTACTTTGAAGGATTGGACCCAAATAAGAAGATCTATTATATATTTAATGCAATGAAGATGCGACCTACAGATTATATTTCTTTGACTGCTGTCAATTACAGCTCAGGAGAACGTTGGGCTGTGGATAAAATGACACCAGTTAAGGCAAAACGAGGAAATTTAATGGACATTTCTGCAAAAGGTGAATGGGGATCCTTTCATTTCAAAGGATCAGGAAATGAGGGTTGGACAGTTAAAATAAACACCAAAGATATATATGCAGAAATTTCTCAAAACCCTAAAATTCCTCAACACATAAACCGATTATATACAAAACATATCAATTATTGGGTAACTCAGTTCATACGCAATGAAATGCAAGGAAAAATCAAAATTAAAACCGATTCTAAATCCGAATTTATTATAGATGGATATGGATATTGCGAACATAATTGGGGCGTTCAACCGGGTCATTCAACAACAAATTGGTTGCATTTCTGGTCTGAAAACGTTACCGGAATTGTTATGGATTGTCGTTACGATGCAGGAATCCCACATGCATACAATTATTTTTGGCACAATGACGCCGGATTTTATTTACCCGGGCAAGTTCATTATAGTTACCATCCTGATACATCGAATGAACCATTTACTGTAAAAGGTCCGGGAATCGATCTTATATGTGTACCTCATTATGTACATTTCACACGCAAGAAAATCTGGCCAATAGTAAACATCGATTATCAAGAAATCTTGGTAGAAGTAAAGGGAACTATTTCAAAAGATGGGCAAGCTATACCAGTTAATGGAGTTGGAAAATTAGACCATAATTTTAATAAATGGTAACCAAGAAAACAGAAAAGTAAGTTAAAGTAAAAGTCCAAATTTGGGAAATAGGAGCTCTAGAGTGATTCCAAAATGTCCGTCCTCTATACTTTCGGGGAGTAGTGGGTGAAATTTTGATGTTCGATTTGACTAATCGGGAAAGTTTCAATCATGGGCATAGGTGGCTTAAGGAGATTAAAAGTAACGCAGGGAATATTCCGGTATTGATGATTGGAAATAAAGTAGATTTAACGAATGCGATTTATGTCTCTCAAATTGAAGCAGAACAATTTGCACGGAAATCAGATATAATATACATTGCGGGATCTGCATTAAGTGGTGCAGGATTGGGTGATCTTTTTGCAGTCCCATCTTGCATTATTATAGGAATTCCGATTCCCGATAAAATTTTCCAAGATTATACTTATTTAGAAGCAAAACCCTAAATAAATTTGGACTCAGAGGAACCTCAACAGATTCTTGACATGAATCCAATGGAATTTAAGAAATTTCTTAATGAAGTGGAAAAACAACTCCCTTATGCACTAGAAAATAAAGATTACGTTTGGTATGAGGAAAACTGGATTTGTGAAAAATTTGGTACCGAAAATCCCATATCTCAACAATTTTGTGTGGAATATAGGGAGGAAAATAATTTTTTTAGGTATGATTCCTTTAGTGCTTTTTTAAAAAAAGACAGCTAACATCCTTTGGAAATCAAATCTTATGTTTTTTAAAGTAAAGAAAAAAAAATCATTGTTTAGGAATCCAAGGCTTTACGAACTTCAATAATAAAATAGCTACCAGAGTAAACGGAATCAATACAAAAAATGCATAAGGCAAATTTAGATATATTGAAACCGCACTAACTATTAGTGGTCCGAGTCCTTGCGTTCCAAAATTTTGAACGGCAGAAAATGTAGAGAACATGAAACCTTCGATCCCAGGTTCACCATTTTTCATGAATACCACATCTGAAAGTTCCATTGCTATACGATTACTGGAAGCCATGAATCCTCCAATGTTAATCCCATAAATAAGAGCGATAATAAATAGATATATAAGCGAAATACCTGGTCGAATGGGTATCCATAATGCAACACCTATCCAAAAGGATATAGCAGTGATGATGAATGTTTTTTTTGCTCCGATATTGTCGCTAATTTTCCCAAATACAACTGCTCCCAAAAAAGAACCCGCCATACCGACAGCATAAATTAGTCCCAAATTCAATCCCACTACACCTCCAATGCCCGAAAACACGGGTACGAAAAACAAAAATGATGCAGTGGTGACACTCGCAATCAGTGAAAAGATAAATCCGAACAATACTTGTCGATTGAAAAAAGTTTGTTTAAATACTTTTTTGAGAGGGGGTAGATTTTCGCGCCTAATTGGGGGTTCTTTCAAAAATAAACCAGAAAATGCTTGAATTACTGCAAATAATCCGATCAAGGCTATCGTAACTTGCCACCCTAAAACACTAGCCAGTATCATGAGTATTATACTCGCAATTACTCCTCCAATTCCCCGTGACCCCCAAGCAACTCCCTGCATAATTCCTTTCTTGTTTTCCGGTGTAATATCTACTGTTAGAGCATCAAGAGTCCCGTCAACCAAGACCCAAACCCATTGAACACCTAAAAGGGAAAAAAACCAAGGCCACGTGACATCTGTTTGTTTCGAAAACATTAAAATTAAAAAACAAGGAATGTATAGAAGAGTTCCTATGAGAATATAGGGCTTTCTTCTACCAAATCTTCCGATAGGAACCCGATCACTCAATAATCCAGGAAACATTTTTAAATACAGGGGAATTGCATATAAGAAGGTAAATATTCCAAAAAAACTTACATCTACATTTGCAATATTGACTAAAAAATTGTCCTTATAAAGGTTAATCGCCGTCGCATATAAACCTTGGAATAGGTAAAAACTTCCCACAGATACGAGATAGGATTTTTTCCAGTTTCTTTTCCGAAATATTTGTGGTGTTTCTTCAATATTTTCTTCCATATTAATCCCTTTTTATGTTTAATTGTAATTTATTTTAGAAAAGTGTATTGCTTAAGATTGTGTTTGCATGGACTACCGATTGTCCCATACAAACATAGATTTTTAATATCGAATATGATGGCTGTTGTTGTGTTCGCAGCAGGTCCATGACGGCAAATAGTATTATCTGATCCGTATCCCGTAGGACCGTGATCTGTCATAATCTGATGTAGGTCTTTAATTGTAATTTTCCCTTTACTCATTATCCGATAAAAGAGATAATCCATTCTATCATATCGGAATTTGGAGGATTCATTCATGAGTTTTCCACGCAAACCAGGATGAGCGGAATCAGAAAAACGAGCATTAGGAGGTTTATCAACTGATTGCCCTTCAGGACTTAATAGATCATTTGTCACGATGAGACGTCCTTTTTCAGCAGTTCTAATTCCAACTGTTTTGAAGCAGAGTTCTAAACATATACTGTTTCCATCAGCATCCCCTATGGTCACCATAGCACCATTCCCTCGTGGCATTTTTTTAAAATAATCCACTGTCTCTTTGACGGTAGTGAAATTTAATAATGCTTCTTGAACAAGGGTGGAAATGGGCAATCCTTCAATTGGTCCATCTTGTGGATAAGCATAATTGTAAGAAATTGTCAAACCTGCTTCATTCATTCCATGAGGTGCTCCCACAAGAGGGGATAATGAAAAACTTAATACTTGATTTCTTCCCTTAAGACGTAATCGCTTTCCATAATGAATGAAGAGTGTGATGAAAGGATAACCAAAGTTTTTAGTCATTAAAATTCCTCCCGTTTCAGACCATTCTGGAGTGGTTAATGAAGTTGTACACGCTCCTTCTAAACCAGTAGTACGTAATATGGGAAATTCCTCATTTTCGTGAATTATATAATCAACTTGTGGTATACTAATTTCGATATTTTGGAGTAAGAGAAGATTATCCATCGGTAAACTTGCTCCATTAACAATGCCCAAATTGTATTCCCAGCAATCTGGAGCAAATTTTTGATAAAGACTTTTTAATTTCTTGGTTGTTTTTGTTTTAACTGACTCAATAAATTCGGTTAATGGTATATCTTTAGGTTTTTGGCAGATAAAATCTCCAAATTGTGGAAGTAAATTATACATTTTCCACAGATTTTCCTTGTTTACCCTTCCTTGTTGAAATCCAGCATCATAATATGTACCTTCAAGAGAAATCATATTGTGAGTGTTTTGCATTGCTTTTCATCAGCCATTGGTAAACATTGTTGAATAAATACCTAAGTTCTATTCAACAATATTGAATTCACATCATTTAATATATAAACCTTGTGGATTAGAATTTGAAAATCTATGATAACGACGTGTAATATAAATATCAACATTGTTGATTTATCTATTATAAATAGAATAAAAATTAAAATCTAGAATACGTTATTTCTTTAAGAGTTCAATAATGCCAGATTCATTTACAAATTCTAAAATAGATAAGCGAGAACAGCAAATATCAGATATCATTGATGCTGCAATTGAATTGTATGCAGAGTCAGGAATGGATGGGCTTTCTATGCGAGAAATCGCACGAAAGACAGGAATGAGTGCAAAGAATATTTATAATTATTTTCAAAGTAAACGCGAGATCTTTATTGGGATGCGTGTAAAATACCTTAAATCTATTGAGAATTTAATCTTAAAAATTATTTCAAATAACACGAAAAATATTATAGATTTTATCATAGAAATTGCTGAAGAATTCATCAATTGGGCTAGTGAAAATGAAGAAGGTTTTAACATCTTGTTTCTTTCTGAACCACCGAACTCAAATCTAATTGGTCCCATTGAAGATACATATGAACCGGGAAAACCCTTGAAAATCATTCGAGAGTTGATTCAGAAAGCATATGAAAATGGAATCATTTGTAATATCGATCCCGATAGTTTTACTGCTTATATCTGGCAATATATATATGGTATAGCATACATTGAAAGAGGAATTACAATTACTCAAAACTATGAAACCATAGTTCCAAAAGATAAGTTTGAAAAAAATCCCATCTATAGGAAGTTGGATCCTTCTCAATATCGGAAATTTGCCATACAAAACTTAAGACTGCAAATTGAAAATTATTGTGAAGGTGAAATTAGAAAAAAAGAAATTGATAAAATTATTGCTTTTATTAATAAATGGATCAATTTCCATGAAGATAATACCGAATTAAAGGATTATTGGTTGTGGATAAAAGAATTGAATGACACAGAAAAAATTATTAATTTCTATAAGATAATACAGGAGAATATTAGATCGATAGAAAAAAAATTGGATTCATTAATCAGAGATTCATTGGGTACGAGCTAAGGTATAGGATACAAAATTAGTGAGTCAATTTTAAGATTCAAATCCCTTCTCGAGATGAATCCAATCTGAGTGGATCTCTTCAAATACCTTATAGAGATATGGTTTATCCTCTTCCTCCGGTAGGGAGGTTATTTGATGCACCAGAATGAGATGACAATTCATCCATCTTTGAGTAATAAGTAGAGGGAGGATATGGATTTCATAAAAGAATTGGAGATAGTCAGAATACGAAGTCCATGAATCTCGTTTTTCCAGCTCCCGAAAATGGTGAGATATCGTGTCAATCACAATCACAGTAATAGGAAATTCCATGGTGGATAAGCTTTTGAATACTTTTTCTTGTTCATCATAGGTTCGTGGTTGAGCAATCAAAATCGAACGTGCATTATTACCTATGATATCATTCAATCGTTTAGAAGTGGTTTTTCGCTCTGCATCCACCCAGAATGCCTTATTTTTTATGTCTTGTTGTAAAATATATCCTACAAAATGCATCGCTAGGGTCGATTTTCCTGATCCCGCTTTCCCATAGATTTGAATAATTTTGGAGTGATAATGCTGTTCCCATAATCCTTCCGGATTAATATGTTTCTTCAATATAGATATTACCTCCCTCTAAGCGTGTAAATTGCTTTAATTGATGGAGCTTTCGGATCAAGATCGTTCGACTACGGGATTCCAGTTCGATCTCTTGGACAATATACTCAATGATGTATTCGGGAAACCCTTCTTTAAAAGAGATGTTCTCATTTCGTTGCCATTCGATAACTTTTTGTAATAATTTAGTGAGTTGAGCATCTTGTGCAATAATAGGGATAATCAATGGTTCAGAAGAGGATGGAGTACGAATAGGAATCGGCTTCTTTGTACTATTGAATGATTTCGAGGAATTAATTTGATTCTGGTTATATTTCACTAACTCCATTGCTTTCGTTGGAGCATTTACTAATTCACCGTTCACTTTATTAATAATATGATTCCTACCACAACGCGGACATTTTTTTCCTTTTTGCGTGGTTTTTGCATAGGTATATTGGTTACATTTCGTGCATTGGAATACGATATAGTCTGTCATGATTCTTCTTTTCGTTGATTGATTAGAATGGGAAGTAATACCATGTGGAGATCGCTTATCTTATCTATTGGGATTAGCACAATGTTAGAGAATTCGTGTGAAATTGTCCGAATCGGTTGGATTAAGTTTTCTTTACCTCCTGCCACTAATTCCGTATAATTCAGAAAATCAATTCCTAAAATAACCACTTCAAAATTAGATGAAAGAAGGTTGAGTTCATTGTATAATTCATCTTGGCGCAATCGAGCTTGCTGAAGTTTCGAAGGTAAGAGGATGGTAAGAAAAAGTGTTACTGAATTCGCTAAGATTGGGGTTAAAAAATTATATGGAATCGTGGGGGTTTCCTTAGAGAATGGGATAGAATTTTGAATGAATAGTTCTGTTAATTTGTATTTTTTTCCTGCGTCTGAGTAAATAGTAATAATTGAAGAATGGGGGGTTGAAGCAAGTCGTAATTGTGGAAATGCTTGAAATTCTTGAAAATCTTGCTTGGGTTGTGTAACCGCATCCATAAAGCGTTCAATGGTTTGTTGTTGGGATTCCTCTTCAGCGATCTGTATTGCATCCTTTTTCTTTTCGTTAGTTTTCGGTCTAAGATGATTGTGCATCTGTTGTAGTCGGGAGAGTGATTTTTTCAAATTTTTCTCATCGGAAGTGCCTTTACTATATAAAATAACGACCTTACCCTCTCGCTGTCGGGCAGTCCTCCCTTTTCGTTGAATTAATCGTATTTCCGTTGGCACTGCATCATAAAAAATTACCATATCGCATTCCGCAATATCTAATCCTTCTTCGGCAACACTGGTAGATACTCATACGTTATATTTACCTTGTCGGAAATGGTCCAATATTGCTACTTGGTCTTTTTGAGATAGACCCCGATCTTTTTTAGACTTGGTATTTTGCCCCACGAATCGAACGGGATAAAGATTCGGTAGTTTCTTTAAGATATTATAGATTACTTGAATGGTGTCCCGAAATTCCGCGAACTGTAAAATTCGAGCTTGGGGATTCTCCTTCAATTCTTCAGTAAGAATATCTTTAAGTTGAATCAGTTTCGGATGGATTAATTCTTCACTGGAATCAGAGTTTGCCTTATCTCTTATGGTTTTATAGAGTAAGTACAAGCGAGAATCGGATGCTAAATTCTTAAGCGCTTTCGATGCAGTGGATTTTCGAATATTGTTCTGTATTTGTTCGAGATATTCAAACAGTACATTGAGTCCTTGGGATTCGGTGGTTTTTATCATGTGGTAGATGCGTAAGACTTCTGCGTTCACAGATATGGCTTGATAGAGGTACTCATCTTGAGAATCGGGTAAAACAACGGAACCCTTGAGTTCTTGACTTCGAGAAAGTAAGGTAGTATTAAGTTGAAGAGAGAGATGATGGGAAAAACGAGTTAATTGGTCGACGTCCTCAATTGGATCCCCATTATAATCGATGAGATAGCCGCAGTTCATTAAGAAGATCATGCGTTCTCGGAGAATTTCATTCAATTCCGTTAAGATTTCTTTCATAAAATCCGATATATCTACACCAATTTTCGTTATCGCCATTTGTTTTACATAGGATTTCACGTCTTCATCTTCTCGATCCCGTAACTCGATGTGATTATTGGGTATGAAGAGATTTTTGCACAATGTATGGATTTGTTCTTTGGCTGCACCAGGACTGGCCGTCAAAGCTAAAATCGATCCATCGGGATTGCTTTCGTGATAGATGGATGCGATCTCGGTATACGCATAGTCTCCCGACGCTTTATGAGCTTCATCGATAATCAATAAACTCACATCCTTGAGATTGTATCGTTGTTCTTTCAAATCGTTGCGTAAAGTTTGAGGTGTATAGAAAAGGATTCGCCGTTGTTGAAAAGTTTGAATACGTTTCGTGGGTTTGACAGATCCCGTGAGGACCGATTCCTCGTTAATTTTTACGCTGAGGAATTGCTGAAAAATTTTCGCATGTTGCAGAATTAGGGGTCTAGTGGGAGCAACCATCACGATTTTTGAGTTGGGAAAAGATCTGGTTAAGATTCCCGCAGTAGTTAGAATCGCAATGATAGTTTTCCCCAAACCCGTCAGAATCGACACTAAATAGTTCTGCCCTATGCATTTTTTGGCAATCTTAACTTGGTATGTACGCACCTCCAACTTCTCTTTCTTGAGATAGGGGGATTCTAATGGATTAATAGGGAGAGAGGTTAGAGAGTGCATGCTACGGATGAAAGTATATGATTATTTATAAAACCGAAAATGAAATTGCTAAATTTTCCAAGATCCCTCTACTTGATTAGTCAAAGAATGTTTCCAAACTATTTTCACACAGTCTGGTCTTTTTCATTTCGTATAGATAGAATATTAAAATATACCCTACCCATGCACCTATGGATGATCGGGATTCTTTGTGAGTATTGGCCACATAGACAATCTCATTCTTAGAATTCAGCATATATATCTATAAAGTAGATCCGCACATAAGCATTTTAAGTATCGATCCTCTTGGGGGATTCAGTCATTCGCTTTCATTTCTTCCTGTAGTTCTTTTCCAATATGCAATAATGTATTTTCCAATTGAGTCTCTCTGTTATGGGTAGTATTCCAATAGTCAAGTACCCGTTCTGCAAACCATACTCGCTGTTCCAGAATGAATGCACGGAATTGCTTCATGGTGATCTCTTCTCGTTCTAGTTTCACTAATTCATTAGGGAGCACGTTCAACGATTGGAAAAACGTGGCTTCGATGAATTCTATGATTTTGGGTCGATTCTCTTCAATAGATACTTCGGTCATTTGTTATCAAAGTTGGAAAGTGAGAGAAGTATTTAAACCTGAAAATAACAATAATGAAAATTTCCTCATGGTACAGTTTCCAATTTTAGTTATATAAATTCTCAAACTAACCCACGGCGCTATTAAATTACGTTAAAACCGATTTTGTTCCGTAAAATCATTTTTACCGTATATAAAAATTTATCAGTAGTAAGAAACCTCATAAAGTTCCTTTGCTTTGACATAATTAAGTAACTTTATTAAAAATCAAGAAAAAAAGGGATGTCTTATTTCAACCATTGAAAAGGTTCCACGTATTTACCGAAAATTACAAAAACATTTGAATAAGCAAGCTGTAGGATATCCAAAGTCAAAGGATGATTCCGATGTTCGATTATTGCAATTACATTTCCCCAAAGAGAATCATGTGAAAATTGCTCTTCATTTGAGTTTTCGATTTCAATCAATTAATCAAATCCATGAGAAAACGAAAAAACTCTATACTAAAGAGGAACTGGAAAACTTTTTAGTTGAAATGGCTAGAATACGTTGTATCTATCAAAGAAAAGACCAAGAAGAACTGCAATATGCTTTAATTCCACTTGTGATCGGATTATATGAACTTAAAGGTGGCGAACTTACTCCTGAATATGTAAAAGTGTATGATGATTATGACAATACATCCGCATATGGTTTAGAATTTCTATCTTCCAAAGTATCACAAATGCGAACTATCCCTATTGAGGAATCTATCACTCCAGAGCATAAAATTGCGACATATAATCAAGTAATGAAATTAGTGAATGAAAATAACGGACCGTTTGCTTTGTTAAAATGCGTTTGCCGGGAAAGACAAAAAATACTAGGAGAAAATTGTAAAAAAACTACACGAGAGTATGTATGTCTTGCAATGGGAATGATGGCAAGCCAGTTATTATTTTCTGGGATTGGAAAAGAATTAACTCAACAAGAAGCAATAGAAACGTTAACACTTAACCAGAAAGAAGGTTTAGTACTACAACCATCAGGTGGACAAATACCTGAATTCATTTGTAGTTGTTGTGGTTGTTGTTGTGGCATTTTACGCTTACAAAAACAATTACCTTATCCTGCGGAATTTTGGACTCATGATTTTTATGCTGAATTAATCACTGAGAAATGCGTTGGATGCGGATTATGTGAGAAGAGCTGTCAAGTTAATGCAATCACTATCAATGGAGAAAGTAAGAAAGCAAAAATTGATCTAAATCGGTGTATTGGTTGTGGCATTTGTGTTACCGTATGTAATCAGGGTGCATTATCGTTAAAACCCGTTGAAAAACCATCTACAGTTCCGAAAGATTATGATCAATTATATGAGCACATCTATAACCACAAGAAAGGACCTCTCCAGAAATTTCTAATGGGGCAAAAACTAAAAAAAGGGAAACATTGGAGATAGGTCCACATCTCGGAACGAATAGGTACATCTGAACTTCCACTCATTAAGTTCCTAATTATCTTTCAGCATAATTCTACATTCTATGGTTTTTATTTTCTCTTATCTTGAATATGAGTAATTTTCATTAAAAAATGGGCTTTTAATAATCGCTTGATTCCTTTACTCACTCGATCTCGGTGTAGAGAATGATCTACTGTCATTAGTTCCAAAATGCCTCCCCGATTGGGATATGTAAATGATAATTCTGGAATTGTGGTTAGAACATTCGGTATTAAAAATAGAGAACGAATTATCCCAATATCTGATACATTAAGGGGAATTTTTTCTCGGATCTTATTAGGCAACTGTTCTAGATTCCGATGTTTGTGAAGCAGTTCGATACCTTTCTTCGGACCAATCCCTTTGATTCCGGGAGTATAATCATTCCCGATGAGTATAGAAAGATCCACTAATTGAAACCGATTGATTCTGTATGTATCGTAAATTTCTTGGGGATCATATAACATAAATTATCAAAGCAATTATTATGATAAAAATCATACATCCGCTAATAATATAGAGCCAAGGTAATGAATCATTAAAAAACCAATCCATCATGTGTCCCATACCGCCATCTAACATCATAATCACCTTGAAGGAGTATTTCGAGTCATATTTTGCTCTTCATAATTTGGAGCGTAATTTCCTCTAACTAGCAAATAAATAAGTAATCCAATTACATTAAAGATTAGAACAATCAATAACCAGACTTCAGAATTTGCAATTCCCCTTCTAACTGCATCTTTATGAACGTAATATGCTATTAAGATGCTGATTGAGAGCAAAACGACAAAACCAAATGTCATTATAATCCATGAATATGGACCGAATAAATTAAACCACCAGTCCATCATATGAGGGTGTTCATCAAGTACCATTTTTTCATCAATTTTTTGTAATCCAGTTGGAGTGGATTACTATGATATATACATAAGAGTATATATTTAAAAATTACTATCATAAAATATATATTTATAAATTAAGTTCCATATAAATTTCCTCGGGGGGGTTCTCTAGAACCTAATCATGGAGTTAATTTCAATGGATGAAAATATAAAAGTGCAAAATTTGACTAAGTTCTATACTTTAACCCTATTAAAAACGAAAAAAACAGTAACAGGATATTATATTATTAAACGCCTAAAGTCGGATTTAGGGAAAACAGCCAGTCCTACGTATATCTACGATTTTCTAGCTAATCTTCAAGCAGAAGGATATATTCTTCCAATTCCAACTTCTAAATCTAAAAGATCGAAAGGGTTCCAATTAACACAACTAGGTGAGGATTTTGTAGATAGGATTTTGCAACGATTTGGAAATCTGATTGAAGCTGCAATTGTATCAAAACTTCAAGTATGTGCTAGTTGTGGTGTAAAGCTATTCGATAATTTTTATATTGAAACGATCAACGATAAGAAGATGAATTTTTGTTGCAAACATTGTGCAAAAGCATTCAAAAATTCCATGCAATGAACGGATAAAAGATGGAAGTACAAATTTATAATTGTTTTTGATTTAAACATGTGGTTTCTGGTATTTCGAGTTTCTTTATGATTATCTACAGTAAATATTCAGTCAAACAATTAGGACAACTCCACCAATTTCCTATCTTCAATTGAATTCTAAGGTGGTTTATTTTATTCTTATCAACCCACTACTTGGTTAATTTAACTCTTTTTCTTCCTTGGGCGAAATTTTTTAGGGAAGATAAGGAACTGGGTTGAGTGTTTGTTACAAAATTTGTATATTTCGATAATAATTCTGAAATTTCGTTGGAGGTGGATGAAGGGAAAGACAGAATTTCGTCTGCGTGCAGTTCTGCTTCACTGAGAATTAGTTCCTCGTCAGAATGATCGGTAGATAGGGAAAATTGTAAATTTTCAATTTTATAAGGTTGACGTTGTTTTATGATAGTTTTACGTTAAAGGGATTACCTAGTTAACCGAAATGGTGGAATAGATGTTGATCTGAGAAAATAAGGAGAAAGGGAATAAAGATATATATTACAATTGTCGATCTCTGATTTAAAGGTGGTATATAATGGCAGAAAATGTATCTTCTCTGATGAATGAAGCAAAAGAATTTGAAGAAAATAGAAAATTGTATAAAGCAATTAAATGTTATGAACAAATTGTTGAGATTAATCCAGATAATATTGATGCTTGGTTAAACAAAGGAAAACTTCATTTTTTCTTAAACCATCCATATAATGCTTCTCTTTGCTTTAATAAGGTATTGGAAAAAGATTCGCAAAATCAAGTTGCTCTTGAATATAAAGAGAAGCTAAGAAAACAGTACATAGAAGATATAACTTTTGACCTAAACAAATCTAATATTTATCAAGTAGTAGGAGCAATAGTATTACTTGGGGGGATAACCACGATGATATTAGGTATTTTTTTACTGAGCATACCATCAGTGGTGTCTGGGATTATCTCATTTATTGTGAGTTTTGCTTGGTTTGGTCTTTCACGACGGTTTCAGCGTATAGCAACTTTTATTGGAATAATAACTCAAGATTCTTAAAATTACTCGAACGTTACTGCTTGTAGAGGTTTTGTAGATTCAATTGAAGGATTTATTTTTTTGTGTCTTTCTGTAGTATGAATGATTTTTTCGTGGATCACGTGCTCCATCATCATTCGCAAAATACCCGTTTCGGGAGTTTAAATTTGTTTATGATAGGTACCTGCACGAATCCACACGTTCCCATTCTTATTCCGATTTATGATAATGGTAGTGGTTTGAAAATTCAGAATAATGTTGATTTCGAATATTTTTTCTTCAAAAGATTCCCGTTTCTAAGGAATTGAATAATTTTATCCTCAAATTTTATAGATCATGCCAATTTCCAACCTGTTGACTTAGATCTATCAAATTTCACTAGCCCTTTTTCTTTTAAGGAAAAAGTTTTATAGTAGACGGATCGCGAAATATTATCAAGATGAAGGATGCTACTTAAGGGGAATTTTCTTCAAACATGCCTGTGACCATAGAAAATTGCACGCTCAGTTTAAGTGAACAAGTAATTTTAATGAATCTGCACCTATGGAACTACTCACAAGGAAAACTAAACGTAATTTTCATTATATACACCACCACGTTACCCATATTATCATCCGGGGTAATGAAGTATATTGAATATGTGGTTCCAGACAGAAGTATTTTATAAATTCGACGAATTCAATTTATTAGATAGAAGCAGTCTGGTTATTTGCAGCAAGTAACTAATATAAAAAATTAAAGAATGAGTATTATTCTTCAACTATTTTTTGAATCAATTCATGTAGTTCGTCAATGAATTTATCAAATTTAGTCCTATCAAATAAAATCCGTTGCCGTGGAGCAAGAAGTGGTGGGATATGTTCGGGATCTGTATAAACCGGAATTATCGGTTTATTTAAACTCTCAATGGCAGTCCATTCCTTTTTTACACTCTCCGATGCTAATGCATTAGCGGAACAGAATAGAACTGCCACATTACACACACCTAAGGTCTTATCCATAAAATCTATGATATTATGACCCGCATCTTCTTCCCAAAATATTGCATCTTTTATATCAAAATATTTTGTCAACCTTTCAGCGATTTCAGGAATGTTATATGTTTTGAAGTCTCGGGTTGAATGACTAAAGAAAACGGTTTTAATTTTCACTGGAGCTTTTTCAGCAAGATTTTTTGTCATTAATACTGTTCCTGAACCCCTATCTAACTCAACATGTTTATTACATTCGGGACAAGAGTAAATTGCTCCTTTATGACCAAATTTACGAAATGTTTTGACAATTAAACCATTCCATGTTTTTCCATCTGCAGTATACCCACAATTCACGCAATGCCAATATCCGTAAATTTTTTTTCCCCCTCCTCTACCTTTACCTCGATATAGTTCGGTATCTTCATTGCACTGTGGACATCGATATATAGTTCCCACGTCCCCAAATTTCTGAAACGATCGAATCATTTTTGTATTCCAAACTTCACCTGAGGTTGTAAATCCACAGTTTGCACAATGCCAAGTTCCTAAAATTTTCTTGGGACCTTTACCATTGCCTCGATATAATTCAGTTTCGGTTTTACATTGTGGGCAGAGATAAAATGCTCCCTCCCTCATAAATTTCTGAAATGTCTTAATAATGTGCGTGTTCCATTCTGTACCCTTAGCGGTATAACCACAGTTTATACAATGCCAAGTACCCGATATTTCTCGTCCCATGATTTTCTCAATATTAATTCATCGATCGAGTATTTATTTTTTTCTCACTTTTGTGATTTGTTTAGTATTTAATGTACATGGGTATAAATTCGTTTATCACTCAAATGAATTGAAACTCCTATTAAACCTATTAATTTTTTTAGTAGTTTCATGCAATATGTGCAGATAGTTGAAGAAATTCTGTAAAACGCATTCCGTCCTTCCTCATACTGCAAACTCAATTTACTTTAATTTTCACCATACGTTTTTATATTTTTTTCACTAATATGGAAACGGGTGAAAATATTGGTGAACTATGATCAAGAACCGTTGAAGTTCATCTACCGAAAAGAATACTGGTTTGCAAATGCCTTTTTCAATACAGTTATCATGAATCCTGAAGAGATTATCATAAAATTGAGAAAAGAATTAATTAAACTGTATCAAGACACAGTGGAAAGTCCATGGCGACAGTCTATTTTTCAGCAAGAAGTAGAAAACGCCAGTTGGGACGATACATTCCTAAATGAACTAATATATATTTCGAAACATATTACCTTGCAGATGAAATGGCTTCCATCTTTACGTGGGTTCCCATTTAAGAACGGAAAAGCCCTATTCAATCAAGCGGGATGGATTGAATTTGAAGTAGAATATTTTAAAGATAATACAGAAGAAAAACGCACCCTTCGTCCTTGGATTTTACACGAATTTCCCGTATATGTTATCCATTGTTTAAAAAAGATATTGAAAAACATAGATCTTTACGAGGGTGAGGTAACAGAAATAAAAGCACCTCCCAAAAATTTCGAATTCATCTACTTAGATGAGGATTCTCTATATGTGACTACAATTTGTGATAAAATAGAGGGACTAGGTGTTAAACCAGAATTTCGTTGGGAGCCTATCTCGATTATGCAACATAAGAAGTCTATTTATCATTGGATTGTGCCTTATTCTGGACGCTGGGAATCATTCGATGTTCAAGAAGAAGCGGTAAATCAACAATTACAGAAAAATTTAAGCTACAAAACTACGGAATTGAGTTATATTCAATCGGGTTCGGCATTTCTTTATATTCAACAGAAGGATTTTGATAAATTCTTTGACCTCTATTATAAAAAGACCTTAGTGGATACTGTTGGTGCAATTCGCAGCCTTAAATTTGCTATGATGGAATTGAGTATTTCCTTGGACGATCTAGTAACTAGTATGAATACGTCGGCACAGATGCAGGTACAATCCATCCAAAATCAAATTGCAGAACATGAATTCTTAGTAGGAAAAATTGACGCAAAAATCAGTGAATTATATAACGAGTTGGAGGTAAATCGATCCGGATATTACAAAAAAATCTTGCATCATCTGATGCAGATTTTTAATATTGAGGGAATTTCTGAATGGTTACATACGAAATTAGACAAATTATCTAAATCTTTAGAAAATCGTTATCATCAAATCCAAGAACAGGACCAAAAATCTATACAAAAAAGTACTTTCTTGTTAGAAATTTTATTTGGCCTGTCTTTATTCGTGGATCTTGTGTTACTGGCATTTTCTTATTTTGAAGCACGTCGGAATAATTGGATTACGGAAAGCTATCTTAGTGCTATAGTTGGATTTATTATTCTCATTTTTGCGTCTATCATTGTAATTTATATCTTGACTAATTATGCGAAAAAGTCAGGAAAATCCATACTTCGCGAAACCGTGGATGGTGTTATCATACATTCCGAAATAGTAGGAAAAGATGGGAGAGAGACCTATGACGATTTTGTTGTGCTAGTAGAACGAAAATTCCCTCCATTCCAAGGTCAACTGGCTCTCCCAGGGGGATTTATTGAGTTAGGAGAAGCTAAATTAGAAGCTTTAGAACGGGAAATGTGGGAAGAAACCGGATTGGAAGTAAAAAAGGCTCGTTTTATTAAATTATTCGATGATCCAAATCGCGATCCTCGAGGCAAAATCGTTTCTCATGCGTATCTATGCGAAGTGAAGAGTCTCGATGGATTACGTCCCTCTACAGACGTAGTATCAGTTGTAAAAAAATCGTTGACTGAAATAGAGCAGATAGATCTAGCTTTTGATCACAACAATATTATCCGGTGCGCAAAAAAAATGTACGAAAAAATCAAGAAAGAGAAAACTAAGAAGTAACAGTACTACAATTTAAAAAAAAAAGGTAAAATTAGTGAGATAAACTTATGGAAAGGTGTAGTTTATGCGGAAATCCTGAACCATCATTTTACGGAATGCACAAATATCGATGTATAAAATGTCATGCTATGATTAATGTATGCTCACGCTGTGATCCACATAATTGTCCGAACTGTGGGTGTGAAAATGTTATGCGTGTGCGTTGAAAGCTAACGAAAAACGGGATTAATTATGGGACATATAATATTTATGAGTTATGTGACCGAAGATGCTAACCAGTTTCGTATACCTCAGTTAGCACGAGAATTAGAACGCTATTCAATAATTGAGAAAGTTCTATTTTGGCAACAAGATACAAAATATGATATCGTAGAATATATGGATTACGGGATTGAAAATTGTGATGTTTTCTTATTATTTTGTTCCTCCCTCACGAAAAGCTCAGATTCAGTGAAAATGGAATGGAAAGCAGCTCTTATGAAACAAAAACACATCATTCCTGTATTTATCGAAAAGAATTATATTCCCGCACTGTTGTCATCAAAATTGGGCGTCAAATTTTCGAGTCATGACCTTGAAAGTGTTGCCGAAGAAATCGTGGAGATTATTAAACGTCCACAAACCGCCTTATCTAGTTCATTTGTTGAACCAGATTCATCTTATCAAGAATACACTCCTAAAAGTACTTCCTTCCCAAAAACATCAGAGATTGAGCATTATGAAGAAACCAGACGATTTCTCATAGATCGGGCAAGAAATTCTTTAGATTCTCGATGTGAGGAATGCGGTCGAATTATAAGTGATATTGTAAATGTGGGTTACCAAAGATATAAACAAGGATCTTGGGAAAAGATGCTACAAGGATTAGGAGGATATATGCATGTTCTTGGAATGCGAATTTGCCCCGAGTGCATCGGAAAAAAAATACGTCAAGATCCCGAATTAGAACATCGTGTGATTGCGAAATTGAAAAATTTATGACAAAAAACCTCCATCATCACTTTTTTATTTCCCAACACCGTAATTGATTCATGGGAGAATTGACACTGAAAGATCTATTCGCAAAAAAGGGAAAATATACGTTTTTAGTAGGTGCAGGGATTTCCCGTGATCCCCCATCGAATTTACCTTTAGGTCGGGAAATGATGGAAGTGATTATCCGCTATACATGTGCAGAATCCGAAGTAGAAAAAATTCTCGGGTTGGAGAATTTACGTTTCGAGCAATTGGTGGAAATTGTGCGGGACTATTTGGATCCGGAATTGAAACTCATTGATTACTATGGATTGTGCGATAAACCGAATACAAACCACTTTTTTCTGGTAGAAATGATGAAGCGGGGGCATTACGTTCTCACTACCAATTTCGATTGCCTTATCGAACATGCACTAATGCAATCCAAAGTCAAGAAAAACCGTAATCTTCCCGTGATTACCGAAGAAGATTTTAAAAAATATTCCGATGTGCCAAAAGTGGTCCGTAAGGGCTATTTTCCCGTATATAAAATCCACGGTTCGCCTCATAATATTATTACGAACACCTCTACCAAGGATAGTCTGGTTGTAACCATTCAAGCATTCGGATCAGGGAAGGAAGGGGAATCCGTATTCCAATTGGAACCCCATAAACGTCCGGTATTTGAGAGCATTACTAATGGACGCACATTGGTGATAATGGGATATTCGGGAAGCGATGATTTCGATATTACGCCAACTTTGAGATTATTAGACACTCTTGATCAGCTAATCTGGATTGAACATGCACCGAAAGGAACTAAGCCAATTATTCAGGAATTTTCTTCAGATATCGAGATCTCTCCTAAGGATAAAGTAGGCAACATTTTCCAAGAAGTTCATCGAATGGGGTATAGAACTCAATTGGTCCGTGTAAAAATGCATACATCTGACCTCGGAACACTGTTTATAAAACGAAAATCAGAAATTTCCCAATCATATAGTGAAACGGATCTCTTAAGCTACATAAACTCCCAAATTAAATCTCCCGATGAATATCAAGTCTACCAGATTCCATATGAAATATATGATAACTTAAGTTTTCTAAACAATGCAGAACGCTGCGCAAGAATTCTATTGAAACATGCTCAAGAAACAAAAAATCAAAGATGGCAATCTATCACCCTCACAAACATCGGTCGATTACTCCACGACAAAGGCGAATGGGATGAAGCAAGGCGCTATTACAAGGAAGCTCTTGCCATCGATGAGCAGCTAGGAGATCTTCGGGGCAAATCAAAGGAACTCACCAACATCGGTATATTATACCATGACAAAGGCGAGTGGGATGAAGCAATGCGCTATTACAAGGAAGCCCTTGCCATCGATGAACAACTTGGGGACCTCC